>HF991786.1 GCA_000431535.1 Clostridium sp. CAG:678
TACAGTGTTTTAATAAAATCCTCCAAAAGCCTTGAAAATAAAGGATTTATCGCAATGTGTTCGCCTTATCTCTTTATACGATTACACACAAGTTTATTCTTTCCCTCTTTGCTCATAAGGGCAAATACAAGGGCAAGAAAATCTCACAACAAGATATAACAGAGTGTGGCAATCGGAGAACTGTGATGTATGTGCGAATATATTATAACGGAGGATTTTTCAATGGACAAGTACATTTACGATGATAAAAATGGTATGTGGTATGAACTGCAAGGAGATTATTATATTCCTTGTTTTATCTTACCAGCCGAAAAAGAACAACCTATCGGTTTGTGGGGACAGCGGCACTTGCGGTATCTGAAAGAATACCACAGAAATACATACACAACGCTATTGACAAGCGGCAGGCTGAACACTTACCTTGCCGACATTGACAGGCAGGCACAAGAACGCTTTGAAATACTCACAGAGCAGATGAAACAGGCACAGGGTATCACGGAGCAGTTAAAGGTTGAAAACACCTTAGAGTGGGTTGGTCGAATGAATAACATACGGGCGTGTGCTATGGAGGTTGTGAATGAGGAAAACATCTACAATTAAAGCATTGTAACGAATTTGACTGTAAAATCGTGGCGAGTAG
>HF991787.1 GCA_000431535.1 Clostridium sp. CAG:678
CCGCATTATCAAGCGGCTGTATGAGGACAATGTGAACGGCAAAATCAGCGACGAGCGTTTCATGGAGCTGTCGGCGGACTATGAGCAGGAGCAGCGGGAACTGAAAGACCGGGCTGCCGCTTTGCAGGAGGAACTTTCCAAGTCGCAGGCCGCCACCGTCAACGCCGAGAAATTCATGGGGATTGTGAGAAAGCACCTTGCTTTTGAAGAATTGACCCCCACCCTCTTGCGGGAAATGATTGAGAAAATCGTCGTGCATGAGTGCAGCTATGACGAGAACGGCACCCGCAGGCAGGACATTGAGATTTATTACAGCTTTGTCGGCAAGATAGACTTGCCGGAAGCCTAACGCCTGACCTATCCGACACAGCCCTAAGTGCCGGATAGGAACGGCAAAATTTTTTACACTTCTATTACTTCTTTATCGCACATTAGCAAAATCAGCGGGCTTGAAAAACGGGAAGGCGTTGCCATAGTATTCATGATGGCTTTTACTTGGAGTTCCTCCTGTAATGATTTCACCAATATTTCCTAATCTCGCCCACGCCCATCCTTCCGGCAACTCAAACGGTATTTCATTTTCTATGCATTTCACCGTACCATCGTCAAACTGCTCATAATGTAAATTAT
>HF991788.1 GCA_000431535.1 Clostridium sp. CAG:678
ACTAATCATTAAGTTGAATTCTAATCAAAAAAATGTTATAATAAAAACATAAATCCTACGAGAAATTTTAGTTTTTAGAGGTGCAATATGGCACTTGAAAATATCGATAAAATGCCTAAAACAACTTTCAAGGCTGAAGAATTATAAATTTCATACCGAAAGGGTTTTACTATTATTTGTCGCTGCCTCTTATAGTGGGGTGCATTATATTTGAGTTATGATATTTCTCAATTTTCAAGAACATCAAAAAAGCATCAATTTTCAACAAAAACTATAAAGACAAAAACGAACAGCACTTTCAAATCCTGAAAGTGCTGTTTTTATGCGGATTTTGTGGGGGGGACTGTTTAACACACGGCTTAACTGAAAGCGTACTTTTCGCTCCAAAACCGCGTGTCGGGCAACACACGCGACCGCTGCCGGTGGTAGATGAAGGGAGCGTGTGTTGGCGCAGCGGTCGGAAAAATCATGGAAAAGCGCAAGCCCACCGATTTTTCCGGGTTACCGCAAGAGGGCATAGTCTGTTTTCTGCCCCTGCCAAGAAAATGATTGCTGAAACAAAAACTATTATATATGCAGGGAGGAATACTCTTACAGATGAACAGGGCATTTTTGGTAGGATATTGATGATTCACCGTTTCAACATATTATAAAATGATCAGATGAATTGCTACGATTTGACGGATATAAAATACAAATTACAAAAGAAAAGTGTTTAACTGCCCGCGGTCTGTGTGTTTCAGATTGCGGGCCTTTTATCTTCATTTTGTAGTTACTTATAAGTATAAACACAGGTTGTTTTCTAATTAAAGAGGAGATGTTCAGTAAATGAAATCATGTAGAAATCATAATTAACCGATTTTGCTGTCTGCCGGAAAAATTTTTAAATAAATTTGTCCATTATTGTAACATAAATTGTGCTTTCAAGTGTTGTATATAATGAGTGCGGTTTGTTTAGGCTAATGGAATAGGTATGATGCTTGCAGGCTAAATTAGAAATTTATACCAAATTGAAATAGTTGATTGTGTTGGCTGAATGGGAGAACTCTATCATTAAAAAAGGAGATGAAGTTGCAAATGAAAAACAGCAAAGAGTGGTTTGCAAAGGCGTTTATGGAAGCTGAAAAACTGGATTGTTTAACGCTGAAAAGTGAAAACGAAACAAAGTGAAATTTTTCTGAAAAATTTGAAAAATCAATGGAAAAATTGATCAAAAAGAATAGGCGTATCTCTTTATCAGTAAGGAAAAGTATAAGAAAAATCGTGCTGGTGGTGCTTATCTTGTTGTTTCTATTGATCTTTGGATGCATATGCTTTCCGGTAGCGAGAAATGCGCTCATTGATTTGATAAAGAAACTTTTTAAGGCTTAGCCCAAATTTACGTTCAGCAAACAAAATTCCGGAGGTGTTTATGCATTTCTATCGCCACCCTTAAATGAATATTGTGCACAAAGCAATGGAAAAATTGTAAAGTTACCGTTCTTAAACAGTTATAACTAATATAAAGTGATGAAAGGAAGTAAAATGAAAAAATATAAACCATTTCAATCTCTTATTGCAATTGTTTTAGTAGTGATTACGGTGTTTAGCACCGTATCCGTTTCTGCAGAGCCTTTAAGCGAAGCCGTAAAAGCGGAGCAGGCAACTTCTGAAAATATTGATGAAGGCAACGCGCCCGCCGAATTTTTGGAAGAAGAAATCGAAAAAAGAGAAGAAAACACCAAATATTTTAAGATGAGCGATGGAACGATTCAGGCAGCGCAGTATTCTGTGCCCGTCCATTTTGAGCAGGACGGGAAATGGGTGGATTACGATAATACCCTCGAAGAAGTAGATGCGGATGAATCGGAATTGAATCATAATATCGCAAAAAATAAAGATTTAATGAACCGCACTGCTGACTATAAAGTTAGGCTTTCTAAGAAAACAAATGGAAAAAAATTTGTTCGATTGGAAAAAGACGGTTATAAGATTTCATGGTATTACGCCAACGCCGATAAAAGCACGGCGAAAATCATAGAAAACGAAAAAGATGAAGATCCTACAACGCTTGAAAATCTGTCTTCTACCGTTTTATATGAAGATGTATATAAGAAAACGGATTTTGAATATATAATCGGTTCTGACGGCTTAAAAGAAAATATCATCTTAAACAGTAAAAAGTCTCCATGTGCATTTGAAGCCGTGTATAA
>HF991789.1 GCA_000431535.1 Clostridium sp. CAG:678
AGAAAAACTGCTTAATAAGGAGGCATAACCATGAAAGAAAAATATATAAAGCCAAATACTGAAATAGAGTTTTTTAAAATATGCAACATCTTGACCGAAAGCGGCGGCGGTGATATTCAACCCGGCGATAATGATGAACCTTTCGGTAGTTAATTGCTCGCAATATATAAATGATATCAATAAAACTCTCTGCGTTTTCGAGTCATTTCCATATTGATTTTAAGAAAACCATATTCCAAATACAAGGTCTAAGCATTAAATTTGTTAAAATGTGCCGCTGTATAAAATAGGAGGAGCATCAAAATGAACAGAACTGATTTTATAAGGCACATTGAAACAAATTATTGCTGCGGCGGAGATTTCGAAAACATATTAGATGAAATCGAACATAGCGACGCTGACGGAGATTTCATTTTTGAAAACGATTCCATCGTAATAGGAAAATATTTCTACAATTTTGGGCTAAGAAATCTCACCGGTGCCGAAAACACCCTTCACTTTTGCATTTACGGCATCGGTGAGAAAGAAAATATTACACCTGATGATTATGAACTGAAAACATACGAAAATTTTGAGTATGTTCTATTGTAATTCAAACACATACCAATAAACAAATTTTTATATTGACAACAGTCGGCACATTCGGGCGCTGACCAGCGCCCGCTTTATTCACCTATAACTGCAAAATTTGTCAATTAAAGTCTTGCAATAAAGCAGAAAAGAACAACCATGATTATATAATTAAAGATTATTTTCACATTCGAATTTAATATAACAATGTTCTTCTTTTCTGTCTTAGATATATAAATATATATTTCTTTTGGTATGTTCACTTTCTATGTCCACCGTGAACCCACCCCATGTTCACCTGAACAGCAAATGATACATACACGAGGAAAGCGCCCCGTTTTCACGGTAGCGCTGTTCCCTTTGTATAAATTATAGCCCGATTTATGGTGCATCTTAAATATGTATCGGTATATTCATCTTATTTCTCGGATGCTTAGTCTTCAATATCTCTCGCGTTTTGTTTGTGCTTATATGCGTGTATATCTGCGTTGTAGCAATTGAACTGTGACCGAGGAACTGCTGAATGTACCGTATATCCACATCTTCATTGTGGAGTTCTGTTGCGAAAGTATGTCTGAACATATGTGGTGTGATATGCAATGGTGCACCAACAGCATTTGCGTAATCATTCACCATGTATCGTATGGACTGCTCAGATAAGCGGTTGCCGAGTCTGTTTAAAAACAGATAATCAGATTCGTGGCAGCGAACCGATTGGTAATCGCTTATCGCCTTGCTTAATGCATTACTGATACACATGACCCGTTCTTTTGAGCCTTTGCCGAAAATGCGTATTGTGTTATCCGTAAAATCAAGATCGGCGAGTTTTAGATGTGAAACTTCCGATACTCTCATGCCGGTCGAGAACAGTAATTCGAGTACTAAAATGTTTCTCAAAGTTGTTTCTTTCCGATATTTTGTATCGGCAGCGGAGTGTTGACTGTATGCGTAGATCAGTATTCTTTTGACGCAGTCAAGCGGGATAGTTCGCGGCAGTTTCAGCGGCTCTTTGTATTTCAAAATTATCTTGTGGAAAGGATTGAATCCGATGATATCTTCAATTTCCATATACCTGTAAAACGCTTTTACACAGGCAATTTTGCGTTTGGCGCTTTTGGGCTTGTACATGCCGTGGAGCAGATCGATATATGCGTTCAACTCATTTTTATCAAAGCAGTCACGGCTTTCCATAAAGCCGCAAAATTGCGCCAGATCAACCCGGTACGCCTTGAGCGTTAGGTCACTCAGTCCTTTTAGGGACTTGCAGACCATTAAATATTTGTCCTTTTCATCTACTAAATCAAACATAAAAAACCTCCTTAATATTGATAAATACATTATGACGGAGATTTTGATAAATGTCGATTGAAAATGACTGATATTTAAAAAATATGAATAATTTCACCTAAAAATTTAATTGATTTACATTTTGCGTGAAATAAAAATTGAATCGCTACAATAATAAAATTTATTAAAGGATAATAGATGATTATATTGTGTAGGAGTAAAGATGGAAAATAATTTAAACGGATACTTTGAAAATAATCAAAGGGA
>HF991790.1 GCA_000431535.1 Clostridium sp. CAG:678
TGCAGAGATTTTAAACTGCACGAAGATAAATACTTGAAAGGAGTGATGGAAAATGAATTCACAAAACGGAAAGAATACCTTCGAAAATATGAAGGATATGATGAGACAGGCACAGACGCCTCAGACCTGCGCAGTGATAACAGAGGAAAACTGGGAAAGTCTTATCAGTCTGCTGGCACATCAAATATCAATAATGGAACAGCAACAGGACATACTTCATACAATGATTACAACAGAACAGATGGCAGGATTGATAAACAATCAGACAGAGAATATGCAAACCTACATAGAGAAGCTGGGTTCAATAACGGAGAAGCACAGCAAAGTTATGAAAGCGATAGAGTCGGATTTCAACAAGTCAGTCACAAGACAAACGAGCGTACTGAAGGACGAAACCAAGAAAACGATGAAGGAGATATCCTTACAGGCTGGGAGAATGAAAGACGATTTTTCGAACAGTCTTTCTATGGAGAAAGAGCATATGAAAGATACATTACTAAAACAAAGGATAATCAACTGGGCACTGACAGCAATGCAAGTGTTATCACTTGGAGCATTAATTTTATGGGTAACTTCGCAGACCTTCTAAATACCAACAACAGAAGGTACACAACAAAAAGATACAAGTTATCTAAAAAGAATATCCGAAAGCGTCTTGCTAAAGGACAAAAGACCTCAGGTTATGAAGAATACGATGATTATGATTACACTATGAGTATGTAAAAAATAAATGCCTGCTAACTTAAGTTGGCAGGCTGAAAGGAGATTAGTGTGAAAATTCACACTAATCCGGATTATATTGCCCTCAAAATTTGCCTATGGCATAATTTCGAGATGGCTGTAATCACCATTAGCGCCTTATCAGGCTACAGTAAGGCGTTAATAATTTTAATTTATTTTTGTAGCCTGAAAGGCTATGGTGATTAATATGGAAAGTAAATATAAATCATTTGACGAATTACCGTTAATGCTGTCTGTTGTTCAGGTGGCAGAGGTACTTGGAATTTCTAAAACAAGTGCCTATGAGTTATCTCACACAAAGAGTTTCCCGTCAATGACTGTAGGTGGACGAATAATTGTACCTAGAGATAAATTTATTGAATGGATTAATTTGCAGACAGAGAAATAATTGTCTGGATAAACACTGCCTTTTGTGGTAGTGTTTGTCCTGCAAGGAGAGTGATAAAATGCAAAAAAGATTACTTACAAACGGAAACATATTCAAGCGAACCGACAACCGCTGGGGCGGTGTAGTTTGGTATATGAACGAAGTTGGCGAAAGGAAACGAAAGAGTTTCTCAGGAACAACTAAAGCTGAAGTCAACAAAAAGATTACCAAATACATTTCCAAATTCAATAAAGAAACATTAGAGAACAATGAGAGCAACAAAAGGCTCAAAGACAGTATGTATAATTACCTTAAAGTATTTAAGTATCCGTCAGTAGAAAGAGTTTCATATGACAGATTAGAGCAACTGCTGAACAATCAAATAGCACCTTACATTGGTGAGAAAATCATATCAGACATAACTGCTATTGACATAAAAACACTTATCAACACGCTGACTGAAAAAGGTTACGCTTTATCAACGGTAAAGAAAACATATAATCTACTCAACGAATACTTCCGATATCTTGAACAAGAAGAAATACTTTTTAAAAATCCTATGCGCAGCGTAGGTGTAATAAAGAAAGCAAACTTCTATGCAAATCAAGGCAAAGAAGTACTTCCTGCAAGTGAAACAATTACAATATTCACACCCGAAGAAATAGAAAAATTCAAGAAAGAATGTTTCAAGACTTGGGGTACCGGAAAACCGTTCTACCAGCAATCAGCAGCTTACATACTAATGCTTAACACAGGACTGCGTACTGCAGAAATGCTTGGACTTCACAACAGTGATATAGATTTAGAAAACAAGGTTATGCGCATTCAGCGTGGTGTTAAAGAAGTGGGTAAACGAGTAGGCACTGAAAAGCAACCAGGCAGAGAAATCGCCGTTGGTAAACTCAAGACTGCATCAAGCAGACGAATTGTACCGCTTAACTCAACTGCAATTGAAATGATAAAAAAATTAAGAGAGGAGTTCTACTTCGGTGAGGACTCCCCTCTCGTCTGCGATGAAAACGGCAACTACACCAAGCCGTCTAATTTCCGAAAGAGATTTTACAGAATACTTGACGGTGCAAAAATAGAAAAGAAAGGCTTACACAGTTTGCGCCACACATTCGCCACAAATCTTGTAAACGGGATCCGGCAACCTGACGGAACTATTAAATGCTTAACACCGAAACAGGTTGCGGATCTGCTTGGACACACGACTTCAGAAATCACCGAGATGTATTATGTAAAGCGAAATGATGATTTACTGAATGGTATTACTAATGGGTTTGAGATATAATAAATAACTTTAACACTTAAATTCAATGACGAAAAAAAGCTAGTCTATAATCACATCTGAAATGTCAAATTGTGATATACCATATTGTCTCATTATGTTATTAATCACTTTATTACGTTTCTGTACAGGATAATTTTTGAGACGAGCCAAATAGTCTTTTTTTTGCAACTCTAAATGATATTTAAAAATCTCATTTATATAATTTTTACTATCTAAGTTTGAAATAAAATATTGATCAATTTGTTGTACACAATCAATTATAGCCTTTGTAATAGATGCAACTTCTTTGAATGTTGGCGTTTTGTTCTCTTTGAAATTATCCAAAGTTTGTTCTATATTCAAATTGCAATAATTTTCTTTAATTTTTGAGCTATTGCAATTTAAGATTTCTATAAATTTATTATCAAGTAAATTGCTTGCCTCTCGATGAATCATATTATTTCGCCAAGCAATACCCAACTCTACAAAAGATTGCAGAATAATATCAGGCGATACAACATCAGAGATATATTCAAATTTTCGTTTAACGCTGTGTCCAGAACTATCAATTTTTTTTATTAATTCATTATCATAGATTAATTTTGGCTTAGTATTACATTCAATCAAATAAGAGTCTAAACAATCTATAATCCAAGCTAAAGAAGATTTTTTTACAAATTCTCTACTTCTTGCAATCGACGCAAATCGATTTTTAGGATTCCAAGTAGTCCTAAAACTACTTCTAATATTTATTTCTTCGTGATCTTCTAATCCATCCAATCCAACTAATACTGTTATTAAGAAGTGATTGGCTTGACCAATATTTTTTTTGAAACCCTTGTAATTAAAAGAATTAGAAATTTCCATTTATCTTCCACCAATGGAGCCTATAGTTTGATTCGAACAAACATCTCTTGCTTTAAAGGCAATACTATCATTGCAATAAAGGCAAGCGACTTTCCTTTAGCCCATATAGGCGCATAAATACTATCCATATTTGTTGTAATCAACACATTTAATTGTTTTCAAGATCGAAATAACTTTTAAATTAGCTAAATATTCAAAATATTATAGACGATTAATGTCATTTAATTCGTTATATCTAATAATACAGCAAAAGTGTTACTATTAGCAAGAACTTTACCAATAAATTTTTTATAAGCACTTCAATATTCTTATTATATTATCATAAAATTGATTGAACAAATGATAATATAAATAATATATTTCAGTATTTTTTGAATTTTCATCTATTAATTGTATTTTTCCAAATCATTCTATTCACTATAATTTTATTTTAGGCAGTCTTGTTTTAAAGCAATGCGACCATACAGGAGAATAACCACACTTTATTGCTACTCTTTGCGATGAAATATTACTATTATCTGTAGTATAATACGGTACAACACCTCTATTAAGCGTTTCAACCGTAAGCATGTTCACAAGTTTAACTGCAATTCCTTTACCTCTATGTTCAGGCAAAACATCCACTCCTATTTGCCACATAGTATCACTATCAGCACTTGCACAAGCAATACCAACTATTTTGCCATCATGTTTTGCTACAGACGCAAGTACTTCTGGTCTGCTACTACATGTATTATATTGCAAAGCATTGTGAAAGTTTTCATATTTATAATATCTTTGAATATCATTATCAACCATATTAAAATCGTAATTATTAATATGTATAACCTTAGTATTATTAACATTAGGCAAAAAATATGGATTTATTCCATAGACGAATTTACTATTCAAAACATCGTAACGAGATTTACCAGCAAGCTTTTTCTTTACAAATGGCATAATATTAGATGAAACATTCACAATAACTCCTCTTCCAAATGTTACCATTTCAAGCCTAGGATTAACAAACGGCATTGCTCGTCTTCCAGGCAACATCGCAGCAATTGTAAAAATAATCTCATCATTTAAAAAATCATCAGGATTGCAATTATAATCAATAGCAAGTTGATTATAAACAATCGTCATCATTTCTTTGTTTGTCATTAGTGTTCCTTTTCTAAATTATTACTACAAAATATTTTAGAATAATTGACCAAAACTTTTGTAAACTAATGTTCATTTATTAACCATAAATCAATTATACTATCTAATCATGAATAATACAAGAAAGTTTGATGCTTTTTTGATGCTGTAGCAGACGGAAAAGTGTGAAAAATTTAAAACCAGACGAAAAATTTGTTAATTTGAGTGTTAAAATCAAGTGAAAATTACATAAAGAAAAAAGCCTTTATTTAGCCGAATTTGGCTTAAATAAAGGCTTTTTTTATGGCAGGGGCAGAAGGACTTGAACCCTCGGCACGCGGTTTTGGAGACCGCTGCTCTACCAACTGAGCTATACCCCTAGATTTGGTGGGCCATCAGGGACTCGAACCCCGGACCTACCGGTTATGAGCCGGGAGCTCTAACCAACTGAGCTAATGGCCCAAATCATTGACTTAGATATAATATCACTGATTCAGGATTAAGTCAAGATTATTTTTGAATATAATTCAAAATTTTGCTATTGTAAAACAGCCGTTGCTTTATTATAATTTAAATGAGGTGAGAGACATGACTGGATCCTTTATTCTAAACAACGGTATTGCACTGCCGGCGGCAGCGTTTGGCACATACAAAGCCGTTGACGGAAATGTGAACACAATCCTAAACGCGATCAAGGCAGGCTACAGATATTTTGACACGGCCTCTTTCTATGGCACGGAAGAATACGTTGCAAAAGCCATTCAGGAAAGCGGAATTGCACGAAATGAATTCCAGATTGCAACAAAATTATGGAAGACGGAAATGGGCTATGACAAGACGATGCAGGCATTTGAAAATTCGCTCAAACGGCTGCATACGGATTACATAGATCTTTACCTGATTCACTGGCCTTTACCGGAGCCGGATTACAAAGATTGGAAAGTTCTGGATTTTGACACATGGCAGACGCTTGAAACATTATATAAGCAAGGCGTGATCAAAGCGATCGGCGTGAGCAATTTTCTGCCGCACCACTTGAAAAACATATTGGACAGCTGTGAGATAAAACCTGCTGTGGATCAGATTGAATTCCACCCGGGCTATTCCCAAGAGGCAACGGTAAATTTCTGCAAAGAAAACGGAATCCTGGTTCAGGCATGGAGTCCGCTTGGGCGCACCAGAGTTCTAAACGATGAACTGATCTGCGAACTCGCAGAAAAATACAGCACCTCCCCTGCCCAGATCTGCATAAGATATGCATTGCAGAGCGGTGTGATGCCCATTGTAAAAACAAGCAATAAAGAGAGAATGGCAGAAAACCTTGATCCGGGCCGATTTGAGATTGAGGAGGAAGATATACTGCGCATCCGTTCCATGCCACCCGTTGGATGGAGCGGTGAGCACCCGGACAGGGCCAGAGTAAAAATACAGGCTTAACAACCGTTAGGGCTGATAAAAAGAGAGGGGCGTGCCGCAAGGCGCAAAATTTAATATGGACAGAATTGATCTTTACACGAGCATCGTGCCGAACAGGCGCCAGCTTATCATTCAGGATATGCGGTATTACGCCTTTGTCCATTATGGCATGAACACATTTACAAACCGTGAATGGGGCAGCGGCAAGGAGAGTGAAAAGCTGTTTGACCCCAAAAAGCAAAACACGGACCAATGGTGTGAGGCAATCGCCGCTGCTGGGATGAAAGGCGTTATACTGACCTGCAAACATCATGACGGATTCTGCCTTTGGCCGACTGAAACAACCGAACACTGCATTAAAAACAGCCCTTACAAAAACGGCAAGGGCGATGTTGTGCGTGAAGTGAGCGAAAGCTGCAAAAAATACGAACTGAAATTCGGCGTTTATCTTTCTCCTTGGGACAGAAATGCAAAATGCTACGGCACGCCGGAATACAATGATTTTTACATACGGCAATTAACGGAACTGCTTACAAACTACGGCGATATCTTTATGCTGTGGCTGGACGGCGCCTGCGGCGCGAGAACGGACGGTCAGCCCGTGCAGGACTACGATTTTGAAAGAATTTGGAACACAGCGGTAAAGTTGCAGCCTGATATTGTCATGTCCGGCTGCGCGCCGGATGTTCGCTGGATCGGAAACGAAAGCGGCAAAACACGGGAGAGCGAATGGAATGTTGTGCCGAAATTCAAATATGACCAGCAGAATTTTGCAGCAAACTGCCAAACGGATGATGATATGCGAAAATTTCAGAAGCGGTGTCAGGACGTTATGCTGCCGGACATGGGATCGCGCGAATTTTTAAGCGGATTTGATGAATTCATGTGGTATCCCGCGGAAGTAGACGTTTCCATCCGACTTGGTTGGTTTTACCATCCGCTGCAGCGCTTTACGCTGAAATCCCTGAATCACCTGATGAAGATCTACTACACATCTGCCGGGAACAATTCCTTATTCTTGCTGAACATTCCGCCCAACAAAAACGGTCTGTTTGCAAACAGCGATGTAAAACGCCTGAAAGAAATGGGCAAATGGCTGAAAAAAGAAGATGAACTGGTTATCAAAGACTTTACGCGCAAGGATGATCAGGACGGATTTGAAATCCGCCTGCATTTTCCGAAACAGAGCGTAGACAGGATCAGACTCAGCGAGGACACAACCAAATCCCAGCGAGTTGAAAAATTCAGTATTTACGCAAACGGCGGCAAGATCTTCGGCGGCACAATTATCGGCTTTTCAAAGATCGCGATCTTTGAACCGACGGTTACCGATAACCTGACCATCAAAATTGAAGAATGCAGAAAAGAGCCATATATCAACAAAACGGAAGTTGTGGCGACCGGCGCTTACAGACTGAAATAAAGGATAGATTATGTAAAAAGGAACGTAAGTTGCGTTCCTTTTTATTTTTAAAATCATGCGTTTTGATTTATAAAGGCACCGAAGAAGGGCAATACTAAATGCGTACATAAAAATGAATGGTGGTTTTATGTATGCAGTACAACAAGGTGGAAATATGCGGGATCAACACGAATGACATCAAGGTACTTAAAGAGAGCGAAAAAATTGAACTTTTAAAAAAAGCAAGACAGGGTGACAAACAGGCGCGGGACGAACTTATAAAAGGCAATTTGAGGCTGGTGCTTTCTGTAATTCAGCGGTTTCAGAACCGAGGCGAATCCATGGACGATCTGTTTCAGGTTGGCGTGATCGGACTGATCAAAGCCATAGACAACTTCAATCTGGATCTCAACGTTAAATTTTCCACCTATGCTGTGCCGATGTGTATAGGCGAAATACGCAGATATCTGAGAGACGATTCGCCGATCAGAGTGAGCAGAAGTATGAAAGACACGGCATACAAAGCGATGCAGGTAAAAGAAGAACTGATCAACAAAAACAAAAAAGAACCTTCCGTTGACGAGATCGCGAAAGCGCTGAACATGGAAAAAAGCGAAGTGGTGCTTGCGCTGGAAGCGATCGTTGATCCGATTTCCCTTTATGAACCCGTTTATAACGACGGCGGAGACACCATTTACGTAATGGATCAGGTTGGCGATAACAACACAGACGGCGACTGGATCGACGAGATCATGATCAAAGACGAACTTAAGAATCTGGAACCGCGCGAAAAAAACATTTTGTATCTGCGGTTTATGCAGGGCAAAACACAAATGGAAGTGGCAAAAGAAGTTGGTATTTCCCAGGCACAGGTAAGCAGACTGGAAAAAACCGCACTTAAACGCATAAAAAACCACAAATAAAGGACAACTAAAAGTGGGCACAAGTGTACCCGCTTTTTTATTATTAGTGCAAATGTTTATGCTTTATTTTAAATAAAATGAATAGCATGTAGGAATGCCGTTTGGCAATAACTGACAGATAGACGGAATGGGATTGGCTCCTGTTGCGGGATATTTATATTGTTGATAATATAAATACAATACGGTTTACTTACAAATTACGATTTATTCTCAAGAATATTGGCGAGGTACTGACCGGTATAGGATTTTGGGCATTTGGCAACTTCCTCCGGGGTGCCGGTAACAACGATCGTTCCGCCGCCGCTGCCGCCTTCCGGGCCGAGATCAATAATATGATCCGCTGTTTTGATCACGTCCAGATTATGTTCGATCACGAGAACGGTATTGCCGCTGTCCGCCAGCGCGTTGAGCACATTGATGAGTTTATGCACATCCGCCGTATGCAACCCTGTGGTAGGTTCATCCAGAATATAAATGGTTTTTCCGGTGGAGCGTTTCATCAGTTCTGTTGCCAGTTTCACTCTCTGCGCCTCGCCGCCGGAAAGCGTGGTTGCCGGCTGACCGATCTTAATATAACCCAAGCCGACATCCGAGATCGTTTTGAGTTTTCTGTAGATCTTAGGCTGCTGTTTGAAAAATTCCAGGCCCTCATCCACGGTCATCTCCAGCACTTCGTAAATATTTTTGCCCTTGAATTTGACCTCCAGCGTTTCATGGTTGTACTTATGACCCCCGCACACTTCGCACGGAACATAGATATCCGCAAGAAAATGCATTTCAATCTTTACAATACCGTCGCCCTGGCACGCCTCGCAGCGGCCGCCCTTGACATTAAAGGAAAAGCGGTTTGCTTTATAGCCGCGCATTTTTGCATCCGGCGTAGAGGCAAACAGTTCACGAATATCATTGAACACGCCGGTATACGTTGCCGGGTTGGAACGCGGCGTTCTGCCGATCGGCGACTGATCAATATCGATGACCTTATCCAAAAATTCCGTGCCTTTTATTTTTTTGAATTTGCCGGGGCGTTTTTTAGCGTTGTTCAGCTCATTCGCAAGATATTTATAAACGATTTCGTTAACAAGACTGGATTTGCCGGAGCCGGAAACGCCCGTAACGGCAACGAATTTGCCGAGGGGGATCTCCACGTCTATATTTTTCAGGTTGTTTTCCTCCGCGCCAAACACGGTTAATTTATGGCCGTTTCCGTTTCTTCTTTTTTCAGGTATCGGGATGAATTTTTTGCCGGAGAGATATTGACCGGTGATCGACCGCTCACACGCGATGATATCCTGCACCGTGCCGGCTGCGATCAACTCGCCGCCGTGAACGCCCGCGCCCGGACCGATATCCACGATATAATCTGCGGCGCGCATTGTATCCTCGTCATGCTCAACCACGATCAGCGTATTGCCGAGATCACGAAGATGGCGCAGTGTATTGAGAAGTTTATCGTTATCACGCTGGTGCAAGCCGATAGACGGTTCATCCAGAATATACAAAACGCCCATCAGTGAAGAGCCGATCTGTGTTGCAAGGCGTATTCTTTGCGACTCGCCGCCGGAAAGCGTAGCGGCCTCGCGGGCAAGGGAAAGATAATCCAGACCGACGGAATTGAGAAATGTGAGCCGCTCACGGATTTCACGGATGATCAGATTACCGATCATCTGCTCTTTTTTTGTGAGCTGAAGATGATTGATGAAATCCAGTTCCTCAGAGATCGGCATACAGCAAAATTCGTAGATATTCTTGCCGCCGACGGTTACCGAGAGGCTTGCCGGAGAAAGGCGCGCGCCTTTGCAGTCCGGGCAGCGGGACGCGACCATAACGGTTTCGATCTCCGCCCTTGCCCATTCGGAATTGGATTCATCATAACGGCGTTTCAGATTATTGATCACGCCTTCAAAGTCATTGGTATACGTGCCGGAGCCGTAAGCGGTAACGCGTTTCATTTTGATCTTTTTGCCGTTTGTGCCGTAAAGGATCGCGCGCACGCCGTCTTTCGGCAGCATCTCTATCGGCATATCCAGCGAAAAATTATATTCTTTCGCCAGCGCCTCAAAATACATTTTGGCAATGGAGGAGCCGTCCGCAACATTCCAGCCGCTTGCTTTGATGGCGCCCTGATTAATAGAGAGTTTTTTGTTTGGAATCACCAGATCCTCATCAATCTCCATAAAAGTGCCGAGGCCCGAGCAGCGCTTGCACGCGCCGTAGGGATTATTAAAGGAGAACATACGCGGGCTCATTTCTTCTATGGAAACGCCATGCTCCGGGCAGGCGTAATCCAGCGAGAATAATTCATCGCCCTGATCGGGAATATTGCAGATCACGATGCCTTTGGAAAGGCGGGTTGCCGTCTCAATACTATCCGTCAGCCTGCTGCGGATCGAATCATTAACCACAAGCCTGTCCACAACCACTTCAATATTGTGCTTTTTGTTTTTTTCAAGTTTTATATCTTCAAAAAGATCGTATATACTGCCGTCAATACGCACTCTGGAATAGCCGGATTTACGGGCGTCTTCCAGTTCTTTTGTATATTCGCCCTTTCTGCCGCGGACGATGGGCGCCATGATCTGAATACGGGTTCCCTCTTTAAAGGAAAGAATCTGATCCACAATCTGATCCACGGTCTGCTGTGTGATCTCCCTGCCGCATACAGGGCAGTGCGGAATACCGATTCTTGCATAGAGCAGACGGAGATAATCATAGATCTCCGTTACGGTGCCGACGGTGGAACGTGGGTTTTTAGATGTTGTCTTTTGGTCTATGGAGATGGCGGGGCTGAGGCCCTCGATATAATCCACATCCGGCTTTTCCATCTGACCCAGAAACTGACGCGCATAAGAGGACAGGCTTTCCACATACCGGCGCTGCCCCTCTGCATAGATTGTATCAAAAGCAAGGCTGGATTTGCCTGAACCGGAAAGGCCTGTAAAAACAACAAGGCTGTCTCTTGGGATCTCTACATCAATATTTTTAAGATTGTGTTCCCTTGCGCCTTTTACGATTATATTTTTATTCATAAAATTCACCTTTTGCTGTTATCATTACATGTTTTTGAGTTCGTTTATCTTATCGCGGAGATATGCGGCGTGCTCAAATTCAAGCAATTTTGCCGCCTCTTTCATTTCAGCTGTAAGCTGCTGAACAAGCGCATCACGCTCACGCTTTGACATGCGTTTTTTGCTTTTGCCCTCTACCTTTTCTTTAGAAGTAATCTCCAGAACATCGCGCACGCTCTTTTTGATTGTTTTAGGTGTAATACCATGCGCTTCATTATACTTTTGCTGAATAGAGCGGCGGCGCGCTGTTTCCGAGATAGCGCGCTCCATGGACGGCGTAACACTATCCGCATACATAATAACCTCGCCGTTTGCGTTTCGCGCGGCGCGGCCGATCGTCTGCACCAGCGAAGTTTCCGAACGCAGGAAGCCTTCCTTATCGGCATCCAGAATCGCAACAAGGGAGACTTCCGGAATATCCAGACCCTCGCGCAGCAAATTGATCCCGACGAGCACATCAAACTCCCCGAGCCGGAGATCACGTATGATCTCCATGCGCTCAATGGTATCCACATCGTGGTGCATATAGCGAACCTTTATACCGAAACCTTCCAGATAAGCGGTAAGATCCTCTGCCATTGCTTTCGTAAGGGTAGTAACGAGCACACGTTCTTTGCGCTCTGTTCGAATATTGATCTCCGAAACAAGATCGTCCATCTGATCATCCGTTGGTTTCACCGTAACAACAGGATCCAAAAGCCCTGTAGGCCGGATGATCTGCTCCACGATCTGTGTGGAATGCTCTTTTTCAAAATCGCCGGGCGTTGCCGATGTGAAGATAACCTGATTGATCTTGCCGTAAAATTCATCAAACGTTAGCGGTCTGTTATCAAAAGCGGACGGCAGCCGGAATCCGTACTCTATGAGGGACGCTTTTCTGCTGTGGTCGCCGCCGTACATACCCCTTACCTGCGGCAGCATAACGTGGCTTTCATCGCAGAACAAAAGAAAATCATCCGGAAAATAATCAAGCAATGTAAACGGCGCCTGACCCGGTTTTCTTCCGCTCATCACGGCGGAATAGTTTTCTATTCCCTTGCAGAAACCGGTTTCCTGAAGCATCTCGATATCATTCATCGTGCGCTCTTTGATCCGCTGCGCTTCAAGTAACTTGCCCTTTTCCTCAAAGTATTTTACGCGCTCCGCCATCTCATCATAGATTTTGTTGAGCGCCACTTTCATTTTTTCGGCGCCGACAACATAATGCGATGCAGGGTAAATACAGGCATGGGAAAGGATACCCTCCACTTTGCCGGTGAGCGGATTGATCTCCGCGATTCTGTCGATCTCATCGCCGAAAAACTCCACGCGGACGGCGTTTCCGGAGGAGCCTGCCGGGAAAATCTCAACCGTATCCCCTCTTACGCGGAATTTGTTTCTGACAAAATTGATATCATTTCTTTCATACTGTATGGAAACCAGTTTGGCAATCAGTGCATCGCGCGAATACTGCGCGCCGTTTCGCAGCGAAATAACCATGTTTCGGTAATCGATCGGGTCGCCAATGGAATAGATGCACGAAACGGATGCAACGATGATCACATCTCTTCTTTCCGAAAGCGCGGCGGTAGCGCTGTGGCGGAGTTTATCGATCTCCTCATTTACAGCGCTGTCTTTTTCTATATACGTATCTGTTGTGGGCACATACGCTTCCGGCTGATAGTAATCGTAATAGGAGACGAAATATTCCACGGCATTTTCCGGAAAAAATTCTTTGAACTCCGAACACAACTGCGCCGCAAGCGTTTTATTGTGCGCAAGCACAAGCGTGGGCCGGTTTACTTTTTCTATGATATTTGCCATAGTAAACGTTTTGCCGGAACCGGTAACGCCCATCAGGGTCTGCTCCTTATCGCCGCGCAGAACCCCTTTGACAAGCGCATCAATCGCCTGCGGCTGATCGCCGGTTGGCTTATATTCACTAACAAGTTTAAATTGATCCATAAAAAATTTTCCTTTTCAGCACACATTCGGAGTTATTATAGCATAAAAAAAAGAATTACTCCACACTTTTATGTAAAGTAATCCTATAAAAATAAAGGAAGAAAAATGGATATTTTTATGCATTTTCAACTGCGTTTCCAAGCAGAGGAATCGTGCAGAGTGCAAAAGAATTCACTTTGCAACGCACATATTGCATTGCACTTGCCTTTCATCATGTGCGCAGAAAATCAAACGCCAAAGCGCAGGCTAATCAAACCTGACCTGCCAGTTTTCATCCTGCGCCGCCGCAAAACACATTTCGATCTGCGCTTTTGTGTTTTTTTCCTCTGCCAAAAGCGGCAATTCATCCAAAGAAAAATATTCTGTCTCCGTCGTTTCCGAATTTGCCGCGAACCTGCCGCCGGTTGCCTCGCACAATACAAATATCTTGCAAACGCCATAAGCATATACGGGTTGATTATGCTGATTTCTGTCCTGAACGGCAATCAGCCTTTTTGCAACAGCGTCAAGCCCGGTCTCCTCCTTAACTTCTTTAATGGTATTTGACCTTACGGATTCCAACACATCTACCCAGCCGCCGGGCAGAGACCATGTGCCGTTGTTTTCATGCACTAACAATATTTGGTTATTCTTAAAGATTGCCGCTCTGGTATCCAGTTTTGGGGTCTGATAACCCGTTTCGTTGCAAAACAGGTTCTGCACTTTCTCAGCCGGAAGCTCCGTATGAATACTTATCATCTCTGCTGATATCCGGCGGAGCCGTTCATATCGTTCCGTATCATAAACATTGTTTGAATATGTTAGCCCATTCTGAGCAAGACTTTGTATTTCCATTGCAAGTTTAAGCCATTTATCCATAATGACACCCCAACTTCACTTTTAATCAAATGTATGCGGAAGATAACGCTGCTGGCGGAAAAATTGCGCTAATTAATCCAGAACGAAGATAAAAAATTACTATGGTATCTATAATACAAGCATAATTTACTGATTTCACTATAGCATATTGTTTACAATTTGAAAAGAATAATATATAATATTTTTATGAAATCTTTTACCGTGAATAAAAGTGATGCTGGGCAGCGGCTGGACAGACTGCTTTTAAAAACCTACCCCTCCCTGCCGCGCTCGCTGATGTATAAAGAGATACGCAAAAAGAATATTAAAGTAAATAAAAAAAGGTGCAGCGCTGCCGACCTTCTTTGTGAGGGCGACACGGTTGAACTCTATCTGAAAGACGATGTGCTGCAGGAAAAACATACGTATTATGATTTTATGCGCGCGCCGAAAGAACCGAACATCCTTTATGAAGACGGCAATCTGATCCTGCTCAACAAAAAAGCGGGAATGCTCTGCCACCCGGACGGCAAAGAATATATTAACACGCTGATATCCTCCGTAAAACGGCATCTTTATGAAAACGGCGAATGGGATCCGGAGATCGAAACCTTTACACCTGCGCTTGCCAACAGGCTGGACAGGAATACCAGCGGGATCATCATTGCGGCAAAGAATGCCGCAGCACTGCGCGAACTCAACAACGCCATAAAAAACAGAAACATTGAGAAGCACTATCTTGCCGCCGTACACGGCGAATTCAAAATAAAATCCGCAACGCTTGAAGCATATGTCACCAAAGATGAAAAGAAAAACACCGTTCAAGTAACGGAACAAAAAACAGATAATGCCAAAAAGATCATTACAAAATATACGGTGCTGGATTCATACGGCGGAAAATCACTGATTGATATTGACCTGATCACCGGAAGAACGCACCAGATCCGGGCGCATATGGCGCATATCGGCCACCCGCTGATTGATGACGGAAAATACGGCAGGGAAAAAGGCAGATACCGCCAGGCGCTTTGCAGTTACAAACTGATCTTCAAAGGCGGTTTTCAGCTGCTTTCCTATATGGAATCGCGCGAATTCACGCTTGAAAACTGCGATGTATACCAAAAATTTAAGGAGAGAAAATACTGATGAAAGACAAGACGATAAGAATCATATCCCCAACCGTAACCGCGATCGTTGCCATACTGGACGCAGCGGTTTTAGGCTATGGCATATTTGCTGTTGTAAAACTGGTTCAGCAGTTCAGCACGATGAGCATCATTTTTGCTGTGATTGAAGTTTTTGCTTTGGTTGTTGCTATTCTGGTTTCAAAGGAAGTGCTGTCAAACGGTGTTGTATTCAGAGATGACGAAGCGGAATTCACCGGCGTAGACGACAACAATATTATTACATACGATGAGATTGCGGAGATTGAAGCGTATAAGGACACTGCCGCAAGCCTTACAAAAAATTTTGATATGCGCCATGCGCTGATCATGTTTACCACAAAAGACAAAAAGGTAAATACGATCGATCTGGGTATCGTGCAAAACAGCACGATCAATAAAATTCTGGATGAATTTAAAAGAAGAACAACTACGGAAAGTATCAGTTTTACGCAGATAAAGAAGGCGGAAATCTTTACTAAAAAGACAAGTGAAAATGAAACAGAGGAAGAAACGCAAACCGACCAGGACAGCAAAGCGGAATAAAAGGCTTTACTTCCATCACATCTGCAGACGAACACAAAAGAGCCCGTATCATTGCGGGCTCTTTTTTTTGGAAATTTTTAAATTTAGAATTTCTTTACAAAATCTTAATCCCAAATGAGAAAAAATAATATAAACTGATAAATAACAAGAGACGGGGCAAATGAAAATTCGGAGGAAAATATGAGCGATTTTCGTGTTTTATTTCAAAACTGCATTTGGTTATTTATAATCGGCGGCGCGCTCGGGGTTCTGATTGAAGGCTTATGGTGGCGATACCGCTATGGGTTCTGGCAGGCGCATACGACCCTGCTATGGGCGCCGCTTTGCACGATTTACGGATTCGGCTGCGCCGGATGCTATGTGGGCACCTTAATGTTCAGAGAAAAAAGCGTTTTGATTCAGTTTTTGACATTTGGAATTATCGGCGCTTTGGTTGAGTACATCGGCGGCGCGCTTTTATTTTACGGACTTGGTATGCGCGCCTGGGATTACTCAGATACTTTTCTAAACATTAAAGGTTTTGTCAATCTGAAAATGGCTTTGGTATGGGGTTTGTTCGGCACTGCGTTCCAGATTTTGATGCCGGCACTAAACAAGATTTTTTCCTATATGAACCAGGAAATATGGTGGCGCACAACCGTGTTTATAACAGCCTTTCTGGTTGCGGACACAATATTTTCAAGCATCGTACTCTACCGTTGGAGCAAACGCCACCAAGGCTTAGCAGCCGGCAACGGACTTTATCGCTTTATTGACAGAAGATACCCGGATGAAAAGATGGAAAAACGTTTTAACAACTGGTATTTTACGGACACGGGCAGCGTAAACGACGCAAGAACAAAACCGTTTAAAGAAACGGAAACAACGTAAGACGCATACAAAAAACCGCTTGAACCGATTTTGGGTCAGGCGGTTTTCATCATTCGGCATAATACCTACTATTCCCAATAGAATTCAAAGGACAGACCGCTGCTTTCAAAAACAAGGGAAACCGGATTAAAATCTGAATCTGTTTCCAGCGTAAATGCGCCGAGCGAAGTCTCCCCCTCTGCGCGGTAGCCGTTTTTAATGGTGCTGATTTCCGATTCCGGCATCGCATTTACACAGGCAAACGCCTCATAAAGCGCAACTGCGGGATTGGACGGCGCAAAGTTTTTATTGATCTGGGCAAGGCTGATATCATCATAAGCGATTCCCACTGTTTTACCGTCATAAGCAAGAACAAGCCCTGCCGCCGAAGTGGACTGCGCAGACAGCATAACCGAACTGCCGTTATACACAACTGCGCATTCATACTTAAAATTCTTGAATGTAACGCCCGCGTTTACGGAAAAACTGCTTATCGCCTTTTCCGAAACCTGCACAGCACAGCCGCAAAGCACAAACGCAAGCGACATAAAAAGAGCAATCAATTTATTCAAACGATCATTCCGTTATTCAAATTCGCTCATCAGCGCTCCCAAAAGATCCAGCATATCCTCGATCGTCATGCCGCGTGTACTGATCTCCTGCGCGGTAATATCGCCACATAGGCCATGAATATACACAGCGCATTTTGCGGCGGAATAGCAATCCATACCCTGCGCGATAAACGAGCCGATCATGCCTGTAAGCATATCCCCGGTGCCGCCCATTGCCATGCCCGGATTTCCGGTAACATTTACAAAAACGGAATTTCCGTCTGTAACCACAGTATTGGCGCCTTTCAGCACGAGAACGCAGGAGTTTTCCGCGGCGAACTGCTTTGCGATACGAATCCTGTCTGATTCTACTTGAGCAACGCTTGCACCGATCAGGCGCGCCATTTCACCCGGATGCGGCGTTAAAACAAGCGGTGCGTGAGCATTCTTTAGTACATCTATATTCAAAAGAATGCTGTTTATGCCGTCCGCATCCAGAACAACGGGAACTTCGCTGCTGCGGATCACCTGATTGACGATCACCTGCGTATCATCGTTTTTACCCAGCCCGCAGCCGATTGCCACACAATCCGCCCATTCCAGTTCTTCCGTGATCCGGTTCAAGGAACCGATGGAAAGTGTTTTTTCTTCATTTTCGCTGACGGGAGAAAAAACAGGCTGCACCAGATGCGAAGTCATAACGGGATAAACGGATCTTGGAAAGACGCATTTTAAAAGACCGACGCCGGTTTTAAGCGCCGCTTTGGCGCAGATGACTGCCGCGCCGGGCATAAGATAACTGCCGCAAATATTGAGCAGATGCCCGTTTTGCCCTTTATTGGAATTTTTATTTCGTTTTGGGAAACAGCTTTTCACAAATTTTTTTGTAATCGTATGGGGGCAGCTGTCCTCAAAGCAGTCTTCCGGTATGCCTATATTAACCACAACGGTTTTGCCGCAGTAATGATTTGCAGGCGGCAGAATATGGCAGTATTTTAATGTGGATATGGCGATTGTAAGATCTGCTTTCACTGCCTTATATACCGTGCCTTCCGAAGCGTTTGTGCCGCTTGGCGTATCTATGGAAACAACAACAGCGCCGCACTGGTTGACAGCGTCAAACACTTTTGAAAACGGCTCTTTCGGCTCTCCGTGAAAACCGATGCCGAAAATACAGTCCACAACGAGCACGTCACTTAAAACCGCCTCTTCAAACGCAACGGCTTTCACGCCCGCCTTTTCCGCCTCGTCCAGATACATTGCCGGTTCGGGGATCGTGGGAAATTTATCTGCAATCACGATCTCCGGCTCAGCGCCGTACTGCTTGAGTTTCTGCGCGATCACAAATCCGTCGCCGGCGTTTTTGCCGTTTCCGCACACAACGGAAACTTTTTTTGCGCGGATCTGATCTCCGTAATATTCTACGATTTTTTCAAAGCATTTTTCGCCCGCTTTTTTCATAAGCTGAGCCTCTGTAAAATACCGTTCAAAGGCGGTTTGCTCCGCTTTTTTTATCTGCGCTGAAGTTAAGATCCTCATATCTGCTCCCACATAATTACAGTAGCAAGCGCGTAATCGCCGTCATGGCTGATTGAAACATCACAGTTTTCCACACCGGAAATTCGCGGTTTGCCGTTTTCATCATATATGATCTCCACGGTGTTCAGGTGCTGGGTGATTCCCGAGCCGAGCGCCTTGAAATACGCCTCTTTTGCGGCAAAAACACCTGCAAAACTCTGCGCGGTTTTGCAGTGTTCGCGCTCTTTTTCCGTAAAGACTTCCTTAAGGAAGCGCGTATTTCTTATGCTTTTTTCTATTCTTGAAATCAGGACGATATCGTTTCCGATTCTAAACATTTAATCACCCAGCGGTGTTACAACAAACGAATGCGAATAGGAACGCACCATGACTTTTCTGTGGGCCTTTGCTGGGATGGGGCCGCAGGCATTGGAGCCGGCGCCAAGCATATAGCCGTCTATCTGCACATTGGTTGTATCATATTTGAGCAAATCTTCTTTATGCGTGGCCTTGGAAATCTGCTCTGCATTATAAGGATTGGCATTGAAAACAAACGGTGTTTCACTTTCAAATCTGAAACCGGTGCCGTTTTCATCCGTTACCTGGGCATAGAACGTATTATAGCGCATACCGCTCTCCTGCGGCTTGATATACGGGGTATGCATCGCATCCACATTGGTAGTAACCCGGCGGATAACCGCATGCTCCTTAAAATCGGAAAGCGATTCCGCATCACAGCCGAAATACGTGATGTTTGAATAAGTTTTCGGCATTTCAACCAGCATGCCAAGACGCGGAACCAGTTTAAACACAAGATTTTTATAGGAATAATCAACCGCTATCCTGCCCAACGCATTGATGGTGTATTTCACCTTAAACGTGCCGGCATTTCGGTAAGAGCAGGTCTTCAGGCGGTAAACGGCGCTGATCACAACGGTATCTCCCGTCTGTTCATAGGCGCATTTTTTCTTTATCCACGAAATATGATTCAGCCCCTCTTTGTGCCAAACATATTTCAAATACATATCATTATCAAGCGGCGCTCTGTAAAGGCTGGGCTGAAATCCCCTTTCATTGCCAAGCGGAATCTGATTGAGCAGTTCTTTGGAATGATAAATATAACTTTCCATTTCGCCTGTTTTGTAATTAAAGCGAAGAGAACCGTTCTGAAACGCTACGATCACCCTGCCCTCGCTCTCTGAAACCGTGAGCGGGGTATTTGCCTTTTCAGCACGAACCGTATCCGTGTCCGCAGCGGCATATCCGGCTGAAATGACGATCTGCTCTCTTGCGATCTCTGTTTCACCATCCAGATAGGTAAACACAACAGAAGTGTGGCCTTTGTCGGTTACGGATATCGTTTTTCTTTCTGACTGCTGCGGCTCAATATCGATCTCAAAAGCGCCGGAAGAAGTTTCTACACCGTCATTCAAAACGGAATATTGCACCGTATAAACCGCATTTTTGAAATACATATGGTTATAAAATTCAAACTCGCCGCCGATTTTTTTCTGCGCTCTTACAGGGCGGTAGCAAGCTTTCATTTGCAGCGCGCCGGGATGCGGTGTTCTGTTTGGAAAGAAAAGTCCGTCCACACAGAAATTGCCGTCATGTTTCCACTCGCCGTTATCGCCGCCGTATGTATATTCATACATGCCGTTTTCATTATAAGCCGCGTGATCCGCAAATTCCCAGATGCAGCCGCCGAGCATAATATCCGAAGAATAAAACGTTTGCACATAAGTTTCCAGTTCGCCCGCGCCAACGCCCATAGCGTGCGCATATTCGCAAAGATAAAACGGTTTATCATAGTATTTGGACGGAAGCCCCTTGCCTTTTGCGATCTTTTGACAGACATTCGGAAACGTATACATTTCCGAATGGACATCATAAGACCAGCGCTTGGTGCGGCATGCGCCTTCATAATGGACGGGAATATCCGTAAGTTTTTTCAGATTCTCACAGCAATAATCCTGGCAGCGAATACCGCCGGACTCATTGCCAAGCGACCACATAGTGATGGACGGATGATTTTTATCTCTCTGATACATTCTGGAAACTCTGTCCCAATAATGCGCTTTCCATTCCGGATTCTGAGAGATCAGGTTCGGTTTATGAATCTCTGACACGCCGTGGCATTCAATATCCGCCTCATCCACAACATACACGCCGTATTCGTCACAAAGATCAAGAAAAATCGGATCGGGCGGATAATGGGAAGTGCGCACGCAGTTCACATTATACTCTTTAAACAGTTTAACGTCTCTTTCCATATCCTCCACAGACAGAACATAGCCTTTTTTTGGATCTGTATCATGGTGGTTTACACCAAGCAGTTTTATCTTTTTATTATTAAAATAAAACACGTTTTTATGGATATGGATATGCTTAAAGCCGATATTTCTGCGGATGATCTCGCAGAGTTCACCGCCTTTTTCCAGTTTTAAGATCAAGCTGTAAAGTTTGGGCGTTTCCGCAGTCCATTCCAGCACATCCAGCACATCGAATGTAACTTTATCCACCTTTCCGGGGCAGACATTGATGCTCTTTTCGGCAACGGTCTGATCCCCGTCTTTCAAAACAGCGGTAAAGGTTACCTCATCGCTGATCTGAAATATCGGGATCACGTCAAGCAGGTATGTGCCGTCTGAATTATGACTGGTACGCGCCTCAAAATCATAGATAGAATTATTGCCTGTTCGGGTAATATACACATCGCGGAAAATGCCGTTATTTCTGTACATATCCTGACATTCCAGATACGTTCCGTTACACCACTTGTGCACGCAGACTACAATCTCGTTTTCACCCTCCGCAAGAAAAGCGGTAATATCAAATTCACTTGTATTATGGCTGCCCTCGCTGTAGCCTACGTATTTGTCGTTTACAAAAAGATCAAAACACGGCGCCACACCAAGAAATGTTAACGTATATTTGCCGCTGGTTTCACCAAGCATGAATTTTTTGAGATAAACGCCAACGGAGCAGTCCTCCGGAAAATGCGGCGGATCACACTTGAAGGGATAGCGGCTGTTCAGATAATACGGTTTTTCATAACCGGTAAACTGCCAGCAGGACGGAACGGAAATCACATCGCAGTTTTCCTGCTCCGTATCAAAAGACTGCGGCATATCAGAGCGTTTTTCATAATACTTAAACTCCCATTCTCCGGAAAGAACAGCAACCATGGAAGAATGATAACGCTCCGTTCTGATATCGGTTTCATTCAGTTCCTTTTCTGAAGAAAACGGAATAAAATAGGACCTTGGCTCAAGAACATTCTCTTTAAACACGCTGAAATTTTTATAATTATCCTTTTTCAATGCATAGATCATAAGGCACCTCTAACAGTCTGATTTGTAAGAACTACATACATTGTTAATTATACCATAATAAAAACAAGTATGTAAATACCTTTACTTATTTTAATTTTTGAGTTAGAATATATCTGTTGATCCGCCTGAGCGGTAGAAAATAGATGTATAAAGAGCACCGAATCTAAATATATATTACCAAGGAAGGTGAAAACCTTGATTGGTAATGTTGACAAAAGATGCGTTGAGATCGGCGAATACATACGAGACACGGGCGCAACCGTAAGACGCGCGGCAGCCGTTTTTGGAATCAGTAAATCAACCGTGCATATCGATGTAACCAAGCGGCTGCGGGATATTGACAAACTGCTTTATGATGATGTAAAAAAAGTGCTGGAAGAAAACAAGGCGCAACGGCATATACGCGGCGGCATAGCCACGCGTGAAAAATACAGCAAAATGAAAAAAAGATAACAATGAAAACGGAGGAATTCTAAATGAAGATATCTTTTATCGGCTGCGGCAATATGGCAGGCGCAATCATCCGCGGCATAGCGGCAAAAGGCGCAGTGGAACCCGAAAACATATTTGCTTTTGACACAAACGATGAAAAAACGCAGGCGTTAAAAAGCGAAACCGGCATCAACACGGCACAGAGCGCCAAAGACGCCGCCGAAAAAGCGGACGTCATCTTCTGCGCAGTGAAGCCGAATATTTTAGCGTCCGTACTGAAAGAGATTGACGGCATTGTTTGCGGCAAGAACAAAACCATCGTTTCGATCGCTGCCGGAAAAACGATCGCCTTTATTGAAGAAAATCTTTCCGAAACATGCGCGGTCATCCGGGTAATGCCGAATATCAATGCCAAAGTGGGCGAAGCGTGCAGCGCGCTTTGCGCGAATGACGCAGTGCAGGAAGAAAGAAAGCAATTCGTTATGCAGATCTTCAGTGCAGTTGGAGAGATCACGGAACTGCCCGAAAGCAGTTTTCCGCTGTTTGGCGTGATTGCAGGATGCGCTCCGGCATTTTCCTATATGTTTATAGATGCGATCGCACGTGCCGGCGTTAAAAACGGAATGAGCAAAGATCTGGCTCTGAAATTTGCAGCGCAAACCGTTTTGGGCAGCGCAAAAATGGTGCTTGAAAGCGGGGAACATCCTTACAAACTGACGGATATGGTGTGCTCACCGGGAGGAACAACCATTGAAGGCGTTTTATCACTTCAGGCGGACGGCTTTGAAAGCGCCGTGCACAATGCCGTAAATAAGGCAGTGGAAAAGGACAAACTACTGTAACCAAAAGAACGTAAAAGATCCCGCAGTGTGTATCACACTGCGGGATCTTTTGTTCGTATTATTCAGCGGATATAGTGTTATACACAACCGGATCGCCCTGAACGATCCAATAATCCAGTGTAAAGCAGTTGGAATCCACAACCAGTCTGACATCCGCGCCGGGCGCAACACCGGTTACCCGGATCGCGCCGCTTGCAAGCGCACCATAGACCTCGTCATACGCTTGCTGATTTTCTTCTGTTACATTGTTGAGATAAATTGCTTTATTAGAGCAATCGCCGGTATACGTATAGCCGCCTCTGAAATCACTGAGGCACGCCTCAACGGCAATGCCGTAATCCTTGATCGTTGTTGTGATATAATGATCCCAGGATGCCTGCCAGTTTTCCGCGCCGATGGCAAGTTTATCATAGCTGTAATTCCATGTGGCATCCGAAACGACGTTGCACTCCGGATTTCCGCCGGCATAAACAACGGAAACGCCTTCGTCATACATTTTTTCCACCACTGCCTGATAACGGTTTACCATCGTATAAGTGGTGCTGGGGAAATATTCGTTTTCCATCACGATATCCGTGCTGAAACCATCTCTGTCCGAGGTTGACCAGTGTGAGAAAATATAACCCTCCTGCGGCACTGCGGCGGAAACGGAAACCACATCGCCCGTAACATAGGAACCGGAACCGGTTGATTCGCCGTTGCCGCCCTCCCCTGTTACAACCGTAACATCAAAGGTAGGCGCACCGTTTTCAACATATACCGGTGTGAGCGTAATGCCCTGTGTGGTATCCGTAACATTCACCAAAGTGTCTCTCGCATTTACATCTTCAATGGCGCCCTCTTCATCTGTGCTGATCTCCCAGTGATCAAACACCATGCCGCTTTGCGCAGCGGGAGCCACTACATTGCAGGATTCACCCGCCATGATATACTGCGTGGAATAAACAGAACCGTCCGCATTATACACGGTAACGGGGTAAGTCGTTGACGGCGCATCTGCGTATACGGCAGTTAACGTGCAGTCACATTCCTCCACAAGGAGGTTCATTTCGGATTCCGTTTCGGATGAGATATTCACTTTGCTGTCCTTAACACCATCTGTATTGCTCTTATATTCCCAGTGATCAAACACCTTGCCCTCCGGGGCAGGATCAGCTTTGATCGTAACATTCTGGCCCTCTGTGTATGTGCCGGAACCGGTGCCGTTCTCAACCTGAACAACAAATATTTTATGATTATTTTCATCTATTTTTTCATAATTTGCGGTAAGGGTAAAATCGTAGTCATAATCCAGTATCGGAGAATCATAATCCGCATAATCCATCGTTACGGGAATACCAAGCTGATCTGCCGCATACTGCGCGCCCTGCACAAAGCCGGCGCCGTAAGAACTTGAAGTATCTGAATTTACAGACCCGAAATAGCCGAGTTTTGTGTTGCCGGAAATCACGGCGTCATACCCGGCAAGAAAGCCGCTTTGCAGCGTATTATAGGAAACCGTCATCACATTTTCAATATATGCATCCGTATCATCGTCCGCAGCATGGGGCATGCCGTCCACAAGCAGGAAATTCACATCGCTGTACTGCCTTGCAGTTTCATAAACGGGCACTTCAAACACATCGGTGGGAAGCACGATATACTTAGCGCCTTTCTCAACGGCGAGATCAATATACTGGATCGCCGTTTCCGCAGAAAGCGTTTCCCCTTCCGCAACAGGGGGCTGATAATATCGGTATGTAATTTCCTCACCCTCGGCGGCATCGGCATTCACCTGCTCGGCATAGGAAGTAACGCCGTTCCAAGCGCTTTCATTATAAGCGCCGTCATTTACGGTACCGCCGTCCGTGATCATAACAATATCATAAGTTAAATCTTCAGAATTATTTGAGCACCCGGCAAAAGCAAGGACGCATGTAGCAGCCATTGCTAGGCACACAAGCACCGAAATAACTTTTTTCATCTACTAATTACCCTCCGAAAATAAAATATCACTAATTAATAATACCAAAATCAGATAAATATTGCAATAGCATTTTATTGATTTAAAATTTAAAAACCTTTATAATAGTGTTACAACCGTTTGGCGGAGGTGCTTTTATGCTGGAAAAACAACTTGAATTTTTAAGGAAACAGACAGATTTTAAACCGGATATTGCGCTTGTGCTCGGCTCCGGACTGGGCGGCCTTGCAGACGAGATAGAAACGGAATATGAAATAGATTACGGGGATATACCCGATTTCCCCGTTTCCACTGCGCCGGGGCACAAAGGCCGTTTTCTGTTTGGAAAGCTCTGCGGCAAAAATATAGCCGCCATGCAGGGGCGCGTACACCTTTATGAAGGATACACGCCAGAACAGATCGTAATGCCGATCCGGCTTTTACGAGCGCTCGGCGCAGAGATACTGATTCTTACCAACGCCTGCGGCGGCATAAGTAAAGGTCTGAGCCGGGGAGATCTGATGATGATAGACGATCATATCTCTTCCTTTATACCTTCTCCCCTGACCGGGTCAAATGACGAAAAGACCGGCCCGCGCTTTCCGGATATGAGCGAAGTATACAGCAATCGGATGAAAAGGATCCTGTTGAACAGCGCTTTGAACTGCGGCATAGACCTCAAGCGCGGCGTTTATATCCAACTTCCGGGTCCGGCATTTGAAACCAAGGCGGAGATCAGGATGTGCGCTGCTTTAGGCGCCGATGCCGTTGGAATGAGCACGGCGATAGAGGCGCAGGCGGCAAGACATTGCGGATTTGAAGTGTGCGGGATCAGCTGTATTACGAACCTTGCGTGCGGGATCAGCAACGCACCCATTACCTCTGAAGAAGTGAACGAAACGGCAAACGCGGTTTCCGAAAAATTCAGGGCACTGATCAAAGAAATCATAAAAGAAACGGAAATATAAGGATGGATAACATTATTTTTAAAGACGGCAGGCTGTTGATTCTGGATCAGACATTACTGCCGAATGAAGAAACCTATGAAGAGATGACAAGCCTTGACGACTGCCGAAAAGCGATAAAAAAACAGATGGTGCGCGGCGCCCCTGCCATCGGCATATTTGCAGGTTACGCCATGGCGCTGTTTGGCAGGGAGAATACAAAGCAGGCAAAAGCGGCGCTGGATTCGGCAAGGCCGACGGCTGTGAACCTGAGTTGGGCAACCTCCCGGCTGCTGAAAGCGATAGAAAGCGGAAAAGATCCTGTTGCAGAGGCACGCGCGATCCATAACGAGGACATGGAAATGTGCCGCAAGATCAGTGAATACGGGCTTTCCCTGCTGCATGACGGCGATGGGATACTGACCCACTGCAATGCGGGCGAACTTGCCACTTCAAAATACGGCACCGGGCTTGGCCCGTTGATTTTGGGAAAAGAAAAGGGCTATACGTTTCACGTGTATTCAGACGAGACGCGGCCGCTTTTGCAGGGGGCAAGGCTGACGAGTTACGAATTGGAGAAACACGGTATTGACGTTACGCTGATCTGCGATGACATGGCGGGATACGTTATGAAACAAGGACTGATCAACGCCGTGCTGGTAGGTTGCGACCGTATTGCCGCTAACGGAGACACGGCAAACAAAATCGGCACTTCTTCTCTTGCTGTGCTTGCCAAATACTATGGGATCCCTTTCTACGTTTTGGGGCCGTATTCCACCGTTGACCTGCAGACGCCGACAGGTAAGGATATAGAGATCGAAGAACGCGAGCCGGACGAAATCAAGGAAATGTTTTTTGAAAAGCCGACTGCACTGCCGGAAACCAAGTGCCTGAATCCGGCATTTGATGTTACAGACGCAGAACTGATTACGGCGATCATTACGGATAAGGGCATTATCCGCCCGCCTTATGCAGAGAATTTAAAGGCAGCGATTGGGGGCTGATGACATGATCAGATTTTATAACGGCAGCGTATTGACGCTGAAAAACGGATTTGAAATAACAGACGATGAAGTATGGACGGACGGCGAAAAAATCGCATATATCGGAAAGGGCTGCAATAAAAAAGCAGACCGTGAGATCGATCTGCAAGGCAACCTGCTGATGCCGGCTTTTAAAAATGCGCACACACATTCCGCTATGACGTTTGCGCGCAGCCTTGCGGACGGGCTGCCGCTGCAAAAATGGCTGAATGAAAAGATTTTCCCTCTGGAGGCAAAACTGACTGCACAGGATATCTATGCGCTTTCACGGCTGGCGTTTCTGGAATATCTGACAAGCGGAACATCCGCCTGTTTTGATATGTACTACTTCCCGGAGGCAATGGCAAAAGCAAGTGTGGACGCCGGATTCAGAACTGTTATGACCTGCGGTCTTAATTCTTTTAAAGAAGATCTGAACGCACTTGAAAACTACTATAAAAAATATAACAATTATAACGAACTGATCTCTTACAGGCTGGGTTTCCACGCTGAATACACCTGCACAAGAGAGATCTTGGAGGGTGTGGCGAAGCTTGCCGAAAAATACGAGGCGCCGGTCTTTACACATTCCAGCGAAACCAAAAGCGAAGTGGACGGCTGTTTGGAAAGATACGGCAAAACGCCCACCGCGCTGTTTGAAGAACTTGGCATTTTTAACTACGGCGGCGGCGCGTATCACAGCGTGTGGGTAAACGATGCAGATCTTGCAATTTATAAAAAACGCGGCATTAGGGCAGTTATAAACGCAGGATCAAACTGCAAACTTGCCTCCGGCATTGCGCCGGTAACCAAAATGCAGACAAAAGGAATACAGATCGCGGTGGGAACAGACGGCCCGAGCAGCAACAACGCACTGGACATGTTCCGGGAAATGTATCTGATCTGCGCCACGCAAAAACTTGCGCAAAGCGATGCTGCCGCCTGCGACGCAGGAAGTATTTTATATGCCGCAACCGTTGGGAGCGCGCGCTGTATGGGGCTGATGAACTGCGACATCATCGATACCGGCAAATCCGCGGACCTGACGGTGATAGATCTGCATTCGCCGAATATGCAGCCGATAAATGATATTGTAAAAAATCTTGTCTACAGCGGTTCAAAATCCAACGTGAAACTGACCATGGTAAACGGAAAGATCCTTTACGAAAACGGCGAATTCCCCGGCACGGACACGGAAAAGATCTATTACGAGGCACAAAAGATCACAAACCGGCTGAAAAGCTGAAATAAATTCTTCTGAAATAATAATTTTTAAAATCCGTCTTATGTAAAGGCGGATATTTTTTTGCAAAAGGTGTTGACAAGTGTGTTTATACTGTGTATACTGTATATACACAGTTAACTGTCAGGAGAATATATCATGTTGATTTTTATTAACAATCAAAACGGTGTGCCTATTTATGACCAGATCTATCAGCAGATCAAGGCGCAGATCATAAACGGCGAACTTCGGGAAGACGAACCTTTGCCCTCTATCCGGAGCCTTGCAAAAGAACTGCACATAAGCGTGATCACCACGAAACGCGCATATGAGGAACTTGAAAAGGACGGATTCATTTACACGGCGCCGGGGCGCGGCTCTTTTGTTGCTAAAAAAAACACGGAACTGCTGCGCGAGGAAACGCTGAAACAGATTGAAGAGCACCTGGACGCGGCTTTGAAACTGGGCGCGGCAGGCGGTTATGACACAAATGACATAATAGACATACTGAAAACCCTGAATGAGGAGGAACAGTGATGAACGCTGTTGAAGTAAAAGAACTGACCAAAAAATTTAAGGGCTTTACGCTGGATCATGTAAGTTTTTCACTTCCTGCCGGGTGCATCATGGGCCTGGTGGGTGAAAACGGAGCCGGAAAAAGCACCACACTGAAACTGCTGCTGAATATGATTCAAAAAGACAGCGGCAGGATCACAATTCTGGGTAAAGACGAAAAAAATATAGACAAAAATGAGATCGGCGTTGTGTTTGACGAATGCCGCTTTCACGAATCGTTTACGGCAAAAGATATAAACCAAGTGCTTAAATCTATTTTTCAGCGCTGGAACGAACCGCAGTTCTTTGACTATCTGAACAGATTTGAAGTGCCGAGCAATAAAAAACTTAAAGAGTTTTCACGAGGAATGAAGATGAAGATCTCCATTGCGGCGGCGGTTAGCCATGACGCAAAACTGCTTTTACTGGATGAGCCGACCTCTACGCTTGACCCGGTTGTAAGAGATGAAATGCTGGATATCTTTTATGATTTTATCAGCGATGAACAGCATTCCATCATCATCTCCTCTCACATTGTAAGCGATCTGGAAAAGGTGTGCGATTATATTGCGTTTATGCACAAAGGCAAAATGGTACTATGCGAGGAAAAAGACAGACTGTTGCAGGAATGCAGGCTTGCGCAGATGAGCGAGGCGGAATTTTCCGCAATAGATAAAGACGAGATCATCGGCAGCCGCAAAACACCATTTGGCATCACGGCTGTCATCAGAAAAGCCGCGGCCACGCAAATCAGAAACACGCAGCCGATCAATTTGGAAGACCTGTTTGTTTATATGATAAGGGGTGAGGAAAAATGAAAGGACTTTTGATCAAAGACGCTATATTAATCAAAAAATACTGTATTTTGAATTTTGCGATTTCCGTATTATTTTTTGCCATCTCCGTTATAGATCCGGAAAATATACTATTTGCGCTGGTTTCCGTTGTACTGATCTCCCTGATTCCCATAACCATTAACGCATATGATGAGCAGTTCAAATGGAACCTCTTTGAAGCAGCGCTGCCAATAAACAGAAAAACCGTTGTTTTGGAAAAATATGCTTTGCTTTTGATCTTAGTGCTGCCGGTTACCGTAATCTATTCCCTGATCGGTTTAATTTTTAATGATTTCTCTTTTGAAGAATTCTTGTTTAACTGGTCTGTTATGCTGTTTACCGGAATCATTACACCCTGTGTTACCATTCCGATCCTATTGAAGTTTGGATATATTAAAAGCAGGGTGATCAGCATTGTGGTTATCATTCTTTTCGCCGCCGGCGGGGCGGGTGCTGCAAGCATCGTAGATCTTGCGGAGATTCCCACAAACATTTCCGGCCCGGTTCCGTTGATTCTGATTCTTGTATCGGCAGTGATCGCGTTTATTTCTTATCTGATCTCAAACGCCATTTACGCAAAAAAAGAATTTTAAAAACAAAAATGCCTCACGGGAGAAAACCGTGAGGCGTTTTTATGTGCATCAAATAAATATGATGGAGGCGGCGATCAGATACTGCCCTGCATAATAAAGAAAATGATTTAAAAACAGATGAAACGGCTTATCCCAGCCGCGGCTGAAATAGGTGAAGTTCAGCACAATATCAGACAGAGTAAACAATACCGAGCCGACTGCCATAACGATCATGGCTTTTTCTTTTGTTACGAACGCAGCAAATATGGAAACAACCGTTGTAAGCGTAAGAAAAACCACATACGCAAGAACGACTTTCCGATATTTTCCGTAATGCACCTTCATAATATTTGCCGAAAAGACAGTTGTGCAGGCAATTGCAACGGCGATAACCACGCAGATCAGCACCCACCACCATTTAAAGCGGTTATGGTAGATCACAGCGCCGGAATAAAAGATATGGCCAACAAGGAAAAACAGGAATCCGGCTTTCAGATAAGAATTTGCGTCCTGCGGATAGATATACTTCAGGTCAAGCGCAATATCACCGCACAGACCAAGAATCCCGCCCATAATCAGCAGTGAGCCGTAAGCCGGATAATTATGCGGATTCGCGTTGAATGCAAAGACCATGGTGAGCAAATAGCAAAGGCTGGACACGATCTTGAAAAACAGGTTTTTAATGCTTGCGCCCCTTGCCCTGAAAAACAGAAACACAACGGAAACAACAAGACCGACGGATAAAGTTACATAGTAGTACGGCATGGCTTAACACCCTCCTGTGATTGAATCAAGGCCTTAAACTTCTTTCTTTTTCTTAAGTATATCACAATTAGGGGTATGTCTGCAAGTACCCATGCGCAGGGGCCTGCAAAACAGACTGCCGCAAAGCCGAAAACAGGCGTAAACAGGTATGCCACAAGGATCCTGCCCACCAACTCGCCTGCTCCTGCGATTGCATTTGCATACGTGCAGCCGAGCCCTTGCAGTGTATTCCTGAATACGAACAGCACGGAAACAAACATATAGCAGCCGCCGATGGTATACAGATACTGGTCGGCATAGGAAAGCAGCTGCGCGTCCGGCTCATCCACAAACCACTGCACAACGTGCGGGCCGGCAAAGATCAGAACGGCGCTGCACGCCACGGAAACCAGGAGATCCAGAATAAATATATTCTTAACGGAGCGCAATATGCGTTCATACTGCTTTGCGCCGTAATTCTGTGAAACAAAGGTGGAGTTGCTGACGCCAAGCCCGCTCATCGGAATATTCATAACCTGTTCTACTCTGCCGGCGGCAGTAATCGCCGCAATGGCAGACGATCCAAAAGCGTTGATCGCAGTTTGGAGCACCATGGAGCCGATGGAAGTTATGGTAAACTGAAGAGAGACCGGAATGCCGAGTTTTAACTGCTCCCAGCAATGTCTGCCGCTGAGTTTTAAATCGGAAAGTTTGACATCCAAGCCTTTTTCTTTTTTCAACACATAGATTCCTGCAAATACCGCGGCAACAAAATAGGAAAAGACCGTAGCGATTGCCGCGCCCTCTACACCCATACCGAAATTGCGGACAAGCAGAATATCCAGCGCCAAATTCACGATCACGCTGACTACAAGGAAATAAAGCGGTCTTTTACTATCCCCGAGCGCTCTGGCGATACCCGTGAAGTTATTAAAAAGCATCTGAATAGGCACGCCGAAATAGAGGATATTTATGTATGCCGCAGAAAGTTCAATAATATCCTCCGGCGTGTTGATCAGGCGCAGGATCGGGTCGGAAATAAAGTGCGCCACCACAGCGATCACAACGCCAATCAGGAAAGAAAGCGCAATGCTGTTGCCGGCATATTTATTCATTGCCTTATAATCCTGCGCACCGAATTTTTGCGCCACGGGAATGGTGAATCCGCTTGTAAGGCCAAGGGCGGTGCCGATAATGAAACTGTTGATTGAACTGATATTGCCGACCGCCGCAAGCGCCTCGGTTCCCACATATCTGCCAACAATGATATTATCCACAAAGTTATAGGAATACTGCAAAAGGGAACTTGCCATAATGGGCAGGGCAAACAGAATAACTGCCCGGATAGGATTGCCTTTCAGAAGGTCGTTTTTCACATTCAGCACCTCCGTTTTTTAACAGTATACAACCGCCTGAAAAAATGTCAATACATATTTGAAGAATACGGTAAAATATGTTAAAATTAATTGGTGGTGAGCATTATGATCATACTGATTGCAGGCGCGACGCACACGGGAAAAACTTTGCTTGCGCAGAAACTGCTTGAAACATATCAATACCCGTATCTCTCGCTCGACCATCTGAAGATGGGACTGATCCGCAGCGGCAACACAGCACTTACACCGCAGGAGGATGAAAAACTGACTCCTTATCTCTGGAACATTACCGGGGAAATCATAAAAACGGCAATAGAAAATGAGCAGAATCTGATTATAGAAGGCTGCTACATACCGTTTGACTGGCAGAAAAGTTTTACCGAAGATTATTTAAAAAACATAAAATATATCTGCCTGATCATGACAAAAGAATATATAGAAAAAAATTTCGATTTGATTAGATCCAAGGCAAACACTATTGAACAAAGGCTTGACGACGCGGACTTAAACAAAGATGAACTGATAAAAGAAAACGCATACAACCTTGAAATGGCAAAAAAATACGCTCTGCCCTATCTGCTGATTGATAAAGAATACAATATAGACACGGATAATCTGCTATGAAAATCAAATTGAGAAAATTTAACGCCGAGGACGCTTATCTGCTTAAAAAATATCAATTCCATCAAATGGATATGAATGAAATTAAGGATATAATCGCACCTCTGACGGATGTCGTTTCATATTGCACCAAGGCGCGATAAATGATTTTTATAAATTATATTTAAAATGTATGGAACGATAAATTTTGATCATTTTATTAGTTTACATTTAAGAGTATCTAAAGGAAAAAGGCGGAGCGTTCCGCCTTTTTCTTTGCTGACTAAAGTTCGTTTAGAAAAGCGTTTAATTCTTTTCTGGATCTGAATACATAGGTTTTATCTGGATATTTTGCCTGTATTTCCCGGAACTTTTCTTTTCGCGCTTTTGAATACTGCTTAAAAATAAGCCAAAGGAAAAATTCAAGGTCTAATTTTTCATTACAGCCCTGCGTAATGCTTTCCCTTGACCTGCCCTTATATTCCCGGTTGCGGCGAAACGCCTGCCGTATGCAGACAAATCGGTTATAGCGGAGAATGATGATGATATGTGCCTGACTGAGGCGTTCCGGCAGATAAAACGCACTGTAATTCCCGTCTATGACCCAGTTTTCATTTTGCATAAAATCCGCAACGATCTTTCTGCACTCTTCCCGATCACGCAACTGCCAGTTTTCTTTAAAATTGACCGCATCCAAATAAAGAAGCGGAATGCCGTAGTACGCGGCAAGCTGTTTTGCCAGAGTGGATTTTCCGCTGCCGCTGTAACCCATAACTGCGATCTTCATAATAAAATCCTTTCTGACTGAGACACAAATAAAATATATATCAAAGTTCTCTAAAAGTCAACTGTATAAAAATCAGTAGTTACATTACCTTTTTAGTCTATATTCAATCAGGGTCATACGGCTGTTTATTCTGATCTCCTCACCGACTTTTACAAATCCCGTGGACTCATAAAAATGGCAGTTTCGCTCATCCTGCTTAATTGTGAAAAGGCGAATATCAGAAAAATCGCCGCATTTATTTAATATTTCTTTTAAAGCCGCCTTTCCCACCCTGAATTCTGATATTTTTTCAACACGGCAAGATCAGTTATTTGCAGATAAGTATCACTTATCTTTGTTATTATAATTCCTACTCTTCTTTCGTTATGAACTATCCAATAGCAAGTAACATTTTTCTTAAGGAAATTCCTTTTAAAATGCGAATAAGTTTCTAAAACAGGGCTTATATTATCAAGATAAATAAGAAAAGTTTTAAAAAAGCATTTTTTCATCATAATGAACGCCTGAAATATCTCATTACTGTTGATTTCATTTATAATCACGTTCAAACATATCATTCCTTTCTGAAAATATCAAGCATATGCATGGAAAGCCCGGTACAGTCATCGCGCTCACATATAGAATTAAGAAATTTCATATACTCAGCAAACTCTCTTTTATTCAGCCGGTTAAGTTTATTATCATAAAGATACGAAAGCATATCCACCCCAACAAAATGAAGACGTGAAACAGGATACGCTTTCATAAGAGCATCAATTTCTTGCTTTCTGTAAAGGCAGAAGATTTCATTCATGGTGGAAACAGCATGATAGTTTTCATCGATCATGCCTTTATCCACATATTCCAAAATACGTTTTTTATAAAACATTTTGTACATGGTTGTATCATTATTACAATATGAGGCAAAGAGCACACCGCCTTTTTTAGAAATACGTATTGCCTCGCTCAACGCACGGTGCTTATCCTCTAAAGTGAACAGATGATACATCGGGCCGAGAAGTAAAACCAGATCGTATGCAGCACTTTCCAGAAAAGAGAGATCAACAGCATTACCTTTGTATATTTTAATATTATGATGCGTTTTGCTCTTGCTTTTTAATATGTTGAGATTATGATCCACAAGTTCAACAGCCGTAACATCATATCCTTTTTCAGCGAGCGCAATAGAATACCTGCCTGTTCCCGAACCAATCTCTGCTATTTTAGCGCCGGGAAAAAGATATTTTTCAATATATTTCATTGTGACCAAATATTCCGGCAGATGATTTTTGTGAGTCAGCCGCTTCTCTTCATTATAGTTTGAATAATACTTTTCTATTGCATTCATGATATCACCCCGTAAAAGAAAAATACCGGCGAACGAAAAATCGTTCACCGGTGCAGATCTGGTAAAATTATAACTTAGCCGATAAGATCCGATGAACGCACGACGAATAAGCCCATGCACACGGCACAGACTGCTGAGCGATATTGGATCTTACACAAAATGCAAACATAATCATTACCTCTTTTTATCAAAGTAACACAGGAAATATAAAAAGTCAAGGAAAAGCCGGCAAATGCCGGCTTACATTGAAAACATATTTTGATGAAATATCATTCGCTTACGCTTTGATACGCAAGCTGCGGCGTTTCAACATCAGAGATAGAAAAATGAAAGTGGACGCCGGTAGACTTTGAGGCTCTTGCAATGATCTCAAGGAATTCATCGATCTCTGCTTTGCTGCCTGCAAAAAGATCGAGCGCAGAATCCACAAAAATATCCGTCAGATCATAGTCGCTGGCACAAAGTCCCATCAAAAATCCGCTTAAAGAAGAAATACAGTCTATCTCATAATCCTTTGCATTGATCAAACGAATTGAGCGTGGCAATTCACTTGTCAACTTATCCGTGCAATCCACATAAACCACGTTGCCTCCGCTTGTTTCAGCGGTGGCAACAGCAGTTTCCGCCATTATGCGTGTTTTACCTATTCCTTTAATACCTGTTATGTATTCAACCATAAACAGCACCCCTTAAAAATTATATATCGGTCACTTCCGATATATTCATCATAACGGATTTTTGTGGATAGGTAGATAACAAATTGTAAAACTTAG
>HF991791.1 GCA_000431535.1 Clostridium sp. CAG:678
TCGTCAAACTGCTCATAATGTAAATTATCATCACCTTTGAAAATGACGGTATCATTCTTTATGTCTTTGGCTTTCAGTTTTCCGTCTTTAACCATTTGTTGCTTTTCGGCACGAATACGCTCCAACAAAACAGAAGCCGGTTCATCATTCGGGTCTTGAGGTACAAGCTTGCCACGGATAGCCAAATCCAAGATTTTTTGTCGTAATGCTTTGGTATCCATTATTCAAGATTCCTCTCTTTTTTTAATATTAAAGTTTTTGCTTTTTTAAAGCACCACGTTTTAAGCTTTTTGTACAATATGCCAAGAATGATCGTTACAACTACTGCTAAAGATATATATATTACTTTCTGCCATGTCAAATCTGTTTTATTTGAAACACTTGTATAAATTGCTTTGAAAATTTCAATTCCAATAAGTGCTATAATATATGGAACAGCAACACATGTAATAGTCAAAAACCAACCTAATTTATTTATAGACTTTTCAAGTATGCGTTGCTTTTCTTCATTTTCTCGCCTTTCCTTTTCTTCTTTTTCTGCTTGCATAGTTGAAATTTGTTCTTTTAAAGCCTTTATATCTTCTTGATGGCGATTGTGTATTTCTATAGTTTCCTTTTTCATTCTCTCGAGTTCAGCTTTTGTGTCTTGATGTGCCTTGCTTTCATCTCGATATTGTTTTAACGAACGTTCTTCTATATCTTCATAAACCTCTTTATAAGTGTTTGAATTAAAACGAGCATAATCCCCTCGGGTGATATTCATTAACGATTCTCTTACAACAGGATGTGATCTTAAAAACAAAAATTTCTTTTCATCAATATTTTCTGACTTTCGTGCGTCATCCAAAGATTTGATATATAATTCTAACATTTCTTGGCTTGGGTTTAAGAAGTCATAGCAATCTGCCAGCAATCTATTTTTTTGATATTTCACCATTTTCATTGGTTGATTAAGCCACAGAACGGCACCGAAAATATCTACAGAAATACAGGCCGGTATATGCCCTGAATTTGTACTTTGATTACTTTCATATCGCTTACTTACATTTGCAATTGTTGAGTTAGATGTAAGCATGATATGTCCAGATTTCCCAATTGTTGTAGAAACACTCCCCCTACGCTTGCGATATATCATAATAATCGAGCGTATATCCGTGCGAACAGTTTGTTCTTTCTCAGGCAGCAACTCATATCCATTTTCATGATACTTTTCTTTTATCATTTCATAAATTTTTTCTTCATCTTCCTGAAATTGTTGTTCGGTCATGTCATAGTCCGATTTTACAACATTAATTCCATACTCATTAAGTTTTTCTTCAATTTCTCCACAAAATTCAGTTATTTCTTGGTCTGTAAATTCTGAGTCATGGAAAAAACGTGCCACTTTATTTGCTTTTGCCATATCGTACTGTGTACTTGTTGCCCACATAGATGCACGCTCAATAATTCCTTGTATCTCTCTAAAATTATGTTCGAAAACACATATTGAGCATTGAACTGATTTCATTTCTTCTATCAAAGTTTTATATGACTCAATTCTGGATTTTTCATCCATACCAAGTAGAGCAAAAACAATTGGAGAATCCAAATATACATTAAGACCTGTGTAATCAGATTTTTGATCGCCGACATAGAACAATAATTGATTTGTAATATTGCATAACGATAAAGAGGCGATAAATGTATACATATCTGTAGATTCAAGTGCTTCTTTCTTTACAAATGAAAACCACGCATATTCAAACGGATCTAATCCCTGCGAACTATCTGTTGTTGCATTTTGATCAAAAACATAGTCAGTATTATCAATAGCAGATAAAACAAAATCTTGCAGATTTATATTCTCAGTGGAAATATCAAGTTTGGAGCAATATTTGCCAAATGAATCTACTAATTCATTTAAGCGATTGGTAAAATCGGTTTCGTTAAAACGATATTTCTTCATTTCACTTTTTACCGAAACATATTTTCCGTGGTCGCTTATTATTGAGTGATTTTCTAAACCCAAACCCAACACCTGCCTAACAAATGGCAATGGTAACTTTATGCCGTATTTTTCATAAAATTTCTTCGCAACATCTTCATCTTCCACTATGGTGGAATCATTACTCAAAATTATATTTGCAAAAAATGAGAAGTATGTATCAAGAATATTATTTCCTAAATATCCAGCTTTAAACGCAGCATAAAGTTTTGTTACATCTGACATTTTAATTACCCTCTTTCCTCATAGAATTTGATATCCTCATTCTTCAATTGTTCCAATTAAATTTGATAATTCTGAAACCGCAGAAACAATATTATTTGACTTTTCCTTGATTTCTTCAAGAAGTTCGTTAAGAGTACGGTCATCATTGCCGTTGGTGCTCTTAATCCAAGTAATATCAAGGCTTGTTTTATCTCGAGCACATATCTCATCGTATGTGTATCTACGCCATCTGCCGTTCGGGTTTTCTGCGCTGTATGTTTCTTTACGGGCAGTAATGTCCTCCGCATTGTAGCATTTTACAAACTCATCAAAGTGGCTCTCTTTGAGAGGATTGGTTTTACCGAAAGAAGGCATATCGGAACGAAGGTCATAAATCCAAACTTCCTTCGTATTGTTCTTATCGGAAGTTCCACGGGTGAAGAATAACACATTGGTTTTGACACCCTGTGCGTAGAAAATACCTGTAGGTAAGCGGAGAATTGTATGGAGGTTGCATTTTTCCATCAAGTCTTTACGAATACGCTCTCCGTCACCATCTGCAAACAAAACATTGTCAGGTAAAACTACGGCAGCACGAGCATTTCCGTGGGTGTTCAAACTACGGTAAATATGCTGCAAAAAATTCAACTGCTTGTTGCTTGTAGGAAAGGTGAAGTCATCACGGGTAGCACGCTCGCCGCCTTTTTTAGTTCCGAAAGGTGGGTTTGTTAATACAACATCATAGCCTTTCATTTGCTGTCCGAAGTTAGAAAGAGTATCACCCAAATAGATCGGACCGCCTATGTCATGAAGCATTGCATTCATAAGGGCAAGACGGTGAGTATCGTGAACAAGCTCACAGCCCGAAAAAGCTTGTGTGCGTTGAAATTCTTGTTTATCAACAGGCAAATCAAACAAATCATCTGTATGGTCTTTTACATATCTGTCTGCGGCAATCATAAAGCCGAAAGTACCGCAAGCAGGGTCATTGCAACGCTCGCCCGGCTGAGGTGCCACCAATTTTGTCATAACATTTATGAGCACACGGGGTGTAAAATACTGTCCTGCACCTGACTTTTTCTCGGTTGCGTTCTTTTCCAACAATCCTTCATAAAGATTGCCGAGTCCTTCTTCTTTTGCACTGTACCAGTCAAACTGGTCGATAGTGGTAATAATCTTTTCAAGGTTTTTCGGCTCATCAATATTTGTTTGAGCGCCCTGATAGATTTCACGAACACGACCGGTGCAATTCTCGCCAAGGTGCTCCAAAAGCTCTTTATAATAGCGTTTGAGCTCGACACCTTGTCTTTTTATAAGCTCGCTCCAACGATATTTTTCAGGGATTGCTCCCTCGGTATTGGTTTCCTTACACATTTTCAAGAATAAAATATATGTAAGTTCGGCAACATACTGCTGATAGGTAATGCCGTCGTCACGCAGCACATTACATAAATTCCATAGCTTTGATACAATTTCCTGATTGTTCACGCTACATTTCCTCCGTCCTCATAGAGATACTTGTTTAACTCTACTATTATTTCATTAAGTTTGCCGCCGAAACGACGGTCAATTATTGTGAACCCGCCAGCATTTTTGAAAGCGCCGATTTCAAAAATCTGCTTGTCCAATACAGTTTCTTCAAGCATTACTTTTTCAATTCGATTGAGCCAATCTAATTGCGTTTTGTTAAAGGTGTGGTTTAGTCTCAGCTTTGCAAAAGCATTCTTGACACGGGTTTCGTGGCTAATCAGATTTGACCCAAGCGCCTGTTGGCGGATAAAAGCAATGATGTCCGCAACGATATCTTGGTTAGTCATTTCTTTCCAAGCCGTGTTCAGTTGATTTTCTGTGAAATTATGCCTATCGAGTTCAAGCTTCAAGCCTTTAAGACTCTCTCTCGTAAGCTCAGACGGCTTTGTGCAAACTGTTTTTAAGGCAGCAATCGTATTGAGGTTCGTACTGATAAACTCCTTGAATGATTCCAAATAGTCTTCAGGCTTTTGACCCTCGCCGTAACCCCTTGTGCGTTCAATCACCTCATCGGGATGATTGTCGATTATGACAGGGCGTTTGTGTTGTACCTTATCTCTATCAAGAACAAGGAACGCTTCTTTATTCTTGATAATATCATCTACCAAGCTGCTCATTTCAGTTGAAGAAACAAGCGGAACGCCAACTGTTTCAAGAACATCAGCAGACCTTTTTATATTGTTGTTTCGGATACTTTTTGCAAAGCTATCAATGTCTTGTCCGCCTGTCAGATAAATAAACTGCTCAAGTGTCTTTTCGCTGACATTAGAGCGTTTACGTTGCAATTTTGCAACGATAGTGTCAATTAAGTATGCCTTTTCATCATCTGTTTTCGCAACAGAAAGACCGCTCAGTAAATCCTCAAATGTAGTGCTCGGATTTGTGACAACCGGTTTCATATTGCTGACATCTTGTAAAGATTCATATACGCCGACTGGGTCGTAAATCTCAAAGTTGGTTTTGCCGATAGAAGGGCAAAGTCTTGTCGCACGACCAAGCATTTGTTCAAATAAGATACGGGACTTTATGCGACGCATAAAAACGAGATTTACAATTTCAGGCACATCGATACCTGTGGTAAGCAAATCAACTGTAACAACTACTTTTGGGTTAGATTCGTTTTTAAATCGTTTAATGGCTTCTGAAATTTTCTTTTTGTTTCCGCCGGCAACACTACCGGTAATCTTCATTACAGCGTCGTTATCAACCCCGCCTTCTGAATAAATTTCTTTTAAGATTTTGACAATCAGATCAGCGTGGTTATCATCTACGGCATAGATAAGTGTCTTACCTTTGCCGTCAGGGTTCAGATCCCAAGCAATTTCATTCAAAACAGTTCTGTTGAAAGGTTCGGTTATTACCTCTCTGTTGAAAGAATCAATCTCAAACTTCATATCATCTTCCAAGTCAGCGCTATTCATAACTTCGCCTGTTACAGGATCATATATTGCAAGCTGTTCGCCCTTTTGGTAGTTGATTCCCTCAACACGAAGCTTTGTTTTGATATTATGCGGGGCATCGTGGTCAACCAAGTATCCGTCAATAACAGCTTCACGATATGAATAATTGAAAACAGGTTTACCGAATATTTCGGTGGTATGGAGAGCAGGGGTAGCTGTAAGAGCCACTTTTACTGCATCAAAGTATTCGATAACTGTACGATATTTACTGATATAGTCGTCCTGATTTCGATAGAGCATTTCCGTTTCGCTCATTTCTTTATCAAGAATGTAGCCACGGTGAGCTTCATCTACGACAATCAGATCATAATCGGTAACGGAAGGCATTGTGTCACTTTCCGGATAAAGAATACGCTTTACAAGGCTTTGAACAGTTGCGATGTGTATTTTAGTTTCTTTATCAATTTCTTTTTCATCAAGACCTTTGATGTTATAAATAGAGTCCAAGGTCATCAATTCTTCAATCTTGACTTCTCTGAATACATCTGCTGCCTGCTCACCGAGCGCGGTTCTGTCTACCAAAAACAGTACTCTCTTAAAACGATCGCTTTTAATAAAACGATAAATCATTCCAAGAATTGTTCTTGTTTTACCTGTACCGGTTGCCATTGAAAGCAATACTGTTTGTTTCCCGTCTATAACAGCTTTTTCAGCGGCTTCAATCGCACGAATTTGGTACTCACGCAGATTCAATCCGTCAGGATCACGAAGCAAGTCAAAAGGTGTATTTTGAAGCGTAGCATTTGCACTTGAAATGTCTTTTTCAAGTAGTTCCATAATACCTTGAGGACTTATCCAGCCTTGTAATGCTTTTGGAGCGTTGGAATTGTTTCGCAAGTCAAGAAACCAAATACCCGACTTTGTTTCGATTTGCTTTAAGTATTTTCTGCCGTTGGTTGCAAAGACAAACGGAACCTTATATGAACCCCACTGCTTAATCACATATTCATTGTGCTCAGGCTTAATCAATTGAGCATAATCCTTGCACTGATAGTCAATAACTGACGGAATATCAATATTTGCTTTTTTAGCTTCTACAATGCCGACAAGCTGCAAACCGACAAAAAGAGCATAATCGGCATATCCATTCTTAGATACTTTTGAATCTGTAGGCCATTCTGCTATGGCAAAATTCTTGCCTTTTTGAGGGCGTGTTCCTTTAGAATAGCGAATGTTGTTTGTATCTGCTTCCCAACCGTATTTGCGCAGTTGTTCATCAATGAGATAGCGTGTTTCAGCTTCGGAGAGTTCCATGTTTTCAGAAGTGGTTTCGGCTTTTTGAACACGCTCCGTTGTGCTTTTGTTAGATGCTTGCGTGGATACAGATTCTACTTGGTGGGAGAGGGCTGCAATCTTATCTTCTTGTTCTTTTATAATAGCCTCATAATCAGGCAAAACAACTTTCTCAGGCATAACAAAGTCAGCCGGAATATAGCCCCAATCGCCATACACCTCCATAAACCAAGTAGAAAGATTATATGTCATTTGAAGCAAAATTTTTGCATCGTCAACAGAGTCTTCACCGCTATGGACAGCATTATTCCTTGTTTTTCTTATAGCATATAAAATATCGTCTATCTTCTTAGGAATCAAACCTTCACGCTTGAGCAGCCGAATACGGTTAGAGTGGGTATTATCAACTGTCGGTTCGGGAATATGCTCAAAAGCAAATATTTCAAGAATCAGACGCTCTCCAAACATACCAAGCTTATATATGCAAGCATTAGGATCGGAATAAAGATAGTTTTCTGCAGCAGCACCGATTTGTGCCAACGCAGGCCAATATCTTTTCAAATATTCAAAGTTGGATTTCATAAATATCCTCCTTGGTTCCGATAATACATTATTATCGGAAGGTAATAGGTAAAATGTATATTGGATTATTCGTCTAAACTGTAAAACTCATCTAATACATAGGTCTTAACCGGTGTGATGTACAGTTCATATCTTATAACCAGTCTTACTAATTCGTTGCCGTCAATCAGTGTAATGGGTGAGCCTTCTCTTGCGGCAATTCTTGCAGCATTGGTAAATCTACCGTTTGTGATAAATACACCGTAGTCTGCTTGATACTTATTCATAGCACCTAAGAATTGGTTGATTTCCGGTTCGGATACGGGAGCGACATTGTATCGTTTGCATTGGATGACTACTCGTGTAGTTCTGAAATCATTAGCATCAATGTGATATCCGTAACCATCAATACCACCGTCATTGCTGATTTGAACACCTTTTTCAGTGAATTCAACACCCATTCGGTTTAATAACGCTCTTGAAAAAGCTTCAAACTTTTTTGGTGACATTTTAGCAATGGCGGCAAGCAAATTTTCCTTGAAATCGTCTTTGATTTTTTCTTCGGCTTGAGTTTCTTCTTCATTGTCGCTGACATTAACAGTTTTATTCTTTTTGTTGTTTTTGCTGAGTTCTTCCCAATGCTTCTTGGATGGCTCAATAATTTCTTTTTGAACATCAAGCTTATCAACATCAAGATATAATCCTTTTTCTGTTAATGTAACAGGAGATGAATCTGTGTATGTCAACAAGTCATTAAAATACAAATCTTTAATCGCAAAATTAAACTTGAAATTAAACTCTTTATATGTGTTGCCGGTTTGCTTTGATTTCTTTTCAAGCACAGAATATTCAGCAATTTGGTCATCCATATCTGCAATGCGTTCTTTGATTTCAGAACGCTCTAATTGACCGCCTGCTTCCTGTAATACTTTCAAGATAGGTTTAATCAAATATGCGATTTTACCTTCTGAAGATAAAGTCTTTAAATTCATAATCAATACCTCAATTCTTATATGTTAAACCAAAACTTCCCATTTGCCGTCAACTCTACGGATAGATTACATCTCTTTCAAAGAGTCAATAATGTTGTTTATGCTTCTGACGGACTTTCCTGTTTGTTCTACAAGCTCGGCCTGCTTAACAGATGGGTTCTTTTTTATTAAATCTAACACGGCAATTTCTTCCAAAGTGCCAATTTGGCACTTTGGGACTGTATAGTGGCACTTTGGAGTTTTACAATTCCTCCGTTTTAAAGGCTGTAAATCCTTCATAGTAATAACTTTGGTCTATGCTTTTCATATAGACCTCACGGCTGTTGATTTCGTCCGTAAGCGCACCTTTCAGCAACACTTTGATTTCCACATCTTTAATCGGACTGCGCTCCATAGCAAGGAGATAATATTCTTTATCAACCTTGCTCCAATCGACAACCTTGCCGATTTCGTTCTTTAAGATATGGTCGAGCCAAATGCGGGTGCTGCGACCGTTTCCCTCACGGAAAGGGTGGGCAATGTTCATCTCAACATACTTTTCGATTATCTCATTAAAGGTCGATTGCGGCATTTTATCAATGTTATCAAGAGCTGCTTGCAAATAGATAAGCGGCGCAAAGCGAAAATTTCCTTTTGCAAGGTTGACTGTGCGGATTTCGCCGGCAAAGTCAAAAACATCTTCGAACATATACTTGTGGATTGCCTGCAATGTATCGAATTTGCCTGCCAGAAAGGAATCAAGAAGTTTGTTATCAAATAATTGTGCAGCTTTCTTTTTGCTGATTCGTTCTTCACGGGCAAGGTCGGCTGAATCGGTAATGTTTAATCTGTTCTCTAATGTCATTTTATTTGCCATTATGATTCGGCCGTGATATTTTCTATTGCGTACAGCGGCAGATTCAAAAGCCAATCTTCCTTCTTATAATCAGCCATTGAAGTACGAACAGACAATTCAGGTTCAAACCTCTCTCGATAGGTTTTGAGACTCTTTGCTCTCAGGTTCGTTTCGGCTTTTACTTCAATAGGAACAATCTGTTCACCGGTATCAACGACAAAATCAATTTCGCAAGAGCCTCTGTCATTGGTGTAATAGTAAACGCCTAAATCTTCAATCGTTTTTAATTGCTGGCAAACATATTGTTCGGTCAAAGCTCCTTTGAATTCAACGAAAAGGTCATCGCCGTCAAGAAGTGTACGCTGACGAAGGCCTGTCATACAGCCGAGGAGTCCAACATCGACCATGAAAAGTTTGAATGCTTTCAAATCCTCATAAGCTTTCAACGGAATGCCTGCCGCATTCACACGACTGACCTTGTGCACAAGTCCGCAATCGGAAAGCCACATAATCGCAGTTTCATATTCTCTTGCTCTGCCGCCTTCACGGACAAGACCATAAATAAACTTCTTATTTTCTCTTGCGAGCTGCGACGGAATACTGTTCCAAAGCATACGGATTTTCGGGACAATCTCGTTCGGTGCGTGTTTTGAGAAGTCTTGTTCGTATGCCGCAAGGATTCTTTTCTGAATCGCACGAACCTCATTGAAATCTTTACTTTCGGCAAAACTTTGAACTGCTTCCGGCATACCACCTACAAAATAGTAGTGTTTCAATGCGTCGATATAAGTTTGCTTAAAGCTTGTGATCATTTCATAATCCTGCTTTTTCAAAAGCTCTGCAAAGCGTTCGTTGCCGGTTGCCATTAAAAACTCACTGAAAGAGAGAGGATAGAGCTTTAAGAAATCAACCTTGCCGACAGGAAATGAGGTGCCCTGATGTAAAGCAATTCCCAAAAGAGAACCGGCACATACAATGTGATACTGCGGGGCGTTCTCATAAAAATATTTAAGAGAAGCAAGTGCTCTCGGAACTTCTTGAACCTCGTCAAAAATCAGCAGGGTGTTGTCCGGATTGATTTTGCGTCCGGCATACAATTCCAGTCCCATAATCAGGCGGTCTGTATCCAAGTCTGCTGAAAACAAATCCGCCATTCTTGAATTGGAATCGAAGTTGATATATACAGTATCCGCATAAGCTTGTTCACCGAACTCCTTCATCAGCCAAGTCTTGCCGACCTGTCTTGCGCCTTCAATAATCAACGGCTTGCGGCGCTTACTGTTTTTCCATTTATATAATTTTTCAATCGCAATTCGGTACATACTGCACCTCCATATTATAAATCTGTATTAGTATATCACTATATGCCAAAAAATGCAACGATTATTTGAGCGATAAGTCCGGTTTTTACAGCGAACTTAGTGAAAATGCTCTTGCTTTATTAATTATGTTATTCCAAAGTATCATCTCAAAGTTCCAAAGTATCAATTTGATACTTTGGGATAGCTATGAAAAATAAAAAATCAGTGCCAACGATGAATCAAGTTCAAAGTAAGCACTGATTTTAACTATATAAGCAGATAATATGGCTTATTCGTTATAATTGCCTATATATGACTTCGTTATTTACTATCTCCGTTGCTCGATTACGAATATTGTTCATTTGCCGCACCCACAACATTGCATTTTCAGCTTTGAGTTTTTCGGTTACGACTTCCTTTTCGGCGAGTTCTTTTACCAGCCGGAGAAAAAGTTGTTGTGCCTGTTCTTCGATGTCTGCAAGATACGAATCAAGTTTGCCGGATGTGAGTAAATTATAGTACAGCGCCTTATGATGTTGTTTCAAATATCGTTTGTGTATTAATGCCCACACGCCGATATTACCCGTTTCTTTTTCCGCCGGTAAAGTTAGATTCGGCAGTAGATAATCGCCTTGTTGCGTGTATGTACCGCCGAGTTGTTCAAATAATGTGTCAGTCATAGTAAAAGCCTCCTTTGCACTTATATTGTACAAAGGAGGCGATTAAAAGTCGAATGTGCGAATTATGAATTTGCAAATCTGCCAGTGCCAAAAATTACAGCGAACATTTCCAAACTTGTGCCACTTTTTACGGCGAACATAGCGAATATTCACTCTTATGTTTTTAATTCTCGTATCACTTGCCAACGAGGGAATTCTTGAAGCGCCCGGATATGCCAATCGGATTTGCGGGTGATAGTGCGAAAATATTTCGAACAAAAGAACTCTATCAAGTAGACTTTCGGAATGTGATTCACATTGTTTCTCTTGAAGGCTTTAAGATGTCCTTTTTTGCACCAATCATTTATTGACGTTGTACCGTAACCGATTACTTTTGATAATTCGGTCGCAGTCAACACATCGGGGTATTTCGCAAAAAGCTCCGTGTAATACAGCTTCATATTTTCAAGAACCTGTTCGGGTACTTCGGTTTTCATTTTCACGGTATAGTTCCCCTTGTACCACCCAGCCGGTGCTGAATAGGATTCGGGAAATACTTTTCTCTTTTCAAGATATGTAATAACATCAGCCTTTTTGATTTTGTAACAGCGAGTTTTCTTGCCCGTGTATTCGCACGGTATCTTGCCGCTGCGAAGCAGATACAAAGCCGTTGATTTACTGATGTGGCAGATTTGATAGAGTTGGTCTTTGGTAATAATATCGGGAATCGAATCCCAGTTGATTGCGGTTTCATTCATAGCAATACACCTCGTAAATATTTTAGTCGGTGCGGGTCTTTCCTGTGTATTGCCGTTGTTGATGTGGCCATTCTGTTCTTTCCGCAGTTCTTTCCAAAATAGTGCCTGTTCTTTCCGAAAACAGCGAAAATGCCGTTATTCGAATTCCCCTGTAATTATCGGGGTTTCAGCAGCATAACTGCCCAAAAAGCCATTCATATCAAGCATTTTCGGTGAATATAAAACTTCCCAAAACAGCCTTTAAAAATCGCTAAACAGCCAATAACCCATAAAACTCGAAATCAGTTAGGGAGCAATCCCCCGCGAGTTCGAATCTCGCCGTCTCCGCCAACGTCGTCGCGGACTATGTATCGTTCGTGACGACTTTTTTATTATTTTGAATGAAAAGTTATCCCTCGCTCACGCCGTTGCTCCTCCTTTTCTCCAAAGCCCTACGGTCTGAAATACCGTGTTCGCGGTTGTTGATTTTTATTTGTATTTTAGATGCAGCAGTACTGATGGAGCAGGATGTTTTGCCGTTAGTTATGAAAGAAAATTCATTGTTTTAAAATATAAATATATTAAGAATAATTTTATAAAGGATATTGACAATTATTTTTTTCAAAATTAAAATGATTTTGAAAATGGTTGCAGGGGGAGTAGAAATGAAAGTAAGCGCGGGATTCTCACGCATTTGCGGTCTGTTGGTTGGACTGGTGCTTGTTTTCACAGCAAATTCGACATTTGCAGCCGGCTCCGTCAGCGCGGAAGAATGTGAAGCGTGGTTTGCAGATCATGAATCAGAAACGGTGCAGTTGCAGAGCGATCAGCTCGGTGGGTATCTGCGCTTTTTTTATGCCCAAAACCGGTTGTGCTGTCATATCAGTTACCTGCTCAGCAGCAATGAAACTATACAAAACAGTGCCGTAGCCGTTGATATAACAAACGCAAACAGAAGTTATTCCGTTTCGTTTGATGCAGCCGGTACGGATGATGATCCGTGTGACATTACAAAATGTTTCACCGAGCCGACCCGTGTTGGGCAGGATATTTATTTTATGCTTGAATTTAACGAAAAAGAGGATAAAAACACAGAAAATCATGCAGACATACGCCTGATTGTCAACGGAACGAGTTATGATATCGCTCGTCTTGAAGCGCCGTATAACGCGAATACAACCGTTAAGGCAGAAACTTCGGCAACAACCACAGGAGGCAAAAACACCAAAGAAAGCACCACAAAATTTGTGTATTCAGGCAGCGGATCTGTATCAAACGATGACAGCGAAAGTTCAACGAAATTCAAATCAAAAAGTGCACAGAGCGCAGAAAATCCAAACATGGCGGATTTTCAGGCGGTTGCGAGTGCGGATGATACCGGTGAAAGCGCCGTAGTATCCGTTCCCACGGAAAAAGAAACGGATTATACGCCGCAGGCGAAAGCCATGTTTGCGCTTGCGGGATTATTTGCCATTGCGGGGGCAGGATTTCTTCTGCACCATGTAATAAAAACAAGAAAAGTGCAAACAGCAGCAAAAGAAAGCGCTGAAGAAACCAAACAGCACTGTGAAAGCGTTGTACAATCAGAGCTTTATGATGGTGACGAGTGACAAATAGTTTCGTTGAGCGCAGCCGGAAATGTTCCGGCTTTATTTTTTTGTTTTTTAAATGATATGTGTTTTTGCTCATGAAAGATTTATTAATTATAACTAAACGATTACAAAATATATTTACAAAAATAATAATTTGTTGTAAATAATTATAGTGCCGAAAATTCTGAAAGTGGGGGATTTATCAATGAAAAGAAATGAATTTATAAGCTATGTAAAAGCCGTATATGGGGATTGTGATATCGAAAGTGAACTATCCGCCGTTGAATGCAGGGAAACCGATGGGGTTACCGTATTTGAAAACAGCAAAGTATTTATAGGTAAAGATTATTACGAGATACACATAAAAAGAAAGTGCGGCAAACCTGTGTTGCTGCACTTTTGTGTTTACGGTGTGGGTATGAAATGTAATGTAACGCCGGAGGATTATGAATTTGAAAGTTATGAAAACTGCGAATACATAATCCTGTAAATCAACTAAAAAACAGGTCTTTAAAATTTCGGCACACGGGTGTATCGAATGCGCCTGTTTTTTTCACATTATTTCAGATGACGGACGGAATTCTATTTCCTGTACGCAGAAGTAATTTCAAACTGCAAGCGTGAGTGATTTGTCTTGCAGGTATTTGATGAAAAAATATTTTGTCAGTTTCGGCTCAGCCGTGTTTTTTCGTATGAATTCCAATGTGTATCCGTGCATTTTATAAAATTCCGGTGCCTGAAACGCAAGCGTGGTAAGATCAATACTGTCATACCCCTCGGCTGTAAAATATTCCTCTGCCGTTTTCAGCAACTGTGTGCCAAGACCGCCGCGGCGGCAGTCCTTATCAATAATGAAATCGCTGATATGCACAGTGTTGTAACCTGTATGCCCGGTCAGAGCGCCGACGATCTTTCCGCTTTCCGTTGCCGTAAAAAGAAACGGCGCATGATTGCTCGTCATGCCGTTTGCCGTGGCGTACTGATTAAATCCGTCATCAATGAAACGCCTGCCTTCTGTGCTGATTTTCCTTGAAAATGTGATCTCTGCCATTTTATGCCCTCCTTTTTACTTCAAAAATATATTAGCATATTTTTTTGCGCAAATCCATATTAAAAAGAGATCGGCCTCAGCCTGCACAACGGCTTTTGTTGCACGCTTATATTCAGTGTTGCCATAAAAAAGCCGCAAACGCATCGTTTGCGGCGCTGTGGTCGAGGTGAGTGCACGATTTGAAAGAAAAGTGTCCTGTTGATTTAACAGGACACGCCCGTTTTTCTCCCACCGTTAAGCCGTTTTTGAGATTTGCAGTTCTTGCCGCTTTGAATTCATAACCCCTAAAGGTTGCCATTTGGTTGACATTCAGCACCTTTTTGAATCTCATCAAAATTTATGCTGTACTAATAAGAAATTATGGTTTATTTTCGTCTATGAATGAAAATATAATAAATTATATTTATATATTGAAATTATTTATTTTAACTTGTGTTATCATATTGACAAATTCAACATAAAGGAGATAAGATGATTATAGTATTGTACAAAATAGTTGATACAAATTCAGTAAAATGCATAACGAAATACTAATTGACTTAATAGAACTTGAACATATGAAAAGCAAAATCACAATCAAAGACAATTATCGATAAATTTTAAGTCCAATGTATCCCATATAAAATTTTTTAAATATAATTTTACAAAGTTTTTGTATGTAAAAGTTTATTTCAAATATTAATTTACACAAAAAATTTTTAAAATTTTATAATTGTACCAACATCTAAGATAAACAATTTTTCTTGTATCATAAAATACAATAAAAAAATAATAATTGAAACAACAATTTATAATTTTACACTTATGTTAATGAGGAGAAATATAATGAGTAAAAAGATAAAATATAATTTGCCAGGATATGGATTTGCTACTTGTCTTGTATTTGACGCAACAGAGAAATACTTAAATCTATTTGAAGAAAATGGATTAATAGAGAAATCTAAAAAAGTTTCCCAGTTAGGCGTAATGAAATATATATATCCAGGTGCTCATCATACAAGATACGAATATATTTTTACACAAATGATGTTAATAAGTAACATTGTTATTTCCAAAGGAACAGTTCAAAGAAATGTTGAAATTTCATTAGGATCTGATTTAGCAGAGTTAAAAGCAGATGATATTTTTTACAAACAAATAACTGGAGGAGATATTCTTCAAACATTACCGTTACTATCAAATTTAGGATATATGTACGATACATTTGCTGCATCTAAAAATTTTTTAAAAGCACTTCAAAAATCAAAACAAGACAACACAAAGTTCTACGATATATACAGAAGAAACTTACCAAGAGAAATACACGGAAAATTTAACGAAATGTTAACTAGTGGAAACTATTATAAACTACACCTATATAATATGATTCATTTGATTAAAGGAATGGGTAATAAATCAGAAAATAGAAAAATTTGCGATTATGCAGTAAAATTATTAACTTATCTTATTGATGAGACGTTGATCAAAAATGAAGCTACAAAAAGAATTTTTTTCCTATACAAAAAGATTAGAAAAATTGCATATTTATCAGTCGATATGATATATACACCAGCTTCTTTTGGTGTTAACCTAAATAGGATGGTATATGAAATTCCATCATATATAGATGATTTATTTAATGAAGATTCAGTAATAAATAACACGATAGCTCAATTAGAGGACATCATACATAAACAGATTTACGATTCTCCAATGTGTATATTAAACACTACAAAAATAGAGAGTGAAAATGAACAAAAATTTTATGAAAGTTTTGATAATGTAAACAGTATTCATGATATTCGACGCATAATAAAAGAAGATTCTAATATAAAATTACATACAGAAAAGCAACCAGATATACTAAAAAAAATTGTAAACAACTCGGAATTAATTTTGTCTGGAAAGGAATTTCCATTTGTAAATTGGCTTAATTACGATAAAACCATCACAACTACGCTTCCTTTAAGCAGAATCCTTTTTGGAACACAAGCATCACAAAATCTAAAAAAATTATATTTTGCCTTTGGAATTGCATCCGAGCACCAAATATGTATAGACTGTCAAACTATAATAAATAAGAGCATTGCAGGAAAAATGTATGCTTCAAATGAAAAAATTAATCTTATTAAATATGCGATTAAATCTATTTATGAATACAATAAATTTTTCTTTAATTTAACAGTTCCTGAAGGAACCGAATTTAACCAATGCGTTTTTATAGGTAATGGTTGCAAAACTGTAGCCAACCAAATAAGATCAACATTTTCAAACAAAAATGTAAAAAATGTGGATCAATTACACGAAATACTATCCTGTGCAACTGTATTAGAAGAAATCTCATATGCCGGAAGTGTAATGTGTTATGTAGGTGGTATTAAAGCAAGCCAGTACAACAAATCAGAAAAATTAGACGAAATTGATGGATTTATTTATTTTCCTAGCAGGAAAAAAGGTGAACCATTTGCCTTTATCATAGAAGCAAAAAACTATACTAATGGTGAAAATGATGCAGAAAAACAATTGTCTGATACAATACCATTTCTGTCGCATGAATTAAACAATAAAATCATCAAATTAAATAAGTGTGCATATATGGAATTGACTATAAAAGATAATTAAAAAATATAAAACTCGTCTTGTTAATACTATTTCAACAAATACAATAGCTAATGGATAAAATCGAATTCAAAATATGAAGTTTAAACTTCAAAATAAAATAAAGCTATATTTAAATGAATTCAAAAAATTATTTTATATGCTGCAGTAGTGCGCAATACAAATCAGAAATCCTATAAAAATACTCCTATTCATATCGGCAATTTAAGTATTAAAATTCGCCTTAAACAATACTCATACCATATTTATTATTTAGATTTTATAACTTAACTGTAGTATAAAAAAAGAAGAGTGCTTTTTAAGTGAATATTCTTGGATATTCCAAATAGCATACACATTCGTGTTTACAATATGGAATAAAATAATGAATAATGGAAATAACTGAAGTATTTTCTGATATTGCAAACCTATTACAAATATTCACGATAATGTTAAAGATTTGATGATATCTTTTCAGCAAAATCACTACTATTCAAAGGAGCTGCAGGGCAGTTATTCAATTAAGTATGTTCTCCATGCACTTTGTCCTAACGACCCCAACTTGATTACCACAATCTTGACGGAATACACAACGGCGGTGAGGCAATGAATGCCTATCCTGACCTTGTAAATCACACTCCTGAGGAGCAGGCAGTCATCCGCAAAAACCTCCTTGCCTATTCCCGTCTTGACATCTTGGCAATGGTAAAGGTATTAGAAAAATTATATGATATTTGTTAAAGTGGAACCAAGGAGCTGAATATATGAATTACGAAAATGATATTTTTGATTATTTGGGAATCGTTGGCAGAGAAGATAGTTATACTAATCTTCTAAAAGTACTGTTTGAAAACCTCCCTGAATACAAGAAAGAATTCCTTAAAATACTTTTTGATGAGAACAATTTAAATGCAGACGATTTTTATTTTGAAACCAGAAAAAAGTATTCTTATAAAGGTCAAGACGGTAAGGCACGCAATGAAATTCCAGATATTATTATTGTTGATAAACAAGGAAATCATTTTGCGTTAATAGAGGTTAAAATTTTTGCCGGCGAAGGTTATGGTCAAACGCAAAAGTATTACAATATGTTTTCAAATAATGAGGAAAAAATATTTTTTGAAAATAACTCATCTACTTTATTAAATGAAAATACTAACAGAAAATTTTATTTCCTTACTATTTATGGCACTGAACCTCAAAATAACGAATTTAAAATAATAAAATGGAAAGAAATTGTAGAACCATTGAAAACAATAAAAATAGAAAATGAATATTTGTGTGCTTTAGCTAACTCGTTAATTAATAAGGTTAACAGTACTGAGATTATAAAAAATTTATCTGATGATATGCCGTGGACAGAGTCTATGGGTTATGGCTGGGCAAACGAACAAAATTTGTTTACCGTTCTTCAAAACTATTGTTTTTACGAGGACAAATGGGAAGTAACAAGTAAATGGAATGGATACAATAACGATTCAAATGCATTTGAATTAAAATGTTCATTTGGAAAAGAAAATTGGATTGGAAAGCATTTAAGAGATTTTGCTAACGAAAAAAATAGTTCAAACATAGATGAATGCTATCAATTTCATTATGAAATTGCTTATAATCCAGGAACTAAAAAAGTAACTATTCGTTTAGACTATCATTTAGAGCCATATTTATCTACACAGGAGATTAATGCACTTTCTAAAGAAAAAATTGAAAAGAAGAGTATTAATGATCAAAAATATAGTGAATTTAAAGATTTAAATGAAGAACAAATTGAAAATATAAAATCAATAGCAAAAGATGCTAATGAAAATCAAAGAAAAGAAACTGCTCTCAAAATAAAGGAATCAATTTCATTAGATTCAAAAAAATACTTTGATAAAAAAATTATCACCGATACTCGTGATAATCCAATGAAGTTGGCTAAAATTGAAAACATAGAAACAACGGGCAAAAGCATTAATGATATTATTGAAATAATAAATGATTTTGTTGAGTGTACTGAAAACGCCATCGATGAGTTGGTTGAACAATATACTAAAACGAAAGAACAGATAAAATGATTTATGTAATTTCTGACCTACACGGTTATCCGCTTGAAAAATTAAAAAAACTGCTTGAAAAGGCTCATTTTGATGAGAACGATTTTCTATACATACTTGGTGATGTGGTTGACAGAAACGGTGACGGCGGTGTGGAGATTTTGATTTGGTTATTATCTCAGCCTAATGTTCAACTTATTCTCGGAAATCACGAAGCTATGCTCCTTGCCTGTGAATTTCTGTTTGATGAAATTACAGAGGATAGCATTTCGTCATTTGACAGTGAAAAAATGGAAATCCTCACAAACTATCAGCTTAACGGCGGAGATGTAACGCTGAAAGCGTTATCTAAACTTAATAAAGAGTCCCCTGAAATCGTTGCAGATATTCTTGATTATCTGCACGATGCTCCCCTTTATGAGGCTGTTACGGCAGGAGGTAAAGACTATTTTCTTGTTCACAGCGGTATTGATGATTTTGAAAAAGGCAGGAAAATCAGCGAATATCCTGCCGACGCATTCATTTGGGCATGGCCTGAACTCGATGATGAATATTTTGACGATATAACAACAGTATTCGGTCATACTCCTACTAAATATTACGGTGAAGAATACAGCAATAAACTCATTAAAACAAGAACTTGGATTGCCATTGATATGGGTGCAGGCGACGGAGTAACTGAACCTGTTCTTCTCCGCCTTAACGATATGGCAGAATTTAGAAACTGAATATAGCAAAGAAAAGCCGACTGGGTTCTCAACAAAGAGATACCAATCGGCTTTAGTTTTTAATTTGCATTCTATAATTGTAGATTCTTGTTTATACTCAGTTTCAAACACATTAGGATAAACAATAAGGGCAATACTTAAAATTATTCATAGTCATCATCCCAAGAGGAAGTCAAATGCAGTTCGCCTGAATCCATATCCATTGCCATATTGTCAGACATGCGCATCATCATATTCCCGTCAGAATCAAAGGCGGTATCGCCATTCCTAAATAAAAAATCACCGTCATCATAATCAAAAATATTTCTACTCATATTAATTCTCCTCATTGGCAATATATTTATTCTTTATATTAACAATCATATCAAATAAATTATTAATTTCACCAATTAAATGATTTATTAAAGGATTTGAGCTTTCAGCATCAACATAAACAATATTTGTTATTATCCCTTCTGTATTTAATGTATCACTAAAGCTAACGATATTTCCATCATCATAATATTCAAAACGTTTCAACACCGATTCAACCATTTGAGATTTTATTACTTTTTCATAATATTCGGTATGTTCAAAATTATATCTATCCAAATTTGTTGTTATACAATTATCAATAAGAGTTATAAGCAAATCATATGTTTTTTGGTTATGTGAAATTATTTTTTTCAAAGCAATCTCTGTAAAACCGTTATTGTTATTTATTAAACCATTTACAACATCTGATATAAACGGAAACATAAAAGTATGGCATCGTTTACTTTTGTCCTTATATTTCACATGGTCGATAATTTCAAACTCGTCAGTAAAGTAATCTATTATTTCATAGTCAGCTTCGATTATTGAGTTCACTAAGTTTTTATTATAATATTTTTTTATATTGGGGTGAGAACCTGAAAGATAGTGCGCCTCTACATAAAGTGTAGGTAATTCTCTTGCTCTCATTTTATCAAGAATGTCTATATCTTTATTTTGTACAGCAAGCGCTATTATTTCTTTTCTTAACTCATCTTCCGTTGCTAAATCATACTGAAGCACATCATCAATTCCAGCAAATTTTCTCTTTTTAATGCTTGTTCCTGCTCCGAAAGTTAATGCATATTTATTGCAATCTCCACAGTCAAACCATATAAAACCTTTTTCAATAAGGAATTTGAGAAATTTGTAATTTTTAAATCTTATGGCATAGTCAATTACGGTATTTCCATATTCATCGGAATTGAGAATAAGTTTGTCTTCTCTGTTTATATATTTCAACCATTCATTCTCATCATTAGAAAATGCTATTGAATAATTGGTCATCCGTTTTGAACTTTCGGCAAAATTTTCACCTGCACTCAGTATTTCTTCACAGGTTACATCAAGCAGTTCACAAAAAATTGGCAGGTCATAAATCTGAATACTTTTGTTGCCTTTAATTATTTGAATCAGACGATTTTGCACTTTTCTTATTTCGTCATCATTTAGCACCTTTCCCTTACACTCTAAATATCGTTTACAGAAATGGCGTTGTTTTTTAAACTTTTCTCCGATTTTCTCTTTTAGATAAATTCCTATTTTTTCATTATCGGCTAACTCAAACATTTTGTTCACCTCCGTTTTAAGATTAGTGTAAACCTTTTTCGTCTTTTTGAATATCCTTTTTCTGAATACGAAAAATTAATGTAAATTATCAGGAGTCCGAATTTGTATTCCTTACGCATACATTATAACATGTTTTGTAAAAAGTTAAATATTAACTGAACAAATACAAATCTTATTTCCTATCAACACAAAGACAAAGAACACCATACAACATTCTTTGATTTATGATCGAAGTGAGTCTAGATATTAAACGAGTGTGTCCTGTTGATTTACAGAACACGCTAGTTTTTCTCACACTGTTAATCCATTTTTGAAAATTGCAGCTCTTTGCACTTTGAATTTATATCCCTAACAAGTTGCCATTTGGTTAACATTCAGCACCTTTTCAAATTAATCTAGTATTAACAAAAAGCCGACCGGCATTCTCAATTAAGAGATACCAATCGGCTTTCGTTTTTGGTTATGCATTCATGGCAAAACCTGCTGTGCTCATATAGTTGTCGATTTTTTGTATATTCTCCGTTTGGAAGTTTTCAAACACATCGGAATAAGTATCAAGAGTAATGCTTATATCTGTATGACCGAGCAAGTCTTGCAGAACTTTTACAGGCATTCCGCCCTCGATACAACGAGTTGCGTATGTATGACGCAGACTGTGAAGCGTAAGCTTGCCTTTTACAGTTTCGTCCTTGATATTATACTTTTTCAAAACTCTTTGAAACTCCATATTAACCTGATTCGTTGACAACAACTGACCTTTTTTCGAGTGAAACAGCATTCCGTCATCAGTATGAACATAATTTGCAATCAGCTTGTCAATCACAGGTTTAACCATTGAATTTATAGGTATCTGTCGATTGCCTTTTTCTGTCTTAGGTGTATCATTCAAAAACGACTCACCGTGAAGATCTTTAGCAATAGTTTTATCCACATTAATGAAATTGAACCTTGTGTTTATGTCATTTCGGCTTAACGCATTTATTTCACCCATTCGCATTCCTGTAAACATCGAAATCAGCATTTGGTCTTTATAAAGAATGCTGTCATCGTTTTGCAACGCATTGAAAAATGCCTTCTGTTCTTCCATTGTGAGCGCTCTTGTTTTTACGGTTCTTTGCCTTGATTTAGGCTTTTTTACATCAGCCATCGGGTTTTCAACTATTATCTTTCGTCTTACTGCCTCGTTAAATGCCTGACTCATCATCAAATATATTTTTCTTATAGTTGACTGAGAGTAATCAATTTTAGAAAGAATTAGTTGTTTGAGCATTGTGGAGTCAATCTTTTGAATCGGTATATCGTTTATATCTTTGAAGTGTTTCATTGTTTCAAGATGTCGGCTGTAAGTCTGCCTTTGAATCTCATTCATAGCAAGTTTTTCATCAAGAATCTGTTTTGTAATCTGCCCGAATGTTATATTATTGGCACTCACAAATTTACCCGAATAAATATCGTTTTTGACTTTGCGGAGTTTTTCTTTGACTTCCTCAGGCGTGTTGCCTATAATGGTCTTTCTCTTGCGCACGCCGTTGCTGTCAAATCCAAGGTTGAGCTGCGCCATCCATTTCTTTTTCACATTACTGTAAAAGATTGAACCCTCGCCATACACATTTTTCGGTTTTCTTTTGGTTGCCATTTTCGCACCACCTTTCATATTAGTGTGTTGTGCATTTAAGCATAGATTTTGCTAATAATCAAGTCTTTTGGAAAATTAATTTTTCCTATAAAAACATAAAAATCAAACCGTGAACCAGGTATGGTTCACGGTTTGGTGATTAATAATATATAAATCTATTTTGATGTAGTATTCTACAATTTTTAAATTCAATTAGCCGCATTTGAAAACAACGCACAACATAATTCAAACAATTTGAATATTTTCATAATAACCTATAACAATTTAGATTGAATTTATTTCAAATACACATATGATTAGCCTTTTAATAACTAGTACAAGTTATACTAAAAGTCGTGCGTTATTATCTATATTACTAAATCTAGCCACTAACAAATTCACTTTTTTTTAAACCTAACATTATATCCCCTGAAGAACTAACACTTTTTATATCTCCATCTCTTTCCAATAGATTTATCCATTCACAATTATTACATATGTACCCGCCAAAATAAGAATTATAAGATACCACTTTACCACAATTAGGACATACTTTCATCTTAACACCTCCATAAAACGAAAATATCCATTAAAAGTAACACCTTCAAAAGGTATTTGTTTAACATCATGATTATTTAAAACATCTTTAGCTTCTTTTTGAGGATATGGTTCATAGTAAACTATTTTTTTAATCCCTACTTGTGCTATTTTGTTTGCGCAAAGATTACAAGGATAAGTTGTTGTATATAAGGTTGCTTTACTCAAATCAGCTGATGTTCCTACTCTAGCTAAATTAATTATCGCAGATTCCTCTGCATGTAAAGCTCTACAATTATCAAGCATTTTTGAATTGTTTTTTACGATGTCAGAAACTTTATTAGCAAGGTTTTCATCATGTATTATATCATTTAATTTATTTTTTATATCTTCTCGTAACTTTTTCCTATAGCATTCACCATATTCATTTCTACACGGATGTTCGTTTGAAGGAACTTCATTATATCCTGAACTGAAAATGTTACCAATTTCATCAATAATTAAGGCACCTACTTTTCTTTGAGAACATGACGATCTCAAACTATTAGCATACGCAATAGTCATTAATGTTTCTGTTTCAGTTGGAATGAATTTCGATTTTAGTTCTATCAAATCAATGTATTTCTTTGCTGTTTTTCTTAACAAAATAAAATCATCCGCTTTTTCTGACTGGATTTTTTTACGATTAATTAAAATAAAATCTGCCATTTGATAACACAAAGTGATTTGCTGGCCATTTTCTATTTTTTCATTATTGTCGCGATGATCATCTTCTAAGAAAAGTTTGTAATTTTTATCATATTTATCTTTTATTCTTTCCCACCTTGTATTCTCATCTGCCCAAATTGCAAATAAGTAAAAAGAAGGGAAATTTCTTTTTAATGTTTCTATTTCATGTGTATTTCGTATACTATCAATTACAAATTTATCTTTTTCTGAATTATTGATTATATCAATTGCTTGTCGTGCTAAATAATCATTTCCTTTTTGTTTTCTAAGTTCGTTACCTTGATCCTGTAAGTCGGTGCGAGTATATTTCTCAGGATCTATTAATTCTCCTCTTAAGATATCTGATAAGGAAATATATTCATATCCCATATTTTCTAAAATTTTATGTGAAATATATGTACAACCACTACCAAAAGGGCCTGTCATTCCTAAAATTATTTTACTATTCATTTCCCCTTTCCCTCCTGTGGAAAAATATTTACATCAAGCTGACACTAATGACCTTTCTTTAACAATATTTTCTAATCTTGAAAAAATGTTGGTTCGATCAATATGAATCCTTTCAGCTATATCTTGCTTAGTATTATTATCAAAATTACAATAATTTATAAATTCCTTTTTGGTTGAATTCTCATAAGTTACAATTTTCCTTCTAATTAATGAATCTTTTGGAGCATCAAATTTATGAATGATAACTCTCAAGTTTTTATTATTTTTCATTATTTCACAAATCCTTTTCCACCATAACTTATCTGTATCACCAGTAGACATACCATATATGTATATCAAATCACTTTTTTTTAATAAATCATGACATTTTTCATCAATATGTTGTTCATTCATTTGGTTAGTTTTAATTTTAATTATTTGCGCTAAATATTCACTCGGTAGCTTACTAAAAATCTCAATTTTTCCTATCTGTGATTCATCATTAACCCCCAATACCATATCTTTATCAACATATCCATGAACATGGTACAGATCACCAATCGAATTCACATAATTACTTCCTTTGAACAATCTCTTTCCTAAATCACTTTTTTTAGCTAGTTCAATACATTTATCTAATGTATAAGTATAGTTGAAATCAATAAAATTATATCTAAATCCACCGCCAATATTTAACATGCTTTCTTCGATTTGCTGACGCTGTTCTTCTCTAAATCCAGTATTTATTCTTGATAAAGATTTCACAAATCCATCCTTTAATTTAATCTCGGAGTTTGTGTAATCAATTCTGCTTTCTTGATTAATCAAATATGCAGCAAGTCCTTCACAAAAATCGTTATGACAATCACAAAATATTTCTCCTCCAAGTTCACTAGAAAATTTTGTTGTATACTCTCCAAATGCACGCTCAGCATCACTCCATAATTCTTTATCAGCAAGAATATCTGACTTGAAATTTTTTAGCTCGTAAGAATCTTTTTCTAAATATTTTTTAGTATATTCTTTTAAGAATGCAGAATATGTTGTTTCTAGACCTAGATTCAAATCAAATCCATTTCCAATTAAAAATGTTATATTCATTTGATAAATCACCTAATTTTAACCAATACACTGTTTTCATTCTAGTGCTTTTTATACTTATTGTCAACAAATTACAACAAAATATTGTATAAAAATTAACACAACCTCAATTTTTAACAATAATATTATATAAAATTGAGAATAAGGTAATATCAGATGAGAAAATAGAATTTATTAAACTAATTACAAGTGTAAAGAGCATATAGCTTCAAAAATAACAAATATACTTAAGTAAATATATGTATATTATAGAGTTCATACATTTAAAATTGGTCTTAGTAAGGAAAAATATTACTAATGATTAACTGTGTATGCGAAAAAATTATAGATTGAAAATGTGCTTTTTTATTCACTTGTAATTTCATTTTTGCTATCTATTTAAATAAGTTATTTTCCATATTTTATACTGATTTCTGTTGGTTCTTTATCTTTTAGATTTAATACAATTTTTATTCAACAACAAGCACAAATTTTTTTAATGAATATTCAAAACTGCCTTAAGATTTCCTGCAAAACCCATTAAAAAAAACAACATAACGCATAAAAAGCACTGCAGGGATTATAGGCCCGGCAGTGCTAAATGTAACAAATATGTTTCGATAAAATATATTAAAATTAATAAATAAACCTAACATTTAAATTGTTAATGCTTTAATTTAATTTCACTATCTAAATTGCATTTAACGCCTTAATGAACAACTGATTTTCATATTTATCAAGTAAATTTTCTATATCATTTTTATAATTCCTTAAACAATATTTCTTGGATTCTAATAAAGTATAATATGCTAATGGCTTGTGTTTTTCTTCAATTCTTCTAATTGCGTCAGTTGGGAATCCGTATTCAACTAATGCTTCACCTAATGCTGTTTTTACCCCTGTTTCATAATATCTTCGAACCTTTGCCAATGAAAAAGAGTCAACATTTATCCCTTTGCGCTGCGCTACAAACACAATAATACTCTCAAACAATGACAATATTTTCGGAATTTTATGCTCTAAAATATCTCTGCGTGAGTTAAAAGCACGAGAATACGCATCGTCTATTGATTTACACTTACCTTTTTTATATGAGTCAATTTCAAATTTTAAAATTGCTTTAAAACCACCAGTATAATAATTATTAGCAATGGCTGAAAATTTTTTCCTTGTATTTTCCTCAATTAAACCTGCTGTGCTAAATGTCTCAAGAATTTTAGAAATCCAATGATAATATAAAAAGTTCTCAACATCGACAGTATAAGTAATCCAATGAGAGTATTTTAAAAATTCCTCGTTATTTAATAATGTACGAGCCAATTTTTCTTGGTTTTCTCTTGAAACAGTTCTGTTTTTGATAAAGACATCATTAGGTATAAAGCAACTCTTAACATATTCGTCTCGAGCATTCTTCACCTGCTTATTGTATGAAGTTAGATCTTGAATTTCGGTATTATCTAAGTCTATAACATTAAGATCCTTGTTAGAATATGTAATAAAATCAAGTCTAAGCGAATCAGAATTTTCAATGATTTCAAGTTCTTTTTGCATATAAAATACTCTGCCAACAAAGCAATGATAATATCGTCCTGCTCGACCTTTAATATTTTTGATGTCAAATGGCGTGAGTTTATTTCTGCCTTTTGATGCATTTAATATAACCATATTTTGAGCATCAGTGTTAACGCCCTCAACTATTGTAGAAGTACAAAACAAGATATCAAATGTACCTTTATTAAATTGATCTAGAATTTCTTGCTGAATATATTTTGGAAGCTTACCGTGATGAATGCCAAAACCTTTTTCAAGCACTTGAATCAAACTCCATTTTTCTACTGAATTATCTATATCGTATTCCTGTTTTATATGTTCAATAAATGTTTTGAAATTATCCGGATATGATTTCATAACATTTTTAGTTTCTCTGTTAGCTAATTTTACCGAGTACTCAACCACCTTACTAGGGGATGTACAATATAAAAGTGTTTTTCCATAATTTTTTTCGTCAATATAAGACACAACCTTTTCTATTCTATCGTTAACCTTAGTGCCTGTAGGAACCAGCGCATTGTTTTTGGCTGAAAGAAGAAACTTTGGTAGTTTTTCTTCGATTTTGCCTGAAAAAGCATTGACTGATATTCTTAAAGTTGGCTCGAAATTTATTTCTTTCACTTCAATTTTATTGAGTTCCAAAAAGCGCTTCATTCCCAATTCAAATTTATCTTTTGATAAGTTTGGACCGGCAAGATAGTATTCTTCAACTGTTTTGGATAATAGATATAACGCAATTCTAAACGTTTTCCCTCTGTCCTCATTTAGAAAATCCTGTGAATTTGAATACCTCTGATTTGCCAATTCAATCGAATCGTCATTACAGTAATCTTCGTCAATTTTATATACCTCATCAAAGAAAAAGAAATCAATTTTAAGATTAGGGTATGTTGCAATTAACTGTAATGCTCTTTCTGGCGTAAATACAAAGATCTTTTTTTCATCGTCTTCATTTACCGCATCAACGGTTTTAAATATTCTATATTCAAGCTTATTATCTGAAACGAATTTTTCCATCATTCTTGCGTTTTCAAGAAGTAATGCAACGGTAGGAAAAACTAAAAGAATATTGTCGTATCGTTCTTTATTTAAAAAAACAATTTCTCGCATTAAAAAAGTTTTGCCATAAGAAGTGGGTGCACTAACAAGCAGTCTTCGAATATCCAATGACTGAAAAAGATCAACTACTTCATGTTGAGTTTTATCTAAAATATTATTTGAATAAACTTTGGAACGATATAAATTTTTTATAGACGGACCTGAAATTGCATCTAAACTGCCAATAGGAGGAATTGGTTCTTCCGTATATTTATTCAATATGTTGTATCCAAACACACGCATTTTTTGAGATGCAATATAAAGAAGTTCAGCAATCAGTTTATCTTTTTTCAATATCTCATTATCTGAAATCCAACAAACAAGATCACGCAGAGCTTCAATAGAATGCGCATTATCCGGATCATAATTGTTTATGGCATTTAATAATAAACTAGCATAATCCTGCATAAAATCCGTACTCCTTATCTCTCAATCGTTCAATGCTTTCAATAGGAAAAACACAAAAAATAATTTCCGGAGTAATACCATCAAATACATAAGTCTTTTTATCATAGTATTGTTTTATTGAATCAATTTCGTTTTTGATTTTATCAGATAATTTTTTTGCATCATCATATACTGTGCCATTTCCATATGCAAGTAAACACGGTATTTTTATATTGATATGATGCTTTTTGAAATAATCAATCAAATTATCAGAGCGACTATTCTCCTCGGAATTTATCATAAGCAGATTTATGTCTTCAATCGCTTCAAGAATTGATTTGGCATCATCTGTAATTCCGATGCGTTTGTCACAAATAAAAAATAACTGTTTTGCCAAATACTCTTTTTTGAATTTTTCCAGCAAATCTTTGTGAATACTCGATTTGCAATAACTTTTTTCACCTAGTTTGGCTTGTCCGAGCCAAAGACTGATACCAGATTCATCTTTTGTAAAATAGGTAAGATCATATCCCTTGATCTCGTTATTATCATCTTGACGAAAAAGCGTCCTTACTGCCAGTTTATATGCACTCGGATTGTAGATCTGTATGAGTAAATCCAAAAGTACCTCACTGGGAAGACCATCGTTTATATCTGCACGTTTTGGCAATCTTTGCTGATATGAATACCTTGCCGCCTGTTGCATTGAAGAAAATCTGTCTTTTTTATAATAAGCAACTACCTCTTCTTCTCCAAAGGCATAAAAGAAAAGGTTGTGCCGCATTAGTTCGCCTAAATCTTCCACGGCTGTATCAGAAACACCGTGACTGTATGAATTGTAAGTATATGTATCTGTAATTGGAGAATAAGAGAATATGACACCCTTACTTTTTTGCAAAATCTCTTTATTAAAAATTTTATCGTATTCCTGATATTTAGACATGATTGTGTTTTCCTTTAAGTAGGTTTATGTTTTATTTATAAGAAAAATTATAAAAATGTATTTTACAAAACTTTTAAAATAGGTTTTATTAAGTAATATACTTTACCAATTGAAGATTTTTTTAAATTTGATATTACAACGCTTGGTTTAGTTTCATATTAATTCATAAAAATACATGTTATTACATTTATTGTACTATGAAAAAATATAAAAAACAACAGCTAAAAATCCCATACACTATATCTATTTTCTATATCTTAATTTCATCTTTTCTACACCGAATATTAAAAGCGAATTATCTTATTTTGGGATATAAAGAATATTAAAAATTGAATCAACGAACACCTAAAATTAACCATTCCAACTATATCATACCAAAATCCCGACAATCCACTAGTATTTAACAGCAGTTATGCAGAAATACAAATTATTATTAATTGTAAAAACATAAACAGGCACGGGAGTGAATTTCCTGTGCCTGTCCTGTTATAATTTTATTTAAATATAATTAATAGAGCTTTACGATTTTATTTTTAACCCGTAATTACATTTATCTTTATTAGTTATTCTCCTCAAAGTTCTCAACCTGTTCCATTACTTTGCGGAACACCTCTGGACTATACTGTGGAGGATAGCCATTTTTAATCAAACAAACCTTGATATCAAATTTAAGTTGATCTCGTATTATTTGATTATTCAGCCAATCTGCGAATGAGGATTTGATATCAATTATTTCTTTGATTTTCTTTGCTAATGATTTACATTTGTCATTGACAACTACGCCATCAACATTCTTATCAACACCATATTCAAAGTTATATTCATCACGCAGTGCCATTAAAATGTCATAGAATGCCTTTTCCTCAAATGTTAGTCCAATTTTGCGAAAGCTCTCTCGATCTGCTTTCATATCATTTAATATGCGTAATGCTTGTTCAGTAGCATTTTTTATAATTTCATCTACAGTTTTCTCTTGAGCCACACCTGCTTCCTCTAAAGTGAGATGTTTTCTACGCTCGTGATACTGATTAATAGTTTCTTCAAGCATTTCTTGGAATTTTTTAGCTGCCATTTGATTGGTCTTACTATACTCCTTGATCTGTTTGCGAAGCATTTTAACAAGCAATTCCAGTTTTGATGCAGGCATTTTAACATCTGACAATTTTTCAAAATATTCCGGACTAAAGATATCCTCTTGTTCTCCTGTCTCAAAAACACTTTCAACTTTATTATATTTGAGTGCTTCTTCGACCATTTTTGCAACACGACGATTCATAGTATCTGTGTCAACATCACTTGTTCCACGAATCTTCCGAACAAAACCGGCAATTGCCATAAAACATTGAGCAAGGGCAGATTCTTGATCACCAAGTTCTCCAGATGGTTGACATATATTATAAGCTGCGCGCATTCTCTTAACCGTTTTCAGGAAATATGTCTTAAATGATACCTTACTAACGCTTTTACCAGATTTGCTTTCAGTCTGCAATTCCTGTGTAGACACAAATACATATTCAGCAGCCTTAGCTAAAAGTGTATAACGCAATGCAGGATCACTGTTTAAGTCAAGAAATGGTTTCAAATCATATCCGCTAAAAAGATCTTTAAGAATTTCAAGTTCTTCTCGAAATACATATGTAGCCTGTTCGACATCATCGGAAGTAGGGGCAATCGAAGTATTTCCGCCATAGAGTTTCATTGCCTCACGCATATTGTCACGAATGCCGATATAATCGACAATCAATCCATATTCTTTTCCTGGATATTTTCTGTTAACACGGCTTATTGTTTGAATAAGTAAATGCTTTTTGAGTGGCTTGTCATTATACATATAAGTCAACGAAGGAACATCAAAACCAGTTATCCACATATCAACAACAATTACTATATGGAAATTTGATTGGTCCTGTTTAAAAGCCGCATCAAGTTCTTCGGAGCGTTGGCTATTTTTTACCCCGCCGAGATAGTTATACATTTCAGTCGGATCATTGCTGCCAACACTTGCAACCATTGCCATAAATGGCATAGGCTTAAGTTCTTGCATTTCTTCATCATTTACAGAAACGCCATCAGCTACTTTCTTTTCAACAAACCATTCAGGATATTTCTCTTGGAATTTTTTCAACAATCCAAATGCAATTGTTCTGCTGGAACAAACAACCATTGCTTTTTGAACCCTTTTAGGATCATTTGCACAAGAAGAAACATAGTGGTCATGGATATCTACCGCAAGGCGTTCCAAACGGGATGGCTCGCCTAAAATAATTTCCATTGAGCTCATAGCCTTCTTACTTGCTTCAATATCTTCTGCGGTAGCACCATCATCAGCACACTTCTTATAATAGTTTTCTATTTCCTTTACTTTTTCTTTATCAAGCAGTACTTTTGCAATTCTGGGGTGATACTTAATGGATACGGTAAGGCCATCAGCAACCGCCTGATCCATAGTATAACGATCAATTTCATCACCAAAAGTCTGATATGTTTCTGAAATCGGAGTTCCTGTAAAGCCAACGAATGTTGCGTTCGGAAGGGCTTCTCTCAACACTTTTGCATATGGCTTGGATACCATAGCTTTCATATTATCATCAGCATCTTTACTGAATTGAATTTTTTTAGCATTTTCAATTTGAGTTCTGTGCGCTTCATCAGAAAAACAAATAATGTTTGAACGCTCGTTTATTACGCCGATTTTATCATCTTTTCTGTCACAGAACTTTTGAATAGTACATATATAAAATCCACCGCTTTCGCGGGCGCCGAGTTCTTCACGAAGTATTTTACGATTAGGAACAACGCTGACTTCACCGAGATTTAAAAACTCTTTGCTTTTTGTAAATAATTTTGCTCCTTGTTTTTGAAGATCATCTCGGTCAACTATCATAACAATAGTGGGTGAACCGATTTGTGGAATATCAGTGCAGCGCAAAGAAAGCTGACGGGCAAGAAACGCCATTGTATAAGTTTTACCGCATCCGGTTGCACCAAAATATGTACCACCTTTTCTGCTTTTTTCAATGACGGATTTAACAATACTCTGCTTTAATAGGCGTGCAGCAAAAAACTGAGGATATCTGCAAACAATTTCTTTTTCTTCACTGTCATACTCGCTATCCTGAAAATAAATGTAGTCACGAAAAATTTCAAGAAACCTTGCAGGACTATAAACGCCCTTTATCATTGTTTGCATTTCTTCGAATGGAAGTGTAGAAACCTTATCTCCGTCATTGACACGACGCCACGCATAAAAATGCTCATAAGGCGTACAAACAGTTCCAAGCCTTGTTTTGACCCCATCAGAAATGCAAGCAAGTGGGCAATAATGCAATAAATGCGGAATATCGCGCCAGTAGCGAATAGTAATCTGCTCATAAGCGTCGTGAATTGTTGCGTTAGCATCAGCGGGATTTTTTAGTTCTATAATGCAAAGGGGCATACCATTAACAAATAAAAGAATATCCGGGCGGCGGTTTTCTTTCTGTCCATTGTTTGTGTACTCAACAGTAAACTGGTTTACAACACGAAAGATGTTATTTTCAGGATGCTCAAAATCAATTAATTCAACCATTTTCGCATGGCCGCTTTGCGGTACAAACTGAACACCATTAACCATCCAGCCATATACTTTATGGAGTGTTGAAAATTCACTTTCTGCACCAACGAGACGCACCAAATCCATTATCTGACGGATTTCATCAGCTGTTAAATCAGAATTGGTTTTGCTTAAAAACTGCTCCATGTCATCTGTATATAACACGGCAGTTTTGGATTCACGCACAATACTGTTTCCAGAAAGATAATTCCAACCCTCATTCTCTAAAAATGATATAAAGGCACTTTCAAATTCTGATTCACAATAGCGACTGCTATATTCTTTTAATTTTGCCATTGTTGCTATCCTCCTTCATTTAAATATAAAAAGAATAGATATTATTTTGCCTCATTCACTCTAATAATTGTTTTTGCTTTTTCCCATCCAATATTGTCATAAAATGCATTAATATCACAATAATTTTCCAATCTGTTAATATAATCATCAAGCCAGTTGTAATATTTCCAGTCCCATACTTTAAATGCTGAAAGCGTTTTATAATTTACTTCAATATCAATATTAAATTTCCAGTCGTGAAAGTTATTGTTACTTTCTTTATGTATGTAGTATTTGTAGAAGTCACTCTCTATAACGGTAGTAAAACAACCAAATAAAGGTTTGATTTTAAGAACAAATAACTTTGTATCTATGACAATTGTATTACGATTTTCTCTATACACTTTAGTTCCCTTTGGCACGGATAAATCTAATCGACGAAACACCTCACCGTTTTCACCATACATAGTTACAATTGTTTTGACTCCAGTTTCATCGACTTTATGTATACCGTTTGAATACAGTTTGCAAAAAGAAGATCTATTTTCAGGAGGTTCTGAAAACAATTTTAAAAAACGATTTTGCTGTAAAATATCAGGTATATCTTCTCTTAAAAGCGTAATAACTTTAGGTAATAGATGTCTAGCGTTAAAATAACTTTCAATAAAAGTAGAAAAATCTTCTAAAATACAATATTCAAGCAATTCGATTAATAAGTTTACATTATCACTGCCTTCTGCCATTAAAGCTCCATCTTTACCAGTATATACAGTTCTTTTAATATTAAATTTTTCTTTTCCCCAAATATATTTAAATACTTCGTTTTCTGAGGAAGCTTGTTTTAAATACTGATACATATCATTTGAAATTTCGTAATTAGGTATATCAATTATTTCATTGGAGTTTTTTTCATCAACAATAAAAGCACAATCGAATCGTATATTAGTATTTAATTTTTGAATTTTTACAAATTGCATTATAATCAATATGACAATGCAGAAAAATAATAAAACAATAAGGTTTATCCACGACTCTATTTCAAAAATATTTGAAATAATTCCTGATATCATATTTATCAAAATGCCTAAAATAACCGATAAAATAATTATGTTATTCATTTCATGTCGTTGCGCTTTTAATTTGCTAATAGTGTCTTTCATTTTTCCTCCAATGATCCGCGAATGAGTATCGGGCAGATGTTTTTGATTTTTTCTTTTAGCCGCTCGTTAATTTGTTTCCGTGTAGTATAAACAGTAAAAATTTCGGCAATAGCTTTTTGCACTTTAATGTCAGGGATCGGAATTTGTACTTCCTCCATATCACTATATTCAAAAAATTCATGGGCACTACCTTTTGACATATAACGAGCATATCTGTCGAATTCTGAGCGCTTAAACCACATCATCAAATATTCAGGAATCAGTTCATTTTTGCGTTTTATTTCAAATACTTGATATGCAGATGACACTACACAATCTTCTCCATTTCTATAAGCAATAGAAATTTTTTCACCATTTCGTGTTGTTGCACGATTATAAGCAAATTGTCCATGTCTCACTATTTTGGCACTACGTTCTGCTACTGCTACTTGTTTTGGAGAAGCAAATACTTTTTCGATAGTTATTCCTTGAGCAAGAGTTATTTTTATATCGGTATTTCGTTCGTCAATCGGTGCAATATATGAACCTATTGGCTCTTTTCCTATCTTTCTTCGCAAATCTTCAATATACCCATCACAGACAAGCTTCAAATCTTCCAATCCTCGCTCATAGCTTTGTTGATTAGCAACCATTGCTTCGTAAATATCAACATATTTCTGCTGTATGGCAAGATCAGGGATATTAAGTTCAATATCGCAAAACCTATTCCAATCTAAGTTGGAACGAATGCTTCCGTCACTGTAAAACCAACCAAGACGATCTTTTTCTTTAGAACAAAAAATCATAAAAAAATATGTTGGTAACACAATATCTGTTTTGATTACCTCAAAAGTCGTATATGCTGGTGAAACAATTATCGGTTTATCGTTTAAATACATACTTAATCTGATACATTCATCTCTGCCAGTTTGCATGCCACTAAATACAAATCTATTTTTGCGAACAACTTTGTAATTTCCTTCATCAAGTCCTTCTGTATTTGCGACAGTGGGCATAAATTCTTTATTAATGTTTATACCATAAAATGTTTTAATTCCATAACTATTACGTTCATCAATAACTTTAATAATTTGTCCAATTCTGCACTTATTAAATCTCATATCCAATCCCCCTAAATGCATCCTCAAGCATCTTTTGAGATTGCTTTTCCTGTGCGAGAATTTCACCCATTTCTTTTTGGATACGGCTCATTTCAGCGTTAAAATCTATATCTAAATCGTGGTCAATAAACTCAATATATTTACTTGGCACAAGGCTCCAGCCCTGCTTTTCAATTTCGTCAATTCCGACGCTGCGATAAAGTTCTGGAACTTCATAATTTGTACCGTCTGTCCCTTCACTCTGCCAAGTATGGTATATATCTGCTGCTTTTTGAATCTGTTTCTCGTCCAAAAGAACTTTCTTTTTATTTTCGCCTTTGACCGGATTTTCTGTCCATGTGCGTAAATCCATAAACAGAATTTCACCCTCACGATTTCGCAAATTTCTGTTGTGATATTTGCCGCCCTTTTTGTTTTGATTCAGAATCCAAAGGGTAACACTGATATCAGTTGTAATAAACAGTTCACGAGGAAGAATAACGATGGCTTCCACTTTATCGTTTTGAATTAGTTTTTTTCGGATTTCTACGGTATCACTATCACCCAAAGCACCGTTTGCCAAAAGAAAACCAGCAACACCATCAAGTGCTTTCAAATGAGAAAGTATATGAAGAATCCAGGCATAGTTGGCATTGCTCTCCGGAGGAGTGCCATAGTCTGTCCAGCGAGAGTCATTTTTCAAATTGTCATCATACCACCCCTTAAGGTTAAAAGGTGGATTCGCCATAATGTAATTAAAGTAAATACCTTTATGAAGATCGTGGGTAAAGGTAGAGTCTGCTTCATCGCCAAGATTATGGCTGATTCCTCTCAAAGCAAGATTCATTTTTGCAAGGCGATAAGTTGCAGGCTCTTTCTCCTGACCGTAGATATTAATACAACTAATATTACCTCTTTTTTCTCTGATAAGATCAGCACTTTGAACGAACATTCCGCCCGATCCACAGCAAGGGTCATATAATGTGCCATCGAAAGGCTCAATCATAGTCGAAATTAACTGAACAACATCGTGAGGAGTATAAAACTCACCCTCCTCCTTTGTAGCATTTACGGCAAATTCTTTTAAAAAGTATTCATATACGTGGCCGATAAGGTCTTTTTCTTCGCCAAAAGCCTTATGGCTGATTTTATTCACTTCATCTACAATCTGCTTAATATCATTAGGCGCAAGATTACGAGTAGTAAATGTACCCTCAACAAAGCAACCCTTTAACTGTTTGCTGCTTGCAGCTATACTATGCAATGCAGTATCAAGAGCAACATTAAGTTTTGGTGCAGGAGTATTAATGATGGTAGACCATCTTGCCTCTATGGGCAAATTATATGTACCATCAGTAAAAGTTGCGTCGTCAAAAAATGCAGCAATAATATTTTCATCATCAGGGTCGAGTCCCTGGGCTATAAGATCTTGGCGGAGTTTTTTAACACCGTCTTCAAACTTTTCTCCTATGAAACGAAGGAATACAAGTGTAAGCATCATATCTCGTTTTTCAAAAAACGAGCCTGAATTACGAGCTTTACGCAATATATCACGGCACTTGAACAATATCGAGTCCAAATTTATTTTTTCTTCAGCTTTTTTCTTTGCCATTATTTTTTTACTCCTTATGGCTCATTATAGTCTTTTATAATATTTTTCAATTAAAGCAGCCATCATTTTTCGGCGTTCAACAAGGAAATCATCATAAGACGATACATCCATTTTATCAATATTATTAGGAATACAGTTTTCAGCAAGATTTGAATGAAGAACTTCTTCATCCGAAACATTGCCTAGTACAACCTGTTTATCTTTGCACTGCTGTTTTACTTTTGCAAAGTATACTTCAGGAGCATCATCACTAATTGCCTTATTAACCTGTGTATCCAGGTATGTGTAATTGGCAACTTGATTGTATTTTGTCTGACTTGTAATTCCGTTATTTTTAAGATAAGATTTCGGAAAAATATGGTGTACATCGCCTGAAATTGTGATAAGGTCTGCAATCTTAGTACCGTTCATGAGCATAGAATTACAGTTTAGATTAATCTGAGCCGCAACAAATGTATTAAATGCTGGACTATTAACAGATGATGTTTCTAAATTTTGAGGAAGTGTTACTGTCCAGAAAGTTTCTGAAAGTGATGACGCCTCTACTTCATCAAGAAAATTTAAAAATCCTTTTTCTGCTATACTTCTCATGTCTCTATCCATCACAGTTTCTGGAGAGCCTATATAACGAGAGGTCAATGTTGACATTACAAACCATTTTTGAACATATCTCTTAATTTGTGCATTAGGAATGGTTGGGTCACCAAGAAGCATTAAATATAATGTATATGCAAAATCAAGAGTCATATAGGAATTAAGTAATTTATGTGAAATATATCCAGCACCCCTAATTGCCATAACAAACTGTGCAAAATTATACTGATTTATAAAGTTTTGAATACCCGCGTCAAGTTTTTTATAAGATTCCTCTACAATATCATCACGGTACTCTTTCGTTTCAAAATCTCTGCCAGAAAGGAGACTCACAAGATCTGCAAGTTTTCCTCTGCGAAATTGATGCATAAATGAAACGCGAAGCATATCCCCATAATCCGGATCATAAATATCGTCATAATCATTCGCAAGCCATTTGATTTTTTCAGCATATTTAGAGTTTTGAAATTCATTATCGTGTATCAAGTGGGAGTAAAACTCAGGCTTAACAGCAAGATGACAGAAATAATCAACTGTTTTCCTTAGCATATTGCCACCGTGCTCGGTATCGGCTGCCATTTTAGACATAACAAAATCAGATTGGCTGAGAGCGGTTCCCTTAGAGTTGATTCGAATAAATATTTCTGTTACTTCATCAATATCAAGAGTATGGTCAAGTTCAATTACGCCAATTTGACGATTGGCAATGCCTTTCAGTTCGGTAATAGCATTATTTACATCATTTGGCTTTACGCCTTCATTGTTTTTACAATACTCTAAGGCAAAGTCAAACGGATCAAAATTACTATCGAAAACCACGGAAATATCGGGTATCCATTTTTTATTCTTTAAATGAGATGCATCTTGAACTGCAAACCTTTTAGTTTTATCTGTCGCTACTGGATTAAAAGCGATTTTTATACGATCTTTATTAAAATCTTGGTCTAAAACTTCTTTTCCAGCAATAGCTGCCATAAGTGCAGTTATTCTTTGTTGACCATCTATAAGAACCTTTTTGCCGTTGGCTTTTCCACCATCCTTCGTTTGAACATCAGGATTTTTCCAAGTGATTATGTAACCAGTAGGATAGCCATTATATAAAGAATCAATTAAATCTCTGACTTGACTTCTCTTCCATACAAAAGGACGCTGTATTTCAGGAATAACAAAGTCTTCTGCCTCTATTAATCCAAGAATTGCACTTACTGAATATTGCATTAAAGTAAATTTTTCACCGGTCATAAATTAAAAATCCTCCCATCAAACAAAAAATTATTTTTTATTTGTATTACGATTAAGCATTTCTGTATGTTCTAAAGCTAAGTTACACAGAAAAGGGATACTCTTTTTTTGTATTTCCCAATTATACTCAAGTAACTCTAATTGAATTCACTCAACAATTACTTGTCAGAAGCTACACCGGATTTCATCCAAGCATCCACTTCGCTGATTTTGAATTTCCACAGGCGGCCTATCTTTGCTGCTGGCATATTTCTTTTTTCTATCCACGCGAGTACGGTATCACGGCTGACTCCGAGATATTCGCAAATTTCTTTCATTGAATACCAGCGTTCAATACTAGAATCCATTAAAACGACCTCACTTTCAGGTAGTTATAAATATACAAATTTAATATAGCACAAAGCATCATCTTTATCAATGATTAATGCCGATTTATACGGAAAAACTAAGAATTTATTATAATTCAAAAGAAAAGGAGGAGCAATTTATAAAATATGCTCCTCCATATTATTTTCTTTATTTAATTTCCTGTTCAAGATTTCTGAAAGTATCTGTGTCAAAGAAATCTGCTATTGAAATATCCAGACCATCACAGATTTTCTTGATTGTGGTGATGCTTGGATTTTTACTTTGATTGTATATTATCGACTTGACCGTTGTATAGGGAACACCAGAAATGGTTGCAAGGCGGCAGAAATTAAGTCCGCGCTCATTGCATAGTTCTTCTATTCGCAATTTTGTAGCTTCAACAATAGTCATCAGTATCACTCCCAACAAAATTATGATACTAATTTTGTTGGAACAATATAGACTATATGTTATACTAATTACGATATATAGTCTTTTTTACTTTGCTTGATGCAAGTGCAATGAATATCTCAGGCTCAATATCATAGCCCGCAATCTTCAACGCTTTACCCATTTCATTTTCAATTTTTTCAGGAGTGGTATTGTTCTCTTTTGCCACCTGCTCCAATAATCTTTGATATCGCATAAGTTTTCCTCCTTTCAACAATATAGTACAATATATAGTCTATCAAAATTTGTCGAATTTAGCCGTTATTATAAAAATGTTTATTTAGTAGGTTGTTGTATTTAAATTTTTATTATGATATTATTTAACTGTGTAGCAAATAGAAGGAGATTAAACCGAAGAAGATATATGACGGAAGGTATTATTGGAGCAATAATAGGCTCTGCAATTACAGGCTTAATAGCATTTCTTTGTGAAATAATCAAAATTAAGCATCAAGACAAAAAAGAAAGAGCCAAAGAACAAAAGGAGATTTTTATCAATCGACCTGAGCTAAAAATATTGAACTATGTAAATAACATTCACAATCCAGGTGCCTCAATAAATAAAAAATGTGATATTGATGTTTTTATAGTGCCTATTGACGATGTTTCAATAGAGGATGGTTATTTAGATGTAAAATATAATTTGGATTATTTTGAAAAGAAAAATTGGTGCTGTGTAATATATACATTTAAAAATGTAGGAAAAACAGATATTTCAAGCATTGATATTATGACTGTTTTCAAAGAAAAATCTTGTTTATTTGCTTCTGATAAAGCTCTTTATTATGCAAATAACGGTCTACTTAATTATTCATATTGTTATGATAAAAAAATAAGAGAAAATGAAACTTTTACACTTAAAATTTGTTATTACAAGGATACAATCGCAACAGGATTGTTTTCTGCAACTATGTCGATTGGAATGATTGATAGTTTTAATCACCATTGGCAACAGCCACTATTTGCTCCTTCTGAAAAAATATATGACAGTTATCCTGTTGATGCAAAACGATATTATGCTGATATAAAAACAGATGATGCAATAGAGTGCTTTAAAAATCCATGTTTGTGGTGAAATACAACTAGATAGGAAAAAGCAATGCAAAAGATACTTTATAATTTTATAGATTGGATGAAAAAATATAGAACACTGTCACAAAGCACCATTGAAAAATATGCTCGTGCTGTGAATACGGTTTCAAATGATATGCTTGAAATTGGAGTAATAAATAATAGTCTGATTAATATGAGCCTTACAGAACTTGATTTAGCAATTTCAGCCATATTAGCTAATGATAAATTTATTGCTAAAAATACTAAAGGTAACCATATGTATAGTAACGGACTCAAGCAATTTCGCTATTTTATTTTGGACACCGTAGACACCATTGATAAAAAAGAAGTAGAAATTGTGGAATCAATTAAAACTGATAAAACTATTAGTGAAGCCGAAAGAACAGCACTTGTTAAATCACGAGTTGGTCAAGGAATTTTCAAACAATCACTTATTAAAAAATATGACGGAAAGTGCATAGTAACAGGAATAGATCTTAGTAAACTGTTAATTGGAAGTCATATTAAACCGTGGGTTAATTCAAACAATGAGGAACGATTGAGTTCTGAAAACGGATTGCTACTGAGTGCTAACTTCGATAAATTATTTGATAGTGGTTTGATTACTTTTAAAAATGATGGTACTCTTGTTTCATCATCGTTTATAAATGAACAAAACAAAACCAAGATTGGCTTGGACAATCAAATAAAAGTAGACTTAAAAGCAAGTCAAGAAATGCTTGCAAATTTAGAATATCATAGAGATGTGATTTTTATTTCATAAATTGCTGGATATTAAAACTCCTTTGTGGTATGTTGTGGTACTGCAAAGGAGTTGATTTTATGTCAATACTGCAGGAACTATGGTATGGAAATATAAATCCGAGTGAGGATAAAGAAGTATCTGACGATGAAAAAGAATTAGTTGAACTGATGGCTAGGCATCAGGAGTGTCTGATGTCAAAACTTAAGGAAAAAGAACTTGATGCGTTTAAGAAATATGTTGAATGTTGTGAAGAGTACACTTCCCTGGTTGAGTGTCAGGCTTTTGAAATTGGATTTAAGTTAGCGGTTAAGTTGCTAACCGAATAAAATAAAATTTATATGAATAGCAGTTTCTCAGTTAAGAGAAACTGCTATTTTTTATTTTTTTAATAGTTCTTAGTTCAATGAATTTCATATTGAGCAAAGATTAATGAAATTGAGATTTTGAAAAAGTATAATTACTCAAAAATACGTTGCGAAAATACAAACATAATGATAAAATTATTTATGAAAACTATGTTTAATAAAAGAATGATATCTTAACAAAACATTATTCAAATAAGAGCGTGGTTGCAATGCTATTCTTGACTTATTTGATAACAATGCTATTAAACTAGTTGTAGATTTTAACAGAAAGAACGGTTGCGTAAAATTAAGAAACAACTAAAATATAAAAATAGTAAATATATCATTATCCCACAAAGTAACTTGCCCCTAATTCAAAAAGTTAAGTTGTTAAACTTCGAGGTGATTTGCGTTGCGTTATTATAAATTGATTGAGAATGCTTATTCGTGCAAAAATCCACTGTTATAAAAAATTGATGCTAACAAAAACGGCTTTAATGACCGTAGTATTTATGAGGATGTAGACCTTAATTGCAGTTGCATTAACGCTGAATTAAATTGTAAAGGAAACGATGTTACAATTGAAGACTATATTTCTAGCAATATTGGTTTTTCTATAGTTACTGAAAAAGCAAAAGAAGTTATAGAAAAATTGTCTATCGGAAGTACAGTATTCATACCTGTTAATGTTACTGATTTTCCCGATCTGAGTACAAAATTATACGCTATGCATATAAGAAATCATATCAATGATAATGCTATAGATCTGAGCATAAGCAAATGTGCCTGGGAAACAATCGCCGTTTATGGTTTTCATGAAGAACAAATCAAAGGAAATGATTTATTCAGATTGAAAAAAGATCATTACGGAATATTCGTTTCTCAAAATTTTGTACAAGCGGTTCGCAAAAACAAATTGACAGGAATGGTTTTTGGTACGGTAGGAACATCAAAATAAAATTTTATGGCAATGATAACTAAATCTCCGCTCAAAATAAAAATGTACTCTTATTTTTAATTTCTCAAACTGTGTAAATTATGAATACTATAAAACATACATATCGCAGGAGGTATGCAAATATGATCGCAACGAATAAACTGATTGCAAACAACGCATTAAAAATTTTTAACGCAAGGCCAAAAATTTTCCGCTTTGCAGATGAAGAAGAAGTAAAAACAATTGATCTAATGATATGTGAGAACTGCCCGGACGAAGGTATTACATCTTATGGAACAATAGGGCTTTTTAACTGCAATATCGGGTTAACTTATGAGGAAAAGCCCTTGTGTATGGAGCTTTTGGCGGCTTGCGCTTCAAGTATTGAAGATTTCGCAAATATTGTCACTACAACTGCTTTTGAAATTATGGACGGAAAAAGTGTTTATCCCGGATATATCTTTGACGATGTTGTTTCCATGTATATCGGCAACAGTGATATGGAGCATATTTTGCTGACATATCCGTTTTTGTGGGGTGATGTTCACAATTCTGTATTTGATGATATCACAGTTGCTTATCTTATGGCAGTTCCCATTTCAGATAAAGAAAAAGAATATTGCCTGAAAAATGGATTAGATGCTTTAGAGAGTGTTTTTGAAGAAAAGCAGATAGATATTTTTGATATTTTCCGACCATCTGCATTATAAATTATTCAGTAATTAAAGATATTAAATCTTGATTGCTGAAAACACCTTTACGCTTATTACAAGAATAGCTTTTCGAAATACAATCTGATAGGGCGTAACAGGTTGAAGAATTAAAGGGGATTTATGAATTTACATTTGATTCAGATTAAACGTTCAAATAAAAGACCTAAAGCAGGCGATATTTTTGTTGTGCAACCGATGGAGGGCATATATTATTACGGAAAAGTTATTTATGAAAAAACATATAGCATATATGAAATGTTTAATGATTTTCCGTTGATATACATATACGATCACACAACAAATAAACTTTGTATGCCTCAAACATTGGATAAAATTTTAATAGCTCCTCTTCTTACTAATTATACGCCCTGGAGCCGAAGATATTTTTACACAATTGGAAATATTCCTGTTACAGATGCAGAAAAACAGCTTGACTGTGGGTTTAAGGCTTATTCTATTTTAGATTCTAAACATGAAGATCCATTTTACAGAGACATTCATGGTGAACGAATTGATTATACACCAAAATACGGCGCACCATTTGGATTGCATTCATATAAAGGCATTAATTATGAATTATGTAGGGCTTTAAATATCGAAGACTGATTAACACTTTTACCTTGAAGAATAATAAGATTTAAACTAATAATTAGGTTGTTAAACGAATAAAATTTATATGGATAGCAGTTTCTCAATTCAGAGAAACTGCTATTTTTTTGTTTGAAAAAGCGTTGTACAAAACGCTGAAAATAAAAAAGATATATCTTAGGAAGATGCACGCAATATGAAAAAATCTGTTATCTTTTTTTGTGATAAAAAAATTTGGCTCAAAAGTGTTTGCTTAACGGCTAAATATATGGAGGGGTATGTAAATATTTTGTAAATAAAATTGAAACGCCCTCATTTTTTGCCGTTTTCGCGGCTATATAGTGAAGGGGTTTTTTAAAAAGTTTGGCTCAAAAGGCATAAAAAGTGTGCAAGGGTAAGTGAGGGGGTGAATTTATGAATAAACAAAAAGGCAATTTCTTTCTTCTGCCTAATAAAATTTTTGATGAAGGCTTAACGCCTATGGAGTTTGTGGTATACAGCTTTCTGACAAGCAGAAGTGATGCTAAAGGAATGAGTTATTATTCCGTTCCCAACATTGCAAAGTACTGCGGTATGTGTGAGAACTCCTGTCGTAAAGCAATCAGAGGACTTACTGAAAAAGGCTATGTTGATGTTTCGGAAAGGTATTTTGCACATTCAAGGCAGAGCAATCTGTATACGGTACACAAAATATGAACCACACCAGGTTCAGCAAACGGTGACAAACAATTAAAAGCCTTTGGAGTGAAAAAACAAAAGTAATCGGGCTGATTATAAAAACGCAAATTTGAGGCGTTTGTGGCGGTAATTTAAAAGAATCATGAATAAAGGTGCTTTGCACCGCACTACATCAGTCAGCAACGCTGACTGTTAGGCGAGTTTCGTCTTTGTATTACGCTACGGCGCAAACAAAGACAAGCGGGAGACCCGCACCCCAAATTTTGAAATCAGGAGGTGAAAAATCATAGATAATAACAGAACAGAAATTTTAAATTTCAGGGTAACAAAAACAGAAAAAGAATTGATAGAGATGTATGCAAGCACCAAGTATAAAAGCATTGCTCCCTATCTTCGTGACTGTGCTTTGCATAAAGAAATCAAAATCATTCGAGGCATTGAAGGAGTTGAATATGAGTTAAGACGAATAGGAAACAATCTTAATCAGCTGACAAGAGCAGTCAATTCAGGAATGTGTAACGCTATTGATTTAAAAGAAATGCGTCAGGAGGTGGCAAAGGTATGGCAATTATTAAGTTCACTTCAGGGAAAATAAATCCGAGAACTGTCATCAATTATGTATGCAACAAAGAAAAAACCACTGATAAACTTATCAGCGGTAAAGACTGCATGCCGGAAAGCTGCGAGTATGAATTTGCAGAAGTTAAAAAAGCATTCGGAAAAACTGACGGCAGAACTTACTACCATATGATACAATCCTTCTCTCCTGATGACAGGATAACTCCTGAGCAAGCACACGAGGTTGGACTGCAAATGGCAGAATTGTTTGAAGGTTATCAAGTGCTTGTAGTCACTCACACCAACAAAGCTCACACGCATAATCATCTTGTAATCAACAGTGTGAACTTTGAAAACGGAAAGAAGCTGACTATTTCTAATCAGGAACTTGAAGATATTAAAAATTATTCAAACAGTATTTGCTTAAAAAACGGCTGGGATGTTACAGAGGCAAAGACAAGAAGAAACAGAAATCCGAAATGGAAACAGATAATTATTGAAGACGCTCTTACTGCTATGGTTGAAAGTTACAGTATGGATGAGTACATTTCAAAATTAAAAGAGCTTGGTATTTATGTTTCATACAATCCCGACTACAAGTATATGACTTACAGTGATGCAGAGGGACACAAGTGCAGAGATGCAAAACTGTTTGATGAGAGGTTACTTAAGAAAAATCTTGAACTTTATTTTGACTTAGGCGGAGCGGAAACTCTGATTGGAGATACCATTCTCGATTACGAAACGCCGAAGTCAGGCAACTGTACTGACGGACTTACGAATTTGATTACAAATTTCATCGACACGATACAGGCTGACGAAGAAGAATACGATGACACTTATTACATTCACGACAGAAAAAAGTTAGAGAAAATAGTTGAAAAAATGCGAGCAAAGGGTTCCAAAATTACGCTCGCAAAACTAATAAAAATACTTAATTCAAAAACAGAACCGAAAGAAACTTATTATTTCGGTTGGTAATTTAGGAGGTTTACATATGAATAATGAAAATAAAAATGATGAGTTTGTATTTTTAACGCCCATGGATGTGGCAAAAATAATCGGTTGTTCAATACCTACTGCAAGAAAACTTTTCTACCGTAATGATTTTCCTGCAATCAAAGTAGGTAAGAATCTCAAAGTGCTAAAATCAGAATTTATAAAATGGTGCAGTGAAAGGAGAATGTAATTATAGAGAATAAAAAAATCATAACCACTATCAACTAGTGGTTATGATTGAACAAGGCTATATTAATCATCTTTTGAAGAGGCAGATTCAATCAGATCAACTACAACTTCATTTAGTTTTTTTGCATCATTTGATGTGATAACAGGTTTTCCTGTTTGGCTTTCAATGGATTTTCTTGCATCTCCTGCAACCTTACCGCCTTTGTTTGCAACGGCTTTGTTTTCTTCAAAATTTTTTGGATTTTCCGACTGAGAAATTTCCTTTGTTGAAGCTTCAGCCAACATGGTCAAAACAAGTTCAAGGTCACTCATATTGTCACGCAAATTTTCTTTTTTTAATCCCTTAAGATTTTTATATTGCCTTGTGCTCATACCTGACCAAGCCTTGGTTATTTCATCTGTAAGGATTGCATATTCTTTGCCTTTTTCAACACCACGCTTTTGCCATTCATCAGTAAGTTCATTTCTTATACGAATAGACAAAAGTCTTTGATGTATCCAATCTTCAGAATATCCTTTTTTCTGGTATGTTTCAACCGCTCTGTCTATTGCCAATTCAGGATCAATAGTTTCTTCTATTCTTTCTCTACCAACCTGTGCAAGCCACATCTTAAATGGCTCTGCTTTTTTCGATGGCACAGACTGAATAATGCGTAATAATTGTTCTGTATCAGCAACATCAGTTTTGTATTTTTTTCCATCTTTCGGCGACTTTAATTTCAGTTGCTGACAATTTATCAGCAACTGGTCTGCACCCTCTTCTTTCAAGCGTTGTTTCAATTTTGCCCAATAATTACTTGCACTTCTTTGTGTTGGTTGATCTGTCAAAACCGATATTACATCAACAATAGAAAAGTACCACTCTTCCTTTTCATCATCCCACGCAGTACGAATCGGCTTATCTTCAAAAAGTTGAATATTATTATCACCCATATTATTATTCTCCCTTTTATGATATTTTAATTTTATCACAAAAAAATCAGATCATCAATATGTTAAAAATCACATGCAGCATGCCATTGGGATGACATTCGGTTGGCATTCAACCCATCTTGAGCAATCTCAAGTTATCTCAAGGTGAAAATGGAAAAGGCTCTAAGCCCAGGTTTAAAGGGGTTTAGAGCCTTTTGGCATAAGAAAAAGACGGTTTAGAAAACCGTCTTTTTTGGTCGAGGTGACAGGACTTGAACCTGCGGCATCCTGCTCCCAAAGCAGGCACTCTAGCCAAACTGA
>HF991792.1 GCA_000431535.1 Clostridium sp. CAG:678
TCCGTAACGGATTACACCTATGATGTTTTGGGCAATCTGCTTACGGCGCAAAGCGATTCTTCGGCCTCCTCCTATGTTTATGACGCCGCCGGCAGGCAGCTGCGTTCTGATACAGACGGCAGTGTTTCCCGCACGCTGTATGATGATCGCGGCAGAGTTGTGCAGCAGATCGACCCGGATGTATACGATCCTGCAAAAGACGGCTTGCCGCAGCAGAATACGTATTCCGATTCATCGGCAGGGCATACCTATGCATACGCGGCAAACGGCAATCTGGTTTCGGAAACAACCAAATACGGCTTGGAAACGGAATACACGTATTCAAAGATCGGCAATCTGCTCCAAAAACATTTTGATCTTTATGATTACTATTATCTTGAAAACGGTAAAATAGATAAGATCTGCGTGGACGGCGAAACCGTTGTGGATTATGCCTATAACGTAACGGATTCGGGCATAACGCTGAATGACGGCGACTATGTGGATCAGATCGCATATTCCAACGGCGATACGGAAAACTATAAGTACAACAGCGCCGGCACATTGACCGCTATATATAAAAACGGCGAG
>HF991793.1 GCA_000431535.1 Clostridium sp. CAG:678
CAAATCTGGGCGAAAGTCCCTTCGCAAGAGTTAAGCGATACGCTGGTGGAAGCGTTTCAGGACAAGCTCAAAAAAGACGAATAAGAACGACAAAAAGCCCTTAGCTATGAGTGCTTACCCACAGCTAAGGGCTTTCTAATATGGATTTCTTCTGCCACACAACCGCTTGTCAATTATTCCGTAACCCATAAACCACTGGGCTGCAAGAATAATGGCTCTCGTATGGCTGTTATCAAATTGTTATCAAAAGACTTCTCCGAACGCCGCAAACCCGCATAAATACTGGATTTTTACGGTGTTTCGTTTTACTCCCACTCGACGGTGCCGGGGGGTTTGGAAGTGATGTCGTAGACGACGCGGTTGACATGTTCTACTTCGTTTGTGATACGGTTGGAGACTTTGGCAAGGATATCATATGGGATCTTTGCCCAATCCGCCGTCATAAAATCATCTGTTGTAACGGCTCTGATCGCGATTAGATGGTCATATGTTCTGTGATCGCCCATTACACCGACCGTTTGCACATTGGGAAGCACACAGAAAAACTGCGCAAGATTTTTCTCGTATCCGTTTTTACGCATTTCATCGCGCAGCACCCAATCCGCATCCTGAAGAACTTTAATCTTGTCCGCCGTAAGTTCACCGATGACACGTACCCCCAGACCCGGGCCGGGGAACGGCTGGCGCCAAACGAGTTCTTTAGGGATACCGAGTTTTTCGCCGACCCTGCGCACCTCATCTTTAAACAGATCGCAAAGCGGCTCTATTACGCCGAGGAACTGCACATCATCCGGCATTTTCACCCGGTTGTGATGCGTTTTGATTACAGCAGCATCGCCTTTGCCGCTTTCGATACAATCGGGATAGATCGTACCCTGCGCGAAAAAGCCTTTATCCTGCTGCTTTCTGATCTCATCCCAGAAAACATTGAAAAATTCCGTGCCGATAATCTTTCTCTTCTGCTCCGGATCTGTTACGCCTTTAAGAGCAGAAAGGAATCTGTCTGCACAGTTGACGCGGACAAAATTCATATCAAACAGGCTTGTAAACGTCTTTTCGACGAAATCGCCTTCATTTTTCCGCATTAGACCTTGATCCACAAACACACAGGTAAGCTGTTTGCCGACCGCTCTGGAAAGGAGGCCTGCGGCAACGGACGAATCCACGCCGCCGGAAAGGCCGAGAATTACATTTTTATCGCCGATCTGCGCGCGCAGTTTTTCAACTGTTGTTTCAATAAAATTATCCATGACCCAGTCGCCGGAACAGCCGCAGACATCATAAAGAAAATTGCGCAGCATCTGCATGCCGTATTCACTGTGGGTAACCTCTGGGTGAAACTGCACAGCATAGAGTTTTCTGTTTGTATCCTGCATTGCGGCGCAGGGGCAGTCATTTGTAAAGCCAACGATTTCAAAGCCCTGGGGCGGTTCTGAGATATAATCCGTATGGCTCATCCAAACGGTGCTGCTTTCGGGCACCTCTTTAAACAGAGGGGATCCTTTGGTATGAAGCTCTATTTTACCGTATTCGGAAACGGGCGCGGTTTCTACCTTGCCCCCGAGCATCCAGGCAATCAGCTGGCTGCCGTAGCATATGCCGAGCACCGGTATGCCAAGATCCAGGATATCCGCCGAATAATGCGGCGAACTTGCGTCATAAACGGAATTGGGACCGCCGGTGAAGATGATTCCCTTATATCCGTTCGCTCTGATCTCTTCAAGCGGAGTGGTATAAGGCAAAATCTCTGCGTAAACATGATTATCACGCACGCGGCGCGCGATCAGCTGATTATACTGACCGCCGAAATCAAGAACAAGAATTTTTTCCATAAGAAACCTCCCTGTTGATATGTATTGTGAGATATTATTATATACAATTTGCAAAGCGATTGCAAGATGGCAGGCAAGCAAATTAAAACGATATCTATTTATAAAAAAGCAAAACTCCGCCAAAACAGCGGAGCTTTTTTATTTATTTGTTTCTGTAAATGATTGCCTCACGTTCGGGGCCGTTGGAAACCATGGTGATCGGATGGCCGATCTCCTTTTCAATAAACTCTACATAATCTTTGGTTTCCTGAGGAAGATCCTCATACTCGCGGATGCCTTTGATATCGCAGTGCCAGCCTTTGAGCGTTTTGTAAACCGGCTTACACTTTTTGAGCGACGGCGTTGTGGGGAAATATTTAATGACCTCTCCGTCCAGTTCATAACCTACGCAGACTTTGATTTCTTCAAGATAAGAAAGGCAGTCCAGTGCCGTCATAACAACTTGCGTAGCACCCTGGCACTCTACGCCGTAGCGCGTTGCAACGCAATCAAACCAGCCCACACGGCGCGGTCTGCCGGTTGTTGCGCCGAATTCGCCCTTATCGCCGCCGTGGATACGCAGTTCCTGCGCTTCCTCTTCATCCAGAATCTCTGAAACGAACTCGCCTGCGCCAACAGCGCTGGAATACGCTTTTGTGACAACAACGATATCCTTAATCTGATTTGCCGGGATGCCGGCGCCGACGCAGCCGTAACCGGCAAGCGTGGAAGAAGAAGTAACCATGGGATAGATGCCGAAATCGGGATCTTTCAGTGTGCCGAGCTGACCCTCAAGCAGGATCTCTTTGCCCGCTTTGAGCGCATTCTGAATATAAGTATGCGTATCGCAAACGAACGGCTCAATCTCTTTTTTATATTCCATGCAGGTTGCATAAAGTTCCTCTTCATCCAGAAGAGGCTTATGATAAACATATTTAAGCGTTAAGTTTTTAAGCGTGCAGATATTTTTCAGTTTGGCTTTCAGCAGATCATCATCAAACAGTTCGTTGACCTGAATGCCAATCTTGGAATATTTATCTGAAAAGAACGGCGCGATACCGCTTTTTGTGGAACCAAAAGCGGCTTTACCAAGGCGCTCCTCCTCGTACTCGTCCAGTTTGATATGATATGGCATCAGAATCTGGCAGCGTTCGGAAACAAGAAGTTTTGGATTCAAGCCCGCTTTCTTAATGCCCTCCAATTCCTGGATAAACTTATGGATATCCAACGCAACACCGTTTCCGATGATGCACACAGTGTTTTCATTAAAAATGCCGCTTGGAAGAAGATGCAGGGCAAATCTGCCGTGCTCGTTTATAATTGTGTGGCCCGCATTGGCGCCGCCCTGAAAACGGATAACGATATCCGCCTTTTGCGCGAACATATCGGTAATTTTGCCTTTACCCTCATCGCCCCAGTTGGCACCTACTATTGCTCTAACCATAATTAAAATTCTCCAATCACTTAAAATATGCTTATGTTTTTTACGCACAAAACGGGAACGGGGCAGGCGCTCCATTCCCTGTTTGATTTTGGCACAAGTGCGAGGCGGTAGCAGCCGCCGAGCGCTGTGTTTCAATGTTCTCGCAGAGGTTATTATTACGCATCTGCGAGCGGAAAAGTGCGAACAGGCGCGTAACAATGTTCTCGCAGAGGTTATTATATCCTATATTAAAAATCAAGTCAATAAAGAAGGCTTAATTCAGGGGACTTTTTTCCGTTTCCTGCGGTTTGCCGACGGTAACGGTGTTTTTATTCAGATGCATGATCGGGATCAGCAGACCGGGAAGTCCGGTTAAAGACGCGGCGTTATTGATGGTCATTCTAAGGAACGGGAACAGCTGATCAAAAGACTGGGTATGGATATCCGGCTTTTCATCTCCGTCCTCAAACGAAAACTCAGCAGCCATTTCAAGGCGCATCTCAAACGGATTGAGATCCGAATCCGTAATTCTAAATTCAACGATACCCACGCATCTTTTTGCGTCATCCATATAATTCACGTTATATTTGACCTGATTCTGCAGTTTCAGCTGTGTGCCAGGCTTCACCCGGTTTTCGACCTCAAGTTTATTTACTTTATAGCCCCTTAACTGTACCAAAACAAAAACCTCCGTTCGATTAATGGAAAGAACTGTAAACATGCCCGTTTTGCATTTCGGCATCTTTATAATAGGCAAGCTCCGCGATATTGACGATCTGAAATCCGCGTTTGACAAGTTCGGGAACAAATTTCTGAACTGCCTCTGCACTGGTCTTATAGATATCATGCATCAGAATGATATCCCCGTCTTGCGCATGATCCAAAACATATTTGCCGATTCTTGCGGCGTCCTTATATTTCCAGTCGTTGGTATCCACGCTCCACAGACAGATCGGCGCGGCAGCGTTGTTTTTAATGGTATCAGACAAATAGCCGCCCGTGGGTCTGAACACCGACGGCACATACCCCGTTGCATCTTTTATGGCGTTGATTCCGTTTGTGATATCCGCCGGGGTAACATCCTTGCCGTAATGGCTGTGATCATACGTATGATTCCCGAGCTGACAGCCAAGGGACACCATTCGCTTGGCGCAGTCTGCATTTCCCTGTTTGGAAAGGCGGTTTGCCACCATAAAAAATGTTGCCGAACCGTGATTCTGTTCCAGCGTATCCAGAATAACAGAAGTTGTTTTGGCGTTGGGACCGTCATCAAAGGAAAGGGCAACCATGGGTTTGCCCGGATCCAGATCCGTTCTTATGTAAAACGGCGCCTCGGCAACCGTTACCTTGCAGACAGCGGTTTTGCCGTTATATGTTTTTGCCGTTACAGTGGCCTCGCCCGCGGAAACGGGAATAAAATTTGAGCCTTCCGTTTTTAAAACGGAAGTATTATCCGAATCAATATAGATCATCTTTGAGGCACTGCCCGACGAAACGGACGGTTTCATATACTTTTGCGTGCCGAGATAAATGGTTTTTTCCGATACGGGAAACTGAATGCTCTCCGGCGCGGAAAGCACATTGACTCTTGCGCTTGCGGAAAGGCCATTGTAACTTTTAACACTGACATCCGCGCTTCCGTTTGCGATGCCGATCACATTTCCCGCACTATCCACGCCAAGGACATTCGGATCAGAAGAAGAAAATTCAAAGCCCGTATTTAATTCACTGCCCTCCACCTGAAGAGATGGCATATACCGTTCGCCTACCCCGATCGACAGTTCATTTTCCGAAAAAGAAAGGGCAGTTGGTGCGTCCTCCACATAGACCGTGATTTCCGAAGTGCCTACCTTAACAAGCGCCGAGCCTTTTGACACCGCCCGGAACACGCCGTTTGAATCCACGGTAACAACATCTTTATTATAACTTTTATAATGCACCAAATTATCATCAGCGGGATAATCATATTCCTGACCCACGCCGAGAATCATTGCTTTTTCGTTTACATAAATAGTATTTGCGCGTATATTTCTGTCAACAATAACGGCAATAAACGATATTATGAGCAGAACTGCCAGAAAAACTGCAGCGCTTTTTATGCTGACTGATTTTTTTCTGCCTGCGAACATCGTTCAATTCTGCCTCCTTACGATCTCGTATTCACCGCCGTCCGGGCAGAAATATCGGCACTTTCCCCTGCGTAAGCTTTGGGTAAGCTGCGCATACTCATCTTCGTCAAGAAGCGCGTTGCAAAATTCCTCCCCGCTGTCCTCATCACACACAAACCAGCGGCAGTTTTCACATAAAAGATCCAAAATTTATTTCATCTCCGTAAAAATCGGATAATAAATTATATTATCTTCAATGATTATTATACATGGATGATTTGCCAATATCAATAAGCATTTGTGTCATATTTTTAACAAATTCGTTAATAATTTTGTGTATTTTTAAAATTTACCGACATATGGAAAAACAAAACGGAAGAAAAGCGAAAAACGGAGAAAAAAGCGCGCCGCAAAAAGCAGCGCGCAATCTTTCATGCTTATTTATCAAGGTTTGCTTTTACTCTGTTGAGTTCATCCTCAAGTTCTTCGGGAAGCGTATCGCCGAATTTAGCATAAAGTTCCTCAACGCCCTTGAGTTCCTCTTTCCAAGCATCCTTATCCACATCCAGAATCTTTTCAAGATCATCCGTGGTCATATCAAGGCCTTCCAGGTTGATATCCTCTGCTTTCGGAAGATAGCCGATCGGTGTTTCCACAGCGTCTACCTTGCCCTCGCAGCGGTCAATGATCCAGTCAAGAACACGAAGGTTATCGCCGAATCCGGGCCAGAGGAAGTGACCCTCATCATCCTTGCGGAACCAGTTTACATTAAAGATCTTAGGAGCCTTGTCAGGATCAAGCGTTTCGCCGATCTCAATCCAATGTTTCCAGTAATCGCCCATATTATAGCCGCAGAACGGAAGCATAGCCATAGGATCGCGGCGAACAACGCCTACTGCGCCTGTTGCAGCGGCAGTGGTTTCGGAACCCATGATAGAGCCTACGAACACACCGTGATTCCAGCTTGTGGACTGATATACGAGCGGCGTAAGTTTCGCGCGGCGACCGCCGAATACGAACGCGGAAATCGGAACGCCCTGCGGATTCTCAAACTCAGAGGAGATACAGGGGCAGTTTACAGCAGGAGCGGTGAATCTTGAGTTCGGGTGCGCGCCCTTCTCATCAGATTCTTTGCCGTTCCAAGGCTCGCCTTTCCAGTTGATTGCATTGGTAGGCGGATTATCGTTAAGACCTTCCCACCAAACGGTGTTATTATCCAGATCATGGCAAACGTTTGTAAAGATCGTGCCTTTCTTGGTAGCGGCAAGCGCGTTCGGATTGGATTTATCATTTGTGCCGGGCGCAACGCCGAAGAAACCGTTTTCAGGGTTGATGGCATACAATCTGCCGTCCGGACCTTTTCTGATCCAGGCAATATCATCGCCTACGCACCAAACTTTATAGCCTTTCTTCTTATATCCCTCAGGCGGAATGAGCATAGCAAGGTTGGTCTTGCCGCAGGCGCTTGGGAAAGCGGCGCAAATATATTTGATCTCGCCGTTTGGCTTTTCAACGCCCAGGATAAGCATATGCTCTGCCTGCCACATCTCGTTTTTACCAAGGTAAGACGCAATACGAAGCGCGAAGCACTTTTTGCCGAGCAGAACATTTCCGCCGTATGCGGAGTTTACGGAAATGATGGTATTATCCTCAGGGAACTGGCAGATCCATCTCTTTTCGGGATCTACGTTGCACTTGCAGTGCATGCCGCGAACCCAGTCGTTTGAATCGCCGAGCGCATCAAGAACATTCTTGCCGACTCTGGTCATGATATTCATATTCAGAACAACATAGATGGAATCCGTGATTTCAATACCGATCTTGGAGAACGGAGAACCAACAGGGCCCATGGAATAAGGAATGATATACATCGTTCTGCCCTGATAGGAATCTTTTGCGATATCATAAAGCATTTCATATGCTTTTTTAGGCTCCATCCAATGGTTTGTGGGGCCTGCGTCCTTTTCTTCACGGGAGCAGATAAGGGTTCTGTCCTCCACGCGGGCAACATCGTTTACCGCAGTTCTGTGAAGATAGCAGTCCGGAAGCAAATCCTCGTTCAGTTTGATCATTTCGCCGGTCTCAACAGCCTCTGCCTCAAGGGCAGCGATCTGCTCTTTAGACCCGTCAATCCACATAATCTTGGAAGGCTTGAGGAGTTCAATCTTTTCATCAAGCCATGCAAGGAGGGATGGATTTTTGGTAAGATTAGTTTCCATATTTATTCTCCTTTATAAATTATTAACAATAACAGGCAAAACGCACTTTTGCTTTTTTGCCATTAATATTATAACAATTTTTTCCCAAAATTCAATAGTGATACTATACTAATTAACTAAAATTTAATGCTATCAATTGGCATATTTGCATAAGCGTTCAGATCAGATCCGGCTTTTACGCCGCTTTGGTACTCATAATACCCCTGCGCCGCAACCATAGCGCCGTTATCCCCGCAATAGTTCAGTTCCGGCTTAAAAAGGCGGATCCCGCGCTTTTTGCAGAATTTTTCACATTCTGCGCGCAGCAGGGAATTTGCCGAAACGCCGCCCGCAAGCACGATTTTTTTATACTTATAATTAACAGCCGCCTTTTCAAGATGATCAACAAGGCAGCCGACAACCGCTTTCTGATACGACGCGGCAAGATCCGCCGTGTGGATCGGTTCGCCCTTTTGCGAGGCATTGTGAATGGTGTTGATCACAGATGTCTTGAGCCCGCTGAACGAAAAATCATACGGCGCGCCATCCACCCTTGGGTGCGGAAACGCATAAGCGTTTCGGTCGCCCTGCGCGCTGATTTTATCAATGCTGACTCCTCCGGGATAAGGCAGGCCCATTGCCCTGCCGGCTTTATCCAGCGCCTCTCCCGCAGCGTCATCACGGGTCTTGCCGATGATTTTATAATCCGTGTAGCTGTTTACGGCAACGATGTGCGAATGCCCGCCGCTGACAACCAGGCTCAGAAACGGCGGCTCCACATCAGAAGTGAGATAGTTTGCCGCAATATGGGAGCGAAGATGGTGAACGGGCACCAGCGGCTTGCCCGCGGAAACGGCAAGCCCCTTGGCAAAACTTACGCCCACAAGCAGAGCGCCGATCAGCCCGGGCGCATACGTTACCGCAACGGCGTCTATATCCCGAACCGTGCACCCGGCATCCGCAAGCGCCTGCGAAACAACGCCGCTGATTGCCTCCGCATGGCGGCGGGACGCGATCTCCGGCACAACGCCGCCGTACAACTTATGCTCTTCCAGCGACGACGCGATCACATTTGATTTTACGGTTCTTCCGTTTTCAACCACTGCCGCGGCAGTTTCATCACAAGAGGATTCAATTCCCAGAATCCGCAACGGCTCCGCCTCCTTCCACGGCATCCCTTTTCATAAGAACGGCATTTTCCTCGGGATCCGAATAATAATTTTTCCGCACGCCTGTGTCATAAAAGCCGAGAGAACGGTAAAGCGCAATCGCTGCGGCGTTGCTTTCCCGAACGTCCAGAAAAACATCGCCTTGCACATCTTCAAGACTTTTTTGGAGCACTGCGCGCGCAATGCCGCGGTTTCTGTACTGCGGCAAAACGCCAACGCGGACGATATCCGCCTCACCCGTAAGCGCATAAAGCCCAACAAAGCCCACGGCTTTTCCGCTTTCCACGGCAACATAAAAGCGTGAAAATTCATTTTTGAGTTCCGCCGCAATAGAGATCTCATTCCACGGCTTGGAAAAGCACGCTTTCTCTATAGCGGCAACGTCTTTGATATATTTTTCTGATAACTGTTTAATTTCCATATCTGAATATTAATGTGAATCGTACCATGTTTTTCCGATTTTTCCGTCTGCAACCAAGCGCACTTTGAGTTTGCAGGCGTTTTCCATTTCTCTTGTAACGATCTGCAGCGCTTTTTCCGCCTCCTCCAGCGGTGCTTCCACGATCAGTTCGTCATGCACCTGAAGAATCAGGCGGGAGCGCATCTTTTCTTTTTCAAGGCTTTCATCCACGCGGATCATGGCAATCTTGATGATATCCGCCGCCGTGCCCTGAATGGGCATGTTGCGCGCAACCCGTTCGCCGAACGCCCTTAACATGCGGTTGGACGAAGCAAGTTCCGGCAGATATCTTCTGCGGTGAAACAGCGTTTCGGAATAGCCGTTTTCCTTTGCGGTATCGATCATTTTATCCATGTAATGCGCAACGCCGCTGAAATGGTGCAGATAGCCGTCTATATAATCCTTTGCTTCCTTCACGGATACGCCGATATCCTTGGCAAGGCTGAACGCGCCGATGCCGTAAACAATACCGAAATTGACCGCCTTGGCGCGCGAACGCAGGAGCGGCGTAACCATTTCCTGCGGCAGGCCGAACACCTGTGCCGCTGTTGTTTTATGGATATCCTCGCCGTTGTTAAACGCGCGGATCATATTTTCATCATCCGCAAGCGCGGCAAGCACCCGCAGTTCGATCTGGCTGTAATCCGCGTCGATCAGGGTAGAGCCGCCGCCCGCAACAAAAAAGCGGCGCATTTCCCTGCCGAGTTCCGTTCTGATTGGGATATTCTGCAGATTCGGCTCAAGCGAGGAGATCCTGCCCGTGCGTGTTTCCACCTGATTGAAAGAGGTGTGGATCCTGCCGTCCTCTCTGATCACCTTGAGCAGACCGTCGCAATACGTGGATTTCAGTTTTGCAAGGCTTCTGTATTCCAGTATCCGTTTCACGATCGGATAATCCGGGGCAAGTTCCTCCAGAACCTCCGCTTTAGTGGAATAACCGCTTTTGGTTTTCTTTTTACACGGTATATGCAGTTCCTCAAACAGCACCGTGCCAAGCTGCTTTGGTGAATTTATATTGAATTCTCTGCCCGCCATTTCGTATATCTCGCCAACAAGTTCATCAATCCTGCTGCCGAGCCGACTGCCGAAATCCTCTATGCCCTTTTTATCAACGGCAAATCCGGCAACCTCCATCTTTGCCAAAACGCGGGCAAGCGGAAGTTCTATATCATGCAGAAGAGACAGCTGACCCGCCTCTTTGAGCAATGCGTCTGTTTTTTCAAAAAGGTTTTCCAGCACAAGCGCGCTCAGCGCGGTCCGGCTGATCTCCGCCTGATCACATTCCGGAAACGCAATACCGTACTCCAAGCAGAGATGGTCTATATCATAATTACTGTCTGACGGGCGGAGCAGATAAGCGGAAAGCATTAGATCGCCGCACACATTTTTGCAGTTTATGCCAAGCTTTGCGGCAAGGCGGTGCAGATATTTTGTGTTATAAGAAAACTTGCGGGCGTCGCACGCAAACAGTTTTTTTATAAAATCCGTAAAACCGGGTGCGGAATCTTCCACGATCTCCACCGCATTGCCTTTGGCAAAATACAGGCGGCGGATAGCGTTGTTTTCCAGATCAAACGTAAAATAAAGATCTCTGTTCAGATCAAATCCGCTCAGATCCGCCAGGGCTTTCACCTCGGCAATGATCTTTTTTTCCTCCGGCGGCATACTGACAGCCTGCTGCGCCTGCAGCCCGAATTTATCGATCAGGCTGAAAAGTTCGTATTTTGCAAGCAGCATGGCTGCGCCGGAATTCACCCCCGGAATATAGGACGCTATGTCCGTATCAACCGGAGCGTTTGTGCGTATTGTGCCAAGATCCAGAGAAAGATATGCCTTTTCTTTGTCACGGAGCAATTTTTCACGCACACCTTTTTTAATATCGATATTCTCTATATTTTCATAAATATTGTCTATCGTATGAAATCTCTGTATAAGATTCAAAGCGGTTTTTGCGCCAACGCCTGCAACGCCGGGAATATTATCGCTGGAATCACCCTGCAGCGCCTTGACTTGGATCAATTCAGAGGGCGTTACGCCGTATTCCTGCATAATTGCGTTTTCATCGTAAATATCGGTTACCGGCCTGCCGGCTTTTGTGTGCGCAAGCAAAACTTTTACACCGCCGTGAGCAAGCTGCAAGGAATCCCGATCCCCGGTAGCGATAAAGCATTCGTTGCCCGCCTTGCGGCATGCCTGGGCAAGCGTGCCGAGAATATCGTCCGCCTCCCAGCCCGCGCATTCCACCGTTTTGAGGCCGAGAGACGCAAGGATCTCTTTAAGTATAGGCATCTGCATACGCAGTTCCTCCGGCATGGCATGCCTGCCGGCCTTATATTCCGCATATTGCTTATGCCGAAACGTAGGGGCGTGCACATCAAACGCAATGCCCACCGCATCCGGCTGCGCAATCTCCTTTAATTTCAGCAAAATGTTTAAAAAGCCGTAAATAGCGTTCGTATAGATCCCGCTTTTGGTGGAAAGCAGTTTTATGCCGTAAAAAGCGCGGTTTATGATGCTGTTTCCGTCCAGCACAAGAAGTTTCACGATTGATCACCTGTAAAAAATAGTTTCAGCCTTTAAAAAACCGGCTTTCATTAGGATACCCAGTGAAAGCCGGCAGCAGTTAATCATAAATCAGTCTGTTATGCCTTTGGCGCCCTCTTTATCAAACATGCAGCACGCCTCGACCATAATGGAAATGCCCGCTTCAATCGCCTCCGGTCTGAGATTTTCCGGATTATCAAGACGGGTGTGATAATATCTTGGCGGGGCGGGATCCATTGCCGCAAATCCCGTTGCCGGAATACCGCGCTGTGTGAACGCCGCCGCATCAGAGCCGCCTATGTAAATGGATTCATACTTCACATCAAATCCGCAGTTTGCGCTGGCATCATGCATAAGCACTTTGGAGCCTTCATGGTGCTGAAGGGTTCCGGAAAGGTCTTTATGGTATACCGCCATGGATTCCAAATCCCGGAACGTATCAATCGCAACCACACAGGTGGGGATCTCTTTTAATTCTTTTTCATGCGCCTTGGCAAACGCTTTTGCGCCGCGCAGGCCAGCCTCTTCAGAGCCGGAGCAAACAAGCATCACTTCCGTGTTTTCAAAACGCACGCCGGCTTCCGCAAGCGCCTTTATGGTTGCCATGCCCACATAGCAGCCGGAAAGGTTATCCGAAGCGCCGGGAACAGATTTGGTCCAGCTTTGGAAAAAGAGAAACGCAAATTCAAACGGAATGAAAACGCAGGAGATCACAAAAAATGTGATGAAAAACCATCTGGCGCTTTCAATGCTCATTGCGGCGGAACCCTTGCCTGCGATGATGCACACGAGCGCAAAGATCGTATCTACCACAAGGCCTACCACTGCCGGGATCTCCACAAACAGCTTTGCCTGCAGACCGCCGATCAGGTAATTCAAAGTCCATTCAAACTGAGAATCGGAATGGCCCACCATAACGAATCTTCTTTTCACCTCGCCGGACGGCTTTCGGATTGCCACCATATTGTGGGAAGTCTGTTTTGGGAAAAGAAAATCATCAAATTGTTTATACATCAGGAATTCGAATACAAGCGGAATAAACGCAAGCACGCACAAAATGAACGCCGCTATGGGGCTTGCGAACCAGTTTACAAAAACGCTTGCGATGCCGCATGCAACCGTAAACGGAATAAAGCCCATAAAACCCTGGCGATGAAGTGTAAACTCCTCAATACGGGTCTCCTCGCAGTAGTTTTTCATATCTTTCTGAAACCACTGCTGGGCACGGTGCTCCTCCGGGGAGCCGGGCTTTCTGGGCCCGATTTTATTGCAGATCTTTGTGATTCCTTTTACAGCGTATTCGGTCTGGCGTTTAATGTCATAATCCTTGCCGTATTCGAGTGCGATTTTCATAATAAGAAACTCCTAAATAATCATGATACAATATTCTACCATATTGCACCGGGTTTTACAACTTTATTTCTAAACAAAATATAAATTAAATCTGCCTGCCGGGTTATGAAAGATGATGAATAAAGATACCGGAAAGCAGTTTCGGCTCAAACCAGGTGGATTTCGGCGGCATGATCTCGCCCGCGTCCGCGATCGCCATCAGTTCCTCCACCGTGGTGGGAAACATGGAAAAGGCAAGTTTCATATCGCTGTTCGCTCTTTTTTCAAGTTCGCCTAGCCCGCGTATACCGCCGATAAAATCAATTCTGTCATCGTTTTTCGGATCTTTTATGCCCAAAACGGGATCCAGCAGATTATTCTGCAAAACGGAAACATCCAGCGAATCCACAAGATCCAGATCCTGAAGGATCTTATCCTTTGCAGAAAGCGAATACCACTGAGAATCCAGATACATGCCGAACGTGTGTTTTTTGACGGGGGCAAAAGGCTTTTCCTGCTTTTTCACTTCAAAGGCATCGGAGATCCTGCCGATAAATTCAGCCGGCGTAAAGCCGTTTAGATCTTTCACGACCCGGTTGTAATCCATAATGTGCAGATCCGAATCCGGAAACGCAACGGCAAGGAAGAAATTAAACGCCTCGCTGCCTGTATAGCCGCCGTTTTCATACCGTTTCATCTGGCCCACACGCACAGCGGATTCACATCTGTGGTGCCCATCCGCAATATAAAATGCTTTTACGGATTCAAAAAGTTCCGTAAGCCGGGAGATCACCGCGGCATCATCAATAACCCAAACCGTTTGCAGCGCGCCCGCCGCCTCAAAATTATACACCGGCCTGTGGCGGGCGGCAAAATCGTTTACCAGATCCGATATTTCGTCCTTTTTTCGGTAAGTAAGGAAAATCGGGCCGGTATTCGCATTGGTAACACTGACGTGGCGGATCCTGTCCGCCTCTTTTTTGGCAAGCGTCTTTTCATGCTTTTTGATTACATTATTCATATAATCATCAATGGAGGCGCAGCCTGCAAGACCCGTCTGCACCCTGCCGTTCATCTCCTGCCTGTAAATGTAAAAGCAGGGGGCGCCGTCCTGCACAAGAGCGCCGCTTTTTTCAAGGTTCAGAAGATTTTCCTTTGCTTTTTCATAGACCGCTTTTTCATAAGGACTTGTGCCCGGCGGAAGATCGATCTCTGCCCTATCCACATGCAGGAAAGAAAGCGGATTCCCCTGCACAGCCTCGCGCGCCTCCTCGCTGCTCATCACATCATACGGCAGCGCAGGAATAAGCCGCTGATATTTTTCAGCAGGTCTGAATGCCTTAAAAGCTCTGAATACAGCCAAAACAATGCCTCCCGATCACTTCTGATTCTTTTCGTAGATTATTCTAAGCCCCTCAAGCAAAAGGTTATCGTCTACCGTAACGGGGATCCTGATTTCCTTGGCTATGGAACGTCCCAGTCCGCCGGTAATGATCACGTTTGCTTTTTCGCCGAGTTCTTCCTCAAACCGCGCCGCCATACCTTCTATGAGCGCCGCCGTGCCGATCACAGAGCCGCATTTCATTGCCTCAGCAGTGTTGGTTGCTATAACCTTAGACGGTGCGGATATATCCGTTTGGGCAAGCAGCGCAGTGCTGGTGGAAAGCGCCTTTAACGCGGTTTTTACGCCACATACAATGGCGCCGCCGAGATGCGCGCCGTTTTTATCTATAACGGATGCCGTTGTGGCAGTGCCGATATCAAACAAAATGGCAGGAAGTTTGTATTTATGGATCACGGCAACATCCCCGGCAACCAGATCTGCGCCCATCTCCGCAGGATTATCCAGCTTAATATTAAGCCCGGTTTTGATTCCGGGGCCTACCACAAGAAGTTCTACGCCGCAGACTAATTTAACGGCTTTTTTGATCGTTCTGACAAGCGCCGGCACAACGCTGGAGATCACGCCGCCCGTAATTTCACTTACGCCGTTTAGATCCAGAAATGTTTTTAGTTTCATGGAAAATTCTATGGTAGTTTCGCTCGTATCGGTTGAAAGTCTGCCGCTGCAAACTAAATTTTTATCATCCCAAACGCCAAGAACGGTGTTTGTATTGCCAACATCTGCAACAAGTATCATAAACTGCCCGCCTTTCCGCGCCGCAGGGCGCAATGCATTAATAAAATCTATTATATTATAATTCCCTGCCAAAGTAAAGAAAAAGCGATTACAGAAAACAAAAAAGCCCGGCGCAAAAGTTTTCGACGTTTCTATTTTTGATTTATTTAAAAATACAGATTAAAGGAGCATAAAAAACACCTGCAAGCCAACGCGCAGGTGTTTTTCATTTTATGTATAGTATCTGTAGTTTGCAAAACGTTTCTTATCGTGAAACGTCAAAACTTTCATGTAGAACCCATTTTTATCTGAACAGAACATAAAAATAAGTGTGCCCTATGGAATTCATTCTTGGATACTCGTTCTTTGCCACCGGCGATAACGGATCAGACGCCACGAGATCGCTGCCGGATAGGGATATGCCGGACATGCTGCCACGCTGCGCCGTAAACGCCATATAACTGTAACTGGCGCTGTTGCTGAAATCCGTTTGCTGAGGCGGGCTGTTCAGGCAATAAACGAACCCGAAAGTCGGCCTAAACGGGCAGTTTGTGACCACCGTTTGTTTCTGCTCGCCGTTTCCGAAATACACACCGTAATAATACGGCATATCAAACTTTTCTCTGTCTTCCTCAGAAAGATGGCACTGCAGATCCGTCGTGTGTTCAGACGCAAATGCGTCTATCTTTTCATTATCTGAATTAAAATCGGTCCTTTGCGGCTTATCACTGCCAAGCCAGCTTGAAAGACCCAGATAAGACGTTTTGTTTGTTGCACTCATTCTATGATAACCTTACCTTTCTGCGCAATTTTACATTCAGCCGGCAGATGCCGTCTGTTCCGCCTCGCCGCCTATTTTTTCCCAAACAGAAAACGGCAGTTTCAGGCGGTCCGATTCAAACCACCTGTAATCCAAAGAATCCAGAAAATCAAAGGTCAGCCCCGCGCCCGTAAACTGCGGCGCAAAAAAAGCGGGATAATCGTTATTATAAAGATCGGAAAACGCGGCAAGCGTTTCCTGATTAACCGGTGAAACATGCACCTTTTCCTGTAAATTTTCCACTGTATAATGATATCCAGGCGTACCGATCTCCTTTTCCCGAAATTCCTGCCGGCTCATAAAAAAGAATCCTTCGGAAAGGCGGCGGATAATATTTTCTTTCGTCTCCTGCTGCGTTGCCCCGCGATCCATATTCAAAAGATCACAGTACATCAAGATGCCCTCTTCGCCCATCGTATCCGTAAAAACTTCCGAAAGCGCCTGCTCCGCCCTGCCCAGCGCGGCAGAGACCGCAGCGGCATACGCTTTCAGTTCCGCGCGATCCCGGCTGCCCTCTGCTCCGCCGAGGCCTACGGTATCAAAAAGCGAAAAAAGCCTGCTGTATACCCCGCTATTCATATACATCCACCTGCACATCTTTCAAAACAAGATATTCCCCGGTGCGGCATGCCACAACGCCCTCATAAGAGGGATCTGCCGAGATTTCCGTAAACGCCGCGCCGCTGATACCGCTGACCGCCGCTGCAATGGACGAAACGGGAATCTCCCTGCCGATACGCTGCGCCGAGCAGACTTCCCGGATCCGGGCTTGTGCCTCTTGCGCCAACCGTTCCTTATCCGCGCCCCGCATTGCCCGCACCGCAGCATAAACGGAAAATTCACTTTTCTGAGACAACGCCACGGCATAACCGGTGCCGCAGACTTCAAGTATACCAAGTTTATCGTAGATCTGTTCCAAAACATAGGGGCTCGGGAAATCGCCGTTTTCCGTGCGTACAAACAGCGTATACTCGTTAAATTCCGGATCCATAATAAAAAGCGCGTCTGTAATGGTGTCTATCGTCAGCACGATCTCTGCAAAAGACTTGGGATTCACGCCGTTGCTCACCGTATGATAGGAATCAACCACCCTGCTCCTGAGCGCCTCATCCGTTTCCCGATCTGCCCCGCCCGAAAACGCGGTTTCATTGGTTACGGAAGAAACAGATGCCGGCGGATTCACCAAAACGGTTACACTGCCCGGTTCTGCATTGAACGCACTGCCCGCGGAAAGCGCCGTTGCCGCCGCCTGCACAGAAAGACTGCCGGCGGGTATAACGGCGGTTTCCTCCGTTGCAAACTGAATGAGCGGTTTGCCTTTCACCGAACAAACCGTGCCTTTCGGGATTTCCACATTGTTTTCCAGCTCCTGCGGCACGGAAAAGGTAAGCGTTCCTTTTGCGCTTGCCGCATTCTTGCGTTTTATACTGCGCATTGCGGCATGCCGGTCCAGATATTCGCCCGTGGCAGTCTGCGCAAACGCCTGCTTTAAGGCAAAATCGGCAGTGGTGCAGGCGGCGTAAATTTCGCTTGCCACGGCTTTAAACCGCAATTCCGTTTCCGGGTTATCTTTCGCGTATTCTCCGCTCTCATTAAAAAATTCCGTTTCCATGGATTCCAAAATCTCATCATAAGTTATACTCAAACCGAAATGCTCACCAGCCTTTCTGCGCCGTTTATCAAAACCGTGATTGCATAGCCGGTTTCCGTTTTCTCAGCGCAGACGGGAAACATGCCGTTTTCGCCGCACAGTGCCTGCGCTGCGGCGCAAAGCGCATAAAGATTTTCCGGCTTTTTTGTAATTTTATAAAGATTGCTGCCGTAATCGCACTGCGGATAGAAATCACCCCGGTGCGTTTTCAGTGCCCTTGCCGTGTTTGCAAGCAAAAAAGATTCATATTCGTTTTCACTGTTAAAAACCGGCATATCTGTCACCCCTTTTCAAATTCTCCGTCCCTGTTGATCACAAGGGAATTAATGACCACACTGCCGTCATTTTTAAGCAGGATTCTTGCGCCGCCGAGCGATCTGATCTCAACCTCGCCCTGCGCAAGACCCTGCGTTTTCATTTTGGAGCCCGCCACCGCCGCGCCGGATGCACTGTTTACGATCAAAACCTCTTCCCCCACCGGCAGACGAAAAGAATAACCGTAAGGCGAAAAGCATTCTGAAGTTCTGGACGGCAGCGATGAATTCGCCTCTGTAATATTCTCTGCGCTCAGCGTGACCACACCGTTTTCGGCGGCGCTTTGCTCCGGGTTTTTAAAATTCCTGCTCAGCCACATAATTGATCAGCTCCCCGTTTATTTCTTTTCTTAAGGTAACAGAAGTGGAAGTGCCGCCTGCGTTTTTCTTTCTGATCAGTGCGCAGACCTCAAATACGCCTTTTACACCCAAACGCTCCAGATCGGCATACACAAGATCCGCAAGGCACAGATCCGCATCCCCGGCAAGCATAACCGTAACGGTAAAATAGTTTTCCAGCGAACGCGTGATCTGCCGCTGTGCCTCCGCTTCCCTCTGCCACACCGGCAGGGAAGACAGATTGATGAGTTTTCTTGCGGATATGCCTTTTTCTGCCGCAAAGCGGCTTTCCAGGCGGTATACATATTTTTCGGCAGAATTCGTTTTATAATCTATCCTGCTGATCACACCGCTTTGATCCACCGTAACACATGCGCTGAGCATTTTTTGCGCATCCAGTGTTTTTACCTTGCCCGGCGTTTCAAACACACGCAATTCCATCTCCGGCGTAACATAGATGCTTTTGCCGCAGGCGTACTGCATAAATCTGTCTATGGCGCCAAAACAGCTCTGCCCTTTGCTGACCACATATTCAGACTGCGAAAACACCTCCGGCAACCCGCAGGAAAAGCCGAAAGGCCTTGCGTGATGATACCAAAGCTGCTTTGAGGTGGGGCAGTTATACTGACCGGGATACGCCTCGTTATCCACAAGCACCGCCGCGCCGGAACGCGCGTATACGAACAGCGTGTAACCGCTGTTATCTGCACGGATCTGAATTTTATCGGCAGAGCCGTGAAATATTTTTTTACCGTTTTGAAAAGCATATACCGCCTGAATACTGCTGACAGCGGTTTCAAAATAAAGATACAGCCGCAAACCGTCGCATGCGGCAGCCAGTTCACTGGAAAGTTCATAGGACAGCACTTTAAAACCCTTTAATTTTTCTCCGCCGGAAGTATATAGTTCAAATCTCATCTTATCCTTACCCTTTGCCCTTCCTGAAGATCAAAAGGCGTTTTAAAGCCGTTCAGTTCCATAATGCTTTCCGTTTTTACGCAATTGGCAGCAGCAATATCAAAGCAGTTCTCCCCGGCTTTGGCAAACACGAATGTGCGCGTTCGTTTATAGGTTCTGCCGCTTTTCTCTTCCGTAAATCCCAGTTCGTATGAGACGGAATCCTCCGCAGCGTTTTCCTTTATGCTTAAAGAAGAAAAATATGCGTAAAAAAACGTGCCGTCCGGCAGCATCAGCGGCCCCGCGCCCGGATCGTGATACAGAGCGCTGAGTGCTGCCGCAGTTTTTTTGCCGTCTTTTCCAAACAACTTGCCGCTTGCTGTTATTTTTGCGGCTTTTTGGGCGATCTCCTCCACCGCGCTCCCCGCCGAAAGCAGGGAGCGCTCGCTGATATCCTTTGCCCATTTCACCGTAACGGCGGCAGGATTCTGCGGGAATTCAAGTTCCTTGTATTTAAGCCTAATCATCATCTTTTATTCACCACCGACCGAAGGATCGTACCTTTTTGAATCCAGCCTTAAATATTCGGAAAGTTCATAAACAGCATCATATTCGTTCATCAGATCACCACCGTATTATTCATCATGAAAAGTAAGGGCGCCGGAGAAAGTTACCGTCAGGCGCATTACAAAGCATTCGCATGCCTCATCCGCCCGAATACCGTTTGCGCCTATCGAAACAGGCGTATCACGGCACAACGCGCCGAATATTCTGCCTGCCGTGTGCTCAAAATCAAAACCGCACTGATCAAACGGAACGTATACATCGGCAAAAACAGTGATCTGCCCTGCCTGCACGTCCTCGCCAAGGGCGGCGGTCTGCGCGTTTGCCTGCAGCACACCGCAGAGCACAGCGGGCTGTTCCGGAAGGGTGGGCTTCTGAACAGGCGCAAACGCGGACATCACTTTAAAATCATGAAAATACGCGTCCGCCCGGATCCGTTCCAAAACAAGATCCGTTATTGTTTTAAAATCCATCATTGCGCACCCCAAACCTTTCTTAAAACGCCCCAGTAAAACAATATTTCGCCGCCGGCAGAAACCTCTTCTTTCTTTTTGAAGATAAATTCTTCCTCCCCGAAAAGCACACGTGCGTTTTCCGAAAGGCGCATAATATTGTGGTTATACGGCCCGATAAAAGTAAAATAATCCTTGCTGACCCTGCCGGCAGGCGTTCTTTCCAATTCAAAATTGGATCGGTTGCTCCTCCATTTTTGCGCAATGACCGCAAAAAACGGAGTGGAGATCCATTCACCGTCTTTCAGAAAGACCTGTTTCCCTGCTTTCTGCAAGCCGTTTTTAATTTTAAGCGCCCGATTCATTTAAACACTCTTAAAAGCAAAAGCGCTGCTTTCCACAAGATCCGCCGCACTGCTGCGCGCGGCAGCAAGGATCTGCCCGGCAGCGGCAGCCGCACCGGAACCGCCGCTGAAAGAAACATCCCCGGCGGTGAAAGAATCAAATCCGTCCGCCTGACTGCCGCAGCAGATCATATAATTTGCCTGCGCGGCGGCAAGAAACACGGCACGGTCGTCCGTTTCAAACGCTTTGTCTTTTAAGCGGGCGTAAACACTGCTGCACGCAAAATCAACCAGCGCCGCATAGCGCTCCGGCTCTCCTCCTGCCGCGCCCAGTTCTTTCAGGCATTCCAAAACACCTGCTCTGTCTATCATCGCCCGCACTCCTTTCCATTTTACTCGCCGAATTCAACAAACTTGCACGCATCGGGGAATATCTTTGAAAATCCCGCAATGGTGGTAACGGTAGCTCTTTCCAGCTGCCTGTCGATCAATTTGTCATACTCCGTTACGACGCCGCCGGCGCATACTTTTTCAAGCGCGGCATTTTTATCCAGCGCAATAATCTTATCGCCGCCGAGTGCATCGCATTTCACGATCTCCGCGCCAAGCGGCGTGATCATTTTACCCGTTCCGTGAAAATTCTGACCCGCCGCGGAATCCTTGAACTCCGCCATGTTGAGCAGGGCGGAAATGCTTGGCACGCCTGCGATAACCGTTGTCATCGTATAGGGGGAAATCTTCGCCCAAAGACTGATCAGATCATTATATGTTACCGTATCGCCGGACGCGCTGATCACCTCTGAAGTGCCGTCATCCAGCGCGGCAATGGCATCCGCGAACTGGGAACGCGCAATATACGAACCGATCTGCTTCAGTGTAACGGTGAAAAGATCCAGTTTTTGAAATTTGATTGCCTCATAGGACGCAACCAGCATTCTTCCTCGTTTATAAAGGCGGGTTAACTTGTCCTTAGCCCTGATGGTGGTCTCCGGAATGAAAGCGCCTTCACCAACGGCGGCAAGTTCCTTTTCCTCTTCGGACGGTACACTTTCCACAGATCGGTAATCCAAAGAATCCACCTCCGTTGTGGTGGCAATGATCTTGGAAAGCAGATCCGCTTCCTCTACGCCCTGCTGCACGGCACGGCTGATATATTCCGGAAACAAAACGGCGGAATCACTCGTCTGAAAGAATTTGGACACGCTGTCCGATCCGGCGCCGGAGACCTTAATGTCAAATCGTTTGAGCTGGCGCTGATAAGCGTCAAGCCCTTCCAATTCCGTGCCGATATAGTTTTCTGACGGATCCACCGCCTCAAGTGAAGCAGTAAACCCTTTGGAAGAGGCGTAAAGCCCCTTATCCAGTTTCAATGTATCAAATGCCATAAAACATCCCTCCCGGATCAAAGTATAACGCCGATCGTTTTTTGATCGGTGTCTATCTCCACAACAAGGCGCGCCTGCTTGCCGGACGTCGCAATCTTCACACCGCCGCTGCCGTCTGCGGTAAGATATTGCCAGCCGCATTTCGGCGTGCCCGCAGTGTAAGAAAGTTTTGTATAGCCGCTGATCATAACCGGGGCAAACTTATCGCCGCCCTGCGTGGCTATGCCGGCAAATTCCTCATCCGCCTTGCTGTTTGAGATCAGCCCCGAATCCGCAACCGTAACCGGGCTGCCTGCGGTGACCGGCTCTGCGGCAAGAAACGTGAGCACCTGCTCTTTAAATCCTTTAAATCCAACTTTCATCAGTTATCCTCCTAAATTTTGAACTCGCTCAGCGCGCCTTTTGCCTTCTGCTCTTTCTGCCTTACAAGCTGCGGAGCAGGTTTTTCACGCCGCGCGCGCTGCTTTTCAAACGCCTCTTTAAAACTTACAAGTTCCTTTGCCGTCATGATATCGGCAACGCGCTTGAAAATCTCTGTATCCAGTTCCGGCAGTTCCCTGCCGCACAGTTTTACCAGATCCCGCACCAGTGTTTTTCTGTACTCTCTGCCGAGGGCGGCGTCATCGCGCAGCTCATCCATCATCTGCACAAGATAAGCCGCCTCCCCGTCCGAAACGGCAGTGCCGCCGGATCTTAATTTTTTAAGAATATCCTCTGTCATCGTACCGTCCTTTTCCATATCAAATGCTTTTTCCACACCTGCGTTTCTCTGCGCAGGCACTGCCACAAAACTGAATTCATATGCGTCGCACACATCATCCAGAATCGTATAACACAGTTTTCCGCCGTACGTGCCGCCCGGCTTATGGCCGCAGTATTCCTTGCTTTTTTCCGCGCCGCAGACGGAACACACCCGGCTTTTTGCGCTGCAGGAAACGGAAACCTCCTTTTTAATCCCGGCGTCAATATCCCGGATCAGCGATTCGTTTTCCGGCGTTCGAACCATATACGCTTTTGCCCGCAGGGCAACGTAATCCTCTCCGTCCGCCGTTTTTTTGCCCGGTATTTTTTCAAGGCGTGTGTCAAACACTCTTGCTGTCTGATCCTCCGCCTTCATGGAATGATCCTTGATGCCGGTTTTGCCCACAAAAAGGTTTTGCAGCGCGCTAAGCGCGTTTACGGAAAACTTTTCAAAATCCCTGTCTATCTCATTGTCACACAGCGTGACCTCAAACGCATACAGTTCGTCTGCCGAAAACGCGCGGCGTGTAAAAGCGCGGATCTTTTCGTAATCGCTTTGGTCAGGCGTGTATGCCTTAACGGTAAATCTATCCGTCATTACAGCCCTCCTTAAGCAGTTTTTCAGCCTGGGCGGTGTAAAGCCGCGCCCTGGCATGCTCGGTCTCATCCTGAAGCGTAATATCTGCCCATTTCACGCTGACCGGCAGATCAACACCGCGGATCTCAAGATACTTTCGCGCGATCCTGATGAGCACCGGCGTAATGATTTTTCTGTAAGCCTCCAGCTCCGTGGTAAGCATATCCGCCTGCTGCTGGCTCATGCGTTCCGTAGTGGACCATGAAAAACCAAGCATATACGGGGGCAGCCCCGTTTTGGCGATGATCTGCTCCAAGAGCTGGCGAACCGGTATTTCGCTGGAAAGCACATTGTTGTCCGCCCCGATCACCTTTACGCTCACATCGCCCACGGCAACAAAATCTTTAACGGTATCCCGGCTGCTCATGGCGTCCTGCCACGCGCGGCAGATCTGCTCCGCCCTGTTTTTGGCTACGCCGGCATCCGTGTCTCCGTCGGCAGGCTTATAAGTTACGGCGTACCGCAGATTCCCCGCGTGTTCCCAGTTTTCTCCGATCGTGTGATAGACCGTCATCAAAACATCTGAAATAAACGGCAGCCCTCTTAGAAGACTGGTGCCCAGAATACTGCCCGGCTCCGGATTCAGCGCGGAAAAAACAATCAGATCCTGCCTTGGCAGTTTTTTGCCGCCGTTGTAGAATTCAAGATCCAGATCATTCTGTGCCCGTTTCACTTCAAGCGCGCTCAGTTCGCCGTTATAAAGCGCGTAAAAGCCGTTGTCATCCGCAATCATTTCCCCAACGGCGCTGCCGTATGTAAGCAGATCCGAAAGATACGTGGAAACGAACGCGCTGATTCCCGTCTGATTGCCGCCCACGTCCACGGCCTCAAAAAAGCCGTTCATTTCGGCGTCTATCGCCGCGCTGCCCGTTTCAAACGTAAAATCGTTCATCAGGCGGATGATTTTCAGCACGGCAGCGTCTATCACGGGCACATTTTCCCGGAGCGAGCGGTAAACACGATTGTTCAGCCCCAGATTTGCAAAACTGCCCATGCGCGCATAACGCCGGTTTGAAAACGCACTCGTCTGCACTGCCGCTGCCGCGGTCTCTTTTGCTTTGCCGGACTTTCGCTTGCCAAACAAGCCCAAATCCTCACATCCTTTCCACCGCAAAGGTATAAATATCCTCGCTTTTTCCGTATAAAACGGTAGAAACAAAATAGCGGATATCATCCATTGCGTGGTCGTTTTCTTTTTTCGGCGAATCCCTTTTTATATCGTTGTCCCAGCGGTAAACGGAAAATTCGCGGATCGCATCCTCACACTCGGGATAAAAATAAATATCCTCTTCTTTAAGCGCGCGGCAGACCAGATTGATGCCCTTTAAAACATCGTTATCCGCCTTAATGACCCGGTATGTTCCGTAGCGGCGCACCGTTTGAGCAAAACTTGCGGCAGACGGATCTATGATCAGCGCCTCTATCTTCCTGTTGCCGGCAAGGGCGCAAAGGCGCTCATAATATTCCTCATCCGTTAGCTGCACGCCCGTATCCCTGGCAGAATGGTAATATTCGCCGATCCGGTACCACTTTGAGCCGCTCTTTCCCCAAAGGCCCAGCGAAAACGGATTCACCGTGCCGTAATCGCAGGAAAGATAATACTGCGAAAAACCGCCGCTGCTTTTTTTGATATGCCGCTTTGCGCTGAACATTGGGTAGACCAAACCGTCCGCCGCCACCCATTTGCCCTCTATAAACCGCTCGTAAAACGCACCGGAATACAGATTTTTATATCTGCTTATGACCGCGCGTGAAAGGGATGGGTTATCCTCCATCGTAAAATGGAGATAGAGCATTTTTTTCTGGTTTCTTTTTAAGATCCATTCATTGTAGAACCAGTGAAACGGATGCTCCGGATTGCAGTTGAACCAGTATTTGGCGTCCTCCAGCGAGCATCTTGCAAGCGCTTGTTCCACAAAAGATCTGGGCATCAGGGCAGCTTCGTCCAGCAAAACGCCGCCCAGCGTCATGCCCTGAATCAAAGCGGCGGAGGATTCATCGCGCCCGCCGAACAAATAAAACCGGTTTCGCCTGCCGCCCCTTTCTATCTCAATCAGGTTGCGGCTCAGTGTATAATTGCAGACAAAGCCGAGGGAAGTTAAAACGGGGATCAGCGGCGTTACCACATTGCGCCTGAGCGAGGCAATCGTTTTGCCGCAGATGGCAAAAGATGTTTCGTTAAAGCGGTAAAACGCCCAGCTTATAAATGATATACTCATACAAAGCGTTTTTCCGGAACGCACGGCACCGTCACAGATGAGGCCGTTTTTATCCGCCGCGGGGCTGCCCGAACACCACCACGTTAAAACGGCAAGCTGTTTTTTGGAAAAGGGATAAAATTTATTCGCCATATTCCTCACGCAGCGCAGCGGCGGCGTTGCCGGCGCTCTCTTCCAGCGCGCGGTAAAAACTCAGCGGCTCAGAAGACTCCGTTTGTGAAAATTCCCATAATTTTTCAAGCGCTTTTATACGGTCAAAAAATTTGATTTCCATGCCGCCGCCTTTCGGTTTCTTGATCTCGCTGATATTGAAAAGATCATAGCCGGGCAGTTTTTCAAGTATCTCTTCCTCATTTGCAAAAAGGAGCGCGGCAGCGTCCCGCACATTGCCGAAAGCAAGCTGCCGGAATCCGTCCGCAATCTCCTCCCGAAGTGTTTTCTTTTTTCTTCCCATATCCGCCTCCGTTTGCAGTTTTGAAAGGTCCTTTCACCCTTAAGGCGGAAAACGGAGTTTTCATAGCATAAACAGGCTATAATTTGAAAAGATTTTCAAAAAATTTTTCCGCAAATAAAAAAATCCACAAAAAAAGCGGCAGCTGAAATCAGCCGCCGCCAAAAAACATGTTTACTTTACTTCATAACGAACTGCGCAACGCCGTCTTTATCAAAAGAAACATTTACTGTTTTTCTTGCCTTTTTGCCGTCCTGAAAAGTAACGGTTATCGTCACCTCGTCAACCGGCAGTTCGCTTTTGTCCGTATCCGGGTCGGCAAGGAGGGTATCCACTGCTTTTTCAGGTTGGTAATAAACGCTTGACAAATTCAAAATATCTTCCGCGTCATGTGCGTTGCCAAGGTGAAGAAACTTATTCAAAACAGCAGTTTCGAATAAGTTTCATATTTATCCCTAAACAGCTCATCTGTTATTTCTTTTTTCATTTCTTCCTCCCTTCACGCACGGTAAACAGTTATAAAACGAATAGAAAAGCACGGAGCCCGTTACCGCCTTTCACCTATAACACAACCGGGCGGGCAAAAAGGTCACATTTTTTAAAAAAGCCGGCGGAAAAGCATTTTGCTTTTCCGCCGGCTTGTTCAGATAAGTGATTTAAAATTTATCCCTTGGCGTATACGTTGTATGCAGCAGGTGATGCGCCTTTTCGCCGTTTGGCTTGCCGAAATACTCTTTATAAAGCCTTTCAATAACAGGCGAATCGTGCGAACGTCTGATTTTAAGCGCCTTATCCTCATCATAAAGCGCCTTGGCGCGCAGTTCTTTTATCGGAACCGTATTTCTGGTTGCGTCCCTTTGAATCGGCTGACCGCCGCCATTTATGCACCCGCCCGGGCACGCCATGATCTCTATAAACTGATAGGGCGAATTGCCGCTTTCCACTTCCTCGCAAAGTTTTCTTGCGTCTGCAAGCCCGCTTGCGGCGGCAACTTTTATTTCCATGCCCGCAACATTGTAAGTTGCGGTTCTTATGCCGTTTACACCCCTGACCTCGCTGAAATCAACCAGTTTGAAATCGCCGTCAAGGATATTCGCCGCCGTTCTTAAAGCCGCCTCCATAACGCCGCCCGTTGCGCCAAAGATAACGCCCGCGCCGCTGGCAACATCAAACGGCGAATCAAACGCCTCGTCTTTAAGCGCGTTGAAATTGATTGCCGCGCCGCTGATCATCTGCGCAAGTTCGCGCGTTGTGATGGCGGCGTCCACATCGCCCGCCATTTCCGGGCGCGTGATCTCAAATTTCTTTGCCGTGCAGGGAATTACGGAAACCACATACAGATCTTCCGGCTTAAGATTATTCTTTTCACAATAATATGTTTTAAGCAGCGCGCCGAACATCTGCTGCGGCGATTTGCAGGTGGAAAGATTCGGCAGCAGGGAATGGAAATTATGCTCCGCAAATTTCACCCAGCCGGGGCAGCACGAAGTGAACATCGGCAGCGGCTTTTTGTTTTTGATCCTGTCTACCAGTTCATTTGCTTCTTCCAAAATCGTGAGATCGGCGGTAACGTCCATGTCAAACACAGCGTCTGCGCCAAGCCTTCTTATTGCGCCGGGCAGTTTCTTTTCAACATTAGTGCCGATCGGCAGATCAAATTCCTCGCCGAGCGTTGCGCGGATCGCCGGAGCCGTAAAGAATACCACCTTTTTATCCGGATCCGCAATAGCCTCCCACACATCGGGAACGCTTGATTTTTCATACAACGCGCCAACGGGGCAGGAGACCACACACTGGCCGCAGCCTACGCAGGAAGTTTCCTGAAGCGGAATATCAAACGCGCAGCCGATCGTTTTATTATGCCCCCTGTTTCTGGGGCCGATCACACCCACGGTCTGCTTATGGCACATGGCGGTGCAGCGCATACAGTGGATACATTTATTATTGTCCCTCACCAGATAAGACGAAGAATAATCTATTTCCTGCAATTTATCCGTATCCGGGAATCTGTCTTCATCCACACCATAATCCTTGCAGAGTTTTTGCAGTTCACATCTGTCTGACCGAACGCAGGAAAGGCATTTTTTATGATGCTCAGAAAGCAAAAGTTCCAAAGTTGTCTGCCGTGACTGGCGCACCTTGGGCGTATTCGTCCAGACTTCCAGCCCTTCCTCTACCGGGTACACGCAGGAGGCAACCAGGCTTCTTGCGCCCTTTACCTCAACAACGCACACACGGCACGCGCCGATGCAGTTGATATCTTTCAGATAGCAGAGCGACGGTATATCTATACCGGCAAGCCTTGCGGCCTCTATGATCGTTGTGCCTTCCTCCGCCTCAACGGGTGTGCCGTTGATCTTAAGTTTTACCATTTCCATCGCCCCCCTTATCTCTTTTCAATGGCCTCAAAGTGGCAGTTGCTCATGCAAAGCCCGCACTTAATGCATTTATCCGGATCTATCGTGTGCGGCTCGCGCACATTGCCCGTGATTGCGCCTACCGGGCAGTTGCGCGCACACAGCGTGCAGCCCCGGCATTTTTCGGGATTGATCGTAAACGAAAGCAGCGCTGTGCACACATGCGCCGGGCAGCGTTTGTTTTTAATATGCTCAAGATATTCCTCGCCAAAGGCGTTAAGGGTGGACAGAATCGGATTTGCCGCCGTCTGCCCCAAAGCGCAAAGCGAGGAGCTCTTCATATGATTGGAAAGTTCCTTGATCTTATCCAGATCCTCCACCGTAGCAGTGCCGTCTGTGATTCTGGTTAAATAATCCAGCAGTTTGCGTGTGCCTATACGGCACGGCGTGCACTTTCCGCAGCTTTCATCCACTGTAAATTCAAGATAGAATTTTGCAAGATCCACCATGCAGGTATCTTCATCCAGAATGATCATACCGCCGGAGCCCATCATGGAGCCGATCTCAACCAGGTTATCATAATCTATGGGAACATCCATATAATCCGCGCTGATACAGCCGCCGGACGGACCGCCCGTCTGCGCCGCCTTGAATTTTTTGCCGTTCGGCACACCGCCGCCGATCTCCTCCACGATCTCGCGGATCGTAGTGCCCATCGGCACTTCAACCAGACCAACATTGTTGATCTTGCCGCCGAGGGCAAACACTTTGGTGCCCTTGGATTTTTCCGTGCCGATGGAGGAATACCACTTTGCGCCGCGCAGAATGATCGGCGCAACATTTGCGTAGGTCTCCACATTATTCAGGATGGTCGGCTTGCCGAAAAGGCCTTTCACAGCGGGATAAGGCGGTCTCGGTCTCGGCTCGCCGCGGTTGCCCTCAATGGAGGTCATGAGCGCCGTTTCCTCGCCGCACACAAACGCGCCGGCGCCGAGGCGGATATCAATATCAAACTCAAAATCCGTGCCCAAAATATTTTTGCCGAGCAGTCCGTATTCCCGCGCCTGCTCAATTGCAATCCTGAGCCTTGAAACGGCGATCGGATATTCCGCACGCACATAAACAAAGCCCTGTTTTGCACCGATCGTGTAACCCGCGATCGCCATGGCTTCTATAACAGCGTGGGGGTCGCCCTCCAGAACCGAACGGTCCATAAACGCGCCGGGGTCGCCCTCATCCGCGTTGCAGCAAACATATTTCGTGTCGTTTTCCTGCGCCATGGCAAAGGACCATTTGCGCCCGGTGGGGAATCCGGCGCCGCCCCTGCCGCGCAGCCCTGCCTCCAGCAATTCGTCTATCACCTGCTGCGGCGTCATCTGCGTCAGCACTTTGGCAAGCGCCTGATAGGCGTTTGTGCCGATCGCCTCCTCAATATTTTCGGGGTCTATCATGCCGCAGTTGCGCAGGGCAATGCGCATCTGTTTTTTATAAAAAGAAGTTTCGGCAAGCGGAATCGTACTGCCGTCTTTATGTACCGTTTCCGGGTAAAGGTATTTGTTGATCGGCTTGCCGCCTTTTTTCAAATGGCCGGCAACGATCTCCGGGATTTCCTGCGCGGTGACTTTGCTGTAAAAAGACCCTTCGGGATAGACGATCATAATTGGGCCGAGCGAGCAAAGGCCGAAACAGCCTGTTCTGACCACAAGCACATCGTCTATACCCTGCGTTTCCAGTTCTTTATTCAGCGCTTTAAGCACTTTTTTGGAGCCGGAGGAAGTGCACCCCGTGCCGCCGCACACCAGCACCTGTTTTCTGTATTCCGTTTTCTTTTCCAGTTTTTCACTTTCAGAAGCGGCAAGCTTTCTGACCAAAACAATATCCCTGTTGCGTTCTTTGATCGCATTGAGTTCACTGATCGTCATCAGACACACCGCCTTTCTCATTCTCTATATACATATCCAGAATCGCGTCCACCTTATCTACATCCAGGTTGCCGTACACCTCGTCGTCGATCATAATAACAGGCGCCAGTCCGCACGCGCCTACGCAGCGGCAGGAATCAATGCTGAACAGTCTGTCCTCTGTGCATTCCCCGTTTTTGATGCCAAGCTTTTCCTCAATGCGCTCCAGCACTTTGTTTGCGCCTTTCACATAACACGCTGTGCCGAGGCAAACGGAAATCTGATGCTTTCCCTTGGGTGTAAGGTTAAACTGGCTGTAAAAGGACGCAACGCCGTAAACATCGGAAATGGAGATATTCAGCGCTTCAGAGATCCTTTGCTGTATCTCATACGGCAGATAGCCGTAGATCTCCTGCGCCTCCTGCAAAACAGGCATCAGTCTGCCCGGCATGTCCTTATATTTTTCAAACACTTTGTTTAATTTTTCCCGCTGGCTGCGGGTTTCATCCGTAAGCATATTCTTCATAATACTCCCCCGATTTTTGAAAAAACGAATTGACTTTTATTTTACAATAAAATTTAACAAAAATCTATACTTTTTCAATAAAAGTTTTGAATATTTGGTTATTTTTTTATCAATTTAGCACAAATCCGGCTTTTTCTTTTTAAAAGAGCAAAAGAAATCAGCGCCAAAACAGCGAAAAACGCAAGGCGCAGGCGCAAAAACAAAACGGGGTGAAATTTTACGCGCGCAATTTTCTCCGCCGGAATTTTATAGTTGCAAATACAAACCAGTCATTATATACTTAAATTAGGGGTATTATGCATAAAAACCAAAATCCAGACGCAAAGCGGCAGAGCAAAAGATATGGACAACAAAAATACAAAAGAAAAACAAGTGAATTATATGTATTTTCCGTTTGATTACGGCGGAATCAAAAACGATATAACACAGTTTCTTACTGTGATTCTCGCCAATACTGCCCTTTTGGCGAAACTTTCACCTTTTATTCGTGCCCGCTGATATTATAAGCGGGTTGCTCATGCGTTTTGCAGTATATTTTATAATAGATCGCAGGGAGTTAAAGAAAAAACATATGTATATGAACTTATATTTGGTATCATCGGTGTGATCGGATATACCAAAGCACCGCCTATAAATGCTGAAAGTATTGCTCCACCGCATTCAAAAAATACACACTATGTTTTGACCCGTGTATTGTGCTTTATATAATATGCAATGCTGTAAACATTGTAATAAACTCCGCACTGATGCAGTGATAAGCAGAACGGCGAATTTTAATACCACTTATTTTGGAGGATAAAAATGAAAACAGCAGATTTAAGAGGGTCGTTAATTGTTTTGTCGTTATTGCTGATACTGCAAAGCGCAATTATATGCATACCCGAAAGAGAAAAAATCGACACAGGCGACTACAGCCTTGCTGTTCAGCAACATGTTTTTTCCGGATACGGGGATATTTTCTGTCTTTCAAAGCAAAATGATTTTTACATAATTCAAAACGACTGCGACACGATCTCCGCCGCTTACGAATACACGGAAATTAACAAAAATGATTTTTCCGAGCCTTTTATATACGGCGATTATATGTATTATAAAACATATGCGGGCACGCAGAGCGACACCGCCGAATATATTGCGCGGATTGACTTAACGGATAAAAACAGCGAAGTAAAACTTATGACAAACGGCGATGCGGATATCATTTCATTTACCGTTTTTCACAACAAACTTTATTATCTTGTGAATGAAATTTCAGGCGGTGAGCAAAAATATAATTTATACCGCCGTAATATGCTGACCGGCGCCGAAAAACTGCTGATAAGCGGGCTTAACGGCTACGGCGATTTCCTTGTTAAAGACGGAATGGTGCTTGCCGGCAATATTGCCTATGACGAGGAAGAAGATAAATCCACCGAACTTTTCCGGAATGATTCAGACCGGCATTTTATATCTTTGGGTCTGTGGCGAAACAGTTTTTACTGCGAAAGATATTCAAAGGAAAACGGTCGCCATGAATTATATTCGTTTTACCTTGGCGATGATTCCGATGGGCTGGAATTCATTTGCGAACTGCCGGATTCCATGTGCGCATATCGAATGTTTGAGGACAGAATATTTTTCATGGCGGACACGGGCGGAAGTGTCCTTGATTATATGTATTGCGATATTACAAACGGTGAGATAATAAATACCGCCGGCAAAGGCGGGCGAGAAAACGGCTACATATGCAGAGACCTGAGAATTGCCGATTATGACTGTGCTGTTTTCAACGATATGTTTTACGCCTGTTACCCGGACGGAACTTTTACACGCGTCAGCCTGAGCGACACGGAATACCCCGAATCAGTTTTAACAACAGTTTCAAGACAGCGCCCGAGCGGCGGTTTCGGCAATTTTGACGAATGGATTGACTACAGCACATACATTAAGCAAGAAAATGATTCCAAAACCAACGTGCAAAACGATGTAAATATCATTTCGGACGGAAAGTATTTCAGGGTGTTCGGCGGTACGCTTTCCGAAACTTATGAAATATACAACGCAAAGGGTGAAACCGTACTCAGTGAAACTACCGGCAGACCGCTTTCGGTATCAATGACAGATGAGGATATTGTAGATATAGAGATAGGCTACGGAACCGGAATTTCCGTACACAAATACTATAACGGCAAAACAGATGCTTTTTCCGAAGAATTTTTATATGTTATAGCAAATTCGAACGATATGATTGCATATATAAACACACCGCGCGAAAACACTTTTGAAAACAGGACTGTTGCGGTACGTAATATTTTTGATAAAGGTTTATATTACAGGGAATTTAAACCCGATTTCTCTGCGCTTGACACGCCTGTGGTAAGCGCAAAATTTTCCGAAGACCGCACAGCGCTTGAGATTACCTATCTTTCCGGTGATGAACAAAATGAGGTTACGGAAACTTTTGATTTAAGATAACAAAATCAGAACGAATAAAATCATAAGAAGCAATGAATAAATAAATGCAAGCATATTAGCACATCTGCATTATTATATTTATGATCGGATATGCTTATTGTGCAAACTTATTTACATATAACCGCCTTATTGCACCGTTTTATATAATTCTTTATATTTTTGCTAAAAAATAACATTTTTATAAATAAATGTGTTAAAATGATATTGTATTTATCACCACCAACACCCCGGTGATAATGCCGGCCATGTGCCGAAAAAAGGAGCGGACAAAAGTCCGCTCCGATTTTTTAACGAAAGAAAAAGTTTGATTTTAACGGCATTTATAAATCTGCCGAAAACGCAGGGCATATAAAAACCGCGGCTGCTTTCAAGCAGCCGCGGTTAATTTATTAACCGGTCATTTTCAATTTAACGGTGATCAAACAGATCATTCAAGTGAAAATTCCGCATAAACCCCGTAATGATCGCTTACATAGCCCTCCGGTATATCATCCAGTATCTCATAATTAAGCGTATTAAAATCATCAGACACAAAGATAAAATCGATCGGCTCCGATCTGTCCGTTTCACCCCGGTTCTGATATGTTCCGTCTGCCCTGTCCGGAAAAGCGGAAAGCGTATCACTGAGTTCTGCGGCAACGGCATTATAAGCCGCCATGCCGCGGTTCTGATTAAAATCGCCCGTAAGAACGATCTGCGCCTGCGGATATTTCTCTGACAGTGCCTGCATGCGCTGCATGATAAGCCGCGCGCCGAAATTTGCCGCTTCACTGCTTGCATTATCAAGATGCGTATTCATATGGAGCAGTAATTTTCCGGTTTCTGTTTCCCGCAAAAGCACCCATGTGCATATTCTGTTGCACCCGGCGCCGTCATACTTGCTTTGGGTATCCGGAGTTTCCGAAAGCCAGAAAGTGACCTTATCCACAGCAGTGTATTTATCTTTACGCCAGAAAACCGCATTCATTTCAGATTTATTTTCATTTTCATCTCCGTGCGTTTAACCCCATAGGAATCATAATCGCTCATCAGCGTTTCAAGGCTGCCAAGCCTGATTCAGTTCCTGCGTACCGATTATATCCGGCTAAATCGTGTTCATACAATGCGCAAAGCGCTGAACTCTTTTGTATAATAAAGCATTTCCAAAAGGCTTCCTCAAGGCACGGCACGGTTAAAAGTTACAGCTGTTACCCGCCTTCCTCCATTCTGTTTATAGAAGTATACTTTTAATCGGGAACCATTACCGGCTGTGTAAAATCGCCGTAAAGCCTTGCGCCCTGGTACCATTTCCATGCTCTGACACGCACGTAATACGTTTCATTGCTGTCTGCACCGATTGCATAACTGGTTGCGCCGGAACCCGTAATAAACGCGCCGTTTACATCCTGCCGGAAATCTTTATCTGTTGACCACTGAATGTAATAGCCGTGAGACGCCTGCACATCCCATTTTGCGTTGATCGTGCTGCCGGTCATTTCGGCGCTGAAATTCAAAACAGGGGACGGCGCTGCACACACATGGGTTTTGGATGAGGCGGAGCCGTAATCGTTATACGCAACAACCATTACGTTATATTCCCACGCTGCAACAAGATCCGTAAACACAAATCTGTTTTCCTCTGTTATACCCTTTAAGGTTTCCGTGTAGCCCGGCTGACCGTAAGTGCCTGTATAGATATATACACGATATCCGTCCGCTCCGGCAACGTTGTTCCATTCAAGGTAAAGATCCGTTCCGCCGTCACCGCGCGCATACACGTTATAGCCTGTTGGCGCCTGGGGTTTTGTGCCGGCTTTTACCGCAGCGCAGAAATCGCCGTAAAGCCTTTGATCCTGATACCATTTCCACGCCCGAACGCGCACATAATATGTATCATTGCTGTTTACCGGGATCGTGTAACTGGTTGCGCCGGAACCCGTAATGAACGCGCCGTTTACATCCTGCTGAAAATCTTGATCTGTTGACCACTGAATGTAGTAGCCGTGAGACGCCTGCACATCCCATTTTGCGGTAATGGTATTGCCGTTTGCCGTGGCTGTAACATTTTCAACCGGCAGCGGCGCCGCGCATACTCTGGTATTGGATGACGCATCGCCGTATTCGTTATACGCAGTAACCTTTACATTATATTCCCATGCCGGGATGAGATCCGTAAACGCGAATCTGTTTTCACTTGTTGTGCCCTTAAGGGTTTCGGTATACCCCTCTTCACCGGGAGCGCCCGTATAGATATAAACTTTATAACCGTCTGCACCTTCAACGCGGTTCCATTCAAGGTAAAGATCCGTTCCGCCGTCGCCGCGCGCATACACATTATATCCCGTTGGCGCCTGCGGTTTTGGGCCTTCCGGTTCCTCTTGCGCAAGGGTGGTGACAGAGATCTCCGAGGAGGCACTATGCTCTGCATTGGCTGCGGTTACGCGAATTTTGTATTCCGTGTTTGGAGCAAGGCCGGTAAATACATATTCGTTTTCCGTTACCGTTTTGATAAAAGCAGCCGGGTCATGGGTTGCGTCATAGATCTGATATTCTGTTGCGCCCTCCACATCATCCCAATACACGGTAAAGCCCGTTTGGGTAAGCTCTTTTGCCTGTAAAACAGGCGCCGAAACTTCCGGCAAATCAGGTTCCGGCGGATTCACTTCCGTAAGTTCCACAAAATAGGAAACCGGGCCGGTGATGTGCGTGGACTGGCAAATAATCGTATATTCTTCATCCGCCGTAAACTCTGCTGTAACATCAAAATTGGGATTTCTTGTTCCATCCTCACCTATAACATCATCACAAAGAGAATCGTCAACTACAGGCAGACCTTTGCTGTCTCGAATATAGCAAAACGGATCCACCATATCCTCTCCCAGATGGGATGCAATACGGTATTCGCCTGTTCTTTCCGGAGTAAAATGCAAAATATATGTATCTCCGTCACGGTCTAATGTTACCGTGGCTGTCTGCCCTGCGCTGATTGCGCCTGATCCTGCTGCAAAGGCAACGCCTGCCGGCAGAACGCAGACCGCCATGATCAGGCTGAGTACCAGACTTAAAACTTTTTTCATAAAAGCGCCTCTCCTTTCATTTTCTGAAATCATCTATATTTTTATTATAAAATAAATACAAAGTGTATTCAACCGGTAATTCAATCCTTCATAAAAAGTTAAAATTTAAGAGCAAAACAACACAAGGAAAAAGCAAAGTCCGCCCTGATCTGAGATCAGAGCGGACTCTTTTCTAAAACAAACAAGATTATTTAAAGGTATGCTGCAGAATGGAATGATCCCTTGCGTTGATATAGCCGTCGCTGTTCACATCCATAACGGAATCGTAATTTGCGTCGCCCTGCTTTGCGTTATAACAATCCTCAAGGCTTATTGTATATTCCTCGCCGCAGACAGAGCACCTTGCAGTTGCAACGAACCCTTCGTAACCAGCCACTTCATAACTGTGCTGCGCATTCCAGACAACATAAATGTCCGTATCGGCAGTTATATTTTTACCGTTCGCACTCCAGGAGGGGCAAACATAGCCGGACGGAGCCTGCGGAAACGCAGGCGCAGCCGAATCGCCGCCGGCGGTAACATACAAATAATCCATAAGGCTGCCGCCCTGTGCGTCATAATAAGAAACTTTATAAAAATCTTTTGTTACATTAACATGCACATTCATATTGGCAGCGCCCGACAGCCCCACGTTGTAAGCGTAATCAAATCCGTTTTGTGCGGCAGAATAATCCGAAAATTCAAAAGCCCCGGTCTGCGCGTTATATTCGCCTGCAGCAGACGGCTCCACCACATTCTGCGCAAGCAGGCCGCTGACGGGAACGGAAAATGTTTTTCCGTTTGCCGCTGCGGCAGCCGTAACAGACTGATTACCTATATTCTGCTGCGTAACATTGGTAAGCTGCGTATTTGCGGAAAGATCCAGATACGTCAGGCAGTTATCACTGCAGATCAGCGTTTGAAGCGCCGGATTATGAGAAAGATCAAGCGCCGTGATCTGATTGGTATGACAGCTTAAGCGAGTCAGCCCCGTGCACGCGCTTACATCCAGAGAAGTCAGCGCGCAGCCGTAGCACTGCAGATCCGTGATACCTGCCGGCAGAATTAAACTTGCCAATTCCGAGTTGCCGAAACAATACAGCGTTTTCAGCGCGGTATTTGCAGATAGGTCAAGCGAAGTCAGGGCATTTCCGTTTATGGTTAAATACTCCAGGTTCTGAAGCGCGGAAAGATCAACGCTTTCCAGCCCGAGCGCGCCGGCATAGAGTTCTTTCAGATTTGTGAAATATTCTATGCCCTTCAGATCCGTAATCTGCCCGTAAGGTATGGAATAAACGAACAGGGGCATATTGGTTACCTGCGCCGTTTCCTCCGGGCTTAAAAAGAGATCTTTGTTTGTATCATAGCGTTCTTCCACAACACTTCTGAAATGATCATCCGGGAAGTTGACGGCGTTGATCTCAACGCCGTCCTGCGCGTTTGCAAACACAAGCCCGGTAAAGCAGGAAAGCGCCAGAATGAAAGCAAAAAGCGCAGATAAATTTTTCTTTAAAACTTTGTTCATTGCCCTGCTTCCTCCTTAGCGTCCCACTGTAAACGATACGGGGATCGTGTTGCTGATCTGCGTGCCGTCGCTCAAAGTGATTGTGCAGGTGATATCCGCCTGATAATTATTTGCCAAAATCACGCCGTCCACCTTAACAACACCGTTTTGATCCACGGTTACCTTGGAATTGCTGGATTTCCATTCAATGGAAGTGTAATTCTCAGCCGCCTCCGGATAAGTATTGATGGAAAGCTGGATGCTCTTGCCATACAGATTGATATTCTTGTATGCAACGGAATCAACTTCTTCACCGTTATATACGAATTTGAACGATTCAATCCGTTTCAGCGCGTCCGTTACCATGATTGTTCTGGTAATCTCCGAAACGCGGTCATAATCATCGGTAACGGTATACGTGATTGTAATTCTGCCGTATTCGGCGTCATTATCCTTAAGAACGGTTATCGTATCTCCGCTTACCTGTGCCGTTACGTTTTCCGCATCGGAATATGTGATCTCTGCGGATTTGATCATGGCGCCTTCGTTATGGGAAGCCGTGATCACAACGGCATTGTTCTCATCCTTAACATAGGATTCGCCGTCTTTTACATCTGTGCCGTTGATCTTAAGGGCAACGGTGCCCGCCTCGATAAACGGATGATCCGCAAGGTTGTTGTACGCGGTTCTGAGCGCGGCGCAGGCACTGTCTATTGCCTCCTGCGTGGAGAGATAATCCTTGCTTACCGCCTGCGCATGCTCATACGCCTCTTTAAACGCCATGCCGTATTCATATTCATAATCCATATAATTTACGGAGGAATATTCCGAAATGGCGGCATTGAGCGCGGTGGTATCATTCGTGGTGATCGCCCTGATAGTTGCGGAAACGCCGCCGTCCACAGCGTAAGCGGTTATAATACATTCGCCGCCGGTTATAAAGGTTACAACACCGTTATCATCCACCGTTGCGATCTCAGGATCTGAGGATACATAAACGCATTCACGCACGCTTGGAATTGCGATTGCGGAAGAACCGGAATACTTCGGATCCAGCGTTACGGTTGTTGACGGCGAACCGTAAACAAATTCCTCATCAAACGAAACAGACTGCACGGGCGTGGTAACAAAGGAAACATAAACGCTGTTTTCCACAGTATTGCCTGCCTCATCTGTTACCTTTGCCGTGATCTTCGCGTAATCAGCGGAAATGCCGTTTTTGGTTACAAGACCATACTGATCAACCGTAATATTACTGTTTGAAGAACTCCACTCCACCGTTGTGCCGGAGCTGCAGTCGGCAGGTTCAAGCGCCGTATTCAGTTTCAGCGAAGCGCCGTTGAGCGCAAGCGCCTGATAACGGATAAAGCCTTCGTTTACCACAGAGGCGTTGTCACTTTCCTCCAGCGTAACGGAAACACCTGTTACGGGAACGAATTTTTCGAGCGAGTTATACGCCGTATTCAGGGTTTCAATCGTTGTGTTTACATCTGCCTGATCCGCCGTTGCCTCGCTGATTACCTTATTTGCAAGATCGAGCGCGTTTTTAAAGTTCTGCAGCGACGCATTAGTATAGGTGTGCGTATCTTTTGTATTTTCATAAAATTCGTTATACTGCGCATAAAGATTGGCAAGCTGTGTGTAATCCGTTTTAAATGTTACGGTACAAGCTGCCGTGTAAGCGCCGTCAAACGTTTCCACGGTGATCACAGCCGTTCCGGTATTCACAGGCGTTACATTGCCTTCGTTATCCACAGTTGCAATGTTTGTGTTATCTGAACGCCAGATAACATCTTTTATGCTGGCATCGCTTGGGCTGACGGCAGCATTCAGTTTGAACGCGCCTTCGTTTGCATATCTTTCCACATTGGTCTGATCCAATGAGATCCCGTTTACAAGCGCTTCCGCTACAACCACCCTAATCGTTCTGGTTACGGTCCTTCCATAATAATCCGTTGCGGTAATCATGAGTTCTGACTTAGCGCTTGCATTCAGATTTGCCGTGGGCTGGGAAATCGTTGCCTGCGCGCCGCTGAGCGAAATATCCGCATCGGATTCGCTTACGATGCTCCATTCCAGACTCTTATAGTTTGCGGCTGCCTCTGCCGGCAGAGACGCCGTTAAGATCGTGCGTGATTCGTAGCCTGCGCCTGAATCCTCAAAAGAATGCGTAACGGCATTCGCGTCTAAACTGCCGCTGCCTCTGGACTGGAATTGGAAAAGCAGGTCCTTTTTCTGATTGTCATAACTCAGATTGATCGTATCAGCGGCAACGAATTCGTGACCGGCAAGCGCCTCGCCTGCCTTATTCAGTGCGTCTGCAATCTGATCAATCTCATACTGCACAAGGGAATCATCACTGAGCGCCGCCTGTGCGTTATCATATGCCTCTTTGAACGCCATGCCGTATTCATACTGATAATCCATATAGTTGACATCGGCATATTTCGCGATCGCGTTGTTCAGAGCGCTTCTGTCTCCCTGCGTGGAAACACGGCATTCCGCGGTGTAACCGCCGTCATACGTTGTAACCCGGATCGTTGTTGCGCCGGCGCCGGTAAAGGTTACCAGACCGGTCTGATCCACGGTAGCAACGCTTTCATTATCGGAAGACCATACTACATCCTTGATGCTTGCCTGACCGATATGGAATACAGAATCTCCGGTAGGATAAACCACGCAGTTGAGCTGATACTGTTCGCCTATGCTGCCGCCGATCTCATCTTCGTTGATTTCAACAGATGTAACCGGGAAATACGCAAAGGATACCCAAACATCATCGCTGTATTGATTGCCGAAATGATCCGTAACCGTGCAGGTTACCATGCCGTAGCAGCTTGAATCCTGCGCGGGGCTTGCAACGCCGTCCTGCGAAACCGTTATGGTTTCCGTTGAAGTAGTCCATTCCACCTTTTCGTAACTTGCGTTGTTCGGATAAAGCCTTACTTTCAGGTTGAGTTCCGCATTCTTATAGGAAAGGCCTTCATCCAGCAGGGAAAGATCATACTGATAATAATTGTCTGTCTCCTCGCCGTCCAGATAAAGTTCCACTTTCTGGATAAACGTATATTTCTTAAGACCGTTGTACGCCGCCTCAAGCTGGGCGTACATTTCGTTTACCTCTTCCTGAGAAGAAGCGTTGGCGTCAACGAGCGCCTGCGCCTCGTTCAGTTTCTGGATATACGAGTTATAGGTATCCGGATAATAATTTTCCGCGGCAAGCGAAAGGTTTTTATAAGAAGTGATCAGCTGCTGCAACGCGTCGTAGTTGGTTTGAACGGTAACCGCGCACTGCGCCGTATGCCCGCCGTCCGCCGTTGTGGCGGTAATTACACATTCTCCGCCGTAAACAAACGATACATTGCCGTCCTGATCCACGGTTGCAACATCCTCATTGCTTGAGGACCAGATCACATCCGTAATATCCGCAGAGCCTACGCCGAGAGCAGTAGGCTGCACCGTTGCTTCCAAAGTGGTGCTTTCGCCCGTTTTTCCGATTATTTCGGTTCTGTCAAGCGTTACTCCCGTTGCCTGCGTTCTTGAGAACGCAACGACAACGCTGTCCGAAACCGTATCGCCGAAATAATCTGTTGCGGTAACGGTTATGGTTGAGTAACAGGAAGTATAATCGTTTTTAGGTGTAACTTTACCGGTTGCGTCAACCGATACCTCGCTTTCATTGCTGGACTTCCATTCAACGTTTCTGTACATAGCGCCCTTGGGACTCAGTTCATAATCCAACTGATAGGAAGTGTTGTAATAATACAGCGTTGAAACATCAACACTTATATGATCCGGCGCTTCCTTTCCGGCATTGTCAAGAATCGTTACACTGTTGAGGCCAACATAACCGCCAAGCTGATAGAACACATAAAGCAGTTCTTCCGCATACGTATCCACAACGGACTGAGACGCCATATCCATCTCATTGTTGATATAATATGCGTAATTGAGCATCAGCATATAATTCTGAAAATATTCCTTGTTTTCCTCTGTTTTCTTAATAATGGTGGATTCACAGAGGCCTATGATCTCCTGCAGTCTGGATTTATCGGGATATACCGTAACGGTAGCCGTATCCTGAATACCGCCGTCTGTTGAAATGCAATAGAGTGTTGTTGTGCCAACGTCCACGCCTTTAATCACGGCGTTGCCCGTTTCGCTGTCCTTGCTGATAACGGTAGCGATATCATTATCCACCGAATACCAGTTTGCGTCATAGCATGCCGCGTTGCTGCCGGTAAGGGAACCGCCGAAAGTCATGGAATGCGTAACGTCAATAGACTGACCGTTTATAACGGAAAACGCATCGCCGTCAATGGTGTTGGATGTAGCATCATTTCTGACTACCGTAAGCGTAACCGTACCGCTCTGCACTTCGCCGTCCGCCGAAACGCAGTAGATATTTACGCTCTGCGCGCTCTCATTGCCCGCCTTCATTTTTACGGTGGCGGTGCCGGCTGCCGCATCGCTTTCAAGAGAAAAATTGTTATTATCTATATACCAGTTTACGGTTTTATTGGTTGCATCCGCCGGGGCGATATTCGCTTTCAGCGTGATGCCTTTATTTACATAGGTAATATTGCCGTCCAGCGCATTAATGGTTACGGTAGCGAACTGGTGCGTTTCCCCGCCGATCTCTGACGGTTCGGACACTGCATAATCACTGCCGCCTACAGAACCGGTCACTTCAAGTGAAATGCTCTGCACCGGCTGGCCGTTGTCTATGGATTTTTCACCCTGAACAGAACTTATCTCAAGGAAGTTTGAGCCAACATAATAGCCTGTCTGCGCTTTGCACACAACCGTGCAGCTGCCGCCGCCGACCGCCGTATACAAACCGTTTGTATCGATTTTTCCGATTCCGTCAGTAGCGGTGCCGTCGTTCATAACGGGATCGCCGTTTTCATCCACCATCGGATTGCCTTGAGCGTCCGTTTCCTGATAAGGCTGCGTTGCCCAAAGGATTTCTTCTTCGCCCGTTTCGGCATTTTGGGTCTTGATACCCCATGTGAAATAGAGGTTATCCGACTCCGCAACGCGCGAGGGATATACCGCCGCGTGCATATACTGACTCTCGCCGAGGTTTATGGAATCCCGGTCCGCGGTAACCTCCACATCGGAAAGATAGTTGCCCACCCTGCCGGTCACGGTGATATTTACGGTTTTTGAAACGTTATTTGCCGCCGAGGTGGCTGTGATCTGCACCGTCTGCTGCGAATACTGCCCGAGCGAACCGCCCGCGTCCCTGCCGGTGATGATGCCGGTAACGGGATCTACAGATGCGATAGACGGATCAGAAGAAGTCCATGTGATATCCGAAGTATCCGCCGCTTCCGGCTGTGCGTTTTCTATAGAGAGTTGGATCTCCGTTCCTTCACGCACGGTATTTGCACCGGTAATCTCAAAATCCGTAACGGGCACACCGTCCACTACGGTAAACGTGATCGAATCATTCGTTGTGAACTGATAAATAATATTCGCTATAATCTTAACGGCGGTTGCCGTAAGCTGAACGGGATCTGCCGTATCGCCCACGATATCGGAAATGGCAAAGCAGGCGTCCAAAATGGCGGTGAGCACCGTTCTGTTGATATCCAGACCTACATATTTGATCAGAATGTCCGCAATCTGGCTGGAATCTACCGTGCCAAGATTTTCCAGTTCATAAATATAATTGATATATTTTAGCAGATTTTCAATAAATCCGTCTGTATCCGGGGAAACCAAAATGGTAACTTCACCCGTATTTTTAAACGTAACAAGACCGCTGTCATCCACCGTGGCAATTACCTTGCCGCTGTCAAAAATGGAAGTGTTTTTAACGGAATAAATCACGCCCATATGCAGCCTGGTAGGTGTTGTGCAAGCAGAAAGCTGAAGGGTGGAACCAACCGCAACCGTGGTGGGCAGATCCTGTTTATTCGTGATATGCGTGCCGTTCGGAATAAAATCCGCATAAATCTCCTGCGATTTCTGAACGGTAACGCTGAAACTGTCCGCATCCAGCACGTTGCCGTTTGCGTCATACATGGTGCAGGTAATCGTGGTATTAACCTTATCCAGATATTCTCTGAGAGAGTCGATCAGTTCCCCTTTATAGGAATCAATATACTGATCCAGCAGGGAATCCGAACCGAATGCCGCCTCAACAAGCGCAATAATCTCATCCGTATCCATTGTGTCCACATTAACGGTATCGTTAAACAGGGCCTTTTCAAATATGGTTTTAAGCAGTGAGCCGATCAGCGGCACCGTTGCCACCTCATTATCGATCCAGAGCCGTACCGCCGCGCCCTTTGAAGAGTCAAACGCGCGAACAAGGCCATCCTCCGTAACATCACATACGGTGGGAGTATCGCTTGTCCATTTCACATATCCGTTATCCGGCAGCGTGCAGTCGATAAACTGATAGGTAAACTGCTTTTTATCGCCTTCATACATATATTCTATGTAGGCGGTTTCGCCGTCCTCCTGATAGGCGGGAACAAGTGTGCCGTCCTCATAAAAAATCTCAATATCATACACGCCTATAACGCCGCCGCCCTCATCAATCTCTGCGGCAAGCGCGGAAAGCCCCGGCAGTGTCATACTGATTACTGTAAGCGCGGCCAAGAAGATACTTAGCACTTTTTTGCCTGTTTTCATTTATTTTTCCTCCGGTTTACATGATAACAGTGTTACGGAAAATCCACTTACCCATATTACTCCATAATACTATAATCTTTATTATAATAATTTTTACATATTTATTCCATTGTGAATTTATACAAAATTTAGATTTCCGATTTGTATATTATTGTTATACAAATCGGGAATCCGCACGGAACAGATCCTTAAGCCGCTGTTTTCTGAAAAAAGCAGCATCAGAGTGTAACCCGGCGCTGCCGTTTCCGCAGCCGGCAGAAACATTAAAGCAGCCGGAAAGATGCAAAAACAAGAAACGTAAAACGCATAAAAACAGCGCGTGTTCCGCCGGTAAAGCCAAACACACGCTGTAAGCAGATTTATAAAATTTTCAAGGGCATAAGGATTAATGAATGCGTTCAGGTCTCACAAATCTCCTCCAGCTCGCAGATCGCAGCCATGGAATCATCCTGCTGGGTGATCAGTTTTCTGATATCACGAACTCTTTTCAGTTTGGAGCCGCGCGTCTTAATGGTATACTGCGCCTCGCATTTTCCCGCTTTCAGGATATCATCGTGAAGCTGTTTTTCAAGCGCCGCTTTGTCTCCGCTGATCAGACGGGAGAGATCGCCGTCAAATCTTTCAAAAAATTCTGCTCTGGAATAACCGGTCAGTTTCACGAAATCGCCGCTGATCAAATCACATTCAAACGGCTTTTCCGGCGTGGTAAAGAAGATCGCGCCGTTCAGATTCTCCAGCAGGTTGATCAGGTTATCATTTGCCCTGTCCGCCCGTGCCTCCGCGTCTTTCACACGCGTAATATCCGTAAACATGGCATGAAATACCGGGCAGCCATCCTCATCCGTTTTATGCACCGCGGCGTTGCACTTGCACCAGATATACTGATCCTTGTGCTGGCGGAGCCTGTATTCCAGATCAATGGGATCACCGGTTGCCATCGCCTTGCCCACCGCCTGATAAACAAGGGTCTTATCCTCGGGATGGATAATCTCATCCAGGCGGTAAGTCTGTTTTCTGCACGCCTCTTTCGTTGTGCCGAACAGGCGGCAGCCGCCCTCGTTTATGTAAAGCGTTTCAAAATGCATATTCGGCGTAACTTTAAACAGGCACACACCGCCGGTTACAAGATCAATCAGATGGTTGATCTCTTTTGCCTTTTCTTTTAAGATCCTGTTCTTTTCCCTGCTTTTTGAAACATCGGCAAAAACAAGGCGGCACAGCGGCGAATCTTCAATATTCTGCGCTGTGCAGTGCACATATACCTGCTCTCCGCTGCCGTTGATCATATCCAGATCCATATAAACGAACCGGGAATCTTTTTTGCATATTTTTTCTATAACTTCCTGCCTGTCTGCCGGAATGATAATATCCTGTAAAAACAATTTTCCCTCTTTGATTTTGGAGGGATGAACGCCCGCGAATTCGGAAAAATGCGTATCGGAATCCACGATCCGGAAATCATCTTCCTTATCCACAACACAGTTTAAAAATTCAACTTCATAGGCTCTGTCCTCGTTGGTTTCGGTCACTGCTTTATTGCTCCTTTCCAAAGCGCTGCCGACGGGGTATCAACCCGATAATATATTATATCGTCATTATAGCATAAAAATTATATTTTTGCGAATTTTTTGTTAATAAAACTGCCGAAAAATCCATTTACCTATAGGCAAAACGGAAACATTGTGTTATTATACTAATTGGTAATTTTCTGCATTCCTTTACAACAGGAATATAAAAGAACAAGCGGCAAACCTGCCGCGGTTTAGTTTGCTGAAAAGGAGTAGTAATATGGCAAAAGTTTTTCGCGTTTTCGTTGAAAAGAAAAAAGGAAACGATATAGAGGCAAGACAGCTTTTGGAAGACCTTGTTTCCACAGTGGGCATAACGGCGCTTGAAGACCTCAGGCTTGTAAACCGATATGACGCGCAGGGCCTTTCAAAAGAGGAATTTGACAACGCTGCCAAAATGATCCTTTCGGAGCCGAACCTGGATAATATTTACACCGAGCTGGAGATCCCGGCAGGCTGGAAATATTTTGCCGCCGAATTTCTGCCCGGCCAGTATGACCAAAGAGCGGACAGCGCCGCCCAGTGTATCCAGCTTTTAACACAAGGGGAGCGGCCGCTTGTTGCCAGCGCAAAAGTATATCTGCTGAAAGGCGGTATAACCAACGCGGAATTTGAAAAGATAAAATCCTACATCATCAACCCGGTTGAATCCCGCGAAGCATCTATGGAAATACCGGAAAGTTTGGATATCACGGCGGACCGCCCTGCGGATATTGCGCGCATTTCCGGTTTCACGGCGATGAGCGATGATGAAATTGCACAATATCACAAAAGCATGGGCTTTGCGATGAGCGTTGCCGATCTCTGCTGGGTAAGGGATTATTTCAAAACGGAAAACAGGGATCCGAGCCTGACCGAACTTAAAGTAATAGACACCTACTGGAGCGATCACTGCCGCCATACCACATTCAGCACCATATTGGATGATATCCATGTGGAAAAATCAAAATATGCCGCTGCTGTGGAGGATGCAATAAAAGAATATTTTGACCTCAGGAAAGAAGTGTACGGCAGCCGCGAAAAGAATGTTTGCCTGATGGATATGGCATGCATCGGCGCAAAGGCGCTTAAGAAACGCGGCATACTTGATAATCTTGATGAAAGCGACGAGATCAACGCCTGCTCCATTGAAGTGCCCGTTACTATTGACGGAAAAACGGAGCAGTGGCTTGTTCAGTTTAAGAATGAAACGCACAACCACCCCACGGAGATCGAGCCGTTCGGCGGCGCGGCAACCTGCCTTGGCGGCGCAATAAGGGATCCGCTTTCCGGCAGGGCATATGTTTACCAGGCAATGCGCATCACCGGCTCCGGCGACCCGACCGTTTCTTTTGAGGATACGCTGGACGCCAAACTGCCGCAGAAGAAGATCACCACCGGCGCGGCGCAGGGCTATTCCAGCTACGGTAACCAGATCGGTCTTGCCACCGGTCAGGTTGTGGAACTGTATGACGAAGGCTATGTTGCAAAGCGCATGGAGATCGGCGCTGTGATCGGCGCTTCCCCCAAAAAGAATGTTATAAGAGAAGTGCCGCAGGAGGGCGATACCATCGTTCTGCTTGGCGGGCGCACCGGCAGGGACGGCTGCGGCGGCGCAACAGGTTCCTCCAAAGCGCACAACAGCATGAGCATAGAGACCTGCGGCGCGGAAGTGCAAAAGGGTAACCCGCCTACGGAAAGAAAGATCCAGCGCCTGTTCAGAAACGAAGAGGTTGCCAGAATGATCAAAAGGTGCAACGATTTCGGCGCGGGCGGCGTATCCGTAGCCATTGGCGAACTGGCGGACGGGCTGGATATAGATCTTGATAAAGTACCTAAAAAATATGACGGACTGGACGGCACGGAACTTGCCATTTCCGAATCGCAGGAAAGAATGGCGGTTGTGCTGGATAAGAATGATGTTGATAAATTTATAAAACTTTCAAATGAAGAAAATCTGGAGGCAACGCCCGTTGCCGTAGTCACTTCCACAAACAGGCTGACCATGACCTGGAGAGGAGACAAGATCGTTAATATCAGCCGCGATTTTCTGAACACAAACGGCGTAACGCAGCACGCGAGCGCCGTGATTGAGGCTGTGGACGAAAGCAGAAATTACAGAATGGATGTGCCGGCCGCGCTGGACGGAATGCGCCCGGCAGACGCGCTGAAAGCAAACCTGAAACGGCTGGAAGTATGCTGCCAGAAAGGTCTGGCGGAACGATTTGACGCCTCGATCGGCGCGGCAACCGTGCTGATGCCGTTTGCGGGCAAATACCAGCTGACTCCAGAAGAGGCAATGGCGGCGAAACTGCCGGTGCTGAACGGTGAAACAGACGACGCCACCGTTATGGCTTACGGCTTTATTCCGAAACTTTCCGAGTGGAGCCCGTTCCACTCCGCTGCATTCGCCGTTACGGAATCCCTTGCCAAACTTGCGGCTGTGGGATGTGACCCCTCCAAAGCGCGCCTTACTTTCCAGGAATATTTTGAAAGATTAAATGACGATCCCAAGCGCTGGGGCAAACCTGCCGCGGCTCTGCTCGGCTCCATAACGGCGCAGATCGGATACGGCGCGCCGTCCATCGGCGGTAAGGACAGCATGAGCGGTTCTTTCAACGAGCTGGACGTTCCGCCAACTTTGGTTTCCTTTGCTGTAGGTATGAGCAAGGCTTCCAAAACGGTTTCCGCCCGGTTTAAGAGAGCGGGATCAAAAGTGTATATGATCCGTATCCCCGTTTGCGAAGCGAGCGGTTTGCCCGATTATAAAAACGCCATGGCGGTCATGAAAGCCGTTTATGAAAGCGTCAGAGACGGCGCAGTCCTTGCCGCAGGCGTTGTAAAAGAGGGCGGCGCTGCCGCAAACGTGTGCAAAATGGCTTTCGGCGATAAACTCGGCTTTACCTTTGAGCAGGGGCTGGATATGCAGACTCTGTTCGCGCCGATGCAGGGCAACTTTGTTGTGGAATGCAGCGGCGACCTTCCGGAATGCTTTACCGATGCCGTGCTGCTTGGCACAACCAACGATAACGGCGTATTTATCATAGACGGCGAAGTGCTTACCGTTGATGAACTGATAGACGCGTGGTGCGCAAAACTGGAAAAAGTATTTCCGCAAAACAGCGGCGTTCATGCGGATATGCCGCAGGATATCGGTCTCTGCAAAGAGCGCTCCATCTTTATCTGCAAAAACAAGGTTGCAAAACCGCGCGTATTTATTCCGGCTTTCCCCGGCACCAACTGCGAAGTAGATACGGCAAGAGCCTTTGAAAAGGCAGGCGCCGAAACGGAGATACTGGTTGTGAACAACCTCTCCCCCGCCGCAATCAACGAAACGATCGATAAAATGGTAAAAGCAATAAACAACGCCCAGATCGTGATGCTGCCGGGCGGATTCTCCGGCGGTGACGAACCGGAAGGCTCCGGCAAATTCATTGCCACCGCTTTCCGCAATCCGCGTGTTGCAGAGGCGGTTTCCAAGTTGCTTAACTGCCGCGACGGACTGATGCTCGGCATCTGCAACGGTTTCCAGGCGCTGATCAAACTTGGCCTTGTGCCTTACGGCGAGATCCGGGAGATCAAACCGAGCGACCCCACGCTGACCTTCAATACGATCGGCAGGCATATTTCACAGATGGCTTACACAAGGGTTACAAGCGTGAAATCCCCGTGGCTTTCGGGTGTAAATGCCGGCGAAGTTTTCGCAGTGCCGATCTCACACGGCGAGGGCAGATTCACAGCGGATGCAGACACGATCAAACGCCTTGCCGAAAACGGCCAGATCGCAACACAGTATGTAAATCTGAACGGCACCCCGGTTTCCGATATGCCGTTTAACCCGAACGGCTCCGTATGTGCCGTGGAAGGCATCACGTCTCCGGACGGCCGCGTATTCGGCAAAATGGGCCACTGTGAAAGAAAGGGCACTGACCTTTATGCCAATGTGCCGTTTGAAAAAGATATGAAGATCTTTGAAAGCGGTGTAAACTACTTTAAATAATTCTGCTGCGCGGGAAGAAGCGCGCCTGCGCCCGTATCCCGCGCTTACAAAGGAGATCCTGATCCATGAAATATGTTGTAGTTTTGTATGACGGAATGGCGGATTACCCCGTTCCGGCACTGGGCGGAAAAACGCCGATGATGGTGGCGAAAAAGCCGAATCTGGACAGCCTTGCCCAGCGGGGCGAAGTTGGTCTGATCCGCACGGTCGCCCCCGGGCTGAAACCCGGCTCAGACGTTGCAAACATGAGCGTTATGGGGTTTGACCCCATAAAATATTATACAGGCAGAAGTCCGCTTGAGGCAGCGTCCATCGGCATCGATATGAAACCGACGGATGTTTCGCTGCGCTGCAATCTTGTTACTTTATCGGAGGACGGCAAACCTTACGAGGAAAAAACGATAGAGGATTACTGCGCCGACGATATTTCCACCGAGGAGGCGCAGGAGCTGATTGAGGCCGTGCAAAAAGAACTCGGCAGCGATACATTTCATTTTTACACCGGCGTTTCCTACCGCCACTGCCTGATCTGGCACGGCGGCACAACAGATCTCGGCGCCATGACGCCGCCGCATGATATCACGGGCAAGGTCATCACCGAGTATCTTTCAAAAAGCGAAAACGCAAAGCCGCTGATTGAAATGATGAAAAAATCTTATGATATCCTAAAGAATCATCCGGTCAATCAAAAGAGAAAAGCAGCGGGCAGGCGCCCGGCAAACTCCATTTGGCTCTGGGGTGAGGGCACAAGACCCGCCATGGGCAAATTTAAGGAGATCTACGGTATCAAAGGCGGCGTGGTTTCTGCCGTTGACCTGATCAAAGGCATCGGCCGCTGCGCCGGAATGGAAGTGGCGGATGTGCCCGGCGCAACCGGATATATCGATACCAATTTTGAGGGCAAGGCAAACGCCGCGCTTGACCTGCTTACCAGAAATGATCTTGTTTATATTCATTTTGAGGCGCCGGACGAATGCGGCCACAGAAACGAGCCGGGAAATAAAGTAAAAGCGATTGAACTGATCGACCAAAAAGTGCTGCCTATCCTGTTCAACGGGCTTGCGCAGTACGATGATTACAAAATCATGTGTCTGCCGGATCACCCAACCCCGATCGTGACCAGAACACACGCATCAGACCCCGTGCCTTACGTGATCTACAGAAAGAGCAAAGAGATCGAAGGCGTTGTAACGATCAACGAGGAAACGGCAAAAGAAACCGGCATCTATATCGACTTCGGCCCGGGCATCATGGAACATTTTTTGAAAGATTAACCGGTTCTGAGGAAACATTAAAATGAAACATGTTGTTACGGCAGCCTTAGCCGTGCTGTTGCTTGCGGCGTTACTGAGCGCCTGCTCAACCGCTGAAAATAATCCCGCACAAGCGCAAACGCAGACCCAAACGCAGGCGCAAACTTCTGCACAGATACCTGCGCCGGCGCAGGAACAGACGCAGCCTGCACCAGAGCAAAGTGTGCAGGAGAGAGCCGCGGCAGCCTATGCGGCGAACCCTGATTATGTGCTGCCGGAGGAAGACGCAAAAGAAATCGCATATACCGCGCTGGAGCAGGAATGTAAAAATAAAACGTTTTCGGACGATATAAACCACTTTACGTTTGACAGCATCAAACGCTGCGATATAAGGGAAACCTACGGCGCATTCAACCGCGGAAACGATATCTCCGCTTATAACACAAGCAGCCACCCTTACTATGCCGTAAGGTATAACGACAGTTCTTTCCCCGGAAATTATGCCTATTTCTGCATAGACCTGCGAAACGGAGACCTGCTCTATACAGGATATATGGGAGATTAGCGTTAGGAGAAGATATGAAAAAATTTTTGACCTGTCTTGTCGTTTTAACTGCTGCGGCATGCATGTTTGCCGCCTGCGGCACACAAAGCGGGAGTGAGAAAAACACACAAGAGCCTTCTTCAGAGCTTTCAACAACGCTAAACAGCGATACGCACGAATCCATTTCTTATGCGATAACGCAGGAAGAGGCGCGCGGCATTGCGGATGAAGCCCTGAAGAACGCTATGGCGCAAAATGAATTCGGCATCGGCGAAGATGATGAGATCTTTGCATTTGAAAGCATAGAACTTCTGCCAAAAGATGAGCAGTATTCGGCATTCAACGCGGGATACGGCAACACAAGCGAAACCGAAAACACAACCGGCCATGCTTATTATGCCGTGGAATATACAGACACTTCACAAATTGCCGGCTTTGCCTATATTTGTGTGGACGCCGTTACCGGCGACGTGCTTTACACCGGATATATGGGCGATTAAAAGCAATACTATAACAAACAAAGGAGAGAGACTTATGAACTTGGATACCATATGCGTACAGGGCGCGTATCAGCCGAAAAACGGTGAACCGCGCGTGATACCCATCGTACAGAGCACCACATTTAAATACGATTCCAGCGATGAGATGGGCGATCTGTTTGACCTTAAGAAGAGCGGCTATTTCTATTCCCGCCTTCAGAACCCCACCTGCGATTACGCCGCCGGCAAAATTACCATGCTGGAGGGCGGCTCCGCCGGAATGCTTACTTCCAGCGGGCAAGCGGCAAACTTTTATGCCGTTTTCAACATTGCGCAGGCGGGCGACCACGTTGTTTCCAGTTCTGCGATCTACGGCGGCACATTCAACCTGTTTAACGTAACGATGCGCAAACTGGGCATCGATTTCACCTTTATCTCCCCCACCGCAAGCGAGGAGGAGATCCAGGCGGCGATAAAGCCGAACACCAAATGTATCTTTGGTGAAACAATATCCAACCCGAGCCTTGACGTGCTGGATATTGAGACATTTGCAAAAGTTGCCCATAAAAACGGCATTCCGCTCATTATAGACAACACTTTCGCAACGCCCATCAACTGCCGCCCGTTTGAATTCGGCTGTGATATCGTTACCCATTCCACAACCAAATATATGGAGGGGCACGCCTCAACCATCGGCGGCGCAATCATTGAAAGCGGCAAATTCGATTGGGAGCAGAATGATAAATTCCCCGGCCTCACAACACCGGATGAAAGTTACCACGGCCTTACCTATACCAAAGCGTTTCCGGACGCGCCGTATATCACAAAATGCACCGTTCAGCTTATGCGTGATCTCGGCTCCATTCAGGCGCCGCAAAACGCTTTTCTTATTAATTTAGGCTTGGAAACGCTGCACCTCAGAGTGAAAAGGCACTGCGAAAACGCAAAGAAAGTTGCCGAATATCTGAAAAACAACGATAAGATCACTTGGGTAAAATGCGCAATGCTGGAGGATGACCCGCAGTATGAACTGGCTAAAAAATATATGCCGAACGGCACCTGCGGCGTTGTTTCATTCGGCATTAAGGGCGGAAGAAAGGCCGCAACCGTGTTTATGGACAGTTTAAGGCTTGCCGCAATCGTTACCCACGTTGCAGACGCGCGCACCTGCTGCCTGCACCCGGCATCCACCACGCACCGCCAGCTTACGGAAAAAGAACTGGAAGAGGCAGGCGTAACGCCGGATATGATCCGCTTTTCCTGCGGCATAGAAGATGCGAACGACATCATCGCCGACATCCAGCAGGCGCTTGATAAAATTTAAAGTTAATTAAAAACAGCAAAAAAAAGACTGCAAACCCTTATTAAAGGGAATGCAGTCTTTTTAATATTCATGACTGAATCCGCAACTGCCGCTGGGTATTTGTTCTTTTACTGTTTGAATATGAATAACGCGGCAATTTTGTTGCTGCTTTTTATTGATTTTTGCCCGATATTCTGTTACCCTATATTAAACCGATCAAAAAAGAGGGAAAACCATGTTTGTTGATATAGCCAAAATAAAGATCAAGGCGGGCAACGGCGGCGACGGCGCTGTTGCGTTTCACCGCGAAAAATACGTTGCCAGCGGCGGGCCGGACGGCGGCGACGGCGGCAAGGGCGGAGATATTATTTTTGTTGTTGACGACAACCTTGCCACGCTTGCCGATTTCCGCTACAAACGCAAATACACGGCAAAAAACGGTTTGCCCGGCGAGGGCAGCAAAAAGCACGGCAAAAACGGCGCGAATCTGGAAATTCGCGTGCCGCGCGGCACCATAATAAGGGAAGTTTCAAGCGGCGCGGTAATGGCGGATATGAGCAAAACCGAGCGCTTTATTGCCGCAAAAGGCGGCAAGGGGGGCTGGGGCAACCGCCATTTTGCCACACCCACCAGGCAGGCGCCCCGCTTTGCAAAGCCCGGAACGCCCGGCGAGGAATGGGAAGTGAGCCTGGAGCTGAAGCTTTTAGCGGACGTTGGGCTGATCGGCTATCCCTCTGTTGGCAAATCAAGCCTTATTTCCGTGGTTTCACAGGCAAAGCCCAAGATAGCGGATTACCACTTTACCACGCTTTCGCCGAATCTGGGCGTTGTTTATATGGGAGAGGGCAATTCCTTTGTTATTGCCGATATTCCCGGCCTGATCGACGGCGCAAGCGATGGCGTAGGGTTAGGTCACGAATTTCTGCGCCATGTTGAGCGCTGCCGCCTGCTGATCCATATTGTGGACGTAAGCGGATTTGAGGGCAGAGATCCCAAAGCGGATTTTGAAAATATAAATAATGAACTTAAAAAATTTGACCCCGAGCTTGCGGAAAAGCCGCAGATCGTTGCAGGCAACAAGATCGATATGGCGGAGCCGGAGCAGATAGAGGATTTCAAAGCCTTTATTGAATCGCAGGGGCTGGAATATTATTCGATCTGCGCGCCGATCTCTGAGGGCACACAGGAACTGATGAACGCGGCGTGGAAAAAGTTGCAGACTCTGCCGCCGATCAAAGAATATGCGTCCGAGGAAATCCCGCTTGAAAGTTTGGTTAAGCAGGATGGGGGCTTTACCATAACCGAGCCGGAGAGCGGCACATTTATTGTGGAGGCGCCCTGGTTTCCGCGCGTGCTTAAGGGTGTGGATACCGAAGATTATGAAAGTCTGCAGTATATGCAGCGCGTGCTGGAAAAAATCGGAATTTTTGACGCCCTGCGCCAACGCGGAATCAAAGAAGGAGACACGGTAATCGTATACGATATTGAGTTTGAATATGTGCCGTAATGCAATATGAGATTTACAGATTATGATATAAATGCAAAAGCCCTAAGCCCTCTGAATCTTGCGTTTATCGGCGACTGCGTTTACGAAATGCTGGTGCGTGAAACGCTGGTGGCAAAAGCGAACCGACCGGTTAACGACCTGCACCGGGAAAGTGTAAAATTCGTAAGCGCAAAGGCGCAGACAGCGGCTTATGAAAAAATTAAAGATATGCTTACGGAAGAGGAGACCGCGCAGTTCAAGCGCGGCAGAAATGCCAAAACAGGGCATTCCCCGAAAAGCGCAACCGTTGCCGAGTATCACACCGCAACGGGAATTGAATCTCTTTTCGGTTATCTCTACATAAACGGCAGGCTTGACAGAATAAAAGAACTTTTTTCAGTCATAGACAATGAAAATGAATAGCAAAAAGGCAGGAACGGAAAATCGTTCCTGCCTTTTCTTATCTAAATCGTAATTAGTAGATTGCCGCCATTTCCTCTGCGTTGAAAGTAAACGAATCGGTAAAAAGCTCGTTTTGAAGAAAATCAAGTATTTCTTCATAAGACGCCGTTTTAATGTCAATTCTCTCGGTATCTTTGTTGAATATACCCCACTGCTCACCTGCATTGAAAGTTTTATAAGTCCATTTTGCGGTACTTATACCGTTATCTTTATAAAGCATATCGGCATAAGCCTCATATTCACCGTTGTTGTACTCACCAACGAAAACGGCAACGCCCCACTTTTTGCGCATTTTAACCATTTCCCTGACACGTGAACGTATATCAGACGCCTTGGTATCATAAAGGTGCATCTGATAAAGCATATTTGTATAGCCGTTTTCTTCGGGGTCGGGGAGCACGTCGGCAGACCATATTCCCTCAAAGCTGATAATATGATTGTCACCCGTTTCCCTTACTGCTTTATAAAGTGTATCGTATGCCGAATTGGTCTTTTCAACTGCCTCATCACTTTCAGCCTGCCATGCGTTTTCACCTTCGTATCCGCCGTTATTCTGCGGCTCATTGAGCAAATCATATGCGGCAATAACTTCTTCATCCTTATAACGCTCAGCAATGCCTTTCCAAAGTTCAACGCAGGTGTCCATACAGGTATTATCTGTATAAAGCTCATTTCTGCCTGCTTTTCCCGTTGAATGGTTCATGCTCTGCCCGCCAGGTGCACCGTGCATATCAAGTATGATATATATGTTGCGCTCACGGCACAGTTCTATAAGTCTGTCTATCTGCCTGAAGCCCGGATTATCGTCAGGGTTTTCGGTTAGCCATTCCCCGTTTTCCGTCATAAAATTCCTGTACCAAAACGGCACACGCACACAATTGAAACCGAGTTTCTCTATCTGCTCAATATCTGTTTCGCGGATAAAATTATTTTCATAGGTATTTATAAGTTCGGCTGTTTTCTCTGCCCCGAAACGCTCTGAAAGCACCTCAATTGTATCGTAATATCCCCACTCATCGGAATAGTTTTCAATCCAGCTCATCCATGTTTCGATAAGCAGCCAGTTGCCGAGATTAACACCGTGCAAAACAATCTCATTGCCGTTTTCATCAACAAGCACACCGTTCTCAACTCTTAACATTCCGCCTAAAAGGTCATTATTTTCCGCATAACGCGAAAGCTCGTAAACAGGTTTTTCAGGCGATGAAGCACAGCCGCAGAAAGCAAAAACAACAGCCAAAAGCAATATCATAATGCGCACAGCATTTCTTTTCATAACAAATACCCCTTTACAATATTATAAAAAATCAAACACTTGTCCCGATTTTATTATAGACCTAACTTTCAAGGAAATCAAGTGCCTAATTAAATCATTATAAACTGAAAAGCAAAGCGCCCGCAGTTATGTGCAGGCGCTTCGTTTAAAGGAGTATTATGCCTGAAACAGAAACGTAATCAGCGTTTCTTTTCGGCGTTTTTTGTTTCTTGATCTATATTTCGGCAGGCGCCGCAAGCGCCCCCGCAGGACGAGCAATCTCCGCCGCAGGAAGATTTGCCGCTTTTTTTGTCTTTGATCATTTTAACGATAACAGCAGCAACGATAACCGCAATAACCGCCAAAACAAGAATACTTCCCCAAGTCATAAAAACACCTTATTTCATACGATTTATTTTACAGCGCCTGTTTTCTTTTTGCGCTTTACATCCGTATAAGCAAGCCTGTTTTCATCATATTTGTTTTTCCTGAAGATAAGATACAGGAATCCGGCAAGTACGGCGATCGCAAGCACCGTCCAGAAAGAGAACGATACGGCGCCCATGATCAGGCCGATGATCTGATATACCATAAGCGAAATGCAGTAAGCAAATACCGTTTGATAGCCGATTGCGATCCAGGTCCACTTTGCGCTGTTCATCTCCCGTTTGATTGCGCCGATCGCCGCAAAGCACGGTGCGCACAGCAGATTAAAGATCAGGAAAGAATACGCCGCGATGTAGGACATACCTTCAAAATCCAGAACGCCGAATACGCCTACAACTTCCTCTTTTGCAACAAGCCCCATAACCGTTGCGATGGTTGCTTTAATGTTATCAAAGCCGAGCGGCAGGAAGATCCATTTTACAACATCCGCGATCATGCCGAGAACGCTGTTTTCCAGATCCATTTCCAGTTCAAATCCAAATCCGCCGGATGCGGTGGTGCCAAAATGCGAGCCTGCCCAGATGAAGATGGAGGAAAGCAGAATGATCGTGCCTGCCTTTTTGATGAATGATGAGCCGCGCTCCCACATAGATCTCATAACCGAACCGAATGTAGGCACGTGGTAGGCCGGCAGTTCCATAACGAACGGCGCCGGGTCGCCGGCAAAAATCTTTGTTTTCTTAAGGATGATGCCGGAGATGATGATTGCCGCTATACCTATAAAGTATGCGCTTGGCGCAACCCACCATGCGCCGTGGAAAAGCGCCGTCGCAATCAGGGCAACGATCGGCATCTTTGCGCCGCAGGGAATGAATGTTGTGGTCATAACCGTCATTTTCCTATCCCTGTCATTTTCTATGGTGCGGCTTGCCATAACGCCGGGAACACCGCAGCCCGTGCCGATCAGCATGGGGATAAACGATTTTCCGGAGAGCCCGAATCTGCGGAAGATCCGGTCCATAATAAACGCAACGCGCGCCATATAGCCGCAGCCTTCAAGAATAGCAAGAAGAATAAACAGAACCAGCATCTGCGGCACGAAACCAAGTACAGCGCCCACGCCGCCTACAATGCCGTCCAGCACAAGGCTCTTGACCCAGTCTGTGCAGTGAATCGCGTCAAGCCCGCGCTCCACAAACACCGGAATGCCCGGCACGTAAACGCCGTAATCTTCCGTTGCGGGCACGCTGTCCATCTCAAGCGCCGCGTCCACTGCCGGAGAGATATCATAGCCCGCTTGCGCAAGTGAATCGGCATAGGAGCCGTAAGCCTCATCAAACGCGGCGTAATCGCCGTCCTCAATCGCAGCCTGAATATCGCCTGCGCCGACAACATCCGCAGCGGCGGCAGCGTCAACCGTGTCCACCACACTCGGCGTCCAGATATATTCCGCCGCGAATTCGTTCATTGCGTCATCATAATCGCCCTGCCCGGTCAGATGCCATCCGTCACCGAACGCGCCGTCATTTGTCCAGTCCGTCAGCACGGTGCCCACCGTGGTCCAGGAGATATAATACACAAGAAACATTACAACAACAAAGATCGGCAGTGCCAAAAATCTGTTTGTAACTATTTTATCAATTTTATCCGATACCGTCAACTTGCCTTTTTGCTTGTTTACATAGCAGGAGCCGATGATAGAGGCGATATACTCGTATCTTTCATTCGTGATGATGCTTTCGCTGTCGTCGTCAAACTCAGCCTCCGCCTCTTTCACGATATCTTCTACATTCGGCAGGCTTTCGCCGGTTTCGGCAATCTTGTCGTCCCGTTCAAAAAGTTTAATGGCGTAAAACCGTTTCTGCGCCTCGGGCACATTCAACTGCGCCTCAATACGGGAAAGATAGTCTTCTACGCCAACGCTGAACCTGTGCCGGATAGGCTGTTCTGTGCCGGCAGCGGCAACCACTGCCTCCGCCGCTTTCTTAACGCCCGTGCCTTTCAGGGCGGAGATCTCAACCACCAGGCAGCCGAGCGCCTGCGAAAGTTTTTCCGAATCGATCTTACTTCCCTGTTTGTTTACCACATCCATCATATTAACGGCAACCACAACGGGTACGCCGAGTTCCAGCAGCTGCGTTGTAAGATAGAGGTTTCGCTCCAGGTTTGTGCCGTCCACAATATTCAGGATTGCGTCCGGCTTTTCATCCAGTATGTAGTTTCTTGCCACAACCTCTTCCAGCGTATAGGGTGAAAGGCTGTAAATACCCGGCAGGTCGGTTATGGTAACGGACTTGTCGCCCTTCCATTTGCCCTCTTTCTTCTCAACGGTTACACCGGGCCAGTTTCCCACAAACTGATTGGAGCCTGTGAGCGCGTTAAACAGCGTGGTTTTGCCGCTGTTCGGGTTCCCGGCAAGCGCGATCTTTATAGACATACTATTCCTCCTTATGTGCAGGCAAACACGTTAGTTTCGCCTAACTTATACAGATAAATTAACGTTGATTCGGAATTATTCCGCCACTTCAATGCTTGCGGCGTCTCCTTTTCTGAGCGAGAGTTCATACCCTCTTACGGTTACTTCGATCGGATCGCCCAGCGGCGCCACTTTTCGGATATAAACAGATACGCCCTTGGTAATGCCCATATCCATGATCCTTCTTTTCAGCGCGCCTTCGCCGTTAATCTTTTTAACGGTAACGGTTGAGCCGATCTTTGCTTCCTTTAAAGTCATTGCAACTCCTCCATTAAACTATGATTTTATTTGCAATCGTGCGGCTGATGGCAACACGCGTGCCTTTCACGTTCACGATCAGATTGCCGCCAAGGCTGGATACAACGGTAACATCCGCGCCCTCTACAAAACCAAGGGATTCAAGGTGATGCCGTGTATCCTCTTTTCCCGTTATCCTGGCAATGGTCTTTTTCTCGCCGAAATCTGCCATGGAAAGAAACATATTCGCATCTCCTTATCATCATGTTAGTTTGCGTTAACATTTGTTAGTTTTAACTAACATCACGGTAAAAAATATCGGTTAGCCCTTACTAACCGATAAGACTATACCACAATTCAAAATGGATGTCAACCTGTTTTTTACATTTTTAGAAAATTCAGAATTATTTTTTCGGCATATACATACCGCCAACAATCCGGTTCACCAGCCCGGCGGGCAGGATCTTTTGCAAAACGCAGAATACTTTGTATTTGCCGCCAAGGGTAGCAAGAACAGGCAGGCGCCGTTTCTGCGCGATCTTCACAATCCCTTCCGCCACCTGTTCGGGGCGCATACCGTTGATCTCGTCATTTTCCATAACTTTTACGCTGCGCGCAATTGCGCCGCCGTATACCTCGTCTCCGGCAAAATCCTTTTGGCGCGCCGCCGTGAAGCCTGTTTTCACATCGCCGAGGCGAACGGCGCACACGGATATGCCAAACTGCTTTAGTTCGTTGGAAAGTGCAAGCGATACGGATTCCACCGCCGATTTGGTTGCCGAGTAAAAGGACTGAAACGGAATGGAGAACACGGACGCCGCGGAGGAGATAAAGATCACGCGCCCCCAGCTTTTGCGCAGTTTTGGCAGCGCCGCCTTTGTAACGGCAATATGCGCAAAAAAATTCAGTTCAAACTGCGCGCGGATCTCACGCATATCGGTAAACTCCACACACCCGGAAACGCCGAATCCCGCATTGTTGATCAGCAGATCGATCTTCTCTATTTTTGAAAACGCAGAGTCGATATCAGCCTGATCCGTTATATCGCATTTTATGTTTTCCGCTCCCGGCAAATCGCAGTCATGCCGCTGAAGGCAAATGACCTGCCAGCCCTCACGCAAAAGAACGCGCGCCGTTTCTTTTCCTATACCGCCGGATGCACCCGTAATCACCGCAACCATAAAAATTCCTCCGAACATAACAAAATTTGAAATATAATAATGTATATAATATATATTTCAGTATAGCACGCCGGATAATAAAATCAATATACTCCACGAAAAAAAGCACGGACCCGCTGTTGCAGGCCAGTGCTTTTGAGTGCGCAATGAATAAAAGCGGTGTTGGGGTATTTTAAGAATTATTTATAAAGTAATTCTTCAGTTTTTTTTGTTAATCTGTAAGACGGAAGTTGAGAATCTCCTTCTGATATAAAAAAATTCTCATCGCATAATTCTTGCATTGTTTGAGAAAAATTCTTTTTTTCCACTGGATTCAACTCAATTAAAAATGCATTCAAATACTGTGGCGGTGTCCACAAATAATTTTCAGCAAAATTTAATTCTTTTAAATGTGCAAATATTTTTTCTCTTAAATTCATGTCAACAACTCCTTATCGCATCAGTTTTTAATAATTGTAAATGGAGCGCCATTAGATAATTCTGCTTTAAGCAACTTTGCAGCTTCTTTCGGATCACTTAATATTGCAGGTGTTATCAAGGCATTGTACTGCTCATACCCTTCGCCTGCCTCCCAACCGGTTGGATCTTCAAAATCGACAGCGGTAATATTCGTCCTGTCTATTGATCGAAAACCTATATAAGTTACGCTTTCAGGTATATTCAGATTTGTTAATTCTCTGCATGCTCCAAATGCTGCTGGCCCAATTTTTTGTACATTTGGGGGTATTATAATTTCTTTGAGTGCATAGCATTCATAAAAACATGCGTTGCCGATTTCAATCAAAGAATTTGGCAGATTTATTGCAATAAGCGAATGACACAAGCGAAATGCTCCAGTTTCCAATCTTTCTATTCCCTCAGACAAAACCACATTATACAGCGCACTGCAAGAATTAAATGCTTCTTCGCCAATACTCTTTACTGTACCGGGGATAAAAACCGTTTTAAGATTAGTACACTGCATAAATCCCTTTTCTGTAATCGACGTTACCATTGCGCCATTATATACGGACGGAATAACTATATTTTCAGCAACGGTTCTGAATTCATCTTTAATTGATACGCTGTATGTTCCGTCATCAAGTTCGACAAAGTTAAGCATAGAAACAGAGATGGGATCTGTAACATCAGCATTGATACTTCCCAAATTATCACTTGTACCGTCTGTATAGTGAATGATAAGCTCACCGTTTACGAGTTCCGTTTTTGCAATGCCTCTGCCGTCTTTACCGTCAGCGCCTTTTTCGCCGGTATCGCCTTTATCTCCTTTGGCGCCTTTTATATTCCCAAGGTTTACCACAGAATTATCGGACATAGTAATAATAAGTTCGCCGTCCACGGATAAAGTTACGCTTTTTATACCTGTGCCATCGGCGCCGTCCGCGCCCATGATAACGCCAAGGTTATCCGTAAAGCCGTTAGTGTAAGTAAAGATCAGTTCCCCCGCGCTGTTGATCTCCACTTTGGAAACGCCTATACCGTTCGTACCTTTGATATTGCCAAGATTCAAAACAGTTCCGTTTGTCAGTTCAACACTCAAAGCGCCTTCCTCTGAAACCGTTACATTTGCGATACCAACACCGTTTTCACCGGTGTCTCCTTTTTCACCCTTTTCGCCTTGGTCTCCTTTATCGCCTTTTGCTCCGTCCGTACCGTCCTTACCGTCTGCGCCGACTACTACACCAAGATTTTGTATCTGCCCGTCCGTATATGTTATGATTAGTTCTCCGGAGCCGTTAATCTCTGAATCCGCGATGCCTACGCCATCCGTTCCGTCCTGACCGTTTGCGCCGTCTTTGCCATCGGCTCCTGTTGCCTTAACGCCTGTAGATGCCCACGTATTGCCGTTATCCGCCGAAACTTCCCAATCATTCGTTTCGGAATTTATCCGTATCTGCGGGCTGATACCGTCTTTTCCATTCTGACCGTCCGCTCCGTCAGCGCCGTTTTCTCCAACTATTGTGCCAAGGTTAATATTCTGTCCGTCGGAAAACGCAAGTTCAAGTTCACCGTTTTCATTGATCGTAACATTGGAGATACCGTTTCCGTCTTTACCGTCTGTTCCGTCTTTGCCGTCCGCGCCGGTAGCTTTCACGCCGGTGCTGATCCACGAATCGCCGTTATCGACGGAGATTTCCCATTCGTTGGTCTCCGTGCTGATCCTGATCTGGGGAGATATTCCATCCTTGCCGTCACTGCCGGTTACTTTGCCCAGATTTTGTGTGTCTCCGTTTGAATAGGTAACAACGAGTTCGCCGCTTCCGTTGATTTCAGTTTGCGATATGCCAACGCCGTCAGTGCCATCTTTGCCATCTGCGCCGTCCTTACCGTCGGTTCCGTTTTTTCCAACAACTGTGCCAAGATTTGCTGATGTTCCGTCTGTATAGCTGATCACAAACTCACCGTTTGAGTTGATCTCGGTTTTGGAAACGCCGTTTCCGTCCTTGCCGTTTGTACCAACAACTTTTCCGAGATTAACACAAGTATCATCGGAATAGGTAATTAAAAGTTCTCCGTTTTCATTTACATTTGTGCTTGCAACACCGATACCGTCTTTTCCGTCCGAGCCGTCTTTACCATCTTTTCCGTCTGAGCCCTTTATCGTTCCCAATTTAAGTAAAGTGCCATTGCTCAAAGTGATCTCAAGTTCGCCGTTATCTGTTATCTGAATATTATTGATTCCGACGCCGTCTTTACCGTCCGCGCCTTTTTCACCGGTATCGCCCTTATCTCCTTTTGCTCCGTCTGCGCCGTCCTTTCCGTCTGCGCCGACTACAACGCCGAGATTATCTATAGTATTATCTGAATATGTTAAGATCAGTTCACCTTTTGAATTGATCGCCGAACTTTTAATACCAACGCCATCCGCGCCGTTTGCACCGGCTTCGCCTTTATCTCCCTTTGCTCCGATAACATTACCAAGGTTTGACCGCTGACCGTTTGAATAGGAAAGTACCAGTTCACCGCCTGATGTAATCTCTGCATTGGTAACACTGATTCCGTTTTCGCCTTTATCGCCTTTGACTCCGTCTGTGCCAATTACTCTGCCCAGATTTTCCGTATTGCCGTCAGAATAAGTCAGAACCAGTTCACCTTTATCATTTATTCCGGCTGTTTCTATGCTAACACCGTCTTTGCCGTTCGTACCATTTGTACCGTCTTTACCGTCAGCGCCGTCCTCGCCTATAACTTTTCCCAAATTATCAGACTGCCCGTTGGAATAAGCTAAAACAAGTTCACCGTTGTCATTTATCTCAGAACCGGTTACACTTATACCGTCTTTTCCGTTTGTGCCGGAGATTTTATCAAGATTAACAAATGTGCCGTCCGAAAAATTCAAAACCAGCTGACCGTCTTCATTGATATTAGCAGATGTTATTCCTCTGCCGTTCTGACCGTCCTTGCCGTTAGTTCCGTTCTTCCCATCAGAACCAGCTACACTGCCCGCATTTATAACTGTGCCGTCGGAAAGAGTAAAAAGCAGATCACCGTCTGACGAAAATGAAGCGGATTTGATTACCGCGCCGTTTTGATCTGCCATTGCCGTCAAAACATTGGAAAAATCCTTTTCTGTTCCGGAATAACCGTTTTCCGCTGCTATTTCATACGCAGATTTGCCTTTAAGAGAACCGAGCCAATCTTCAACGCTGCCGTCATATCCCTGCTCCACCGCGAGTTCATATGCGGAAAGCCCGTTTTTTACATTTCCTGAAACAGGCGTGTTCATATTTCGATGAATAATCGTGGCAACAACTGCTGCAATTGCAAACATCAAGATAACAGCTATAACCGCTGTCACAACTTTTTTTATTGCTTTCTTTTTACTGTTTTTTTGTTCCTGCTGTTCCATTTTTTAACCTCCGATCAAAATCAAGACACCAAATTGTTTATACTATTAATCACATAATAAAACCAGGTTATCGTTTTGTCAACTATTTTCTCGTTGTTTTAATGAATTATGCGTTCTTTCCTTTAAAATAGTTTTGAGGTGTTAAAAATGGACTTCTGCAATAAATTGCGCGCTCTTATAGAAGAAAAAAATTTAACACAAAAACGTGTTGCCAATGATTTGAATATAGCCCCGTCCACAATGGGCGGATATGTGCAGGGTACCAGTGAGCCTGATTTTAAGACCCTGAAACAACTTGCCGAGTATTTTAATGTTTCCACCGATTATCTTTTAAACATTCATTCTCAAAAAAGCAACAGCTTTGCCGAAGATGAGTTACTGCGAATATTCAGGCTGATGACCGCTGAACAGCAAACCCTTTTTATTGAGCAGGGCAAAGTATTTGTAAAAGCAAACGAAAAGAAAAAAGAGGGCAAAAAATCATCGTAGGAAATTTTAAAACTTATATTTAAGCAAAAAAGCACGGACCCGCTGTTGCAGGCCCGCGCTTATGGATAAAATAATGTTAAGAAAAACAGGGCTTTTGCAAAACGCGAAAGCCTTGTTTTTTTATTTCATGTATGCCGGTTACTGCTCAACAGGGTAAACAGAAACCTTTTTCTTGTTTTTGCCCATTCTCTCAAACTTAACCGTGCCGTCGATCAAGGCAAAGAGGGTATCGTCTGAACCAATGCCAACATTATTGCCGGGATGGATATGCGTACCTCTCTGGCGGTAAAGGATATTGCCGGCAAGAACAAACTGACCGTCCGCTCTTTTAGCGCCAAGGCGCTTGGATTCGGAATCACGGCCGTTCTTGGTTGAACCCATACCTTTTTTATGAGCAAAAAGCTGAATATCTAACTTAAGCATTTACTGCACCTCCGAAATTTTAATTTTGATGTTTTCAGGATAGTCTTTCTGCAACTCGCTCAAATGGAGCAGCAGTCCTTTCAGAATATCCTGAGCCGGGATCGGATCATCTTTAATAACCAGTTTCAAATAGCCTTTCTCCGCCTCTGCCGCTGCGGAAAGACCGATCACATCCGTAATGGTGTTTGCCGCCATAAGGCAGGCGCTTGAAACGAACGCACACAGGATATCCTGCCCGCTCGGCGCGGTCAGCGCGTGGCCTTTTGAAACAAAGCCCGTGTAAAGATCATGCGATCTGAAAAATTCTGTTTCAATCATTTGAATTAAGCGTTGATCTTGGTGATCTCAACCTTGGTATATGGCTGGCGATGACCCATCTTGCGCTTTTCGTTCTTCTTCGGCTTATAAGTAAATACAGTGATCTTCTTAGCCTTGCCGTTTTTAAGAACCTTGGCGGTAACGGTTGCCTTTGCGCAGTCTTTGCCGATTTTGATGCCCTTGTCATTGCTTACAGCAAGAACGTTATCAAAAGTGACTTCGGCATCTGCCTCGGCGCCGAGCTTTTCAACGTAAACAACGTCTCCCTCGGAAACCTTATACTGCTTGCCGCCGGTTACGATAACAGCGTACATAGATTTTACCTTCCTTTTTTCAAACTCGCTATGGCAGGTGAACTTATGTGTTTCTTTAATACCTGCAATATGCGGCTTAAAAAATATACCACAAAAGCGAATCGTTGTCAACAATTTTTGCATATTAAATTCGAAGTATTAAATACTGATTTTATCTATACAATATATAGTAAAGAAAACGGACTTATAATCAAAATACAGAACGCATAAAATAAGTCTTTACAATTCTGTTTTTGTATGCTATAATGCATTCGCTGAATACGAATTACTCGGATACGGGCGCAGGCGCCTATGGCGAGATCACCTACCCTTTTCTGAGTTTTGCGCTTATCGGCAAATAATTTTGAAGAGGTGAAATGAAATGACACAGGCAGAAAAGCAGGCGATCATCAAAGAGTACGCAACGCACGAGAACGATACAGGTTCTCCGGAGGTTCAGATTGCAGTTCTTACAACAAGAATCAACGAACTTACCGCGCACCTGAAGATCCACAAGAAAGATAACCATTCCCGCCGCGGCCTTCTGAAAATGGTTGGTCACAGAAGGAATCTTCTTGCTTATCTTTACAAAACGGATATTAACAGATACCGTGCGCTTGTTGCAAAGCTCGGCATCCGTGATACTCTTGACAGATAATTTTTTGCAGGCGGCAGAAATTGCCGTCTGCTTTTTATCTTTAAAACCGCCCGCAAGGGCTTAAAATGACCGTAAGGAGGCAGAGAAATAGTAGTAAATTGAGGGCGCAAACCGCTTTGCGCATTGAATTTATTACTATTGCGCCTCCTTTGGAATATAAAAACAAAAGTGAGGTAAAATTATGTTTTTCAAGAATTACAAAAAATGGGAAACAGAATTTGCGGGCCGTAAATTTACGCTGGAAACCGGCAAAATGGCAGGCCTTGCAAACGCCGCGTTTTTAGCAACTTACGGCGAAACACAGGTGCTCTGCACCGTAACCGCTTCCGCAAAGCCGAGGGAGGGCATTGATTTCTTTCCGCTTTCCGTGGACTATGAAGAGAAGATGTATTCCGTGGGCAAAATCCCCGGCTCATTCCTGCGCCGCGAGGGCAGAGCAAGCGAGCACGCTATTTTGACCAGCAGATGCATAGACAGACCGATCCGCCCGCTCTTCCCAAAAGACCTTAGAAACGACTGCTCCGTTGTTGCAACGGTTATGAGCGTTGACCCGGACTGCTCGCCGGAAGTTACGGCGGCTATCGGCGTTTCCGCCGCGATCGCGGTTTCCGATATTCCGTGGGACGGCCCGATCTCTTCCGTAAACGTTGGTCTTGTGGACGGCGAGATCGTTCTGAACCCAACGCTTGAGCAGAGAGAAAAGACGGATCTGACCCTTACCGTTGCCTCCACGGCAGACCTGGTTGCGATGATAGAGGCGGGCGGTAACGAGATCCCGGATGACGTGATGTTTGACTGCATCATGGCTGGCCATGAAGAAAACAAAAAGATGGTTCAATTCATTCAGGGCATTGTGGATGAAATCGGCAAGCCGAAGTTTGCATATGAATCCTCCGATCCCGATCCCGAAATTCTTGCCGAGATCGAAGATTTCTGCATTGAAGACGTTAAAAAGGCGCTGGATACGGATGATAAACTTGTTCGTGACGAGGCGCTTCTTCCGATTTACGCAGCAGTTCATGAGAAATTTGACGAGAAATTTGAGGGCTGCGAAGAAAAGATCGACGAGATCATGTATCTTGTTCAAAAGCACGTGGTTCGCTCCTGGCTCAAGGACGAGCACAAGCGTGTGGACGGCAGAGGAATCGATGAGATCCGCCCGCTTAACGCAGAGATTGACCTGCTGAAGAGAGCGCACGGCTCCGGCATGTTCACAAGAGGCCAGACGCAGGTGCTTTCCGTTACCACGCTTGGCCCCATGAGCGACTGCCAGCAGCTGGACGGGCTGGACGAGCAGAAAGAAAAGAGATATATCCACCACTACAACTTCCCTTCCTTCAGCGTTGGCGAAACAAAGCCTTCCAGAGGGCCGGGCAGACGTGAGATCGGCCACGGCGCGCTTGCTGAAAAAGCGCTGCTCCCCGTTATTCCGAGTGTGGATGACTTTCCGTACTGCATCCGCGTAGTATCCGAAGTGCTTTCCTCCAACGGCTCCACATCCCAGGGCTCCGTGTGCGGCTCCACCCTTTCCCTTATGGCGGCAGGCGTTCCGATCAAGGCGGCGGTTGCAGGCATCAGCTGCGGTCTGATCACCGGTGATCAGGGCGTTTACGGCGACTTCATGACGATGGTTGATATTCAGGGCCTTGAAGATTTTTACGGCGATATGGACTTTAAAGTTGCCGGCACCAAGAAAGGCATTACCGCGATCCAAATGGATCTGAAAGTACACGGCCTTACGCCGGAGATCATCAAAGAGGCATTCGCTAAAACACACAAAGCCAGAAATTATATTCTTGACGAGATCATGCTGCCCGTTATCAGCGAGCCGCGCAAGGAACTTTCCAAATACGCGCCTAAGATGGTTACGCTTTCCATTGATCCCGATAAGATCGGCGATGTGATCGGCAAAGGCGGCAAAGTAATTCAGGAGATCCAGAGCGACTTTGACGTTAAAGTGGATATAGAAGAGGACGGCCGCGTATTCATCAGCGGTATTGATATTGACAAGTGCAACAGCGCAAGAGACGTTGTTAAACTGATTGCCACGGATCCCGAAGTCGGCGCGTTCTACAACGGCGTTGTAACAAGACTCATGAACTTCGGCGCGTTCGTAGAGATCGCTCCGGGCAAAGAGGGCTTGGTTCACATCTCCAGACTGGACGTCAAGAGAGTGGATAAGGTTGAAGATGTTGTAAAAGTCGGCGACACCGTGGTTGTAAAATGCATTGAGATCGATGATCAGGGCAGGATCAACCTTTCCAGACGCGACGCGCTGATTGAACTGGACGGTTTAAAACCGGAAAACGATATCGATGAGGCGCCGAGAAAGCCGAGAAGAGACGGCCATCGCCGCCCGCGCAGAGACTAAAACCGAATATTCCAAAACCTTTTTAAGGCTGTGGATTTTTCTGAGCAACGCTCACTTTTCGCCACATAACCGCTTTGGTTATGTGGCTTTTTTACGCATACCGAAAAGTATTTCAAATAAAACAGCATACCGGAGGAAAAAATGGAGCAGACTTTTATGAAAGAGCGAAAGATCGTGCCGCTCGTGATCACGATGGCGCTGCCTATGACGGTTTCCATGCTCATCAACTCACTTTATAATATAGTAGACAGTTATTTCGTTGCAAAGATAAGCGAGGACGCGATGACGGCGCTGTCTCTTGTTTACCCTGTTCAAAATCTGGTGACTGCCGTTACCGTCGGTTATGGAATCGGCGTAAACGCCGTGATCGCGTTCTACCTCGGCGCCGGCAGACAAAAGCACGCGGATACCGCTGCCTCTGCAGGCATGCTCTTTAACCTGCTGCACGGCGTGATACTGACCGGCTGTATTTTTATCATGCCGGTGTTTTTGCGCATGTTTACGGACAACAGTGTGGTTCTGGATTACGGCATCCGCTATTCCAATATTGTTTTCCTGTTCAGCATTCCCATTGCCGCCGGGATCAGTTTTGAAAAGACCTTTCAGGCAGTCGGCAAAATGACGGTTTCCATGATTGCCATGCTGGCAGGCTGCGTAACGAATATCATTCTGGATCCCGTTCTGATATTCGGCTGGTGGATCTTTCCCGAAATGGGCATAGAGGGCGCGGCGCTTGCCACGGGGATCGGGCAGGTCGTTACGCTGGTGATCTATCTTGTGATCTATTTTACAAAGGGGCTTGCCGTGCAGATCCGTTTTAAAGAGTTTACGGAATTTGCAAAGATCAGCCGCCGCACCTATTCCATAGGCATTCCGGCGGCGCTGAACATGGCGCTTCCCTCCCTGATGATCTCCGTGCTCAACTCGATCCTTTCCGTGTTTTCGCAGACTTACGTGCTTGTGCTTGGCGCGTATTACAAATTGCAGACCTTTTTGTATCTGACGGCAAACGGCATTGTGCAGGGCATGCGCCCCGTATTGAGTTACAACTACGGCGCGGAAGAATACAAGCGTGTGCGCGGCATCTTCGGCGTAAGCCTTTCCTTTATTGTGTGCGTTATGGTGCTGGGCACCGTGCTTTGCGCCGCCATCCCGCAAAACCTGATCGGTCTTTTCAGTTCGGGAAGTGAAACGATCCGGATCGGCGTTCAGGCGCTGCGCATCATCTGCATCGGGTTCATTCCGTCCGCGCTGAGCGTAACGGTATCCGGCGCGCTGGAGGGGCTTGGAAAAGGCGGCACATCGCTTTGGATCTCTCTGTTCAGATATGTACTGATCATTCTGCCGGCAGCGTTTTTGTTAAGCCGGGCGATCGGCGCAAGCGGCGTATGGAACGCGTTTTGGATCACGGAAATCATCACCGCGCTGTTTTCGGTAATCGTTTTCATGTTTGTATCAAAAAAGAATTTAAAGAAAAAAACGGTCTGATTTCTCAGGCCGTTTTTTGGCATGCCATTTTAAACACCACATCACCATGCACGCATGTTTCATGAAAATACTTGCGCACCGGCAGAAAAACAAACGAAAAAATTTCCAAAAAAACCTTTCATAATCATCGCATACTGCGCCCGAATATGTGCAAAATATTACAGATAAAGTTACAAATTAAGGGAGAAAGATGTATATGAAAGCAACAGGAATTGTCAGACGAATCGACGACCTGGGAAGAATCGTGATTCCAAAGGAGATCCGCCGTTCCTTTCGCATCAGAGAGGGCGACCCGCTTGAGATATTCACCGATGCGGAAGGCGAAGTGATCTTTAAAAAATATTCGCCGATAGGCGAACTTTCCAATTTTGCAAACCAGTATGCCGAAGTGCTGCACAAAAGCGGCGGACTGCCGATCGCGATCATGGATAATGACCACGTGATCGCCGCCTCCGGGCTGAGCAAACGGGAAGTGCTGGAACGGCGCGTTACAAAGAATTTAGAAGAACTGATGGAAAACCGGGCGATCCATGTCTCTACAAAAGAGGTGCCGCCCATGAACGCCATAGAGGGATTTGACAGAAAAGCAAATGTTGTTTACCCCATTATTTACGGCGGGGATGTTTCCGGCGCAGTTGCGCTGATGCAGAGCGATGAAAGCCACCTGCCAACCGAAACGGAAATCAAACTGGTTCAGGTTGCCGCAGCATTTCTCGGCAAACAAATGGAATAAAACGCAAAGAAATCGGCAGGGCTTTTACAAGCCCTGCCAAACTTTTCAACGCATCATGTTCTGTTTTTTCTGTATTTAAGCGGACTGATACCGTTTGCGCTTTTAAAATACGCCGAAAAATAATGGGCGTCCTCAAAACCCAGCCGGTGTGCGATCTCCTCAACAGAAAGATCCGTGTTGCGCAGATAGAGTTTTGCCGTGCGCATTTTATTGTCAATATAATATTTATAAGGCGTAATCCCGTATCGCTCGCGAAAGATACGTATGATATGGTTTTTGGAATAGCCGTATTTTGCGCAAAGCAGATCCAGCGAAAAATGTTTGCCCGTAAACGCATGAATATCTGCGCAGATCTTTTTGCAAACGTCTGCGCTTTTATCTTCCACCGCACGTTTTACGGTAATGATCATTTTGTACAGAACAACGGCAGCGGCGTCGCACATGGCGGAATAATCATCCGCATAGTTATCAGCAATCTCCTCTAACTCGCAAAACGCATCTGAAAGATCGCAGTCATGAAAGCAATACTCGCTGCCGGGCAGATAAAAATCCGCAAGATTTGTCAGAATATCCGAATCAAAAACCACCCAACGCTTTTTCCACCTGTTTTGCTTATCGGTATAATATCTGTGGCTGCTGCCCTTGGGCAGGATCACGGTGCAGCCGGCGCAAGGCGTATATTTTTTCTCATTCACCTGCAAAAAGCCGCTGCCGCTTTCTATATATTCAAATGCGCTGATTGAGGAATGCTTGCGTTGCACAAAGTAACCCGGCTCGCAAACCGTTTTTCCGATCACCATAATATTTACAGGGAGCTGAGGGTCGTAGTTTTGCCAATATGCCCTGCCGTTATCCGTTTCGCGCTTTTCCATGTTGATTTTCCTAACTTTTTTGAGTATTTATATAATTTTATCCCTTTTTATAATGTGATAATATATATTATAGTGCATTCTGCCATTCATTTTCAAGGGGGTAATATCATGAAATACAAGATAGAAATGGTTTATGAAAGCGCCGGCGGCACATCTGTGCTTACCGGTATGCAAGACGACATATGCAAGCTAAGTTCCGGCACGGACGGCGGCATTACAAAAATAGAGTTACATACAGCAGAAGAGATCCGAATCAAAAAATTCAGACTCATTCTGCCGTATCGTTTTTCACAAAACAGCAGGATCTTTGCAAACGGCTTTCAGAGCTGGACGGATTCACGCGAATATATGCCGTATGAAAAGATGAGCGAACTCAGCAGGCCGGTGGAGCTCTTTATCAATTCGCCGCTTGCGGCCGGCACAGGGCTGAACCGCTCAGGCGACGGCACGTTTCATAAATATCCAAGAAAAAAAGGTGTTTTTTACGGTTTTTCATACGGATATGTGCGTGACGGGGAACGGACGGAACTGTTCGGCTCTATCAGCGAAAGAACCGGCTACACGATTATCACCTTTGACACAAACAAAAATCTGATCTGCATAGAAAAAGATCTTGCAGGCAAAACGTTTAAAGAAAGCGGCGAGCTTCTGTCGTTTGCTGTTATTGCCGGGGATTATGAGGCAGTGTTCAACAAATATTTTGACCTGATGAAGATACCCGCACCCAGGGCGAAAAGAGCCTGCGGCTACACCACCTGGTATAACTATTACGGGAATGTAACAGAAGAAGTGGTGAACCGCGATCTGGAATCCATGAGCAAATGCAATATAAATATAGATTTTTTCCAGATAGACGACGGCTATCAGAATGCCATCGGTGATTGGTTGATCACGGATAAGGTTAAATTTCCCTCCGGCATGAAAGCCGTTGCAGACGCGATCCACAGCCGCGGCATAAAGGCAGGCTTATGGCTTGCGCCCTTTGCCGGAGTAAAGAAGAGCGCGCTTTTCCAAAATCACCCGGACTGGTTCATCACAGACCAAACCGGCAAGCACTATATCACCGGGCCTAACTGGGGAACATTTTATGCGTTGGACATTTATAACGAAGACGCGCGTAATTACATAAAAAAAGTGTTTGATACCGTTTTAAACGAGTGGGGCTACGATCTGGTGAAACTGGATTTCCTTTATGCTGCCGCCGTTTTACCGATTCACGGGAAAACACGCGGAGAAATTATGTGCGACGCGATGGATCTTCTGCGGGAATGCTGCGGAGAAAAACTGATTCTCGGCTGCGGCGTACCCCTGATGCCTGCTTTCGGAAAAGTAGATTACTGCCGTATCGGCGCGGATGTTACCAACCATTGGGTTCCCAGAAAATTCACAACAAGGGAGGATGTTTCCACACCGCACGGCGTAAATAACTCCATCTTCCGCCGCCATTTGGACGGCAGAGCCTTTATGAACGATCCGGATGTATTCTTTTTGAGAAATGAAAACATGAAAATGGACTTTAAAAAGCGCACCCTGCTTGCTAAAATCGATTCTCTGTTTGGATCTCTTCTATTTGTTTCGGATAATGTGGGCAATTACGACGCAGAGCAGATGCGCGCTCTGAAAGATGTTTTTACCAGCCAAAAAGCGGACATTCTGTCTGCCGAATACACCGCAAAAAAACAAATCACGGTAAAATACAGACTTAATGATACCGAGCACACGCTTGTTTTCAACCCGGATAACGGCAATATTTTTGAGGAAAACTGATATGAAAGGCAAAAAGTTTTCTTTATCCGCGGTTCCGGCGCTTGCCAAGGGATTCGTAAAAGACGTTAAAGAACACTGGAAAACGCCGGCGGAAAGCAAATATATCTCCTATAAAGAATTTACCGCCTACAGCGTTGGCGGAATCGGCGTAAACACAATCAATTCCATTTTCGGCTACGTTGCTTTAAACGCAAACTGCCTGCTGCTTGGTTCCGCATATGGGATAGACCCCGTGCACCTGGTATGGATGTCCACCATCGTAAACATCCTGAATCTCGCCAAATCGCCGTTTATCAGCATGCTGATCGACAATACCAACACAAAGTTCGGCAAGTTCAGACCCTATCTGATCATCACGGGCATTCCCACGGCGGTTTTGATCTGCCTGATGGCATTTATTCCAAGCAGCATAAATTACACGCTGAAATGCGTGCTGCTGTGCCTGATCTATGCGCTTGCCATGCTGTTTCAGTCCACCTATTCGCTGGCATACTCCAGCCTTGCGCAGGTGCTTACCCCCAACAGCGCGGAGCGCACTTCGCTGCTTTCCATAAGCGCGTTTATCTATAATCTGGGGCCAAGCATCGTAAATATGATCCTGCCCATCATCGCCGAATTGTTTGACGGCGGTATGCGCGGCTTTGCCGTTTACCGGGTCATGTTCCCCGTTTTTTCCGTTGCCGGCATTCTGCTGAGCATCTGGACTTTTAAAGACACAAAAGAAAAGATCATCGTGCCCAAAACCTATGTTGCAAAAGTAAAATTCACAGACGGCATCAAGGAGATCAAAAACAACAAATATTTCTGGCTCTTATATCTTTACCAGATCTTTGGCGTTATGAAAGGCGGAATCAGCAGCATTCTTGCCTGGTACTGTTCTTATGTGATCATGAGCGACAGCGTTCTCGGCATTATGAACACCGTAATGGGAACCGCGTCCGTTCCCGGCATGCTGCTTGCGCCCGTGCTGGCAAAAAAATTCGGAAAGCGCAATTGTTTGATCGTATTTAATGTGATGCGCGCTGTTTTTGCCGCGCTGATGCTTTTCACCTCAAACAGCCCGGTTCTTTTCCTCGCAAGCCTGTACATCGCCACGCTGGCTACAGGAGGGGACGCAGTGATCACTTCTGCCGCCACAGCGGACATCTTTGATTACCAGCAGTGGAAGACCGGAAAACGCCTGGAAGGGTTTATCACGCAGTTCGGCGGCATGCTCGTGACCGCGGCAACCATGGGTTCCGCCTTTATCCTGCCGTATTTTTACAGGCATTACGGCCTTGGAACCGATTATACCGTTCTTTATGAAGCATCCATACGAACTCCTATTTTCAATATCATGATCATCACCTCTGTAATATCCAGCCTGCTGGCAGTGATTCCGATCCTGTTTTATAACTTAACGGAAAAGAAACAAAAGCAGATCATAGAGGATCTGAAACAGAGAGCGCAGGAGGACGACAGCAATGAAACTGTATCCGCTGATTAAACATAAAATTTTAAATTCTTTCGCGTTTGCCGTATGGGCAAAACCATCCGTTAAGCATATGAGTGACGGAAGAATTAAAAAACTTTGCACGGATAAAAGCGTCCTTTGGGAGATCGGGCGCGAATCCGGCGCCTGCAGCGATCATATGGAGATGAGCGGTTTCAGATCCGATTCCATCCTATGCGTCGGCAAAAGCGCAAGCGGAAAACTGCTTGTGCACAGGCACATCACGATCCCGGCATTGAGAACATTGCCGAACGATACGCGCGGCAGTTTCTGCTTTAATGTTTCGGGAAGCGTATGCAAAATCAAAGCAAACGGAAAGCGCAGGCGGAACGCCCGCAAAAGGTCTGGATGCGCGGCAATCTGACCGTGGTTTCCGACAGCAGTGAAACAGAGATCACAAGAACCTTTATAAACTGCGCGGACGCGCCCGCTTTAATCGAAAAAGTGGAGGTCAAAATGAAAAGGCACGGTTTGCTGGACATTTCCGTTCCTTATTCCAAAAGCGTTTATCCGGCAGAATATTGCGTAGGCGGTGAGATCGAATACGGCGTTTGCGCCTGCCCCGGCGGCTCCGTTTCTTTCGCCAGAGCCTATGATTTTAAGCGAAAAAAGGATATGCACGCCGGGGAAACCTGTATCTTTTATCTTGTTTATTTTGCAGGCAGAGGCAAAACGGTGATAAATATTTCCAAACAGATACAACAGCGCAGCCAACTGATTGAAAGCATGTTTTCCTCTATGGTGCTGCAAAGCGGAAATGCGTTTCTGGACGCAGAATTTTCACATTGCCTGCTCCGCGGCAGTGAAAGCATATACAAAACAAAAGCCGGCCTTTTCCACAGCCCCGGCGGTGGGAATTATTATGCCGCGCTTTGGACGAATGACCAGTGCGAATACGCAAATCCGTTTTTTGCTTTTTCCGGCTACGCGCCGGGCATAGAGAGCGCGCTCAACTGCTACCGCCTTTATGAAACCTATATGGATAAAAGCGACACGCCTTTTGCATCCAAACGTGCGCTTGTAACCAGTATCGTTGCCGAGGGCGAAGATTTCTGGAACGGCGCCGCCGACCGCGGTGACGGTGCTATGTACGCCTACGGCATATGCCGGTTTTTGCTTGGGCTGGGCAGCAAGGCGCTTATGGAAGAATTTTTTGAAAGCATCAAGTGGTGCATAGACTTCTGCCTTTCCAGAAAGAATGAGCAGGGCGTGATCTGCAGCGATTCAGATGAACTGGAAAACCGCTTTGAATCCGGAAACGCAAATCTGAACACAAGCTGCCTAACCTATGACGCGCTTTTGAACGGCGCGCTGATCTGTGAAATTCTGAACAAGACCGAAACCGCGCAAACTTGGAAAGAAGAGGCTGCGCGCCTGAAAGAGAGCATAGAAAACTATTTCGGCGCAAATGTGGAGGGTTTTGACACTTACGCCTATTATAAAGGCAATGATCTGCTGCGCTCCTGGATCTGCACCCCGCTTACGGTGGAGATCTTCAGCAGAAAAGAAGAAACGCTGAAAGCCCTTTTCTGCCCGAAATTATACAAAAACGGCATGCTGCGCAGCGTTTCAAACAACCCCACAACCTGGGACCGCAGCCTGCTTTTTGCACTGAGAGGTGCTTTTCTTGCCAACGATCCGGATGCGTTTTTTAAAGTGTGTTCATACAGTGAAAGCCGCCTGACCGGCAACCACTCCCCCTATCCGTTTGAGGCGTTCCCGGAGGGAAACCGAGCGCACCTAAGCGGGGAAAGTATTCTGTTTTGCCGGATCATAACGGAGGGGTTATTCGGTCTGCGCGTAACAGGGCGGAAAAAACTGCGCGTCTCTCTTAAGAAAAGGAACATTTCCCTTTCCGGTCTGAAACTGTTTGGGGAAACCTTCAGTATTTCCGAAAACGGAAACGGAATTGTGATTACAACGGAAACCGAAACGTATCAGACCGATCAGCTTGAAGCCGTATTTGATTTTGAAAAGCGTAATTTCATTTAATATGGCGTCTGAACAAAAGCGTTCCGTCCGCAAGATCCGCTAAAATTCATTACAAGAAAAAATCTTACTATAATTGTGTATTTTGCACAAATTTTAAAGCTGTATATTGTGCAATATATTTAATACATAGAAGTTTGCACAAAAATATTGATTTTTAAAAACAAGCGTATATAATGTATGGCAAGAGAGGAAAAAACAGGCGGGATCTTGTTGATGAAAGCATTTAAGCGTGAAGCATACGGCTACATAAAAGATATGTTTATCCAGCACAATATGGTTAAACGCACAGTGCTTTCACTTATAAGCGTGCTCATCACGGGATTCGCAGTTTCGCTCTTCTCCCTTTCCGGATTCGGGGTTGACCCCTTCACCTCGATGAATATGAATGTTTCCTCCGTTGTGGGCATCGGCTACGGCACCTATCAGCTGATGATCAATATGGTTATTCTGATCTTTGTTGTAATCGTTGCGCACCGCGGGCTCGTTGGAGTAGGCACGGTATTCAACATGATATTGGTGGGTTACACCTGCGAGTTTTTCGAAAAGCTTTTCTCTCCCCTCGGAAACAGCAGCCTTCCGGTAAGGCTTTTGATTCTCGCTGCCGGAATCGTTGTAATGTGCTTTTCAAGCAGCCTGTTTTTTACGGCAAATGTGGGCGTTGGGCCTTATGACACCCTTGCGTTTATGCTAACCAGAAGCACAAAGATTCCTATGAAGTGGACCCGTGTTATGACGGATGTATCCGTTGTGCTGATCGGTCTTGTTGCAAGCGGCGGATTGACGGCGCTGTTCCGCGGAAACTTTTCGGAAATCAAAAATATCGGGATAGGCACGGTAATTACGGCATTCTGTATGGGGCCTCTTGTTAATTTCTTCAACAAGCATTTAAGTTCCAAAATACTGAATGTGGATTACGAGGGCATGAGTCGTGATATCGCGTTCTTTCTGATCAAAGGCGCGCTGATCAAAAATTCGCTCCGCCCGGTAACGGAAGGCAGAAACACGGATTTCACCTCCGATACGCGCAGATCCCGTTAATTATACGAGCGTTTTCGCTCCATATTTACCAGCAAGCAAGCAATTGCTTCACATAAATTTTTACCCCTTAAAAGAAAAGAGCTGTCGGTCTCCGGCGGCTCTTTTCTTTTGTTCTGATCACACCGGCAGAGCACTGCCCGCAGTTCACGGGCAATCTGCGCCACACTATGTTAAAATTGATTGTTTTCGCGGCATATAGTATAATGGGATCAAGAGGTGATAATCATGCTGAAAATCTACAGAAAAAATATTATTTTCTTTTATATTCTCTGCGCCGCGGCGCTCGTTGCCGCCGTATTTGCGGATCTGAAACTGGACATATGGCTCAACGCGCCCGATAACGCGTTTGCCGTATGGTTTTATAACACCGGGGAAATTCCCTGCCGGCTGATCTGCCCGCTTGCCGGTGCGGCTCTATTCTATTGCTGCCGCTCAAAATTTGCAAGATTCGTTGGCGCCTGCATTTCCATCGGCGGCGGCGCTTATTTTGGGTATTATTTTGCAGAACATTTTTTCGTTGCGGAAAACCAACTGATCTTCGGCGTTGCTTACGGAATCGGCTTTTCACTCACCCTGATTTTTGCAGGAAGATTTATAAAAATACCCGAACAGATGAAAAAGCCCATCGCTGCGCTTGCGATTGCGGGAATCGCCGTTATGGCGGCACAGCTTTTGGCAGTGGAAGGCATGAAATACCTTTGGGGGCGTGTGCGATTCCGCGATCTGCTTGCCGCCGGCAGTTATGACGCGTTTACCCCCTGGTACATCATAAACGGGATCAACGGCAACAAATCGTTCCCGAGCGGGCATACCGGCGGCGCGGCAATGAGTTTTCTTGCCATGTTGCTGCCCTATGTCAGCCAAAAAGCATATAAACACAGGCAATTATGCTTTTATCTGCCGTTTTTCTACACCTGCGTCGTTGCCGTTACACGTCTGATCATGGGCGCGCATTACCTTTCAGACGTTGCCATGGGCGGCGCAGTGGGCATGCTTACCGTTGTGATCGCCATGGCAGTGCTGGATAAAAAGATTTTTAACTATAAAAAACAGCTTTATAATCAGGGATGATCAAATCGAATTTCTTCTGTTATATTAAAAAAAAGAACAAGCACTAATGTGCTTGTTCTTTTCTTGGCGCAGATGA
>HF991794.1 GCA_000431535.1 Clostridium sp. CAG:678
TACCCCCTCACTTGTTTGAACAGGGGGAAGCGTTTTGTACCACCATAAGATGGAAAAGTTAAAAAATTAAAATAGCCGCCTGTGTGTTCAGACGGCTATTTATTAGTCAATTTGATTTTTTGAGAGTTTTAAAGTATAATTAAGAAAAAGATTTATCATTTTGATATACAACAGATTGTGATTTAATTTTGTTATGTAGGTGGTGGGATGATGTATAATCCACAGATAGAAACATTTATAAAGGTTGCGGACGCAGGAAGTTTTAACAAAGCGGCAGAGGAATTGTATATCACGCCGACTGCCGTTATTAAGCAAATCAATTTGCTTGAAAGCTCACTTGACTTGGTTTTGTTTGAGCGTACGCACCGTGGGTTGATACTTACTAACGCAGGCAAGTCGCTTTATCAGGACGCTAAGTACATTATCGGCTATTGCAAGGACAGTGTTGTCAGGGCGAAAAATGCAATGAGCGAGGGCGAAAATATTATTCGTATCGGCTCGTCGCCTACAACCCCTGCTCAATTACTTATGCAAATGTGGCCGAAAATTCAAGAGCAATGCCCGGATATAAAATTTGAAATTGTTCCATTTGAGAACACGCCCGAAAACGCAAAAGAAATACTTGCGAATTTGGGAAAGAACATTGATATTATCGGCGGAATATTTGACGACACAATGCTTAAACTCAGAAAATGCGAGGGCTTGCAATTATCCCGTGAGCCGTTTTGCTGTGCCGTATCCATTCACCACAAGCTTGCACAAAAGGATAAGCTTCAAATCAGCGATTTATACGGCGAAAATTTAATGCTTATGCACCGTGGCTGGAGCAATTATGTTGACCGATTGCGTGACGATATTTGGCAAAATCATACGCAGATACATATTGTTGATTTCGATTTTTACAATATGAGCATATTTAACAGATGCGAAAACACGAACGATGTTTTGCTTGCGATACCGGGTTGGGCAAATGTTCATCCTTTGCTGAAAGTTATTCCTGTTGAGTGGGAATACAGCATTCCGTACGGTCTTTTACATTCGATGACTCCAAGCGAAAATGTTCGACGGGTTTTAGATGCGGCTAAGAATATAGTTAAAACTAAATAAGCAGTTATAACCCAAAGGTATATACTGAATAACAAAACGAGACTTCATACGAGGCCTCGTTTTTCTTATAATATAGTTGAAAAGAAAAACAACGAAGGAGTGGCAGATATGAAAAAGTTAAAAGCACTGCTTATAAACGGCAGTCCGAGAGCAAAGGGCTGTACTTACACGGCATTGACCGAACTAAAAAACACATTGGAGCAAGAAGGTATGGAGGTTGAGCTTATCCATGTAGGTCACAAGGATGTGCACGGTTGTATCGCTTGTAGAAAATGTAAGGAAATCGGTAAGTGCGTATTCGATGATATTGTAAACGAGGTTGCACCTAAATTTAACGAGGCAGACGCTTTTGTTATCGGAGCACCTGTTTATTACGCATCTCCTGCCGGTGGAGCAATCGCATTTCTTGACAGATTATTTTTCAGTACGGCGAATGTTGATAAGACAATGAAAGTTGGTGCAGCAGTAACAACCTGTCGCAGAGGTGGTAACACAGCATCATACGATGTGCTCAACAAATATTTTTCAATCAGTTCTATGCCGATTGCCACAAGTCAGTATTGGAATATGGTTTACGGCGGTCAGGCAGAAGAGGTTTTGCAGGATAAAGAGGGTTTGCAAACTATGAGAACGCTCGGCAGAAACATTGCTTTTATGGCAAAGAGTATTGCACTGGGCAAGGAGCAATTCGGACTGCCCGAAAAAGAACAGATTACATTTACAAATTTTCACCACTAAGGAGAAATAATGGATTACAAAATTTTAGGCAAAGACTTAAAGGTATCGGCTGTCGGTCTCGGATGTATGGGAATGAGCCACGCTTACGGCTCACCTGCCGATAAAAATGAAATGTGCGAGCTTATCACAAAGGCTGTTGATTTAGGCTATAACTTTTTTGACACGGCAGAGATTTACGGTACGGCAAATAACCCACACGATAACGAGGAGCTTGTTGGCAGAGCGTTAAAGCCATACCGTGATAAGGTTATTATCGCAACAAAGTTTGGCATTGAATTTGACAAAACAAGCAATGCCACAAACCCACCTCTTATACCGAATTCAAGACCGGAGGTTATCAGAAAATCGGTTGAAGGCTCGCTTAAAAGACTTGACACAGACCATATTGATTTATACTATCAGCACCGTTTCGACCCTAATGTTCCTATCGAAGAGGTAGCAGGAGTAATGGCAGATTTGATGAAAGAGGGTAAAATAACGCATTGGGGTATGAGCGAAGCGACCGAAGAAAATATAAGAAAAGCAAATTCGGTTTGTCCGCTGACTGCCATACAAAATCGCTACTCAATGATGGCAAGGCATTATGAATCGCTGTTTCCTGTTCTTGAGGAGCTTAATATCGGTTTCGTTGCATTTTCGCCGCTTGCAAACGGATTTTTAAGCGGTAAGTACAACGAAAACTCAAAGTTTGAAAAAGGCACGGATTACAGAACAGTTATGCCACAGTTTACTGCCGACGGTGTTTGTCAAAATAAAGAATTGCTTGAACTGTTAAACACGCTTGCAAAGGATAAAAACGCAACGCCTGCACAAATTTCGCTTGCGTGGATGATGTGCAAAAAACCGTATATAGTACCTATTCCAGGTACAAGAAAGCTTGACAGACTGATTGAAAACGCAGGCTCGGCAGATATTATATTAACGAGCGATGAGGTATCAGCGATTGATAATAAGCTTGATAATATAAATATGTCCGCTGTTTTCGGTGGGTCGAAAGTGATAAAAAAGAGGGAGTAATTATGGTATTTTATTTCACCGCAACGGGCAACAGCCTTTATGTTGCAAAGTGTATTGAAGAATATCCTGTCAGCATACCGCAGGTTATCAAAAATTCGTCAATCTATTCAGACAACCAAATCGGTATTATTTGCCCTGTTTATTGCGGCGAAATACCGAATACAGTAAAAGAGTTTTTGAAAGAATCGAAGTTTGATACAAAATATATGTATCTCATTTTAACCTACGGCAACAGTGCAAGCGACTGCCCCGAGTTTACATATAACGAGTTTAAGGCTCTCGGTATCAACTTTGATTATATAGATACCGTTCACTGCGTTGATAATTACCTGCCTGTTTTTGATATGGCAGAAGAAAAGAAAATTGACAAAGATACAGATGTTCAAATTGCACATATAATCAAGAATATCAGACTAATGAAAAAAGGTGTTCCAACTGCAACAGACGCAGACAGGAAACTCCACAAGCAAGTGGCAACGCTGAATAAAATCATTCCGTCATTTAATAACGGCAAGATGATTAAAATAACCGATAAATGTATCGGCTGTAAGATATGCGAAAAGGTTTGCCCGACAGGCAATATAATTGTGCTGACGGATTACGCACAAAGGCGAAGCAAAAAATGCGAATACTGCCTTGCCTGCGTTCACGCTTGCCCTCAAAAGGCAATTATCATTAAGCACGAAAAAAACAAAAACGAGCGATACAGAAATGAAAATGTATCACTCGATGAAATAATAAAATCAAATTTTCAGAATAGGAGAAAATGCTATGAATAATTTTATTTTTGAAAATTCGTCAAAGGTATATTTCGGTGAAGGCTGTGTAAAAGAATATCTTTCAAGTATTCTTTCAGCTTACGGCGACACGGTTATGCTCTGCTACGGCGGTGGCTCGATTAAGAAAAACGGCATTTATGACGAGGTTATAACCGTACTCAAAAAAGAAAACAAGGCAGTTGTTGAGTTTAGCGGTATTCCGTCAAACCCGACTTACAGCAAGGTGCTTGAGGGCGTCAAACTTGCCAAAGAAAGCAACGCCGATTTGATTCTTGCAGTAGGCGGCGGAAGTGTTATGGACTGCTGTAAGGCGATTTCACTCGGTGCAAAATATGACGGCGACATTTGGGCTGACTTTTGGGCAAGACCGGGTGTAATTGATTTTGAACCGTTGCCGCTTGGTATTATCGTCACTGTTTCAGGCACGGGTAGTGAATGCAACGGCGGTGCGGTAATCACAAACGAAGAACTTAAAATCAAAACAGGCAAAGATTATCCTCAGCTTAACGCAAAATTCGTTATGCTTGATTCGACCTACACATACAGTGTTCCTGAATTTCAAATGGTATCGGGTGCCTTTGATACGCTTTCACACATTATGGAAATCTATTTCAGTGAGCCGAACGAAAGCAATGTATCGGACGATATATCCGAGGCTCTTATGAAAAATGTTATCACCAATTTGCGTGCCGCTATCAAAAATCCCGAGGACTACACAGCAAGAAGTAACCTGATGTGGGACGCAACAATGGCTGAAAACCGTATCATCAAACTTGGCAAAAAGACGGATTTTGAGTGCCACCAAATGGAGCATCAGCTCGGCGCATACACTAACTGTAACCACGGTGCAGGTCTTGCCGTTCTTCATCCTGTTTATTACAGACATATTTGCAAGGCAGGCGAAAAGAAGTTTGCTCAGTTTGCAGTTAATGTTTGGGGTATTTCAAAGGACGGCAAAACAGACGAAGAGCTTGCAAAGGCAGGTGTTGAGGCCCTGGCAGATTTTATTAAGGAAATCGGTATGCCGACAACCTTTAAGGAACTTGGAATTGATGAAAATATCAACCTTAAAGAAATTGCAGACTCATGCGGCATTGTACCGGGTGTATACAAAAAGATGACACACGAGGAAATTCTTCAAATTTTTGAAGAATGTAAGTAAACCCTTGACCTAAAGTAAACTTTAGATATTAAAATTTAATTATCAAGCAGAAAAGGAGTAACTATTATGGAAATTACAAAATTAAATAACGGTGTTCAAATGCCTATGCAGGGTATCGGAACATTTTTGCTCACACCTGACGAGGCAGAGGCATCTGCAACCTACGCTCTTAAAAACGGATGTCAGCTTATTGATACAGCAAATGCATATTGCAACGAAAAGGCAGTAGGCAGAGCAATGAAAAATGCAGGCATTGACCGAAAAAATATTTTTCTTGAAACAAAGCTTTGGCCGTCATTTTATGAGCAGGACGATGCAGTAGACAAAACGCTTGAAAGACTTCAAACAGATTATATTGATTTGCTTTTAATTCATCAGCCTGCCGGAAACTACATTGCAGGATATAAGCAAATGGAAAAGGCATACAAGGAAGGCAAGGTTCGTGCAATCGGTCTTTCAAACTTTAACGAAGAGCAGATTTGCGAAATCCTAAATATCTGCGAGGTTAAGCCGTCCGTTCTTCAAACCGAAGTGCACCCATATTATCAGGAAAAAGAACTTAAAAAATTCCTTTCTCACGAGGATATTAAAATTCAGGCTTGGTATCCGCTGGGTCACGGTGATAATGCGCTCTTGAATGAACCGCTCTTTAAGATCCTTGCGGAAAAATACAGTAAGTCAACAGCTCAAATCATTCTTCGTTGGCATATTCAAGACGGAAATATTGTTATTCCGGGTTCAAAGAACAGCGACCATATCAAGGCTAATTTTGATATTTTTGATTTTTCACTTACTGATGAAGAAATGGCAAAAATATCATTACTTGATAAGGGTGTAAGATATTATACCTCAACACCGGAAATGCTTAAAAAGTATGTTGAGATGATACCGCCGGTTGACGAACAAAAATAATTAAACTAAAGGAGATTAAGATTATGAAAAAATTAACCTCAATTCTTTTGGCACTTGTGCTTGTGTTTTCTTTCGCAGCTTGCTCTAATAATTCGAGCGACAATTCAAATACAAACCCAAGCACTTCACAAACGGCAGATACTTCAAAATCTACCGATGAAAACACCCAAAATTCTAATACAAGTTCAAAAATATTAGTTGTTTATTATTCTGCAACAGGTAGTACAAAAGCTGTTGCAGAAACTATTGCCGACACTTCCGGAGCAGATTTGTTTGAGATTACACCTGTTGACCCTTACACAAGCGATGACCTTAACTGGACTGATGACAACAGCCGTGTTAGTGTTGAGCACAACGACGAAAGCAAGCGTGATGTACCACTTACAAAGACTACGCCTGATCATTGGGCAGATTATGATACGGTATTTATCGGCTATCCGATTTGGTGGGGCATTGCTGCTTGGCCTGTAAACAATTTTGTTAAGGGCAATGATTTCAGCGGCAAAACCGTTATTCCGTTTTGCACATCAACATCATCAGGCTTAGGTCAGAGTGGTG
>HF991795.1:0-54047 GCA_000431535.1 Clostridium sp. CAG:678
GATGATAAATCATCAGAAGATATAACGGAAGAGATAGAGGACTTACCTTCGCCAACAGTTACACCTAAATCTAATCCATATACCTTTGACCTGCACCCTGAAATACCAGCCGAAGAAAGACACAATTTTGACTTTATAAACCATAAAGTTGAAGAAGTGAACAAAAAAGAGCGTTTTCACAGGAACTATGCGGCAATTAGCGTCTTAAAGAAATGCCAGTCAGAAAACCGCTTTGCTACACCTGATGAGCAGATTATTTTATCAAGGTATGTCGGTTGGGGCGGTATTCCCGAAGCATTTGATGAAGGTGCTGGTTCGTGGAAAACCGAATACGCTATGCTGAAAAACATCTTAACGCCTGATGAATACGCATCTGCAAGGAAAAGCACGCTTACGGCTTTTTATACTCCGCAAACTGTTATTTCAGCCATATACAAGGCTTTGGATAACCTCGGATTTAAACAGGGTAATATTTTAGAGCCGTCCTGTGCAATCGGAAACTTCATAGGTATGCTGCCTGAAAGTATGAAAGACAGCAAGGTATATGGCATAGAGATAGATAATATCTCGGCTGGTATCGCTCAGCAGCTTTATCAAAAATCGTCAATTATGACAGCACCTTTTGAAAAGGCAGAGCTTCCCGACAGTTTCTTTGACGCTGTTGTAGGCAATGTGCCTTTTGGTGATTACTCACTTGCCGATAAAAGATATGACAAGTTCCATTTCCTCATTCACGATTATTTCTTTGCAAAGTCACTTGATAAGTTAAGACCGGGCGGTGTGATGTGCCTTATTACCAGCAAAGGCACAATGGATAAGGAAAATTCAGATGTACGCAGATATATCGCTCAAAGAGCCGAGCTTCTCGGTGCGATAAGACTGCCTGACAGCACCTTTAAGGGCAATGCAGGCACAGATGTAACATCGGATATTCTTATACTTCAAAAGCGTGATACTGTGGCTGAAATTGAGCCTGACTGGATATTCATTGATGAAGATGCAAATGGCATCAGAATGAACAAATATTTTGTTGAACACCCTGAAATGATACTTGGCGAAATGGTTATGAAATCGGGTAGATTCGGCGAAGAAAGCACCTGCAAAGCCTATGAGGACAGAACACTTGAGGAACAGCTTGATGTTGCCGTTGAAAATATCAAAGGCGAAATAAAGGAATATGAGGTTGAGGACATTGATGAAGACGATGTTTCATATATTCCTGCCGATCCGAATGTTCGTAATTTCTCTTTCACCATAGCTGACGGAAAAATATATTTCCGTGAGAACTCTGTTATGCGTGAAGTCATTACATCTGAAACAGCCAAAAACAGAATACGAGGAATGATTGAAATTCGTGACTGCGTGAAGAACCTGCTTGAAATGCAGACGCAGGACTACCCTGACAGCGACATTGAAAGAGAACAGCACAGACTGAATGAGGTTTATGACAGGTTCGTCAAGAAATACGGCTATATCAACAGCCGAGGAAACTCATCTGCTTTTTCAGATGACAGCTCATATTTCTTAATCTGCTCCCTTGAAATGTTCAAGGACGGAGAGTTTGAACGCAAGGCGGATATGTTCACAAAACGAACAATACAGCCGCATATTGCTAAAACCCACGCAGATACGGCAATCGAAGCCTATGGTATTTCAATCGGAGAAAAGGGCAAGATTGATATGCCTTTTATGTGCCAGCTTACAGGAAAAAGCGAAGAAGAAATCTATGCCGACCTGAAAGGTGTAATTTTCTTAAATCCTATGTATAACTACGGTGGGGACAATGGCGAGCGATACCTTCCAGCCGATGAGTATTTGTCAGGGAATGTGCGCAAAAAGCTGGAGATAGCAAAGAAATCAGCAGAGCTTTATCCTGATGATTACACGGTTAATGTTGAAGCTCTTGAAAAGGTACAGCCTGTTGATCTCAAAGCTAATGAGATTACCGTAACTCTCGGAACTACTTGGATACCTATTGAAATTATCAACCGTTTTATGCACGAAACTTTCCAAACTCCATTTTACACAAGAGCTGTAATCAGAGTACACTACAACGAACTTGCTAATGTTTGGAACATTGAAAACAAGTCGGCGGATAACGGCAATATTACCGTTACACAAAAGTACGGTACAAGCAGAAAGAACGCTTTTCATATACTTGAGTCAACGCTCAATATGCGAAATGTTAAAGTGTTTGATTACGAGGAAGATGAAAACGGAAAGAGAGTTGCAATCCTTAACAAAAAGGAAACTGCTATCGCTCAGTCAAAGCAGGAACTTATCAAACAGACCTTTAAGGAATGGATATGGAAAGATCCTGAACGCCGTGAAAAGCTCTGCAAAATGTATAACGAAAAGTTCAACAGTAACCGCCCCCGTGAGTATGACGGAAGCCATATAGTATTTGAGGGAATGAATCCTGAAATTACTTTAAGAAAGCATCAGCAGGACGCAGTTGCAAGAATACTTTACGGAGGTAACACTCTGCTGGCACATTGTGTTGGTGCGGGAAAAACTTATACGATGGCTGCTTCAGCTATGGAAGGAAAAAGACTTGGACATTGCTCTAAGTCTTTATTTGTTGTGCCTAATCACCTTGTATCTCAATGGGCAACGGAGTTCTTGCAGCTCTATCCAGGTGCAAAGATACTTGCCGCAACAAAAAAGGACTTTGAAACAAAGAACAGAAAGAAATTCTGTGCAAGGATAGCCACAGGAGATTATGACGCAATCATAATCGGTCACTCACAGTTTGAAAAAATACCTGTCAGCCTTGGCAGACAGATGTTTACCTTGCAAAAGCAAATTGACGAGCTTGTAGAAGGCATAGCAGAGCTGAAACGAAGCAAAGGCGAAAAGTTTACCGTAAAACAGCTTGAAGCCACAAAGGTAAAACTTGAAAACAAGCTGAATAAACTCAATGACCAGAGCAACAAAGACGATGTTGTTACCTTTGAGGAACTTGGTGTTGACCGCCTGTATGTTGATGAAGCTCATTACTACAAAAATCTTTTTGTTTACTCAAAAATGACTAATGTAGGCGGCATATCTCAGGTGGAAGCAAACAAGTCCAGCGATATGTTTATGAAGTGCCAATACCTTGATGAGCTTACCGAAAGCAAAGGCATTACCTTTGCCACAGGTACGCCAATTAGCAACTCTATGGTTGAGCTTTACACAATGCAGAGATACTTGCAGTATGACCTTTTGAAAGAATACGGTTATATTAACTTTGATTCTTGGGCAGCACAGTACGGCGAAACTGTAACCGCTGTTGAGCTTACTCCTGAAGGCACAGGATACCGTACTAAAGTCCGCTTTGCAAGGTTTAACAATCTGCCTGAACTTATGTCTTTGTTTAAGGAATGTGCAGATATACAGACCTCTGATATGCTGAAACTCCCCGTGCCTAAAGCAAACTATCATAATGTTTCAGTTAAGCCGTCAGAGATACAGGTGGAGATGGTAAAGGAACTCGGAGAACGAGCCGAGAAAATAAGGGACGGAGCAGTAAAACCGTATGAGGACAATATGCTTAACATCACTAATGACGGCAGAAAGTTGGCTCTTGATCAGCGTGTTATTAACCCCGCTTTGCCAGATTTTGAGGGCAGTAAGATAAATGCTTGTATCAATAACATTTACGATATATGGCGTGATACATCAGACAAAAAGTCAACACAGCTTGTGTTCTGCGATTTGTCTACACCGACCGCCAAAGGCTCTGCTTCAGAGGTAACGGACAGCGAAGAACAGACACAAGTATTCACAAATGTTTATGATGACATTCGCAGAAAGCTCATTGTAAAAGGCATACCAGCCGAAGAAATAGCCTTTATTCACAGCGCAAACAATGACAAGCAAAAGGCTGAGTTGTTCGGCAAGGTTCGTTCCGGTAAAGTCAGAGTGCTGCTTGGCTCTACCCAGAAGATGGGTGCTGGCACCAATGTGCAGGAAAGGCTGATTGCTTCCCACGATATTGACTGCCCTTGGCGACCTTCAGACCTTGAACAGCGAGCAGGAAGAATAATTCGACAGGGCAACTCTAATCCCGAAGTTCACATTTACAGGTATGTTACAGAGAACACTTTTGACGCTTATCTTTATCAGCTTGTGGAAACAAAACAGAAGTTTGTCGGGCAGGTAATTACCAGCAAAACGCCTGTTCGTTCCATAGAAGATGTGGACGAGGCTGCTCTTTCTTATGCCGAGATAAAGATGCTCGCAACTGGCAATCCGCACATTAAAGAGAAAATGGATCTCGATATTCAGGTACAGAATTTGAAAATGCTTCAAAGCAACTATTTTGCAGAAAAGTATGACCTTGAGGATAAGGTTACTAAAGAATTTCCGCAGGATATTGCAAGGTACAAAGCTCAAATAAAGGCGCTTGAGATTGATGTTAAAACTGCTGCCGAACACCCGAAAGCTGTTGATGACAGCTTTTCAGGAATGGTTATAAACGGTGTTAATTACACCGAGAAAAAAGACGCAGGCAAGGCTATACTCCAGATAATGAAGTCAATCAAGTCAAAGACAGAGACTTATCCTGTTGGCAGCTATCGTGGCTTTGATATGGAGCTATACATTGCTTTAGGCTTGGGAGCAACCTATATTCTTGCCATTAAAGGTGCAATGACACATAAGGTTGAACTCGGCACAGATACATTCGGTAACATCACCCGAATAGACAACTGTATCGACCATTTGGCAGGAGATTTGGAGAAAGCAAAGAACAATCTTGCCGAAACAGAGAAACAGCTTGAAACAGCCAAAGAGAACTTAAAAGAGCCGTTCTCCCGTGAGCAAGAGTTGCAAGAAAAGCAGGCTCGTCTTAACGAACTCAACGCCCTTTTGAATGTTGATAAAACGGACAATGAGATTGTTGACGAAGAACCTGATCATGTAAAAAAACCAAAATCGCAAAATGATTTAGAAAGATAAAATTAAAAATTTTCAACGAAATAGTTGATATCTCTGCTTTTACAACATATAGATAATATAAAAATGGTTTAAGGTATTGAAAAAATGGGACAACTGCTATATAATGATAATGCGAAAAAAATGAATGAAAGGGCATTTATAGATTCTCATCTATACAGGACAAATAGTATGTACACATTCATAAAAATGGAATATCTTGTTGCAAGTGCACTTGTAGAATTGTATGAAAACAAACAAATCAATAAAATATCGTTAAATATCATTCGAGAGTATGGTGTAAAAGTTGAAGAGGATCTAAATTCAAAAGATGATACAAAAGCTATTTTGTTGTACTCGAATAATTATACAAAAGAGTTTTTATGCGATTACTCTAATTATTTTGAACTAGTAGATGATGAATATATTCAAATTAAAGATGGAGTTAATGCGGAAGATATAAGAGAAAACATATTGTCTTATGTTTCCTTAGACTTATTATTGGCATTGCTAAATAGTGATGCTTTAAAAATAATAAACATTGGATAAGTTGATATGAGTAAGAAAATTAGAGATCCAATATATGGATATATAACGATAGAAGACTATTATTTGGATATAATAAATTCAATAAATTTTCAAAGATTAAGAAATATTATTCAAACTAGTTATACATCTGTATATCCGTCAGCATTGCATAACAGATTTACACATTCATTAGGCGTATTTTGGTTAGGAAAATTAGTTTTTAAGTCTCTAAGAAGTAATAGTAATGATGTTTTTGCTGAAATTGACACGGAAACAATAGATAATATTGAAAAAACATTTGTTACTGCTTGTCTTTGTCACGATATAGGACATTCACCTTTTTCTCATACAGGTGAGATTCTGTATGATAAAAAGAAAATCAATCATGATTTGATAAAAGAAGTAAATAATGATATTTTTTCTTTGGATCTAAAAAATGGTGATGAAATCGTTGGTAAAGAGCATGAAATTATGAGTGCATTATTATCAATAAGAAAGTTTGGGGAAAATATAAAACCAGAAAATTTTTCATTTTTCTCTAGATGTATTATTGGTTTAAAATATAGCAAAGAAACCGCAAGTTCGCTTAATGCTAATGAATTTAAAATTTTCAATGCTTGCATTGAAATGCTTAATTCTGATATAATTGATGTTGACAAGTTGGATTATCTGATAAGAGACAGTTACATGTCAGGATATTCCTCTGTATCAATAGATTACGAAAGGCTCTTAGGTGGGGTCTTCATATGTGAACAAAATCCTTGTATTGGATATGAAAAGAGTTCTCTTAGTGTGTTAGAAACTGTTTTAACGGCACATGATATGGAACGAAGGTGGATTCAATCACATCCTACTATTCAATATGATGGTTTTTTGCTTGAAACTATAATGAGAGATATAAGTTTAAAATACAATACTAATGATAAGACCTTGTTATCATATGAAACATTAACAGAAGAAGGAATAGAATTCGATAACATAGGAAAAATTAGATTGTTGTGTGATGCTGATATCTTATCACTAGCAAAACGTGATTTTGATAAAATCGATTCAGTAAAAGAATATTGTGACAGGAGCAAAAGACTTCATCCAATTTGGAAATCAGAAGCAGAATTTTCAACTTTGTTTCAAAAGAGATTTGGAGATAAGTTTTATCAACTTATTGAAAATTGGGAAAAAAGTTTGCGACAGGGAGAATATTCAACTTATTGCTTAAATGATGTATTTTTAGAAAAACTGCAAGCAGAAAAGAGTCGGCTACTGGAAATAACGAAAGCTGAAAAAACAGAGTCAATTAAAAATACTTATTTGAAGAAAATCGATAAACTATCTGAAGAAATACAAGTCTTAAGTGATATAAAAAATTATTTCGATGTTCATAACATTCCTTTTCAATTAGTTGTCATTACAAACAAGTATTTCAAAAGCAATATACAAAAAGATTCTTTCAAAAATCTTCCAATACGATTTAGATCAATCGGTGGAAAAATTGATCTAATGAAAAATGTTACTAAAATTCCATTAGATATAGAAAATGATAAAAACAATCGTTTCTTTTATTTATATTACAATGTTAGTACAACAAATAAACTAGATGTTGAAGATTTTTCCAAGGCATTATTAAAAGCTGCGGTGATATAGTTTGATTAAAATGAAAAAGCATTCGATTAAAATCGAGTGCTTTTTCTATTTTAGGAGGTGTTTTGAATGACTAAAAACGAAATTTTAAATCACAAAGTATGGCAAAAAATGCAGGCGGAACTTGATAGTTTCATTTCCGAATTCAAAACAAAACCGCCTGGAGAATTAATCGAATCTGCTTATGAGCTGATCTACAAACAGGATATATTGCAGAGCTTTGATTTTGATGTTGACGGTAATTATCCATTGACTGATGAACAGGCTAAGGCGTTACTTTCAATGAAAAATCCGCTTGATTATCTCTATCAGGAGTGGCTTGACTATGACGATTCTGTGCTTGATACATTAAGACAAAGCAATGATTTTGCCATAGATAAGCAGATTGAACGCCTTAAAACACGAGCCGAAAAAGAAAGAGAGGTCAGATGAACATTGCCGTATTATGACAGAGAAACTATCAGTAAAGTAAAAGAGTTAGACCTGCTTTCATACTTACAAAACTATGAGCCTAACGAGCTTGTAAAGATAAATGAGCGTATGTATTCTACACGAGAACACGACAGCTTAAAGATTTCAAACGGTATGTGGTTTTGGTGGTCAAGAGGTATCGGCGGCAGGTCAGCACTTGACTTCTTGATAAAGGTAAGAGGTATGAACTTTATTGACGCAGTATCCGTTTTGGTTAACAAAGTGGCTGTTCACCCGCCTGTATATTCAAAGCCTTTACCTGTGCTTAAAGCGAATAAACTCATATTGCCAGAAAAGGCAACGGACAACAGCCGTCTTGCTTCGTACTTGCAAAATGACAGAGGAATTGATGAAGAAATAGTAGAATATTGCATTAAACACAACCTTGTTTATGAAGGGTTATATAAGAGCAAGAAGACAGGTGCTATGTTTAGAAATGCAATTTTTGTAGGCTATGATTCATCAGGTCAGGCAAAGTACGCAGCATACAGATGTCTTAACAAAAACAGATATATGGGAGACTGTTCTGGTAGTACAAAGGAGTATTCTTTTCGGCTGGAAAGCAGCAAAGAAAGCAACGAACTGCACCTTTTTGAATGTGCCATTGACGCTCTTTCCTTTGCAACTTTGCTTAAAATGAAAGGTCATAACTGGAAGGAATACAACCTTGTTTCATTGTCAGGTGTTTACCAGCCGAAAGAAAAAATTGAGGACAGTAAAGTGCCTGTTGCACTTGCAAAATACCTCAAAGAAAACCCAAATATAGACACAGTAAAGCTACATTTGGATAACGATTATCCAGGCAGAATGGCAACAAAAGCGCTTACAGCTATACTGCCGAAAAGTATTAAAGTCATTGACAAACCCGTTAAATACGGGAAAGATGTCAATGACTTTTTGCTTATTAAAAAAGGCGTCTTAAAGCCTTTTAAATACAACCGGAGGAATGATAAAAATGTCAAAAAAGAGAGTTTATGCCCTGCTCGTTGAACCGAAAAGCAAGCCTAAAATTACGGCTTTTGATACAGGTGAAACGGCAATAAGTGAAATAGTCGGAGGAGAATATGGAAGCATATTTTTTCCTGACGATAAGGTAACTATCCTGTATAACAAGGACGGAGTGAAAGATGGTCATACCCTTAACAGAGTTGTCCGCAAGTCCGTTAAAAAAGAAAAAGAAATGCCGTATACAGACCTCAAAAACCTTTTCCGTAAGGCTGAGGACAGCGGCAATCACATAGCTGGATACATTACCTTTACCGAGGACAGCTTCGATAAAAAGTACCCGCTTGAGTCGAGAACTTATATTGTATGCAGCAACAATAAAGCCTTTCAGTCAGGTATGGGAGGGTACTCAATTTATGGCTCATCAGTTGATGAGAGCGATCCTTTAGTACGCCTTGAAATGTATATGCGTGACGAGCAAGGAGGAGCTGACGGGTGGATTATTGAGCGCTGTTTCATTAAAGAAGAAGTACCCGTTATTGACATAATTGTTGCCGATAACTTCCTTGTTTGTTACTCTCCAAGCGGCATAAACACTTATGAAGATATACCGCAGGAGCTTGTTGATAAGTATTTCAAGAAGTTTGAAAAGCCAGACAAGTTTTACCGCAACACTAACGGCGAAATAGCCGTAATCAACGAAAACCATAGAAAGAAAGACGAGATTGAGAGATAAAAGTAACTCTCGAAATTGTTTTTCGGACGGTAAAAAGACGAAAGTCTGCACCGTTGCATTGTCTTAACCAGCAGACTGTTTGTAATTACATTCGTAATTCCAAGCAGTAAAAGCTGGTTAGGGATAAATCCCTAAAACCCTTTTAAAATGTATCACAGGAGGAAAGAACAATGAAATTACTCATATTTATCATAGCATTTATTCTCGGAGGTATGGCAGGAATAGTGGCAATGTGCCTTGTTCAGATTAACAGAGATAGTGAAGCACAGCTTGAAAAGATTTCCCGTCAGGAAGAAATGAGAAAAGAGGAAGAAGAAAAATGCAAAGAAACATAATAAGACAGTTTCGTTTAAATAAGGAAGAAAATGAAACCTTAAAGAGAAAAGCAAAGCTGTGTTGCGTTACAGATTCAGCTCTTATTCGTATGCTTATTCTTGGCTTTATTCCTAAACCGAAACCTGACAAGGAATTTTATGACGCTCTGCGTTATCTATCTTCCATAAGCAACAGCCTACATCAGATTTCAGCAAAAGCAAATGCTCTCAACTTTGTTGATGTTCCTAAACTTGAAAAGGAACTCAAAAATATTGAAAAGCTGAAAGATGATTTGTATAGCAAGTATATCAATCCAGACCGAGATGATGACAAATGGCGGTAACAAGATTGTGGAAAGTAACAGACAGACTTGACCGTGTGATCGATTATGCCGAAGATGAGGAAAAGACACGCAAACCGAAATTTTCCGACACAGAATGGCAGGCACTTAAAGATGTTCTGGAATACGCCAAAGACGAGGAAAAAACTGAACAGCAGTTTTTTGTGACAGGTATAAATTGTAATGCCGGTAAAGCTCGTGAACAGTTTATTGCAGTTAAACAGCAATACAATAAAACAGACGGCATACAGGCTTATCACGGATATATCAGTTTTAAGGATACAGATAATCTTTCACCTGAGCTTGCTCATCAAATAGGAATTGAGTTTGTAAACAAAGTTTGGGGTGAGCGATTTCAAATTGTTGTTACCACACACCTTAATACTAAATGCCTGCATTGCCATTATGTTATTAATTCTGTATCACTTGTTGATGGTAAGAGATTGCAAAACAAAGAAAAGGCTTGGTTTTATTTTCATCATATTGCAGATGAAATTTGCAAAGAGTACGGTTTATCTGTAATCGAAAATCCAGACAGAAACAAAGAACCTGATTATGTCACATACAGGGATAAATACCAAACAACAAAGGAACGGGTGGGTATCCCTACAAGACAAAATCTTGCCCGTGCTGCCATTGATGATGCTATTGAACATAGCAGAACTATGGAGGAATTTAAAAGGTATCTTTCATCAATGGGATACAAATACAAAATCAGTCCAAACCTTAAATACTGGACTATCACTCCAAAAGGCTGGGATAAACCTATAAGGCTTTACAGGCTCGGAGACAATTATACAAACATTCGCATACAGGAACGCATTAAAGAAAACGATTTATATATGAGTTTAAATGCTAAACCGTTTCAAAAAGCGTTCTATGTACCCAAAGAACACTACAATCCACGAAAAGCAAAAGGCAGTTTATATAATCTGTATCTGTACTATTGCTATCGCCTTGGAGTGTTCGATAAGCCAAAGGATAATCAGAAAACAAAAGAATACAACAGACTGCATTATCTTCTGCGTGAAGATTTAATGAAAGCAGACAAATACTCACAGGAGGCAGAGCTGCTCGGTAAGAATCACATTGATACTTCCGAGCAGCTTTTCTCATATAAAGAGACGGTGGAAAAGGAAATTGAAACGCTTACAGATGAAAGAAAACACCTGAGAAACAAAATTCGTCATAAGGACATAAGCGAGGTTGAACTTTCAAAACTCAAGAGCGAAATTTCCAACATATCCGCACGGCTCAAAAAACTACGCAATGAGCTTAATCTCTGCAACGATATTGCCCAGCGTTCTCAAGTAATTGAAGAAAAGGTTGAGCAAATCGAAAAAGACGAAGAAAAGCAAATGCGTAAATACAAAGACAAGGAGGAAAAGTCAAATGAACAGCTCAGGTGACGCAGCCGAACAGGTTGTAAGGCTGTCCCTTGAAGGCTTTGAGGTAGTCGCAAAGGTATCGGGCGAAGCTGCTAAAAACATTGCCCTTCTTCTCATATCTGCTCTTAAACAGGAACAGAAAACAAAGGGCAAGGCAAGACTTACCAATATGATTAAGTCAGGCAAAGAACTTAAAGTCTATACCATTCAGCAGAAAGACCTTAAAGAGTTCACCAAACACGCAAAAAAATACGGCGTACTTTATACCGTGTTGCGTGACAGAAACAACAAAGACAAAGGCTCTGCTGTTGACATCATCGCAAGAGCGGACGATGCGTCAAAAATTCAGAGAATAATAGACCGCTTTGACCTTGCAACAGTCGATAAAGGCTCTATCGTTACACAGTCGGAAAAGGCTATCGAGGAACGCAGGAAAAAAGCTGAAGAAAAACCTGAAAAAACCGAAAACGATGAGTTATTTAACGAGTTGTTTGAAGATGACGCAAAAGAAAAAACTTCTGAAAGCGAGCATAAACCCGCCGAAAGAGAAAACCCTTTTATTCCTCAGACGGAAAAAAGCCCTCCGTCCGAGAAAAGCTCAACAAGGGAAAGTACATTATCTGACGAGGGTACTGTTGTAAAAGACAAGAAAAAGCCGTCGGTCAAGAAAAAACTTGAAGAATACAGACGCAGGTCGAAACAGCAGAAAGAGCAGGATAAGGATACCCCTGTTATTGAAGAAAAACCAAAGGCACAGGAAAAGCCTGCGGTAACAGAACACAAACAGCCAAAGCCAACCAAAAACAAAAAGACAAAGGAGAGATGATTTATGGCTTACACACCTAAACAGAGAACATTTAGAAAGCGTGAAACAAAAGAGGAATTTGCAGCACGCAAAAAGGCAGAAAAGGAAGCGGCTTATGAAAGTATAGACGCTGCCATTTCCGAAATGATGCAGAGTGAGGAATCATTCAAAGATTATCTCACATTTCAGTCTCGTATGGAACGCTATACGGTATCGAATACGCTTCTCATAATGTCACAGCGCCCCGACGCAACACAGCTTAAATCCGCTGATTCGTGGAACGAGCTTGGGGCGACAATCAACAAGGGTGAGAAAGGTATTCACATTCTTGAACCCCACGATTTTGTGGACGATGAGGGCAACCAGAGAACATCATACAATATCAAAAATGTATTCGATATTGCACAGACTAACGCAGAGCCGCTGCCTGCCAAGACTTTTGACCGTTCGCCAAAAGCGCTTGTCAAGGCAATGCTTAATGCAACGCCCATTAACAAAGCGGCTGTTGACGAGCTTCCAATCGAAAATTCAACAGCATACTTTGACGACAAGAGCAAAACTCTTATGGTCAAAAAGCACTCTGACACCGTATCAATGTTCAAGGACATTGCAAGAGAACTTTCTCTTGCAGAAATTGCAGCTAACAGCGACGAGTACAACCGTACCGAGTGCCTTCCTTCAGCCGTATGTGCTTCATATATGCTCTGCGAAAAGTACGGCATTGATAACAGCGACATCAATGTTGAAAGCTCCAAAGCTATGTGGAAAGGAAAAGAAAACAAAGATGTACGCATTATGCTCACAATGGCAAATGACAGCCTTTATTCATTGAGCAAGGACATCTATGTTGAAATGAACAAGGCTAAAGACAAGGAGCCTAAAACACAGGAACAGACAAGATAGGAGGTAACTGTCGGTGAAAGAAGAACGCTACTATCTTGCTCTTAATGATGACGAACAAAGCCTTTTGATAAGGTCGCTTAACGATGAAAGGACTGCACAGATAAAAAAAGGCAAAGCAGTTGACGCTATTGACGAGCTTATCGTCAAGGTCGGTAAAGCACCTTTAAAGAAATTCAAAGTGCTTGAAAGGTCGGAGTGTGGTGCAAGATAGAAACAACAAAAAAGCAATTACCATTCTTTGCGTTCTTGGTGTTTTCCCTGTAATATGGCTTGGTCTTTCTATTGCGCCGTCAGTTAATGGCGGTATAGCGGAAATCATACCTAAATTAGCCGAAGTAATTAACAATCCATTTAATATAACGCTTTGTGAGGACAGCTTAAAAACTGTCCTCACTTTGCTTTTGATATATGCGATAGTTGTCGGAGTAATAATCTCAAGTTTGAGAAATTACAGGCGTGGAGAGGAACACGGCTCGGCTAAATGGGGCGATGTAAAAAAAGTCAATAAGAAATACCACCAAAAGCCTGAAAACAACAACAAGATAATGACGCAGGGAGTGGCAATAGGACTTAACGCAAAGAAACACAGAAGAAACCTTAATACCCTTGTATGCGGCGGTTCTGGTGCAGGTAAAACATTTTTCTATGCAAAGCCTAACCTTATGCAATGCAACTGTTCTTTTGTTACAACAGATCCAAAGGGTGAAATTTTGAGAAACTGCGGACAGATGCTCAAAGATCAGGGATATATACTTAGGGTGCTTGACCTTATCAATATGGACAGAAGCGACTGCTACAATCCTTTTGTTTATCTTAAAAGCGACAATGATGTGCAGCGTATGGTTACAAATTTGTTTAAGGCAACTACGCCGAAGAACTCAACCAACAACGATCCGTTTTGGGATAACCTTGCACAAACGCTTTTACTTGCACTTGTTTTTTATCTCCACTATGAAGCGCCTGAAGAAGAAAAGAACTTTGCAATGGTTATGGAAATGATTAGAGCAGGAGCTATTGAAGATGAGGAGGAGCAGTCATACAGTCCTCTCGATATGCTGTTTTATGAGCTTGAAAGCAAAAATCCCGAACATATTGCTGTTAAATATTATCGTTCATATCATTCAGGCTCAAATAAGACGCTGAAATCAATACAAATCACTCTTATTTCAAGACTTGATAAATTCAACCTTGACAGCCTTGCTTCTATGACTATAACCGATGACCTTGAACTTGATAAGCTGGGAGAGCAAAAAACAGCGTTATTTGCAGTAATTCCCGATAACGATACAAGTTTTAATTTCCTTGTTTCAATGCTTTATTCGCAGTTATTTCAGTCCTTGTTTTACTCGGCAGACACAATACACAAAGGTGCATTGCCTATACCTGTTCATTTTCTTATGGACGAGTTTGCCAATGTGTCTCTTCCTGATGATTTTGACAAAATCTTGTCTGTAATGCGTTCCCGTGGTGTTTCTGTATCAATCATTATACAGAATATGGCACAGCTCAAAGCCTTGTTTGAGAAGCAATGGGAGAGCATTGTGGGTAACTGTGATGAGTTTCTTTATCTCGGTGGTAACGAGCAATCAACGCACAAATATGTTTCCGAACTGCTGGGCAAAGAAACAATCGACACAAACACTTACGGAAAAAGCCACGGCAGAAACGGTAATTATTCAACAAATTACCAAATCAGCGGCAGAGAGCTTATGACACCTGACGAGGTGCGTATGCTTGACAACAAATATGCAATTCTGTTTATCCGTGGTGAGCGACCTGTACTTGATTTAAAGTACAACATTTTCAAACACCCGAAGTTTGCTTTAACTGAGGACGGAGGGGCAAAGCCATATATTCACAATGAGGTTACAGATGATGCAATAACAATCTCGTTTCCAAACATTTCAATCAGCGATATTGATAATATCTCGGTTGACGATTACGGATACGAGCTTGTCGCAGATGTTGACCTCGAAAAAGAATTTGAAATGGAGGAAAAGTCAATTGAGAAAACTTAATGAAAACAAGTCGGCTTTAAGCAAATCACAGAAAAAAGAAAGCAGAGTGCTTGCTGTTATAACAGCTTTTGTACTCTGCTTTTGTGTAAGCATAACTGCTTTTGCTGACAATGAGGCGCTTAATGCCGTCAACAATTTATCCACTTTTATCTTCGGTCTTATCCGTGCAGTAGGTATTATCATTCTGGGCTGGGGTATTGTTCAGGTAGGACTTTCATTCCAATCTCACGATCCCTCGCAGAGATCCAACGGCTTTCTCACCCTTGCTGGCGGTTTGGTTATTACCTTTGCAAAGGAGATACTCGATCTAATTGTAGGATAAAAATAAACGGGCAAGCGGTATATAATTATCCACTTGCCCTTCTTGGAGGTGAAATATTGAAAAAATATAGTATAATATACGCCGACCCGCCGTGAAGGTATAAGGTGTATTCGGAAAAAGGCTTAGGTCGTTCAGCGGAAAATCATTACCCTACTATGAGCCTTGAAGATATTAAAAATTTGCCTATTAATAATTTAGCAGATAAAAATTGTGTTTTATTTATGTGGACAACAATACCTTTACTTAAAGATAGCTTTTCTGTATTAGATTCTTGGGGGTTTGAATACAAAAGCATTGCGTTTGTTTGGATAAAGTTAAACAAAAAATCTGATACATTATTTTGGGGTATGGGACATTGGACGAGATCTAATGCTGAATTATGCATTCTGGCGACAAAAGGTCATCCTAAACGCAAATCCGCAAAGGTTCATCAAGTAATTATGTCACATATTCAGCAACACAGTAAAAAACCTGATGAAGCAAGAGAAAGGATAATAGAACTTATAGGTGACTTACCCCGTATTGAATTGTTTGCAAGAGAAAAAAAAGACGGCTGGGATTCTTGGGGTAACGAGATAGAATGCGATATAAATATGGACGAATATATTATATGATATAGGAGGTGGTTTTGTTGTCAGATAACTGGGTAGTGCAAAACCTTGAAAACGCACTTGATACTTGGAACGAAAAGTTATCTGAGATATGGAGTTTGCTTACACAATCTCCGCAAGACTTTAAAGGCGGCACAATTTGGGAAGTAATAGTAGATATTAACAGGGCAGTACAGGCAATCGGTTTAGCATTGCTTGTACTTTTTTTCGTTATAGGTATGGTAAAAACCTGTTCTTCCTTTGTTGATGTCAAGAAGCCTGAACACGCATTAAAACTGTTTATTCGTTTTATCCTTGCAAAAGGCTTGGTAACATACGGAATGGAACTTATGCTTGCTATGTTCAGTATTGCACAAGGTATCATTTCAACAATAATGGATAGTTCAGGCTTATCGTCGAACTCAGATACAACTTTGCCTGATGAAATGATTACTGCTATTGAAAGCTGTGACTTTTTTGAGTCTATACCTTTATGGGCAGTAACATTAATCGGCAGTTTGTTTATCACAGTATTGTCATTTATCTTGATATTAACTGTGTATGGCAGATTTTTCAAAATATATATGTTTACTGCTCTTGCACCTATTCCCTTTTCAACCTTTGCAGGAGAGCCTACACAAAATGTTGGTAGGTCATTTGTTAAATCATACTGCGGAGTGTTGCTTGAAGGTGCAGTAATAATACTTGCCTGTATCATATTTTCACTGTATGCTGCTTCACCGCCGCAGGTCGATACTGACGCATCAGCAGTAACAATGGTTTGGAAATATGTAGGCGAACTTGTATTTAATATGCTTGTTCTTGTAGGAACGGTAAAAATGTCAGACCGCATCATTCACGAAATGATGGGAATGTAAATAAGGAGGAAATATTATGTTAAGCAATAACCCGATAAGAAGCGATGATCCGCAGGCTATCGAAAAACTCACTGCAAAACTTAAATCCTGTCAGGAAATGCAGGAGTATATGAAGGAAGCAAATAAATACTACCGCAGAAACGGTACAATGAAAGGCTTTCCCGACCTTGATGATGAAAAGGCTGAAAAGATTGACGCTAAAATTAAAAACAGCTATTCTTGGGAGCGTCAGCCGTTTCCGCAGTATCACTTGCAGGGGAACAATCAGGAAATTCACAGACTTAAAAAGCGTATCGAAGAACTTACCCGCAACAAAGAGGTTGGCTTTGTCGGCTGGGAATTTGAGGGTGGTACGGCAGAGCCTAATACTGAAATCAATCGCTTACAGTTATTCTTTGACGAGAAGCCGTCGGCTGAACAAAGAACAGAGCTTAAGATGAATGGCTTTAGATGGGCGCCGTCTGAACAGGCTTGGCAAAGACAGCTTAATGAATCGGCAATCTATTCTGCAAGCCGTATTGAGTTCTTGAAAACAAAGGACGGCAAACTCCCGTATCAAATTCAGCCTAAAGTTCCGTCAAAAGAAAATATGGAAAGGTAGTGCAGTATGGATATTCGTATCAATAAGGAGTTTCGTGATTACAGCGAAACCATATATTTCGGGTTGAATATGCGCCAGCTCGTTTTTTCTGCCTGCGCTGTCGGTATAGCTGTCGCCTCATATTTTCTGCTCAAGCCGTATTTGAGTATGGAAACATTATCTTGGCTTTGCATTTTACTTGCCGCACCGTTTGCCGTACTCGGTTTTGTAAAGTACAACGGTATGACTGCGGAAAAGTTTATATGGGCGTGGATAAAATCAGAAGTGCTGACACCTAAAAGGCTTGTTTTTAAGGCAGAAGATAAGCTGTATAAGGAAAGCAAGGAAACCATTAAACAAAAGGAAAGAGAGGTATATAAGAACAATGAAAACACTCAAGCTGATGAATAAAAGAGAAAAAGAAAAGTTTGTAGTGCCTAAATCGGTACAAGATGTCATACCCCTTAAAGCCGTCTATAAAGACGGCATTTTTATTGTGGGAAACAATCTGTACTCAAAGACTTTCAAGTTTTCAGATATTAACTACAATATTGCAAGCGACGAAGAAAAAACGGAGCTTATGAAAAGCTACTGGTCGGTTATAAACTCTTTCGGTGCAGGTGTTACCGTCAAACTCACTATTAACAACCATAAGCTCGACAGAGCGGAATTTGAAAAGACAATACTTATTCCGCTTAATTATGACAGACTGGATATATACCGTAAGGAATATAACAAAATGCTGCTCGATAAAGTTGAACAGTCAAACTGTATAGTGCAGGATAAGTATTTTACGGTAACTGTCAGTAAAAAGAACATTGAGGACGCAAGAGCATTTTTCAACCGAGTAGGAACAGAGTTGTCTGCCCGTCTTGCAAGAATTGACAGCAAATGCGTACCTCTTAATGCTGAGGAAAAGTTAAGATTATTCCATAACTTTTATCGCCCGGGTGATGAACAGAACTACAATCTTGATTTTGAGCTTCTGCAAAATCAGGGTTGTGATGTGCGAGATTATATTTGCCCCGATTCAATGGATTTTCAGAGCGACTATATGAAAATCAATGACACATTTTGCAGAATTATTTTTCTGCGTAACTATGGTACTTTTGTAAGTGATAACACTATTGCCGAGCTTACATCAGTCAACAGAAACTTAATGCTTTCCGTTGACTTTATACCAATTCCTACTGATGAAGCAACAAGAGAGGTAGACAAAGTTTTGCTCGGTATTCAAACTGAAAAGGCAAACTACAACAGAAAACAGGTTCAAAACAACAATGTCGGTGCTACCAACTTTGACCTTGAGCAGAGAGAAAGCGAGATACTTGAGGTGAAAAGCGATATGCGTAACCGTGATCAAAGGCTTTATGAAACTCTTATAACAATGGTTATAACGGCAGATACAAAGCAGGAACTTGATAACCTTACTGATACGATTTTCTCTAAAGTATCGGAAGGAAGCACGGCTCAGGCAGCGATCCTGCGTTACCAGCAGCTTGACGGTTTGAATACAGTTCTGCCGTTCGGAGTAAGAAAGATAGACTGTATGAGAACTCTTACTACCGAATCTCTTGCGGCATTTATTCCGTTTAACTCGCAGGAGGTAAGACATAAAGGCGGCATCTATTACGGGCAGAACAAAATCAGCGGTAATATGATTTTTGTCAGCCGTAAAGAGCTTCTAAACGGTAACTGCATCGTTCTCGGTGTTTCAGGCGGCGGTAAATCTTTCTTTGTTAAGGAAGATATTGTAGCTCTTTTTCTTTCAAATCCAAACATTGACATTATGATATTAGACCCTGAAAGAGAGTATCCAATGCTTGTTAATGCTTTGGGCGGTGAGGTTATCAACATCTCGGCAAATTCCGATAATCATATCAATGCTATGGATATGAACAAAGACTATGAGGACGATAAGAACCCTATCGCAACAAAGTCAGAATTTATTATGTCACTTTGTGAGCAGCTTATCGGCGGCACAGTCGGCCCGAAAGATAAGTCTATCATCGACCGCTGTTGCCGCAGCGTTTACGATGAATATATAAAGAACGGATACAAGGGCGAGCCGCCTACATTGAAAGACTTTAGAGAAGAACTCCTGAAGCAGAAAGAAGTTGAAGCACAGGAACTTGCTCTTGCTATTGAATTGTTTACGGACGGTTCGTTAAACACTTTTGCACAGCCAACCAATGTGGATACAAACAACCGTCTTATCTGCTATGACATTCTCGACCTTGGCGAACAGCTCTTGCCTGTTGGTATGCTTGTTGTACTTGACAGTATTCTCAATAGAATTACGGCTAACAGAGCTAAAGGCAGAACAACATATATCTTCATTGACGAGATATATTTGTTGTTTGCTCAAAAATATACTGCTAATTTTCTTTCTCGTGTCTGGAAACGAGTAAGAAAATACGGAGCTTTTGCAACAGGTATCACTCAGAATGTAGGAGATATGCTTCAAAGCAATACTGCAAGAACTATGCTTAATAACTCCGAATTTACTGTTATGCTTAATCAAAACGGAAGCGACAGAATTGAACTTTCAAAAGTGCTTGATATTTCCGAAAACCAAACAGAATTCTTTACAAATGTTCAGGCTGGTCACGGTCTTATCAAAATCGGAGGTCATTTTATTCCGTATGCAAATGAATTTCCGAAGAACACAGAACTTTATAAGCTGATGACAACTAAACCGGGAGAGGCTTAACGCCTCTCCCCTTTTACACTGGAGGAAACTATGAAAAAGGTTATTTGTGCAATTATACTTGTTGTGCTGACCGCAATATTTGCGGCCAGCACATATTTATATATATCAGGATATTTGCAGGATAAGAAGCAAATGAATGAGTTTGAGAATATTGCTCAGGTTGTTGACGATAATGAACAAAACTTAAATAACAAGTATGCTGAACTTTATTCTCAAAACAATGATTTTATCGGCTGGTTAAAAATTGACGGTACAGGTATTGATTATCCTGTAATGCAATCAAGGAATAATCCTAATTACTATTTAAAGCATAATTTCAATAAAGAATACTCTCGTTTCGGTGTTCCGTATATGCAGGAGGACTGTAATTTGCAGTCGGACAATATTGTTATATACGGACACAATATGAAAAACAAGTCAATGTTTAATGAGCTTACTCGTTATAAAAATAAGGATTTTTATAACGCTCACAAATACATTACTTTTGAAACGATGAGTGAGAGTAGAACTTATGAAATTATCGCAACCTTTAAAACTGTTGCTTATTCAGAAAACGGCTTTAAGTATTATAACTTTGTAAATGCAAATACAGAAGAAGAATATGAGACCTACATTGAAAAATGCAGGTCTCTCTCTTTTTATGATACAGGCGTTGATGCAGAATACTCAGACAAGCTCATAACCTTATCAACCTGTGAGTATTCACAGAATAACGGCAGATTTGTTGTGGTTGCAAAATTGATTGAGGTGAAATAAATGGCTGATATTAAAATCAAAAAAGTAGAAGATACTGTTATAAAGACCTCTAAAGATATAGGCATAGTATCCGAAAAAGTCCGAAATGCAGGCATACGCACAAAAGAAAATATAAACAGCGCTACTGAACAGTCAAATTCTAATTCCCCTGAACAGTATGCTGTTGAAAAGGTACAGGAAAAAGCAAAAGGAGCCGCTGATTATGCCGCCTATGAATTTAATCACCAGGGCAAAAAAAGTGTAGTTGATACAAAAAATAACATTGAAACGGCTAAATTAACTCTTCATGAGGTTAAGGCTCGTAGAAAAGCACGGCAGGCAAAGAATACAGTAAACAATACACAGGTGACTGTTGAAAGTAATATTGCTTTCAGCTCTCAACCTGAAGCGAGTAAACCACCCATAAAGAACCCACTCAAAAAATCTGATAATGTAATTAAAACAGGTAATGCACAAAGTGTAAAGGCATCAGCAAAAACGGCAAACGCTACTGCTGTAAACACCGTAAAAAAGGTACAGACGAAACAGCTTGCAGTAAGCAAGACTGCTGAAAAATCACGCAAGGCAGCACAACGGTTAAGACAGACAGCAAAAGAAGCAAAGAAATTTGTTTCTCAATTAGTTAAATTCTTAAAGAACGCATTAAAAGCCGCTTATAAGGCGGCTAAAAGCCTTGTTTCGCTCATCATCGCAGGTGGCTGGATTTCCGTTGTTATAATAATTTTTATTTGTCTCTTTGCAGCTCTTGCAAGCTCTTTTTACGGCATATTCTTTTCTACTGAAACATCGAATACAGGTTTGAACATAAAAAGTGTTATTCAGGAAATCAATAATGACTACGATACCAAAATCGAAGAAATCAAATCCAAAAGTAATTATGACGAGGTAGAAATAAACGGTACAAAAGCGAACTGGAAAGATATTCTCTCCATTTATGCCGTTAAAACCACAACAGACCAAAACAATCCTATGGAAATTGCCACGATTGATGAAAATAAGAAATCAATAATTTCTGAGATATTTTGGGATATGAATAATATTGACTATGAAACTCAAACACGGACTAAAATCGAAGAAATAGTCACTACTGACGAATACGGAAATGAGGTTATAACCGAAAAAGAAACATCTGTTAAGGTGTTGACAATAACTGTATCAAACAAAACTGCAAACGATATGTCCACCGAATATTCTTTTAATGAGAAACAAATCGAATACTTGACTGAACTTATGAGCGATAAAAACGATAAGTTATGGTCATCAATCATTTTTAATATAGGAAGTAACGGAAGCAGTATTGATATAGGCTCACTAACCTTTGAAAACGAAACAGCAAATGATTTGCAAAAGAAAATCGTAGCTGTTGCCACAAATTCAGAGTATTACGGAATATCCGCAAAGTCAGGATACTGTCAGGCTTGGGTTGCAGATGTTTATCAGGCTGTTACAGGTTCAAGAGGTTCTGCTCATTGTGCCTTGTGTGCAGCAGAGCAATGGTCGGTATCAAGTGACTGGACCACCATACCCGTAGGAGCCACAGTTTATGGATATGCAAGTAATCCATACGGTCATACTGGTATTTATATAGGAAACGGACTTGTTGCTCATAACCTTTCAGGTGAGGTAGTTATTCAGTCACTTGATAGCTGGGTATCTCAATTTAAAGGTTTTGCTTGGGGGTGGGAGAATAATAAAAATCTTGTATAAAAATAAGGAATGCCATATTTTTATGGTGTTCCTTGAATTTAATCAGTTTTTAATAAAATTGAAGCAACAAATATATTTTTGTTCTCAATGTAGTTATATTCAAGATTACCATAGTGTTTTTTCACGATTCGTGAAATGCTTTTTGTACCGATGCCATGATGTTTTTTAGTATCTTTTGTTGTAATTGGTAATCCTTTTTGGAAATAAGGTTTACTACTTGTTGAATTTGATATCTTAATAAAAATGTAATTTTCATTTTTATAATCAATTTCGATTTTGATAAATTTTTCTAATGATTTTTGAGCCGCTTCAAAAGCATTTTCAAATAGATTGTCAAATAATGCGGTAAGTTCACTATCTTTAATAAATGAAAAATCTATATTTCTGATATCAGAAAAAAATTCAATATTATTTTCATAACATAATTGTGCGTATCTGCTTACTATGACATTAACTAATTTGTTGCTGCTATATTGTTTGATTTTTTTGATTTCATAACCTTCATAAATTGAATCGATATATTCAATAGTTTTTTCATTGTCTCCTTGAGTAGATAAAGTTTTAATGTTTGCAAGACATTTTTTTATATCGTGAATTAGTATATTTGATGCAGCATATTGTTTTTCAAGTTCTGAATAGTATTCTATATTAATATGTGTTTTTTGTTTTTCAAGTTCTAATTCTGTGTTTGTTATTAATATATCAATGATTCTTTCATGAATTACAAAAATTATAATATTTGAAATAAGCATTATTAGAGATGAGCAAGTAAATAGAATATTTGTAGTTTTGTTTATTTCGTAATTGAAAGAGAGATAGGCATAGCTTGAAATAACAAATATTGAAGAAACAGGCATTAGAAAAAGCAATATTGAGTATTTGTTTACTATATTTGAGTTATCGTTATTTTTCTTGGAAATTTTAGAAATTATGTATGCAACAATGAAATAAAGAGTTTTCGTTGTTGCTGTTTCTAAAAAAATAATTAAATCATTGTTTTTGCATTCTAATAAATCTATTCCCAGTATTGAAGAAAATAGGTACATAACAACAATTTCAGTTGTTATCATAATTCCTTCGAGTAATACAATATTAAATATAGATTGCTTAAATGTAGTATTAAAACAAAAAAGTACAACAATAAAATTACAAATTAGAAAACTTAACAAATTCAAGTATGGAATGTTTGTAAGATTTATTACATATTGAAGAACAAAAGATATTGAATAACATAACAGAACTATCCAAGCATTTCTTTTTATTGTATATTTACTTTTAAAATACATAAATGAAATGAACTGCTCGAAAATAAAAATAAATAAATAACATATAGTGTTCATTTGCTTCCCCCAATAAAACGAAAAAATGATTTTTTGAAATTACTGTATTTTCTTTGTGATATATATACTTTTACAATTTCTGATTCATTTTTTCTGATAAAAACATAAGTTTTATCAAAGTCTATTACATTTTGTAGGTTAACTAGTATTCCTTTATAAGAATATTCGAAACATTCGTATTGATTAAGGACTGTTAACCATTCATCTGCCTTTTTATTTGTTCTGAATGTACCTCTTTTTGTATGAATTTGTGAACCATATTTAAGATTTTCAAAATATAGAATATCTTTTGTTTTTATATGATGTACTTCATCCTCAAAAATCACACTTATAGATTTATTTAAAAATTTATATTCAGTAAGTGCATCATTGAAATTTTCATAAAACCTATTTTTGTCAATGGGCTTTGATAAATATCTAAAAACATGAATTCGCATAGCATTATCTAGATAGTTTTGAAAAGAAGTTAATACAATAACTATAACATCTGAATTAAGTTCTTTTAATTTTTCTGACAGTTTTAAACCATTAACACCCGGCATTTCTATATCAACAATAGCAATATCATATGATTTGTTACTTGAAAAAATAAAATCTCCTCTGTTTTTTACATCAATATTAAATTCATTTTTGCTTTTTTGTTCTATATATTTTAAGAGTTTATATACTTCATCTGTAATGTTCTCATTATCATCACATACAAGAATATTAATCAAATAATCCCCTCCAATTAATGTGATTATACCTTAATTGAAGGGGATTGTCATTACTTATTTTTTTGGTTTATTACACATTGAATAATATCATTAATAAGTTTTAATGAATTATCATCACATATTTTTAAATTATCAATTATGGATTGAGGTATGTCGTTTGTTTTTATTGTGCCAAGCAAAAACATATCTGGTGTTGTATCTAATTGGATGCATATATTGGCAAATGTAGTTAAACTTGGTATGGAATGACCATTTTCAATATTTGATAAATAGTTATTAGATAAATCTGCTTTTTCTGCTAATTCATTCTGTTTATATCCTAACTCATGTCGTCTTTGAGCAATTCTTTTTCCTAAACATTCAAAGTCAATATACATATTAATCACCTCATTTTATACTAACAAGGTTGAATAATATTGTTAACAAATTAAAAGTGTATAATACACTATCAAAATAAAATAATTCTATATTTTAAAACAATACACTTATATAGATTAATTCGATTGTATTTTAAACAAAATTATGCACTTTTTCCAAATCAAATATCACTTTGGATGATTTTAACTAAAATAATTAAAAATATGATAATATTTTGTCAAGGAGTGATATATTATGAAAAAAATCAAAAACATTATGAAAAAAATTTCACCGGCAATAGTTGGATGCTTAACACTGGTTTTAACTCTCAATGCTAATTCTGCAAGTTGTTTTATTCTTAATGAACCTAAGGAACCGAAATCAGCAGAGAAATTTAAGTTATTTAAATAATGGATATGTTTTATAAAAAACTATCTTTGTATTTATCTAAGAATCAAAATATTAGTAAAGATGATGAAGAACTGTATGAATATGCTGCTAAAGTAGTGGTTCATGGAATTATTAATATTGCTATTACAATTTTAATTGGTATATTTTTTGGAATGTTAAAAGAATGCGTATGTTTATTTATAGCCTTTTTCATTTTGAGAAAATTTACAGGTGGTTTACATGCCAGTAAATATATTTATTGTCTCATTAGTTCAATTGTTTTAATGATATTATCATTAATCATAATTCAATACTTAGAACAAAATTCTTGTCATATGTTGTTTTTAGGTATATTAATTGTTTCTACAGTATTGATTTGGATTTTTGCGCCTATTGATAATAAAAGAAAAAAGCTATCAATTAAAGAGAAAAAGGTATATAAATATTTTTCTGTAATTTTGTCATTGATTTTTTTAGTAATAGTTTTGGTTCTTATGCATAAGAACTTTATTATAGCGTATTCATTTGGTATTGGAGTCATCATTACATCATTATTATTGATATTAGCCTTTTTTAAAGATAGGTTGTTGCAAACAGGTGGATAATATGTTGTCTAATTTAAAATATATGTTATCAAATTGGATTGAGTGGGATAAAAAAAGTTTACTTTTTTTCTTTGTCAGAGTCCCGGCTCTTGTTCTTCAGCCGATTGTAACAGCATACATACCAAAGGCTATGATTGACTGCATTGAAAAGGGTGTTACAACAGAGCAGTTAATTCTTGTTGTTGCACTTTTAAGTCTGCTTTTAACCTTTACCATATGGATGGATCCGTTTATGAAGGAGCTTATCAGAGGCGGAGCAAGAATTGTAAGAATGCGCTATGCTGTTATGGCATTCCGCAAAAATCTTTGGGCAGATTATGTAAACATAGAAAGCCTTGAGGGCAGAGAACTGCAAAAAAGAGCAGAAGCCTTTTACAATGTAAGGTTTTCATCGGGTGCAGATTTCATTGAAGAATGCAACGATTTTCTTGTTTGCATAATCGGCGTTATTGCATCTGCGGTTTTGATTTACAAAATCAATATTTTGATGATTCTGCTTATTCTTTTAACCTGCGTAGGCGAATTTGTCATATTAAAGGTTTTAAATAAAAAGCAGAAAGCAATGCTTGATGACAGTTCAAAGCTTTCATCAAAGCTTGATTATTTTTATAAATTGAGCAAAAGCAGTGATGCGTCCAAGGATATTAAGCTATACGGCTTTCAGGATTATTTTATTTACACAGTTGCTAAAATTACATCAGATATTGAAAGAATTATTGCAAAATACACAAATCAGAGTGCGGCGGTAAGCGGAATAAGAGCCGTACTGAATCTAATCCGACAGCTTATCGCTTATGTATATCTGATTTATCTTGTAACAAACGGCAGCTTAACCATTTCCGAATTTGTTTTTTATTTCGGAATTATAACAGGCTTTTCAAACTGGATTGTTAACCTTGTTTTTTCCTATTCAAAAATTGAACGCAGTGTGAACGATTGTGCAGTTTTTCGCAAATATATTGAAAGTGAAAACGAAAGCAGGGATAAGCCTGATGTTGATTTCAGCGAGATTGAATCTATTGAATTTAAAAATGTTTCGTTCACCTATCCCTCCGCCGAAAAAAGCACGATCAAAGCTATGTCTTTCAAGGTGAATCATGGCGAAAACATAGCCATCGTCGGGGAAAACGGAGCCGGCAAAACAACGGCGATCAAGCTGCTCTGCGGGCTTTATTACCCCACAGAGGGCGATATTCTGATCAACGGCAAAAGCAGCAGAGATTTTTCAAGCGAAAGCTATTTTGATTTGTTTTCTGCTGTTTTTCAGGATTATTTCTTTATGCCAATGACCGTTGCTGAAAATATCAGCGCTGAAAAGGAATATGACAAGGAAAAGCTTTATTCTGCATTTAAGAAAGCGGGGATTTTGGAAAAGATAAATTCTTTGCCTGATAAGGAAAACTCACTGATGGATAAGAATGTTTATAAAAACGCAGTTGATTTTTCAGGCGGAGAAAAGCAGAAATTACTTCTTGCAAAGGCTGTTTACAAAAACGCGCCTGTTTTGATTTTGGACGAGCCGACCGCCGCGCTTGATCCGATTTCCGAAAACGAGCTTTACTTAAAATATAATGAATTAACGGAAAATAAGATTTCGTTTTTCATTTCTCACAGGCTTTCCTCAACAAGATTCTGCAACAGAATTTTATTCATTAAAGACGGCAAAATTGCCGAAAGCGGAACACACGAGGAGCTTATGGCACTCAAGGGTGCATATTACAGAATGTATCAGATTCAGAGCTACTACTATAAGGAAACGGAGGTGGCTGTGAATGAATAATATGAAAACCGTTTTTAAAATCTACAAGGAAATTCAAAGCCTTGAAAAAAAAGTTTTGCCATCTGTAACCATCCAGTCAATCGTTTCATCTCTTAAACCATTTATAAACATTCTGTTTACTGCTAAAATTATAAATCTACTGAGTGACGGCAAGGATTTCAAAACCGTTATGCTATACATAGCCATTGCCGTTGCAATAAACTTTGTTCTGTTTTTCCTTAGCAGTTTTCTTGATGAATACAGCCAGAATTTAAGGAATCTTTTGTTGAACAAAGAAAACAAAAAGGTTGCATCCAAGCTGTTCAAAACAGAATATCAGAAGCTTGAAAACAGCGAATATAAAGAGCTTATTCACAAGCACGAAGAGGCTGAAAAAAGCAGATGGTCTCGCTTTCCCTATTTTGTATGGACAACATACAGATTTTTAAATGGCTTATTTACCTTGATAATTTCCGTTATTATCATCTTCCCGCTTCTTAAGGTTGGATTTACAAGAACAGGAGATACCTTTTTTGAAAAGCCGATTTTTTTGATTACTATAATCAGCGCAATCCTTACAATGGCGGTTTTCATTCTTCTTGTTGCGGTAAACATAAACAAATCATATTTAAAGGCGAACGAAAGCTATGCTGAACTGGACAGGATTTTCTATTCTTTTCTTGATATTTTCGGAGATTACAGAACTGGCAAGGAAATCAGAATTTACAAGGAACAGAATTTAATAGACAGCATTGCCACAAGCAAGATTTTAACAGACGGCGAAAAGACACTCCGTAAAATCTCTATGCACACGGCGAAGGCGAGCTCCTTTGTTGCGATACTTGGCGCAGTGGTCGGCTTTGGTGTTTATCTGTTTATTGGCATTAAAGGTTTGCTCGGGCTTTTCGGTATCGGCTCGCTTGTGCTATATTGCGGTTCATTTATGCAGATTATAAATGGCATTATGATGATGGCAAACACTTTTGGCAAGCTTCAGGAAATCATACCACTTGCAAAATGCTATTTTGAAATTCTTGATACGCAGGATAATATGAAATATGGTGGAAAGGATATTAATTTTACAGATAAATTTGAAATAGAATTCCGGAATGTATCTTTTAAATATCCGAATGCCGAAAATTATTCTTTGAAGAACATCAATATAAAAATAAACAACGGCGAAAATCTTGCAGTTGTCGGCAGAAATGGCAGTGGCAAAACAACATTTATTAAACTGCTTTGCAGGTTTTATGATGTTACAGACGGCGAAATTCTGATTAACGGCATCAACATTAAGGAATACACAAAAGAAAGCATAATACGCCTGTATTCCGTTGTTTTTCAGGATTTCAAAATCTTTTCAACAACGCTTTCGCAAAACATTTCAGCAGGCGAAGAATACGATTGTGACAAGCTTTATAAAGTGCTTGATGAGGCGAATATCAAAGACAGAATGCTGAAAATGGAGTACAAGGAAAACACTTATCTTTATAAGGAATTGGATAAAGCAGGTGTTGAAATTTCCGGCGGAGAGGCACAGAAGCTTGCACTTGCAAGAGCATTATACAAGGATGCACCGATTGTTATTCTTGACGAGCCAACGGCAGCACTTGATCCGATTGCAGAAAATGAAATATACAGCAGAATTAATTCATTTGTTGAGAACAAAACTACAATATACATTTCACACAGATTATCAAGCTGCGTGTTCTGCGACAGAATTGCTGTATTTGATAAAGCAGAATTGGTTGAAGCAGGAACACATCAGCAGCTTATTGAAAAGAACGGAAAATACAACGAGCTATGGAATGCACAAGCAAAATATTATTTAAACAAAAAATAAATTTAGGGAGTATTTATATGAAAAAATGGATTTTCTTTGATGTAATGGGAGTTCTTTTTATAGTAGGTGATGATACAAATGACTTATTAGTCCCTTTTGTAAAAAAGTATAATAAGCAAATATCTAGTGAAGAAATAGTTAATGAATATATGCAAGCTAGTTTAGGTGCGATATCATCTAAACAGTTTTGGAGGAATGTAGGTCTTGGAGAATTTTATCCGAGTATTGAGACTGAATATTTAGAGAGTCAGTTGATTTTAGATAAAAATTGTTTAGAAGTATTAAAAAATTTAAATAAGAAATACAATTTAGGTATTATATCTAATGATGTATCTGAATGGTCTGTTTTTTTAAGAAAAAAATACGATTTAGATAAATATTTTAAGCTTTCAATAATTAGTGGAGATGTAAAACTAAGAAAACCGAATAAAGAGATTTATGAAATAGTCAAAAATCATAATATAAGATATGCAGATTGTATTTTTATTGATGATAGAATAAAAAATTTGATTCCGGCAAATGAATTGGGATTTACACCGGTGCATTTTAATAGAGAAGATAATTATTCACCGAATAAATTATACGAAATAAAATCGTTTCTGGATATTGAAAACTTGTGTAATAAGTTATTTAATAGGGAGAAAAAAGCTTATGAATTATAATGATTTTCTTAATGAGGCAAAAACAATACAAAGTAAAAAAATGCAAATTCATAAAGATTATAAAGAATATGCGTTTACATTTTCATATCCTCCGCCACAATCATTATATAAAATTGACGAAAGCAATTTTGACTGTGTAGAATTAGATGATGAAATAAATATCTACATTCATATACCTTATTGTACAGGAAAATGTTCATATTGCTATTTTTGTTGTTATGAATTAAATAAATGCACTGTTAAAAAATCCGAATATGTTTCACTGTTGCGTCATGAAATAAAATTAGCTCGTAATAAATACGGAAAGAAAATAGTTTCTTCCATTCATATAGGTGGTGGTACACCCACAACATTAACTGAATTGGAATTTGAAGAAATATTTAAATGTTTATTTGACAATTTTGCTATCAAAGAAAATATCGAAATAACATGCGAATCAAGTCCAGAAACTGTGACATTGAAAAAAATGAGAAAATTAATAGATTTAGGAGTAAATAGATTAAACATTGGTATTCAATGTTTTAATGATGATACTCTAAGGATTATTAATAGAAGACATAATAGTGAAGTGGCTATTAAGGCCATAGAAATAGCTAAATCGGCAGGATTTAAAAACATTAATATTGATTTAATGTACGGATTGCCAAATCAAACACTTGAAGATTGGAAAAAAACCTTAGATATAGCAAATGCGTTGGAAGTTCAATCTATAAGTGCTTACAGATTAAGATTACATCCAAAATCAAAATTGAATGAATATGACAATTTAAAACATGACGATAGAATGCTTGAATTTTATTTTACATTGGTAAATAAAATGGAAGAATTTGGTTTTATTCAGGCTTCGTCACATAAGTTTTCACGTCAAGAGAATACAATTCAAAAGCAAATCATTAGTAAAAGAGGAATAAAAAAGAACGAGCTTTTGTCTTTTGGATTATCTTCATATGGTTATATTGGAAATATATTGTATTGGAATTCTAGAACAATTGAAGAGTATAAAAATAAAATAAATAGAAATGTATTACCTTATTCTTTAGGTTATGTTCTTAATGAATCAGAACAGAAATCAAAATCATGTGTATTGGGAATACATAACTATAAAGGAATAAGTATAAAAGATTATAACGAATATTTTAAAAGTGATTTTAAAAATGATTTTAATAAACAGATTACATTTTGCAAAGAAAATCGTTTAGCGAAAATCGAAAATGAACACTTTTCTTTGAGTAAATTAGGTATGGCTTTTTCAGATGAAATCGCCATTATGTTTTATTCAGAAGATATAAAAAAGGTGCTTTCTGAAAAGAAAAAAAGATATGGCATGTTTTTTGACGAAATTATTTAAGGGGATAAAATGAAAACAATAATTGAATATTCAAGTTTTAAGTGCAATTTGATTTCTTACTCAAAAAAATATAATGATATAATTATGGAATTTTATAAGAAATTTAATAATTATTATTGTTTTGAATTTGGAGTTGAAGATTCAGATTTATTCACAATTTGTTTATGTGATGATATAGATAAAAATCTGTTTAATAATATAAATTGTGATATAGCATTAATTCATAATTCACATAGTAAGAACAAAAAAATTCTATTAAATGGATTAGTTTATCGGCAAGAGGATGCGATAAAGCAAGCCGCAAAAATCTCAAAAGGCAATGTTAAATTTTTTAAAGTATTAGAAACAAATACATATATAAAACTAGAAGATAAGAGATTAATTATGTGCGGAAATAATATATATGATGATTTAGTATATGTATTTGAAACTTTGTTAAATACTTTTCTTGAAAAAGAAGGAAATATTGCTCTACATGCTGCTTCTTGTTTAGTTAATGGTGAAGGTGTTGTAATATGTGGGAAGTCTGGATCGGGAAAGACAACTCTTTTATTTGATTTAATAAAAAACAACAATGCAATATTTCAGGCAAACGACAGAGTATCTATATATAAGAAAAAAAACGATTCATTTTATATATGTGGCATACCGATTCCTGTGAATGTCCCCCAAAAAACAATGACTGGATTAGAGAGATGGAAGGATACTGAAATCGTTAAAAAATCAGAATCGCATGACAAAATTAGATTTTCTGTAGAAGAAATTCCACTGCTTTTTGATGAAACAGTTAATAAAGATATTAAACTTAAAAAAATACTTATTACTGATTATAACAAAAACGAAAATCCGGCAGTAAAAAAATTAAGCGCACTGAGCGCACTTGAACGTCTTGATGTATTATCTCCGTTTGATTATTGTCATCCTAATTGGTTAGAGGTATATACATCTGACAGGCAAGATGTTACGGTTAAAAATATTATAAAAAAATGGTTAGAAAATATTGATGTGTATTTATTGACAGGTAATAATCCTTATGAAAGCTTTTGTAAAATATGAATATTATAATTGAAAAAGTAAAGAAAACACATATTACTGATTTAGTAACACTTTTTAAAGAAAATTATGGTTCATATCATTATAGTGCATTTTCTAGTGAAAAATCATTACTAAAATTATTTTCTAATAATTTAAAAGGATGGGTAGGACTTGAGAACGATAAAGTTGTTGCTTTTGCAGGATTATATGATACCGTGCAGGACGATTATCATTTAATAAAATTAGCACATTTATTGGTTGATAAAAAATACAGAGGATATCATATCGGAAGTAGATTGGAAAAAGAACGAAATGATTATTATTCAAAATTTCAACATGCATTAGTGGTAGCTAGCTGTGTTGATATTCCTCCTCAATCTGTACAATTAAAATTAAAATATGGTTTTTATTTTTTGGGAATGAAAACAAATTATAGGTGTTCGAATTTAGTTGGAGATAATAGTATAATTCTTGGAAAATATAGTGGTATTAATCATAAAGAAGTCAAACTTGAAATGCCATCACTTTCTACGAGAGACTTTATAATACAAATATGTAAAAATAGCAATTATGTATATAAGTTTAACGATTCGAACAATTACAAGTATGATATGAAATTTGAATATGACATTGATCAAATAAATAGTAGGATTGTAGGCTATATTTCTTTTAATGAAAATGGAATACCATTAATTGAATTAATTAGATTATTTGATATTCTTAATATGAGATATATGTCAATAAAAATAAATACACGTATTTTAGGATTTGGACAATTAGACAACTTATTATGTAATAATGGATATATACCCACAGTGTATATTCCTTATTACGGTAAACATTTTGATTTACTTGAATACCAAAAGCTCAATATTGAAGATTATAAAATATATAAAAAAATTTTTGAAGAATATATAAGGAAATAGATATTATGAAAATCGCATTATGTTACGCACCTTCAGAACAACAATTTATTCCTGTTCCTCCGCTAGGTATAGCTGTATTAAAATCATATTTAAAGCAGCACAAAAAAAATGTTACAACATTTGACCTTGAACTTGAATTATGGTTATCTCAAGGTTATAAAAGTAGTGAGTTTGCTCAAAAAGACAATTTTATAATTGATGAGACTAAAATAGAACTTGATTCAATTATTGAAAAGTTAAAAAGTTTTGAAATTATATGTTTTTCAATTATGGGAAAGAGACAAATTCCTTATAGTAAAATGATTATCCAAAATTTGAGAAATAAACAACGTAAATTTATAGTAGGTGGAGCTTTTATTACCGAAGGCAATTCTTTTGATGTTCTTGATACAATTGATGCCGATTATGCAATTATTGGTGAAGGGTGGAAACCGATGTTGCAACTTATAAATGAGATAGAAGGTAAAAACTACGATTATAGTTGTTTTAATGTCAATGAAAAGAATGGCAAAGTTGTAATAAAAAATAATTCAAAAGAGAAAGTTCAAATTCCTGAAGCAGATTATTCAGATATAAATCTTGAAGGATATATTAAGCAGCAAAAAAAATTATATAAAATTGATTACAATGATATTAATTATCAACTATTAGTTGGTGATAGATGTTGTCCATATAATTGTAGTTTTTGTAGAATTAGTAAAAATACTGAAACAATAAAGGACGCAATCGATATTTCAAATGAAATGATTTCTATGCATAACGCATATGGTTGTAAGAATTTTAGTTTGATTTGCAATGAAATGAATCCAACAAAAAAGTTTATAAATGAGTTTACAAATAATTTAATATCTGCAAATTTAAATTTAAATTGGTTTTGTTACCTTAGACCTAATAATTTATCTAAACTTGATTTGAGAAGAATTAAACAAGCCGGTTGTGTTTTAGTTAGATATGGTGTTGAAAGTGGAAGTCAAAAGATTCTTGATCACATGAATAAAAAATTGTATGTTGATGAAATGAAACAGATATTGAAAGATTCGCATGAGGTAGGTTTATGGAACCATATCAATATTATGACTGGATATTTACATGAAAATGATAATGATATTCAACAAACTATTGATTTCATAAATGATAATTCAGATTATATTGATAGTGTTAGAGTAAATCCGTTTTTTGTTCCTATTGATTCCCCTATACATAAAGATCCTGAAAAATTTGGTATAAGTATAATTGAGGATACAGGTAGTTATATTTCGTTTAATGAAAAAATAAATTCTTGGGATGAAAAAGTTATTCAAATACAAAAATCTACAGATGCAATATTAAAAGAATGCAAAAAACATAATATTGGATTTGCAGGTATTTTACCTAATCTTGTTTCCACTGTTGTTGAGTATTTCAATGATAAAAAGTTAGCTAAAAAATGGCTTGAAGATAATCATAGTTATTTATGGGAACCATTGTCTCCAGATACTGCTAAATGGAAATTGGCACATCCTGAAACTATTGACGTTGTGATTAATCCATGGGAAAAGATTTCTGGACAGCGAGGAGAAAATTATCAAACAAGGATTTAAGATGAAAAAGCATTTTGAATATACAATAATAGATAATATTGAAAATGAGTTGTTTCCAATACTAAAAAGCAAGTCATATAATTATGATGGAAAACAAAAATGTGCAAAATTAATTTTAGACTTTTTGGAGAATATAGGTCTGGAAGTTTTATTTGATACTATCGAAAACACTTCTGTAATTTGTGCAAGAACAAATAAATGTAGTAAGAATAATATACTAATATACTCTCATTACGATGTGAAACCTGTCGGTTGTAGAAGCCTTTGGAATACCGATCCATTTGAACCTGTTATTATTAATGAACGTATATTCTGCAGAGGTAGTGGTGATGCAAAAAGTCAAATTTACTCTTCATTAAAAGCGATTGAAATGCTTCAAAAAAATCACAAAATAAGTTCTGATTTAGGAATAAGTTTAATTTTTGAAGATTCCGAAGAAAGTGAGAGCGATAATTTAGATTTTTTTTGTGAAAAGTACCATGATTTTTTGAATCCACTATTTGTTATTGTTCTCGATTCTCATTGGTATGATAGTCATCCAATAATCGGTCATGGTTGCAGAGGACAGCTTTCATATTTACTTATAAAAAAAGAAAAAGAGTTCGATAACTATTTGCATGCAGGAAATTATGGCGGAATATATAATGGGGCAGCATTTAATCTAATTAGTAGTATAAATGAATTTGTTAATACTAGTCATATTGTTGAAGAATATTTTAATAGTAATGCTTCATTTACAATTTCAGGATTTAACAGCGGAAATTTAAAAAAAGGAATTATACCTGCCGAAGCTAAGTGTAATATTGATATGCGATTAGATAAACAAAATATTTATGATGAAAAGAAGTATATAAATGAATTTTTTAAATTAAAAAATATAAATGTGCAATATAGACAAGTCTGCTCTCCATTTATATCAGAAATAAATCAAAAACATTTAAAAGTATTAGCTAATACGATTTTTGATATAAGTGGTATAAAGCCAATAGTTTATGAACAAATTAATGCCTATTTACCATTAGAAAAATTGAGCGTTTTAAATTGTCCAATTTATATAGTACCACTAGCCCAAAGTGATGAAAATAATCATGCACCGAATGAAAACATGAAAATTAGTCATATAGTTTACGGTATAAAATTAGTATATAATATGTATTTGAATATTTTAGGTGATGAAGTATGAATGATAATTGTAAAATTAAAAAAATCGACTTTATCGAAGAACTTTATACAAAAGACATATGTTCCGTTGCAATTTATATAGCTAAGCTAGGAAATATTAAATTTTTGTTTGTTGAGTTTGAAAAGGGTAACGATATTGGCACAATAGGCATAAAAGAAGCAGAAAAAATTATTAAAGGCTTTGACTACGCCACAAAAAATAAATATCCGATAATAACATATGTTTTATCAGGTGGTATTAGAGTTCAAGAAGGTTTTAAAGCAGTTGTTCAAATTATTAATGTTATTAGTGCAATTAATAAGCATAACGAACAAGGTTTATTATATATTTCTGTTGTTCGTAAGCCAACTTTTGGTGGGACAAGTATAGGTATTGTTGCGTTGGCAGATATTATAGTGTTTGAGGATGATGCGATATTTGGATTTGCTGGAAGAAAAATAATAGAAAACACATATAAAGAAAACATTAAAGAAATTCGGACATCAAAATTTTGGGATGAATGTGGATTTGCAGATATAGTAACAAATAAAAAAAACCTTGCAAATATATTAGAGCAAATCTTAACGATACATGGATACAATAATGAAAAACAAAAATTATAATACCGTTGATCTAGTGAAAACAATAACAACTGAATTTTTGCCAATGCATGGAGATAGAATTATTGGAGAGGACAAATCAATAGAATGTGGAATTGGTAGAATTAATAATGAAAGTGTTTCTATTATTATGCAAGTAAGCAATAGTGATATATATAAAAATATTGCATGTAATTTTTCTATGACAAAGCCAGAAGGATATAGAAAATCATTAAGAATAATGAAGCAAGCAGAGAAGTTTAATCGACCGATTATTTGTTTCATAGACACTATTGGTGCAGAACCAAGTATTGAAGCGGAGATGCATGGTCAAATTTCAGCTATTGCAAATAACATATCTACTATGCTTGATTTATCGGTACCTATAGTGTGTGTGATTACAGGAAATGCTTATAGTGGAGGAGCTGTCGGATTATGTGTATGCGATAAATTAGCTGTTTTAGAAACAGCTAATTTGGGATGCATTTCTCCTAGAGCAAGAAAGGAAATTCTTAATGAAAATATAATATTAAATGAAGTTCATGAAATTAACAATGGATTTATAGATGAAATAATTAATGAAAATGACATAATAGAAACTCAGTATTTAAAAACAATTAGTAACAGAATAAAGGATTTTATTATTTCTTCACTTACTGAATTAAATCAAATAGAAATAAATCGATTGATAAATCAAAGATATAGAAAGTTTTTTTAATCAATTGACTAAAAATAAATCCAATATCTGCATTAATAGTTTTATGAAATTATATTTATTTAAGGAGAACAAAATATGTCTTATGATACGATAGAAGCATCCGTCAGTTTAAATAATATTTACAATGATATAAGAAATCTTTTTGAATTAATTAAAAGTTCTAGTGGTTATAATAATTATTTATCATATCTTAAACAAGATAAAAATCTTGCGACTTGTAGATTTATAGATGAAAGTGAAGTTGTAGAAAAAAGAACAAACTTGTTAATACAACAAAAAAAATTTGATAAAAAAGTTTGCGAAGAGTTATCGTTGTTTGATGCATTTAATATTCCTATTATTGGTATAAAAGGTTTATTTTTAAAAAATAATTATTATGGGAATATAGAACGAGTATTCGATGATATTGATATTTTAGTTTCTAGTGATAATGCTCAAGATTTATATCGAAAATTATTAAAATTAGGTTATCATATAAAATTTAAAACTATGTATGATAATCCGATTTTTAATATGAAATTTTTTCCTAAAACATATATGGATAATACGCAGACATTGATGATGTTTAATTCACATAAAAAGATTTCTATAGATATACATAGTAATCTGAATATAACAAATGCTCATTTTGTAAAGTCATCAACAAAGTTTGATACGAACATTTTATTTGAAAATTCAACTCAGTTTGGTTGCTATAAGAATATAAAAAGCCTTGAATTACATGATAATTTGTGTGTGTTATTTCGTCATTTACTCAAACATCATGTTTTTTATGGAAAAACGCAAACAGGGCTTCAAACACCTATACAACATGTTTTGGATTTAGCTGTATTGATTAATTCTACTGAATTCAATGCTAATAAACTTTTTATAAACTCAACTAAATATAATATTATACCTGAAACTATATTTTGCTTGAATTTATACAATAACATATTTAAAAGTTGTAAAAAAATTGATATTTCGCCATATTTAAATGAACTAGAAAACATTAATTATGAATTTACTTGGAAACGTATTTTGATGGCATCATTAAATATGTCGATTGAAGATTTAATGATTGGTAACTATGAAAATGAATTTCCAAAATTACAGCAGGCAGTAAATATCAGTCAATCAATACCAATTAAATTTGTAGATTGGTTATGCCAATCATTTATTATTAGCTTTTCTATTAAACATTTATTGAAATAATAAATGCTTTTTATAGGAAATGTTATATAATACTAACTTGTATTTTAAGTTAAAGGATACACAATGGTTATTTTAACTGTTGTGTATCCTTTATTTTTTTATTTAAAATGTCAGTTTGTTCTTGGCAGCAATACATAGCAAAATATCCATAATCTCTGAATTTTGAAAATCAAAATAATTCAAAATTTGGAGGTTAAAACAAATGAAAAAAATATGTGAGATATACGATGTTTCTCACGAATATGAAATGAAAGAAAATACAATTTTAGTTTGCGTTAGTGATATTGAACAGGACAAACTGTTTTCTATTTTGCCTGAACTAAAATTGAATTTTAATAAGGTTTTTAGTGCAAATGAATGGCAGCAGTATTTGGAAATCAATCAGTTATATAACCGAAATGAATCCAAACATCAAATGCGTGAAATCAGGCAGTCAAAAAGAATTGAATCGGATACTCTGATGAGATATGAAACTGATTCTATTTTTGAAATATTAAATAATGCCGAATTGCAAAGCAAGATTGAAATGGCATTATCAACTTTATCACCTGTACCGAAAAAAAGATTTTTGGAGCACTATTCAGAACAATTTACATACAGACAAATAGCCGAAAAAGAAGGGAGAAATGTCAAGACAATTTACGAGTCTGTTCAAACAGCAAGGAAAAAATTTTTGAAAAATTTTGAATAATACCCCCAACAAAACACCCCCAACAAGTTGAAGTTTATGAAAGGACTTCCTTTCATAAACTGAATAAGTCATTCATCAAATACATTCCTATTGTTGTGCGGAAGCATAAGCTGCTTTAATAATCACGCCAAGACACACATTATTGTTGAGCGAGAAATGATTGTTATAAATATCAGTTTGCTGCTGATATGGCAATGACAGACAGTAGGGATAATGATACTCCTGCCCAGCCACAGTCCGAGCGTGATAAAACCGTCGCAGGCAATGGGGGCAGCTCGGATGAAGTCGGAGAGGTGGAACTCCTGTGGAGCTGATTAGCAATCAGCCGTTTGATGATTCCCTTATTTGCAATTTGGGGTGTTGAGGACAAATTAAATTGCTTTCATATATTATTAGTCAATCAGTAAGACAAGATTTATTTTCTTCTAAATAAGAACTCAACTATTAATGTTTTGCTGATTGGCTTCTTACATAGGCAAAAGGCTGTGAAGGAGGTTTTATTGATGAGAAAAAAATATTTAAGAGGCGATTTGTATTATGCAAATTTGGGAAGCGGCGTAGGCTCGGAACAAAGAGGCTACCGTCCAGTGCTTATAATTCAAAACGACATTGGAAACAACCACAGTCCTACTATAATCATCGCTTCGATAACCAGTAGAACAGGTGTTAAAGCCAAGCTGCCAACGCATTATTTCATAAATACTGAAGGCGGACTTGAAGCACCGTCAATTGTTTTGCTCGAACAGATTCGGACTATTGATAAAAAACGACTCGACTCATATATCGGTCATCTTAATTATGAGCATTTAAAAGAAATAGATAAATCCATAGAAATAAGTTTAGGACTTAAATCCATTAAGGGAGGAATTCGTGAGAATGAAACAAATTGATAAAACATTTGCAATGATTGTGTTAAGCGAAATTTTATTTGAAAAAGGAATGATCAATATTGAAACTTTGCAAAAAATAAAAACAACCTCCAATTCTGAAAATCGCACAATTAACAAAAATAACTTGATTTAATATAATTAAGTCACATTAAAGGAGGTTATTATTATGACAAATCAAAAAACATTATTTAAATCATTTAATCCCTATGACTTTTTAGACAGGAACCGTGACAGAAAGGTTGTGTTTTATGGAAGAGTTTCTACTGAACATGAAGCTCAAATCTCCGCCTTAGAAAACCAAATGCAGTGGTATGATGAACAAGCAAAACTTCATTCAAATTGGTGCATAGTGGAAAAGTATATTGATGAGGGTATTACTGGAACACAAGCAAAAAAGCGTCCTTCATTTTTAAGAATGATTGAAGATGCAAAGCAAAGAAAATTCGACCTTATTGTAACAAGAGAAGTTTGTAGATTTGCTAGAAATACAGTTGATACGCTTGTTACTACAAGAGAATTAAAAAATATCGGCATTGAGGTGTATTTTGTAGAGGACAATATTTGGACAATGGACGGTGACGGAGAATTAAGACTTTCACTTATGGCAACATTGGCACAGGAGGAAAGTCGCAAAGTATCTGAACGAGTAAAAGCAGGACAACAAATAAGCAGAGAAAAGGCAACTCTATATGGTTCGGGAAATATTCTTGGATATGACAGATGCGGAAACACTTATGTTATAAACGAAGAACAAGCCGATACAGTACGCCTTATATATAATATGTATATGAATGATGGTATTGGAGCAATGAAAATAGCAAATAAATTAACCGAACTGCACAGATTAAATGCTTCAGGCATTGTTAAATGGAGTGCAGGTACAATAACAAGAATACTTAACAATTGTACTTATGCCGGATATATGGCTTATGGAAAATCATATAGTAATAATTATTTAGAACAACGCCGAGTTAATAATTATGATGCATCAACATATATGTATGTTAAAGCAGATTTTGAGCCTATTGTTTCAGAAGAAGTTTGGAAGAGATGTCAAGAAATAAAAAGATCACGAGTTGCCACCTCATTCTCTCAAAGAACTATAACAGGAAAAGAAAAGCTACATGGTAAAATGGAGTCAAAGGATATATGGGTCAAAAAGCTGAGATGCTCCTGCGGTGCTTCTTTTAGAAAAAACAGATGGCACAAAAATAAAGGTTGTGATTGGTCATATGGTTATCAATGCTATAATCAGTTGAATAATGGTTCTGCAAGAAAGAGGAGGGAAGCCGGTGAGGATGATACAGGTTATTGTGATCAACGAATGATTGCTGATTGGAAACTCGAACTAATGTGTAAAGCTGTTTTTGGAGAGATATGGAAAAACAAAAAAGATTGTATCATTGAAACTGTAGAGTTAATTAAAAAATGCTACAAAGAAAGTAAAATATCCCCTTCTTCAACAACGAATATATTAACACAAATTGAAAAATTCAAACAAAAGAAACTCATATTATTGGAAATGAGAACAAGTGGAGAATTAACAAAAGAAGAATTTATTGAACAAAAAAATATTGTAAATCAAAAAATCTCCGATTTAGAAAAACAAATTAGTAATACTGTTAAAAATGATAACGAAAATATTTTAATTGATTATGATAGAATTATCGAAACACTAAATGAAATTATGGATTTTTCTAAACCCAAAATAAATAAAGATATTATAGATAAGTTTGTTTATAAAATTGTTCCTATGGGTAACAACCATTTTTGTTGGTATATGAATTTGGATAAAAAAAATATCAATACATTAAATATAGACATAGAAGGCTCCAAAAAACAGGCTATTATATCTATTGACGAAGAGGGGACAAGTTCCCCTATACATAATATAGATTTTAATGATACTCAGATAGTTTTTAAAAATGATAAAAAGTCATTTATGTCAGTAATACTGCACAGGCAGCTATCAAAAGCGAAAAGTAATTAAAACAGAATCTGTTTTAAAATCTGATTAAAAAGCGCCGCGCTGTTCATTCAGCGCGGCGTTGTTTTTACGGCGTATATTTTTTAGTTAAAAGCAAAAGCGGACATGATAAAGCAATATATGAGTAAATCTTAATGCTTTGTTTTATGCCGTCTTATGATGAATAATGATAGGATATACTAAAAAATCAGCTCCAGTATCGTATCTGTATACTGGGGCTGATTTTTTATCTAAATATAAATTACTGTATTTTATTTGGCGTTTTGGGCGGCTTGTTCGGCAAGTTTTTCGGGTGAGCCGCAGCATTTTTTATACTTTTTGCCGCTGCCGCACGGGCACGGGTCATTCGGGCCTACTTTCTTTGCCTTTCTTACCGGTTCTTTTTTTACGCTTTCGTCTCCGCCGCCGGATGATGTTGCGGTGATCTTGGCTACAGCCTGCCTTTCCACATCCTCACGGCGCCTTACAACCGTTGTGAACATCATCTTAACGGTGTTTTCACGGATTGTTTCCGTCATTTCATCAAACATATCGTAAGATTCCATTCTGAATGCCACAACGGGATCCTGCTGTGCGTAGGAACGAAGGTGGATGCCCTCTTTCAGGTTATCCATGGCGTCAATATGATCCATCCACAGGGAGTCAACATTGTGCAGCAAAATCTTGCGGGAAAGATCCTGATAGATCTCGTCGCCGAACATCTCGCGCCTTTCCTGCAGTTTCTTTTCGCCGGTCCCTTTCAGGAAATCCGTGATCTCCTCAACGCTCATGTCGTTCAGCTTATCGCAGTCCTCATCCGCAAGCAGCCAGCCGCGGTATTTTTCCTTAAGGCCGTTTAAGTTCCAGTCTTTCTTATGCGCGTCTTTTGCGCAGTATACGGGAACGTTGGCGTCTATGCTGGAATCCAGCATATCCACAATCTTGTCTGTAAGATCAATACCGTCCAGCACCATATCGCGCTGTTTATAGATCAGCTCTCTCTGGCGGTTCATAACATCGTCATATTGAAGCGTCTGCTTTCTGATAGCGAAGTTTCTGCCCTCAACCTTTTTCTGGGAGGATTCCACCGTGTTGGAGATCATCTTGCTCTCAATCGGCATATCTTCGTCTACGGCAAGGCGGCTCATCATGGCTTTCATTCTTTCGCCGCCAAAGAGACGCATTAAATCGTCTTCCGTTGAAAGATAGAACTGCGATGCGCCCGGATCGCCCTGACGGCCGGCACGGCCTCTGAGCTGATTGTCTATACGGCGTGAATCATGGCGCTCCGTGCCCAGAATGAACAGACCGCCTGCCTCGCGGACCTTATCCGCCTCGCCCTTGATCTGCTCTTTGTATTTCTCTTCCAGTTCGCGGAATGTTTTTCTTGCCGCAAGGATCTCCTCGTCATCCGTTTCGGCAAAGCCTTTTGCCTCTGCGATGATCTCTTCGGGATACTGCATTTTTTTCATTTCCGCAGTGGCAAGAAACTCCGCGTTACCGCCAAGGATAATATCCGTACCACGGCCCGCCATGTTGGTGGCGATGGTAACGGCGCCGAGTTTACCCGCCTGGGCAATGATTTCTGCCTCTTTCTCGTGGTTTTTGGCATTGAGCACATTGTGCGGAATGCCTGCCCGTTTCAGCATCTTGGAAAGCAGTTCGCTCTTTTCAATGCTGATCGTGCCCACAAGGATGGGCTGGCCTTTTTCGTGGCATGTTTTGATCTGCTCGATCACGTGTTTGTATTTTGCTCTTTCCGTCTGGAAAATCACATCCGGATAATCTTTGCGGATCAGGGGTTTATTTGTGGGTATCTCCACAACGTCCAGTTTATAGATCTCGCTGAATTCCTGCGATTCCGTTGAAGCGGTACCCGTCATGCCGGAAAGTTTTTTATAAAGTCTGAAGTAGTTCTGGAAAGTGATGGTGGCAAGCGTTTTGCTCTCATGCTCTACCTTAACGCCTTCCTTTGCCTCAATTGCCTGGTGCAGGCCGTCATTGTAACGCCTGCCCAGCATGATACGGCCGGTAAATTCGTCTACGATCAGAACCTGCCCGTCTTTTACAACGTAGTCTATATCCCTGCGCATAACGCCGATTGCCTTGATCGCCTGGTTGATATGGTGCAGTAGTGTGGTGTTTTCCATATCCATCAGGTTTTCCACGCCGAAATATTCTTCCGCCTTTTTCACACCGCTTTGTGTAAGCGTTGCCGTGCGTGCTTTTTCGTCCACAACAAAATCGCCGTCATAGGTTTCTTCCGTGTCTTCCTTTTCGTTCATCTGGGCAACTTTGTCCATCTTCAGGGTTCTGGCAAAATCGTTTGCGCGGCGGTACATATCCGTAGACTGTTCGCCGCGGCCGCTGATGATCAGCGGTGTACGCGCCTCGTCTATCAAAATGGAGTCAACTTCGTCCACAATAGCAAAGTTATGGCCGCGCTGCACCTTCTGCTCTTTGTAAAGCACCATATTATCTCTAAGATAGTCAAATCCCATCTCATTGTTGGTGCCGTAAGTAATGTCGCAGTTATATGCCTCCTGCCTTTCGGCATTGTTTTTTTCGTGGATAATCAGACCCGCGGTCAGGCCGAGAAAACGATAGAGTTTGCCCATCCATTCGCAGTCACGCTTAGCGAGGTAATCGTTTACGGTAACGATATGAACGCCCTTGCCCTCCAGCGCGTTGAGGTAGGCGGGCAGCGTTGCCACAAGCGTTTTGCCTTCGCCGGTTTTCATTTCGGCAATTCGGCCCTGATGCAGAATAATGCCGCCGATTACCTGCACGCGGAAATGCTTCATGCCAAGCACGCGCCACGCTGCCTCGCGGCAAACGGCAAAAGCATCCGGCAGGATATCGTCCAGCGTTTCACCGGCGGCAAGCCTGTCTTTCAGGATCTGCGTCTGAGAAATCAGTTCTTTATCGCTCATCGGTTGATACTTGCTTTCCAGGGCAAGCACCTTATCCGCCGTTTTGGAAACGCGTTTTACTTCTTTTTTTGAATAATCGCCGAAAATGGCGGTCAAAAATTTATTTGCCATTATTACACCTCTAATAATGTATTGGTTAAATCCGATCTAAGTTCCTATTTTAGCATAGATTATATAAAAAGTCTATCCTTATTAACATCAAACGCCGATCGCGCTCTTTATGGCGCCGAGCGCGCCGCCGGAAACGCCGTTTTCGGCGTTCTCGTCAAACGCGAAAACAAGGTTGTCGTCCGCCTGCTGAATGGTTACGGTGATTTCTGCCGGCTGGCTCATCATCGGGGCGGCGTCTATATCTTCGGTCAGTATGGAAAGATTACTGTCCAGCCAGGTATCGCTGGAAAGGTTGCTGAGCAGGTTAAAGGTGGAATATTTACCCATCAGATCGCTTGCGAAATCGCCGGCAACCTGCGCCAGATCCTTGTTTGAAACGGAAAGGGTAACGGTTTTGTTTGCCGTGTCTATAGCAGTGATCTCATAAGTCAGGTTTGCAAACATGGCTCTGCCAAGCTCGGCAAACTGCTCGTGCTGCTTTGCGTAACTCATGATCACGCTAAGCGTGGAGGAGCTGACATAGGTTTCCAGATCTTCCGTGTTAAATTCCTTAAGCGCAGTGAAAACAGTGTCCGCCGTGGCGGTTATGTTTTCCTGCGTCATTTCCGCGGAGGTTTTTGCGCACGCTGAAAAACAGCAGATGATTAAAACGATGCTAAGAAAAAGCGCAATCCCTTTTTTCATTCTGTTTTATCTCCTTTTCAGTTTGTTTTCTATATTATAGTTTTAAATATTATATATAATAGCGGAATTTTTTTCAACAAAAGTGCGGATTTATTCATAAAAGATTTTAAATTCTATAACAGATACGCGCTTTTTCGCTTTCTTTTTGTATTTTACGGCTTGAAAAATGCTGCCGCCGGTGCTATAATCAGTTCAGTTAAAATAATATGTCTGCCACCGGGCAGAGGCTTGCGCCTTATCCGCGTCGTTAGGTCTTAGAAGACGCCGGAAACAGGGCGCTTTTTTATTGCTTTGCTTTTGCGCGCAGATATTCTGACACTGTGAGGTGTGCCATGAAACGCAATCCCGTTTCGCTCTATTTTAAATATGTTTCTTTGAATGTGATGGGTATGGCGGCGCTTTCCTGCTATATTCTGGCGGATACCTTTTTCGTTTCCCGCGGTCTGGGAGCAAACGGACTGACGGCGCTTAACCTTGCCATACCCGTTTATAATCTGGTAAACGGAACCGGGCTGATGCTCGGTGTGGGCGGCGGCGCAAAGTATGCCGTTTCCAAAAGCCGGGGAGATACGGCTGCCCAAAACCGGGTGTTTACAAATACGCTGTTTCTTGCCGCGGCGTTCAGCGCCGTATTTGTTGCGGCAGGCATTTTCTTTTCTGAAAACATAACCTCTGCCCTTGGGGCGGACAGCGCCGTGTTTGCCATGACGAATACGTATCTGAAAGTGATTTTGCTTTTTTCGCCGGCATTTTTGCTGAATAATATTTTTGTTGCTTTTATTCGCAATGACGGAAACCCCAAACTTTCCATGGCGGGCATGATCACGGGCAGCCTTTCCAATGTTTTGCTGGATTATATCTTTATTTTCCCGCTGGATATGGGCATTTTCGGCGCGGTGTTTGCAACCGGGCTTTCTCCCGTGATCAGTATGTGTGTGCTGAGCGCGCATAAGATCAGGCGCAAAAATGATTTTCATATTGCAAGATCGGCGCCGTCGCCGAAACTCGGCGGAGCGATCTGCGCGCTGGGTATACCCTCCCTTGTTTCGGAACTTTCAAGCGGCATCGTGATCATTGTTTTCAACATGATCATTCTGCGCATAGCCGGCAACACGGGCGTTGCGGCATATGGTGTGGTAACCAATATATCGCTTGTGGTCATCGCTGTGTTTACAGGGGTGGCACAGGGTATGCAGCCGCTTGTCAGCGAGGCGCACGGCAGGGGCGATACAGGCGCGCAGCTGAAATTTTTTAAATATGCCGTTATAACCGTTTTCGGTTTGTGCGCAGTGGTATATCCCTGCATATTCTTCTCTGCGGATCCGATTGCCTCGGTGTTCAACAGTGAAAACAATGCCCTGCTTCAGCAGATCGCCGTGCAGGGGCTGAAACTTTATTTTACGGGCGCGCTGTTTGCGGGGTTCAATATTGTTGCCGCCATGTTTTTTACTGCGCGGGAAACACCTGTGCCGGCGCATATCATTTCCATTCTGCGCGGGCTTGCGCTGATTGTGCCGGCGGCGTTTCTTCTGGCACGCCTTTTCGGGCTTTGCGGCGTTTGGCTCTCGTTTACGGCAAGCGAAAGCCTGTGCGCTGTGTGCTCCGCCGCGTTGTTTGCCGCATTGGCGCTGAAAAAGCGATCGCTTTCAAAAAATAAAACTTAATTACTTCTTTATTTTTCTATTACCCGCGGTTTATTATACTTTGGTTTAATAAACACAGCGGGTTTTTGATTTATCTTGCTTATGTTCCAAAGTATGGTATACTGTTTGTGAGGTGATTTTATTATGCAGACCGTTCTTGTTTGTGATGACGATCAGGCGATTCTGGATTCGATCGAGATCTATCTTAAGGCAGAGGGCTATGAAGTGCTTAAAGCGGAAAACGGCAATGCGGCGCTGAAGCTGATTGCGGATCACGATATTCACTGTATGGTGCTGGATATCATGATGCCCGGGCTGGACGGACTTCAGACAACGCTGAAGATTCGTGAGCAGCACAAGAGTTTCCCCATTATCATGCTCTCCGCCAAATCAGAGGATACGGATAAGATCGCGGGGCTGGGTTTCGGCGCGGATGATTATGTTACAAAGCCGTTTAATCCGCTGGAACTCGTTGCCCGTGTAAAATCCCAGATCAGGCGCTATATTTCCTTTGCCGGATTCGTGCAGAAAAGTTCGCAGATCGTTACCGGCGGTTTGGTTGTGGATACGGACGCCAAAACCGTAAGCGTGGACGGCGAACAGGTAAAACTGACCGCGCGCGAATATATGATTCTGGAATATCTGTGCAAAAACATGGGCCGCGTGCTCTCCTCGGCGCAGATCTATGAGGCGGTGTGGAACGAGCCTGCGTTTAAATCGGAAAAAACAGTTACCGTGCATATTAAAAATATCCGGGATAAGATCGAGATCAATCCCAAAGACCCGAAATATATCAAGGTGGTGTACGGACTTGGATACAAAGTGGATAAAATTTAAGTATGGCAGTTTTAATAAATGCCTGTGCGCTTTGCTTGCCGCCGTGCTTGCAGGTGTGTTTGCCGTAAATGCCGTAACGGTGCTGCGCCATGCGGCTTATTTCGGATCGGTCGGTATTGTGAATCGTAAAAGCGTTGGCTATATCGATACCTATGAATTCAAAGGCTCTCTTGAGCAGAATATCGCAACGATCATAGACGATGTGAGCCACAATACAAATCAGGCGGCATACGATGCGGCAAAGGCGGCAACCGTAACGCGCGCCGCCCAATTTTTTGAAGCGGCGCTGCCGGCGCTTCAGGATTATGAAGACCAGCTTGCGGAATACAGGCTGTGGGAAAATGGCTACACGAATTACGATTCTCTGGAATACCCGAGCCTGAATATTTCTGCCCAGGAGTATGAAGATGTTACAACGGTTGATTACGATGATTACAGCCACACATTCAATTTTGCCTTGCCCGTGCAGGATGATGTGTTAAGCGATACGCTTTCTATCAGTTTTACGGTGGATAATATTTTGGATCTGCCCGATGGCGGGGTTACGGATACATTTAACACGCAGTTTGGCAATCAGGCATATTACAGTTATTGCCATAATACCGCCGAGGCGGGTGAATCGGCGCAGTTAGGGCTCAAAAACGTAAGGTATTATGCGGAGTTTTCGGATGGCTCTATTGCCGCGAATGTGCAGAATGCGGAAGAAATAGATTCGTTGGTTCAAAATGAGGATTATGAATATTTCACCTATGAAAACGGTGACACTTCGGCAAGTGACAGACTGAGCGGTGTAAATGTTTACAACGGAGATTACTATGGGAACACGGCGGATAATGTGCGGCTTTATCTGGCTGTGAATCCTGCCTTTTCCGAAAATGACGTCTATGGCACGGTCAGCGAAAATCTTGCAGGTATTGAATCCATTGACGCGAATGCCGCTCTTTATACCGCGTTATTCTCGCTTTTAGGGTTTGCTGCGTTTGCCGTTATTTCCGTTCGGCTGGCAGGCAATAAGAGCGACGGAACCGTTGCCGCTGCCGCCGTGGATAAACTGCCGCTGGATATCAGTTTTATCCTTATGGCGGCGTTTGTTGCGTTTCTTGCCGCTCTTGTTTTGCAGTTCATAGAGAGTGAAAGTTCTGCAATCTTCGGATATGATGCTGGTCCTTTTTATTATATTTCTTTGGACTTTTATGAGTCTCAGTGGTACAGAAATATTTTGTTTGCAATCGGTGCGGCAGCTTATCTTTCCATACTCGGTTTTGCCGTTTCACTTGCAAGAAATGCAAAAACGGGCGTAAATATTCTTAAGCACACTTTGTTTTACAAAATCTTAATGCTGATCGGCAGATTTTTCAGGTGGATCTTAAAAGGGTTTAAGAAAATCAAGAATTTCTTTGCCACGCTTGGCTTTTTGCCGAAACAGTTAGACAAACGGGCGGTTTGGGCGGTTGCGCTGTTTTCCCTGTTTAATATGCTTGGCATGAGTTTTCTTGCGCTGTTTTTTGCCTCTTTCGGGTCGGATTTTACGGCGTATATGTGCGGATTCGTCTATTTTGTGCTTGTGATCGCCGTGGACGCGGTCTGCGTATATAAAGCGTTTCAGTTTATGCGCGCGCTGGATAGAATGATCGATTGCAGCGCAAAAAATGAGCCTGTGGATATAGACACTGCAAAACTGCCGCGGTGCCTGAAAACGCTTGCTGATTCTTTGGATGAAAAGAATGCCGCGCTGCAGGAAGCGGTTATAAAAGCCGTAAAGGATGAGCGCACAAAAACAGAACTGATCACAAATGTTTCCCACGATCTGAAAACGCCGCTCACATCGGTTATCAATTATATAGATCTGCTGAAAAAATGCGAGATCCGGGATGAGACCGCGGTGAAATATATGGGCGTGATTGATGAAAAAGCAAACCGGTTAAAGCGCCTGATTGAAGATCTGATCGAGGCGTCCAAAGTTTCAACGGGCAATGTAGTGCTCCATAAAACCAAGATCAATCTGAATGAACTGGCCACGCAGGCAATCGTGGAATACGCCGATGATTTTGAGAAGAACGGTCTGGATCTGATCTTTGATGAAACAGCGCAGAAACATATCGTTTTTGCGGACGGCACCAAGATCTTCCGCGTGTTTGAAAATCTGCTTTCCAACGCCAAAAAATATTCGGCGCCGGGATCCAGAGTGTATGCCCGCCTGTATTCGGATAACGAGAACGGATATTTTGAGATCAAGAATATCTCCAAAGATCCGCTCAATATTTCAGCGGAGGAACTGATGGAACGGTTCGTGCGCGGCGATAAATCCAGAAGTGAAGAGGGCAACGGTTTGGGGCTTTCCATTGCTAAGGAACTTTGCAGCCTGAACGGCGGCGGGCTTACGATTTCCATAGACGGCGATCTGTTTAAAGCAACGGTTCGGCTGCCGAAAAACGGCGCGGAGGAAACGGATGAAAAGCAAATTTAAAATACTGATCGGCTCGCTGTGCGTGTGCATTGCTGCCTTTGCCTGCGTTTGGGCGTTTACTGCCGGCGGGCTGGATATCAGCAGCTCCGGCAAGATCGTGTTTACGCAAAAGGCAGACACGCCTGAGCTCACGCTTGTAAACGCAGACCATTCTGTGCCGCCCGGCTGGAGTGTGGAATTGACCACGCTTTCCAACGGCGAGCAGGTGGCAAGCATGATCTATCCGGATCTGCAGGAAATGTTTGATGATATGCGCGCGCAGGGCATTTATCCCTTTGTCCGCGCCGGATACCGTTCCCGGGAAACGCAGGAGCAGGTGCTGGAGGACAGGATTGCGTCTTACCAAAGCGAGGGGTATTCCAAATCACGCGCCCGTGAACTTGCGCTGGAAACGGTGGCAGAGCCGGGCACCAGCGAACACGAACTCGGCCTTGCCGTGGATATCAATGCGGATGATGACCGCAGCACGGGGGATGAAGTGTATGCCTGGCTTGCGGAAAACGCTTATAAATATGGCTTTATTCAGCGCTATCCGGAGGATAAAACAGAGATCACGGGTATTGATTATGAGCCGTGGCACTACAGATATGTGGGCAAAAGCGCCGCCGGGGAAATCTATCACAGCGGCGAATGTTTGGAAGAATATCTGGGAGAAAACTGAACCGGAAAAAACAGGGTAAAATTCCCTGCGCAGGCAGTTGTATTTTTATTGACAATTATACCGCTTTTTGATAATATAATAATAAGAGGGTAGGCTCGGAATACAAATTTCTGCTGCCTGCCTTTATAACCATCATGAAATAAGAAAAAAATGACTTTAGAGATGAACCCCGCAAAACGCGCCCGGCAGAAAACGGTTTTAAAATACCTGCTTTGGTTTTTGCTTTTTGCCGCGCTGGCGCTGCTTTTTTACAAATGCCCTTTTAAAATGATAACGGGAATAGACTGCCCCGGCTGCGGCCTTACCAGGGCGTTTTGCTGCATACTGCTTTGTGATATTCCGGCGGCAGTGCAGTATCATCCGCTTTCGCCGCTTATCTTTGCAGAACTGTTTTATTTGGTTTACGCGCAGTTTGTGCTTGGCAAAAAAGCGGATCGCAGATTTGTTGCCGCAGGCATTTTTATTACCGCTTTGCTTATGCTTGCCGTTTGGCTGTGTAAAATATTATGATTCTTTTGAGGAGGAGAATTTATGGCAGACGCAGTATATTTTAACGTTGCTCCGAATTTTGATCTGCATATGTTTGCAGGCCAGCTTGCGGAAAAATACAGAATGGAAGGCTTTACCGTTACGGTTGCCGATTTCAACAACACAGAGGTCATTACTTTTGATAAAGATACGGGCGGAATCAATATGCTGCTTGGTTTGGGCCAGGGCATAAAGGCTACCTGTATGGTGGCGGACGGCGTGCTTACCATCAATTTTTCAGATGGGGACTGGACCGGTAAAATCATCGGCCTTTGCGTGGGCTGGTTTATATGTTTTGTTCCGTTTATCACGGCAATCGTTGGCTGTGTAAAGCAATCCCAGCTGCCTAAAAAGATCGGAAATGACGCTATGATGATCGCCTCTCAGATGAATCAGCAGTTTGGCGGTCAGGGGCCGCAGGGTCCTTATGAACAGCAGCCCCCGTATAACGGCGCGCAGCAGTACGGCGATCCGAATCAGCCGTATAACGAGCCGCAGAATCCGAATAACGGCGGCAGCTATTAATAGAAATAGAAACAGAATAGGATTCCAAAGCAAACCGCTCCAAATCTTGGGGCGGTTTTTGTTGTGCAAAGCGGTGCGGTCATGTATAATAGAAACAGAATGCATACGAAAAGCGGAGGGCGTTTTATGAAAGCGGTTGTTTTTGATATGGACGGCGTTTTGTTTGATACGGAAAGGCTCGGCTTTGCGGCGTGGGACTACGCCAGTGAAAAAATGAATGTTCCGCCTGCAAGCGAGCTTGCCTTTCAAACGCTCGGTATGACTGCGCCCGCCGTGGATCGGGTCTTAAAAGCGCATTACGGAAACGATTTTGATATAAGCAGATTTCGGCTTTTATGCCGGGAATATACATACCGGTATTTTGCGGAAAACGGCGTGCCGCAAAAGCCGTATCTTAAGGAATCGCTTGCCATGCTGAAAGCCGCAGGCTTTAAGATTGCCCTTGCCTCTTCAACCGCAAGCGCAGGTGTCTGCAGAAATCTGAAAGACGCGGATATAGAAACCGATTTTGATTCGGTCATCTGCGGGGATATGATAAAAAATTCCAAGCCTGCGCCGGATATCTATCTTGCCGCGGCGCGGTCGCTTGGCGTTTTGCCGGCGGAATGCTTTGCCGTTGAGGATTCAAAAAACGGCGTTCTTTCCGCATACAGGGCGGGAATGAAAGTGATCATGGTGCCCGACCTTTGGGGCGGTGAAGAGGAAACGGATAAACTTTTGTTTTCAAAATGCGCAGACCTTAAAGCCGCCGCGGAGACCATTCTGAAAGAAAACTGAAAAATTTTTTATTTTGTGCGGACAGTTTTGATCTGTTCGCCGTCTTAAGAAGTGCGAGGCTCTCAAAAAGCACCTGAAAGGAAGAGAAATATGGCACTTTTTAAAAGGAAAAATAAAGAAGACGGGCAGAAATTTAAAAGCTTGCTGAACACGCCGCGGCTTGATCTGCGGCACAGTATTCCATCCGCTATTGCGAAAGTTAAAGCGCTCAACGCCGCTTTGGTCATTTTACCTAAAGAGCCAAGCGAGGAACTTATGGCGGCTTACGGATCCATTCCGCGCAAAAATGTGGCAACCGAGCTTTACTTGGAAAAGGATGAAGAACTAAGGGATATCAACGGCTGCAGCGTTATTGAATGTATGCCGGGCAGTGATAAAACGGTTTATATGATAAACGGTATAGGCGTTTTTTTAAACCATACGCAGGGGACGCCTCGGGTTGTCGGAAACGGCGTGTTTGTTTGCAGTAAGGGCACGAAAGTGGATATGTTAAGCGCAAACGGCTTGACGGTGCAGCTGGATTTTGAGATCGAAAACACAAAACTCT
>HF991795.1:54070-62535 GCA_000431535.1 Clostridium sp. CAG:678
TCTTTCCCGGCGCCATCTCGCTTGACAGATCGTTTTTTGAGAATATAAAGGAGAACACCGTTGTTGCGTGCGGCGGGGTGATGACGGTTGAACTTGACGTTACTCCGGAGGTTCTGCAGGGCAGAAATCTGTTTCTTGCGGCAGGCGGTAAGATCAAATGCAGCAAGAGATTGCTTGGCGTTTTGCAGACGATGTCCGTTGCCGGCGGGAAATATGAAATTTTGCTATAATATATGAATCAGGAGAATATTGCCGCGTTATTCGGTGTGATCTACGATAAATATTATAAAAAGATCCTTCGCTTTTTTCGGCGCGATTTTGCTGTGGAGGACGCGGAGGATCTGACCCAGCAGGCGTTTTTGCGCCTTTGGGCATGGCTGCCGCAGGCGGATTCCGTGAAGAACGGCGGCGCGCTGATCTACAGCATTGCCAAAACCGTTCGGGCAGACCGGTTCAGAAAGACCGCTTTGATGCTGGATACGCTGCCGCTGTATGATTTTGTGGAAGTTCCCGCGCCGCCCGGCTGTTTTAACGCTGCCGAAACAAGGGCTGCCCTGCAAACGCTCGGCGCCAAAGAGCGGGAACTGCTGCTGATGAAAGTGCAGGGGTACTCCAGCGAGGAGATCGGCAGGGCGTTTGGCATCAGCGCCTCCGCCGTCCGGTCCCGCCTGCAAAAAATAAAGAAAAAACTGAAAGATGATCTTTTTAACTGTTAGGTCTTTATGCGTTGTGCTTGTGCTGACTCTGTTCTTTATTGGATTTGCGGTGCAGTACACGGATGATTAAGCGTAAATCAAGGGGCTTTCCTCCGCACGGAAGAAAGCCCCTTGATTTTTATACTGTTTTTTTATTTATGCGCTATTTTCCGCCGAAAAAGGATTGCGCTATGCGAACGGTTTCCATTGCGTCTTTGGCGTACCAATCGGCGTTTATCATATCGGCGTAGGACTGGGTCAGCACCGCGCCGCCCACGATCACTTTGGCTTTTGTGTGTTTGTGCAAAAGTTCAATCGTTTTTTCCATGGCGGGCACGGTTGTTGTCATCAGCGCAGAGAGCCCCACCAGTTTCACATGGTTTTCCTGCACGGCTTTCAGCACATCTTCCTCCGGCACGTCTTTGCCAAGGTCGATCACGTCAAACCCGTAATTGGAAAGCAGCACTTTTACAATGTTTTTGCCGATATCATGAATATCGCCATGCACGGTTGCGATCACGATTTTCTCCCCGCGTTCTTCTTTTTTGCCGCTCAGGATCATCTTTTCTTTGATCACATCAAAAGCGGCTTTGGCGCTGTCCGCGCTCATCAGCAGCTGCGGCAGGAAAATGCGGTTGTTTTCAAATCCGTCTCCGACTTCGTCAAGCGCCGGAATGATATATTGATTGATGATCTCTAAAGATTCCTTCGTTTTCAGCAAATCGGCGGCGCATCTTGCCGCGTCCTCCTTAATGCCTTTAACTATCGCTGTGTGCAGCGTTGTTTCACCGGCGGGCACGGTCTGCTCGGGCACGGTAACGCTTTCTATGTATTCGGCGCAGTTCTCATCCAGACCGTTAAGGGCGTTAAAGGCGTAATAGGCGTTCATCATGCTCTGCGAATTGGGGTTGATGATCCCGGCGGAAAGCCCGCTTTGCAGCGCAAGGGTAAAAAACGCGGTGTTGATTGCGTCCCTTTTCGGAAGACCGAAAGAAATGTTGGAAACGCCCAGCACGGTGTTTACACCCAACGTGCGGCGGATAAATTCCACGGCTTTGAGTGTTTCGATGCCGTTTGACGGGTCTGTGCTGATCGTCATGGTAAGCGCGTCAACGATCAAATCTTTTTTCTCTATACCGTGTTCGGCGGCGGTATTTATGATTTTTTCCGCAATTTTAATTCTTCCCTGCGCCGTCTGCGGGATGCCGCTCTCATCCAGGCAGAGGCAGACGACCACGCCGCCGTATTTTTTTGCCAGCGGAAACACCTGCGCCATATTTTCCGCCTTGCCGTTTACGGAATTGATCAGCGGTTTGCCGTTGTAGATCCGCAGTGCCTTTTCCAGCGCTACCGTGTTGGAAGTGTCAATCTGAAGCGGCGCGGCGATCACACCCTGCAGGCTCTTTACCGCCGTTTCCATCATGCTTACTTCGTCTATTTCCGGCAGGCCAACGTTAACATCCAGAATATGCGCACCGGCGTCCGTCTGTTTCAGGCCCTCTTTTATAATATATTCAATATCGTTTCGGCGCAGCGCCTCTTTAAACAGTTTCTTTCCGGTTGGGTTGATGCGTTCGCCGATGATCACCGGCTTTTTGCCGATCTCCACCGTTTGGCTGTAAGAAGAGACCAGCGTGCGGTTCTTCTTTTCGGGTATATCCGCCGGAATGTTTTTGCAAAGTTCGATCATTGCTCGGATATGCTCCGGCGTAGTGCCGCAGCAGCCGCCAAGGTAGGAAACGCCGATCTCTGCCGCCTTTTTCATATCCTGCGCAAACGCCTGCGGGGTTACGTTATATACGGTTTTGCCGTTCACACTTTCCGGCAGGCCTGCGTTTGGCTGCACAATGATGGGCAAAGAAGTCCATTTTCTGATCTCTTCCACAAGTGGCAGCGTTTCGGCAGGGCCAAGTCCGCAGTTAAAACCAATCGCGTCCACACCCAGCCCTTCCAGCATGGCAACGGCAGTTTTCACGTCCGCGCCGGTGAGCAGCCTGCCTTTTTCATCAAAGATCATGGTAACGAAAACAGGCAGATCGCAGTTTTCCTTTGCCGCAAGCACGGCGGCTTTGATCTCATAAGTGTCGCTCATCGTTTCAATCAGCACAAGATCACTGCCGTCCTTGCCGGCGTTGATCATCTGGGCAAAAATATCCACGGCGTCTTCAAAGTCCAGTTCGCCCATCGGCTTAAGAAGTTTGCCCGTGGGGCCTATGTCCAGCGCCACCTTTTTTCCGGCGCTTTTCGCAAGGCGTACGCCCGCCTTTATAACTTTCTCCGGCTCTTTTATTTTAAGCCGGTTCGCGCCGAAGGTGTTTGTGGTGATATATTCGCTGCCTGCCTGTGCGTATGCGCGGTGCACGGCAAGCACTTTTTCGCTGTCTGTCAGATTCAGCAGTTCCGGCAGTTCGCCGGCTCCAAGCCCCATGCTTTGCAGCATTGTGCCCATACTGCCGTCAAAAAATTTAATGTTCATCTGTTTCCTCCGTGGGCGGTTCTATTCCGGCAAAGGCGGTTACGGATTTTGTGGGTATCATCTGGCAGGTGTCACTCAGTGTGATTCCGCAGCGCTTTGTTATATCCATAAGTTTGAATATTTTTTTCTGCTCCGTTATAGCAAGGTCAAAATACCCCGGCGAATACCGCTGCCTTGTTTTTACGTTCTCTTTCGTCTCAATCTGCGCCTGCAGCGCGTCGCACACCTCTTCTATTTTAGATGCAAGGGACGCCTGCATGATAAGCAGCATTGCGCCGTCTGCGGCGTATTTTCGCAGCAGCATATCGCCGTTTACGCCAACCGTTGCGGCAAGAACAGCCACCCGGTGGCAACCGGCAAGGTTTTTTGCAAGGCGGCGGCTCTCAAATACAAAGTTTTCGATTTTCAGTGCCGTATCCGTTACTTCGCAGTCGAAAATCCGGTAAAGGCTTTTTGGCTCGCACACCCGGTTGATCTCCGCCATAGCGCTGTCAATCATGGCAAGCAGGCGATCGTCGTTTACGCTGCTTTTGGTGCGCATGTATCTTAATATTTCTTTTTTATCCATTGATAATTGCCGAAAGTCCTTTCATAATGGATCCCGCAACATCCGGGTGGTTCATGGTGTAGATATGGATATGATCCTGCCCGTTTGCCATCAGGTCTATGATCTGTTCGGTTGCGTAGATGATGCCTGCCTGTTTCATCTTTGCCGGATCGTCGCCGAAACGCTCAATAATCTTTTCGAATTTTCCGGGGAATTTGCAGCCGGAGAGTTCCACGCTGCGTTTGATCTGGTTGGCGTTTGTAATGGGCATGATTCCGGCAATGATCGGAACATTGATCCCTTTTATAAGGCAGTTTTCCTTAAAGCGGAAGAAAACTTCGTTGTCAAAAAACATCTGCGTTGTAAGAAAATCTATGCCGCAGTCCACCTTTTCTTTCAGATGCTGTATATCCTCCACGCGGTTTGCGCTTTCCGGGTGGATCTCCGGGTAGCAGGCGCCGCCTATGCAGAAATCGCCCTTTGCCTTTATTTCCTGAACCAGTTCATATGCGTGCTCAAAATGCTGCCCGTCCGGGAATTCAAAGCCCGCCGGTATATCGCCGCGCAGGGCAAGTATGTTTTCTATGCCCTCTGCTTTCCATTCGTCCAGCACGCTGTCTATCTTATCTTTTGTAGAGGTCAGGCAGGTCAGGTGGGAAAGCGGCGTAATGCCGCAATCTTTGATCGCCCGGGCAATCTCCGTTGTAAAGCCAGTGCGCGTGCCAGCCGCGCCGTAGGTAACGCTCATAAAAGCCGGGTCGCTTTTTGCCATTTCCTCCACAACGGCTTTTGTGTTTTCTATTTTGCTCCATTCCTTGGGCGGGAATACCTCAAAGGAAACGGTTACTTTCCTGCTTTTTAAGATTTCTGATATTTTCACGGTTTGCACCTCCGTTTTTTGCCGTGCCTGTTCGGGATATTAAGGTAATAATATTATAATATAATATATCAAATCCACCGCTCCTTTGCAAGCGTTTGTTGGCGGGCGGCATCCTGCTGCCTAAAACTTTTTTCGTTCAAGCGCGGTAATATTTTTTATAAATTAAAATTTAGATATGCAGAGAAAAAAAGAGATATAATGAGAATACAAGAGATACTCTTTCTTTTATTAAAATGGGTGTTGACTTCTGCACGGCGTTGTGCTATGATAATGCGGCAAGTTGAAAAACGAATTATTCGGTATGGAGGAAAGTAAAATGTCAACATTTATGCCAAAGGCTGACGAAATCGAACGCAAATGGTATGTTCTTGACGCTGCGGGCAAGCCCCTCGGCAGAGTTGCGGCAGAAGCGGCTGTTCTTCTTCGCGGAAAAAACAAGCCGATCTTCACGCCCAATGTAGACTGCGGCGATTTCGTAATCATCATCAATACAGACAAAGCCGTTCTTACCGGCGATAAACTCAACAAAAAACTTTATCAGCATCACACCGGTTATATCGGCAACCTCAAAGAGGTAAAATACGGCACGCTTATGAAAGAAAAGAGCGATTTTGCCATGCAGCTTGCTGTGAAGGGCATGCTGCCGAGCACAACGCAGGGCAGAAAACAGCTTACAAGATGCCGCATTTATAAAGGCGCAGAACACAAGCACGAGGCACAGCAGCCCGTTGCTTGGGAATTCTAAGGGAGGTTAAGAGATTATGTACGAATCAAATCCATATTTCTACGGCACAGGCAGAAGAAAAGAATCCGTTGCCCGCGTTCGCGTATATGCCGGCACAGGTAAGGTTACCATTAATGACAGAGATATAGACGATTATTTCGGCCTTGATACTCTTAAACTGATTGTAAACCAGCCTCTCGTTCTTACAGAAACAAAAGAAAAGTTTGACGTTGTCTGCCGTGTAAACGGCGGCGGTGTTTCCGGTCAGGCAGGCGCAATCCGCCACGGCATCGCAAGGGCTCTTCTTCAGTATGATGAGTCTCTTCGCCCGATCCTTAAAAAAGCCGGCCTTCTTACACGTGATCCTCGTATGAAGGAAAGAAAGAAGTACGGCCTCAAAGCCGCTCGTCGCGCGCCCCAGTTCTCAAAGCGTTAATTGCGTTTTTGTGTTACTATTACAGCCCTGTTGTTGCAGGGCTGTTTTTTATGTTGCGTTTTTTTCGCTTTGCTCCTGCGGGTCCTCGCGGCACAGCCACTGCGGTTGCGGCTAAAAACATGCCACCGGCATGTTTTTCAAACGCCGCAACCGTTCTCAAAGCGTTAATTGCGTTTTTGCGTTACTATTACAGCCCTGTTGTTGCAGGGCTGTTTTTTTATTTGCGCGCAAAAAAACTCCCGCTTAAACACAAGTTTAAGCGGGAGTTTCGTGTGCGTAAAGCGGAAAGCCGGTGCAACAAACCCTGCGGCTTGTCTGCGAAAGTCCGTTTGCTTATCCTAAGAGAGACGTTATGTTGCCTTTTGATGAAGATGAAGTCCGGCAGCAGGTGGAATTACTCTGCTTGAAACGGCACAACGTCTTTTACGGCATCTGCCGGCTTTATTTCGCAGTCGCCGTTATCAATATCGATCAGTTTATATCTGTCGTTGCCCATGCCCAGTTCTTTCATATATGTGAGCTGGCGCAGACCGTGGCGGGTCTCTATGCGCTCCACAAGGTCATGGTGTTCATCCTCTTTCAGCGCATAAACCAGATCAACGGACGCCTGATCGATTGCAAGGATATCTTTTGAGGCAAGGATGCCGATATTGGGCGTAACTACGGGCGCGGCGTCCACGCCTTCACAGTCGCAGGATACGCTCATGTTGCGCAGCACATTGATGAATGTGATGCGGTCTTTAAAATGATCTACGGTTGCCTTAGAGGATTCCGTCATGCGCTCCATCAGTTCTTCCTGCGCAATGCTCCACATATCGCTTGAACCCTCGGCGGTGTGGATCATCTTTTTGCCGATTCTGCCGTCCGCGCAGCCAATACCTATGTTTTTGTTGGATCCGCCGAACCCGCCCATGGTGTGCCCTTTAAAATGGGTCAAAACAAACAGAGAATCATAGTTCAGAATGTTTTTGCCCATGTACATTTCGTTAAACCATTTGCCGCCCTTTACAGGCAGCGCCACGGTGCCGTCCTCGTCCATAATATCCACGGGGCAGAATGTCCAGCCGTTTGTTTTCAGCGTTTCACGGTGCTGTTCGGTGGTGTATCTGCCGCCCTCATAATAGGTATTCGTTTCCACGATGTTCGCTTCGGGCAGGTCATTTTTGATCAATGCCTCCACCCAAGGGCGCGGAATGATATTCGGCCCGTGCGGCTCGCCGGTGTGCAGTTTGATGCCAATCTTTCCCGTAAGCGGTTCAGCTACACGCTGAAAGATCTTTCTAAGCCCTTCTGCGGACAGGTCCCTCGTGAAGTATACAGTGGATTCTTCCCCCGTGCGTTCTGCATACGGGATATATCGTTCCCCGCCTTTGCCGGGAACTTTTTTATTTTCTGCCATATTGATTCCTCCAAAAATTTTTAGGCGTTTAAAGTATGCCGCTGTTTTCCGCCTGTAATTATATTATAAAACATTAAAGTTACTTTAAGTCAAGAAATATTTTGTGAACGCCTTTTAAATAAAATTTTGTGCGCAGATATATCACAGGAAATAAAAGAAAAGCCGCCGTGAATTCCAGCGTTCACGGCGGCATGGCGTCCCAGAGGGGATTCGAACCTCCGACCTACCGCTTAGGAGAAGTCTGGGAGGGGCTTTTCTTATTCCCTTGAAATCCTCAAAAATCCTTGATTTTACTGGCTTTTCCGAAATTTTAGTGTTAATAATTTCTCTTATGAAATCTGCTAATTTTACGCCGTTTTTTCCCTTCATTTTATTGTACGGCGTGTTATGCTTGCCGTGATACAGGAAACTGCGCAATCAAGGATGACATGGCAGAAATTATGGAGAAAATGATTGCATGTGATGTTATGGTTCTGGCAAGTCCTGTTTATTTCTATTCTATTGATGCACAGTTAAAGGCTGTGATTGATAGAAGCGTGTGCCGTTGGACAGAAGTGAAGAACAAAGAAATGTATTATATAATGACTGCGGCTGATGGAGAAAAGGAATCTATGGACACCACACTGGCATGCTTTAGAGGATATGCTGACTGTGTGGAGGGAGCAGTAGAAAAAGGCATTATCTACGGAACCGGAGTATATCACGCAGGAGAAATCAAAGATACAAAGTGTATGCAAGAAGCGTATATGATGGGAAAGAATATATAGTCTGAAAGAGGTACAAATTCCAGTTTGACGATTTGATGCTTGACAAGTGAATTATAATAATAAGAAGAAAGAGATATTGACCCTTGGCGCGTTGATATCTCTTTTTTCGTGAAAGAAAAGACTACTCTGCAATCCTCCATAAAATCAAGAGTAGCCTGATCCAATGCCCTGATGAAGAGAATGCATCTCCTGTCTTTAGGGGGTGCAAAAGGGGGTGCAATCGTTCGATTGTATCAAAATGGTGGTTGTGATGAATACAAAGTAGGCTGTTATCTGTACTCCCAAAATCCTTTATTTTCAATGATTTTTACATTCTTATATCCCGGATAATGAGATTGAGGTCATCAAGAAGATCTTCCCAGCCGACAAGTTTCATAAAATATGCTATCTTTTCGATAGGCGATGAAGTATAATGAAGATGACAATAAAATTGGAATTTATCAGAAAATGAGGAATAGTTGAAATGGAGGCGCTATAATAACATGAAGATTGAAGGGAACCAGAAAGAACTGGATGCAATGGTAGAATTTCATAAGGGAAA
>HF991796.1 GCA_000431535.1 Clostridium sp. CAG:678
CTGCGGCGGTCTTTCTCTTGCCGCCGATTTCGTTCTGCTGGATGAGCAGCTTTACAAAGCGGCTCTCATGCCTGGCGGCGTATTCCGTCACTTGCCGGAGATTGGAAAGCACGCCCGCCGTCAAAAGGTCGGTGCGGATAAAGTGTGCCGTACAGTCACGGGTACGCTTCTTGTAGCTGCCGCAGATATAACAGTCCTGCTTGCGGTTCTTGTTCTGATACCGCTGCTGATACAGCACATGGCCGCAGTCGGCGCAGAACAGCATACCAGAGAACAGCCCCACTTCATCATAGCGGTTCGGGCGTTTGCGCTGCTTGCGTAACTCCTGCACACGCTCCCATGTTTCCGTGTCGATAATCGGCTCATGGTGATTTGGGAAGATAGCCTGCTTCTCGATGGGGTTCTCAACGCTGTGCTTGACCTTGTAAGAGGGCTTCTCCGTCTTGAAGTTTACCAGACAGCCAGTGTACTCCCGGTTTTCCAGCAGATGGACGACGGTGTTTGTCGCCCACTTGCACTCATAGCCGGGGTGGTAGCGGCGGGTGCTGCCCGTCCTGCGGTATTCCAGCGTCCCCGGCGTGGGGATTTGCTGCTCCGTCAGCATACGGGCAATCTTGGTCGGGCCATTTCCCGCAAGGCAAAGCTGGTAAATCTGCCGGACAACCGGGGCGGCTTCCTCGTCAACGATATAGTTCTCGTCCTTGTCCATGAGATAGCCATAGACTGGCTTGCTGGTTACAGGCTTGCCGCTCATGCCTTTTGCTTTCTTTACTGCCTTGATTTTCTTGCTCGTATCTCTCACCAGCCATTCGTTAAATAAGTTCCGCAGAGGGGTAAAATCATTGTCCATGCCGCCGTTTGCGCTGTCCACGTTGTCATTGACAGCGATAAAACGCACGCCCTTTTGAGGGAACAGCATTTCCGTGTAAAATCCCACCTGCAAGTAATTACGCCCCAGCCTGCTCATGTCCTTGACTATGACGGTGCCGACTTTCCCGGCTTCAATGTCTGCAAGCATGGCTTGAAATCCGGGCCGCTGGAATAATGAGGTGTGATAGCGATAGCGGCAAAAAGCTAA
>HF991797.1 GCA_000431535.1 Clostridium sp. CAG:678
AAACTCCTTACCCGTCTTTTTTTGCTCTCTTAAACGCTTAAACAGGGCGGTTTGACACCGAAAAGCGTTACATACTTCACTTGTTAGTCACAATCTCTTGACTTTTTGAACTGCGTTCAGCATAATGTATTTGAACAATGTTCAAAAGGAGGTATAGTGTGGATAATAAAGAAGCCATTATACAGGCGATGATTAAACTAATTGAGGAAAAAGGGGAACATTTAGACGAAGTTACAGTCCGTGAGATATGCAAAAGAGCAGGCGTTGGATTAGGCCTTGTAAATTATCATTTTGGAAACAAGGATCAACTCATCGAGCAATGTATTGAGCGTATGATAAACGGAACAGTTGAGCATTTTCAGAATATACGAGAGAAAACAGACGGCTTTACTCCTTTTGAGAAGCTCACTTATCTCGGCAATATAACCCTTGATTTTCTGTTTGAACATTATGCCATTTCCAAAATTTCTGTTCTTACCGATATGCAGTCACCGAAAGAAAATGACAACACTTACAGAACTTATGCGGCATATCTTCCGCTTGTTGCAGCCTGCCGTCCTGACCTTGATGAAGCGGCGATAAGACGAAAAACGCTGTATTTGATTACCGTTATGCAGCAAATGTTCCTACGATACGAAATTATATCGCAAATATTGGGGATTGACCTTAGACAGAAAGAAAACCGCAGGAATTTTCACACACAAGTTTTACACGATATTTTGGAGGTATAAAGAGTGAATATAACAGTGATAAACGGAACGGAAAAACACGGCGTTACCTATCGTCTAAAAGAGATGTTTTTAGCAGACTTTAGTGATAATGCGAATATTACAGAATATTATCTTCCAAAGGATTGCCCCGCTTTCTGCGCTGGCTGCACAAACTGTATCTTAAAGGGCGAACAGAAATGCAAGGATGCTGAATATATCAGGAAAATTGAAAAATCACTTTTGGAAGCGGACTTGATTGTGATGACATCGCCTGCATATGTCTTTCATGCGACCGGTGCAATGAAAGCGTTACTTGACCATTTTGCCTATCGTTGGATACCGCACCGTCCTGCTCCTGAAATGTTTGGAAAACGAGCTGTCATCATAACACAATGCTTGGGCAGCGGAGCAAAATCTGCGGCAAAAGATATGAAGCACAGCTTATCGTGGTGGGGCATTTCCAAAATCGAGATATTTACCGGTGCATTGATGAGCGATATCGTCTGGGAAAAATTGCCGCAAAAGAAACAAGCCGAGCTTGCGGGAAAGCTTCAAAAGCTGTCTCGGAAGTTTGCTCATATAGATTATACAAAGCCCGCACATACAAATTTGATTACGAAATTTAAGTTTTTCTTCTGCCGTATGATGCAGAAATCCATACATAGATCAGATCCCGAATACCTTGACGGAAAGTATTGGGCGGAGCAAGGCTGGCTTGCCGACAGCAGACCGTGGAAATAGTTTGTATTGTATGGAAAAATACTTCTGCAACCGCAGGTTGACACATTTCAAACC
>HF991798.1 GCA_000431535.1 Clostridium sp. CAG:678
TAAAGCAGGCAGACGGAAGTTTTGGTATTTTTACCGCCTCGTCTAATTATAATTTGTGTCTGGACGCGCAGTTTGATTCCAGCGAGATCATCAAGCAAAGAGCCTTAAAGCAATCCACTTGTGACAAAAATAATCTGAAAGAATCGCAAAAATGGTATGTTTATCCTGTTGCCGAATCGTTTGACCGCTCCATTGTTACCCAGTCTTCCTACACGGAAAGCAAAAACTTTGTATCCTCCTCAACGGATGAGCGCGGCAATGTAACGGAATATTCTTATGATGAAACAAAAGGTCTGCTGAATAGCACTTCAAATGCAAACGGCGTTGAAACGCAGTATACCTATGATGGCAATAATGACGCCCTGCTATCCGTTTCTTCCGGCGGTGTAACAAACCATTATTCGTATTCAAAAGATCTGCTGCAAAACATCAATGTTAATGATCATCTTCAGTATAAGTTTGCATATGATAAATTCGGCAGAACAACGGGCAATTACGTTGGCGACGGCACGAATTGGCGCACGCTCTCAACCATTCAGTATAACAGTTCCGGATTAATGTCTAAACAAACATACGGAAACGGAGATTATGTTGAATTTTCTTATGATAATCTTGACCGGCAGACCCAAACAAGGTACAATGGAAATAACAACCAACGTGTAACCTATTCTTACGGAAATAACGGCAGCATAGCGCAGATCACGGATCATTATACAAATACGAATACCAGATTTGTGTATGATCTTGCGGATCGTGTGGTGTCCCAGCGCGAATATACAGGCACGGAAATGAGCGGAGGAACGCTGCGTTCCTATACGGATTTCACCTATGCGGATAAAACAAATTATCTTACAGGCGTAAAGCATTTTTCACCGCTGGGCACGCAGAATATCGGTTACAGATACGGAGATATCTCAAAAAGCGAAATGCCGGATCAGATCTACGGCGTAACGTGGAACGGCGCGGAAAAGGTAAGTTACACCTATGATCCGCTGGGCAGACTGACAAACAGAAAGATAGGCTCGTTCAGCAATGCCTATACCTATGAGGATGTGGGAGAGGATAAGACCACTACGCTTGTTAAATCCGTAGTAACCCCTGCCGGAACCTACGGTTATACTTATGATAATATAGGCAATATCCTCAGCATAACAGACGGCACATATACTGCAACGTATGCGTATGATTCTTTAAATCAACTTGTCCGCGCGAATGACGAGCGGGCGGGGAAGACCTACAC
>HF991799.1 GCA_000431535.1 Clostridium sp. CAG:678
CGAACAATATGCAGCAAACGGTTGCAGACGCAATGGGTAATCTTCTATCTGAAAAAGAAAAGGAACACAGAGAGAAAATAATACATTTTAGTACATAATTATTTGAATTATCAATTATTTAATATGCTGCACTAAATAACAATAAAGTAAAAAATAAACTGCCTCAACATATGTTGAGACAGTTTGTTTTGGTGGAGATCAAAGGAACAAACCTTTAGCTTTTACCCACTATTTAACAGTGTAAATGGCTTTCCTCTATACTTTTGCTGATACGATCTCCGCAAATGTCTGTAGTTTACACTAGATAACTTGTCACTGTTACTATATTCATAAATTTATCGTCTCTCGTATTAAGGCTTACTTGTGATTTCTTTAGAGATGTTAACAGGAATTTTGGAATGAATAAATATTATTATATTTCCCAATCACAATCTCCTGTAGTATTTAGTGCTTGAACAACCAACTGCTATTTTATAATCTTTATAATTTGATGAATATCAAATAATTTACTTGATTGTATGCTGAAAAGAGGAAATTCAATGATAACAAACAGAAAACTTTTGTTTTTTAACTATGTTGCTTTGAAAACCATTTTGCTGATCTGTTAGATTATTGTTTGAATTTATATATTAGTGTAAAATTTGTTATTATATGGTATAATGACATATATATAACGATTGATAATAGGAAGTGTAAATATGAATGTTTTGTCTATAAAAGCAAGCGACATTGAGAATTGGACAAACAGAGAACCTCGTAGAGCTCAGGAACTATTGCCAAAGTTGTTATGGAAACTAATTTTGGCTTCTTCAAATAATATTGAAGATCATCATTTTCCGTTTGAGAATGCTGTACAATACAATGGGTATGATGGATTTATAAAAACCACTGATAATAATCCTTTTTATCCTAATGGTATATCTGTATGGGAATTTGGTACTGATGAAGATATAAAAGGAAAGTTTAATAAAGACTTTAATAAAAGATCCCAAAATCCTAATAATATAGATCCAAAGCAAGCAACATTTTGTTTTGTAACCAGTAGAATATGGAACCATAGAGAAGGTATTGCAGAATTCACTATAAAAAAACAAAAAGAAGGAATATGGAAAAATGTACGTATCATAGATGCAAATAATCTTGAAATGTGGTTGGATCAATGTCCTTCTGTCTCTGTATGGTTTTCTAAGATTATTGGTAAGGACGCTTATGATTTGATAGATTTGGCAACTTATTGGGATAATATTGTTAGCAAGACAAATCCTCAGTTAACTGTTGAATTCTTTCGTATAGGAAGAGAAAACCTTATAACAGAAGAAATAATCAATTTGATAGAGAAAAATGAAAAATTAATTATACTATCTACAGATTCAAAAATAGAAGGAATACTTACTATTGCTGCAGAACTTTTAGAAAATCAAGATATAAAATATAAACAGCTTTTATCAAAAATTATAGTTGCATTGTCTTCTGAAGCTTTAAATAATGCCTGCCAGAATTTTAATGATTCTATAATTATTCCTGCGTTTAAAAATGAAAAAGATCAAATCAATATCCAAGGCACAATAATAATTCCTACTGAAAAAAACGGACCTATTGATCTATTATATAAAAATTCCGCAAGATGCCACCTTCCAAGCAGAAGACATCGTGATTTCAGTGCAAGTTTAGAAAGCATTGGATTTAACGCTAATGAAGCTGATAAAATGACTTATGATGTAAAATGCCGATTTTCTCCCCTTTTACAAAAACTAACAAGTGATGTTAATTTAAAGATGCCTTATTGGTTTCAGCAAAATAATGATAAAATTTTGGTTCCGGCATTATTGGCTAATGCTTGGGATAGTAACTATAATGGCGATAAAGAAGCAATAGAGTTATTGTCTGGAAAGAGTTTTGATGAATATATTGAATCTATACAAGATTTTACTATTGGAGATAGTGCGCCAATTTTTAATTTAGATAATTCATATGCGTGTATATCTGTAAATGAATTATGGGACATTTTGTTGCAATCCATTACAGGTAATAATTTTAAAAGATATAAAGAGTGCGTAAAAATGGTTTTCTCGGAAAAAGATCCAGTATATGAATTACCCGAGGAAAAACGGTCATTTGCTTCTTTATATGAAAAGCAATCAAGATTTTCAAGTCGTTTAAAAAAAGGCTTGATTTTATCAATGACCAAAATTGTTGAATTTGGAGAAGATGATAAAACATCTGGATTTTGTTCAAATAGTGTTAATGAATGTAATGCTTTAGTTACTGAAATTTTTGATAAACTCAACTCAAGACAAGATTGGTTTACAATTTGTGAATACATACCTGATTTTGTTGAAGCAACACCTGATGTAATAGCAGGTGTTATTGAAAAAAATATCAAGGATGAAGCAAGTGAGTTTTGGTGTCTGTTTGAGAATTTAGACAGTTCTTTTTTTGGTAGAACTTATTACACAAGTATTTTATGGGCCTTAGAAAAACTTATGTGGCTTGAACAATACTGTATAAGGGCTGTATATTCACTTGTAAAAATTGCAGAAAAAAAGTTTAACTATAAAATGAAGAATTCACCCATAGACTCATTATATAAATTCTTTTGTTTATGGAATCCCCAAGGATCTTTATCTTTAGAAGATAGGATACTATTATTAAGCAAGATAATCAAAGAATATTATTTTACAGGAAGAAACCTAATAGATATTTTATTTCCTTCAGGCCCAGGAATAGTAGATAATCTTTTGGAGTTTGAATGGAGATATATAGAAAAGAAAAAAATTGAGGTTACAACAAAAGACTACTATAATTCAATAAAAATAATAGCGGAACATTTTGTAAAAACGCTTACTGTGTGTTATGATGACTGGAAACTAATAATCAAATATTTTCCTATATTTGACAAAGCATTTGAAACTCTGAAAGTTGATAAAAATGATTTGGTATTGAGTATTCCGGACGATGAAAAACTGAAACTATGTAAAGATTTGATTTGCAAAATAAGTCGACATAAGAAATTTGCAAATGAAGATTGGAGTTTACCTGAAAATACTTTAAATAAGTTGGAACAATTGTACGATATATTGCTTCCGAACTCTCCTTTGAAATATGTTGCTTTTTATTCACATGATTTTTATGGAATGAATCCTTGTGTGTTTGATAAAGAAAACTACGATTATGAAAAAGAGAAAAATGAATTGCAAAAAGAACGTGTTGAAACTTTAGAAAAAATTATTGATGAATTTGGACTCGATTCATTATACCAAATTGTACCACAGGTTTCAGATATTGATCTGTTAGTAAATTCTTTAACATGTTCAAAATATGTTGATAATATTACTATTGATTTTATAAAAACAGCACATAATCAAATACCAAGATTTGTTGAAATGTTGGTCAATTCAATGTATTACGTAAAGGGTATATCGTTTTTCCATTCACTAGTAGACAATGAAAGTAAAGATGTACAATTCATAATCAATCAGCTTCCTATTAAACCTGATGTAATAGAATTAATAGATAAAATGTCTGAAGAACAGCAAATTGCTTATTGGGAGAATGTTAATGTTTGGATATTGCCTAAAGAAAAGGAGTTTGCACAATATTGTTTGATAAAGCTCTTACAGGCTAATAGACCCTATTCTGTTATGAAGCAATTGTGTTTTGATGACTTTGGTAATTCTGAGATAATCTTAGAAGCATTACATCAAGGATTATTATATTATCCTAATTCAGAAAACAATGGTATTTGTTTAAATAGTATTAGTAGTTATGAATTGGAAGAATTATTTGAAAAACTATATAACGACAAGAATGTAGACCCCTTACAGGTTTCACGATTGGAGTTTGCTTATGTACAAAAATTCGATTTGGATTTTGAACCCAAATGTCTAATTGAAAATCTATTGAGTGATCCGTCATTATTCTTAGAAATTATTTCTTGTTTTTACAAGAATGATGATCACAGTGATGAAGTTTTACAGAAAGTAGGTAAATCAGTTTTAACTAATACATTTGAAGTGTTAAGAAGGATAAAACAGCTCCCTGGACAACAAGGCAATGAAATTAATAAAGAAAATTTCGATAATTGGATAACTGAAGTTAGAAAATTGGCTAAAGAGAGAAAATATGAAAAAGCCTGCGATATGGAAATAGGCAAAATTCTTTCATATTCGCCAATTGATGAAGACGGAGTTTGGCCACATAAATATGTTCGGGAATTTTTTGAACTGAATTCTTCTGAAATATTGGAAAACAATTTTAGAATTGGTTTATTTAATCAAAGAGGAGTACATGCTGTTACTGGTGGAGATGAAGAGGAGAAAATAGCTAAAAAATATTATGATTATGCAGAGAAGTTGCGAATATCATATCCTCGAACATCTTATATATTAAAAACCATAGGCGATAGCTTTAAAAGTGAGTCTCAATGTGAAAGAGCCAGAGAGTTGAAAGGTTATTATTAAAATATACTTTGCTCATGTTACAAAATTTAATATTGCATAAAAATAGCTCACAGAAATGTGGGCTGTTTTTTTATATATAAAACTAAGAAAGGATGCGTTTTACTATGAATTATTTTGAAAGTAAATACCGTATGGTTGTAGAACTGCGAAAGCAGTATCCGAAAGAAATGTAAATTGAACTCTTGTCAATGTAGGATTCCTTTTAACCCGTTTCTTCAGGTACATGAGTAACTATTGATTATGTCAATGACGGAGCTACAATTCATATGTTTTGAGATAATGGCAGAACACTCCAATTGAGCCAAATCAAGACGGCTTTAGAAAACTACACAAAATGCAAAAAAACAAACAGTAGTACCCCAAATATGCTTTCACGATTTGCGCCACAGTTTTGCAACACTATCTTTAGAACAGGGAATGGATATAAAAACGATATCTCATATGCTCGGACATACAGATGCAGGATTTACAATGAATACCTATATGCATGTGACGAACAATATGCAGCAAACGGTTGCAGATGCAATGGGTAATCTTATAACAGAATCGGAAAGCGAAAGAAAAAACAAGTTCATACATTTCTTTGCATAACAAAAAAGACTCAAGGAACAAAAATCCTTGAGCAAAATTCTTTCAGTGGGAGTCAAATAGGCGTCTTTGATAGGTTTTATAATTGTAAATGTTAGCAAGTGAAAATATATACTTATACCTATTTTATATGTAATGTCACATATGACTACTCGGTTTATGAGTAATTATTAGTGAGAAAATACCAAAAATAAAAGCCTCAGGCAACATAAGTTACCTGAGGTTTTTGGTACGCCGGAAGGGATTCGAACCCCCGACCTTCTGGTTCGTAGCAGTGTCGATAGCCGTTAAATAAGCGCTAAACAGCGATGTTTAGCGCTTTCCTTGTCCGATTTTTTAGCCGAAATTTCACTTTGCGCGCTCTTTGTGCAACCTCGTCCTGCTGTGTAGCCGTCAAAATAGGAGTCAAAGTAGTAGGGGTGACCAAAAAATATAGCGTGAACAGGTGGCTTTTGGGAATCAGTGTCTACAAAATGTTGGTTGTATAATTATTTCTATAGCCGGTGTGAATTTTACTATTTTCTACATTTTTGCCTTGTTTATCTGCATTTCGGCAAAATATCTTGACAAGAAACAAATATTGTGCGTACAATAATTTTGAATAATTCTATCACAAAAGTGGCAGTTTAAAGGATATAGTATATATGGTATCAGTATTTTTAAGTTTGATTGATTCCGAAAGCGATAAAGAAAAGTTTACGGAACTGTATAATACATATAAAGATCTTCTGTATTGGATAGCACTGAGAAAGACAAACAGTGTGGAAGATTCCGAGGAATGCGTGCAGGAAACATTTTTTTATGTTGCAAAACACTTTGAGAAGATCAGTGATGTGAAATCAAAAAGAACAAAAGGCTATTTATCTGCAATCGTTACCGGGTTTGCCATTGACATATATAATAATTCAAAAAAAGCGAATACCGTTTCACTTGACGATGAGGATTCGGCAGATATTCAATATTATGAGGATTTTGAAAAAACCGAATTACTGACTGCTTTTGACAATGTTTTGGATGAGGAAAGCAAAATATATTTCTATTTAAAATACATCTATAAATATAAAAGCAGCGAGATAGCGCAAATATATAAAGTTAAAGATTCTTATGTTCGCAAAAAACTGCAATACGCAAAGGAAAAATTGAGAAAACACCTTGAAGAAAGGAAATAACCAAATGAGTAATTTTGAAGAGATCTGCCTGCTTTCCTGCGAAAAATGGGTGGATTCCTTTCCCGATGATATACCAAAGCATAAATTCAGCGAAAAGCACGAAAAAATAATGAAACCGCTTTTGGCTTGCCAATCGAAAGACAATAAACGCCGACTTTCAGGAAAAATAATCAGATTTATAATCATAGCGGCAGTAATAATGGCTGTTGCAGCAACAGTTTTTGCCATTCCCTCAAGCAGAAAATTCATCATAGAAAGGTTTTCAGATCATTCCGAATACAGTGTGCAAGATACATCTGAAGCACAAGAAGTGAAATCGTTAGAATTAAATTATGTTCCTACTGGATTTAAAAAAACGGAGGATTATGGTTACATATATTTATATGAAAATGGCAATAAATATTTTTCCGTAGAAAAAATGGATTTAAATTCCACAGTTGGTTTTGATACTGAAAAATACGAATACGAACACGAATACTTAATAATAAACGGTGCAAATGCCATATATTACCAATCTAGCGAAAATGTAAGTGGAATATTATTCAACAACGGGAATTACATTTTCCTATTAGATGGAAACATAGGAAAGGATGAACTTGTAAAAATTGCACAAAATGTTAAATAATTATTTGTAAAAGAAGCTGAAAAATTCAGCTTCTTTTATTTTATTATCACAAAATAGATTTTTTAAAAGATTAAGTATAATGAAAAGACTTTTAAGAGAGGAGGTGTTGATAATGATTAAAAGGAAAAATATATTTTACACACTTGTTTTGGTTTTTTTATCATCTACCATGATTATTGGCAGTTCGACAATCGCTAATGCCTCTATTAATGATGGCTCGGAAATAGTACCTTATTACACTAATATAACAAGCTGTTCAGTAAGTTTAAATGTTTCAGGCATAAAAGCAGAATGCAAAGCTACGGTTAGAGCAAAGAGCTCTATGAATCTAAAAATAAAAATGGAACTACAAAAAGAAAAATCAAGTGGATACGAAACTGTTAAAACATGGACAAGCAGTAATACAGGAATATTGTTGACTATGTCAGAATCAAGAAACATAAATATTTTATGCAATTATAGGCTTAAAGTTACTTTTACTGCCGGATCTGAAACACAAGTAATGTATAAATATCAATAGCTACTTTATAAGTGTGTGTATGTTTTATAAAAGAGGTGTTTCCAATGTTTTAGATGTTTTCCATGATTAAATAATTAAATCAATTGTTTATAATCTAAATTTAAGGAGGGTTAAAAATGAAAAAATCCCAAAAGTTATTAACTTTATTTGCTACGGTATTGATGGTTATTACAATATTTACAAGTGCTATACCGGCAAATGCGGCACCCAGTCCTGTTATTCGAGTTAGGGACGCTTCGTATGGCTCGTATACTATAACTGGTTATCGTTCAGTCAATTCTTCTACCCAAATGAGTGGCAGAACTAAATCGAATGTAAAAGCTACACGAGTTGCAACAACTATAGTTGTAAGAAATGTTGATTCAAAAGGTAATATTAAAGCTACAGGCGGAACACCAGACAGAGGAGCAGATAATGCAACAGATTCTGGAATTGCGGATATTACAAGCGGTAGCGGAAACCATTTTGAATGGATCAATATGTATTTTGCAGGTATGTATGATAACAATCTTAATCATACAGCTTCAACAACGTATGTATATACATTTTAAATAACCGAATTCATACATTTAAAGGAAGCATATAAAGCATGGCAAGGCATTAATTGCCTTGCCATTGTGAATGAAGATAATATGAGAAAGTTAAAGGTCATAATTTTAGTTTTATTACTGATTCTGTTAATCGGAGCTGCTGCGGGTTATTTCATTTACGGCAGCACGCTTATTGATATAACGAACGAAAAATCGATAAGCGATCATCTTGCGGCTGACCCCAGTCAGCCAATCACGATACTTGCAACCGAAAAGAACGGGGATTATTACGGAATCCTTTATTCAGATCCCACGGATGGAAATCAAAACACATATCATTTCAATTATATAACCAAAGCAAAGTTATATAAAAATAAATATCACGCTGCCGGCGGATATTCAACCTTCACTAACGGTACCCTGTGTGTTTGTGAAGCAAATTTAGGAGATGCGGGCAGAGCAACATCCGAAGTATTTATTTACCGCATTGGCAAGACTGAAGACAGCGGCGATATATGTAGCGTTTTTAAATATAATATAAGCGAAAGTTATATTGATTCCGAAAAGGTAAAAGATGAGCAGGAAATCATAGATAAAATGGAAAAACTGGCTGATTCTTTTAAAAAACTTGATGAATTCAACTTGCCGGATGTGGATGCTTTTATAATCGCAAAATCGTATCAAATCGACAAGCCGGATGACGAAATAACGATAGAAAATAAAAGCGTATCTCAGGAAGAAATGAAACAGAGCGTCCTGGACACGATTGATGACACAATAAAAGACGCGTTGATTACCAGAACGGAGTAACATTATGAAAAAATTTTTTGAAAAAATCTTTGCTTCTGCATTGATTTTGATACTGCTGTTTTCAGGATGTTCGGGTATGGATAACGCAGTAAATACAGAACAAAATTTGTCGGATTATGTTGAGGGTGAGGATTATCAGAATTTTCTGTCCTCCGTATCTGCCATGGCAAAAGCGCCGAACGGTTACTATTATTTTAACGACCTCATGCTTTATTATTTTGACGAAGAAACAAAAGAGGCTTACCCAGTTTGCAACAAACCCAACTGTAATCACCAAACTGCAAGTTGTATGGCGTTTTTTAACCTGTTTCAGTACCATCCTTTTATGCTTTCATATTATGAGAACGCTTTATATGTTTGGGGCTGGGAAGAGGACGGCAGTACGCGGCACAATTATATCTATGAAATTTCGCTTGATAACTACAAAAGAAAAAAGGCGGCTTTTTTGTTTGACGGCACTTCCTCCGGCTCTATTTATTACATAATTCACCGTGGTTACATCTATTATATCAAAAGCGGCGGCACAGACCTAAAACAGCAGACCGCCTGCCTATACAGAGTAAAAATAGGAAACACAAGCACAAAAAAAGAGGAAGAAATCATATACGAATACAGCGGCATAGGCGCTGAGATATGGGGCTTGACGGCAAGCGGCAATCGCCTGTTTATATTAAACTCTTCTTACGGCGATACCGAAGGCAACGGATATGCAACTTCATATAGCGTTATAGATATTCATTCTTTGGAATCCGAAACATTAGTCGGCAACGGAGCGTATTCCCTATTTGCGGACGGAAATTATGTATATTACGGTAAAGATGAGAACACAATTTATCGTATTGATCTTACAACAAAAGAAGAAACCTTTTTCTGTGAAATATACGGACCGTGCTACATAAGTGCGGATAGTAACTATATATATTTTGATAATCTTCAGGCAATATACATTGATGAAACAGATGAGAAAAACAGAAAAATAACCGTCTGTGATAAAAACGGAAATTATGTTACTGAAGTCATACCGCAAGAGCCTAAAGATGAGTGCTATTTCGGTGACGATGATTATATGTTTTTCAAAGGTATGAGCGCCGGCAAAGTTTATGCGTTTGATAAATCACAACTCGCCTTTCAAAACAGGCAGTTCATTAATCTTTAATAGATAATGCTATGGAATTTGTTAAAATATTAAAAAACAAAAAATTCATCGTGGCAGTAATTTTGTTATTACTGTTCAACTGCGTTTCATTTTATATAACACAGCAAAACAACATTGAAGATTTCGGGTTAGACATACGCGTTTATTCCGAGCAATTCCGCAAAAACGCAGATATTTTTGAATTCCCAAGCGCAAAAGAAGAATTGCAGGAAAAGAACGCCGAATTTCAGATTCTGAAAAGTTTTGCCGAAGCGGAACAGATGAAAGCGGAAAATCCGCAGGAATATGAATTTTATGCCGAAGAGGAGGCCTTACTGATCAGTGAAAATCCCGAACTTTACAAAGAATATCAGTCAGGTAAATATTCTTATGATGAAATTTCGGCTACTGCGGAATTTTATGCGCACTTTGCAAGCCTTGCCGAATATCAGAGCGGTTACGGAGATTATATCAGCGGCGTAATTGAAAACGGAAAAGAACTTTCCGGCAAAAGCCTTTTTTCAGATAAGGATTCTTTTTCATATAAATCAATACAAAAATCCATTACAGATTTTTCAAAAAACAAGGGGATTGAACTTTCACTCATCAACGACCTGCCTGTAAGTTACGTTTTGAATTATCATACAGGGGATCTTATTCTTATAATGCTTTGTGTATTTCTCTCAATAAGTTTTGTGCCTGAGAAAAACGCGGCGCTTTTGATAAATTCATGCAAAAACGGCAGAATGATGCTGAAAATCAAACAGATACCGATTTTGTTTCTGTTTTCACTTTTCGGTTCGTTGGTAATCTTTGTTTCTCAAATGCTAATTTCTTTAAAAATATATAACGCGCCGATTGATTTGACAGCGCCAATACAGTCCTCGGATATATTTAAAGACTGTATATTACATATGGATTTTATGCAGTTCTTTTTAATGTCAATCGTTTTTAAGGCTGCTACTGCAACCACGATTGCCCTTTTGATATGGCTGCTTATCTCGCTTATCGGCAATATCCTTTTTGTTAGCGCAACAGCCGGAATCTTTGCAGCTGCGGAGATTTTACTTTACAAAAATATTTCTGAGCAAAGTACACTGTCATTTTTTAAAACATTCAATCTGTTTTCGCTGTTTGATTATAAAATCACAACGGAATATAATCTTATTTCGTTTTTCGGTATTCCCATAAGGGCAGAACTTCTGATATGGATAATTGTACTTAGCGTCATGCTTCTGCTTTCGGCGGTAGTAGTTCTCGGCGCAAAGCGAAATTATCCCATGAGAACACCGTCTAAGTTATTTTCTTTTTTTGGGGCAATCTTTAAAAAACTCAGCATTGCCTGTTCAAAAATTCAAAGCATAGTTTATGCCGGTCGGTTTGAAACATATAAAATAATGCACATTGGCAAAGGTTTTTTTGTTATTGCCGTATTCATTCTGATACTTGCGTTTAGTTTTAATACAAATCAGCTTGTCTTTTCGCCAACGGAATCTTTTTTGAACGATTATTACGATGAGTATGGCGGTAAACTGAACAGCGCCGTATATGACAGTATCAGTGAAATGCAGGCGCAGGCACAGACTGTTCAGGCTGAATTTGAGGAAAAAGCCGAGCAGTATTCAAAAGGCATGATATCTTTTGAGGAATATGAACTTGCAAGGGCAAAAAATGCCGCCTATGACACACAAAGGCAGGCGGCAGCAGTGCTGTTGGAACAGGTAAACAGAATCGAACCGCTTAAAGAAAAAGGCATAACACCCGTATTGATAAATGAAACAGGTTATAACGCGCTGTTTTCGCCGCAGTCAAATCAAACGGAAATATTACTTTTGCTGTGTGCGGTTTCAATCATGTTCTCCGGTGTGTTTCCCATTGAAAAATCATCAAATATGCTTTGCATTAACCACTGTGCGAAAAACGGAAGAAAGCGTCTTTGGGGCAAAAAAATAATTGCCGTTGTTCCGAAAGTGTTCGTTTTAACAGCAATATCCTATTTCTTTTATGCTTTTCAGATTGCGTATCTTTACAGACTCGATTTTTTAAGCGCCGATATTCAAAATCTTGAGTGTCTTCAAAACGTAGATTTAAGTATATCCGTTTTTCAATATCTGCTGCTCAACTTCGCGTTCGAATTTATATTCGTGCTTGCTGCGTCCCTAATTGTTTCAGCCCTTTCGGAATTTACCGCACAATTTGCTGTAATCATCATTTCCGCCGGTATTTTTGTGCTCCCCGGCGCACTTAGTTCAGCCGGAATTTCCGCTTTAAGCAGCATCTCGGCATCACGCCTTTTTAATTTTAATTCCGTGGTAATTCATGATGGGATGAATATAAAAAGTTTTGCTTTGCATATCGTTTTAGCAGCGGCGGCTGTTTTGCTGTTATATTTGTCTGAAAGAAAATGGTGCTCAACCCGGGAACAGGTAAAAATATGAAAATAGAAATTAAAGAATTAACAAAAGAATACGGCTCAAATACTGCGCTTGATAATGTCAGCCTCTGCCTAACTGACGGCATTTACGGCATACTCGGCCCAAACGGTTCCGGCAAAACAACGATTATCAACCTTTTGACGGATAATGTAAAAAGAACGCACGGCGAAATCTTGATTGAAGGGAAAGATATACTTTCTCTCGGGGCAAAATACCGCAATACGATTGGCTATATGCCTCAGCAGCAGGCAATATATAATGAATTCAGCGCTGATATGTATCTTAAATATATTTGCTCTGTAAAAGGAATAAAGCACGCCGGCGGTCTTGTAAATAATCTCCTCAAAAAAGTGAATCTTTACAATGAAAGAAATTCAAAAGCGGGAACATTTTCCGGCGGAATGAAACAGCGGCTTATGCTTGCGCAGGCACTGCTGGGCGATCCCAAAATACTTATTCTCGACGAGCCGACCGCAGGGCTTGACCCGAAAGAGCGTATAAATTTCAGAAACATGCTTGCAGAACTTTCAAAGGATAAGATAATACTTCTTGCAACGCACATAGTTTCGGATATTGAGTGTATTGCTGATGAAGTCATATTACTCAAGAAAGGAAAACTTATAAAAAAAGACACGCCGGAAAATCTTATGAGCAGTATTGCCGATAAAGTGTTTGAGATCAGGGGCAGCAAAGAAAAACTGCTGTCGCTGCAGCACAGCGCAGGTCTTGGGAATATCATTCATGACCGGAATGGCATCTCATTGCGTATCGTAACCGATAATCCGAAAGAAAATTTCATCCCCGTTTCAAATAACATTTCTCTGGAAGATGTGTATTTATATTATTTTGAGTATTTGAAATGAAATTTATTTTAATGAAAGGAGATATAAAATGCTGAAATATTACAGACTTTTGCAGTTATTTAAAAACGGCGAAACAAGATGTGCTATATGCGGTGCATGGTGTCAGGGTTTTAAAGCCCCTGATGGCAAAATTATTTGCAGTGATTGTTATAAAAAATATTGGTAAACTTTAAAAATTAAGATAGCATAGAACAAGCTATAGAAATATAGTACCACAGAGTTATAAGATGACTCGGTCATGAATTTGTGATGATATAATTTCGTCACTGTTTATTCCGAGCCATCTTTTTGTTTCTTTAGTGGTTGTTAAATTCCTTGCTCAGCGGCAAAGAAAGTGAGAGGGTTTTTATTTTTTTTGTAAATCGTTTAAAAAAGTTGGCTCAAAGGCATATAGTTAACGGCTAAATATATGGGGGTGTAAATATTTTGTAAATAAAATTTTTAAAACCTCATCTTTTGCTGTTTTCGTGGCTATAGGTGAAGGGCTTTTTAATTTTAGAAATGAGAGGTGAATTTATGAATAAGCAAAAAGGCAATTTCTTTCTTCTGCCAAACAGGATATTCGACGAAGGTCTGACGCCGATGGAGTTTATGGTGTACGGTTTTCTCACAAGCAGAGGTGATGCCAAAGGGCAGAGTTTTTATTCCGTGCCGAACATTGCGAAAGCCTGCGGTATGTGTGAGAACTCCTGCCGCAAGGCGATCAGAAGTCTTTCTGAAAAAGGGTTGATAGATGTTTCAGAAAGGTACTTTGACAACGCAAGGCAGAGCAATCTTTACACGGTACTCAAATTATGAACCACCGCTGGTTCAGCAAACGCTGACGAACAATCTGAAAGACTTTGCTTAAAAGCGAATAACAAAATCGGAACACATATAAAAATCAGTTTTTCGGCGTTTGTGACGGTATAAAAAGCAATGAAATCAATACTTCAATATGTGTTGATTTCCACTTAAAACACTCTCCTTTAGGAGAGTCCAAGCATAGCGCTTAGGGCGCATCTTTTTCGGCTCCTTTGCCGAAAAGTGGTTGCCTGAAGGCAAAA
>HF991800.1 GCA_000431535.1 Clostridium sp. CAG:678
GCCGAAAAGTGGTTGCCTGAAGGCAAAAGACTTTTGGTTATAAATAATACGATTACACTATTAATATGTAAAAAAGGATGCCTGACGACATTGTTGGCAGGCTGAAAGGAGAAAATATGTATAAAAATTTTGATGAAATGCCTGTAATGCTGTCAGTTCCTGAAGCGGCAGAAGTGCTTGGAATTTCTGCTGTCAGTCTATACAAACTGATTAGAGATGACAACAGTTTTCCTGTTGTTGTAATGGGCAGGAGAAAGTCTGTTCCGAAAGAACAACTGAAAAGTTGGATTGAAACAAATTCAAAAAGATAATAATTGTCTGGATATTAAAAACTGCTTGTGGTAATGTTGTGTTGCCACAGGCAGAAAGGAGGTTGCAATGGCAAAACGAAATAACGGCGAAGGAACAATAACCAAACGCAAAGATGGTAGGTGGGAAGGTCGCTATTATACAGGTGAGATAGTTAACGGCAAGAGAGTAAGAAAAAATGTTCTTGCCAAAACAAAAGCCGAGTGCAAGGAAAAACTTGAAAAGGCGATAGCCGAGAACAACAAGCGGCAAAAGATAATTGAAAGATGTGATTTTCTTACAAACCCCGAGCCTACACTTGAAGAATGGTCAAAAATTTGGTTTGAATCATTTTGTGCAGTGAGTGTAAAAGAATACACAAGAAACAGTTATCAAAACTATTTTGACAGATATATACTACCTAATCTCGGTGGTATGAAAATCAAGGATATATCAACAGTAGCCTGTCAGCAATTTCTAATGAAAATGTACACGAGTGGGAGAATAAGAAATGTTAAAAAGAAAGGCAACGGTTTATCTGCAAAGACAGTAAAGGATATCAAAATAGCCTTGCAAACCTGCCTGCAAAAAGCAGAGGACGAGGGATTGATAGGCAGTAATCCTTGTAAAAAGGTACAACTGCCAAAAGATGCACCAAAGGAAATGCAAACGCTGAAAGCAAATGAACTTGGCAGATTTCTTCAGGAAACAAAGGACTCAGGATGTTATGAATTTTATATTCTTGAGATTACAACAGGCTTGCGACTGGGCGAAATACTTGCACTGACTTGGGATGACCTTGATATGAAAAACAAAACAATATCAGTGAACAAGCAGGTGCAAAGGATAGGCAGTGAACTAAAGGTAACAACACCGAAAACTGCCTCGTCCATACGAACGATTGCGTTATGCGATGAATGTTTCAATCAACTGATACTGCTAAGGAGTAGGCAAAGGCTTGATAGTAAATTAATATTCCCATCACCGATAACGGGCGGACTTCGTGATCCGTCATCGGTTACAAGAAAACTACACAGAATGCAGAAACGAGCAGGAGTACCGCAAATACGCTTTCACGATTTGAGACACAGTTTTGCAACACTGTCATTAGAACAGGGGATGGATATAAAGACAATATCTCATATGCTTGGTCACACAGATGCAGGCTTTACAATGAACACATATATGCATGTGACGAACAATATGCAGCAAACGGTTGCAGA
>HF991801.1 GCA_000431535.1 Clostridium sp. CAG:678
AATGGCTATTTATCAACTGTTTGTTGTGACATAGCCTAAAATAAAATCAAATTTTTTCACGCCCCGCCTGGAAAAGGCGGGGCGTTTTTCAGCGGTTGACCTTTGTTGCCGGCTGGCTTATAATACTTTTGTTATGTATTTACAAAAGTCAAAGAGGGGATAAAAATGAACACGCAGGAGAACAGCCGCATGCTGGCGGACGCGCCGGTAGGCAAACTGCTGTTTAAGCTTGCTGTGCCAACCGTTACGGCGCAGCTGATCAATATGCTCTATAATATTGTGGACAGAATCTATATCGGCCATATTCCGGATATCGGGGCGGATGCGCTTACCGGTGTCGGCGTGTGTATGCCGCTTATCATGATCGTGTCCGCCTTTGCCGCGCTCGTTGGTTACGGCGGCGCGCCGCGCGCGTCTATTTTTATGGGCAAGAACGATAAGGAATCGGCGGAGCGCACCCTTGGCAACTGCTTTGTTGTGCAGATCGTGATCTCGGTTGTTTTAACGGTTTTGCTGCTGCTTTTCAACCGGCCGCTGCTGCTGGCGTTCGGCGCAAGCGAAAACACGATCGGCTACGCCGTGGATTATATGAATATTTACGCCGTCGGCACGATCTTCGTTCAGCTCACTTTGGGTATGAATATGTTTATCACCGCGCAGGGTTTTGCAAAAACCGGTATGCTCTCCGTTTTGATCGGCGCGGTGGCGAATATTATTTTGGATCCCGTTTTTATCTTCGGTTTTGATATGAATGTGCGTGGCGCCGCGCTTGCAACCATCCTTTCTCAGGCAATGTCCTGCATATGGGTGCTTGCCTTCCTTATGGGCAAAAAAACAGATCTCAAAATTCGTGCAAAATATATGCCGCTGCGCGCCAATATAATTATGCCCGCTCTTGCGCTCGGCCTTTCCAATTTTGTGATGCAGGCAAGTGAAAGCGCCATTTCCGTCTGCTTTAATTCTTCACTTTTAAAATACGGCGGAGATACGGCAGTCGGCGCCATGACAATCCTTACCAGCGTTATGCAGTTTGCCATGCTGCCGTTGCAGGGGCTCGGTCAGGGTGCGCAGCCGATTATAAGTTATAACTACGGCGCCAAAAACGCGCAGCGTGTAAAAAAAGCGTTTAAACTGCTGCTGATAACGGATCTGTGCTATGCCGTTATCCTGTGGCTTGCCGTAATGCTATTCCCCGGCGCGTTCGCCGCCATGTTTACTTCTGAAAGTTCGCTTATGGATTTTACGGCGCATGCGCTCAGGATCTATATGGCGTGCGCGCTGCTCTTTGGTATTCAGATGGCGTGCCAGTCCGCCTTTACGGCAATCGGAAACGCCAAAGCCTCCATCACCGTTGCCGTTGTGCGCAAATTCGTTTTGCTTATTCCTCTTATCTATATTATGCCGCAGATCTTTACACAGGATAAAACTTCCGCCGTCTATATGGCGGAACCGGTTGCGGATTTTATTGCCGTAACATTTACCGCGATTCTTTTCAGCATCCTCTTTAAAAAAGTGCTGAAATCTATATCCGCGGCCGGTGAAAAATAGTTTGTTGACAAACTTTTTTTAAATACTGTAATATAATTCTGCAAGCGTTTATTAGTATTGCTTGTATTACTCAGCAGTTTAAGAGGATTTTTTGATGACGGAAAATAAAAAAAGCGCCGTTTTTGGCGGGATTGTAATGGCGGTTGTTGCCATAATTCTTGTTCTTATAATCGTTTTCGCTGTTAGCGGAAAGAGTGACGGCAGTGAAAATGCTGAGCCTGAAAGCGAATCTTTTTCTGCTTCAGAAACACAGCAGACGGTAACACGGCAGGAAACTCAGCCTGCGCAGACAACGGAAAGCAGCAACGGAAATGCCGCTGAAAGTAATCAAACAACAGCAAAATCAAGCGGCGGCGATTCAAAGAGCGCCAAAATAGACGCGGAAAATGAGCGCTATCAAAAGTCTGTTGCCGAAATCAATGATAAATATGATATAAAAGTGGCAAACGAAAGAAAAACAAAGGAACTTTTAGAAGATTTAAACGCCCAAAAAATTGCCGATTATAAAGCGCAGATAAAGGATTTAAACGCAAAGATAAATGCTATGCCGCAGTGCGCTGAGCGTGATGAATTATGTGCCGAGCGTGATTCTTTGCAGGCAAAAATAGATTCAACAGACACTGATTTCAGTGATTTTGATTCCAATATAAAAAAGCATGAAAAAGACCGTAAAAACGAACTTGCATCCGCCAAAGCGGAGCATGAAAAGAACCTTGCCGAAATATCCGGCTGATATATAATTATGTAAAATTAAATGCCGCCAAAGATAGAAATATCCCAGGCGGCTTTTTAAATATTGCCTGCTTTAAGAGGTTTGGTATGGGAAAAAGTATTTGTCTTTAATTTTTTCAGTTTTATTTTTAATATCAGGCATAGTGTTCTTTTGCCTGTACGCAATGAATTATATTTCCGATTTTGTGCCGCTGTCCATGGGTGGTTCGCTTCTTGAATTTTTACCGATGAGCAATCCGTGCTTTTTGCAACGGATGAAAACGCCGTTCCTCTGCCTGAAAGCGCTGTTCGGCAGGAAACGGAAAACGGCAGGGATTTTCTTATTTATTCCTCGGATACTTAAAAGATATTTTGCTTTTCGGGTGAAAGTGAGTGCTTTTCCGTTTGGATGCAGGACAGTAATAATTATCTTGACATTAATGAGCAGGAATTCATTGATTGCTGCTTTGGCAATATGAAATTCTGAAAAGCGACGCGGCAGCGCAAAATACAGTTGAGATGCAGTGATTTTTTTGCCTGATCGTGGCGTATTGCTTTGCGATAATATTAACCTGAATTAAAAAAGGCCGGGCTGTTTTTTTACAGCCCGGCTTTTTTGTGTTGCTAAGAACTTTTTACGAGAAGTTTGCTTAGCAGTTTTTTTATTTTTCGCGGCAGGAACAGCAGAAATCTGCCAAGTCGGAACGTTTCGCTCTGCCGCAGTTCAGCCAGTTTTTTCTCCGCCGCGGCAGTTTTTTTTCTTGCGTCCCGTGCGCCGTTGATCAGCCGGAATTTTTCCTCTTTCAGTTTTTTAATGTCGTTAAACATATATTCCTGCGGCGAATAGCGCATTACGCCTTTCAGTTTTTCGTATTTATCCCGGTTTACGGCATAAAACGCTTCCGGATCATATTTTGTGATCCCAAGCGCGGGAAACATCTCGTGTTTTGCGCGGTTGTAAAACTCGCAGAATACATTTGCGCTTTTCACTGAAAACAGGTTATAGATCCCCAGAGATAGAGCATAGTTCATAAAACTCTGTTCCACATCAGGGAATATGCCCAGTTCTTCAAGCCGTTTTTTCAGGTGCAGCAGAGCCTCATACCAGTTATAGGGGGAGAGGGCGTTGTTTGCCTGCAGGCTTGTAACGGATTGGCGGTAATTTACCAAAACACGGTTCAGTATCGTTATCCTTTTTGCCACTGCCATAGCAAGGAAGATAAAGTAAACATCATTGCACCGGGGCAGCGGCATAAAGCGAATTTGGTATTCTTCAATCAGCGCTTTTCGGATCAACTTGTTCCAAGGGCTTGCGGTGGAAAGATTAAAAATGTACGGAAAGGATCTGCCCTCAAACGGCATCTTTTTCGGCAGAAATTCCTGCTTTAAATAATAGGGCACCCGTTCTGCTTTTTTCGTTTCCTCATGATACAGCCGCGCGTCAAAGAGGCAGATATCCGCATCGTCCCGCCGGATCTGTTTCAGGCTCAGTTCCACCATTTCCGGCTCAAAAAAATCATCTCCGTCTAAAAAAAGGCAGTATTCGCCTTTTGCCTTGGTCAGTCCGTAATTGCGCGCAACGCCCGCAAGCGCGCGCTTTTGAGTCAGCAGGGTCACCCGCTTGTCAAACAGCATGAATTCCTGCACGATCTCCGCCGTGTTGTCTTCGGAACCGTCGTCCACGCAGATCATCTCAAAATTTTCATAACTCTGCGCGCAAAGGCTCATCAGGCACTGCCGCAGATATTTTCCCGCATTGTAAAGCGGCAAAATCACACTCACTGCCGGCTCACCTGCGGCGGGGCGCTTTTTCACTGCGTGTTTTGTGTTTTCCTCTATGGCAAGCCGGGCATATTCCTCATAAGAGTCCGCCTTCACAAAAATCTGAAGGGGCAGATCAAATATCCGCCAGTTCAGGTGGCCGGTGTGGTCTGAAAGGGTCAGCATCTCTTTTACCGCTTTCAGCCCGCTGCCCTTGGTTTCCTGCGGCAGGCGGCACCACATTCTGTATACAAACGGCATGCCGTGCAGAATGTGCAGTTCTGTCTCTTTCGGAAAGACCGGTTCACAGATCCTGCAAAACTCTTTCCAGCAGTCCATGCGTTGCGCAAAATGGCTATAACTGTAGGAATGCGTCAGCGTCTGCGCCGCATCGCTCTCATGACGCAGATAATCGTAACTGATCTCGTCCAGCCATATAAAATCCGGCTTTGCCACCACAACCTTGCCCAGAAAGACTCTGTCCTCCCCTTGGTAGGAATCCGGAAAGGTGATGCGGTTCTTCTCAATAAAAGCCCGCCGAAAGATCTTGCCGTAAAGCGCAATGTGCTTTAAAATGCCCCAGTAATCCCTTGCGTCTTTAAACTTGTAATCACGCTCGATCACTTTTCCGGAGTCAAATATTTCCCTGTAATTTGTTAAAACAAGATCCTTGTTTTCCCTTTTAATAACCTCGTACATATGCTTGTAAACATCGGTGTGAATCCGGTCGTCTGAATCGCAAAAGGCAATATAGTTTCCGGCTGCCTTGCTCAGCGCAAAGTTCCTTGCCTGCCCCGGCCCGCAGTTTTGAATATGATATGCCTTTATTTTGCCGCTTTTTTCTGCCGTGCGATCCAGCAGACGCGCGGTGCCGTCCGTAGAGCCGTCATCCACGCAGATAACTTCCATATCCGGCATGTTTATTGCAAGCAGTTCCTCTAAAAATTTTTCTATATGCGTTTCCCTGTTGTATACCGGCACAATAAAAGAAAGTTCCGTCATTGCGCGCCGCCTCCGTTTTCCTGCGCCTCCGCGATCAGCATGATCTCAGAGGCGATTTTTCTGATGATCGGCCTGTAGATACGAAATTCGTATCCAAGATTCCATGCCTCTATCATGGGTTTAATATCCAGCAGATCATCTATATTATGGTAAATACTGATCATCAGTGCCGGCCGGTCTTTTCTGATGGTCTTTTCCGCACCGCGCAGCAGGCTCTGCTCCGCGCCCTCTATATCCGCTTTGATCAGCCCAACTGTCAGCCCGCGCTCCTCTGCAAAATGATCCAGCGTTTCACACGGCGCCTCCTCCGCTCTTTTGGCAAATGCAGCGTTTCGCGCGTTTGAAGTGCTGGCGGAGCCCGCAACGTATATTTTTTTCGTTCCGGGCGTATCTCCCAGCGCTGCGTGCACCGGGCAGGCGTTTTTAATATGGTTCATGGCAATCGTTTTTTGCATCTGTTCAAAATTTTCGCGCACCGGCTCAAAGCTGTAAACTGTTTTTCCAGTCAGCGGGGAAAGCATCAAAAGAGAATCGCCGATGTATCCTCCCGCGTCAATGATATCCTTTTTGCAAAGCCGATCCGGGTGTTTCAGTTCTTTTATTCCGTTTTTATAGTAAAATACACTGTCCTCAAAACTGTTCTCCGGCAGAAAATATCCGTTATAATAATACAGCCCGCTTGCCACCATCAGGATTTTATCCGTAAAATCCTCTTTGAGTGTGCGCAGCAGTATTTTTTCCTGCGTGGTGTAGAGATCAAGGCGCGCGTTTTCCTCGGCATAATAAACCTTTTCTATCCGGTTCAGGGCGGTGATTACCGTATCCGTGCTTTTGCGGTCCAGTCCGTGTATCAGCTTTAAAAACCGCTTTTCAAAATCGGGCGCTTTCTTAAAATCTCCAAACGCGCCCGTAATAAATCGCTTTTCAAAACGTTGCACATAATATGTGTCTTTTATCATATTGTGTTCGGTTTCGTTTATGTGGTAATACAGTTTGCCAAACCGGTCTGCCGTGTCCGCCGAAATGTGCCTAAGTGCGTCGGAATGGCGGGCTAAAACGGCGGTGTCCTTTGCCATTCGGTCTGACAGCTCTGTAAGCCGCCGGGAAAACTGCTGCATATCCGCTTTTGTTTCTTCAAGGCTTTTCAGGATGTGTTCTGTTTCCGCCAAGATCCTGCGCTGGGTTTCACCGCCGTGCTTTTGCACGCTTTGTGCGGGCTTGCGGTCAAAATGCGGCAAAAGTTTTTTTAAAAGCTTTTTCATCATTTACATAGCCTTTCCGTTTCTCTATATATTGTGCGCCGAAAATCCGTTAAAATCAGAATAAAATTCAAATCCGCCGAAGATGACGGCGGATCTGCGTTTTTTATTAATAAAGAAAGCGCCGCCTGCTTTTTTGCGCTTGACACAGGCGCATTTCTTTGTTATAATACCACCGCTACCTTGAAAAAGGCGGCTATCCTTGCCCGGTCGGTAAGGTCCGGGCCAAAAGTCCAGAAGGAGGTGCTAAAGAATGGCATTAAAGAAGTATGAGCTTGTATTGGTTTTCTCACTTTCAAAGGGCGAGGAAGCGGTAGAAACTCTCAAATCAAAGTTCTTGGAGCTGATCAAGGCAAATGGCACTCTCGGCGAAGTTGAGGAGTGGGGCAAACGCAAACTTGCCTATCCCATCAACTATGAAACAGAGGGTTATTACATTGTGGCTCAGTTTGAATGTGAGGAGAATTTCCCCGCAGAGCTTGACCGTATTATCAATATTACGGACGGCGTTCTTCGTTCACTCATTGTTGCCAAAAGCGAGGATGCGGAATCCGAGGTGAAAGAATGATCAATTCTGTAGTAATCATGGGCAGATTAACATTTGATCCCGAACTGCGCACAACCCCAAGCGGCGTTTCCGTTGTTCGTTTTCAGGTTGCGTGTGACAGGAATTATCAGAAATCCGGTGAAGAAAGAAAAACCGATTTCATTGATGTTACTGCTTGGCGTCAGACCGCCGAATTCGTTTCCCGCTATTTTCACAAAGGCTCAATGATCGCTGTTGAAGGCTCTATCCAAACGGATAATTATACGGATAGGGACGGCAATAAAAGGAAATCTTTTCAGGTTGTTGCAAACAACGTTTCCTTTTGCGGCTCAAAGGCAGAAAGCGGCTCCACAAATCCCGTTTACAGCCAGCCCGCTCCGAGTTACGCCTCGGCGGATAACAGCGATTTTGAGGAAATTGTTGATGATGACGACGATTTACCATTTTAAGGAGGAAAACTGATAATGGCTTATAACAAGGGCGGCGCAAGAAAAGGCCGCAGAAAAGTTTGCCAGTTTTGCGTGGATAAATGCGATCATATCGATTATAAAGACGCATCTAAACTCAGAAGATACACTTCTGAAAGAGCAAAGATCCTTCCCCGCCGTGTTACGGGAACCTGCGCAAAGCATCAGAGGGAGCTTACAATCGCGATTAAGCGTGCGCGCCAGATCGCTATCCTTCCTTACACAGCAGACTGATTTTCATAGTTTAACGATCAAAGGGCTGACCTGAACAGGTTGGCCTTTTTATTTTCTTTTTTTATTTTTTGCACTTTAACAAAACATAAACATTTCCCAAACAACAGATAAACATTGCCGGGGTATAGTTTATATGCGCTTGGGGGAAACACCCAAAAATTTTTAGGAGATGTTATTATGAAAGAGCAGAATGAAAAATACAGTTACACTTACAACGCGTCCCAAAACAGCGAGATCGATAAGATCGTGGAAAAGTACCGGGAAAAGACGCCAACTGAAACAGCCGCGGAACAGATCAAAAAGCTGGACGGCGCTGTGGAAAAGAAAGCGTCTGCCGCGGCGATTATCATAGGTATCATCGGTGCGCTGCTGCTTGGTGTGGGCATGTGCTGCACTATGGTTTGGCAAGGTCTTTTCGTGCTTGGCATTATTGTGGGCGTGATCGGAATGATCGTTCTTGCGTGCGCGTATCCCGTGTATTCGGCAATCGCTGCAAGGAAACGCAAAAAAATCGCCGCGTCCATTCTGGAACTCAGCGAAAGCCTGAAATAAACAAGCCAAAAAAGCAGTTTTGCTTTTTTGAATACCTCTTTAAAAGCTGCGATTGCAGCGGGCGCCGTTTCCACTGACCGGAAACGGCGCTTCTTAACAGTATGGAAAGAAGGTTTCACAGTATGAAAAAAGCAATTTCTTTCACCGCTATGGCGTTTGTAGCAGTAACGGCGCTGTTTGCGGCGGCAGTGATTAAAGACCGAAGATGATCTGCGCAATAAAAAAGGATCGGCGGTCTGTTGCATAGACCGCCGATCCTTTTTTGGATATATAAACTTTTATTTGGTTTCTTCTTTGCCGGTATTGTTCAGAGGCTTGGCAAGGCGCAGGATTGCAGGCGCCGCCTTTTGCCTTTCTTTCTTTAAAACATATTTATAAAGTGGATGCGCCGCGGCGGCAATGGCAATGCCGAGGATCCCGGTGAGCACGCCAACTGCAAACAGGGTTTCCTGCCAAACCAGCACACAGCTCATTCCGAAACCAAAAACCAACACCCCGATGATTCCTGCCGTGATCCCTGCCGCGGCGGCGCGCCCCGTCACGCTGCGGTCAATTTTTTTTATGCTTTTCGCAGCGCTGTCCGTTTCCTGTTCGGGCAGGTATTTTTTCAATATTTCATTTATTTCCTCGTTTTCACGGGAAGAGTAGGAATAAATCATTTTTTTGTCTGCCATATATTAAGCCCCTTTATCCGTTTTTTGCCGCCTCTTTCAGCAATACGGTTGAACGTATTACCATATACATTGCCATAATCAGTATGCCGGTGCAGACTGCCGCGGCGGAAACAGAGATCATGATGTTACTGAATTCCCGGTCTGCCGGTGTGCTGAAACGGCTCAGCATTGCCGTTTCCAGCGCAAACATGGAAACAACAGCGGCGGTGAAATTGATCAGTTTTGCAGCCGAAAGCACCGGCCGCCTGTATTTTCTGAATTTGAATACATTTGTGCTTGCCGTAATGATGTTGTAAAATGCAAAAAGCGCCGCGGCGTAGATCAGGCTGCCGCGATAGCTGAAACTGCTGCCGCTGGTTACAACCGCCACGGATATGGCGGTCAGGATCTGGTTTGTGATCAGCAAAAGAACGCCGCAGGCGCGGTAGATCTTAAGCTCCTGCGCATAGCAGAGCGCCTTATCTGTTTTTCGCAGCACGGCCAAGCGCATCGCCGCCAGCATGATATAGTAAAGCGTAAGGTAAGCGCACCAGACGGATCTTTGCGATACCGCCGAATAAATATTTGCCGCGCAGAAAAGCAGATTGATGATCAGCCCCTGATAAAGAAAGATCTTGGTTCTGAACGCAACATTGCCAAAAAATTTCTTTTCTAACGGCGTTGCCATTATCTTTTTTACCGCAGGCAGATCCATGATCTTTGCCGGCAGCTTCTTTGCCGTGCGCACTGCAAGCGTAATGCAGATCACAAGTGCGTATGCTGCCAGAGCATAGCATATGCAAATCCATATCTTGCCGGTGATCACTTGCGCAAGGCAAAGCGCCATCAGCGTAAAGCCCGGAATGCTGATGCACAGCGTTACTGCCGCGCTGGGATTGAATAGTTCATACAGTATGCTCTTTTTGTGTTTCATAAGGGTATCCTCACGGTGAATACGCTGCCCTTTCCGGGTTCGCTCTCCACGGAAATATCCGCGCCCTCAATGTCTATCACGCGCTTTACAAGGGCAAGGCCAAGCCCGTTTCCGCCTGTTGCGTGCGAGGGATCCGCCTGGTAAAATTTTTCAAATATGCGTTTCCCGTTCTCCGCGCTGATTCCTTTGCCGGTGTCTGCGATCTTTACACAGGCAAAATCGCCTTCCTTTTTCAGCGATACGCTGATCTTGCCGGTATCCGTAAACTTCACGGCGTTGGAAAACAGATTGCTCCATACAATGCTTAAGAGTTCGCTGTCCGCACAGACAGTTACGCCGTCCTCCAGATCTGTTTCAATCTCAAGGCCTTTCTTTTCCCACTCGTTTTCAAACGGCAGCAGGCATTCGCACAATTGCTCGGAGAGGTCAAATGTTTTCTTCTCCGGAAAGATCTGGCGGTTTTCCAGCTTGCTCAGTTTTAAAATGTTTGTAACCAGGGCGCTCAGTTTATCCGCCGCCTTTTCCGCCTCCGCGGCGTATTCGATCCGCTTTTCCTCGCTTAGTGCCGGATCTTTCAGCAGTGCCGCGTAATTTTTGATTATGGCCAGCGGCGTTTTCATTTCGTGGGAAACGTTGGCGGTAAAATCGGTTTGCAAGGTTTCAATTCCGGAAAGTTCCTGCGCCATATCGTTAAAATAATCGGCGATCTCGTCAAAATCCCCCATGGAAAAAAACAGGGAATCATTTTTGTCTATCCTGGCGGAAAAATCACCGTTCATGATCTTTTCTGCAAAATCGGTTATTTTTTTTACAGGTCTTTTTACCATAATTGCCCGCCGCGCTGCGTCTGCCGCGGTGCAGATCAGGCTTAGAACGATCACATTGGCAAACGTGATCTTCGCCGCCGTTTCAATGCTCTGCCGTTCAATTGCAAGGCCTGCAACAGTTTCCATAGTGTTCAAAAACAGCACAAGGCAGCAGCTGATGAAAAAACTGATTGTAAGAAAAAAGATCAGATACCGCCTGAAAGCCAGCAGAATCTTTTTTACACGCGCGTTTTTTTGCCTTTTTCTCATTTCAGCACCGCCTTATACCCAAGCCCGTGCACGGTAGAGATTTCAAAATCTTTGCAGTCTTTAAACTTCTCGCGCAGTTTGGTGATATAAACATCCACCGTGCGCGGTGAAGAGGCAGAGTCAAAATCCCAGAATTCTTCCATCAGCTGGGTGCGTGTAAATGTTTTTCTGGGGTAAGAAAGCAGTTTAAACAGTATGTTGAATTCTCTTACGGTCAGCGGGATTTCTTCACCGTTCAGATAAGCGGAATGTTCGTCCGTATCCAGCGTCAGCGCTCCGATCTCCAGCCGGCGCTTTGCAGCAGTGCCCGCGCGCCGCAGGAGAGCGCCTATGCGCATCTTTAATTCTTCCAGATCAACGGGCTTTTCCATATAATCATCGATCCCAATACGAAATCCGTGTCGCTTGGATTCAATATCGCCGCGCGCCGTCATAAATAAAATCGGGATATTCGCGTTAAAATCTCGCACGGTCTTTGCAAATTCAAATCCGTCCGTTTCGGGCATCATGATGTCTGAGATGATCAGGTCATACACTTCGGCAAATAACGTATCATATGCGTCATCAGCGTTCAGGCACCCTTTTGCTTCAAATCCGTTTGCGTTCAGATAGGCGCAGACGGAGCGGTTCAGCGCCTCATCGTCTTCCAAAACAAGAATCTTAAACAGATAACTCACCCCTTTTTAACTCAGAAAATCAAGTTCCGGCAGTTCGTAATATTCTTCACTTTCCTGCTGATTATAACACGGAAATGTTAAAGTTTTGTTAGAATAGAAAAATGCTGCCTAAGCACCGGGCTTAAGCGGCATTTTGCTTTTTGTGTTTCGGAATCAGATCTCCCACTTCAGGATCGTTTTTCCGAAGGACTTTCTTGTGTCTTTTTCAAACGCGGCTTTTATATCCGCCAGCGTTTTGATCTCGTTTACGGAACTGATCAGATTGCCCAGATAATCCAGAATCTCCGGATTCTTTTTGTACAGCGCAACGGTCTTTTCAAAATCGGCAACGCCGCTCCGGGAAGAGCCGAATAGGCGCAGCCCCTTTTCCAGAACCATTCTTGTGTTTACGGCAACCGGGTATTCGGAAACGCCAAGCAGAGAAAGCGTGCCCTCCGGCTTGATCAGCCCAATGATCTGCTCAATTGCCACCGGGCTTCCGTTGCCGCCAACACATTCAAAGGCGTGGTCGATCTCCAGGTCGGCAGGGATGTCGTTTACAAGATATGCCCCGTCTGCAAACGTGAAGTCCGAAAGTTTTTCATAATTTGTGCCAAAGATATAGACCCGGCTTTCGGGAAACACTTTCTTGAGCAGCAGGGTGGTGATGTAGCCAAGATTGCCGTCTCCCCAAACGCCGATGGCGTTCCTGCGCGCGTGGGCAATTTTGTCAAAACGGGAGATGGCGTGCATGGAAACGGAAACGATCTCCGTAAACGCCGCCACATTCAGATTGATGTTTTCCGGCAGGGCAACGAGCCTTGCGGGGGAGATCTCCACATATTCCTGCAAAAAGCCGTCTGCTGAGGAACCGCAGAATTTGGAGGAGCGCAGGTAATTCTCCGCAATATACGCGTCTGTTTCGCAGGGAATATTCGGAATCATAACGACTCTGTCCCCGCATTTGAATCTGCCGGTGCTGTCCAGCACCACCCTGCCGATCCCTTCGTGGATCAGCGCCATGGGCAGCTTTTGGGCAAGCACTTTGGCGTCCCTTGTTCCAAGATAATATCTCATATCCGCATTGCAGATGGAAAGGTGGGTGGGGCGCACCACTGCGTTGCCGCCGAACAGGTCTATGGTTTCAAACGCCACCTCAAATCTTCTCGGCTGGGCAAGGCGGTAGACGGTGTTTATCATTCTTCTTCATCCTCCAAAAGGGATCTTGCCACGCGCATGTCATAGGGGTAGGTGATCTTAATGTTGAAATCTTCGCCGTCAACCAGCGCAACCGTTTCTCCCTTAAGCACAAAGATTTTTGCCGCGTCCGTCAGGATCTCTTTTTCCTCCTGCGTAAGCGAATGGTAAAGCGCTTTCAGTTTTTTTGCTTTAAAAGACTGCGGCGTCTGCCCCTGATACATATAATTTCGGTTTGGAATGCTGCTGATCGCGTTTGCGTCTTTGGATTCCACAATCGTGTCCGTGGCTTTTATAACGGTATCACAGGCGCCGTATTTTTCGCACGCCGCTATGTTTTCCTCTATGATCCTGTGGGTTACGAACGGGCGCACGGAATCGTGCGTAACGATAATCGTGTCATCGTTCAGGTCGCCGTTTTTTTCAATCAGGTCAACGGCGTTCATGATCGTTTCATTCCTTGTGGCTCCGCCGCGCGTAACGGTGATCTTTTCCTGCGCGGGGGAAATGTATTTTTTGATCAGGTCTTTTGTGTGCTCTTCCCACTGCGCCGGGCAGAGCACGATGATCCGGTCTATTTCCGGGCAGGCGAAGAATTTTTCAATTGTATAGATGATGATGGGCCTGCCCTTTAAATTGAGGTATTGCTTGGGCTTGTCCCCGCCCATGCGGGAACCTACGCCGCCGGCAAGTATAACTCCGTAAACCATAGTTTTCTCCTTAAAAGTGTTCCGATTACTTATATATTATCTTAAAGCGTTGTACATTTCAAGAATATTTTTCTCAGAAAGCGGGATCGGGTTGCGGGTCATCAGCATGCTCATGCTTGCCTTTGCCAGTTCGGCGATCTGCGCATCCGTTGTGCAGCCGATTTCCGAAAGGCGTGTGCGCATGCCCATGCGTTTTTTCATTGCGGTGATCTCATCCGCCATGGCATAGGCGCTTTCAAAGCCGCACTGCCGGGCAAATGCCGTTATCCTGCCGTTGTCGTCCGCATGGTCTGCGTTGAATTTAATAAAGTAATCCAGCGTAAAGGCGCATGCCTCGCCGTGCGGCACACCGTAAAGATTCGTAAGCGGAAAAGAGCAGGCATGGCTCCCCGTTGTGCGCGGGTGGGAAAAGGCAACGCCCGCCGTTATGCTTGCCGCCGCCATTTTTTCGCGCGCCTCCAGATCGTTTGGATTATTATACGCGCGTTCCAGATATTTTAAAACCAGTTTTGCGCTGTAAACGGAACAGGCGGAGCAGATCGGCTGGTTCAGCGTGCTCCAGTAACTTTCAACCGCGTGGCTCAGCACGTCCAGACCGGTGGAGGCGGTAACCTGCGGCGGAACGGAAAGGGTCAGTTCGGGGTCTATGATCGCTGTTTTCGGATACATTGCCGGGTTATTCATCGGCGCTTTCAGGTTCTTTTCCGTGTCCGTCAGCACGGCGATATTCGTTACTTCGCTTGCCGTGCCGCTCGTTGTGGGGAACGCGATCATCGGTATTGCCTCTGCGGCGCAGACGGGTTTTCCGCCGGTGTGGTAAGATTCAATCACGTCATCGCCCTTTGCGATCGCGCATGCCGCCTTGCAGCAGTCCATAGGGGATCCGCCGCCGAGCGCAACGGCAAAATCCGCTTTCGTTTTCCGAAGCAGAGCGGCGCAGTCGTTTACGTTTTTTGTTGTCGGGTTTGGCCGTATATCACTGAAAACGGCTTTGATCCTGCCGCCCGAATGCGCTGTGAATTTCTGCGCCGTGCCGTTTTTTTCAAAACTTCGGGAGCAGACGAGCACGCCGCTTTTTCCCTGTATTTCCTCAATGTATTTTTCCAGTTCTTTGCGTTTTCCGCTGCCGAAAACGATTTTAACAGGCAGTTCAAATTCCCAGATCATGTCTATCACTCCGCTTGTATTATTCTCTTTCATTTTATCACTATTATTTTTATCAATCAAGTTGAAAAAAGAAATAATGTGCTGTATAATAGCACTCGTATTTTTCAGAGAGGGAAATTTGATCACGATGACAGCTTTAAGAAACAAACTCAACTATTCGCATACCCGCGCGGCGTGCTGCCTTGCGTATGTAACGCAGTCCGTTGCTGCCATGTTTATGCCGCTGCTTTTTGTGCGTTTCGGCAGTGAATTCGGCCTTTCTATGGACAGGTTGACCGCGCTCGTTACGGTAACGTTTTTTACCCAGATTTTTGTGGATGCGGCTGCGCCGCTCATCGTTCAGAAAACGGGGTACAGGGCGCTTGCCGTGATTGCCGCCGCTTTTTCTTTCTGCGGCATAGCCGGGCTTTCTTTCATGGCGGATCTGATGCCCGGCGCTTTCTGGGGGCTGTTTATCTGCACCGTGCTTTATGCGATCGGTTCCGGCCTGATCGAGGTGCTTATAACGCCGATCGTGGATTCCTGCCCCACGGATAAAAAGGCAGGCTCCATGGCGTTTGTTCATTCGGCGTACTGCGCCGGCTGCGCGCTTGTTGTTTTGCTTTCCACGGCGTATTTTTCCGTTTTCGGAATTGAAAACTGGCGTTATCTGGCGCTTTTATTTTCCGCCGTTCCGCTGCTTGCCGCCGTTTCTTTCTGCGCTGTGCCGATCGTTACGCCGGAGGAAGTGCGCGAGCGCGGCAGTGTTAAAGATATGTTTAAAAATCCGCTGTTTTGGATTTTTGGCGTCGTAATGATCTGTGCCGGCGCAAGCGAACTTTCCATGAGCCAGTGGGCTTCCGCGTTTGCGGAGGCAGGGCTGGGCGTTTCCAAAACAACGGGCGATCTTTTAGGCCCGTGCGCTTTTGCCGTGCTGATGTTTATCGGCAGGATCTTTTACGGCAAGATCAGCGACCGCGTGGATATTATAAAAGTCCTGTTCGGGTGCAGCGCGCTCTGTGTGGTTTCCTATCTGCTGGCGTCTTTTGCGCAGAATCCCATTCTTGCGCTTATGGGCTGCTGCTTTTGCGGCCTTGCCGTTGCGCCTATGTGGCCGGCAACGTTTTCCCTCTGCGGCAAATATATGCCGAATATCTCCTCTGCGGTCTTTGCGGTCTATGCGCTGCTCGGCGATGTGGGCTGCACGGGTGGGCCAACCGCCGTCGGCATCATCTCGGGAGACAGCACCAATATCTCAAAAGGCCTTTCCGTAGCGCTTGTTTTCCCGGTTTTGCTTGCCGTCTGCCTTGCTGCCGCAAAAATGATATTTAGTAAAAAACAAAAGAAAATATGCACAAATTAAGCATGCTGTTTTTGTGGTACTAATCAAAAAATAATGAATTTTAATACAAACTTCGCTTTTCGTATTGATTAATTCATCAAATTTTGATATATTTAAAATGTTATAATTGTATCTTTAGCAATTAAGGGTAAATTTTTATGAAAGCGGTGGTAACTTGGAAGATCAGAACCTTTTGGCAAAAGAGGAAGCTGAACTCGATAAACTTGCGTACACGAAAAAACGTTATCTGACTCCAAAAGAAATTGCAGCCTATGTGCTGGTCAATTTCGGTAAAAAGAATATAGATCAGTTTGTAAGCGCTTACAAGGAATTTTTCATGATCCAGTTTTTAAAACTGAATACAACCGCTTACGCTTACATAAATCTTTTCGCCTCTGTTTATGACGCGGTGGATGATACGGTTTCCGGTCTGATCATAGACCGAACCAGAACCCGCTGGGGCAGGATCCGGCCTTTCTTTATTCTGCCGCTGCCGCTTTGGCTCATCGGCGGAATTATGATGTTTACCGCTCCGGATATTTCTTCCACGGGCAAGATCTGGTGGTCTGCGATCGCAACCGTTGTTTACGGCCTTGGCATGAGCTACTTCGGCGCGTGGTATCTGATGACCTATAATATCACGCCGAATCCGGAAGAGCGAAATAACCTGATTACAACCAGTAAATTCTTTGAACTGTTCGGAACGTGGCTGCCGTCTCTGGTGCCGGTATTTGTTGAATTCCTACCGCGCGTCAATTCCGGTATCACCATGGAGGGCGTTTATACCGGATTTGCCTATTTCATGATGGCTTTCTGCGCGGTCTGCGCGATCTGGAGTTTCTTTAATATGCGCGAGCGTGTGCCGCTCCAGTCCAGAGAGGAAATGAATGAGACTTCCGTTCTGGAATCCATTAAACAGATCTTTACGAACCGCCCGCTTTTTGCTATTATCTTTGCGGATTTCTTCAACAACTTCAAGGCGGTCGGCGGCTCTTCAGAGCAGTATTTCTGGCTCAATAATACAGGCAACCTTGCAAACCAAACAGTTTGCGGCCTTTTCACCGGTATTCCAAACTATCTTATGGTGCCGCTTGCTGCAAAAATGATCAAAAAATTCGGCGCGCGCACCACGGCAATTGTCGCCGGCGTTTTCGGCGGCGTTGCCTACACGGTTACATTCCTGATCGGCTATCACCCGTTCGGGCAGACCTTCAACGATAATTATATTCTGAATCTAATTTGGGTCATTTTCGCCCTTACCATCTGCGGCCTTCCGAATAAGTTGATTCTTGTTGTTGGCCCCGTCCTCAACGCGGAAACGTTTGATTATATGGAGTGGAAACACGGCCTCAGAAACGAAGCGCTTGTAACAACGGTGCAGGGCTATTTCACAAAGCTTGCCACATCCGTCACCGGTTGGCTTTCCGGCATGGTGCTTACCTGGATCAATTATGTTCCGCTTACGGATTCGCTCGGGAACGCGATCCCGCAGACAGATCCAACTGTTTTAAACGGCATTTGGACTGTGTTCTGTATTCTTCCGGCGCTTGCAAGAGGACTTTACGGACTTTCATTTATACTGTATCCGATCCACGGCAATCTGCGCAATCAGATGATTGCGGAACTTGCGGATATCCGTGCGGAAAGACTGGAAGAGCAGGAAACCGCACGCCAGGCTAAATTAAACGAAGAGAATACTACAAACGAAGAATAATTTCAGCCGGTCTGGCCGGCAGCAGAACCGCCGCAGAAAATTGCGGCGGGTTTTTNNCCGCCGCAGAAAATTGCGGCGGTTTTTTGTGCCCTTTCTCGGTAAAACCGCTTGCCCATTTTGTTTCGTTGTGCTATAGTATTGGCGGAGAATGGTTATGAAAATAAGAGATATTGAATTTAAAGATATTGCGTTTCTTGCGCCCATGGCGGGCGTTACGGATATGGCTTTCCGCGAACTGTGCACTTTGTTCGGCGCAGCGTATACCGTAACGGAAATGGTCAGTTCCAAAGGCCTTGTTATGGGGGATAAAAAAAGCGCCATGCTGCTAACCTTGGGAAAAGAAGAAAAAACAGCGGGCGCGCAGATCTTTGGCGATGATCCGGATATTATGGCAAAAGCGGCTGTTAAATGCCTTGCTTTTTCACCAAGCATTATTGATATCAATATGGGCTGCCCGGCGCCGAAAGTTGCCATGAACGGCGGGGGCGCCAGCCTGATGAAAGAGCCGCAGCTTGCCGGCAGGATCGTCAGAGCGGTGCGGGATGCTGTGGATATTCCCGTAACAGTCAAGATCCGCAAGGGCTGGGATGATTCCTGTGTGAATGCGGTTGAACTTGCAAAGATTCTGGAGGCAAACGGCGCGGATGCTATCGCGATCCACGGCAGAACCAGGCAGCAGATGTACAGCGGCACGGTGGATCTGGATATCATCCGGGCAGTCAAAAAGGCAGTGCGTATTCCGGTTATCGGAAACGGAGATATAACAGATATTGTTTCAGCGGCGAATATGTTGGAATATACCGGGTGTGATGCCGTTATGATCGGTCGCGGCGCTTTCGGCAATCCTTGGCTGTTCCGCCAAATCAATGCGTATCTGGACAGCGGCATTGTGATTCCGCCGCCGTCGCTGGAAGAAAAAATGACGGTTATGCTCAGGCACATTGCCAAAATGGTGGAGTATAAGGGTGAATACACCGCCATGCGCGAAGCGCGCCGCCATGCCGCGTATTATACAAAAGGTCTGCGCGGCGGCGCAAAGTTCCGCGCGAAGATGAGTTCGCTTGAAACCTATGATGATCTGAAAGAGATCACGTTTAGAATAGTAAAGGAAAATCAGTATGATTCTTAAAAATGTTTGCTTTTATAATGAGGTTTTTGAAAAAGAAGTTGCCGATCTGGAGCTCGAAAACGGCAGAATCAAGGCTATCGGGATCATAGACGGCGAGGGCAGGGATATGAGCGGTATGACCGCTTTGCCCGGCTTTGTGGATATCCATATCCACGGCGCTGCCGGCGGCGACTGTTCCGACGCCAAAACGGAAAGCCTGGATCAGGTCAGTTCTTATCTTGCAAAGCACGGTGTTACCTCATTTTGTGCCACCAGCATGACGTTGGGGCACGAAACACTGATGAAGATCGCGAAAACCGTTCGGGAATATAAAGGAAAAGAACGCGGCGCAAAAATTGCAGGCATCAATTTGGAGGGGCCGTTTATTGCCATGAGCAAAAAGGGCGCGCAAAATCCGGCTTATGTGCGCGCAGGCAGTGTGGCGGAGTTTGAGGAGATCAACGCGGCAAGCGGCGGTATTGTAAAACTGATCACCATTGCGCCTGAGGCGTTTGACAGTGATGCTTTTATAACAGCCGTAAGCAAAACATGCGCCGTTTCCATTGGGCATTCGGCGGCGAACGCGGCACAGGCGCAGCATGCGTTTGACCTCGGCGCACGCCACGCTACACATCTTTATAACGCGATGACGCCGATGACCCACCGTGAGGCGGGCATTGCCGGAACGGCGCTGGATAATGAAAACGTATTTTGCGAGATTATTTGTGACGGCGGCCATGTTTGCCCGGCGGTGCTCAGAAACACGTTTAAGATCCTTGGTGAAAACAGAGCGTGCGTCATTTCGGATTCCATGCGCGCGGCAGGGCTCGGCACGGGCGAATTCGAACTCGGCGGGCAAAAGGTGTATGTGCGCCCGGGCGGAAAATACGCCGTGTTGGAGGATGGCACGATCGCCGCGTCCATCAGCAATGTGTTTGATGAGTTTAAAAACCTGCTTTCTTTCGGCATAGATTTTAAAACGGCGCTTAGGAGCTGCACGATCAATCCGGCAAAGGCGATCGGGGCGGCGGAGGATATCGGCTCTATCGCAACCGGAAAGGCGGCGGATCTGGTGTTTGTGGATGAAGATCTGAATATAAAGGAAGTTTATGTAAATGGAATACTCGCTTAATGTTGCGCTGATTGAACCGGAGATTCCGCAGAACACCGGGAATATTGCCCGCACCTGCGCCGCAACGGGGGCAAAGCTGCACCTGGTTGGCCCCATGGGGTTTGAGATCACGGAAAAGCGTGTTCGCCGCGCCGGGTTGGATTACTGGGATAAACTGGATATTACGTATTACGAAAGCACGGCTGAATTTTTTGAGAAAAACAAAGGCGCATCCTTTTATTATTTCAGCACCAAGGCGCGCCGCACGCACAGCGATATGCAATATGAAAACGGCTGTTTTCTTGTGTTCGGCAAGGAAACCAAAGGCCTGCCTGAGGAACTTTTGAAAGCGAATGAGGAAAGATGCGTTCGCCTGCCAATGCGGGGGATTATAAGAAGTCTTAATCTTTCAAACAGCGTGGCGGTCGGCGTATACGAAGTTCTGCGCCAATGGGATTACCCGGCGCTTTCCCTTGAAGGCGAACTGCATAACCTTAGGTGGGATGAATAACTGCATTTTGCGCCGCGTGGCGGCTTAGATATAAATTGAAGATTTTGAAGGAGTGGTCTGTGTGAAAGTTTTGATGATCAACGGAAGTCCGCACGCAAACGGAAATACTGCGCTTGCGCTGGCGGAAATGAAAAAGATCTTTGATCAGGAGGGTATAGAAACCGAGATTTTGCACATCGGCAACAAGGCGATCAGAAGCTGTATTGCCTGCGGCACATGCGCCAAGAAAGGCAGTTGCGTTTTTGACCAGGCTGTTTTATTCCACGCCGTTTGATAAAACGATGAAAGTGGGCGCCGCGTATGCGCCGTTCATCTTGACCGTTGACTGGCTCGTCTGGCTTTGCTAATACATTGACTTTACAAATCAACTTTTTCAAAGCGTTTTGCAGAAATTCGATATGCTAATGGAACAAGTACGCCATAGCAGACAATCCCGACTATTAAAATCGGCAACTGTATCAGCAAATGCTCTGGCTGGTAGCTATCTATCCAAACAAGCGCCGGGATGTAAGAAGTGGCTTCTATCGCTGCCATGAGAAAAACCATAGGAATTGCTGCAAGAATAAATGATTTTCCGACTTTGTAACCGCTTTTATAAAATGTCGTGAGAAATACCAAATCGAATACTGCATATAAAATAAAGCCAAAACCATACCATGCAACAGTCGCGTCTAAACCTACGGGGTTATTTGCTATATTCATGGCATTTCTCAAAAGTGCAAACGGGATAGAGAACAGCAGTTGAAATAGCTGAAAGAAAACGACAAGCAGGCATTTTCCCAGAACATTTTCCCGTTTTGTTACTGGTAAAACGGCTGTGTACCAGACATCATTTGTTTCCCGCGCATTTAAAAAAGTAATATAAGGCGCTAAACACCCAAACATAAAAATCACACTGTAAGGATAGGACGGCACCAGAACAAGGCAGCCCAAAAATGCAAAAACAATCGAGGTTGGATGGGCTACAAGCCTCATT
>HF991802.1:0-4803 GCA_000431535.1 Clostridium sp. CAG:678
TTGTTCAATTTTCAAGGTCCTTTTGCGCACCCGTTTCCCGAGTGCCTGATAATATTACCACAACACCCGGGCGAATGTCAACACTTTTTTTAAGTTTTTTTGAAACTTTTTTTGTGTTTCACACACCCCGCCGTGTGTTTCAATTTCCGCGCCGTTGAGCCGTTTATTCTATTATATACATTATATAAGTAACCGCCTGATTCGGCAGCACAATATATGGGGATGTAGAGCATGCCTGATCCGGCATGGCGCGCTCCACGGCAGTATACACATGTTGCAGATCTGCATAGCGGATCTTGTAATCCAGCACGGTGATTCCCTCATTATCCCTGCTAAACAGAACGGTATTTTCATCAAACGCAAAACTTTTGGTGTTGTAATACGCGGCAAAAACGCCCGCCGTGAGGATAACCGCGGCGAGCAGAAATGTAATGAGCACGGGATGTTTTTTCATCATTTCACTTCCTTTGATTTAAACATGCAAACCGTTTTTACAGATTTCGATTCAGCCTTAAGAATATTCCTCTAAGATCAGATCCGCCAGCGCATTGGCAAAAAGCCTGCCGGAATAGCACGCCTCATCCAGCGTGTTGGCATCTGTGCCGATCTCAAGCAGGAATGAATTTTTAGTGAGATCCATATTGTATTTTCTTTCTGAAAAAAGGATGGGACGCATAAGTTCCGGATACAGAGAATTGAGTTTATCCGTTACCGAGCAGGCAAAACGAAGATTATATTCCCAGTTGGGGAAATTTTTTACGCTGCCGTATTCGCAGCCGGATATAATCATCATCTTTGCCGCTTTTTTGCCGTTTACCGTGGCGGTCGGCTTTACTTTTGTTCCGTTTTTATATGTAATGCTGTCTCTGTGCACATCGATTGTGATCTCGATGGACGGATATTTTTCAAGATACTGCGCAACGGATTTTCTGGAGGAATCATACGCTGCGTTATAGGAAGAATCATGTATCTCCCGATCATGGATAACGCCTATCCCCCGCGCCTCCAGTATTCTACAGATATCGTCCCCGACCCGCACCATATTTCTGGTGATATCTTTTGTTTTCGAGTCGGTGGACTCTGTATAATAACCTGCGTCGAGAAGAGTATAACACTCGGTGGAATGGCTGTGGTAGATCAGCACGGTGGGCTTGGAGGGATCCGAAATTTTTAAATCTGCCTTCTGGTTTAAAAGTTCCTTTATATTCAGAGAGTAAAAATCGCTTGGAATCTTATTCTGAACCTGAACATTATTATAAGTTACGATTGTTCCGCCACCCGTGTAACTTTCCTCACTGGTGCTGCCCTTTTTCTTTTGCGAGCCGATTACCTTTTCCTCTTCCTCCATGAGTTTCAAAATATCATCCGGGGTCTGCTTTAATTCATCGTCGCTCAAGCCGTCCTTAGAGCCGACGGTATTCATAACCTCAGACGCCTCTTCCGGCGAGGTGTTATTAGTATCTGCATTCTTTTCGGCATTATCAGAAAAATAGGAAAAAACCTGCTGCGCCGACGCTTTTAAATTCGTATAAGGCATGGATGCGGAAAGAATATCCTCTGCTGCGGCGGCGGCCGTGCCTTTATAAAGCGGCACGGTGTTCAAAATAATACCGACGCCGAAAAATACAATAAGCACATTGGAAACGAAAACGATAATCTCTTTTTTCATTTTACCGCTCCTCTTTATTATATACATTATATATATGAAAAACGGCGGCAAAAAATGACCTCAGCACACCAGCGCGTAAAGATCCCGTTCGCTGATCCGGCTTTGCAGACAGACATTGATACTCATGCCGATCAATTTGGCGCCCTGTTCCGTCAGTCTGTCTATCTCCCTGGGGGTCACGAACATGGAATCCCCTGCTTTTCCGGAAAAAACGGAGGCGGAGATTACGGTGGGAATCCCAATGGAAATAACCGGCACGCCAAGCGTTTTTTGCGAGATCTCAAACCGGTGGTTTCCCACGCCGGAACCGGGCACGATACCGGAGGTGGAAAACTGAACGGTGGTGCCGAGGCGCTTTGCGCTTGTGGCGGCAAGCGCGTCCACCGCAATGATGCACGACGGCTTTACAACGGACGCTACGCCCTTTATGATCTCCGCGCTTTCTATGCCGGTTTCGCCAAGCACGCCCGTGCATACGCAGGAGACGGTTTTCAGATCTTCCAGCCCCATTTCTTTTTTGAGTTTTCGGGAGAGATGGCGGGTAGAGAAAATATAAGAACCGGTTTTTGGGCCGAGCGCGTCCGCCGTTATATCCATATTACCAAGACCGACCACAAGAATATTGTCACAATCCGGGGGCAAAAGATTTTTTAAGATCTGCGCGATCTTACGGAGTCTGCCGTCAAAAATATCAGCGTCGTTGGCGAAAGACGGCACTTCAACCGTGATATACTCACCCACAGGCTTTCCAAGACGGCGCTCACCGGCATGATTCAAAACACGGACATATGTGATTCCGTTTCCCTCTTTAACGACCACACCGCTGAGCTGCGTTTTTCCGCTTTCTTCAAAGCTTTCAACGGCAAGGTCTGTTCTGCTTTGCACAAAAAAGCCCCCCGATCTGCCTGTTTACTGCATTAATTTTAATAAAAGTATGCCCAAAAAGAAAAAAATACTTGCAATTTTCTTAAAGTTATGATACTATACATTAGCATTTAATTAGTTTAGATATATTTTACAGATCCGCATAAAGGAGTGAAAAGGAATGCCGCAGATCAAATCAGCAAAGAAAAGAGTAAAGGTTGCAGCAAAAAAAGCAGCAAACAACAAGGCTGCAAACTCAGCGCTTAAAACAGCGATCAAAAAGGCTTACGCTGCGATTGATGAAAACGCACAGGATAAGGAAGCCGTTGTAAAAGCCGCAGTTAAAAAGATAGATAAAGCTGCCGCAAAGAATCTGCTTCACAAGAACACTGCTGCAAGAAAAAAGAGCAACCTTGTAACAAAACTCAACAAGGCGTAACTTTGTTTAACCGCTCCTGCAAATTTTGCAGGAGTTCTTTTTTGTTCACTTTTTTGCGCTTGACTTTACGGCGCAATGCTTATATAATTATAGGTAGTTAATATTTAGGAGGTTTTCTCATGAACATAAGCAAGATCTTAAAAGTTATAGGCGCTATCGTTGCAATCGCCGGTGCGATTGCCGGAATTTATTTCCTTGTTCAGAAACTGACGGATAAAAAGGAACCGGAATATTTCAACGACGATGATTTCTTTGAGTGCAGCAACGACCTTGAAGTAATTGAGGTTGAGGACGAAAAGAAAGAAGAAACAGAAGCCGCCAAAACCGCAGAAGCCCCGAAAAAGAAAAAGGCAGCTAAAAAAGCGGACAAATAATTGAATATTACAAAAATAAGAGGAGCAACATTAAAGTGTTGCTCTTTTTACGTTGATCAGCAAGCAGCAAATACAACGGTGCTGAAAGGCTAAGGTGAACTATGAACGGAAATTATAATTGCGGTCTTGTGCTGGAGGGCGGCGGAAGCCGCGCGATCTATACAAGCGGCGTGCTGGACGCCTTTATGGAAAACGATATTGATTTTCCGTATATTATTGGCGTTTCCGCGGGATCATGCAACGCGGTATCCTTTATGGGCAAAAACTACAGGCGCCAGCACGACATCTCCGTAAATTATTGTAACGACAAAAGATACATGAGCGTGCAGAGCGCGTTTCACAACGGGCAATATCTGAATTTGGAATGGATCTTCGGCGAACTCAGCTATGACCTGATGCCACTGGATTATGAAACCTATGAAAAAAGCAACACAACGCTTTGCGTGGTTACCACCAATGCGCAAACCGGGAAAGTGGAATATTTTTACCCTAAAGACATGCGCGAATTCGGCTGCCCATATCTGAAAGCAAGCTGCGCCCTGCCCGTTGCAACAAAAGGTGTAAATATCGGCGGGCAAATTTATTTTGACGGCGGCGTTACAGATTCCATACCTCTGAAAAAGGCGCTGAATGACGGATGTGATAAAGCCGTGGTTATATTAACGCAGGTGCGCGGCTATGTAAAGCAGCCTGTCAAGCAACACCGGGCGGCAAAACGCATTTTAAAAAAATATCCGGCGCTTGCAGACGCCGTGCTGAAAAGGCACGAAATGTATAACCGCCAGCTGGAATATGTGTTTGAGCAGGAGAAACAAGGCAACTGCTTTGTTATTGCCCCGGCAGAGGATCTGCACTGCAGCGCTGTGGAGAAAAACACGGACAAGCTGGAGCACATTTATCAGCTTGGCTATGTGCAGGGCAAAATGAAAGCGCAGGAGATCAAAGAATTTATCAAAGGCTGAAACTATGGGTAAAAAAGAAGACAAAACAAATGTAATGCGCGTGCTGGACAGTTTAAAACTGCCCTATGCACACCGCGAATATGAAAAAGACAGCAAACTGACCGGCGCGGACATCGCCCGCTCTTTGGGTGAAGATCCGAACGCTGTGTTTAAAACACTGGTTACGGTTGCGAAATCCAAAAAGCATTATGTTTTTATGGTGCCGGTGGAGAAGGAATTGGATCTGAAAAAAGCGGCAAAAGCCGTTGGCGAAAAAAATATTGAAATGATTGCGCAAAAAGAACTGCTGCCGCTTACCGGATATGTGCACGGCGGCTGTTCGCCCATAGGGATGAAAAAACAGTTTGCCACAACGGCGGACGAAAGCGCGCTTTTGTTTGACGAGATCATGTTTTCCGCGGGCAGAGTGGGCAGCCAGGTAAAAATGAAAGTGGATGACCTGCAAAAAGCCGTTCCGATCGCTTTTGCAGATCTTACCAAATGACCGTGTTCGGG
>HF991802.1:4873-5438 GCA_000431535.1 Clostridium sp. CAG:678
AAAAGCCATACCGCTTTTGATTTTTTATGATCAGGAACAAAGAAAAATCATTGCAAGGATTTTTTGTAATCCTCGCCCCAGTTTTTCATTGCGTCTAAAATGGGTTTCAGGCTTTTCCCGAGATTGGAGAGCGAATATTCCACTCTGGGCGGAACTTCGGCATATACTTTTCTGCTGATCAGGCCGTTTGCCTCCATATCCCGAAGCTGCGCCGTAAGCACTTTTTGGGAAACGGAACCAATTGATTTTTTCAGTTCCCCAAAGCGTTTTGTGCCGGGCATAAGGTCACGCAATATTAAAACTTTCCACTTATCGCCGATCAAAGAGAGCGTGGTCTCTACAGGGCATGCCGGCAGATCTTCTTTTTTTATTTCCATTCAAACGCCGCCTTTATTCAACGGCGGCGGAACGGTTCCATACGGCATTCCCGATCCGCTCATAAAGGAGCCTTTCGTATGGCGCAGGAAGAAAAAAGAATATATCTGATAAAAGAACTGCTTAAAGAACAGCCAAAATGCTCATGTGCCATAAAGTAACACATAAGAATTTGATAGACAGCACCCCG
>HF991803.1:0-4876 GCA_000431535.1 Clostridium sp. CAG:678
CGGTACGCTACCCCTCCACGGGGCGCATACCGCCTTTTCTTGTTATCCAGCCCTCCGGCTGTATCGGTTGAGCAAAAGTCAGCGTGGGATTGATGTGGTATCTTTAACTTTGGGAAACTCCGGTCTCCCACTTGGATACCGTTCGGTTGCTGATGCCAAGCATTTCCGCAAGGGCGGACTGTGTGTACCCTTTGCTTTTTCTGAGGGAACAGATAAATCTGCCTATTTCCTTTGCATCCACATTACCACCTCAACCACACCATAGCAAGACGCGCTTTCCAATGCAACGAACAAAGCGGGGAAAGACTCCACGCATCGTGGAATTTGGTTCCTGTCTGCTCAAAATCAATCGATTGATTCAAATGTTATACCGATAATCATTCTGCTGCCGGACTGTGAAACGGTTACAACAGCATTCCCATTTGAATAGAGCCAGCCGCCGGACACATCATTTTCCCGCCCGGGAAACTTGCTTTGAAACCCGTTCTGCGCAAGGCAAGCAAGATAATCGTAACACATCTGTCTTGACACACCGTCCAGCGTTACGCTGTAAAGCGAACCGGATTTGATTTCCGTAACAGGCTTGCCCATATCCGGCGTGGGGATCGCGCGGGTATATTCATTTTCCGGCCATTGGGTTATATCCAAGATCTGCATATCCTGTGCTGCCGGCTGCGGGCTTGCAGCGCAGGCTGAAAAGGAGCACAAAAGGACAGCAGCACAAAACAAAATTAAAATTCTTCGCATCTTTTTCCCTTATTTTGCAAGCGAGCGCAGCAGAGCGATCTCCGCCGCGTAGCCGTCAAGATCATTCGGCGTTTCCAGAAACATGGGCAGATCTTTTAAATACGGATTGTTTATGATCTTATCAAACGCCTTTAAGCCGATATTGCCCTGACCGATCTTTTCGTGGCGGTCCTTATGCGAACCAAGGGGATTTTTACTGTCATTCAGATGAAGGGCTTTCAGGCGGTCTATGCCGATCACGCGGTCAAATTCCGCAAGCACGCCGTCCAGATCATTTACGATATCATAGCCGCCGTCAAAAACGTGGCAGGTATCCAGGCAGACGCCGATTTTATCATTCAGTTCAACGCCGTCTATAATCTGTTTCAGTTCCTCAAAGTTTCTGCCGACCTCAGAACCTTTGCCTGCCATCGTTTCAAGCAGAACGGTGGTGGTCATTTGCGGAAACATCACTTCATTAAGGACTTCGGTTATGAGTTCTATCCCCTTTTCCGCGCCCTGCCCAACATGGGAGCCGGGGTGAAAATTATAGAGCATACCGGGGGTATACTCCATTCTTTTCAGATCATCGGCAAAGGTCTCACGCGCAAAACGCCTTGTATCCTCCTTTGCGGAGCAGCAGTTCAGCGTATACGGCGCGTGCGCCAGAATAATCGTTACGCCGTTTTCAGCGCTTTCTTTCAGAAAGGCTGCAACATCGTTTTCATCTATATCTTTCGCCTTGCCGCCGCGCGGATTCCTGGTAAAGAACTGAAACGTATTTGCGCCAATGGAGAGCGCCTCTTTCAGCATATGGGCATATCCTTTGGATGCGCTTAAGTGCGCGCCGATCCGCATTGCTTTTCCCCCTTACCTGAGCGCCGCCTGGCGTTCTCTTAAAAGATCATCTTCCGCTCTGCCGCTCATAATATATTCCAGCAGATCGCCGACACAACCCCTGTTGCAGTGGCACGCCTCATATTTACATATCTCATGAATGGGCTTCGGCGCCTGCCCTGCACACGCCGGGAGGCCAACCGTTTTTAACATATCCCAGTCATTATAATAATCGCCGATTGCGGCAACATGGCTCCTCTCTATGCCGAGTTTCTCCGCAAGCCACATGATGCCCACGCCCTTGTGCGTATCTTTTTGCAGCATTTCCAGGCTCCAAAGCGAGGACGCCATAAAATTCGCGTCCGGATTCTCAGTTTTATCTATATACTTCTGTAGTTCATTGATCGTGAGCGGGTTAGACCAGAATATAACCTTCATCCAGCCTTCTTCTGGCACGTTATCAATATGCGTTACCTGATAGTGTGATTTATCAAAATACATCTGCCCGCGGGAAAGGAGGCCGTTTTTGACGATATACACATAATCATCAAAAAAGATACCAACATCCACACTGTGCCCGTGCGTATTGAATGTTTCGCTGATTTCACGCACAAATTCCCTGCCCTTGGGACCTATCGTTTGTTTCCACAAAAGTTCCTGCTTTTGATAATCATACACGCCTGCGCCGTTTACGATGATCGCCGGCTGGTTGGCGGGAACCCTGTCATAATTTCGTTTCAGGCTGGAGATCATCCTGCCGGAGGCAAGTGTGAAATTGCCGCCGTGGTCGGTGAATTTTTTGATTGCCTCATAGTTCCTTTTTGGAAGTTTTCTGAATTTATTGTTCAGCGTGCCGTCTATATCAGAAACAACAAGCCAGTTTTCAAAGGTGTTGGCCATAACGCGCCCTCCTTTTCAGATCTGTAATTGCACGGCTCAAAGCCGGCCGTTTTCAAGTTTGGATAAAAACCGGGTGAAATATTCGGGTAGTTCGCTTTCAAAAGAAAGCCACTGCCCCGTGATCGGATGCACAAAGCCAATGTGCTTTGCATGAAGACACTGCCCATTCAAACCTTTTACCGGTTTCTTGGGGCCATATACCTCATCGCCCGCAATCGGATGCCCTATGTGCGAAAGATGCACTCTGATCTGATGGGTTCTGCCGGTTTCCAGTGTGCAGCGCAGATGCGTGAAGCTGCCGTACCGTTTCAGAACTTTTACATGCGTTACGGCGGGCTTGGAATTTTTATAAACCACCGCCATTTTCTTTCTGTCCTTAGGATTTCTGCCGATCGGCAGAGAAACGGTGAATTCATCTTCTTTTATATTGCCGTGCGCCACGCATTCATACGCCCGTTCAAAAGAATGCTCCTTGATCTGCCGGGCAAGCCCGGCGTGCGCGCGGTCATTTTTTGCAACGATCAGCAGACCGGATGTGTCCTTATCAATCCTGTGCACGATTCCCGGCCGGAGAACGCCGTTAATTCCGCTTAGCGAACTGCCGCAGTGGTATAAAAGCGCGTTTACAAGCGTACCCGTGTAATTGCCCGCTGCCGGATGAACCACCATGCCTTTGGGTTTATTCACCACAAGGAGGTCACGATCCTCATAAACGATGTCAAGCGGAATATTTTCCGCTTTTGCCTCCGGCGGCACCGGCGGAGGAACGAGCACGCTGATCACATCGCCCGCCCGGCACTTATAATTTTTCGCCGCGGGCTTGGAACAGACGGTAACATTGCCCTGCTCCAAAAGTTTCGCCGCCGCGGAGCGGGAAAGATCGCTTAACGCGCCGCTTAAATATTTATCGATTCTTTCGCCCTCCTGTTCGGGCAAAACCGTAAGGATAAACGCGTTACGCAACGGTTTTATCCTCCTTTTTAAACAAATCACAAATAAGATATGCAATCAGCGAGACCGCACCAAGCGTTACGGCGCAATCCGCTATGTTGAATATAGCAAAATTAATAAAAACCGGCTCAATAAAATCAACCACATAGCCGTAAAGCACACGGTCTATCAGATTGCCGAGCCCGCCTGCGCAGACAACGCCAAGACTCCAGTAAAGCCAAAGCGATCTGCACCGGTTTGAAAACAGATACCAAAGAATGCCAACGCACACCACAACTGTAAGCGCAACAAACACCCACCTTGCGCCGCTGAACATGGAAAACGCCATCCCTGTATTTTCCGAATAAGTAAAGCGCACAACGCCCCTGATAAATTCAAACGGTTCGCTGCCCTTTAAATACGTAACGGCAAGGAATTTTGTAAATTGGTCAAACGCCGTGATCAGCAGAATCATAACGGCGCACCAAATATGCTTTTTTCTGTGCATAGCGCACCTCCGGATCTAAACGTGCCAAACAGGCAAAAGAGGGGTGTTTTGCGCCCCTCTTTTTAATTTGTAAATGAATTATTTGCCCTCTTCGGCAAGCACTGCCGCGCAGTGCGCGCAGAGGTGCGGATGTGCCGCATTGCTGCCCACTGTTTCAGAGAATTTCCAGCAGCGTTCGCATTTTTCGCCCTTTGCAGGCTGCACGCCAACGGAAAGCCCCTCTACTTCACCTTCAAAAGGCTGCTTTTCAGCCGTAACCGTTACACCGGAAGCAATAAAGATTTCCGGGAGGGCAGTTTCAACCGATTTTAAGAAATCATACAGTTCGCCGCCGGCGCCGAGAACGATATGAGCCTCCAGCGACTTGCCGATCTTCTTTTCGTTTCTTGCGATCTCAAGCGCTTTTTGAACATCCACACGCACTTTATGGATTTTTTCCCATTTTTCCATAAAGGCTGCATCCGTGCGGATAAAATCGGGCTGCGGGATATCGTTAAAGAGCGGGGATCTGGGATCTTTAGACTGATCATGCGGCATGAATTTCCAGATCTCATCCGCCGTGAACGCCAGAATCGGCGTAAGCAGCAGCGTAAGGGAATCCAAGATCTTATAAAGCACCGTCTGCGCGGCACGGCGCGTTTTGGAAGTGCCTACGGAAGTATAAAGCCTGTCTTTCAGCACATCAAAATAGAAGTTGCTCATATCTACAACGCAGAAGTTATGGATCGCGTGCGCCGCAGTGTGGTATTCATAGATCTCATACCCTTTGCGGGCGGTATCGATCACTTCATCCAGTTTCATGAGCGCATATTTATCAAGTTCTTCAAGTTCATCGTTTGGCAGCATATCCTGATCCGGATCAAAATCATAAAGATTTCCGAGGCAGAAACGAGCCGTATTTCGGATCTTTCGGTAATTATCCGAAAGCTGCTTTAAAATATCTTTGCTGATACGGATATCCGCGTGATAATCGGA
>HF991803.1:4904-58988 GCA_000431535.1 Clostridium sp. CAG:678
TCGGAAGAGGCAACCCAAAGGCGGAGGATATCGGCGCCGTACTGCTTGATGATATCCTGCGGGTCAATGCCGTTTCCGAGGGATTTGGACATTTTTTTGCCCTCTCCGTCAACAGTCCAGCCGTGGGTTACTATCTGCTTAAACGGCGCGCCGTTTCCGCCGGCTACGGAAGTTAAGAGCGAGGACTGGAACCAGCCTCTGTATTGGTCTGCGCCCTCCAGATAAACATCGGCGGGGCGTCTTAAATAATCGCGGTTTTTAAGCACTGCGGCATGCGTGGAACCGGAATCGAACCACACGTCCATAATATCCGTTTCCTTATCAAATCCCTCCGCCGCGCCGCAGTGGGGGCATGCATAGCCGTCCGGCAGGAAATATTCGGCGTCATGGGCAAACCAGGCGTCTGAGCCTTCCTTGCCGAAAATATCGGAAACTTTCATCATGATCTCATGATCAATGATCTCTTTGCCGCACTTTTTACAGTAAACAACCGGAATGGGCACGCCCCATTTTCTCTGACGGGAAATGCACCAGTCCGCGCGCTCGCGGATCATACTCTGCAGGCGGTCTTTGCCCCATGCCGGGTACCACTCCACATCTTCAGACGCTTTGATGGCGTCTTCCTTAAAATCATCAACAGAACAGAACCACTGCGAAGTTGCCCTAAAGATAACGGGCTTGTGGCAGCGCCAGCAGTGCGGATACTGGTGGATGATCTTTTGCAGAGCAAACAAATTGCCCGTTTTTTCAAGATGCTCTGCGATCGGCTTGTTTGCCTCATCCGTTGTGAGGCCGGCAAACTCGCCCGCCTCCTCAGTAAGCCTGCCGTGCGCGTCAACAGGAACAACAACCGGCAGTTCGGGATAGTTTTTGCAGACTTCAAAGTCCTCAATACCATGGCCGGGAGCGGTATGAACGCAGCCGGTACCGCTTTCCAGCGTAACGTGATCACCCACGATAACAAGGGAAGTTCTGTCTATAAACGGATGGAGGCACTTGATATATTCCAGTTCTTTTCCCAAAAACGTGCCGAGCGTTTCATATTCCGTAACGCCCCTTGCCTCCATGGCGGAAGCGGCAAGATCCGTTGCCATAACGTAATATTCATCTCCGCTTTTAATAAGCGAATATTCAAAATCCGGGCCAACACAGATTGCCACATTTGCAGGCAGAGTCCACGTGGTTGTGGTCCAGATCACAAAATACGTTTTGCCGAGATCTGCGCCCATAGCGGTGAGTTTGCCAAGATCATCCTCTACATTAAATTTAACGTAGATGGAATGGCACGGATCCTCCGCATACTCAATCTCTGCCTCCGCAAGCGCGGTATTGCAGTCCGGGCACCAGTAAACGGGCTTAAGACCTTTATAAATGTATCCCTTGGTTGCCATTGACGCGAAAACTTTGATCTGCTCCGCCTCAAAATCCTTTGTAAGGGTGATATACGGATGATCCCATTCGCCGATCACGCCAAGGCGCTTGAAACTCTCACGCTGCATATCCACATAGCCAAGGGCGGTATCACGGCAGATCCGGCGGAGTTCCAGATCAGAGATATTGCTCTGGGCGGTGATATGCGCTTCTTTTCTTGCCTTGAGTTCGGTGGGCAGGCCGTGTGTATCCCAGCCGGGAACATAGGGGGACTGATAGCCCGTCATATTCTTATATCTAACGATAAAATCTTTTAACGTTTTATTGAGCGCATGACCGATATGGATATCGCCGTTTGCATACGGAGGGCCGTCATGCAGAATAAAGAGCGGTTTGCCCTCGTTATGCTTCATCAGATTTTCGTAAAGATCATGGTCGTACCAGTCTTTCAGGATTTCCGGCTCTCGGTTTGGCAGATTGGCCCGCATCGGGAAATCCGTTTGCATCATATTTAAAGTATCTTTATAGTCCATTTCAATCAACAACCTTTATGTAATTATTTTCTTTTTTTCTTGAAAAATCCCTTGAATTTCACACCGCCGTCGTCCTCATCATCCTCTTCATCCGGAGGGATCAGGCTGATCTTTTCATTGGTTCGAACGCCTTCCGGCTTAACATTAAAGAAATCTTCAAAGGGAAGATGCTGTTCTTCCTCCTCTTCGTGAGCCGCCGGCTTTTCCATTTCCGGTTCTTCACTGATTTCCCCAACGGTATCTTCATCCGCGGAAGGATCCTGCGAAAACGCGTCTATCGCGTCATGAACATCGGTCTCCTCCTCTTGCGGCTCTTCTTGCGCATCAGAGATCTCCTCCAGCTCGTACTCTACCTGTGCCTCGTCTTTCTGCGGCTCTTCTTCCTCGTCTGCCGTAAACAACGCCTCTTCGGCAGGCTCTTCCTGCTGTTCGGAAATCTCGCTGTCCTGCTGCGCGTCATCAGCATCTTCTGCCTGTGCCGGCGGTTCTTCGCTTTCGGAAATATCCTGCTCGATCTCATCGATCTTGGCGGAAACGCTTTCGATATTCTGCTGCGTTTCGTCTATTTTTTCCTCAATCTCCTCCGAATCCGCGGAAACGGGTGATTCCATCATTGCCGAAAGCTTTTCAAGCTGCGCCTGATAAAGCGCAACCAGCCTTTCTTTAAACGAATCCGCCTCTTTTTTCAGATTATTTGTTAAACTTTCATAATATTCTTTTTCATCTCTGGACTTGGAAAGCAGTTCCTGAGAGATATTTTTTGCCTCTGTTAACAGCGCGGCGGCGTCCGCCTTGGCATCCGCAAGTTCTTTTTGCGCCTTTTCGTTTGCCTCGCTGAGTATAGCCTCTGCGGCATCTGCCTTTTCTTTGGTTATGCCGGCGGCGTAATCGCGCGCCTCTGAAATGATCTTTTCCGCTTTGGTTTTGGCGTCCATAACCGTATTCTGCACGGTTTTGGCGCTGTCCGCAAGCAGTTGTTCCGATTTTTCCTTTGCCTCTTTTTCCACCTTGGAGGCGGCTTTCTGCGCGGTCAAAAGCGTATCCTTTATGGAATCTTCTTCCGCCCTGTACTCCTCTATTTTAGAGGCAAGGATCTCCATCTTTCTGTAAAGTTCTTTATTCTCGTCATAAATAGCGGAAAAGGATTCCTCTATCTGCTGCAAAAATGCATTGGTCTCATCAATATCATAGCCGTGAGATGCGGTTGAAAGCACTTTTTCTTTTATCTGGCTCGGCGTAATCATAATTTATTCTCCTCTCTTTTACGCTCAGTACATGATCATTCCGTTATTTTCAAGTTCATCAATCAGATCGCCCATCACATCAACATTATAGGGCGTGATGATGTAAGTGCTGTTTGCAACTCTTTTGATCTGCCCGTTATTCGCATAGGCAACGCCGCTCAGGAAATCCAGCAGCCTGCGGGCAATATCCCGGTTTGTGGACTCCAGATTGAGCACAACCGTTCGTTTTTCATTCAGGTTATCACCGATGGCGGCAGCCTCTTCAAACCGCTCCGGCTTAACAAGCACAACCTGAAGCTGGGCGGTGGTGTGGATATTCATGACCTTATCGTTTTCCGCCCTGGTGCGGTGGATCCTTTCCGGCTTTTCCTCCCTGGGCACTCTTACGCTTTTGTTGTGTTTTTCCCGCTTGGGCGGCGCGGGCATCGGATAGGACTGATTTTCCTCATAAAAATCATCAAATTCATCATCGTCGTTTTCACGGATGATATCCGCAAACTTATCAAAAAGTCCCATAAAGCAGCCTCCTAATTATATCTTCTTGCCCCGAAAATGGCAGAACCGACCCTAACGATGTTTGACCCCTCTGCTATAGCGGCGGGGTAGTCGGCGCTCATTCCCATAGACAGAATGTCCATATCTATATTATCTATTTTTTTATCTTTAATGTCAATGAAATATTGCCTTACCCGGGCAAAATAACGGCGTGCTTCCTCCTGATCCTCACAAATGGGGGGGATCGCCATCAGGCCGTCTATCCGAATCGCAGGCAATTCGGAGATCTGATGAAGCGTTTCCACAAGTTCCTGCGGCATAATGCCGCTCTTGCTTTCCTCCATGCCAATATTGACTTCGGCAAGGCAGTGCGTAACGATACCTCGCAAAGCGGATACTCTGGAGATCTCCTTGGCAAGTTTAAAGGAGGATACGGATTCGATCATATCCACCTCGCCGACGATCTGGCGCACTTTATTGGTTTGCAGATGGCCGATCAAGTGCTTTTCCACGCCGTTTAATTCCAGATCATCCCTTTTGCCGAGATATTCCTGAACCCGGTTTTCCCCGATCAGATCGGCGCCGAGTTCAAGCGCTTTGTTGATATAAGGCGGCTCTACGGTTTTGGTAACGCACATCAGGCGTACTTCCGTTTCCTTTCTGCCAGCCTTTACGGCGCATTCGCGAACCTGGTTCAGGACCCGCTTGTAATTTTCCTCAACCGCTTTCATTCTTTCTTCATCAATTATATACTTCCCCATCGTGCAGCTCCTTTCCCTGAATAATGATCTGATCATATAATTTAATGCCGTTTTCGGAATCGGGGTCATAACTGAGCACTACATAATCCCCGTCCGTATACAGCACCTCTGCGCTGCGCCACTCCACAACGGAGGCAACAAGCGCATAAACACCTCTTTCGCCGTTGTTTACGTGAACGGCGGCAGACGGCATGCGGACACCCGTGTAGGAATGAACACGGATCTCTATATTTGCAAGCCGCATGGAAACGGTGTCGCTGTTGATCTCATCGCAGGATAAAACAAGCGCTGTCTGTTCCTGCCCGAGTTCCGGCTCGGCGCCGCTTACGATCTCGCAGCTGTAAACGCTGTCCGTGCCCGAAACGGCAACATCGACCGAATCGCCGTTTTCAAGACCGCTGATATCCTCCGTGTTGACAACAGCACAGAAATACCACTCAAAATCCGTGATCAGTTTGCCGGCATTCTGCTCCTGCGCCGGAGTCTGCGCCTGCTGTATCCACGAAGTTAAGGTGTTTACATCCAAAGAATCTATACTGCTGTAATCAAATGCGTTCTCCAGCCCGTCCGTATATTGCGAATACACGCCGGATTCATCCGCCGTTACACTGCCGGACGGCTGGTTGGCGCTGATATGCAGCGCGTTCATCTTTTCCTCCGTTTCACGCATAACGGAGGAAAAATCAATCTCTTTGCCAATCAGGATCTGACGGCGCGTAAACCTGTCGTTCAGTTCCGCGGCGCTCTCGCTGACCGCGCCGACATTTTGCGCCGCGGCGGCGCGTATGTATTCGTTGATGTTTTCAAGAATGCTGTTATCCAGTGATTCCACATCGGTTACCTGCCCTACCGCCTGGCTTTCCATATCCGAATAATACTGTAGATCGCTTTCCAGATCCAGATACTGCGAATAGGCGGACGCCGCTTCCTGCGAGCCGAAAGTCAGCGCGATCTCGCCGCCTTTCACAACCTTTTCGCAGTCGCTGACGGAAGAGACCGTAACCGCGTCTCCGTTGCCTTTCACGGTGTGTTCATCCCGAACAACAAGGGCATCGGCGTTGATCGTTTCATAAACGGTGGAGGCCAGCGCCGTCTGCGTTTTCAGGCTGACGTTGAACGCGCCGTAAAGCTCTACCGCAACATAAATGACAATCAGCGCAACCACAAACGCCATAGCGGCGGTCTGCTTTTGCGCGGGCGAAAGTTTTATTTTCTTTTCCGTTTTTCGGTTTTCACGATTCGCCATTCAAAAAATCCCTGCTTATTCTGACGGCATCCCCTACAAGATCGGCGTTTTCCGCATCCGCAACAAGGCGGACGGCATTTTCGCGCCTTTTAAACCAGGTGATCTGCCGTTTTGCATATCTTCTTGTTTCTCTTTTTATATTTTCCGCCGCCTCTTCCAAGCCGGCGCTGCCGTTGAAATACGGCTGAAGTTCCTTATGCCCGATCGCCTGCGCCGCCGTTTTGCCTGCGGTTTTCAGGCAGCGGCGCGCTTCCTCCACAAGCCCGTTCGCAAGCATTTGATCCACACGGCGGTTGATGCGGTCATAAAGGATCTGCCTGTTTTGATATTCTATCACAAAATAAAGCGTGTCATAAGGGGACGTTTCTTTTACGGCATCCCGGTCCGCCTCGCTTTTGGTTTTGCCGGTAAGATAATAGATCTCCAAGGCGCGCGCAACACGTTTTTTGTTGTTTTTATGGATGCCGGCAGCCGCTTTCGGATCCGCTTTCAGAAGCTCATCATAAAGTTCGTCCGTATCTTTTGCCATCAGGCGCGCCCGAAGTGCGTCATCGCTCTTGGTTTCTATAAACTGAACGTTATCCACAAGGCTGTCTATAAAAAGGCCTGTTCCGCCGGCGATCACCGGCACTTTGCCGCGGGACGCGATATCCTTTACGGCGCTGCGGGCAAGCCGGCAGAAATCCGCAGCCGAAAACGGAACATCCCGGTTCAGGCACTGCACCAAATGATGCCGGACGCCCTGCATTTCCTGCTGTGTGGGCGCGGCGGTGGCAATGCCCATACCCTGATAGACCTGCATAGAATCCGCCGAGATGATCTCGCCGTTTACCGCTTTTGCGATCTGCACGGCAAGCGCTGTTTTTCCGCTTGCGGTAGGACCCGCCACAACAATAATCTTGGTTTTTTGCATCACTGCACCCTGCCGAACTGTTTTTCCAGCTCATAACGGGAGATTCTGATCATAACCGGCCTGCCGTGCGGGCAATAGCGGATCTCCGGCATGGAAAGCAGTTTTTGCACAAACAGTTCCCTTTCCTGCGGCGAAGTCTTGTCCCCGCCCTTTACCGCGGCGCGGCAGGAGGCGGAATGAAAGATCCAGTCCATCTTTTCCGGCTCTATATCGGTTTTATGCTCCAGAAGTTTCTGAGCGATCTCCAAAATCAAATCTTTCACGTCGCACCCGTCAAGAAGGGATGGGATCTCCCGCACCAAAACGGTATTTGAGCCGAAATCCTCTGCCCCGAACCCGCATTTGGAAAGCAGCGGCAGATTGGAGATCACCGCCTCATATTCCTCCGGCGCCATAGAAACGGCTGCGGGCGCAAGCAGCGCTTGGCTTGCGATGCCGTTTTTCTCCGCGTCCTTTTTGAACCTTTCAAAATTCATACGCTCGTGCGCCGCATGCTTGTCTATATAATACAGATCATTTTTAATTTCAACAAGAATATATGTATCAAACGCCTCGCCCACAACGTTGAAAGCGGGCACATCATCCTTTTCCTCAACGATGAGATCCGCGGCTGTATCCGCTGCGGGGGCGTTATTCTTTTCAGAATTCGTATTTGAAACGCCATGTTCTTCTGCCTGCTCCTTTTTATCGGAAAAATCAACCGCCACAGTGGTGGAGTATTCATTTTCGGAGACCGTTTCATTCTCCGTAAAGATCCTGCCGGTTTTAATTTTATAATCCGCAGGATCGCCGTAACTGTCCGCGCGGCGGTGTACCCGGTAACCGGACGGCGCCGAAACGCTCCAGCCGCTGTTTTGCGCAGGCGCATTTGAAAATTTCAGCTGGGACGGCTGCGGCGGCTTAACACCGAAATCAATCTTTGTGCTTTCCTTTTCCAGCTGTTTATAAACCCTGCCGTTTTGGCCCTGATAAAAGCCGCCCTCTTTCACGGAATTTTTCGTTTCCAAAGCGGTCTTTACACCGTAATACACCAGATCAAAAACAGGCCGTTCATTTATGAACCGAACCTCTGTTTTGGACGGATGCACATTTACATCCACCAGTTTCGGATCAATCTCTATATTCAGCACACAGGCGGGATATCTGCCCACCATGATCAAATTTTTATATGCCTGCTCCAGCGCCGCCATTGCCGTTGCGCTTTTAACAAGCCTGCCGTTTATAAAGAAAAACTGCATGGCGCGGGATTTTCTGGACTGGTGCGGACGGCTCACATAGCCTGTAAGGCGCATAGACTGATAGCTGTAATCCGTTTCGATCAGCGTATCTGAAAGTTCAGAGCCGAACACGGAATAGATAGTGCCTTTCAGATCCGAATTGCCGGAGGTGATCAGCACCTGCCTGCCCTCTCTGATAAACCGAAACGAGATCTCCGGGTGGGAAAGGGCAATCCGATCCACAACGCCCTGCACGGCGTTGCCTTCCGTTACGTCTTTTTTCAGAAATTTCATTCTGGCGGGAACGTTAAAGAAGATATCCCTTACAACAACCGTTGTGCCCTTCGGGCAGCCGGCATCCGCCAGGCTGATCTCCTCGCCGCCTTTGATCTCATAGCGCGTTCCCGTTGTTTCCTCTTGGGTTTTGGTGAGCAGTTCCACCTTTGCCACAGCGGCAATAGAAGCCATTGCCTCGCCGCGGAAACCAAGCGTGCCGATGGAATTCAGGTCTTCCCCGGTCAGAATCTTGGAAGTGGCGTGCGAGATAAAGACTTTTTTTACGTCTTCCCTTGCGATACCGCTGCCGTCATCCGTTATACGGATATAGGTGGTTCCGCCGTTTTTGATTTCCACGGTGATATGCTTTGCGCCCGCGTCTATGGAATTTTCAAGCATTTCTTTCACAACGCTCATGGGCCTTTCCACCACCTCGCCGGCGGCGATCAGGCTGTATACCTCTTTCGGCAGAATATTGATGTGCGCCATACATATCACCTCTTTTAAAATTTATTTCAGTTCCTCTGCTTTTTTCTTAAGATCATAAAGCGTCTGCATCGCCTCAATCGGGGTAAGCGTGTTTACATCCGTTGCACGCAAAATCTCCAGAATCTCATTTTTGCCGTTTGCGGCAAAATTGTACTGGATATCCTCTTCTTCCTCCACAACGGCGTCCTCCGCCTTAAACTCGATGCTGACTTTGTTTTTTTCCAGTTCTTTCAGAATTACTTTTGCCCGGCGGACAACGCTGTCCGGCACGCCGGCGAGTTTCGCAACTTCTATGCCGAAACTTTCATCCGCTCCGCCGCGGACGATCCTGCGCAGGAACGTGATATCATCCCCGCGTTTTTTTACGGCTATGGAATAGTTTTTCACGCCGTCCAGCATGCCCTCCAGTGCCGTGAGTTCATGATAATGGGTGGCAAAAAGCGTTTTCGCGCCGAGCGTCTTTTTTTTGCACACATATTCCAGCACGGCGCGCGCAATGCTCATACCGTCAAACGTGGAAGTGCCGCGCCCGATCTCATCCAGAATGATCAGGCTTTTGGGCGTTGCGTTTTGCAGAATGGACGATACCTCGCTCATCTCCACCATAAAAGTGGAGCGACCGGTGGCAAGATCGTCTGACGCGCCCACGCGTGTAAAAATTGCATCCGTAATGCCGATGCTTGCGCTGCGCGCAGGCACGAATGAACCAATCTGCGCCATCAGAACGATCAGCGCGATCTGCCGCATATAGGTGGATTTACCAGCCATGTTCGGGCCGGTGATGATCATGCAGCGGTTTTCATCCGTATCCAGCAGCGTATCGTTGGGAACGAAAGGCGCGCCGTCCATCAGCGCTTCCACAACCGGGTGCCTGCCGTCCTCAATCTCTATGGCGCCGCTTGTGTTGATCTGCGGGCAGGAGTAATTGTTGTTTACGGCAACTTCCGCAAGGGAAGCAAGCGTATCCAGCGCGGCAAGCGCCTTGGCTGTTTTCTGTATCCTTTGCGCCTCTTTTGCCACATCTTCCCGCACAGAGCAGAAAACGTCATATTCCAGCGCCACGGCTCTGTCCTTTGCGCCGAGCACCTTGCCCTCCAGATCTTTCAGTTCCTGGGTTATATATCTTTCACAATTGGTTAAAGTTTGTTTTCTTATGTAAGTTTCCGGCACAAGATCTTTATAGGAATTGGTGACCTCGATATAGTAGCCGAACACTCTGTTGTAGCCCACTTTCAGTTTGGGAATACCTGTTTTTTCACGTTCCCTTGCTTCAATCGCGGCAATAACGCCGGCGCCGTCCTCCATAATACTTTTCAGCTCATCCAGTTCAGGGCTGAATCCGCGGCGGATCATGCCGCCCTCACGCAGCGAAAACGGCGGTTCATCCACGATTGCGCGCTGAATCAGATCCTGCACATCGGCAAGGGTATCTATCTTTGCATAGATTTCTTTCAGATATGCGCTGCCGGTGTTTTCCAAAAGCGCTTTGATTTCCGGCAGTTTCTCACAGGTTGCCTGAAGCGATCTTAATTCCTTGGCATTTGCGGTTGAATAGGCAACGCGCGCCATCAGCCGCTCCACATCGCTGACCCCGGTCAGCGCATTGCGGATCTTATCCCGCAGTTCGGGGCTGTCTGCAAATTCGGCAACGGCATTCTGGCGCCTTGTGATCCTTGCGGCAGACATCAGCGGCATCTCCAGCCAGCTGCGGATCATACGCTTGCCCATTGCCGTTTTGGTTTTATCCAACACCCACAAGAGGGAATGCTTTTTATCCCCCGTCATCATGGAACTGGTGAGTTCCAGATTGCGGCGGGCGTTCATATCGAGTTTCATATACTCGGTATCATCAAAATAATCTATATCCGCCGGCGTTTCGATCTCGTCTTTCTTTTGCACCTCTTTCAGGTAGCCGATCACGGCGCCGAGCGCGCAGACCACGCTTTTGCTGCTGCCGAGCGAGAGCGAATCGATCTCCTGCCTGCCGAGCGTTTCCAGAATCAGATCCGTGGCGCCCTCAAAACTGAATTTACCATCATCCAGCAGCTGCACTTTTGTGCCGAGGCGGTCTTTGATAAACGCCGCCACCCGATCGTAATCCAGCGCGGCGGAATTGATCAGCACCTCTTTGGGCTGATAGGTTGCAAGCCTGTCCGTGATCTGTTCTTCAGCATGATCACCCTTAACGGCAGTCAGATGAAACTCCGCGGTTGAAACATCTGCAAAGCAGATGCCCGTTTCGTTATCCCCTTTGCAGATACAGCAAAGGTAATTGTTTACGCCGTCCTCCAGCATATTGCCCTCAATTACGGTGCCGGGCGTTATGATGCGGACAACATCGCGCTTAACAAGGCCTTTCACCAGTTTGGGATCTTCCAGCTGCTCGCATATGGCAACTTTATATCCCCGGTTTACCAATTTGGCAATATAGTTATCCGCAGAGTGAAACGGAACGCCGCACATGGGGGCGCGCTCCTCCTGCCCGCAATCCCTGCCGGTCAGCACAAGATCCAGCTCCTCGGAGGCGATTTTGGCGTCGTCAAAAAACATTTCGTAGAAATCGCCCAGGCGAAAGAACAACAGCATATCGGGATATTTGCTTTTTATATCAAAATACTGTTCCATCATAGGCGAAAGCCCGTTTTGCTTTTTGCCTGCCATATTCATCCTCCTTAATTTAAAATTTATAACGTAAATCGGATATTAATATCCGCATCCGCCGCCGCAGGTTGAGCAGTCATGCGTACAGGATTCATCCGGGATCTGACAGGTTTCAGGGTCCTCCCCGTCAAAAAAGAGGCCGATCATCTTGCTGATATACTGCGCCATTTCCTCCATTTGGGAAGCGGCGGCGGAATAAACTTCCATATTTTCATTCTTCATGATTTCCTCATAAAGATTCTGATAATCATTCTGAAGTTCCTCTATTTTTTCCTTATCAGCATCATCGCCCTTACCTGTTTCCTGCTGATACTGAAGGGAATAGAGCTGAAGCTGTTTCATCTGCTCCTGAAGATTTTCGTCCGCGTCATTTTTTGCGGCAGCGTCCTGAAGCGCTTTAAAGCGCGCGTCTTTCTGAATTTCCTTTCCGAGTTCACGAAGTGCGTTTTCAAGTGCCATAGTATAAAATCCTTTCAAAATTATTTTTATTTAATATTCTTCCGCGAGCCTGCCCTTTAATACATAAGTGAGCGGTTCGGTAACGGTTATGTTTTTAAAAGAGCCGATCAGGCTCTCGTCGCCGTCAAACTCAACGATCAGATTGCCGTCCGTTCTGGCCTCCAGCGAATGTTCGCCGAGTTTGCCTTTGCCGTAAACAAAGCATTTAAATGTTTTGCCGGCATATTTTTTCATATTCTCCGCCGAGATTTTTTCCTGAACGGCAAGCAGTTCTCTAAGCCACCTGCCCTTTTCCTCAGCAGGCACGGGATCCGGCATGCGGGCGGCCGGCGTTCCGTTTCTGGGCGAATAAATAAAGGTGAAGAGCGAGGTGAATCTGACCTCTTCAATCAGAGAAAGCGTATCTTGAAACTCCTCATAAGTTTCGCCCGGGAACCCGACGATGATATCGGATGTTATGGAAAGCGCGTCCCCCATCAGTTCCTTTGCGTAACGGATAAGGGAAAGATATTTTTCTCTGGTGTAATTGCGGTTCATGGCTTTCAGCACACGATCGTTTCCGCTTTGAAACGGCAGGTGCAGATGCTTTGCCACTTTATCGCACTGCGCCATGGTTTCCAGAAGTTCGCGGGTGCAGTCCTTTGGATGGCTGGTCATAAACCGTATTCTGAAATCACCGTCTATATCGTTGATCATCCGAAGCAGTTGTGCGAATGTTACTTTCGGTTCCAGATTTTTGCCGTAAGAATTTACGTTCTGGCCGAGCAGTGTGATTTCCTTGCAGCCGTTTTGAACCAGTTCCCTTGCCTCTTTCAGAATATCCTGCGGATCGCGGCTGCGCTCTCTGCCGCGCACATAGGGCACAATGCAGTATGTGCAGAAATTGTTGCAACCGTACATAATGGGCAGCCACGCTCTTTTTTCCTCATCCCGGAGAACAGGAACGCCCTCTGCGATCACGCCGTCCATATCCGGTATCTCAAAAACACGTTTTTTGCCCGTTAACGTCTTATATAAAAGGCCGGGCAGCTGATGGATCACGTGCGTGCCGAAAACAAGATCCACAAACGGAAAACTTTTTTTAATTTTTTCCGCAATGTGCTGCTGCTGCATCATACAGCCGCAGCAGGCAATTACAACGCCGGGATGTTCATGCTTGTACTTTTTCAGCGCGCCCACATTGCCGAACACTCTGTCTTCCGCATGCTCGCGCACGGCGCAGGTGTTAAACAGGATAAGCTGCGCTTTGGTGCGTTCTTCGGTAAAGCCGTAGCCCATTTCATGCAGCATGCCTTTTATTTTTTCGCTGTCCGCCACATTCTGCTGGCAGCCGTAAGTTACAACGCAGGCAAGCGGCGCCGGATCATACCGTTTTGAGATAACGGACCGCACCTTTTTGCAAAACTCCTTTTGAATATCCAGTTCCGTTTGGGGAACCGTTGCCGTTTTCAATTTAAAAGAATCCATTATCCCACCTCTTTCCGCTTATGGCAAACACCTGAATTTTACGGGTATAAACACTTTTCCATAGTATTTTTAATTATAGCAAAAGGCGCGTATAGATTCAATAATAAATTATTAAATCTTTTAAAATAATATATAATAGCAGGCGCATTTTATGCTTTGTATTGCCAAACGGGCACATTTTTGTTAAAATTGTTTGAAAAGAAAGATTTTTACCGCCTGCAAGCGGGAAAGGATATGCAAAATGCTGAAAAAAAGAGGCGCCGGGGTGCTGATGCACATCAGTTCCATGCCCGGCAGATACGGAATTGGCGTTTTTGACGAAAACGTGAAACATTTTATAGACCGGATCAGCGATATGGGATTCACCTATTGGCAGGTACTGCCGTTTAATCCCACGGACGCGTCCAACAGCCCTTACTGCTCGCCGAGCGCTTTTGCCGGCAATTATCTTTTTATTGATCCAAAAGGGCTTTTGGACATGGGGCTTGTGGACGGGCAGGACGTGGAAGATAACGTTTACACAGGATCGCCCTACACTGCGGACTATGATTTTGCCGCGCAAAAGAGATATACCTTGCTGAAAAAAGCGTTTTCCCGGATTGACGGCGAAACGGCGCGGCAGATCAAGGAATTTGAGATCGCTAACCCGTGGCTTACGGACTACGCCGTTTATATGGCGGCAAAGGAACAGAACGGCGGCAGCGCTTGGTGGCAGTGGGATAAAAAACAGGCGGTGTATGCCGAATGCGTAAAAGACATTTATTCCTTTGAAGAGAACGCCGCGTTTTGGAAATTTGCGCAGTTTATTTTTTACAAACAGTGGTATGAGATTAAACAGTACGCAAACAAAAAAGGTGTTGCCGTGATCGGCGATATGCCCATTTACGTGGCTATGGACAGCGTGGACGTGTGGGCGGATCTGCCGCTGTTTAAAATAGATAAAGAAACGCTAAAGCCGAGCAAAGTGGCAGGCGTTCCGCCGGATTATTTCAGCGAAGACGGGCAGCTTTGGGGGAATCCCATCTATGACTGGGACGCGATGAAAAAAGACGGCTATGCCTGGTGGATATCCAGAATTGAATCGGCGCTCAAGACGTTTGACGTGGTGCGCATAGATCACTTCCGCGCGTTTGCGAGTTATTATGAGGTGGACGCGGACGCCGAGAACGCCAAAAGCGGCGAATGGCAAAAAGGGCCGGGCATGGAGCTTTTCGGCAAGTTGTTTGAAAGGCACCCGAACGCCCCGATCATTGCGGAAGACCTCGGCACTTTTGGGGAAGACGTAATAAAACTGCTGCAGGACACGGGATTTCCCGGAATGAAAGTTGTGCAGTTTGGCTTTGACGCGCACGCCGATTCTGCCCATCTGCCGCACAATGCCGTGCAAAACAGCATAAACTATGTTGGCACGCACGACAATAACACCCTGCTTGGCTGGCTTTGGGAGGCAAACGAGGAGGAACGGCGTTTTGCCCTGGATTACTGCGGCTTTGACGGCGATAACTGGGGCGAGGGCGGCTACAAAAGCCCCTCCTGCCGCCGGATCATAGAAACGGTGTGGAAAAGCAGTTCCAACGTGGCAATGATCTCTTTTCAGGACATGTGTGGGTTCGGCAGCGACGCGCGCATGAACATTCCCGGCGTTGCCGATAAAAACTGGCGCTTTCGCACCACGAAAGAAACAATTGACAGCGCCGACGGCGATTATTTCCGCCGCATAAACGCGCTATACAGAAGAATGTATCCGGCGTTTGACTGATTTTTTGAACAAAGCGCTTAAAATTTAAAATAAAATTGTCAACAAAAAAACTCCTGCATAGAATGATATGAAGTTAACTTCAAATATTCTGCAAAGGAGTTTTTTTATGGCAAACACCATTATTAACGCCGGTGAAAACCGCATAAATGAGGCTGTGTGCGTAGACACAAAGCGAATTTATGACAGCTGCGTTTCAAAAGATTGCCTCGAGGATCTCAGAGTTACGTTTTTTTCAAGGAGCCAAAGGCTGATAGACGAGGCGGTAAGCGTAAAATGCCGCGAGTGCGAAGTGGTTTCCGTTTCCATTGACGTGGACGAAGTGCCTTTCAACAGGGGCTACTACGCGGTGGACATCACCTTTTATTTCCGCCTTGAATTTGATACTTATTCCGCGCCATGTACCACGCCGGAAGTGGCCGTAGGCTATGCGCAGTTTACCAAAAAATGCATTCTTTACGGATCAGACGGCAATGTGAAAGTGTTCACATCCAACCCCGCGTGCGACGCTACGGACTGCCCGGAGGCGCCGAGTTACACGAACCCGACGGCGAAGGTGCAGGCAGTGGATCCCGTGATTTTGGCGTGTGACGTGATTGATCTTTGCGACTGCTGTATTCCGCTTTGCACATCTTTTCCCCAGTCCATTCTTCAGAATTCGCAGGACACCGTTCCAAGCGCAGGCGCCACAAAAGCCGTATTGGTAACGCTCGGCCTTTTCAGCATTGTGCAGATGGAAAGGGATGTTCAGATTCTGATCCCGGCTTATGATTACTGCATTCCGCAGAGAGAATGCGAGTGCAACACACAAAACCCGTGCGACACATTCCAGAACATCGATTTCCCCGTGGACGAATTCTTCCCGCCGGAAAGAACGGACTCCAACGCTTCCTGCTGCTGCAATACGGACGATACAGACGCCGACAGCGCAAAAGAAAACAGTTAAAAAACACAAAAAGGTCTGCCGCCAAGGCAGACCTTTTTCAATATCGTTCTGTATTTAGGAGATCTTAAGCATCAAACTTTATCCAGTTTTGCAAAATTTGCCATCAATTTCTTGGTGCCCGCCTTATCAAATGCGATCTCCAGCAGCGTATCGTTGCCCATAGGCTTGGCGGAAAGGATTACACCCGTGCCGAACGCCTTGTGCGTTACCGTATCTCCAACCTCAAAGCGCGCGCCGGAATTGGAACGTTCAAACCCGACCTGACCGAATTTATGAGAAGAAAGCGCAGTTTTGGCGGTGGGGTTTTCCGCAAACGCGCTTCTTGTAAACGCACCGCGCGGCGTAAAGGTGTGCACTGTTATATCGTTTACCACGTTCATGGGAATCTCACGCAAAAATCTGGAAGGCGAATTTCTGCCCGTGGTGCCGTAAAGCATGCGCCTGCGGGCGTTGAGCAGATACAGTTTTTCCTTGGCGCGGGTTATGCCCACATACGCAAGGCGGCGCTCTTCTTCCAGATCCTCATCACTGTAAAGAGACTGATTTCCGGGAAATATGCCGTCCTCCATACCGGGGATGAAAACGACCGGGAACTCCAGCCCTTTGGCTGCGTGCAGCGTCATAAGCACAACGGCGTCATCATCGCTGTTGTAAGTATCAATATCCGAAACCAGAGCAACATCCTCCAGAAAATCGGAAAGGTCAAAATCTTCGTTTTCCTGCTGATAGCGGATAAACATTGTGGAAAGTTCGCTGATATTATCTTTCCTGTCCTGCGCGGTTTCCGGATCCTCATCCAGATAATCGTTATAACCTGTTTTTTCAATGATCTCCTGCAACAGATCGGAAAGCGGCATACCGTCCTCCAGGCACTGCTGAAAATGTTTGATCAGATCCGTAAATTCACACAGCCTGCGCGCCGCGCGCTGGGTCTTCTGAAATTCATCCGCACGCTCGCACACCTCAAACGCAGATACGCCGATACCTGTTGAAATCTCCATAACATTGGCGAACATCGTATCGCCAATGCCGCGTTTCGGCACATTGATAATGCGCTGAAGCCGAACGTTATCTGCCGGGTTGTTAATCACGGCAAAATAACTGACGATATCTTTGATCTCCTTACGGTCAAAGAACCTGTGACCGCCGATCACAACATGGGGAATGCCGCTTTTGGCAAGCGTGATTTCTATGTTTCTGGACTGGGCGTTCATTCTGTAAAGAATGGCATGATCCCGCATTTTTCTGCCGTTTTTAACATTTTTAAGGATCTCATCGGCAATAAACTGCGCTTCATCCGCCTCGTCATCCAGCGTGTTCAGAATGATCTTATCCCCCGCGCCGGCAGAAGTCCAAAGATTTTTGCCCTTGCGGTTTTTATTGTTGGAGATCACGGCGTTTGCCGCATCCAATATATTCTGGGTAGAGCGGTAATTCTGCTCCAGGCGGATCACTTTTGCATTTTTATACTGATGCTCAAAAGAGAGGATATTTTCAATCGTTGCGCCGCGGAAGCGGTAGATACTTTGGTCATCATCACCCACCACGCAGATATTGTTGTACCCGCCGGCAAGCATAGAAACCAGCACATACTGCGCATGGGAAGTATCCTGATACTCATCCACCATAACATATTTAAACTGCTTTTGATACAGCTGCAAAACATCCTCGTTTTCACGCAGAAGTTTTACGGTATTAAAGATCATATCGTCAAAATCCATAGCGTCCGCTTTCAGCAGTTCTTTCTGATAGAGTTCATAGCACTCCGCAATCCTGGCTTTGCGAAAATCATTCTGCGCGCTGATTTTATATTCGGCAGGGTCGATCAGGCTGTCCTTCGCCGTGCTCATTTCGGAAAGAATGGATTTGTGGTGCAGAATCTTATCCGTTATACCAAGGGATTTTTGGCAGTGTTTCATCACACGTTTCTGGTCATCCGTATCATAGATTGTAAAATGGGAAGTATAGCCGATCCGGTCCGCAAACCGCCTTAAGATCCTGCCGCAGCAGGAATGAAACGTGTGCGCCCAGATATCGCGCGCCTCCTCGCCCACGGTGCTGATCAGCCTTTCGCGTATTTCACCCGCCGCCTTATTTGTAAACGTTATGGCAAGCACCTGCCACGGAAGCGCAAGGCCGCTTTCAATAATATGCTGCACGCGGTTTACAAGCACGGTAGTCTTGCCCGAACCGGCACCCGCAAGGATCAAAAGAGGGCCTTCTGTGCAGTCCACAGCCTGTTGCTGCATTTCATTTAATGCCATTATGTACACCTCAAATAAAAAAATATGCAGAATAAAAACCGGCCTGCCTGACGCAAGCCTAAACAAGCAGATTAAACCGCCCTGCCTGCCGTAATGGTATATCGGCAAACAGGCGGTCAAAAAAGGGGCGCCGAAAGCACCCCCGGATCATTTGGTTTTACCCAAGAAGCGTAAGCAGAACACCTGCCGCAACGGCAGAGCCGATCACGCCGGAAACGTTCGGACCCATTGCGTGCATAAGCAGGAAGTTTGTCGGATTTTCCTTTTGCCCTTCTTTCTGGCTGACGCGCGCCGCCATGGGAACCGCAGAAACGCCCGCCGAGCCGATGAGCGGATTGACTTTGCCCTTTGTGATCACATACATCAGTTTGCCGAAGAGCACCCCGCCGGCAGTGCCCACCGAAAACGCAATCAGACCCAGCACGATAACCCCGAGCGACTTTGCGTTTAAGAAACTCTGGGCGCTGGTGGTGGCGCCTACGGACAGACCAAGCATGATTGTGATGATATTCATCAGTTCGTTCTGCGCCGCCTTGGCGATTCTTTCCGTTCTGCCGCTCTCTTTGAGCAAGTTGCCAAACATCAGCATACCCACAAGTGAAGCCGCATCCGGCAGCAGCAAGGAAACGATAACCGTAACCATAATGGGGAAAAGTATTTTTTCAAGTTTTGAAACAGGGCGCAGTGTATCCATAACCACGCTGCGCTCTTTTTTTGTTGTAAGCGCGCGCATGATGGGCGGCTGAATCACCGGCACGAGCGCCATATACGAATAGGCAGCGACCGCGATTGTGCCAAGCATTTCCGGCGCAAGCTGAGAAGTTACGAAAATGGCCGTGGGGCCGTCCGCGCCGCCGATAATGGCGATGGAGCCTGCCTCCTGCGGGGTAAATTTCAGCAGGATGGCGCCGACATAGGTAAAGAAAATGCCGAGCTGCGCGGCAGCGCCGAGGATAAAGCTGGACGGATTCGCAATCAGGGGCGAAAAATCCGTCATAGCGCCGATACCCAGAAAGATCAGCGGAGGATAAATACCCGCTTTTACTCCGAAATACAGAAAATCAAGGAGCCCGGGTGTGCACACCTGCCCCGCGTCATTCACCATTCTGCCCGCAACAAGATCTATAAAGCCCTGCAGATCATTATACTGCACGGCAAGATTTGCCCCCGGAATATTGGCAAGCAGCATTCCGAAAGCAATCGGGATCATCAGCAGCGGCTCAAATCCTTTTTTGATGCCGAGCCACAGGAAGAAAAAGGATACACCGATCATAATGAGGTTGAGGTAGCCGCCGTCGGTAAAGAAAAACGCGTAACCGCTGTTTTTGATGATCTCAACCAGCGCGCCCCAAACGCCCTGTAAAATATCCATTATAAAAGCCCTCCGTTAAAAAAATGCGTTAAAAAACGGGCTGTTGCCGCAAACCCGTTTTCAGCTTATCAGAAAGGTCTTGTGTTTTCCGCAATTGCCGCGGCAGCCCACGGATTTCTGCCCGCAACAGTTTTGACCCTGATAGAGCGAATCGTTACCGGCTTTCCGCCCTCTGCCGCATAGACTGCAGCCGCAATCGCCGCAACAATCTCTGCACTGATGCCGTTTTGAACGGCAGGAGCCGGCGCAGGAGCAGCAAATGCAGCAGGCGCAGCCGCCTGCACAGCAGGGTTGTGATCCTGAACGGATTTTTCACTTTTTGAAACTGCCTTGCCAAAGCCCTTGAAAATAAGGATAAGCAGGATAAGCACCAGCATAACAATCACGATGCCGGCAATAACAACTTCTGAAGTAAGCACCCAATCAACACCTCCGAGATATTCTTTGTATGTTTCCGCCGCAACGGGAAACGCGTTTATATGAAAAATAAGGTTTTGCATAAACATTCCCCCGAAATCATCCAAATTAGTAGTATTATAAAACAGATGATTGCGTTTTTCAACCTTAATTTTTCATTTTTGTTTATTATTTTATAATAATTTGTGAAAACATACACAAAGGAAATGCCCGGCGGCTATTGATTTATTTTTAAAAAAGTTTATAATATTATTAGCGAAAAAAAGCAAAATAAACCTTTGCTGTTTAACGGAGGTGCGCAGAATGAAAAAAGAAACGCTGATCATAGCCATTCTGGTGGCGCTGATTATTTTATGGATCACCGAAACCATCGGAATGAAAAAAACATCGCGCCTGCTGAGCGGTGCCATTGATATCGGATTCTCTCTTTTAAGATAGTTTTAAATTTTTAACAGTTAAAAACGCCGCGGCAAACGCCCGGCTGTTTGCGCTGCAACCAAAAGTAAAACTCCGGCTGAATTCCAGCCGGAGTTTTTTTCTTTATAAACGCCCCGTGCAAAAGCCGCAGACGATGTTTACGATCTGCGGCTCCGGCACCGGATCAGGTCAGATCCAGCGTTAAAATAGCGCTGTCTCTGGTTTCCGGGCTTTGCAGCAGATGCATGGCGTTTTCATCCTGCACCGTAATATAAACGCTGTATCCCACTTCCGGATAAACCGGGAATTTCTTAGGATCCGATAACATATCAGAACCTGCAAGAGAAACGTAATCATACTTTTCTTTTGGCGTCATGGCGCGCAGCTGCGCTTTCTGTTCTTCCGGAAGTTCAGGATTAATACAGCAAACGGTGAGCGTGGCGCCTGTAGCGGAGCCGTAATAAAATACGTCATCCTCTTCTTTGGTTCTGTCCTCGGCAAGAACGTCACGGATCTGCTCCCACTCCGCCGCAGGCAAAACATAGCTTTGATCCGCAACGGAGGTTTCCTCTTCTCCTGTTACAATTTGGTAAACCGTGGCTTCCACATAAAGCACATCGTTGATATCAACGGCAAACGCATCTTCCTGCATAACCGCCTCTTTATTCTTAAATGCGGCAAGGAACTGATGCCACAGATCATAATCCGGGGATTTAATGGCGTAAGACCTGTATACCGTTCTGCCGTTTTTCAGTTTATATGCAAGGGAGCAGTTGATCCGGTCGCCGATAAAATAATCTTCCTCATTGACCGTAACGCCATCCACGGCAGAGGGATCGGACACAGCCGCCGTTGTTGCCTGCGGCACATCATTTTCAGAACCTGCCGGCAGCAGATCGTTTACATTTTCCGCACCGTTGGCGGATGTATTTCGGATCACTTTATCCGAAACGGCAAGGGTGTGGAAATCCACAACCGTTTGTATATTCTGCGGCTCGGTAAGCGTTGCCCGGCGGGCTTCTGCCGTGCTGCCGTTCAGAATCTGCATAATATAATCCAGCGAAACGCTGTTGTAGGAATCATAGCCGTCATATTCCGTAATGGTAACACTTTCCACCTCATCCGCTTCCGGAACATATTTTACATAAGAGGACGAATTGGAAAAGTAAATGCCCACCGTGAGCACAAGACAGATCCCCGTTACCGCGCCGAAGAGAACACCTGTTTTCTTGGTGAAAACCTTTTTGCGGCGAACCTGAACGGCACTGAACAGCGCCGCGCACACAAACGCAGTAATCACACCGGTAACAATGGTTACGAGCAGATTTTCCGAGGCGCCGAAATACAGGAATCCGGACGCCACAAACAGCGCCATCAGCAGATATTTTATAAGGGAACCGCCCTGACCGCTTTCCGCGATCTCCGCTTTTCTGCGTTTAAAGGAGAGAAGGCCGGCAAGATACATACCCAAACATTCGGCAAGCGCCACAACGGACATGAAAATGCACATACCGTCCGCCGGCTCCTTAAGCAGCATGGCCGCCACGCCAACCGGCGTTATGCTTGCAAAATCAAACAAACTTACCATAACCCCCCAGATGGAATTGATTCTGGAGGCAACGCCGATCAGCAGTACCGGCACGGAAAAGATGCATATAAACACCAGCACAGCATATTGCAGCCATTTGCCGGAGACCGCGGCGCACATCGTGCAGGCGGAATAACCTGCAAGGAGAGACGCAAGCAGCGTCAGCAACGGCTTTAAAACTTCTGCCGTTAGAATTATATACGTTACTTTTCCCTCCGGATTGGCAGCGGAAATAATGCCGGCAGTGGCGGAAAATACCGCAACGGAAACCGCGATCAGCAAGGCGATTGCCGTTAAGCCGAACAGAAAGTTTGCATGGTAAAGATGACTTCTTTTAAACGGCATGGCAAAGTGATAATCGCACGCCCTGCGGCTGAAATACGCGTTAAACATCACGCCGACGGAAATGGCGCTGTACACAGCGGCTATAAACAAAACCGCAGAACCCCACATCATAACGCCGTAGGAAATATCATTATCGTAGCCGTAATAGCCGGTGCAGTAAAACAGCGCATAGATCACAGACACAATGGCAGACACCGCCGCGGCGATCAGCGCGCCGGGAAGCTGGCGGCGTGCCGTTGCCGTGAACGCAGCGGAAAAAACGCCTTTAACTGAATAATTTGTTGATTTCATAACCTGCGCCCTCCATTTCACTGATAAACAATTCCTCCAGGGTGAGCGGAAGCGCCTCAAAAAATACGGGCGCCTTGGATTCTATAACCCGCCTTATATCCTCTTCCTCACCTTTGACGGTAAGCTGGATCATTTTACCCTGATGGGCTTCATTTACAATCTTGAGCTGAGGTCTGATCGCCTCAAAATCCGCTTTAGGCATCACGAACTGCACGCGGAAGATGCCTGCGGATTCGCCGTCTATATCCTTTTCCAGCAGCACGCCGCCCTGATGGAGAAGACCAATGTGATCGCAAAAGCCCTCCAGTTCCCTCAGATTATGGCTGGCGATCACAACGGTGGCATGCATAACGGAAATATATTCGATCAAGATCTTTTTCACCAGTTCGCGTATAACCGGATCCAGTCCGTCAAAAATCTCATCAAACAAAACGTACTTCGGCGCATGGGAAAGAGCCAGGATGATAGCCGCCTGCCTTTGCATGCCTTTGCTCATGGAAGAGATCTTCTGATTTGCCGATATGGGGAAAACGCTTTTCAGATTTGCATACCTTGTATCGTCCCACCCGGAATACGCGCGTTTGTAATATTTTGCAAAGGAATCCAGCGTTGCGCCCGGATAAAAATACGGAAAATCAGAAACGAACGCGGTGTTGTTTTTTACGTTCAGATTTTCAAAAGGCGTTTCGCCGTCCAGATACGCATTGCCGCCGTCCGCCTGATAAATACCGGCAAGCACTCTTAACAGCGTGCTCTTGCCTGCTCCGTTTGAACCCACCAGCCCAAAAACAGAACTGTCCGATATACGAAACGAAACGTGGTCCAGCGCCTTTGTGCCGCCGAAGTTTTTGGTTAATTCCTTAATTTCGATCATGATCTTCCCTCCCAAACAGAATTGACGATATGGATAACCTCATTTTTATCCATGCCGGCGTTTTTGGCATCCTCCAGTGCGGATGTGAGGATTTTTTCCGTCTCCCGGTGGATAACGGAAAGATCCGTTTTATTGACGAACACGCCTTTTCCCGGAGAAGTGTAGATCACGCCGTGCTGCTCCAGATTTTTATATGCTTTTGAAACCGTGTTGGGATTGATTGAAAGCTCTGTTGCAAGCGCGCGGACGGACGGCAGCGGACTGTCCGCCTCATACACGCCCAGATTGATATATTTCACGATCTCCTTTTCAAGCTGAACGTAGATCGGCTCACGGCTTCTTGAATCAAGCGAAAACATCAAATCACATCACCTGCCAACTTATTCATTGTGTATTGCTTTAAGGGCACTGACCTTAACCGCCCTGTTTGCGGGCGAAATGCCCGAAACGATGCCGATGATAACGGAAAACCCAATGCCGAGCAGCACCAGCCAAACGGGAACCGAAGAAACCGTTATATCTGCGGAAGCATCACCGGCAAGGGAGCCGATCACGGCATCCGCCGCAAGATTTGCGATAAATGAAACAATAATGCTGATCACCACGCCAATCACGCCGCCGATCAGCCCGATCATGCCTGCCTCGCACAAAAACACAGCTTTGATATCGGCAATATCACAGCCGATCACTTTCATAACGCCGATCTCCTTTGTGCGCTCATACACGGCCATGATCATCGTATTGCTGATGCCGAACGCCGCCACAAGCATGGATACGGCGCCGATTGCCCCGAGCACAAGCTGCACGGCTGCCATGGTGCGTTTGGTGCTGTTGATATCATCCTCGTTCGAATAGGTTGCAAGGCCGGACGCGCCGATTGCCTGCTGCACAGCGGTTACATATTTCACATCATCCGCATACACATAGATCTCCGAATATTCCGGCGGCGTATTGGGCTTTGCGTTCAGCGCGTTATACTCGCGCAGAAGTTTTTGCGCGGCTTTCATATCCATAAAGATGGTATTGGAAGTATCCATGCCCGAACTGCCGGGTGAATCAATGACGCCGGCAACGCGAATGCGCTGCGGCTGCACGGAGGAAGAACTCTGCCCGTCTGCGGAATCGCCGCCTGACGGAGAAATAGAAAACGAGTCCGAAAGCGGCTTGATCTCGCAATCCGTGATCTTGCCGTCCGCATCAGAATCATATTTCACGGAGTTTCCGTTGCTGTCCGTAAAATTCACAACGGCTCTGTCGCCGAAATACACGGTATACGTATCCGCCGAAGGAATGATCTCACTTCCGGAGGCGGTAATGCCGAGATCGGCAAACTGATCAAAATCCACTGCGGTAATACTGCCGCCGGTATAGGAATACCTGCCGCGGGTGATCTTTGCGTATTCCGTCATGTTCACAACGGGCATTACTGTTTTTACATGCTCTATGCTTTCGATATACTCCACAGCACGGTCATCCAAAGGCGGCTGTTTTACATTCGGATCATCCGCAGCGGCAGCGTTTTTATAAACGCTGATCCTGGTTGCGGACGCGGAATTCTGATACTGCTGCGTAACTGTATTGTTGATCCCCACGCCTATGGAGATCATGATTACAATGGCGCAGGTTCCGATCACAACGCCCATAACTGTCAGCTTTGTGCGCGAGCGCCGCCCTTTGAGGTTGCGCAGCGCCATGGCAAAAATATCAGATCTCTTCATCAGGCTCCTCACCGCCTTTTTTTGATTTTCTGCGCTTTACCACAAGAAGCACAACCACAAGAATCACAACCGCGAGCACCGCGCCGATCAGATAAAACAGCGTATAATCGCCCTCGCCCTGCGTTACTTCATTCTGCGCCTGAAGTTCGGCATACGGATCTTCCTGCTGCTGCGCCGTTACGGAAAAATCCTTAGAAACGGATTTGGGTTCCCCTGCGTCATTTTCATAATCAAAAACAAGCGTCAGATTCTGCGCGCCGGCTTGTTTAAACGTAACGGGCAGCGTGTAATTGCTTGCAAACTGGCCGCCAGCCTCTATATTGCCGATATAAGCGGACGTGAGTTCGTTTCCGTCTGCGTCCAGCAGCTTTACCCAGCCGTTTGCTATGGCGCTTTTACCGCTGTTAATCACGCTAAAGGCGCAGTCCTGCTCCTGATTTACAGGAACGCTCTGCCCGGAGAGCACGATCTGACCAAACGCAACGCTTTCCGGCTGCTGCACACGCACGCTCATGGAAAGCTCTGCGCTTTGGGATACTTTTTCGCCGCCGTCAAAATATTCATAAGATACAGAAACCGTTACAGGATATACGCCCGACGCTGCCGCGCCGGCGCATTTCATTTTTTTAGAGAAACGCAGTTCGGAAGAGAGCTTTTCGGCGTAATCCGTATCCGTAGCGCCGTCCGGCACAAAAACTTCGCCGCCGGAAAGTTTTACAACTACATTTTGAACGGCAATCTTTTTAGATGTGTTTTTAAGCGTAAAATTCAGATCAAACACCGCGCCGCCGCTGACATAGTCGCCGCCGTAAGAATAATTTGAAATCAGGATCTGCGGCGTAAGGGACGCCGATACAGCGGACTGGGAAACATGCACGCTGTAATTGATCTCCGCCGTGCCGGAAAGTTTTTCGCCGCCGTCAAAATATTCATAGGTTGCGCTCAGCGCAACGGGATAAACGCCGCCTGCCGCCTGCGGGCTGCAATAAAAGGTTTTGGAAAAGGAATACGTTGCGTTTTTGGCAATCTTATCCGCATAAACAGAATCGCTGCCGCCGTTTACAATCAGTGCCTCGCCGCCGGAAAGGCGGATATTCACATTCCTTACATCAAGCACCGAACTGGTGTTTTTGATCTTAAAATCCAGTTTTACCGTCTCTCCGGGAGACACGCTGCTTTTATCTGCCGTAAATCCGGCTGCGATCAGCGCCGGGCTGAGGTTCTGAGACGGCTGCGGCTCTGCGCCGAAAGAAAGCACGGGGATGAAAACAAGAATAAGCGCCGCCAGCAATGCCGTGATCGTTGAAAGTTTTTTCATGGTATTCTCCTTTTATGTTATTGTTTCTTCTGTTACTTTTCCGTCCGTAATGCGGATAACCTTATCCGCGTAGGCGGCAACGCTGTTATCGTGCGTTACCAAGATCATGGTGCTGTTTTTTTCGTGCACAAGCGCACAGACAAGTTCCATGATATGTTTCGTTGTAGCGCTGTCTAAATTTCCGGTTGGCTCATCCGCAAAGATTACCTGCGGATCCGCTGCAAATGCTCTTGCAATGCCGGCACGCTGCTGCTGACCGCCGCTCATTTCGGACGGGCGGTGATCTTTTCTGTTTTCCAGACCGACAAGCCGCAGCATTTTAAGCGCTTTTGCCTCCCGCTCCTCCTTGCCGACGCCTTTGAACATCAGCGGCATGGCAACATTTTCAAGTGCGGTTAAAGACGGTATCAGATTATAGGACTGAAAGACAAATCCGGTAAATTTCTGCCGGAACAGGGTCAACTCGCGTTCCGTCATTTGATCTATTCTGTGCCTGCCGATATAAACGGCGCCGGAGGTGGGCCTTTCCAAACCTGCCAGCATATTCAGCAAAGTGGATTTACCGGAACCGGATGTGCCGAGCACGGCGCAGATCTGACCTTTCTCAACGGTAAGATTAACACGGTCCAGCGCAGTCACCTTTTCTCTGCCCAGCACAAAGGTTTTAGTAAGATCTTCTGTTCGGATAATAGGTTTTGGCAAGCAAACGCCCCCTTTCGTATTTAGAAACTGTACTCCGGATCAGCAGCCGGGTCGCTGCCGTTTATTGTATGCACTGTACTATTACGCTTAGTACAGTTTATGAATACCATATTTTTTTCTGTTTGTCAACACCATTTCAAAAAAACATTTCACTTTACGCCAAAATTTATACAAGTTTTAATATTTGTTCAAATAAAATGATCCGGCGGAAGACGTTTCTGTTCCGCCGGATCGCTTATTAGTATGCTTGGGTTCGGTTGATCGTAATGCCGGAAATATCCGTCGCATAAGTTTCTGTGCCGTTAAAGGCATTGGAACCGTCATTATACAGAAGCAGGGTGTTTGTGCCCGCTTTCAGTTCCACATTTACCGTTACGGTTGTGAACTGATCCTTACTGCACGTATTGCGGCAATAAAGCTCGGTTTCACTGCCGTTCAGGGAGACCGTAATATAATCCTCCACAAGATCCACATTATAATCGTGCACGCCTTGTTCATGGTTTGCACTGTACTGCACCGTCATTTTATAGATTCCGCTCTCCGGGGCGGTAAAGGTGAACTGCGCAAAACCGGACGAGCCGGAAATGCCGCTGATATAATCCAAACCGGCGGCAGTATTCGTCTGCACCTGCGCCGTGCCGTCCAGTTGAGCATCCTGCGGAGAAAGAACAATATTCAAAGGCTCTATCTCTGCAGTTACCGTAAACTGAAGCTGTGCCGCTGCGGCATGAACGCCGATATAGTTCAGCCCTCTGCGAAGATAGACCTTTGCGCTGCCGCGGTCATTGCTCTGTGCCGGCGCGCCGTCTATATCCAGCAACGTATTCGGCTCTGTTACAAGGTCATAATACCCGTCCTCCGGCGCAACCGCAAGAAAATAGGTGTTTTGCGCATCGGTTCTGCCCGCATCCGGAAGAACCGCCATGCCGAAATCCTGCTCCTGATCCGCAGAATTATCCAATCTGCGAACCAACAGGGAATCCAGCACATACGTACCGTCATGATGCGTAAGGCGCACCGTATATTCCCCCGCGTCCAACGCAAAGAAATCCGCATAAGCATTGGTGATCTCGCTTTTCACGGTATTTTCCAGCGTGATCTGAGACGTTTCTTCGCCCACGCTCAGATTTACCGTTGCAGACACACGGTCATTCGGATCCTGCCTGCCGTTTTCATCCGGCACGCCGTCATTGGCTTTTCCGTAAATAAACTTGAATTCGTATGTGCCGCTTTCGGGAATTTGAACGCGGATCTCAACGCCGTCTCCCTCCTGCTCCATACCGCCCACCAGGCCGTTCGTGTCCCCGGTTGAGGCATAAGCGCTGTCATACGTATACGCGGCGCCGAGGAGCGTTCCGTTTTCAAATTCATATCTGGTATACAGATCTTTATTTTCATACTCCGCATCGCCGCTCTGTGCCTCGCGCACGGTAATGCGGTATGCCGTATCGCCGTTCATGAAATCCATATCTATCGTGAGCGTATCGCCGCATGCGGTGGTATACGCTTTCACGTTTTCCGGGGTAAAGACTTTCCCGGAAATGCCCTGATAGGTTACGGCGCTGATCTCCACATACACATCCTTACCGTAAAGGGCAGTATTCTCCAGATTCGTAACTTTTACTGCGCCGTTATAATCCGCGCCGGAAACAAGGAGTTCGATCTCATTTTCCGCATCGCTGATCGTTCCCAGCCCCATAAACTGCCTGTACCGCGGCGCACGGCGCTGCGCGATCGCCTTGCCGATATCCGAATGCAGAATATCCGAGATCTCCGAGCGCATCGTCTGCCCCTGTAGATCCGCATACCAACGGTACACCCACCACGCGGAATTCGGGGTATTGTAATCCGCCGCGGTATTGCAAAGGTTATTTGCAAACAGCCAATATGCCTGCTGCGCATACACCTTGGAATACTCGATCTGCGTAATATATTTCAGCATGGTATTGGGATTGCCGTTATCCTCCATCATGCCGTATTCGGTTACGATCACGGGCGTATCCTCCGCCACGCCGTATTCGGTTTCAAGCGCTTTCAGATCGGCAGTGTGAAACTGCCAGTCATAAATGGAGCGGTAATTCAGTTCATGATAGATCAGAACATCGGGAACGCAGTTGTTTTGAGAGGTATATTCCAGAAACGCGCGCATTTTATCACTGCTGTACTCATAATACCCCGGGCCGCCGATCACGGCAGAGGGATCCAGCGAACGCACGTAATCATACGTCTGTTTCCACGCCTCAAAAAAGTTTTGCCTGCCGGCATCGTTAAAATCATTATAACCGCCGTTTTCATTGGAGGGATCACTGACCCATTCACCGAACCACACGCCGTTATCACACTCGTTAAACAGGCAGTAAACGATCTTGTCATGATAATCCGAATCTTTGATGGCGTTTACCGTTTGCGCAACCAGCGGAAAATACGTATTTTCCAAATACGCGCGCCAGTCGTAGGCGCCGGCTTGTTTCAGTTCATTGATATGATCTTCATCATAATACCAGGTGCTGTACATATCCTGAAGATAAACAACAAGATAATCGCAGCTGCCGGAGGAGAGCGCCTGGGCGGCAACATCCTCCATCTCACCGATCGGGTGCTGGAGACCAAGCGTGGTTTTCGTGGACAGGGAGGAAAGATGAATGCTTTCCGTCATATTATAGGACGGCACACCATCCTGCGCGATACCGTATAAAAAGCCGGACGCGCCGTCTGTTACACTGCCTGTACGGTCGGCGGCATCAAAGGTTACGGTAGGCTTATAAAAGGCAAAAAACGCCCCTGCCGAAACCGCCGCGGCGATCAAAACGGCAAGAAGCGCAATGCCGAGTTTTTTGGCAACTCGTTTTGTTTTCATGGTTTATTCCTTTATAAAACAGAGGTTGAGAGCGTGTTTTTCAACTTTGAAATTCACTTCCGGGTAATCGAAATTTTCTCCGTCGCAATTACCGAGCAGACCGGATCCGTCTACAGACCAGATTCTGCCGCCGGTCAGATAACCCGTGTGCATATAGGGCGAAGTTTCATCATTGGCGGTTCCGGCGCTGTATTTTGGGATCAGTGGAAGCGCCTGAAACAGATTGACCGCATCCGCCATGCAGAAATCGAGAATACCGTCGTCCAGTTTAGAGTTTGGCGCCGGGCAGAAACCGCCGCCGTAATAACTCGCGTTACAGATGGCAAGCAATGTGTAATCCGCCGGGGTAACCGTCCATTTATACGGTTTTCCGTCTTTCCCGATACAATCCAGATCAAAATTGATCTGATATTTCATAGACTGCAAAACAGCAGGCACAACAGCAATATTATATGCCTGACTGCCAAGGAACTTCACTTTGCCGGCAATGATCCTGCCGATCGTTTCCACCTTGGTATCCAGCCCGAAGCTCATAACGTTGATGCATTTTTCCCCATTATAATCTATGAGGTCTATGGGTCTTACATCATATTTTAAATGGCCGGTATGCAGCCCGAAAGCCTTAACCACATTCAGGGAATCTATTTTTTTGGTGCCGTAGATTTTTTTGGCAAAATCATTTCCCGTGCCGAACGGCAGGATCATCAGGGGCGTTTTGGTGTGCGCAAGCCCGTTTGCGATCTCGTGAACCGTGCCGTCGCCGCCGCAGCAAACAATCACACATTCCTCGCCGTACTTTGCCGCATAATCCGCCGCAATCTGCTTGGCGTGACCGCGGTATGCCGTTTCCTCTATGATCATTTCATCATCTATCAGCCTGAACGCGGACTGCACCTGCTTAAAAAGCATCTGGCGGCTTTTATTGCCCGCGATCGGATTTTCTATGAACACATATTTCATAACGCCCACTCCCCTTTATACGTTACTGAACGCCTTACAGCACTCTTGTTCCGCCTACCGGGCGGATGATCAGCACATGGCAGCTGCCTTTGCCGAAAACATCTTCCATGGCGGTCTTATATTCCTGCAGAAGTTCATTCGGCACAAACGCCTGAATCGTGCCGGCAAATCCGCCGCCGTGCACACGGTAAGCGCCGTTTACGCCAAGCACTTCCTCTGAAATGCACAGCGCAAGCGAGATCTTTTGCTCTGCGGGATCTTTGGGTGTAAAAACATTCTGGTTATACATATAAGAAGATCTGCCGCTTTCATTGATGATCTTTTTAAATTCATCAAAATTGCTGCTCTCCAGCGCGGAAACAGCCTTTTCCACCCGGATATTCTCCCTGTAAAAATGAAACGCGCGAAGAAGGGCTCTGTCGCTGACTCTGCCGAGCAGGGACGGAACTGCCTGTTTGAAATCTGCAAAGCTGATTTCACGCAGCACGTCTTTGCCGAGCGCTTTTGCAACGCTCTCCATCTCCCCGCGGACTGCGGCATAATCATCGGTAAGATCGCTGTGGTTTCCGCCGGTATCTACAATGCAGAGCGAATGGCCGCTTTTTGAAAAATCAAAATCCACTTTTTTGATCTTCGGGTTTTCAGTAGACTCAAAATCAATGGTAACGAATGTGCCCACGGAAGACGCCATCTGATCCAGCAAGCCGCAGGGTTTGCCGAAGAACACGTTTTCCGCGTACTGGGCGATCTTTGCAATATCCACGGCACTGATCACACCGTCATTATAAAGATAAGAAAGCGTTGTGCCAAGGAGCACTTCAAAAGCCGCGGAAGAGGAAAGACCGCTGCCGCCGATTACATCGGAAGTGGTAACGCAGTCCAGCCCGCCGATCTTATAGCCGAGCCCTTCAATTTTTGCAACAACGCCGCGCACCATGGCGGTGGAGTGCCCGAACTCGGATTCATCGGGCAGGAGTTCGCTGATCTCAACCACGTTCATCGCATGCCCGTCCGATTTTACACGGACAACATCTTCCTCGTTTTTTGCCGCCACGGCAACCGCATCCAGATTAACGGACGCCGCCAGCACCTTGCCGTTATTATGATCCGTATGGTTTCCGCACACTTCCGTGCGGCCGGGAGCAGAGGTGATGATCACATCCCTATCCTCCCCAAAAAGCTTGATGAATTCGTTTATCAGGCGTATGTAACGCGGTTTCTGCAGTTCTACGGCATAATCGGTTACATAAACAGCCTTTAATTTTTCATCCATCTCGCCCGCCTGAATGGCGGCAATAAACTCCTTTGGTTTCATAATAATTCTATTACCTTTCTTAAATTTTTATAATACAATTTTATATTTTTCCTTGTGGGAATAGATCAGAAGCGTCTGATTCATCTGGCGGGATTTAACGCCGTAATAGATATTGAACGCAAGGCTCGTAAGCCCCGTAAACAGCACAACAAGCATAGCAAGCAGGATAAACTGCCTGGAAAACGGATTATAAATCGCCGCGCCGATGCGCGTGTATATATAAAGCCGCGGCAGAATGCCGATAATGCTTAAGCACACGTAATAAACAAAATCATAATGCATGGAACCGTATAATTTGGATACCATGCCGAGCGGAATAGAGGGCACAAAACGCGAAATAAGCAGGATATAGGGATTGCCCTTGCCCTTAAAGAGCACCCAGTCTTTAATAAACCTTGCTTGGTGAATATTCAGGATCATCATTGCCCATCCGCCGCCGATCCAGGAGCCTTCGGCATATTTGATGATAAAAAACACCGTTATGCAGACCGTGTTGATCAAAATTGCCGTCTGCACTGAAAACACCATGCCTGAGATGACGCAGAGTATGCTGATGGGAATGGGAAGCTGGCACTTTGCGAGCCACAGAGCAAACAGGCACACAAGGATCTCCAAATGCGTATCCAGATCCACAACAGCGCGTTCCAGTTTGCCGAGCCAGCTGATAATCGCGTCAAACCGCACCTCAAGGCTTGCCTGATCATGCAGGCAGATTGCCAGAAACACCATAAGCGCCACGGTGATGAGCACAATAACGGTGGATATCAAATTTGTTTGGCGGCGTTTGCTTTTTTTCAAAACGGCACCCCCGTAATTCTATCAGTATTCGTGGTAATTGCCAAGAAAGTTAAACGCGGGCAGTTCGGAATAAAGCGCGCATATCAGATCCAGTGTTTTTTTGCTTTGGATATTGCCCTCCAGATCTATGTAAAAATAATAGCTGAAATCGCCGTTTGCCATGGGGCGGGATTCAAGTTTTGTCAGGTTCAGCCCCGCCATGGCAAATCTGCCGAGCACTCTGTAAAGCGAGCCGGTTGTGTGCGGCAGCGCAAAGATGAGCGAGATCTTATCCGCGTTATTCTCTATGATCAGTTTCTTGGAAATAACGATAAATCTGGTTCTGTTATTACTTATATTCTGTATTCTTGTTTTTAATATTTGAAGTCCGTATTTTTTTGCCGCGTCTGCCGAACAGATGACGCCGATATCGTTTCTGCCGCTTTCGGCAACGAATTTGGCGGCTGCGGCGGTATTGGTATAATTCACCCCGGTAAAGGCAAAATTCTTTAAAAATTCAGAGCACTGCGAAAGCGCCTGGGGATGGCTGTAAACCTCGTCAATATCGGCATAATCCACCCCTTTGCGGGCGCAAAGGCAATGGTTAACCTCCAGCGAATAGGAACCAACCACATAAAACCTGTATTTGATGATCAGATCATATACTTCGTGAACGGAACCGGCGGTTGAATTTTCAACCGGCACGATACCAAAAGGCGCCTCGCCCTTATTGACCGCCTCAAACACATCCTCAAAAATTCTGTAATGCCGGATAGACGCGTTTTTAAACAGCGTAAGCGCTGTTTCATCCGCGTAACTGCCCTCCACACCGGCGCAGGCAACCGTTGTTTTTTTGCTGAAAGCGCTTGCGTTTGAAACCGCCGCCGTAATCAGATTGCGCAGTTCACCGCCGCTTTCCATAATATTGTGCTGAATCGCGCGCGAGGCATCCATCGTGGCGGAAAACACCGTGGCGATCGCATCGCCGTCCTGCCCGCATTTTTCCTTAACGCCATCCAGTATCTGCTGTTCCCTTTGCGCGTTAAATACGGGAAGCCCTCTTTGCACTTTATATTCAGCAACCGCTTTGGATAGGTTCATTCGGTGCTGAAGCAACGGAATCAGTTGTTCGTCTATTTTATCTATTTCATTCCTTAAATCAAGCAAATCCATGAAAACAAATTTCCTTTTTACATCATCATATCCAGCAGTGTGAACGCGCACACCGCCTCAACCACCGCAACCGCGCGCGGCACAATGCAGGGATCATGTCTGCCCTTTACAACCAGTTTTTCATTTTCCATGGTGGCAAGGTTCACGCTGTCCTGCGCGGCGGCTATGGATGCCGTAGGCTTGATCGCCACGGAGAAAACGAGCGGCGCGCCATCCGTCATGCCGCCGAGAACGCCGCCGTTATTATTGGATTTCAGGCATACTTTTCCGTCCTTTACCGCATAAGGGTCATTTGCCTCGCTGCCGCGCATACCGGCAAAATCAAAACCGGCGCCAAACTGAACGCCTTTCACGGCAGGTATGCCGAACAGCGCGTAAGAGAGCCTGCCCTCCACGGTGGAAAACATATTGGAACCGATGCCAACGGGCAGACCGACGGCAGCACATTCAATAACACCGCCGACCGAATCGCTCTGCAGCCGTGCGTTTTCAATAGCCGCGCGCATCTCGATCTCCTTTTCCGTGCTGATCGTAGCAAAAAAATCGGAAGAGAGTTCGCTGAGCATGGCGGCCGTTATAGTATTCTTATCAAAAGCCGTATCACGCACCGGACCGATCTGCAGAATATGCGCGCCAACGGTTACACCTTTGGCGGCAAGAATCTGCTTTGCGACCGCGCCGGCAAAAACGAGCGGAGCCGTAAGCCTGCCGCTGAAATGCCCGCCGCCGCGGATATCGTTTGCGCCTTTATACTTCACGTACGCGGGATAATCGCTGTGCCCCGGCCTTGGAACCAGGCGCAAAGAATCATAATCACCGCTTCGGGTATTTGTGTTTTCTATGATCATGGCAAGCGGCGCACCGGTTGTTGCGCCGTTTAAAACGCCGCTCAGGATCTGCGGGGTATCCGGCTCTTTTCGGGTTGTGGAAGTTTTGTCCCTGCCGGGCGCGCGTTTATCCATCTCTTTCTGAATCAGATCAAAATCCAGTTTCACGCCGGCAGGCAGCCCGTCTATCACGCAGCCGATCGCCCTGCCGTGACTTTCCCCGAAAACGGAAAGTTTGATCTTTTCACCCAGCACTGAAGACATTTGCCTTTCCTCCTAACTGTTTAAAATCATCAAAAAATGACGGATACGTTTTGTTTACGCTCTGTGCGTCATCAATCGTTGTGCCGCCGTTTGCAAAGGATGCGGCAACCGAAAACGCCATCACGATCCGGTGATCGTTATAGCCTTTCAGCGCGGCGCCGGAAACGCGGGCAGGCTCAATGATCATGCCATCCGCTGTTTCGGTAACGCCAACGCCCATTTTTTTCAGATTGGAAACGATTGCCTCAATACGGTCGGACTCTTTAAAGCGAAGCCGCTGCGCGCCGCGTATAACGGTTTTCCCTTTTGCAAACGCCGCCGTTACGGCAATGGCGGGCACCATATCCGGTATATCATCGCAGTCTATATCAATGCCGCGCAGTTCGCGGTGCGCGCACGTTACGCCGTTTTCGTCCGCCGCAACCTCTGCGCCAAACAGCCGCATTACATCGCAGACGGCTTTATCGCCCTGCGCGGAATGCATATCCAGCCCTTTCAGCGTGATTCTGCCGCCGATGGCAGCCGCGCTCATGAAAAATGCCGCATGGCTCCAGTCGCCCTCAACGGTATAATCCCGCACGGAATAGTGTTGATTTCCTTTCACAAAATAGCCGGAATCCGTTTCTTTTATCTCCACGCCGTAATCGGCGAGCACGTTTACCGTCATATCCACATACGGCTTGGATTTGAGCGGCGTGGTAAGTATAATGTTTGAATCCCCGTCCAGCAGCGGCAAGGCGAGCATCAGCCCCGTAATATACTGTGAACTGATATCACCGCGAATATGAAAATCGCCGCTTTGCAGTTTTCCGCTGATGCGCAGCGGCAGGGATCCGCTGCTTTGCATCTGAACGCCGTGTTTTGGCAGAAGTTCTATATATTCGCCGAGCGGTCTTTGCGGCAGTCTGCCCTCCCCGGTAAACGTAACCTCTTTGCCGAGCGCCGCCGCAACCGGAATGAAAAAGCGCAGCGTATTGCCGCTTTCTATGCAGTTTATGATTTTTTCTCCGTTTTTCAGGCTGTTTGCCGCACCGATCGCCGCCTGCATATCCCGGGACGGAATCATGGGGCTGACTGTGCCGCCGCCGGCAAGAAAAGCGCATAGAATTGCTCTGTGCGCCGCGGATTTGCTGGGCGGCAGAGTTACAGCGCCGTTTAACGCGGCGTTTTCAATTTGAACGATATCCATATTTTTCCTTTATTTTATGCCGAAAAGAGCATTTACTTCATCCGGTGAGGAGGGCTTTATAAAACTCTCTCCGATCTTTTTAAGCAAAATCAGATTAATGCCGTTTGCAGTGCGTTTTTTATCAAACGCCATATTGTGCACAATTTGAGAAACGGGCAGATCCGTTTGTGTTTTTAAGCCGTATTTTTCAAGCAGGGCAGCGATCCGATCCGCCGTACCTGGCTCTGTGATGCCGGCGCTTTCCCCTGCGCGGCTGATCATAACCATACCGATGCCGACCGCCTCCCCATGGGAAATACCGCTGAAATCGTAAAGTTTTTCAATGGCATGGCCGCAGGTATGACCAAAATTGAGCAGCGCCCTTTCGCCGGATTCCTTTTCATCCCGTTCCACAACGCCGCGCTTGATATCACAGCATTCCAGAATAACATCATCTATAATATCCCGCGCGTTTTCATTTTTAAGCCTTTCAAAAAGGGGCGCGGATTTTATACAGCCGTATTTGATCACTTCGCCCATACCGTCGCTGAAATAATGGGCAGGCAGCGTATTCAAAACCTCCGGATCAATCAAAACGAGCGACGGTTGCCAGAACGCGCCGCAGAGATTTTTGCCCTGCGGCAGATCCACTGCCGTTTTTCCGCCCACGGACGAATCCACCTGCGCCAGCAGCGTGGTGGGGATTTGAATATAGTGAATGCCGCGCAGATAGACCGCCGCCGCAAAGCCTGCCATATCGCCGCAGACTCCGCCGCCGAGGGCGATCACGCAGTCTTTTCTTGTAAGCCCGTTATCCGCCAAAAACGCAACGATCCTGATCAGATTCTCTGTTGTTTTGGAACTTTCACCGGCGGGAAAAAGATAAGAAACCGTTTCCATTCCGGCGGCGCGCACACTGCTTTGCACCGTTTCCAAATACAGCGGCGCAACATGGCTGTCGCTGATGATTGCCGCTTTTTTTGCCGAAACGGCGGTTTTAATCTGCTCGCCGCAGGTTTCCAGCAAGCCTCTCTCTATCAGAATATCATAGCCGTCTCCGGCATTGACCCGTAATGTTTTCACTAACCTATCTCCTCTTTGATCTTGTTTGCGCGCGCCATAAGATCTTTCAGCGTATCTGCATCCTCTTCCTGTATGGCTTTTCTGAATTTCTCAAGATTGCCCACAAGATCATCGATTTCTCTAATGAGCGGTTCCTTATTTGCAATAAAGAGTTCGCTCCACATTTCTCCGTTGATTCTGGCAACGCGCGATACATCGCGGTATGAACCTGCCGAAAAGCCAACGTGCATAGGCGCGAGCGGACTTAAAACATAGGAACAGGCAAGCACGTGCGCAATCTGGGAAGTAAACGCAATCATTTCATCATGGTGTTCCGGCGTTGTAACAACCGTGCGGGCAAAGCCCATTTCTTTTGCCAGTTCCACCAGTGTGTCTGTTTTGGATTTCGGCGCGTGGGTGGGGGTGCAGATAAATGAAGCATTGTCAAACAGGGTGGGCAGGCTGTTGTCATACCCGGAAACCTCACGCCCCGCCATGGGATGCGCGCCGATAAAGTAAAAATTAAAACGCTCCGTTTCCAGCCTGCGGCAGATCTTGGTTTTGATGCCGCAGCTGTCCGTAACGATACTGCCGTCCTTAAACTCATTTTTGTGTTCCAGCACAAAGGGAACAATGCATTCCTCAAAAAGATTGATGAAAGTGATATCCGCTTTCGGGATCAGATCACAAAGTTCGCCGATCTCATCCACGGCGCCGTCCGCAAGCGCTTTTTCGCTGACGGAAACGGTTCTGTTCCACCCCATAACATAATGGGAAGTATTCTTTTTTAACGTTTTTGCTATGCTTGCGCCAATAAGGCCAAGGCCCGCAACAAGTATCTTCATTTCAACCGCGCTTTCAAAACATCATTTTTAATCTATTATATAATAATATATAAATAAGGAGAAATCAAGCACGGCGGAGATTAATTTTTTATAACTTTAAGCAAAAAGCCCGCTTGCCGGCGCGGCAAGCGGGAAACTTCAAGCAGGCGTTTATGATAAAAAGAGCCTATTTCTATAGTTTAAAACATCCCGCTTCACAGATTAAAGCGGTTGAACAAGGCGAACGTTTTGGAGTTTGATATCCTCGTCTTCGGCGTTTGCGGCTTTGCCCTCAAAGCGCAGCAGTTCCAGATTTTCCACATCCGCGGCGTCAACAGCGTGCTTATACTGATCGCACGGATTGCCCCAGGAAGTTTTGGTTTTCATAATGGTGATATCCTTTGCGTTTCGGATAAAAAACGCCGAATTATCCTGTTTTTCAACGCCCCAGTCCAAACACGGGCGCAGGTCGTAAAGGCCGCAGGGCCACTTGCTGGTCTTGGTCAGTTCTATGCGGCAGTTCTCAAATGTAACATCCTCTATGGGGTTTTCCTCGCTGCCATGGATCAGAACGCCGTTTTCACCCTTTGCGGTAACATTAAAGAACCGGATGTTTTTCACTTTGCCGCTCTTTGTGTTTTCATCGCGGTTGAACGAAGTAATGGTGATCGGCTCCGCTGTTCCCCACCAGTCCGGGCAAAAGCGGCGCGTTTCGATCATGATATTGGAATAAGACACATTTTCTACATTACCGCCGTCCCGGATCTGAATGGAAAGACCGCGGTTTGATCTGCTGATCGTGCAGTTTGAAACAAGGATATTGCGAAAATCGCCAACGCCCTCCGTGCCGATCTTGATCGCGGCAGAGGTGGAGATCAGGGTGCAGCCGTCGATCACCACATTTTCCGTTGGGCCGTATTCGCTGTTGCCGCGCGAAGTTTTCAGGCAGATACAGTCATCAGCGCAGGTGATATGGCAGCCGAGTATGCGCACATTGGAGCAGTGATCCGGGTCAATCCCATCGCTGTTGGCAACATCCAGATCATTCAGGATGCGGATCCTGTCTATCAGCACATCGTCGCAGCCTGCGGGATGCAGCGTCCAGAAAGGCGCGTCCACAACGGTGAAATCCTTAAAAGTGATATGGTTGCTTTTCTCTATGTAGATCACAGTTGGGCGCGGGTAAAAATCGCCCGTAACATAATACTGATCCTTGCGCTGCACAAACGCGTGGCCGTTTGCGTCAATGGTGCCCTCCCCGCTGATGGTGCAGTGATCCGCCTCAAAACCATAAATAAACACAAAACTCGGTTTGCCTGTAACGGGATTGCCGATCAGTGCCGTTTTAGGATCATTGATCAGTTTATTCGGCCGGATATAGCCGTCTATATTCGAAGTGGCTTTTATGGAAGCGCCCTTTTGAATATGCAGATCCACATTCTTTTTCAGGCGGATGGAATCGCTGTAAAACACATGGCCGCTCTGCAAAACGACCCTGCCGCCGCCGTTCTTGGCGCAGTCATCTATAGCGTGCTGAATGGCAAACGCGTCATTGGTAACGCCGTCACCCGCGGCGCCGTACTGCAAAACATTGTATTCTTTCATAAGATCATAACCTTTTTTATTTAAGATGACTATAATATAACACAATGCCTTTGGTTTGACAAGTAAAATAAGTTATGCTATTATATAAATGCATAGGGCTGCCAAGCGCTCCTCAGTTCAACGGAGCGCAAGGCGGCTGATTTTATGTGCGCAGGAATCTGCCGCGGCAAAATACTCAGACCTAATTTAAAATGAAAGGTACGGGATTATGAAAAAATATGACGTGGCTATAGTCGGCGCCGGCCCTGCCGGTATCTTTACGGCTATAGAAATGCTGAGAAAAGGCAGCAAAAAAAGCATAGTGATCATTGAAAAGGGCAAATCCGTAGAAAAGCGCAAATGCCCCAAGGCAGTTACGGGAAAATGCATGAACTGCAAGCCGTATTGCCACATTACCACCGGTTTTTCCGGCGCGGGCGCGTTTTCAGACGGAAAACTTTCGCTTTCTTACGAAGTGGGCGGCAGCCTGCCGGAACTGATCGGCGAGGATCTTGCGCAGGAAACGATCAATTATACGGATAAGATCTATCTGGAATTCGGCGCGGACACGCATATTGAAGGAATCGGCAACACTGAGGCGGTTAAGGAAATACGCAAAAGAGCGATACAGGCAGGGCTGAAACTGGTGGACTGCCCGATTCGCCACATCGGAACGGAAAAGGCGCATGAACTCTACTTTTCCATAGAAAAATATCTGGTTTCCTCCGGCGTGGAGATTCTGTTTGACAGCCAGTGCAGCGATCTGATCCTGGACGGCGAAAAATGCCTGGGCGTTCGCCTGGAAAACGGCGACGAGATATACGCTAAAGACACCGTTGTTGCAACCGGCAGGCGCGGCGCGGACTGGCTGGAAAAACTCTGCGCCGATCACGGAATCGCCCACCAGCCGGGAACGGTGGACATCGGCGTTCGTGTTGAGGTCAGAAACGAGATCATAGAAACGGTGAATGACGTGCTTTACGAATCCAAACTGATCGGATATCCGAAACCGTTTAAAAACAAGGTGCGCACGTTTTGCCAGAACCCGGGCGGATTTGTTGCGCAGGAAAATTATGATAATGACCTTGCCGTTGTAAACGGCCATTCTTATAAAGAACTCAAGAGCCAAAACACGAATCTTGCCATTCTCTGCTCGCACAATTTTTCCGTGCCGTTTAACCAGCCGATCGCCTATGCACAAAAAGTGGGCGAACTGACGAATATGCTGGGAGACGGGCACATTCTGGTGCAGCGTTTTGGCGATATTCTGGAGGGCAAACGCACGTGGCAGAAAGAACTGACGCAAAGCAATCTGCGCCCGACCCTGCCCGACGCGGTTGCCGGCGACATCACTGCCGCCATGCCATACAGGGCAATGACCAATATTATCAATTTCATTCAGGCAATGGACCACGTTGTGCCTGGATTTGCAAGCCCGGAAACGCTGCTTTACAGCCCGGAACTGAAATTCTATTCCAACAAGGTGAAAATGGATACGGATTTCAACACGAACATTGAGGGCCTGCACTGCCTTGGCGATTCCAGCGGATGGACAAGAGGACTGATGATGGCGTCCGTTCACGGGGTGCTGATGGGCAGAAAATTGGTTTAATCCATACGTATATTGCGAACAGAACCGGGCATAATGCCCGGTTCTTTTTTGCGGTTTCACAATCCATCCGGCTTGCATGCGCAAGCCACCTCCTTTCGCACAGGGGAGGCACGAAAAGCAAAAAAAGGATCGGCTTGTGCCGATCCTTTTCTTTTATGCAGTTTTTATATCAGTGGCGGGGATGGGCATTTCTGTATTTTGCCTTTCGTTCCTCTTCCTGCTTTTTAAACGATCTGTACCACGCCACGATCAGCAGCACAATTACCAGAACAACCAGCACAGCGGCAGCCCAGCCAAGCGCATCCATAATGGTTTGCACTTTCATCATAATGCCTATGGTAAAACCGGCGGCAACATACATTTCCGGTTCGCCGTCTGAATTATAGAAAACACCGTTGTTCAGATAGATCTTTTCACGGGTTGTATCATTTTCAGGATAATAATAGACACGAATCGTCTGCTGATTTTCCTCAACGCCGTAATCCGGATTGTTTTCACGATAAAAAACAATGCCTGATTCCTCATCCGTCAGCGTTGCAGGCATCATGCTGTTTACCAGCGAAGTTCTGACGGAATCCACACGCAAAACGCACAAACTGATCACCACAGCCAAAAGCAGCACCGCCAAAGCAATTAAGATGCCGGAAATCACTTTGTGATTTTTGCGAAACCCTTTTAAAGAGGCGGCAAGAATATCCTTCGTTTTAACCGACTCTGCCGGTTGTGTAAGATTTCTGTTTTTCTCCATTTTAATCACCAATTTGATTTTACCATAATTGCAGGCGCGGGTCAATAGCAGGAAAATATTTGCCTTTTTCATGCTGCTTTAAGGCGGTTTCGTTTACAATCCCTGCGGCTTGCATGCGCAAAGCGGACGAGCTTTGGCACAGAAAAAGGGGCGCCGAAGCGCCCCCAAAAATCAATGAAATGATTTTCGTATCTGATAAAAGGGAGCAAGTTGCGTTCACTCCCTTTGCAGAGAAAGTTAAATTCCGGGTACGTGACCCTCTTCTGTGCCTGAATCTGGCTCACCAGATAACGTAAGGACATCAACAGACTGGAACTTTTCAATCTCCGCAATCGGCTTTGAGTAAATCTCTTTCATTGAAAGACCTCCTTTACTTTTAGCCTTTACACACCCGCGGAGTTGCCCCCGCGGGAGTTAAGCTGATTTGTTCACGAAAACAACCTGCCGAATTAAGCGTCGTAATCGTAGGACTGAACATCTGCATAGTAAACAGCAGCGTTGCCCTCTGCATCCGCAGCGATCACATAAGCGCGCGCATACGCTACGCCTGTCTGAGCGGTAATGCCGAATGTAAGCGCGAACTGACCGTCACCGGCAGTGTTGCTGTTCTTGTAAAGGTAGCAGGAACCTGTTGTTGCATTCTCAAGAACAAGATCTGTTTCCGGAGCGGCAAAGTCTTTACCGTATACAAAACCGGATTCAAGAACCGTGTAGCCGGCAGGAACATTTCTTGTTGCAAGGAATCTTACCTCACCGCTTTCTGTAGGCGTTACATCTACAGCAGCAACGGTGGGAACAGCAGTTACTTCACCAGAAGTGAACGCTACTTCTACATCAGATGTTACATAGAAGGTGTATTCAGCGCCGTAAGCAGCGTTGTTGCCGTTTACAGTCCAAGCCGTTGCCGTGCCCTCTGCAGGAGCAACTGTTACAGCCTGATCGAATCCAACTTCAGCAGTATCATTATAAGTGCTATCACCAACTGTGATTACACAGCCGGGAGCGCTTACTGTGTAAGTAAGCTCAGCATCCTTAGCATAGTAAGCAGTTACAACTGCGTTTGCTTCAAGAGCTTTCACCTCTTCAAGGCTCATGCTCCAGTTTGCAAATGTGTAGCCAAGGTAATCATAAGTTTCAGGCATTGCCTCAAGAGAAGCAAGTTCTGAGCTTGTAACGGTATCAAGTACCATGTTGAACTGATCAACAAAGGTTACGGTAAAGTCATCCGTCTGCTCTGCAAATACAGGAACATAGGTAAGGTCTGCATAAGCAGCCGTTGTGTATGTTGCATCTGTAGAGATCAGCTTGCCGTTTACGCTCCAGCCAACGAATTCAGCAGCCTCAGCAGGAGAAGCAACAAGCGTGTATTCCTCTTCATAAGGAACTTTCTGAGCCTCGCCGGTTGTTGGCGCGCTGTTCAGGGTTGTTGAGCCAAGTTCGTTCTGCTCTACCGTGATCATAACGCCGAGCGCAGGAATTACTTCACCCGGAGTTACAACCTGATGACAAGCGGAGCAAACCGTATCGCCCGTATAACCGTCTTCGCCTCTGGTGGCTTCCTTAACGGTTTCAGGATCAAGCGCAACATCGCCCTCATGGTTGTTCGGGTCAAGCGCGCCCTCTTCCGTATACGTATCATCGCATCTGGAACAGGTGTAGGTTACCTTGCCCGCTGTTACGCAGGTTGCGCCGGTGGTTTCTGTGATCTGATAATCATGGCCGAGCGCAGGAATCTCTTCCTGTGCAACGATAACCGTGCTGCAAGCCTCGCAATGTGAACCTTCGGTAAGACCGGCTGTTGTGCAGGTAGCCGCAACAGCTGCATCCGTTACAACACTTGCATGGTTATTCGGATCGATTTCGGTTTCTTCCGTCATCGTATCGCCGCAAACGGAGCAAACGTATACGTTTTCACCTTTTGCTACGCAGGTAGCAGCCGTGGAAAGTTCTTCGCTGAGCTGATAATCATGCTCGCCTGCCGGAATGGTTTCGCCGCCGGTCTGATAACCGCACTTAGAGCAGGTCATAACCGCGCTTGTACCGTCGATCAGCTGGCCGTCCTCATGAACAGGAGGCGTTGCAGGCGTTGTTTCCTGCATATCACAATCCTCGGTTACAGGTGTGGCAACTTCGGTGTATTCCGTAGTGCCGTCTACCCACTCCGGCCAGGAATAGGTGGTGTACGTATGCGTGCCGTCACTATTAGAAACGCAAGCGCTGTCCGCTGTGTTCGCAGGAGCCTGAGGCGCTTCGCCGGCAGGAGCAGTTACCTGCTCTGTATGCAGATCCGCAAAGGTGTAAGTATAAGTTACTTCTTCGGGTTGCGGAGCTTCAGGTCCAGTAATACCCCACTGCGGAAGTGTATAAGTGGTATAACCTAAATCCTGAACCTTTTTACCTGCGTTGACACCAGCCGGAAATACTGAGTCATACATATACAGGTATTTATCAAAATTACTCGGTACTGTTTCGATTTGGCTATATGTGGTGGTACCTACAGGCTGGAATACTTCTGTAATATCGATTTCCTCATCCGGATTCACAAGCTGGAAACCAAATACATTTACAATATAACCATCATAAGTACAGTTTTCAGGATCATCGCCCCATGAAAGGTCTGTCTGCTGAATAGGAGCATAATCGCGGCAAGAACCTGTTGCAATCATAATGGTTCCTTCTTGTCTAATCAGAGCCGCATTGGATCCGCCATCCATCAACGCTTCACCGTTTTCAGAGTATTCATCGCAAGTTACAAGCACAGCATTTTGCCCATACTCTGTTCCTGCGTTGATTGATGAATTTGTTCTGTAATAAGCCGGAAGGACTTTAGAAGTATCGTAGGTCCATCCGACCATATATCCGCCGCCGATTTGGTCAACGTTTTTTATTGTGACTGCAATAGCAAACATACCATCATCACCAGATGACAAGTCATCCTTGTTTAAATGATGAATATCTGTTATCTCTGCGCCAGCCGTGGCGCTGTCATAGCCCCATGCATTTCTGCCATCATAATCGAAAAGATAAATTCCAACTTCAACATCGTAGTCTGTGCACATTGATCCATCTTCGTTATCAGGATTTGGCAGAGCCATAGCAGAAAGTGGCGTGCTTAAGACAACCATCAGAGCAGAGAGTAAAACAGCTAAAACTTTGCGTAAGTTTTTCATCTAAAATTTTACCTCCCTATGCAGTAATAACGGTATTTGCATATAAAAGATCTGCGCTATTCATTCCCATGAAATTCATGTAGTTCGTCATATCACCAACAGCAATATCACCACTTAAATCAACATCAATGCCAACATCATAATTTTCATTAGTTGAGTTGATGCCTAAGTTATTCACATATATGGTGAAATCACCTACGGAAATATCATCATTTCCGTCCCAGTTGCAAGCAACGATACCGACCATGGTGTCGGACTCAACGTCCGCACCGTCAACGATGATCGTAAACGTTCTGGCAAAGCCGTACTTATACGTAACAGTTGCGATGTACGTACCGTTCGGAACCTTTTCCAGAACAAATTTACCGGTTGAGTCGGTTACCGCGCTGATCGGTGTTCCGTCTTCTGTTTCGATGGAAACCGTTGCGCCGGTAGTGGCATACGTGCCAAACGCATCATCCGGCGCTGCAAGCGCGCCTATATATGCAGATACTGTATAATACTGCGTCAGATCCGGCGAAAGATCACAGGTCATAGGGTACACCGTTGCCTGATAAGATTCGGGTGCAGACAGAGCGTAGCAATCAAAAACCACATTCGGCCAATCCCCCTGTGTATCGCCGTAATCCACATCAATAAAAGTTAAATTCGGGTCTGTATTTACTGTGATAACATCCTGCATATCAACGGGGGCATCCCCTTTTACGGTTATGCCGATGGTAAGAAGATCTGCGCCGTTATCGGAAAGAACGGTTTTATCCGGATTTTCAGTAACCAAAAAGAAACTGAATGTGCCGTTTAGGCGATCCATGACCGCGCCGTTCATTTCCTCTTCATACGCCGCTGTATCTGAAAGGAGTTCTTCCCCAAGAAGATCAAAAGAAAGCAGATCTTCCTGATAAGAAGCGGTAAATCCCAGTTGAGCGATGGAATACAGATCTGAAACAGAAATGACCATATCATAACTGCCCGGTTGCAGGGCATTGCCGTCATAAACCGTTCCGAGATCATCCATATAAGCGGCAGAAATTTCGGGCTTTTGTGTGCCGAGCGCACCCTGCTGCGTTTCCGCACTAACGGCTTGCGGACCGACGAAAGCGGAAACAATTGCAGTGAAAGCGGCAAAAACTGCACACAATCCCTTTTTTACCTTGATATGCTGCATAAACTGACCTCAAATAAACTTCCTGTAGTAATTACTGCATCCGGCGGGTTACCCCGCCGGACACTTTTTTAAACTTTTAGTTTTGAATAGTTGTGTTGTGATATTGAACTGATCCAGTATTCATTCCCATGAAATTCATATAGTTCGTCATATCACCAACAGCAATATCGCCACTTAAATCAACGTCAATACCAACATCGTAATTATCGTTAGATGAGTTAACGCCTAAATTATTCACATATACAGTGAAATCACCTACGGAAATATCATCATTTCCATCCCAGTTACATCCAACGATGCCAACCATTGTGTCGGACTCAACGTCAGCGCCGTTAACAACGATCGTAAAGGTTCTGGTAAAGCCGTACTTGTACGTAATCGTTGCCTCATACGTGCCGTTCGGAACATTTTCAAGAACAAATTTACCCGTTGAATCGGTTACCGCGCTGATCTGTGTTCCATCCTCGGTTTGGATGGAAACCGTTGCGCCTGTGGTTGCATAGGTGCCGAACTCAGCATCCGGCGTTGCAAGGGCGCCTACATATGCAGATACCGTATAGCCTTCCGGCTCTACTGCGCCTGCAACAGTAAGTTCGTTTTCAGCACGCATAAGCGCGATCTTAAGACCGTAAACATCAGAAACCTGAAGTGTATACTGATCTTTATTTGCCGGCTGATAAATGCCGGACGCAGCATACGGATATGATGAGTTGCCCTCTACAGCAGCATTCACTGCATTATCAAGAGCAACGATGAAGTTATGCCAGCTACCCTCTGTGTAAGTAACGCCATCCGGGTTATTATCAGCGGTATAGGTAGCACCGTCTACTGAATAAGAATCATCTTCGGTATTTACAATTACAGAAGTATAAGAAGTACCGGTATAATCCTTATTTTCGCTTGATTTACCGTTTACTGCGCAGGAGATTTCTTCCTCAAGCTTATCGCCGATATAACCGCGCTCGGTTACAACAGCAAGATAAGTATCAAACAATCTTTGCGCTTCTCTGAGTTCAAAGGTTGTTGCAGAAGAGGAAGCAACGCTGCTCTCCTCAACAGTTTCTGTTACGAAATCTGAAAGTTCATATTCCGTTTCATTTGTTGCGTTGTAAGAAGCAAGCTCATCCTCTGCTTCAGAAGCAAGGCAGGAGAACGCAAGCTGTGGTTCGCCATCTACATCAATGTAGTAATTATTGAAATAATCTACAGTGATAAGCGCCTCTGCAGCACGGCCTGCGGCAGCCATGTTTTCATAGCTTACAACCTCAAAGTCTCTGTTATCAAGGCCGGATCTTACTACAGCAACATTTTCATAAACATCTGTGCCGTAAGAAACATTCAGATGCTCATTAACAAGCTGTAAAGCATATTCTGCTTTATCAGAAGCGGATGAAATAGCACCGCGTAATGCAGGATCATCAACTATGCCGTAAGATGTTTCGGCAAACTTGAATCTCCAGTCAGGATCTGTTGAAGACGTGGAAGCGTTAGCAGTATCTCTGTAAGTAAATGAGATCTCATTATAATACAGGTTGCCTGCCGCGTCTGACGCCTGAACATCCGAATCAACATAATACGGAGTCTCAAGCAATTCGCCGCTGCCACTGCCAAGATCAATCCATTCTTTCTCATACTGAACAGCATTCAAAAGATGATATTGCGCTTCAGCATCCACACCGGGTTCTCTTACATAGATAGCCTTAAGATCTGTGCCGTCAAGGCTATATACAGTATAATCCTGAGCCGTACCGCTGATATTCAGTTTAACAGTTTCCTTTGTTTCGGTAAGGCCGTTGCCCGGAGTTGCCTTTACATTGGTAAAGATAGGATTGTCATAAACCGCAACGCCGTCGCTGTCTTCATAACGGGTCATATAATATGTACCGTTATCAAGGTAAGCCTCTACACGAAGCGAAGCAAACGTATCGCCGTCCAACTCAGAAGCTGATGCAACTTTGTAAGCCACATCACCGATCGGATTGGTTGTGCTTGTATATACGGTATTATTTGCTTTTGTAGTACCATACTCAAGCGCGTTATCCGTTGTGATCGGATACTGCTGCGCAGCAAGAACTTCCATAACTGCATCATTGAAGTAGTTATAAACATTGATATCATCAACGTCCGAACTTGTGTAGTTGTTGAGGAATTCTACAGAAGTTTCGTAAAGAGATGTAGCTCTTTCGATTTCACCTGTATCGTCCGCAACTGTAATAGGCATCCCGAAAGTCTGAGGATAATCACTGATTATACGATAACCAAAGTCATCTCTGCCCTTGGTTGTGCCGGCAGTTACCTGAGTTTCCTGATCCCATACAAGGAAGTCCATTCTCTGGCTGGAGCCGTTGGTTTCAATCCTGTTAAACGCAAGAACAAGTCCCGGAATGCAAGATGAAAGTGAAACGTCGCCAGACTGTGTTCTTGAATAATCAAGAACCGTTTTATATTTGCCGCTGTCTATCGGCAGCCAAATGATGCTGTAAGAGCCGTCTTCTGCCATTTCTGCCTGATGCTTACCGGGCGCATAGCCGTCAGCAAAAGTAAACGTATCGATCTGCTCATACGGGCAAACTACATGGAATCTGTAGTCCGTAACCGTAATATCGCTTTCCATCAGATTCATCATATCTGTTCTGTTAAGCGGACTGTTGGTTACCCACTGACCGTTCTGATAATAATCATAATAGAATACGTTTACAAGGTCTCCGGTTGCCGGATCACAAGTAACGGCGAAGTAATCCCCGTCGCTGAAAGACTTAACAGCAGCAATGCCGTCAATAGGTTTTCCCGTTGTTTCGTTATAAAGATAAAGCGGATAATTGATGTTATCAAGATCAGAAGTTCTGATAATCATCTCGTTCGGATACTGAACATTACCGTAATCCTTGAAAATCCTGCCATCTTCAACAACACGATATGTCATTGAAGAATAGGTGCCTGAAGCGGGATCATATCCGGCGGAGAACTGCTGAGTAAATCCGCTTCCGCTTGAAGGATCGTAAGTAAGGTTATACCAGTCATTTACTGTAGTTAAATAGTAATACAGTTTCTTGGTAAACGTTTGATCATAGATGCTGCCGTAGCCGCCGTAAGGCGTATTACCGTCTTTCTCTACGATTCTGTAATTAACACTAAAGGTTACGATTGCTTCATTTGAGCCGCCGAAAGCAGCCTGGTCAACAGAACCGCTTACCATAAATGAAGTGGATTTTTCCGGAGCGAGCAGAGAATCATAATTGCCATAATTAAAGGAACCTTTATCAGCATTGATGCTTTCGATCTTAATATAAGAACGACTGAGCTGATCGTATCCGCCTGAACCATTCTGGATATAACGGTTGATACCATGGCCAAGATTCTCTAAAGACATATTAAATGTAAACTGTTTGTTATAGGAATAAGATGAAGTTGCGCTGTTATCCTGAGCAACGTCAAGATCGCCTACTTCATAATCCTGCAGCTGCGGAGCAAACGCAGGAACGAAACTTGCTACAGCCTGAACTGCAAACATTGCGCCATCCCAGATGGATTCAGGATAGCCGTTGTAGCCTGCGGCTTCGCAGAGATTTACAACAAATTTACCGAATATACCGATATCAGAATCATCGCCTACTTTACCGCCCAGAACATCTCTCTGGATCACATCGTGGAACGGATGATTCGTTGTAGCATCCGGAATTACGTGCTGACCATGATAATAAGAATTACTATAACGTGAATCCAGCACACTGTTGATCAGATCTTTTACAAGATCATAAGCAACAAGATCTACCGCTTTAGTGGTGATAGAAGGCGCGTTGATGATGGACGCAAACTTATAAATGAAGTTTGTGATACCGCCGGCGCCTGTTTCTTCATGATTTGAAGTATCGCCAATGTCAAGAACGCCTGAAACGATATCGTTCCAGATCAGATCCTCTGAATCAAACTGACCGGCTTTTGAAGAATCGCTGAACTGAAGTTCACCAAGAACCGGAAGAATCGAATTTGCGATAAGATCAATATTCTGCCAAATGGTATTTTGATTTGTAATAAGACAATTATTACTTTCATCAATGATGCCAAGAAGAGAAGCCACGCCCTTGTCGTTCGCATAATATACGATTACAGAATTAAGAAGGGTGAAAATATCCGTCTTGGTATCCAACTGCTGCTGATAGGTCTGCGCAGTGTCTACATCATAGATGCTCCAAGCATTGCCGTTGCCGTCCTCAACCGGAACGTACTGGGTCATAACATAACCTACAGCATCGCGGCACATAGCAAGGATCGTATTCAGATCCACATTGTAATAGCCGCTCTCATCCTTTGCGATCATAGAAGAATAATCAAGGTGAGGAAGAATATCTGACAGGTATTCTTCAAGCGCTACTGCAGCTACGCCTTCCGCATCGTTGCACGCATCCCATTTATCCTTATGAATCTGGCCAAGAAGACCATCAAGGTTGTTTTCAAGGCAAGCAATAAGGAACGGAACCATTGCTTCTTCAAAGTTTGCTTCCGTGAGCGGCATGCCGTCGCCGTTATTATGGTAGAATGCAGAAAGGATATTTTTATCCGTAGCATCCGCAACATACTGAACAACTTTAAGCGCATTGTTTACAAGCGTTGTTGCAACAACTGAAGGTGTGGAATCATTGCCGGTAACCGTAAGAGACCCTGCGTCAAACTCAGGCAGGAAATCCTTAACCGCAGCTACAAGGAAGTCATTCAGACCGCCAAGGAGCGAATCGTAATTTGCATACTGCTCGCTCATAAACTGATCGATATTCGGCGTACCTGTGCACTTGAAGTTCGTATTCAGAGGGCCGGTTTCCGCTTTGAAGTAGTAAACCATCAACGGGCTTCTGCGAAGTTCATTGAAGAGCTTTGTGGAATCAATATCTCTCCAGTTGTAAGCAGCATCTGCAATAACGTTTCTGTCATATGTAAGATCCTGTTTAACCTGTTCAAGATCAAGTCCGAACTCACTTGCCCATTTTTCTACATCAGTTGCAGTGTAGTTTGCCTCAACATCATCGTAATCCCAGGTCTTGCCCTGCGCAAGATACCATTCTGTATAATCCCAGTCATAATTTTTAACAGCTGAGTTTATAAGTTTGATAGTTGGCGAAAGAACTGTTTTCCAAGCAATTTCAAACGCCTCATAAGCAAAATCCGAAAGATTCGATGTTGCAGTCAGTGTCAGATTGGCATCATCCGTGCCGTCTTCATCTTCATCATACTGGAAAATGTAAACATTTCCGTCATCCGTATAACAAAGATTCGGATCCGTTATACCTTGTTCATAAAGGTCACGGGAATTTGTTCCGTCAGGATAGGTTACCTGCACATTGATCTGCTGCAAAAGATTCTCGCTGAGCGCCTGGAAAAGCACGTTATCGAGTTCATATCCCGCATCACCGTTATAGATGTGGTTTGCTTCTTCTTCGTTAAACCAATCGGTTTTGCTTGTAATGAGCTTAGCTACGATATGGAAAACAAGATTGTCCTGATAACCGCTCGGAAGCGCTTCGCCGAAAAGGCTGCTGAAAAGGTTATCATTAAGAAGCTGCCAGATATCCACACCTACCCATTCCTGAACAATTGTGCCAAGATTAAGCTGGCCGGTAAGTACCTGCTTGAGCAGCGCATGACTGTTATCCCAGTTTGCAGTGTTTCTGTAAACCGTAGTGAAGAGCGCTTTCACAATATCCTTTGCGGAATTGCTGGCTCTGTAATCTTTGCCGCAAGCCGGATAACTACCCGTCGCACCGGAATAACTGAGATCCGCAATATCATTCAAATTGATATTTTTCGCATCTCCGGCCATACCCAGAAGGAATGAGTTGCCGTCAAGGAAATCGTCAAGCTGCGCAACGATATCCAAAAGGCCGCTTACACTGTCTATCGTGCCGTTAATATTCAACGTTGTTACCACAATATTGACATTCAGATTTACCGGAATGGCAAGATCTGCAAGCACGGAATCCAAATAATCAAGCAACGCCTCAGCAGTCTGATCATCTGTGAGCTCTACCCAACCGAGCGAATTGACCTGATCGCTGGTAAGAGAATCATCGTGATACGGTGAATCACTTGCCGCAAAGGCTGTAAGCGCGCCGGAAAAGGCAGTGAGGGACATTACAACCGCGAGAAATAAAGCAAGCAATTTTTTGCTAAACTTATTTTTCACAAATTTTACCTCCATGATTTTAAATTACTAAATGAAGTTTTTCCAAAACCGATATTCCGCATTCTGACCACCGGGCAATCCGAATTAATGCAGAAAACAGCCGGAGACCCGGCTATTCACAATCGGATATAATAGGATAAGATAGATTACTCCATTTACAACCATTAAATCACACCGTGAAAAAAAAGTCAATATTAACAATTAAGAAATAAAATTTTTGGCAGTTTCGCTGAAATTACAAGTTTCGTTTTGTGTATTTTGACATCAAGCAATTTAATAATTTGTTCATTAAAAATTTATTAATTTTTTACATTTGTACATTTTCTACATATTACTTTCCGTATTTTATTGTAAATGCTTTTTCCTTTACACAACAACATATAGTATATATTTTGACAGGATTCCGCATTTTATGCTCTACTGTGTAAAGTTGATCTGCCTAACAGCAAAATTCCGCAGAATTTGATTTTTTTCACATTTCCCAACTGCCTGAATTAGGAAATTGAACCTAAATTTCGGAAAACGGCTTGTTTCTTTCGTGCACTTTGACGATCAAATGTGAACTGGGTGTTAAAAAAGGTGTTGACTTCTTTTCTTATATTTGGTATAAATAAATTGTATTGTTCGTACGCGTGGATATTTTGCGCCCAAAAACAGGAGAAGGTTTTCAAATGCATTGAATCCAACCTGTATTTCGGCGGTATCCGTGCGTTGGGAAACCTAATCCCAAAATCATATAAAGAAGGAGAGATGATTATGAAAACGAGCAAACGGTTACTCAGCTTTTTCTTAGCTGTAGTAATGGTGATCACCACATGCTCCGTTGGGTTCGCGGCATTTGCGGCGGACGACCCGGAAAATCAGGTTTTCACCTACGTTGACGACGAAGGCCGTGCCGTTGAACTTACATACGACGGGCTCAACGACCTTGTCAACACATATGCGCCATTGCTCATAGAGGCTTTAAGAGGCACTCTTGAAGGAATCGGCGTTAATGTGGATGCCATACTGGCGTCCGAAAATCCGATAGGAGAATTATTGGGGCAATTGGCTCCTACCCTTCTCGGACTTTTAGGAACGTCCGCAACGCCGGAGTCCGTTCTTGGATCAAAATATGATGCTTTTTCTGAGAAAAAGTACGCTTATCTTGACGATCCGGACGCGGCGATGGATTTCTGGAATCTTTACACAATCTGTAAAGATAATGCTGATGCCGGGGGAGAACTCGGCAAATTCTGCAGCGAAACCCTTCCTAAATTAGAC
>HF991803.1:59025-95162 GCA_000431535.1 Clostridium sp. CAG:678
AACGCATATGATAACACTTATGCCCAAATAACAGAGCAGACTTCTGAACTTCTCAGCAATTTGCTTGGCGACACTTCATTCAGCAATGCAACCGGAGCATACGCGCTTTATATTTCCGGCACTGATGAATTGTATCAACAGGCATACGCTCCGATGAAAGAGTTTGGTTTCCCCGCTATTCCCGCTTCTCATGAAAATGTAGGCGATATAGTACTTGTTGACGGAACTACTACGCTGCAGCAACTTTCAGACAAAATTGATGCTAACGGCTATGTTTATGATCAGTCTGACAGCGATCCGTCAAATGACATTGATTTGAATCCGTTTATCAACTATGTTTCTTATTATGCTCAAAGGAACAGTATAATAAGTGCGGATGAAAAATTATCGTTTATAGACGCTATCTATTACTTCTATAACCATCAGATTACCACCAACAGGCATTCTATTGCAAACGCTCTGATTTCAAGTTCAGGGGTTGATTGCAGTTTTACATTTACGCAAACAACTGCAGTAAATTTACTCCACTGCCCTGAATTTTCGGTTACGTATGCTAACGGTACTTATTGGCATGATTCTGCATATGATCAGGAGACCGGATTCTCATATGATATATTTGCCCAGTATGCATTGCCTTTATTAGGGTACAGTGATTCGACCATTGCCACAACTGCCCGATATTACATGCAGGGCTTCTATGAAAACCTAAGTCTTCTTGAGGATTTCTTCAGAGACGGACCTTTCCCGAATAATCTCGATGACTCTGTAAACGAGTGGTACGCATTTTCGATTGAGCAAATGCTTGTTGATAACGGGGACTTTGAGAACATTCAGCAAGTGCAGGCTGTAAGGCAGGATTACATCCTTGATGAAGACGAGTTAACCGAAATGAAAGCCATTGCCGAAAGAACCGGCTTGGCAGACGTTGATGGTTTTGTTAACGAATTAATTAATACAACCGGCAATGAAGTGCTGAAATATTATGCGGAAAACAACAAAAACGCGATTGGAAACAATATATATATTACTACTAATACTGTTTCCGAACTTCTGAGTTGGGAACCCGGTGATGAAATAAACGAAACTGATTTCCGTTATCTTAACAATTTAAAGAATCGAATTGACAACTATTTCGGATATGCAATGATGCAGGTCTATGAACTGGGTGATTCAAATAACTACCTTGAATACGCAGGTCAGGTCATGGACATCATAGCTGTTTCGGGTTCGGTAACAGAAAGATATAATTACGAAGATTATGCAATTCCGGCAAGTATTGCGGTTGATCTTGTAAATACGCTTTTAAACAATTTGATCAACCAGTATCTTGATCCGGAGGCTCCCGGTCTTGTTCCCGGTACTATAGACAATAACATTAACGATATTCTTCAAAATCTTCTTACAACAAATGTTCCGTTTGCGGATATCCTGCAGGATGTTTACAAGAGACTTGCGGAAAATCCTGTTAAAACGCTGTTTGAACTTATTCCCGCGTTAGTAGTTCTTATTGACGAAGTTGTTATTCCGCTGGCATTCAACGAAGTTGGAGACGCCGGATACGGTCCGCTCAATTTGCTTCTTCCTCTTCTGCTCGGCGATTTAACACAGAGCAGCGGAAGCGCAACAGGTGTCGGCCAGCTCGGCTGGGATCTGAATACTGTTGTTCCAACTCTGCTTCACTGGCTGCTTGGCGACAATGATTATACTTATACCTATTATAATCGCACCGATAACGGCGACGGAACTTTCACTTATGGCGCTACCGAAACCGGCGCATACGGCACAAAGTATGACGATGAAGGCGAGCTTACCGGCAGAGTTCCTGTAATTCTTAATATTTACGCTGCAGACGCAGCCATTGCAAACGCTGCAGTAAGCGATCTCGGCATCGCAGGTGAAGGCGAAGATCCGCAGACGGCACAGGCTGTCGGCGAACTCGTTACAGAACTTGCTACCTTTGCAACGGAAGTTGTGGATGATTATGTTGCGGAGCACGGCGATGACGTAAAGAGTTATAACGAATCCGGAACGCCGTCAAACCGCGGTCTGAATAACCTGCTGGTTGCGCTTCCGTCCATCATCAACGATCTCGGTCAGAAATTCCTTGAAAAATATGAGGTTGAATCCGACTGGTCCTTTGGTGAATTTGATGAAGACAGCGACGGCTGCAGATATAATGTAAGCGTTCAGCAGTTTAAAGATCTTGTAGGAACAGACGACGCTTCTGAAGTTTTAAGTACCTTTGTTGATCTGTTCATCAACAACTGGTTCAACGCGATTACAGATATTCTGAACGATGTGGTTTCCGATACGGAAAACAAGATCACTTCAGAAATACCGATCGTTACATCCCTGCTCAACACTTTGGATCTGTTTGGCGAAACCAGCGTTCTTACCAATGTTTTGGACGGTCTTTTCCTGATCGGTAAAGATGACGGTTATGACAAAGACGCTCTGTCCTTTAAATTTGAAACACAGGAAAACGGCTATGTAGGTCTGGATACCTTAAACGCTTATTTCCTGCTGATCAATCTGAATAAGATTATTGATGTTATAACCAATATTGTTGAAGCAAATCAGACCACCCCGGAAGAACCCGGTGAAACACCCGAAGAACCATCAACCGGCGGCGGATTTGACATTACTTCTATTTCGAATCTGATAATCGATTCACTTTCAAACAATCTTCCCGCAATTGAAAACAATAGTGAAAACATTGAAGGCGCGGCAGGACTGATTGATGCTCTTGATTCCCTTCTTTCAACTCTCCTTTCTAATTCATATCTGAACGGTTACCAGCTTGATCAAGTTGACGGAGCACTTTCCGGAATCGTAACGGTTCTTACAAACGCATTCGGCGAGAACGAAGCTGATCAGGCTTGGTATATCATTTCCAAAATTCTTACCACATTAAATGCAGGCAGCGCAAATGCAGACGGTTCTGCAAACGCAAACGCAAACGGCCCGGTTGATGCAGATGAAGTATACACCACGGAAAATCTTTCCGATATCGTTACCCAAACTTATGCGCTTGTTGAATCCCTGATCGAGGACCATCTGGTTATCGCCGGTGATGAACACAAGTTGATCAACAGCGCGATCGACGGAATCTTCTCCCCGAGCGCTGTAGTAACCCATTCTAATGACGCGATCGATGATGGCGTTGCGGATTACTTCAGTTGGAGAGATGTAGCGCTGTCCAATTATGCTACGGACCTTGGCTACAGTTTCAGAGACGGCAATAAAGAAGCCTTCTATGAAAATCTGATCAATTCGCTCGGCGTTATTCCTTCTATCCTGGGTGTTCTGCTTGTTGACGCAGGCCTGTACAACGATGTGCTTGCACCGCTGTTCGGCATCATCTGCGATACAATGGGCGTTGAATACACCGCTTCCCTTGACAGTGATGCTACAGGTACAGAGGCAACGCTTGCCGTTATAGAAATTGTTTCTAATGTACTTGGCGAATTACTGAATGCACCGATCTCAAGCATATTGGAACTTGTAAGAGCAATTGTTCAGATCGCTCCGGACAATGTAATCGGCACATATTTAAATAATGCCGTTAATGTCATTTACGGAGAACTGGACGGACTTAAAAACATCCTTGCAAATCTTTCGCCGACCCTTCCGACAGTAATAGATAATTTACTGATTAATCCGCTGAAGGCAACAATTAGTGAGTATATTCCAAGCAGTAACGTATTACTTACACTGATTGGTAAGATCGCGGGCACAGATCTCAGCTTGCTTAGTCAGGTTCTTTCGGAACTTACTCCGCATACAACTTCAAACGAAAAGTTACTGCTCGCCCTTTATACTGTTCTTGTTGATCTGCTTACGGATGAATCTGTGTTTGGTCAGCTTGTAGGCAATCAGTATCCATGGCTTACGGATCTTGTTACAAAATATGATTCGGCAAGCCTGCTCAATCTGATTAAAGATCTTGTAAATTCTATTCAGAGTCCTAAAGAACTCAAATGGATCTATGACAACTATAAGAAAGAATCCAACAACTTTGAATATCCTGTTGGCGTAACTGCCCAGGAAGCGGAAGACGCGGTTGACAGCTTGGATGATCTTGTTGCAAACCTCTTCCCGCTTCTTCAGGAATTCGGCGTTGTGGATCAGAATAATCTTGCGGATCTTCTGAACGGATTCATCTTTACAAACGCGAATATCACAGCGCTTGCAAAGGCGGTTTACGGCGGTATCGAATCCGCTTCACAAAATGACGCGGACGGAATCTTCGTATTCTCACCGTCTCAGTTTGCAGATTACCTGATGGACAGCAGTTACGGCACAACCTTCTCCTCCGCAGCATCCACACTTAGAAGATGCAGCACATGGAGCCAGGTGGGCACGGTAAACTGGGGCTTCACAGACGGCTCTGCCAGCGCGCAGACAGGATTTGTAAAAGCGCTCGCCGCACTTACAAGACCTGCTAACGACGTTCTTGCCGCGTTCCTTGCGGAAGGCAATGTAAACCTTGCTTCCGTAGCAGCACAGTTGCTTAAAGATTTTGATGTAAACACCACAGTTACAAACGGCGACTTTAATGTTCAGATCATTCTCAGCAACAGCACACTGACGATCAACTTTACAAATAATGCTAACCCGGGCAGCAAGACATCATCCGTTGTGGTTGATCTTGTTCCGGTTATCGAACAGCTCAGCATGCTCACGATCGCAGGCGGCAACGGCTATGAAAGCGCAGTTATTCCGCTTCTGAATGCGTTTAATGTTGAATGCAAGAGTTACGACCAGTATCTCAAAGACTACAGAAACGCTAAGGATAACCTGATTATCAATATCCTGAATCCGATCGTTGACTTCCTGAATGACGTAACAGCCGCTCCGTTTGACACGCTTACGGCAGCGCTTCCGAAACTTGCTGAATTCCTTGACAACAACGGACTCGGCAAAGTAGTAAACAACCTGCTTTCCCCGATCACGGCTCTGATTGATGTGCTGAATGAAAACGGCATCAATGTGGATTCCCTCATTGAGCAGATCACAGGCAAATCCCTGAAAGACCTGCTTGAAGGCCTGATCGGAATGGATCTCGGCAATGTTAAACTTGAACTGACCAATCTGGACGAAAGCCTGAACATTCAGGATATTCTGATTCCGCTTGTAAACGGCCTTCTGAAAGACAACGGCATCAACATCAAGCTTGACAACATTGACTGGGGTAAACTTGCAAGTCTCAGCAATCAGGGTCAGGTACTTGTTACCGTTCTTCGTTACATTGAAAATGTTCTGATCAAAAACGCAGCCGCGATCAATTCACTGCTCAGCGGCATAGACGCGATCAAGAGCAATAAGACGATTCTTAATATTCTGGATTCCATCTTCGGCCAGATCGCAACGGCTAAGAGAGACGATATCGTTCTTGCGGTCTTCTATCTCCTGCTTTGCGAGCCGACAAACGTATTCTTTGATTACTCAAGCTTTGAATACAAGAGTTACGATTTCTCCTATCCGACAACAGTGGATATAGACTTCTTAACCATCCTTGGCCCAATGCTTGACGGTTTGATCGGCGGCCTTATTGAAGGCGGACTTTCCGGCCTTGTAACACAGAATGTTTATAAAGACAGCATTATCAGTTCCATCGCAACCGGCCTTTACGGCGCAATAGAGGGCGTTAAGATCAACGATTCCATGAATCTTACCGAACTCCTTGCGATGACGGATATTGACTTCTCCACAGGCGCTGTTGCCGATCTCCTTGAAAACAAGGATTACGGCCAGACCTACTCCAGCGCGGCACGTACGATCAGAAACGCAGGTTCCTGGAGCCGCGTAAATGCAAACAGCCTGTCCTGGGGCGTAACAGACAGAGATTCGTTCGTACATGCGCTTTGCGCGGTACTTCGTCCTCTGTATGGTGTACTGGATGTACTCCTGAATGACGGTTCGCTCGGACTGTTCAATCTGATCTACCTTCCGGGTTCAGACGGTTATACTTCAACCATCGTTCCTCTTCTTGAGGCGTTTGGCTGCTACAACATTAAAACACAATATCAGTACAGGCAGGATATGTCTAAAGAATATGACTATATTCTGATTGACATTCTTAACCCGCTGCTTGATAAAGTGGAAGACCTTCTCAACGCGCCGATCCAGACGCTTGCTGATATGCTTCCGAACCTTGCGCTCTTCTTCGCAAATGACGGATTGCTTCAGATCATTGAGAACCTGCTTACACCGATCAACGCGCTGCTGGATGCGCTTCAGCCGATTGCGGATGTAAACGATATTCTGGCAACTGCCGGACTTGATATTGAAGGCGAACTCAGAAAGCTTGGCCTTGTTGGCAGCAACTACAACTTTGACATTTATGATCTTGCCGCTTCGCTCAGACCGCTTATCGGAAAAGACAATATTGTTTCCCTTCTGAATAAGGTGCTTGGTATGATCGAAGTAAACGGCGCACCGCTTGGAATCGAGCTTATGCCGATCGACTGGTATCAGCTTGCTTCACATGGTGAGGTTATCGTTGACGAGGCTTCACAGGCGTCCACGCACGGCAAGAGAATCTATGTTGACGCTGACCCGAACGAAGTTCTGATCGCAGTTCTTCGTTACCTGGTTGAAACAATCAACTATAAGGATAACTACAATATTATCAGCAACCTTATAGGCGGATTGATCGGCGGCGCAGATGATTCGATCTCAGATGTAATTGACACTGTACTCGGACTTCTTACCGGCGAAACAGATCAGGTAATCTCCGACCTGTGCGGACTTCTTCAAACCCTTGCTTAATTAAAAATTAAACAGGATGAATTTACGGGGCGCCCCCGAAAGGGCGCCCTTTTTTATTCTCACTCAGGATGGATACCGGTTGCTTTCCTGTGAGGTTTTGTTGTATAATTTAAAAAGGAATATCATATTTAATTCATTTGCCGCAGCAGCATCGCGCATCATGCGGCAGAAAGGATGTTGTTATGAAAAAAAGAATCCTTATCCCGGTGATAGCAGCCGGCTGCATTGCCGGCACGGCGGTAAAAGCCGCGCTGTTTAAAGAAAAACGCACACCGGGTCCTGAACTCCCATCGGAAAAGGCAGATGCGGACCGCGCGGCACTGCATCTGAGTGAGGCGATCCGCATTAAAACCATATCCCGTGATGACCCCCAACAGGTGGACTGGTCGCAATTTGAGAAATTCCATGATTTTCTTGAAAAAGCGTATCCGCTCATTACGAAAAATCTGACCCGCGAGAAGATCAGCCGCGCCAGTCTGCTGTATAAATGGCAGGGTAAAAATGACACACTGAAACCGATTGCCTTTTTATCCCACATGGATGTGGTTCCTGTATCAGACGGCACACTGGATGATTGGGAACATCCCCCGTTTGACGGCTTTAATGACGGTGAATTTATTTGGGGCCGCGGAGCACTGGATATGAAAAACCATCTGATTTGTGTGATGGAAAGCATTGAAACACTGCTGGAGGAAGGATTTGAGCCGGAGCGCAGCATTTATCTTTGCTTTGGGCACAATGAGGAGATTGTTGCTGCTGAAGAATCCGGCGCGGGCGCCATTATGGAAACGCTGAGAGCCCGCGGGGTGGAGTTGGACAGTATAATCGACGAAGGCGGCGCTATGCTGCCTGCAAACGTAAAAGGCATTCTTGAGGGCAATCTTGCGGGAATCGGCATTGCAGAAAAAGGATACGCTGATTTTAGGCTGACGCTGAAAGCCAAAGGCGGGCATTCGTCGCAACCGCCCAAACACACTGCGATCGGAGAGCTTTCCAAAGCCGTTCTCCGCCTCGAAAACCATCAGTTTAAGGCGAAACTGCCGGATTATGTGAACGATATGTTTATCAGCATCGGAAAACGCTGTTCCTATGCCGGACGACTTGTGATGTGCAACTATCCGATTTTGAAGCCCGCAGTAAAATACGCTATGACAAAGATCCCTCCGGCTGCGTCACTGATCAGAACCACCATCGGCGTTACCATGAGCAGCGGATCGCCCGCGGCGAATGTGCTGCCGCAAAGTGCAAGCGTAACAGTGAACTGTAGGATCATGCCGGGAGAAAGCATAGCTTCCACAAAAGAACATATCAGGAAAGCCATTAAAAACGATAAAATAGAAATCGAACTGATCAAAGGAAAAGAGCCGTCCTGCATCTCCCCTACGGATTCAAAATCTTTCCGGACTTTGAAAAAACTTTCCGTAGCGGCAAATCAAAACAACATTGTTACGCCGTATTTGGTTATGGGCGGAACGGATGCCTACCACTATGAGCCTATCTGCAAAAATATATACAGATTTGCGCCGTTCACGGTCAGCACATCCCTGCTGCTTACCACGCATTCCACAAACGAACGCTGTCCCATAGAACAGCTCGGTGCCGGCATCACATTTTTTAAACGATATATTCGCGAAATGGCAGGAAAGGAATAATTATGGATTTTAAAGAAAGTACCTTTATGTATATACTGGGCGGCGCAGTGGTTGCCTTTGTACTTGCGCAAAGCCTGTTCTTTTTGATCCGCGCATACCGCCAGGGCAAAAAGATAGGGCTTTCAACCGCCGCCATGAAAAACACCATTGTTTCCAGTTCGCTCTTTTCAATCGCGCCGTCCATTTCTATTCTTGCAACCGTTCTTACACTTTCCGGCGCGCTCGGGCTTGTTTTGCCTTGGATTCGGCTTACGGTGATCGGCGCTATATCTTACGAAGTGCCGGCTGCCGAAAGCGCAATCGACGTGATGGGACATACCGGCGGACTCTCCTACGAAATTACCGATCCCGTTGAATTTTCGGCTGTAGCGTGGGTCATGACACTCGGATCCGTTATGCCGCTGATTCTTGTGCCGTTTCTTTTAAAGTTCATTCAAAAGAAAATCGGCGGCGCAGTCAGCAAAAACGGTGCGTGGGCAAACGCTATGAGCGCCGCCGCTTTTATAGGCTTGATCAGCGCATTTATCGGACGGGCTGTTCTCGGATCCGGTGAACCGGATCAAATCGGAGACGGAGCCGGTATCATGAGTGTTGCCGCGTTAGTGATTTCCATGGCAGCCATGTTCCTGTTTATGCAAATACAAAAAAAGAAACAGATAAGCTGGCTGGAACCGCTTGCCATGCCGCTGAGTATGTTTATTGCGCTCGGCGCAGTCATTGCCCTGCATTTTCTATTACCGGGCGAGATTGCCATTCTGGAATGGAGGGGCTGATATGGATAAATACAATGCCAAAACGCATTTATACGGCAGGTTCTGGGTAATTACCGCACTTGTTTTTTTCATTATGATACCCGTTGCCATATCGGCAAAATACAATGCCTTTCCCGGCGCGGATATTGTATTTAAAGGGCTCGCCCCGATTGCTCTGCTGTTTTACCCCACTGCCGTTATTGAGGTTTTTACTTACACGCCCCTGCTCGGCTCCGGAGCAACCTATCTTGCTTTTGTAACCGGCAATATCAACAACCTGAAACTGCCGTGCGCGCTCTCCGCAATGGACAGTGCCAAGGTAAGCGCCAATTCGGATGAAGGAGAGATTCTTTCTACAATTGCCGTTGCCTCCTCTTCCATTGTTACAACGCTGATCATTGCCGTAGGCGTTATTGCTTTTGCGCCGTTTCTGCCATATCTCACTGCGGATGATTCCGTGCTTGCCCCGGCGTTTCAACAGGTTGTGCCGGCATTATTCGGCGCGCTGGGCATGTCTTATATTGCAAAACACTTCAAAATCAGCATTGTGCCGATTGCCGTGATCTGCCTGATGTTACTGGTAAAAGGTGATCTTGCCGTTGGTGTGCTGATTCCCGTGGGCGTAATCGTATCCCTGCTTTCCACGCATATCATGTTTAAAAAAGGCTGGATAAAATAACCCTTTTCCATAGCATTGGATCTGAAGCGTGCGCGAAGCGCAAACTCCTGTAAACACAGTTTAAGCAAATGTTTAGACTGTGTTTTATATTGCCCTTTAGCAAAAGCAAACGCCGTTCTTTTCCATTAAACAGCTTGCCGTACTTTTTTCTTTTACTGCAATTTATGCTTGTATATTTATATATAATTTAGTATAATGAATCTGTATGTAACTTGTGTACGGTGGTGAAAAAATGCTCGGAAAATATGTCCGGATCCGTATAGATCATCCTATCGGTTCGGTAAACGAAAAAACGGGCTATACTTATCCGCTGAATTACGGAGCAGTTTATGGTTCCGACAATCTGAATTCCTTTGTTATGGGGATAGACCATCCCGTTCGTAATTTTGACGGACGAGTTATAGCAACGCTCAATCCCAAGGCGGGAGGGCGGCAGATACTGATAACCGCGCCTAAAAGCACGCGTTTCATTATCAACGATATAAGTAAATATATAAACGTAAAAAAAGACTTTCCGAAATATAAACTGGAATGCCTGTATGAAAGCAGCTGCGGCGCTGTGGTTTACAGGGATATCAAAGGGGAAGTGCGTTATCTTCTGATCAAAAACAAACGCTCTGCACACTGGGGATTCCCGAAGGGGCATATTGAGCCCGGGGAAACAAAACAGCAAACTGCAGTTCGGGAGGTTCTGGAGGAGACGGGGATCCATGTGAAACTGATTAACGGCTTTGAAAGCGTTTCCAAATACAAGATCCAAAACAAGATCGAAAAAGTGGTTTCCATATTTGTTGGCACAACAAACGACACCTCCACCTGCATTCAGCCGGAGGAGATTGAAGATTACATATGGCTTACGTATGACAGGGCTTTGAGCATTCTTAAGTTTGAAAACGACAAAGCAATCATCACAGAGGCAAATCATTTCCTGAACGAAAACAACTATATATAAAGTGATCGGAATGAACAAAGAACAGGAATACCTTATCAAACTATCTGCAGCGTATCTGCACGGCGAAAAAATACGCCTGAAAGAAGAGATCAACTATCCCGAACTGATCAAAGAATCGCTCAGGCAGGATCTTTTCGGCGTTGCCTTTTGCGCGATAGCGGATTCCGCAAACAAAAACGAGGTTATAGATAAAGCGGCGCTTGCTCGGTATCAGGCGCTTTTTACGGAAAGCCTTTACAATTCCAATTTGCTGATGAAAGTTTACGGAGACCTGAAAGCCGCCCTCACAGGCGCTCAGATCCGTTTTGTGCCCGTTAAGGGCGTTGTGCTCAGGAATTACTATCCTGTTGCGGAAACGCGCTCTATGGGCGACGCAGACGTTTTAATTGACGCAGGCAACCGAAACGCCGCCAAAGCCGCGCTGATCCAAGCCGGTTTTACATGCGAAAGTGATAACGGGCCGGAATGGGCTTACAGAAAAAACGGAATCCGAATGGAAGTGCACACCTCCATATTGAACGCCAGCACGGGAAAAAACAACGCAAAACAGTATTTTGCAGACGCGATAGACCATGCAAACTTCAGCGGATTTGAAGGCCGCTTTGACGATACCTACCATTTTGAATTTCTTTTAACGCATCTTGCGCAGCATTTTTGCTATTACGGCGCCGGGATACGCATGATTCTTGACCTTGCCGTTATGCTGAAAGCCTGCGATATAGATTTGGAAAGGGTCTTAAAGGATCTTGATTCCGCCGGGCTCGGAAAATTTGCCAAAACGATGCTGAGCGTTTGCTGGAAATGGTATGGCTGCGGCTGTGATCTTGGCGAAGAAACGGCAAAAGCAGAGGATTTTCTTGCCTCGCACGGCACATTTGGGTTCACCAACCGAAATATATCCGCCGTTGTGGAACGCAAAGATCTGGAGGTTGGCAAAACGGGCGGCACGTTTTTAAAACGCCTGCGGCTCCTGTTTCCCTCTTATCAAAGGATGAAAGAGATCCCCTATATTAAATTTATTGAAAACAGGCCTTATCTGACGCCTTTTGCTTGGGTATACAGATTTTTTTATAATTTAAAACATAAAAAAGCATTTATGATGGGCGCCGTAAAAGGCCTTGCGGATAAAGATTCCGAAAAAGAGGCGCAGAAAGAACTTGAATTTTTCAGGGAAATCGGCCTCAGTTAACAGAAAGCACAAAGAAAGATTACATGAAATCACACGGAGGTACCTATGGGATTTTTGATTGCAATACTCGTAATTCTGATTCTGCTTGTAATCGCGTTTGTAATTTGGTTCATAACGTATAAAAACAGCGGCAAATGCCCGCTTTGCGCGCTGGAAAAAATCATCAAACCCACAAAGGTTACGATGGACGTTGCAAATGAGGAATTGTATGCAAACGGCACGGCGCTCACCCCGCCTATGGGCTGGAGCAGCTGGAACACATTCCGCCAGAATATCAGCGAGGATCTTTTGCTTGGCACCGCGCAGGCGGTTAAAGACAGCGGCCTGCTGGACGCGGGATATCAGTATATCAATCTGGACGACTGCTGGCACAGTTCCATGCGGGATAAAGACGGAAAATTGCAGGGCGATCTGGAAAAATTCCCGAACGGCATTCAGCACCTGATCTCTCAGATAAACAGAATGGGCATGAAAGTTGGGCTGTATTCCTCCAACGGCACACTCACCTGTGAGGATCTGCCCGCAAGCCTCGGCAGAGAAGAGCTGGACGCGCAAACGATCTCTGACTGGGGATGTGAATTTTTTAAATACGATTTCTGCCACCATAAGATCATCAGCGGCGAAGCGCCCGTAATTGAGGCGCTGGAAATCAGCGAACCGAGCAAAAGCGCCGGGCTTACCCTCTATCCCGAAGACGCGGAACTTTCCGGCAGGGCAAGAGTTTTGAACATAAAGAAACTGCCAAGCGGCAAAGGCATTGGCATGCTCAACCACGCCGCAGGCAAAGCAACGTTCCGCCCAACAGTCAACAAAGCCGGCACCTATGTGCTCACGCTGCTTATCTATAAGCAGCTGACGGTAAGGGAGCAGTATCTTCAGGTCATTGTTAACGGCAAAATAAACGAAGTATTCACACCGACCGCCAAGGGCTTTACCCCTACCGGCAGAGTGCAGACGATGATAGACCTGAAAGAGGGCGCCAATGAAATCATCCTGACCAACCCGGTCGTTACCGCTGCGGACAGTTCTTTTATACAGTACAGGCGTATGGGAAACGCACTGAAAGCCGCGGCGCACAAAACAGCGGTTGAAAAAGGCACAAGGGAAAAACCGATTCTCTTTTCCATATGCGAATGGGGCATGGCATTCCCGTGGCACTGGGGTTCCCGCGCCGGCAACATGTGGCGCACCACCCCGGATATCAACGCAAGCTGGAAAAGCATTCACCTGATCTATAACCATAATATCAAGCTTTACAAATATGCCTGCCCGGGCGCATGGAATGATCCCGATATGCTGGAAGTGGGCAACGGCAAACTGACGGATAACGAAAACAAAACGCATTTCAGCCTTTGGTGCATGATGGCGGCGCCGCTGATACTCGGCAACGATGTGCGTCTGCTTGTGGGATCAGACGGCGCGCCCATTGAGAACCACCCTGTTCTCAAAACCGTTACAAACAGAAACCTGATCGCAATTGATCAGGACGAACTGGGCAAGCCGGCAAAAAGGCTGAAAAAAATACACGGCATAGATATTATCGGGCGCCCCCTTGCAAACGGTGATATTGCGGTCTGCCTGTATAACCCCGGCAGCAGAGTAAAAGGCATATCGCTTGATCTGAGTGAAATACTGACGGATGAATACCTTGAATTTCCGCAGGCGCAGACCTATCAGCTGCATGAGCTCTGGAGCGATGAACGTTTCAACGCAAGAACGGTATCCGCTTCCCTGCAAAAGCATGAATGCCGTGTTTACAGAATCAGCAGGCAGTAAATTATGGAACTGATCAGACTGTATAAAAGCGATTTTGGCGCGCTTTACAAAATTATGGAAGAGAGTTTTCCGAAAGATGAAATCCGCGCTTACAGCGACCAGGCTGCTTTATTTGATAGGAGCGAATTTTTTGCTTACGGAGTCAAAGACGAAAGCGGGAAACTTAAGGCTTTTATCACATTTTGGCATCTGAACGGCTTTACGTTCGGCGAGCATTTTGCAGTGGACCCAAACGAACGCGGCGCAGGTCTCGGCGCAAAGATCCTTGCAGAAGTTTTAAAAACAGACGGCAGAAGATTCTGCCTGGAAGTGGAACTGCCGGAAACTGAAACGGCAAAACGCAGGATTGGCTTTTATGAGCGGATGGGCTTTACGCTGAATGATTTTGAATACTGCCAGCCGCCGCTGGGTAAAGACCGAAAAGCAGTTGCGCTAAAGATCATGTCCACCGGCGGAAAACTGACCCAAGCCGAATTTGAAAAAGTTAAGGCAGAAATCTATAAAAATGTATACGGCGTTTTATAAACGGTGAAACCATAAGCCGCGGCGGAGAAAAATCCCGCCGCGGCTTTTCGGTTTTTCTTTTTTATTCTTATATAAAAAACAGGCACGGTAAACCGTGCCTCAGCGTGTAGAAAAAGGTATAAATATAGAAAAAAAGCAGTCCTACACGCTGATTAGGCTGCGAGAAATCGAGCAGGATCTTGCATTTGGCGGTTTGTAGGCGTACATAGGTACGTTAAAACCGACAAAGGCAAGAAACGCGAATGCCGCACAACTGTGCGGCATTCTTTCTTTTTATCGATTATATAAGCATATTTGACTATAAAAATTCTTTTATTCAGCGAGGAATATTGTAATATAAATAAAATTATCACCGCGCGTTCCTGCCGACTTTATCGACAGCCTGACAGGCACGGTAAACCGGCCTGCATGTTTTTATGTATAAACAAATCAGTTATTGATCAGCTTATCCTCATCATTATTCCAGCTGTAGAGTTTGCGAATCTCCTTGCCAACAGCCTCTGAAGGATGCTCGGAAGCAAGTTTTCTCATAGCCTTGAAGTGAACCTGACGACCTGCCGGGCTCATCTCAAGCAGGAATTCTTTTGCGAAACTGCCGTCCTGAATATCGGAAAGGATCTGCTTCATAGCCTTCTTTGTATCCTCTGTAACGATCTTCGGGCCGGTGATGTAATCGCCATACTCAGCCGTGTTGGAGATAGAATATCTCATGCCTGCAAAGCCGGACTGATAAATCAGGTCTACAATCAGTTTCATCTCATGGACACACTCAAAGTAAGCGTTTCTGGGATCATAGCCAGCCTCGCAAAGGGTTTCAAAACCAGCCTGCATCAGTGCGCAAATACCGCCGCAAAGAACTGCCTGCTCACCAAAGAGGTCTGTTTCCGTTTCGGTTCTGAAAGTGGTTTCCAGAACGCCTGCGCGCGCGCCGCCAATGCCTGCTGCATAAGCAAGCGCCTTATCCAAAGCATGACCGGTGTAATCCTGCTGAACGGCAACAAGACACGGCGTGCCTTTGCCTTCCTGGAACTCGCTGCGAACCGTGTGGCCGGGAGCCTTGGGCGCGATCATGGTAACATCCACATTTTTCGGCGGAACGATGCAGCCGAAATGAATGTTGAAGCCATGAGCAAACATAAGCATATTGCCCTCTTCAAGGTTCGGCTCAATATCCTTTTTATAAACATCAGCCTGCAGTTCATCATTGATCAGGAACATGATGATATCCGCCTGCTTAACCGCCTCTGCGGTTGTATAAACTTTAAGGCCCTGCGCCTCTGCTTTTTTCCATGATTTGCTGCCTTCATAAAGGCCAACTATAACATCACAGCCTGAATCTTTAAGGTTGAGCGCATGCGCATGACCCTGTGAGCCATAGCCGATAATTGCAATTTTTTTACCTGAAAGATAATCAAGATTGCAATCTGACTCGTAAAACATTCTTGCCTGAGACATAGTTTTTTCCTCCTAAAATTTAATAACATTTATTCGGCAGATGCATTTTTTATATCTGCCATTGATTTAAATTATAGTCCCTCAAAAATCGTTCGTCAAGGCTTTTTTGCCGATAATTACTTGTAATATTAACAAAAAAGTAGTAATATAACAATAAATAATTATTCACTTTTTACCCTATTTTAACTGTTGCGGTAAATCTGTTAAAAAAGAGGATGAAAACCTATGAACAAAGCACAGAAATTAAGATTTTACATAGAGGCGCTCTGCGTATACGATTTAAAAAAAGACGAAGTTGTTTCCGGGCTGCTGCGGCTTTTGCAGAGCGTGGGAAGCGAAGACGTTTTGGAAAGGCAGAGCGAGTTTTTCAGAATGGTAACAAGCCACAATTCCTTCAAGGAATATCTCTCCCGGCTGATCCTTACAGACGACAACGCCTTTACAAAAGCGGCGGCAGCCGACAGGGCAGACAGATTACCTGCCGCGGTTCTGAACGGCGTAAAGAGCGATCTGAAAAAACTGGAGGCGATTGCAAACGTTGCCCCGCGAGACATTTATGAATCCGTGGAAAACACAGATCTTCGCCAGGTGCTGAAAACGCTGCCCGGCTGGCAGACGGGCGAACCTGCCGCGCCGCTCAAAACAAACTGGGAAGAGCAGATCGGCGATCTGATTGAATACCATAAAAAGAACGGCTACGGCATGTTTTCCAAATACAACGCGTTTACATGGCGCGAGCACAGCCTTTGGCCGCTTTCCGGCACGGACCCGATCCGACTTTCAGACCTTAAGAATTACGAAGAGCAAAGGCAGAAAGTAATAGATAATACAGAGAGCTTTGTAAAGGGTTATCCCTCAAACAACGTGCTGCTTTACGGCGACCGCGGCACGGGAAAAAGTTCCACCGTGCATGCCGTATTAAACGCCTATGCCCCGGAGGGTCTGCGGATGATCGAGATCTCCAAAAGCGATATTCCGGATCTTACCATGATACGGGAAATGCTGGCGGGCAGCCCCATGAAATTCATTATCTTTATTGATGATCTTTGCTTTGATTCCCACGATGATTCCTTTGGTGAACTGAAAGCGGCGCTGGAGGGCAGCCTTTCCGGCAGAAAGCACAACACAATAATCTATGCCACTTCCAACCGGCGCCATTTGATTAAAGAGAGCTTTTCAGACCGCGAGAATGATATAAACAGAAACGACATCATGCAGGAGCAATTAAGCCTTTCGGATCGGTTTGGGCTTTCGATCACCTTTGTGAACCCAGACAAAAAAGAATACCTTGATATCGTTGAAAAGATAGCGGACGACAGAAACCTTGCCGTAGATAAGGAACGCCTGTTCAGCGCGGCAGAAAGGTGGGCAACGCGCAGGGGCGGAAGATCGCCAAGATGCGCAAGGCAGTTTATAGACTTTGTGGAAAGCGCGGAAAAACGCGGCAAAGCATGGTAAAATAAGTATAACATTTCATTAAAAAACATTTAACAAATTTCACCATTTGTTAATGGCAAAATAAAATTATGAACAAAAACGGATGCTATGATTTTTCCAAAAGGAAGGAGAATACCTCATATGAGCAATAAGATTCTTGTTGTGGACGACGACCTCAACATCTGCGAGCTTTTAAAACTGTATCTGGAAAACGAGGGCTACACGGCTTACGTTGCGAATGACGGCCAGGCCGCCGTAGATATGTTCAACGAAAAATCGCCGGATCTTGTTTTGCTGGACATCATGCTGCCCAAGATGGACGGCTGGCAGGTGTGCAGAGAGATACGCAAGACCTCTTCCGTGCCGATCATCATGCTTACGGCAAAGGGGGAGACGTTTGACAAGGTGCTTGGCCTTGAGCTTGGCGCGGACGACTATGTGACCAAGCCGTTTGATTCCAAAGAAGTTATGGCAAGGATCAAAGCGGTGCTCCGCCGCGCAAAGGGCGAGAGCGAAAATTCCGCCAGTGAAAAAAAGATCGTGAAATATGACAAACTGGAGATCAACATTGAAAACTATGAACTGAAAGTGGACGGCAAGGTGATAGACACCCCACCGAAAGAACTGGAACTGATCTATCATTTTGCCTCTAACCCCAACCGGGTATATACCAGGGACCAGCTTTTAGATGAAGTTTGGGGATTTGACTATTACGGCGATTCCCGAACGGTGGATGTGCACGTAAAACGACTGCGTGAAAAGCTGGAGGGCGTTTCGGATAAATGGTCGCTCAAAACCGTTTGGGGCGTGGGCTATAAATTTGAAACAAAGGAATAAAACATGGCAGCGCATGCAAAGGCAAAAGAAAAGGTTGATTTAGGCAAAAAAATTGAAAACAGAATACTGAAACTGGCGTCTTTTCTGCATATAAAGCCAAGCATATTTACAAAGTATTTTTTAACGTTTGCGGCAATCTTTCTCACCGTAATGGTGGCGCTTGGCGTTGCGCTGATCCTGCTTGTAAACAACTACACCGTAAATGAGCGCACAAGCATGCTGAAAGAAAACGTGTATTCCATTGCAAACACAATAGAGGGCACGCTTTCCACCAGCGAAATGAACGAGAGATATACACTTGGAAAAGAACTGCTGTGTGAGACGCTGGCAACGGTATCCCAATCTATTGACGCCGATGTTTTCGTGTGCGACACAGAGGGAAACATCATTCTTTGCAGAGATAAGGCAGGCTCCCTGCCCACGCTGGGCTATTTCCCAAGCTGCTCCGTTCATGATCAGATCACCATAAACAGCAACATTCTTGCCGCTGTTTACCAGGAAGGCCAGATCATAGAAAAGGCAAATATCGGCGGCACAAAATGCTATGTAGTCGGCAGGCCGGTCTATGACGGCGGCAATATCATAGGCACGGTTTTCGCGCTTTCCAACACGGGCATGCAGAATCTTTCGCTGATTGTGCTGAGGCTGTTTTTGATATCCGCATTTTTCTGCCTTATTTTTGCCTTTATTTGTATATACTACTTAACAAAGAAAATGCTGTCTCCGCTTCAGCAAATGAGCAAAGCGGCAAAGCAGTTTGCAGCCGGCGATTTCTCATACCGTGTTAAAATAGACGGCTCCGATGAGCTTGCAGAACTCGGGCGCGCATTTAACGATATGGCGGAGGCGCTTGCCGTGCTGGAAGGTTCGCGGCGAAGTTTCGTTTCAAACGTTTCGCACGAACTGAAAACGCCGATGACCTCCATTGCCGGGTTTATTGACGGAATTTTGGACGGCACGATTCCCAAGGAAAAAGAGGACTACTATCTTGGAATCGTAAGCGGCGAAGTGAAGCGGCTTTCCCGCCTGGTTGTTTCCATGCTGAATATGAGCAAGATTGAGAGCGGCGATCTGGAGATGAAACCATCCCGGTATGATATCTCCGATCAGATCATACACATTCTTTTGACTTTTGAGCAAAAAATAGAAAATAAAAACATAGATATCAGAGGGCTGGACGAATTTAAGCCCACCTTTGTTGTGGCAGACCCGGATATGATCTACCAGGCGATCTACAATTTGGTGGACAATGCCGTAAAATTCACAAACGAAGGCGGCTACATTGCGGTAAGGCTTAAGGAAACGGCAACCCAGATAGAATTAAGCATTAAAAACAGCGGCACGGGGATCAAAGCGGAGGATCTTTCCAGAGTGTTTGAAAGATTCTATAAGGCAGACAAGAGCCGCAGCCTGGATGCAAAAGGCGCGGGGCTTGGTTTATACCTTGTGAAACTTATGATCGAAATGCACGGCGGCAGAGTCAGCGCCAAGAGCGAAAGCGAGGACACTGCGGAATTCTCGTTTACTCTGCCAAAGCAATTCAGCCCTGTTTATTTAAAGGAGACGAGATAAATGAGCAACGAGTATGAAAACGGTTTCACGCCGGAAGAAAACAAAAATGCGGAAAACCAAAACCCGAATTACGGCGTGAACAGCGGCACCAATGCAGGCGGCACTGCCCCGAATTACGGCACAGGCACCGCCCCGAACGACAACGGCACAACCTATCACTATGCCTACAGCAGCGCGGGGCAGAACAACACAAATTATTACAAGGCGCCAGAACAGCCGCCGACGCAGCCGGAGAAAAAGCATAAAAAGCCGAAAAAGCAAAAAGCGGTGGAATATGACGCAAACGGCAACCCAATTAAGCCCAAAAAGAACAAAACCGCCATCGCCATCATTGTGATCATTGCGGTATGCGTGATCGCGGCGGTTGTAGGGATTATCGTATCTGTTGCGGGCAACGGTTCCGGAACGGACAGCGGCGCACAGGAAGACACAACATCTTCTTCCGGCGTACAGCTGCAGGACAGCAACGGCAATGTTGCCTCCACGGATAACGACGGCAATTATACCGTTGCCGGCATTGCGCAAAACTGCATTGATTCCTGCGTTGGCATCACCGTTTATACGCAGTCCAGCCCCTACAGTTACTTTTACGGTTACGGCAGCGGAAATTCTGATTCCTCCGGTGAGCAGACTGTTTCCGGCGAAGGATCCGGCATCATTATGCTGGAGGACGGCAACTACACGTATATCCTGACATGTGCGCATGTGATCAGCGACGGGTCCAGCTTTACCGTTACGCTCAACAACGGCGATGAATATGACGCCACCATGGTTGGCTATGACAACCAAACGGATATCGGCGTTTTAAGAATTACCGCAACCGGGCTGAAAGTGGCGCAGTTTGCGGATTCCGATTCCGCGGTTGTGGGCGAACAGGTTGTTGCAATCGGCTGCCCCGGCGGTCTTGAATTTATGAACAGCGTTACCAGCGGTTATATCTCCGCAGTGGCAAGACCGGTTTCCTCCAGCATCGGATACGATCAGGAATGTATCCAGACCGATGCTGCAATCAACCCCGGCAACAGCGGCGGCGCTTTGTTTAATATGCAGGGCCAGATCATTGGCGTAAACTCCTCAAAGATCGCTTCCACGGAATATGAGGGCATGGGATTCGCAGTTCCAAGCAATACGGCAATCGCAACGGCAAACAGCCTGATCAAAGTGGGCTATGTTGCCGGCAGAGCGCAGATCGGCATCACATACACCAGCATTGATAACTACTCCAACGCATCCGCTATTCTGAGCGCGCTGGAAGAACTTGGTTACGCTGACGCAAACGGCACTATGGTAATCAATGAAGTCAATGCCGATTCAGACCTTGCAAACAAAGACGTGCACGAATATGATATGATCGTTGCCGTGAACGGCACAACACTTACCAGCAGTGATATCATGACCTCTACCCTTGCGGATTCAAACCCCGGCGATACGATTAAACTGACGATTGCAAGAATTGAAAATAACAGGATCACCACGTTTGATGTTGATTGTGTTCTTTCCGAATCGAAGGGCAACAACTAAAAACAAGCCTAATTTGAAATACGCCTGAAATGATTTCAGGCGTATTTTTTTGCCTGTAAACAGATTGCGCACCGAAAAACAGACCGGGTGAAAAAATTTTTAAATTTATACTATAAAACACTTGCTTTATACAAGAAAAATATTGTATGCTGTAATCAGAACGGCGATATTTGAAATGGCTTGTTTCAAAATCGGTCTGTTTTTTAAAGCATTGCTTAGAGGAGTGGGAAAATGTCTAAAAAATCGATCATCATTATCACAGTCCTGATTGTTATCATTGCTATAGTGGGGGTTGTCTCAGGGTATTTTATTCTGACGAATGACGGCCCGTTCACCGGCATTGTAACCTCCGCAGAAACCGGCGAACCCATGGAGAACGTGAGTGTTACAGACGGCAGAAATGTTGCAAAGACGGACAGCAACGGAAGATTTAAACTGAACGGCTGGCGCAAGGCAAAATTCATTACGGTGACGGCACCGGCAGGTTACTGGACCGAGGATTACTATATCCCCGTGGACGGAAATTCGATCTCCTACGACTTTACGCTGGAAAAATCAGATATCGCGGCTGGCAGTGCGCATTCGTTTTTACAGATTTCAGACACGGAGATCGGGGAAAACGGCGTGGGCGAATGGATAGACCACGTTAAGAAACTTGCCGCGGAGCAAAAGCCCGCTTTTCTGATTCACACAGGCGATATCTGCTATGAGGCGGGGCTGAAACGCCACCTTTCCGATATGAATACAGAAAACATGGGCCTGCCTGTGCGCTATATCATGGGCAACCATGATTATGTTGACGGCGATTACGGCGAGCAGTTATTTGAAAGTATCTACGGCCCGGAGTGGTATTCCTTTGAAGTGGGCAATGTGCACTACATTGTTACGCCTTTCCAAAGCGGCGGAGACTATAAATCCGGTTACAGCAAAAATGACCGCTGGCGCTGGCTGGAAAACGACCTTGAAAACACGGATCCGGATATGAAGATTATCATGTTTAACCATGATAAACCCGTATCTGACAACTATGTGATTGAATTTGACCGCAAGGAACTTGATCTTACCAAGCACAATCTGATTGCTTGGGTATTCGGCCACTATCACTACAATTATGTGGAATACAACAGTTTGCAGACACAGGACACCGGCGACGACGTTCTGAACATCTGCACCGGCAGACCGGACTGCGGCGGCATCGATGAATCGCCGAGTTCCAGCCGTATCATCAGCATAGATGAAAACGGAGCCGTTAGCACGCAGCTTTATTATTACGATGACGCCCGTTTTACGCAGCCTGACACGCAAAATGTTGCCGCGCTTGCATCCCTGCCCGGCAATATCCTGTTTTGCGACCCGATCTATGACAACGGCCGCATTTATGTGGGCACTTCAGACGACGACTGGCCGCGCGAATGCGGGGTCTACTGCGTAGACGCCCAAACCGGCGCAATTCTTTGGGAAAAAGAAACAGAAAATTCCATTAAAAACAACATTTTGCTTGTAAACGGCCGGATCATTGCGCAGGACTGCGACGGCAATCTTTATTGCATAAATGCCGAGGACGGCTCGGAGATCTGGAATATAGCCTCTACCTGGGATATGCCGCTGAACACAAGCACGGGCATCTGCACGGACGGCAAAACCGTTTTTGCAGGCGGCGCGCGGGATATTCAGGCGTTTGATCTGGAAACCGCAGAGGCGGTTTGGAGAACAGACCGCGGCAAAGGCGAATCCTCCGCTGCCGAATTTGTGATTTGCGGTGATAAACTGATCGTAAGCTCCCACTGGGACGCGCTTGCGGCGCTGGATAAAAACACCGGCAAAAAACTTTGGGAGATCAAAGACGAGGATATCCGGTTCCGAAGTTCCACCCCCGCCGTGATCGACGAAAATACCCTGCTTGTTGCAGACAGTGACGCCATTATGATGGTGGACGCCGAGAGCGGAAAGATTACAAACAAAACGGATAACACCGGCTATAATTTTGCAACGGCGTCACAGCCGCTCATTCAAGGAAACATCGCCTATATCACCACGGCGGACAAAGGCGTGGTGGCGTATGACCTTTCAACAAAGCAGATCCTATGGAACACGCCAACCGGCAAAAGCATGGTCTATACTGCCTGCTACACAAGCGGTGACTCGCAGACTGTAGACGGCAGGATTCTGGAAAGCAACGGTGCGCTTCTGTTTGGCGCGTCGGACGGCAATGCATATAAACTGGATCCGCAAAGCGGAACCGTGCTCAATACGATCACCGTTGGCGTACCTATACTCGGCACGCTTGCATCTGACGGCACGGCGCTGTATGCCGCTGGATTCACAGGCGGCATTTACCGCGTAAGCAATCTTTAATAAACAAAAAAGCCGCCGGAACGCAATTCAAAGCATTCCGGCGGTATTTTTTATGTCTATAAATTACAGTTCTGCAATCAGTTCCACTTCGCAAAGCACATTTTTCGGCAACGCCTTTACGGCAACGCAGCTTCTTGCGGGTTTGTTTGTAAAATAGTTGCCGTACACTTCATTGAACGCGGCAAAATCATTTATATCCGCAAGAAAGCAGACTGTTTTGATCGCCTTATCAAGGCTTGTGCCTGCTGCGGCGCACACGGCTTTCAGGTTTTCGCAGACCTGTTTTGTCTGCTCCTCTATCGTTTTTGCCTCCACATTTCCCGTTTTGGGATCAATGGCGATCTGACCGCTTGTGAAAAGCAGCCCGTTTGCCTTTACCGCCTGGCTGTAAGGGCCGATTGCATCCGGCGCATTTTTTGTTGCTACAAATTCCATAGTAAACACCCTTTCGTAATTTTCATTCTTAATCAGTCGCAGACTTCAAAACCAGCATCTTTAAGCGCAGCCTTGATTGCCACAACATGTGCGTAATCTCTGGTCTCCACACCGATTCTGAGATAGCAGTCCGTAATGTTCATATCCAGATCCGTGCTGTCATAATTTACACTGGTAACATTGGCGCCGGTCTGGGAAATGATCTTGGAAACATCTGCAAGCTGGCCCGGCTTATCCGAAAGCGCAATCGTGATATTTGCCGTTCTGCCGCTCATTTTAAGGCCTCTTTCAATCACCCTTGAAAGAATGGTAACATCAATATTACCGCCGGAAACAAGGCAGCAGACATTTTTGCCTTCGATATCCGGAATCTTGCCGGCAAGCACAGCCGCAACCGGCACAGCGCCCGCGCCCTCAGAAATCAGCTTCTGCTGCTCCAGCAAGGTAAGAATCGCCAAAGCGATCTCATCATCCGAAACCGTATAAATCCCATCCACATACTGGCTGACCATATCATAGGTGATATCGCCGGGAGTCTTAACGGCAATGCCGTCTGCAATCGTCTGCACTTTGGGCAGGGTCTCTATTTTGCCGTCTGAAACCGATTTCTGCATGCTCGGCGCGCCCTGCGCCTGCACGCCGTATACCTTGCACTTGGGATTGATCTGCTTTATGGTATATGCCACGCCGGAGATCAACCCGCCGCCGCCGATCGGAACGATCACGGCGTCTGCATTCGGCAGCTGCTCCATAATTTCAAGACCGATCGTGCCCTGACCGGCAATCACATCCTCATCATCAAACGGATGAATAAACGTATAGCCCTTTTCATCCCTTAATTCGATGGCTTTATTATAAGCGTCGTCATAAACGCCCTTTACCATGCAGACTTGAGCGCCAAAGCGCTTGGTTGCCTCTACCTTAGAGATCGGCGCGCCGTCCGGCAGGCAGATTATGCTTTTGATTCCGCTTCTTGTTGCGGCAAGCGCCACGCCCTGCGCGTGGTTGCCCGCGGAACAAGCGATCACGCCGTGCTTTTTTTCCTCATCCGAAAGCTGGCTTATCTTAAAATAGGAGCCTCTGATTTTGAAAGAACCCGTAACCTGCAGATTTTCCGTTTTAAGATATATCTGGGCATTTTTGCTGATATTGGGCGCATAAATCATATCCGTTTCCCGGATGATCTCTTTCAGCACCCGTGCCGCAGTATAAACTCTGTCTAAAGTTAGCATAACACGATCTCCGTTCTGTTTGTTTTGATGATATTGTAATACGATCCAGTAAATTTGTCAAATGCACAATTTTTTATTGCAATTTTTGTGTATTATGCACATAGCGTTTTTTATCTTTGAAATAAGCAGCGCGCGCTGCTTGATTTATATTGACTTTAAAACGATTTTGATTTAAAATTACATTGTTAAATTCTCTTTGAGGGGGATAAAGATTGAAAAAATATGTTAAGATCTTAAGCGTTATTTTATCCGTGGTGCTCATTGGCGCCTCTTTTGCGGGCTGCGCTTCCGAAAGCGAGGAAGCCGGAGCGATCACCGATTCCACCATGCTGATCGCCTATACAGAAGAAGCGGAGCCGTTTCTTTATACGGATGAAAACGGCAATCTGACCGGCTTTGACGCGGAACTTGTTGCGGCTACTTTTGATTCTTTTAAGGGTGATTTTACGGATTACCAGTTTGTAAAAGTAGACGAAGGCTACCGCCTTGGCGAGGACACCGCTTATACGGATGACGAAGGCAACGAATACCACGCGATCATCTACTGCGCCTCTCACAAAGACAAAGGCACTATGAATGAGGATTATAACTGGAGCAGCGATATCATTCAAAACGATGTGGTTACCGTTGTGCCGGCATCCAGCACCATAAAGAATTATAACGACCTTGCAGGCGCCAGAGCAGGCATTGTTTCCGAGGCTGCTGCAAACGCGCTTTCGGAAAATACTTCTGTTTTGAATTCACTGGCTTCCGCGCATCAGTACGCGTCTGCCGACGAGGCGTTTGCCGCGCTGAACGCCGGCAGTATAGACGCCGTTGTCATAGACGATTTCAGCCTTTATAAATTTGACGGCTATGCAAATTACACCGTTTTAAACGGCGCGCTGGACACCATTGAATACGGCTTTGCATTTGCAAAATCAAACGACTATTCCTCCGGCTTTAATGAGGCTGTGCTGGAGATCAGTTCTACGGATTACAGCGATGAGGACACCCTGACCCCGCTTGTTGAAAAATATTTCGGCAGCGCGGATGTGCTTGTTTTCGATTACCAGCCTGAAGAACAGTAAACGAATAACGCAACAAAGCGGCACGGTTATAAACCGTGCCGCTTTTATAATATATCTGTAATTCAAATTAGAAATGCAGCCGCCTTATTCTTGCTTTGAATCAATATCCCAGATCTTCGTTTACGAGGATCACTTTGATTCTGCCCTTGTGGCGCTGGTAGGCGGAGACCACAAAATTACAGCAGATACGCTCCGGGGTGCGGCACCCTGCGCAGAGTTCCGGCGAACTTCCGCCGAGGCTGATACACTGCCCTGTTGCGGCACACGGCGTATTTTTATGCAGCCTGACTGTATTGCTCGGCGCCGCCTGCTGCTTAACACGGTTTACAGCGCTTGCAAGATCCGGCACGATCTTGTTTTTGCCCGCTACCATAATAACCTGTTTTGGCCCGTAAACAATGCAGGCAACGCGGTTGGAATTGCCGTCCACATTATAAAGTTCGCCGTTTTCGGTGATCGCATTGGAAGAGCAGAAATACGCGTCACATCCAAAAGCCCGCACATAACATGCACGCAGCTCCTCGCCTTCCAGACCGCGCCTGTCATAAAACACATAATCGCCGCCGGAAAGCAGATCCATAACACCTGTTTGCGCAAGCGTTTCACTGCCGCCGTTAGAAACCGTGCTGCCCGCCGGCACAAGGCTTTTTATAATGCCGGCAACCTCTTCCCTGCTTTCCGCATAAAAAGCGGAAATATTATTTTTTTCAAGATTTTTCATCGTTTTTTCTATGATCCGGTCCATTTTCGTTCCTCCAAACAAAAAGTTTTATTCCGTCCAGTATTTTCTGTCTAAACTTCTGTACTGCACCGCCTGGGCAATATGGGGTGCCTCTATGGTCTCACACGCCTCCAGATCCGCGATCGTGCGTGAGATTCGAAGTATCTTATCATACGCGCGCGCAGAAAGCCCCAGTTTTTCAAAACTGAGTTTCAGCAGTTGTTCCGCCTCTGCGGAAAGCCGGCAGAATTCCCGCGTCATCCTCGGCGTCATTTTGGCGTTGCAGGTAATGCCTGTGCCTGCAAACCGTTTGCGCTGGATCTCCCTTGCGCGGTTCACCCGTTTGCGGATCTCTGCGGAGCTCTCTTCCTTTTGCTTTGAGGCAAGGCGGTCATAATCCACAGGTTCCACCTCTATATGAATATCGATCCTGTCCAAAATCGGGCCGCTGACCTTATCGCGATATCTGCGCTTTGCGGCATCCGTGCAGACGCATTCCTTTGTTGGGTGGCCAAGATACCCGCACGGGCACGGATTCATTGCCGCCACCAGCATAATATTTGACGGGTAAGAAACCGTGCCCGCACTGCGCGCGATGGTTACTTTGCCGTCCTCCAGCGGCTGGCGCAGAGATTCTTTGGCGCGCCTGTCAAACTCCGGGAACTCATCCATAAACAGCACACCGTTGTGCGCAAGACTGATCTCTCCGGGTCTCGGCGTCTGTCCGCCGCCCGTAAGCCCCTGGGCAGAGATCGTGTGGTGCGGGCTTCTGAACGGGCGGCTCGTGATCAACTGCACATCCGCCGGAAGTTCCCCCGCTATGGAATAGATCTTCGTCGTTTCCAGTTCTTCTTCAAAACTCATCTGCGGCAGGATAGACGGTATACGCTTTGCAAGCATGGATTTGCCCGTGCCGGGCGGGCCGACCATAATGCAGTTATGGCCGCCTGCCGCGGCGATCTCCAGCGCGCGTTTCGCATCCCCCTGCCCTTTAACATCGGCAAAATCCAGCGTGTCATCATACGTGGCAAGTTTGGAAAGCGGTGTAAAGCACGGCGGCAGTTTTTCCTCGCCGCTGATATGACGTATTACCTCGCCTATATTCTTTGCGGCAAACACATCTATGCCGTTTACGGCGCCTGCCTCCGTTTTGTTGCCGTACGGAATGAAAACAGCGGGTATTCCCTGCTCCCTTGCCTTTAACAGCATGGGCAAAACGCCTGTGCAGGGGCGTATCTCCCCGTCAAGCGAAAGCTCGCCCACAAAGGCGTAATCCGCAATCGATGCTTTGATCTGCCCTGTTGCGGCAAGCACGGCAATCAGAATGGGCAGGTCATAAAGCGGACCTTCTTTTTTGATATCCGCGGGCGCTATATTTACCGTTATGCGCGAAACGGGAAAATCGTATTTACAGTTTTTAATGCTGGCGCGCACACGTTCACGGCTCTCTTTCACGGCGGCGTCCGGCAAACCGACGATATCAAACCGCGGCAGACCCCCGCTGAGATCCGCCTCCACAACAACCGAAAAAGCATCCATACCGTAAATACCAAGGCTTTTTGCCTTAGCAAACATAATAAACACCCGCTTTCCATTGAATCCGCAATTTTACGCAAAGATCCACATCAAACTAATAACAGTATACTAAATAAGACTTTTGCCTGCAAGTCATATTTGGCAATACGGAATTAATAAAATGTTTAAAGAGCATATTATTGACAATGCTTTTTAATAAGTTTACAATATGTACGGGCAAAAGCAGACGCCTAAAATAATAAGGGAGCGATCTTATGGAAATCAAAGAACTTTACCAACAGTGGATCAAAAACGCTGACGCGGATCCGGACTTAATTGCCGAGCTGAAAGCAATAGACGGCAACGAAGATGAGATCAGCGACAGATTTTATACAGAACTTGAATTCGGCACGGCAGGCCTGCGCGGTGTGATCGGCGCCGGCACCAACCGTATGAATTATTACACCGTATGCAGGGCAACACAGGGGCTTGCGGATTTTTTGAACGCGCATTATGACCACCCCAGCTGCGCGATCGGCTATGATTCCAGAATCAAGAGCGATTATTTCTCTAAAGAAGCGGCAAAAACGCTTGCCGCAAACGGGATCAAAGTGTATATTTTTGAAGAACTGGAGCCGACCCCGTGCCTTTCCTACGCGATCCGGAAATTCGGCGCGCAGGGCGGTATCATTCTGACCGCTTCCCACAACCCGGCAAAATACAACGGCTACAAATGCTATGATTACAACGGCTATCAGATGACGGATGAAGAGGCCACCGAAACCTATGAATATATCAAAAAGGTGGATTATTTCACCGGCATCAAAACCATGGACTTTGATGATGCCGTAAACCAAGGCATGATAGAATACATGGGGCAGGATGTGATTGAAAGTTTCCTGGACGAAGTACAGAAACAGTGTGTAAACCCCGGTATTTGCGAAAAAGCGGATCTAAAGGTGATCTATACGCCCCTGAACGGCACGGGAAATAAGCCTGTGCGCAAAATACTGAGCAGAATAGGCGTTAAGGATATATACGTTGTGCCCGAGCAGGAAAATCCAAACGGCAATTTCCCCACCTGCCCTTACCCCAATCCGGAGATCCGGCAGGCGTTTGAACTGGCGCTTAAAGCGGCGCAGAAACACAACGCGGATATTCTGCTTGCAACCGACCCGGACTGCGACAGAGTTGGCATTGCCGTAAACGACGGCAGCGGAAACTATGAACTGATGAGCGGAAACGAAGTGGGCGCCATGCTGCTCCACTATCTGCTTTCACAGAAAAAGGCAAACGGCACGCTGCCGGAACACGCCGTTGCGGCAAAATCGTTTGTTTCCACCGACCTTGCGGAGGAGATTGCAAAAAGATTCGGCTGTGAATTCAAAAACCTGCTTACAGGATTCAAATATATCGGCGAACTGATCACCAAACTGGAGGCGCAGGGCAGAGGCGGCGATTTCATCATGGGATTTGAGGAATCCTACGGCTACCTTGCCGGAACGCATGCCAGGGATAAAGACGCCGTGGTAGGCTCCATGCTGATCTGCGAAATGGCGGCTTATTATAAAGCACAGGGCAAGACCCTGCTTGAAGTGATGAATGATATCTATTCGGAATACGGCTATTACTGCAACACCGTTAAAAGTTATGAATTTGACGGCGCTGCGGGCATGAAAAAGATGCAGCAGATCATGGATGACCTGCGTAAAGACCCGCCGAAAGACCTTGCAGGCGCAAAGATCATCTACACGGCAGATTATGAAAGCGGCACGCAAAAAGATCTTGCCGCCGGAACGGAAAGCAAAACGGAACTGCCAAAATCCAACGTGCTTGCATACAAGGCAGAGGGCGGCAGCGGACTGATCGTTCGCCCCAGCGGCACAGAACCGAAGATCAAGGCGTATATTACCGCCATTGGTGCAAGTAAAGCCGATGCCCATGCAAAGGCAGAACAGCTGATTGCCGAGGCAAACGCCATTATGAACACGGAGGCATAAACCGATGTATAATAGAAAATGGGTAAAGATCACAGCGATCGTGCTTGCCGTTTTAATGGCCGGCAGCGGACTGGGCGTTGGCATCTGGGCGCTGTTTGCCATGTAAAACATAACCCGTTAAACAATAAAGTAAAACCGTTTGAACTGAGTTCAAACGGTTTAGCGTGTAGAAAAAGTTGCTCCTTTAGAAAAAATGCAGTTCTACACGCTGAGGAGACTGCGAGAAATCGAGCCGAATTTCGTTTTCTTGCGAGCGGGCGCCGTACAACGGTACTGCCCCCGAGCAAAAAACGAAAAGCGCAATGCCGCATAAACGTTGGTTTATGCGGCATTTAACTGTTTATACGCGTATTCTTTTATGAGCGAGCTGCTTTTCGGCGGTGTGTTACAATTTTTGATTTTTGCTTAAAGTATAAGTCGGCGCGGTTCAGCCGACTTTATCGACAGTCTGAGCCGTTTGAACTGAGTTCAAACGGCTTTTTGTATAAGATCGTTTTGTTCTTTTGCGATCCGTAATGTTTTATGCGAAAACGGGATTCATCTTAATAGGTTTACTCCATAAAAAGCTTATAGTTCTTCGTCCTGCAGCGCGTCAAAGCCGCGTTCGCCCGTTCGTATCTTAACAACGTCCTCCACATCGTAAATAAACACTTTACCGTCTCCTATATTTCCGGTATAAAGCGTTTCCTGCATGGTTTTAACAAGGGTTTCAACCGGTATCTTGCAGATGACGATATCAATTTTGATCTTAGGCAACAGGCGTGAGCCGACCGGATTTCCCCTGAAATAAATGCCGTGCCCTTTCTGCGCGCCGTAGCCGAACACATTGGTAACAGTTATACCCGTTATGCCCAGTTCTTCCAAAGCATCTTCCAATTCGCTGAATTTATTCTGATTCGTAAGGATCGTTACTTTGGTGATCTTTGCACCCGGCGTTTCATTGTGAACAACTTTTACCGCTTCATCACGCGAAACAGCGGGTTCGGCAGTTTCAGGCGCTGCCTTAACGGCGGCAACTGCGCCATCTGCGAATTCCTCTGTTACGGGAACAAAATCCGGATATGCAACATTGCCGTGCTCGCCAATATCCAGACCCTGAATCTCTTCCTCACGAGATACCCTGATACCAACGGCCTTTTTAAGCACAAACCATACCAGACCGGTCGTGATGAACACAAATGCGCCAACGGCAACAACACCAATCAGCTGCGTGCCAAGAAGGCTGAAACCGCCGCCGTAAAACAAACCGTTTCTTGTGGAAAGCGTTGTAACGCCCTCTTTTGCAAAAAGCCCCACACAAATTGTGCCGAAAACGCCGCAGCCAAGATGAACCGAAGTAGCGCCGACGGGATCATCGATCTTCAGTTTATCAAAGAACATAACGGCAAATACAACCAGCACGCCGGCAAGCGCGCCAATCAGAATAGACGCCTCAATGGTGAAGTATGCGCAGCCGCCCGTAATGGCAACAAGGCCGGCAAGGCAGCCGTTTATAGTCATGCCCAGATCCGGTTTGCCCATGGTGATCCACGAAGTGACCGTAGAGGTGAGCACCGCCGCAATGGCGGACGTATTCGTTGTCATAAGGATATGCATAATGTCTGACGGATTTTCAAAACTCATCGTTGAGCCGGGGTTGAATCCGAACCAGCCGAGCCAGAGAACAAACAGGCCGATAACGGCAAGGGACATATTGTGCCCCGGAATTGCCTTCGGTTTTCCGTCTTTTCCGTATTTTCCGATCCGCGGGCCAAGAATCATTGCGCCTGCAAGCGCTGCCCAGCCGCCAACGGAATGCACAACGGTATCGCCCGCGAAATCCATGAATCCAAGATCCGCAAGCCAGCCGCCGCCCCATACCCAGTGGCCGACTATGGGGTAGATAACCAGCGTTAAAATGAAAGAAAAAATAATAAATGAAATATATTTTACTCTTTCCGCCACGGCGCCGGAAACAATGGTTGCGGCAGTGCCGCAGAAAACAAGCTGGAAAAAGAATTTTCCCCAGAAAGGAACGGTGGAAGTCAGCGTGTTATCATAAAACGCATTATCCGCGCCGCCAAGGATAAACAGATGCTCCGTTCCGATAAACGGATGATCGCCGCCAAACATCAATCCCCAGCCCAGCAAAAGAAAGCCGAGCGAGGAAACGGCAAAAACAATAAAGTTTTTGGAAAGAATATTTACCGTGTTCTTTGCCCTTGCAAAACCTGCTTCTACGCTTGCAAAGCCGAGATTCATAAAGAACACCAGAATTGCCGCAAGAAACACCCAAAGGGTGTCCGTTATGGAAAAAGCCATAAGTACCTCCTGTAATCATTTCCGCGCGATTGCCGCTGCGGAATCAAATAAAACGGTATGAACCGATAAAAAAAGAGGACAAAGACGTTTCCCGGGAACGTCTTTGTCCTCTATACTATTAGAATACACTTGATTTAACAATCTGTCAACAATTCATTAAAATTTCGTTCATTTACACAAGGAAAAACGAAATCAGCGCTTGAACTTTGGTAAAAACAATTAATATCTATGATCACAGCCTGCCCTGCCAACAGCAAAAAAGCGCAATATTTTTATGGCATTTCCGGTTTATTTCATAAGCTCTTTTATATCGCTTCTGCCAACAAGATAATCCAGTGAAACGCCGTAATAATCGGCGATTTTGATCAGCATATCCACAGGCACATTGATCCGGCCGTTTTCATAATCCGAATACGTGCTTTGATCCACAGAAAGATATGCCGCAAGTTCTTTTTGTTTTAAATCGTGATCTTCCCTTAAATCTCTGATTCTCGCAAACAAATAAAATCACCCGCATAAATTATATTATATGGGTATTACCCATATAATATAATTAGAATTTCCTTTTGTGCGGACATAAACCGGCTCCTAAACGTCTTAAGAAATAGAATCTGCGGCGCCGCCAATCCGCTATCCCCCGCCTCCGTTCAGGCATATTCTGTTCACAAGCAAGTTGCTTTAAAACAAAAATTTGTAAAATGGATTGACATAATGCATAAACAAAGATATTGTAAAATTACAAACCTTTCCGACCCGCGTTTATCTTCTGAGGTAGCGTTATGAAAAGCAAGACACTGGAAAACATATCCTTTCAAATCAAAAAGGGTGAGAATATTGCCATCGTCGGCGAGAACGGCGCCGGAAAAACAACGCTGATCAAACTGCTTTGCGGTCTGTACACGGCAGGCGAGGGGCAGATCCTGATCAACGGCGAAAACGCGGCGGATTATAAAAACGAGGAATACTTCGATCTGTTTTCCCCTGTTTTTCAGGACTATTCGTTTTTGCCGCTGAGCATTGCGCAGAATGTTGCCGCGAAAACGGAATATGACAAAAGCAGAGTTGCCGCCGCCCTGAAAGACGCCGGCATATACGATAAAATACAATCCTTTGCACACGGCATGGATACCAAACTGATCAAGGAAGTCAACCGTGACGCGCAGGATCTTTCCGGCGGTGAAAAGCAGAAACTTCTGCTTGCCAAAGCGATCTACAAAAACGCGCCCGTAGTGGTACTGGATGAACCGACCGCGGCGCTGGATCCGGTTGCGGAAAATGAAGTCTATCAACGCTTCAACACATTTGTAAAAGGCAAAACCGCGATCTACATCTCGCACCGGCTTTCCAGCTGCGTGTTCTGCAACCGCATCGCGGTATTCCACGATGCACAGCTTGTGCAGACCGGAACACACAAGGAACTGCTTGCCAGCGGCGGCAAATACGCGCAGCTCTGGCATGCGCAGGCAGAATACTACCTGAATTAAAACAATATAGACAAAGATCCCCTTTTGGTTTATAATGAAACTATAAACACAGGGGATCTTTATTTGTATGTTATCTTCAGTTACAATAAAGAATTTCCGGCAATCTTAATGCAAAATAAACTGGCGAATCGGAAAGGTCTTGAGAAAAATGGAAAAAAACAAAAAGATAACGGTTTCCATTGTATCGGTCATCCTTGTAATTGCTGTTGCGGCCGGGATCATCGGAATCATTCTGCATCAGCAGACCACACGGTATAATACGCTGATGGCGGAAGTTGCAAGTATAAACGAGATCACCAGCGCAGAATACGCAAGCAATATAGACCGGGAACAGTTAAACGAACTGCTGGACAGGCGGGTTACAAACGGAAAATACGGGGAAGTAGAAAACGCCTTTAAAAATTATATGGCAGATCTTTACCAGATTGTTTACGATGCCGCTGACGCGTCTTCGGACGAATCATTTGCAACCTTTCTTTCGCCGGACAACATAGCACAGGACGGCCCCGCCTTTGAAAATTCAAGAACCACGATCGAGGAACTGATGACGCGCCTGGAAACGGACAAAGAAAATTATTTGCAGATGACCGGCGGCAATGCCATTGGTTCTTACGCCGACAGAGCAGACTTAAGCGGGAGATACAGGGAAATGTATGATACAATCCTGAGCGCCCACAAAGCCATAGGCGAAGCCGGCGGCGACGAATTTACGCAAGCCATTGATGCTGCGATTGCAAAACTTGCCGCAACGGACGATGTTTTTGAATTTCTGAACGAAAACCAAAACGGCTGGTATATGGAGGACGGAACTCTGAAATTCCGCACAGAAGCCCTCTATAACGACTATTCAAAATTAATGGAAAGCATTTCCTTAAACACAATATCCGGCAATAAATTATCAGATCATATATACGCCGGGAATGAAAAAATTGAACAGTATCACACCCATAACGCAGTTCAAATATTATAACGCGTCTCAAAAACTAAAATTTTTGAGACGCGTTTTTTACTGCCTCTTTTCTGCTGCCCGTTATGGGGTGTCATTTTTTAGGCGGCATATTTTGAGGCGGTATATTCTGATGACGATACTGCGGCGGTACATTCTGTTGCGAATGATTCGCGCCGCCCTGCGCGGGCTGATTATTTAAGATCTGGGTATCTTCATCATGCGGCGGTGCGTAATAGTTGCCCTGCGGAGGGATGTGGTAATTACCTTGATACGGGGAGTGTTGCTGTGCATAGCCGTTAAAACTGTTGACCGGCTTACCGTTCCCCATATAATCATGATTCATCTTGTAATTCGGCGGACAAGGAGCAGAAAAATTCTGCATATACGCCACTGCCTTTTTCCTGCGATTCCAATCAACGATACCCAATACAATCACGGCAGGGCCGAAAACGAGCATTAAAATCCCCATAATCAACATTGTGGTATCCGAACTTTGCACGGTTTTATCAAACTGTGCATCACCTTCGCAAAAGAAATTAAGAGTCAGTCCGGAATATTCTAAATCCGGCACATAGGATTGCGCCAGATGTACGGCTTCCTGATAAAAGCTGAAAACATCAGATGGCAGTTGAGAGGCCGTTGCGCAAAGATCAACATACACAGCGTTTTCAGAAGTATATAAATCAGAAAAAAGCAAATCTAACCTGTCATAAACAGAATCATTTGCATCAACGGTAAGAGACGCTAATTGATTGTATCCGTCCATCTCATTCCCAATCGCAATCAAATAATAATTACAGACAATGTCTTCATCGCTGTTATCTGTTGTTTCAGCATCTTCTTCCTCATAATAACCGTAAGCGTACTTACCAAGCACGATAACCTTGCCAAAATCATATATATCTTCTGTATTCATCTGCGTTGATTAGGTAGATAACAAATTGTAAAACTTAG
>HF991804.1:0-80214 GCA_000431535.1 Clostridium sp. CAG:678
TCGTCAAACTGCTCATAATGTAAATTATACCGTTGTTAAGTATATTCGTTTTTTAGAATAAAACGCATATTATTAAATAAAGCACAGCCGAAAAATCAGCCGTGCTTTCACAAGTTTTCACTTTATTGTTTCTTCTTCCTATTCGGAAAGCTGCCCTCAAGCCATTCTTCAAACTCCGCAAGGGTGATTTTGCCGTCGGAGCATTCGTCACGCTTTGTCATCGCCTGATACTTCCACTTTTTGAAATCAGGCTCTTTAATCTGCCTTACACGCACACGGGCGGCATATCTCTTATAATACTTTTGATACAACCCAATGGCGGCATTGTCCGCCATTTTCTTTTTGTAGTTTTCCTGTGCGGCTAAGTCTTGGCAGTTGCGGGTTTCACCCTCGGCAATGCGGTCGCAGTAATTGGCGTCATAGTTGCCCTTCATAATGAAATACTTAGCGCAACGTTTACATTTACGCATTCCGATATCGGACTTCAACAATTGTATCAGTTCAAACTCAATTTGCTGTTCAATACTTTCACAAATACAGGTTTCATACTCGTCGGATTGCATTGCAGAAAAGGCAATCATTTCCGGCATAGTAAAACCGAGCTTATCCAAATTCTTTTGAACACTCGGAGAAACCTCCGAAGCGGCAGCCATTTTTATATCCAAATCAAAATCACTCTCTACACAGCCCTCAAGTACATTTTCCACCTGATTTTCTGCGTCAACAATGCTGATGCTATGCACAATCGTTCGCTTTTGCTCTGTCGGCAATCCGTGCTTACGGCAGTAGCCCGCAAATCTCGTTTTATGGGTTAGATGATTGAAAAATCCGTCGCAAAAATTCTCGTCAAATGTCGCTTCAATTAAATGCAATAGATTATTTTGCATTTTTTTAAGGTGCTGGTAATAGTCCGTCAATTCTTGATCAGAGTAATGAAGCAGAATCGGCGGAAATTCCGCTGTAAACAGAGAAGCTTCTATCAATGGCTTAAAGCGTTTTTGCGTTTCGGTTAAAGCCAAATAATAATACAATTTATTTTCTTTTTCGGTCAGTAAAGAAATATCAAGACTTGTCTCATCAGGCAAGTCTTTTTTTGTGCGATTCAGGCATTCGTTATACGCCGAGTCAAAATCAGCATAGAGAAAATTCAAAATTCCTTCGCCCGGTGAAAAAAAGACAGAAGCGGTGTTCATCGGTGAGATATAAGCTCTGCTGTCGCCCATAGGAAGAAAGTCAAATGCAGAGTTTATTTTTTGTGTAACAGCTCGCAAACAAGCGAGCGTATCGGCAGTATCCTGCTTGATTTGAGCAAGTTCACCGTCCGATAAAACATATTCTTTTTTGCCGGTAACAGCCAAAGTAATCGCTTCTCGCTTATCGACCTCGATAGCGTTATACAACTCAAGAAGTTTTGAATAGTTGTATTCGTCGTTTACTGAAAGTACGCAAGATTTTTCGTCGTTGGTTACATGCCATCTGTTTGGAGCAAATCCAAAGGACACGGCACTGTATTTATCTTCTGTTTGGAGTAGGTTTTCGCTCATTGCTAAGACCTCCATTTTAGAAAATGAGAATTTTTGAATAATTAGCAAATCTATATCACTACAAACAACATTATACAAAAGTATTGCCTTGGTGTCAATACACAGCTATAATAAATTCGCAAATTGAAATTGTACTAAATTTGATTTTCTAAAATTTAATGACCTTCCGAATGGGATATGACTTTGCGATAACCGGGGTCCCCGAAAAGTCAAAAGACTTTTTGGGGAAGAGGAGGAACAGCGAAATGAGCGAGCTTTCGTGTTTACACGGAAGCAAACGATATGTAGCTTGTGACGACGTGAGCGAGGCAACGCCGCTGAGATGGGGGCAGGGATAACAAAAACGACATTCGGGCAGAACGGCGAAAAGGCAACAGCAAGAGTCCTCCTTTCGACTGTTGCCTCTTACATAGCTGTACAGACTGTGCAGCTTTTTTCTCACAAAGGAGGTTAAGAAGATGAGAAAAACAGAATTGAAAGAGCTTTACAAAATGATGTTCCCGGACTATCCAGACATCGTTACGGTAGCTCAGCTTCAACAAATGCTCGGTGTAAGCCGACACTTGGCATACGACCTGATTAACAACGGATATATCTCCGGCGTTAAAATCGGAAACGCTTTTAAGATTCCGAAGGTCAATGTCATCAATTATGTTATGGAAGAAGGTGTGAAGAATGCAAGTTGAAAAGCTGAAAACAATCGATGCGGACACGCTGCTGTCAACGCCGATGAGAAAAACCTTATTTGTGGTTGACGGCTTGATACCGCAAGGACTAAGTGTGCTTTCGGGTTCAAGTAAAATCGGCAAGAGCTGGCTTATGCTTTGGCTCGGTATTCAAGTGGCGAGAGGACAGCCCGTGTGGGAATTTGAAACCCACAAGAGCGATGTGCTTTATCTCTGCTTGGAGGATACCTACGCAAGAATACAAAGCCGCCTGTATCAAATCACAGACGAAGCACCGCCCGAACTTCGAATTGCAACAACGAGTTTTCAAATCGGCAACGGCTTGGAACAGCAAATCGAACAGTATCTTTCCGACTTTCCGAAAACAAAGCTTGTCATTATCGACACCTTTCAAAAGGTGCGAGATTCAAAAAGCACCGGTGGGAAAAGCGGAATGTATGCAGGCGACTATGACGATGTAACGGCGCTGAAAAATATTTCGGACAAGTACGGCATCGCTGTTATGGTTGTTCACCACGTCAGAAAGCTGAAAGATGTCAGCGACCCATTCAACGAAGTTTCAGGCTCCACCGGTATCACGGGTGCGGCAGATACAAATTTTGTTTTGAAACGCAGCCGTGCCAATGAAACAGGAACACTGCTTGCCACCGGTCGAGATATTGCATATCAGGAGCTGACCTTGAAGTTTGACAACCGCAGTCACTTGTGGGAATTAGTCGAGCGAAAGGATATGGAGGATATTCATCGTGAAGAAATTCCGAGGTTTATTTTTCGGCTGGTTGATTATATTTCGGAAGTAAAAGAATGGCGAGGCACGGCAACGCAACTTACAACGCAGGTGAACGAAACCGAGGTTACACCGAATGTCGTGACCAAAATGCTTGCCAGATTTTCTTCGGAAGTTTTTCAGCCGCAAGGCATTGAATACAGAACAAAACGCACCGGCACAAGCCGACTGATTTACTTAAAAAAGTGTGACGGCAATGACAGCGATGACAATAAATCCACTGTATAGGAAAAGCCGTCACAGTCGTCACTATCGTCACTTTTTAAGAAAGTAGATATAAGGCTACACAGGTAATGCCAATCCGTAAGGATAGCGAGCATAGGTTTTGTGTTGCCTTTGAAACCCACAAAACCGGCGGCAAATTGCCGAAAGGGACTTGTCGCCCCTGTAACCCCGATTTTTAGGAGAAAGGAATGAAAATATATGAGACAAAGGTCTACTGCAATCAATATCCGAGTGACAGAGGGAGAGAAAAGAAAAATGGAAACTGCCGCTAAAAAATGCGGACTTTCGCTCTCTGCTTACCTTAGAAAACTTGGTCTTGGTAAGGAGGTTCAGGCAACTTTGCCACAGGAATTTTACGAAGCTTACCGAGGCTTGACCTCACTTCGTGACAACTTTAAGTCGCTGTCCGACGATAGAATCAGCGATGGATTTGATTATGTTGTGAGCAAATTTTTGAAGGCTTATCACTCAATCGGTGAGCCGGAAAGCGCAAGTGATTCGCCGTGGCAGTAACAAAAATATGGGCTGTAACCGACAGCGTCAGCCGTGTTTTAAGCTATGCGGCGAACCCGGACAAGACGATTTACAGCGATATTTGCAAGGCACTTCACTACGCAAGCGACGAGAGAAAAACCGTAATCGGTGAAGAAAAAGCAATGTATGTGACAGGCGTAAACTGCACCGCAGAAACCGCTTTTGCCGAGATGAAAGCGGTACAAGAACGCTTCGATAAGACGGTCGGCAATGTGGCTTATCACGCATATCAGAGTTTCAAAACAGGCGAAGTTACACCTCAGCTTGCACACAAACTCGGCGTAGAGCTTGCAAAAAGAATGTGGGGCGATCAGTACCAAGTGCTGGTCGCTACGCACTTTAACACCGGCACATATCACAATCATTTGGTCATTAATTCGGTGAATATGTGGAACGGTAAGAAGTTTAACTGCAACGAGGGTGCATACTGGAAACTGCGCAGTATTTCCGATGAGCTTTGCAAAGAAAACGGTTTGACGGTTATTAAAAATCCTAAAGGAAAGACGCCACGCAAGCTGTACTTTGCGGAAAAGAACGATGAGCCGACCCGATACAATTTAATGCGTGAGGCGATAGATAAAGCTCTTACGATGAGTACAAATCCTAAAGCTTTTACCTATGTTATGAAACAGCTCGGATATGTAATCGACCTAAACCCATATCATAAATACGCTACTATTCGCTCTGTCAACAGCAAGAAAGCAACTCGTTTGTACCGCTTGGGAGAAGCCTATGACCGAGATGCAATCTATGACCGAATGAGAGATACTCTGCGAAACAACCCGCAGGAAGCTTACCGCTTATACTATGAGTTTACCGAAAAAAAGAGCTTTGGTGTAACAATTCAAAAGGCGCATTTTGTTAAAGGCAACTTAAAAACAGCCAAAAAGATTACGGGTCTTAAAGCGTTGTATTTCAGATATTTATATCTGCTCGGCGTGCTTCCGAAAAACAAAAAACACAATCCGTTATCGCCCGAAATGCGTGAAGCCTGCCGTTGGCTTGACCGCCACACCGCACAGGTACAGCTCATTTGCGACAATCACTTAACCGATATTTCCTCTGTGGAAGCGTTTATAAATAACGCTGATTCTGAAATAAAACTCATATCGGATTACCGCAAAATGCTCTACCGAGATATTGATTCTTGCCACAATCCCGATGAAAAAGCAAAGCTTGTTGCCAAGCGAGATGACTGCACAAAGGCTCTGGCTCAACTTCGAAAGGACAGGAAAACAGCGGCAAGAATTATAGATGACAACCCCAAAATCAAAGAAAATATTCTCATTGAGGAGAATATGCGCAGCCGATATTTCGGACTAAATAAATCAAGAAAGAGAGGATGCGAACGATGACAAAACGAAAATCAGATTTTACTTTACCGACTCTGGACGACCTGTTTACAACGCAGGCTGAGCGTGACGACGCAAAGCTTGAGCGTGTAAAGAATATACCTCTTGACAAACTTCACCCTTTTAAGAATCACCCATTTAAGATATTGAATAACGAAGAAATGGAGCGAATGATTGAGAGTATACGCAAGGTCGGAACGATAACTCCGGCGCTTGCACGACCGTTGCCTGACGGCGGATACGAGCTTGTTTCGGGGCACAGAAGGCTTGCGGCGTGTCAGGTGCTCGGAATTGAAACCATGCCGGTTATCGTCCGTGAGATGTCCGACGACGAAGCGGTAATCGCAATGGTGGACGCCAATCTGCAAAGAGAAACAATACTGCCAAGCGAAAAAGCCTTTGCGTATAAGATGAAGCTGGAAGCGATAAAACATCAGGGTGTTACTTCTCGCCAACTTGGCGAGAAGTTGTTGAGTGTAACACAAGTGAGCAAAGACAGCGATGATAGTGAGCGACAAATCCAACGCTATATCCGCTTAACTTACCTAATTCCCGAACTACTTTCAATGGTAGACGATAATAAAATCGCTTTCAACCCTGCGGTAGAAATCTCCTACCTTGACCGTGACGAACAGCTCACTTTGCTTGACGCAATCAATATGAATGACTGCACGCCGTCACACGCACAGAGTATCAGGCTGAAGAAAATGTCACAGGACGGCTTGCTTACCGCTGACGCTATCTACGCTGTTTTATCAGAAGAAAAGCCAAATCAAAAGGAACAAATCAAACTGCCTCGTGATGAGCTTCGCAAATACTTTCCGCAAAATTACAGCGATGAGCAAATCAAACGAGATATTCTGAAAGGATTGGAGCTTTTGAAACGCCAACGAGAACGCAACAGAGACGCCCGTTAATTCGAACCAAAGTGTACAGCGAGTGACTTTTGCAGAATGGAAAGAACTATGCCGGCAAGCTATAATAAGCTTGTCGGTGTAGGTCTTTCCTGTGATGTACAATGAAAGGAGTTAAAAATAATGGTATCAGGACACCTACAAGTTAAAAAAGGTTTTTATTATGTAGTGCTGAGCTACTATAACAACAACAGAAAACGCCGTGTGAAATACTTTTCCACGGGACTGCCCGAAAAGGGTAACAAGCGCAAAGCCGAAGCCGAACTTGCACGAATCAGAAGTGAGTTCGTACCGCCGCAGGAAGTCGGAGAGCTTGCTTCCGATATGCCGTTTGCAGATTATCTGCTTGAATGGTTGGACATTGTCAAGGTGCGTGTTAAGGCAACCACATTCAGCTCTTACGAGCAAATGGTGAAATCGGTGATTGAGCCGTATTTCCGAAAGAAAGCAGTAACGCTTCAGGGATTAGAGGCAAGACACATTCAGCAATTCTATTCCGAAAAGCTGAAAACAGTCAAACCAAACTCGGTCATTCACTATCACGCCGTTATTCATCAGGCGCTGAAATACGCAATGAAAACCGACCTTGTTACGCAGAATGTGGCAATGAAAGTGGATCGCCCGAAAAAGAATGATTATCAGCCTGTATTCCTTGATGCAGAAGAACTGCAGCATTTATTTGAAGTAGTCAAAGGGACAAAGCTGGAACTTCCTGTTTTGGTCGCCGCTTTCTACGGCCTGCGTCGTGGCGAGGTCTGCGGACTGAAATGGGACGCCATCGACTTTGAGCGTGGCACAATCACCATAAGGCACACGGTCACATCTCTGCAAGTGGACGGAAAAACAAAAATGTACGCACAGGACTCTGCAAAAACAAAATCCAGTATGCGTACACTTCCGCTTGTTGGCAGCTTTGCGGAGTATTTCAAAGAAGTAAAAGCGGCACAGGAAGTCAACAAGAAGGTCTGCGGAAACTGCTACAACTACGAATATGACGGATATGTCTTTGTAGACGAACTGGGAGATTTAATGCGACCGGAATATTTGACAAGCTATTTTCCGCAGTATATTCAAAAGCACGGCTGTAAAAGAATGCGTTTTCACGATTTAAGACACAGTTGCGCAAGTCTGCTTCTTGCGAACGGCGTTCCGCTGAAACAAATTCAGGAGTGGCTGGGACACAGCGATTTTTCTACCACCGCTAACATTTACGCCCACCTTGACTACACTTCAAAACTGTCCTCGGCAAAGGCTATGGTCAGCGGAATGGCACTGCCCGAATCGGTGAATTTCGGCAGCAAATGGGCCGAAATTTCAGACGATGGCGGAAAGAACTGATTTTTACGGTTCGAATACGCCAAAATACCCGAAATCGCCTTGTTCTTTCCAAAAAACGGCCTGTTCTTTCCATAGTTTTGAGCCGATTTTGAGCAAACGAGCAAAAAAGAAAAGTCCAGAAAACCCGCTTGTTTACTGGACTTTTTGGCGGAGAGTTAGGGATTCGAACCCTAGGTTCCTTTTGGGAACACAGCATTTCGAGTGCTGCACCTTCGACCACTCGGACAACTCTCCGTGTATGTAATTCCGCATTTCTTCCGAAAACTTTTGGAAAGAACTGACGGAAAGAACAACAAAATATTTAATTTTCGAACCGAAGAAAACCCCTGATTTTACGGGCTTTTTTAGCGGAGCAAACAACCAACTCTACAAAAAATTTCGAGTCAGCCCCGTTATGACCACTTCGATACGTCTCCGTATATTCAAAACTCAAGTTTTGCGTTTTCTCACGATTTAATTTTTATTAAAGATTGATTAAAAACCGAAAAATCTTGTTAGTGCTACCCTTGAATTGTATCTCAAACAGCGGCATTTGTCAATGAAATATTGAAATGAAGTGCGCCATATGATAAAATTATCTATATTGATTTTTAGGAGCAGCAAGATGACGGCAATTATTGATTACGGCGCAGGCAATCTGATGAGCGTTAAAAAAGCGCTGGATTACATAGGCGCACAGAGCGAAATAACTTCCGATCCGGCGGTGATTGAATCGGCGGACAGTGTGATTCTGCCCGGCGTGGGCGCATTTGGAGACGCAATGGATTCCATGCGCGGCAAAGGGCTGGACGGCGCGGTGACCGCGGCGGCATTAAGCGGCAAGCCGTTTCTTGGAATCTGCCTTGGGCTTCAGTTGTTATTTGAAACGAGTGACGAGACCCCGGGTGCAAAAGGGCTTGCGCTGCTGAACGGCAACATATCCGCAATACCAAAAACGGGCGGGCTGAAAGTGCCCCACATAGGCTGGAACAGCATTGAGATACGCGAAAACAGCCACCTTTTTAGCGGAATTCCAAACGGCGCATACTTTTATTTCGTTCATTCCTACTACCTGAACGGTGCAAACGAAAGCGACGTTGCGGCAACTACCGAATACGGCGTAAAGATTGAATGCGCCGTGGAGCGCGGCAATTTGTTTGCAACGCAGTTTCACCCGGAAAAAAGCGGCGCGGCAGGCTTGCAGGTGCTGAAAAACTTTATTGCGGCGGAGGCATAAACGATGTATGCAAAAAGGATCATTCCCTGCCTGGATGTAAAAAACGGCAGAGTTGTAAAAGGCGTTTCCTTTGTGGATCTCAGAGACGCGGGCGACCCGGTTGAATGCGCCGCGGCGTATGACAAAGCGGGCGCGGACGAACTGGTTTTGCTGGATATAACCGCCACCCACGAGGGGCGCGGCACAATGATAGACATTGTGGAACGGGTGGCAAAGACCGTGTTCATTCCATTCACCGTCGGCGGCGGAATAAGAACAACAGAGGATTTTAAAGAACTGCTTCGCGCGGGGGCGGACAAGATCTCCGTCAATTCCGCGGCAGTGCGCAATCCCGAACTTCTAAATGAGGCGGCGGAAAAATTCGGCAGCCAATGCGTAGTTTGCGCCATAGACGCAAAACGGCGGAAAACCGGCGGCTGGGAAGTGTACCTCAACGGCGGCAGGATACCCACCGGCATAGATGCGGTAGAATGGGCAAAAGAGGCTTACGCGCGCGGCGCAGGCGAAATTCTTTTGACTTCCATGGACTGTGACGGGCAGAAAAACGGCTACGATATTGAGCTGACGCACGCCGTTTCCACTTCCGTGGGCATACCTGTTATCGCAAGCGGCGGCGCAGGCAGAAAAGAGCATTTTTATGACGCATTCACAAAAGGCGCAGCGGATGCCGTGCTTGCGGCAAGCCTGTTTCATTTTAACGAACTGCCGATACCGGAACTGAAAAAATATCTGCGTGAAAAAGGCATTTCCGTAAGAATGTAACAAAAAAATCTGCTTTTGGAGAATGGCAATGAGGATAGATACAGAAAGGCTTATCCTGCGTGAAATGGCAGAAAATGACCTGCCCGATCTCAAAAGGATCTTGCAGGATAAGGAGGTTATGTACGCTTACGAACACGCCTTTTCCGAAGAAGAAACGGTTCAGTGGTATGAAAACCAACTGCGCAGATACCGGGAAGACGGATTCGGATTATGGGCGGCAGTATTAAAGAGCAGCGGCAGAATGATTGGGCAGTGCGGCATTACATATCAGGATTTCAACGGAAAGCAGGTGCCGGAGATCGGATATCTGTTTCAAAAAGCATTCTGGCACATGGGATATGCCGCAGAGGCGGCGCAGGCTTGCAAACGTTACGCGTTTGACGTGCTGGATCTGCCCGAAGTGTATTCCATCATTCGGGATAGCAACTTTGCCTCGCAAAAAGTTGCAAAGCGAAACGGAATGCAGGTGTGCTCAAAGATCACAAAACATTATTACGGCATGGATATGCCGCACCTGGTCTATAAAGTGAGCAGATAAGGCGGAGAAAAACAGGCAAAGAGATTATGGCTTTTCCGTGCAAAAATCATTGGCTTATTTTTTCTTTACCGCAAAATTCAAATTTAATATTGATTTTCGCAGTGAAATATAGTAGAATGGTAGCACAATTTGCTTTGGGGCATTAGCGCAGTTGGGAGCGCGCCACACTGGCAGTGTGGAGGTCAGGGGTTCGAATCCCCTATGCTCCACCAAAAAAGAGCAGCACCCTTTAGGGTGTTTGCTCTTTTTTCATCTATAAATATCAGGGGATTCGAACCCGAGAGGGTCCCGGCGTTAAGAAAACAGTTCGGTGAATTTCCGGAAAACGAAGTTGACCTGCAACAAGATTTCTGCTATTGTAAAAGCATATATATATAATGTTTTAAATAAAAGGAGCGGAAATGAGAAATGAAAACACTGTATCTTTCCGATCTGGACGGAACGCTGCTGAACAGCGCATGCAGGATAACGCCGTTTACGGCAGAAACGATCAATCGCCTTTGTGAAAACGGAATCTTATTTTCTTTTGCCACGGCAAGATCGCGCAGCACAACTTTAAAGGTGACAAAAGGCATAGAATGCAGCCTGCCTGTTATTGTATATAACGGTGTATTTACCGTTGAATACAAGAGCGGAAAGATGCTGTGTTCAAACTTCTTCAGCGACGGCGACAGCCGGGAGATCCTGTCTGCGCTTTTGGGGGCGGAGATCGGCCCCATCGTGTATTCCGTAACAAACGGGCAGGAAAAATTTTCTTACCTGTTAAACGATCTTTCCCCTGCCGCCGCGGAATTTGTAACGAGCAGAACGAACGACCGCAGAGATAACCCCGTTGCGCACCGAAGCGAACTTTTAAACGGCGAAACTTTTTATTTCACCTGCATAGACAAAGCGGAAAACCTGCGCCCGCTTTACGAGCAGTTTAAAGACCGGTTTCGGTGTGTATATTCCAAAGATATCTACACCGGCGAGCAATGGCTGGAGATCATGCCGAGCGGTGCTACCAAAGCGCAGGCGGCGCTTAAACTGAAAAAGGCGCTCGGCTGCGGCAGGATTGTTGCTTTTGGTGACAGCGAAAACGATCTGGATCTTTTTGCTGTGGCGGACGAATGCTACGCCGTTGAAAACGCTGTGCCTGAATTAAAAGCAAGAGCAACGGCTGTGATCGGCTCAAACAACGAGGACGCCGTTGCAAAATTTCTTTTGCAGCGGTGTACAGAATAAAAAATTGAGAACATTCATTCCCAATCATTGAAAAAGCAACGAGAAGGTCGCATTTTAATAAACGTTAACAACCGATGCAGGAACTGAAGTTTTCGCATCGGTTTCTTATATAAATCTATAATCTTGTAAAATTCAAAAAAAATTCCTTTCCCCTACAGAAAACTTATAACTTTTATATAAACTGAGAACTAACTTTCCAAAATCTGTGCCAAATTCCTCTGTATCTTCCTCATCAAGTAAATAAACGAAATCTCTTTCAGGCTTTCCCACTCGGCTGTCTGCAAAATCAAGAATTCCACAAACCAAATTCTTATCGTTAAATAATATGTGATTAAGGCTTAAGTCACCATGTAGCAAAACCAAATCTTTTTTTATTGCAAAAACATTTTTTTCACTATGCAAGCGATAAAGAAATTCCGCTATAATTGCAGCATTATGAAATAGAGTTTGTTCATCCAGCAACAAAAATTCTTCTTTAGTTAAATTTTTACCATTTAATCGTTTTGAAACAAAGTATACGAATTCTTCACAACCGGATAAAAATGTACCATTAAAAAGAACATTCGGTATTTCCACCGGCATTTTTTGTGTCAATTCTTGCAATACCTGCATTTCAATTTTTAGGCATTCGCTTGCCTTGTGGTGCTTTGGAAGTTTCAAAACCATATCACCATTAATGCAAAAAGCCTCAGAGTGATTTCCATATCCAATAAATTCTATCGAATTTACTTGAATTAAATCTGAAACAATGTTTTTTGCTTGCTCTAAAGAATACTTCATTTTTCAGTTCCATTTTTATAACATACATAGTCTAAAATCGATCTTCAGCCATCTAATTGTTTCGAAAAGACCTACTATTTCTCTGCTAATATAATTTTTATCTGTCGTTTGAGTCTGTAACGTAATACCACTCTACCGTGTCGCCGTCTTTCAGCACATATTTTGATGCCGCTTTTCTGGGGTTTGTGCCGTTTACACGGTACATCCACCCGCTTGCGCCGCCGCAGTCTTTTTCAGCAAGGCCGCCGATCTCGGTAATATAACTTTTACTTTGGTAACGCAGCGAAACGCTGTTTTTATCACACGCCGCCTCCAGCGCGTCAAAAACAGTCTGCCCGTTTTTAAGCGTTATTTCCGTTTGACCTATAATATAGCCGCTCTGCGGCACATCGGCGCCGTTTGCCAGCGCATTTTTGCAAGTTACGGAAAAGGTTACGGTGATCTTCTGCTTTTGCGTGGTCTCCTTTTTTTCCGCCGCTCCCGCCGTATTTTCCGCCGCCGTTTCGCGCGCCGGGTTTTGCGGCGCATTTTGGCTATTCGAATTTTTCTCTTTTTCATTGCCGGCTGCGGTGCGGTTTGCCGAGGAGTTCTCTTCCTTTTGCGCCGGTGCCGCTGACGAATCTTTCTCCGCCCCGGAACCGGATTCCGATGAGATCTGCCGGGAAACACTGCTTTCCGCAGGCACGGTCTGTTTTTCACCGCGGGCGCCCTTAACGGCAAGGATGGAAAACACCGCAACCAAAACGAAAAGAACCGCCGAGCAGATCAGAATAAGCTGTTTCTTTTTCATGCCCCTATTGTAGCAGAACAACCGGGAATTGACAAGTTGGTTTTTACAGGTTATAATCATTCTGCGCCGAGAGAAAGCGCCGTTTTTCTCACGGGGAACGCGGTGAAAAGCCGCGGCAGCTCACTCTACCGTAAGCGATACGAAATCCGAATGCCACTCTTTTTGTGAGGATCAGACCCATAACTTCTCACCAAAGGGGAAGGCGGAAAGTAGGTTGATGCGCAAGCCGGGATATCCGTTTGAGGCGTAAAAAAATATGACGGTGAGGTTATAAAATGAAAAAAATTACGGCAGCGCTTTTATGTGTAATGCTTGTTATCAGCACATCGGTAACGGCATTCGGCGCAACAAAAAACGATGTGAAAGAAAAAATAGACACGGCGGTTGCCTTTGCGTTTGACGGCAATTACAGCAAAAACGGATATGATGTTTCCGCCTCCAAAAATCTGTATATCCTGGCGCAGAGCGGCGCGGATATCAGCGCGTTTGCCACGGATTATTTTAAATCCGTTTCGGACGCGGCAGCCGCCGGAACGCTGACGGACGCCGGCGTGATCGGCATGGCGGTAACCATTGCGGACTTGGCAGGCGCAGACCCGGAAAACATAAACGGCATAGATCTGACAAATATGCTGAAAAACGCGGATCCCGGCGCGGTATCCACCCCGTATAATTATTTTTATGCCATAGAAGCGGCTGTAAACCACGGGATGAAAGACACTGCCGCCGCTTTCAGCAACGCTTTGGCAAAGTATTACATTCCCGGCACGGGCACAGATTTCTGGAACGGATACGGCACATCGCCGGATGACCTTGCAATGTTCATTCTTGCCATGGAAACTGCGGGCGCCTACACGGAATACACCAAAGACGCTTTTGAGATTTTAGAAACATTCGCTACGCCGGACGGCTATTCAAACTACGGCGCCAACGCTGATTCCACGGCACTTGCGCTTGCCGCCTACGCCGCAGCAGGAAACACCGAACAAGCCGACGACATCTACGATATTCTGATCAAAAATTATTATGACCCCGAAACCGGTGGTTTTCTGGCGGATTATGACGAATATTACGCCACGGCGGACGCAGTCTTTGCCCTTCGCTTTTATCTGCCGCTGGCAGATGACGCCGCACCGCAGGAAAGCACAACCGGAAATCACGAAACCACCACGGAAAGTTCCTCCGCACAGCAAAATAAAGACACCGGCGCGAAATCTCCGAACACGGGAATTTCCGTTTTCCCGGCTGCCGGAGCCGCTGTGTTTGCACTTGCTGCCGGCGGATTATTAGTAAAAAGAAACAAAAATAAATAAGCAGATAAAAAAGGAAGGCTTGACCTTCCTTTTTTTGCGCTTTAGTTTGCAGCAGTTTCTTAGTTTCTCTTGTGTAAAGAGAGGTGACAGCACAAGCAATGACGGAGAGACTGCTGCAACAAATTAAAACGTTTTCACGGTGTGTTTTTATTTCTTTTTCGGTCTTTTCGTGCCGAGCGCACCGCCGAAAAGCAGTTTTGAATCACCGAATCGGTTTCGGATGGCATCCACCGCCGCGTCCACTTTTTTCAGTTTTTCGCTGTCTGCGCGCTCGTTACTGCCAAACAGGCTGATCTGCTCGCCGCCGTCTTTCGTAAGATCCGAAAGCGTTACGCCAAGCAGACGCAGCGGCTCGCCCTGCCAGATCTCCGCAAAAAGCACTTTAACAACGGCGTAGATATCCTGCGTTACATCCGTTGGCGAATCCAGCGCACGCTGATGCGATCGGTTTTTAAACGCGCTGTTTCGGATCGTAACCGAAATGTTATACGCCCGGCAGCCGCCCGCGCGCATGCGGGAAGCGGCGGCGTCCGTAAGGGACAGCAAAAGGCTGTTTGCGGTTTTGAGATCCGTAACATTTTCCTCCACCGTAATGGAATGGCCGTAGCTTTTGACTTCTCTGGGCGAATCGTCCACCGGCGAATCATCTATGCCGTTTGCAAAGCGGTGCAGCTGTTCCCCCGCTTTATTGCCCACAAGGGCTTTCAGCGTTTCCACATCCGCGGCAGCAAGCTCGCCGATTGTGCGGATGCTGATCTTTTCCAGTTTCTGCGCGGTTGCCCTGCCCAAAAACAGCAGATCGGAAACCGGCAGCGGCCACATTTTAGCCGCTATCTCTTCTGCAAAAAGCGTATGCACCTTATCCGGCTTTTCAAAATCACTTGCCATTTTGGCAAGCAGTTTATTGGGGCCGACGCCGACATTTACGGTAAAGCCGAGTTCGTTTTTGATCCTGTTTTTGATCTCCTGCGCGGTTTTAACGATATCGGGATACAGATTTTCCGTTCCGCTCATATCCAAAAAACATTCGTCTATAGAAAACTTTTCAAGGCAGGGAGTGTAATCCCGGCAGATCTCCATAAACGCCGCCGAATATTTGGAATACAGCTGAAAATCCGGCGGGGCGGTAACCAGGCGGGGGCATTTTCTGCGCGCCATGGAAACAGGTTCGCCCGTTTTGATACCGTATTTTTTGGCAGGCACGGATTTTGCCAGCACAACGCTGGTGCGCTTATCCGGATCGCCGCTGATCACGGCAGGCACTGTTCTAAGATCGCTTTCTCCGTTTTTCAGGCGTGAAACCGAAGTCCAAGAAAGAAAAGCGCTGTTTACATCAATATGAAAAACGATCCGCCTTGCCATATGCCTGCCTCCTTTCTGATCCATTATACCGCACGGGCGCGGTTTTGGCAACGCCGCGGCGGCAAAAGCAATTTTTGTTTTTTTGCACGGATCAAACCCGATTCCCCCCGCACGGAAAAAATCTGTTGTATATTCAAATTTTGTATGCTATTATAATAATGCATGATTCTAACACTAAGGAGAACAGATCAATGAAAAACACGGAAAAATCACTGGACGCGCTTGTTACGCTCTGCAAGGGCAGAGGTTTCGTATATCCCGGCTCTGAGATCTACGGCGGCCTTGCCAACACATGGGATTTCGGCCCGCTTGGCGTTGAACTGAAAAACAACATTAAAAATGCCTGGCGCAAAAAATTTATTCAGGAAAACAAATACAATGTTGGTTTGGATTCCGCCATACTGATGAATCCGCAGACCTGGGTGGCAAGCGGCCATTTGGGCGGATTTTCAGATCCGCTTATGGACTGCTGCGAGTGCAAAACACGCCACAGGGCGGACGATCTGATCGAAAATTTTGACGGCACCAACGTTGCCGGCTGGAGCAACGAGGAAATGAGCGCCTATATCAAGGAGCACAACATTCCCTGCCCCAACTGCGGCGCGCACAACTTTACGGATATCCGCCAGTTTAACCTGATGTTCAAAACCTTTCAGGGCGTTACGGAAGATACGAAAGACGAGATCTATCTTCGCCCGGAGACGGCGCAGGGCATATTCGTAAACTTTGCGAATATTCAAAGAACCACAAGAAAGAAAGTGCCCTTTGGCGTTGCGCAGGTGGGCAAATCTTTCAGAAATGAGATCACACCCGGCAAATTCATCTTCCGCGTAAGGGAATTTGAGCAGATGGAACTGGAATTCTTCTGCAAGCCCGGAACAGACCTGGAGTGGTTTGACTACTGGCGTTCTTTCTGCCGCGATTTCCTGTATTCACTGAACATCAGCAAAGAAAATCTGCGCCTGAGAGATCATGAAAAAGAGGAGCTTTCTTTCTATTCCAAGGCAACCACGGATTTTGAATACCTCTTCCCGTTCGGCTGGGGCGAACTTTGGGGCATTGCGGACAGAACAGATTATGACCTGACCCAGCATATCAAGACCAGCGGCAAAAATCTGGAATATTTTGATCAGGAAACGAACGAAAAATACGTGCCTTATGTAATTGAGCCGTCGCTTGGCGTGGAAAGGCTGTTCCTTGCCGTGCTGACCGAGGCTTATGACGAAGAGATCATAGACGAGGCAAAGAACGACAAACGTGTTGTTCTGCGTTTTCACCCGGCTCTTGCGCCGTTCAAATGCGCCGTGCTGCCGCTTTCCAAAAAGCTGGGCGAGCAGGCGGGCGAAGTATTTGCAAACCTTTCCAAAAAATTCAGCGTGGATTATGATGACGCCGGTTCTATCGGCAAGCGTTACCGCAGGCAGGATGAGATCGGCACGCCGTTTTGCATTACCTATGATTTTGATTCTCTTGAGGACGGCTGCGTTACCGTGCGGGACAGAGATACCATGCAGCAGGTAAGAATACCGATCGGCGAGCTTGAAACCTTTATTGCGCAGAAAATCGAATTTTAATGTTTTATCTGAAAGTTGAGTGATCTTATGTGGCTGGACAGAAGCCTGATCAAAAAGCAGGCGAAAGAACTGATCAAAAACAGCGTTTTAAAACTGTTTGGAATCACCCTGATCATCTTTATTATTCTGAACGCCTTTGGTGTTGTTTACAACATTACAAATCACAGCAATATATTCAGCGCCTTTAATGAATATAATGATTACGGCGGTTACGAGGATTATTTCAATGAGAATTTCGGCGACGGCAGAAATTCCTATGCCGACGAGTTTAAACAGTTTGATAATTCGGGAAACAGCAGTTTTGAAGAGGAGTTCAACAATTTCGGCACAGACGGCAGCGCACAAAATTATGAGGATAACTTCAACAGTTTCGGCACAGACGGCAGCGCACAAAATTATGAGGATAACTTCAACAGTTTCGGCACAGACGGCAGCGCACAAAATTATGAGGATAACTTCAACAGTTTCGGCACAGACGGCAGCGCAGACTGCGGCACTGAGCGGTTTCAGCGTAAATTACACCCTGAATCTGCTTACGTTTGCCATTGCGCTTGTTGTGATCTTTCTTGCGCCGCTCTCTGTTGCGCTTAGTTATTTTTACGTTGAATATGTAACGGGCAAGGAATTTGAGTTTGACAGCGGCTTAAAATCCGTATTCCGCAACGCCTTTAAGGTTACCTATCTTAAAAAAGTGGCGGTTGCGTTTTTAAAAGAACTGCTCATCCTTTTGCTGAGTATTCTGTTTCTCATTCCGGGCATTGTCTTTAATTACAGTTCCTATTTTGCTTTTGAAATCATGGCGGAATATCCGGAACTTTCCCCGTGGCAGGCGATCAGCCTAAGCAAAAAGATGGTGAAAGGCAACCGCACGGAACTGTTTGTGCTTGACCTGAGTTTTATTCCGTGGATGCTGCTTTGCGTATTCATTTTCCCGGTGATCTACGTTTGGCCGTACATGTTTACCACACGCGCGCTTTATTATGAAAATTTCAAACTGCGCGCGCTTGCCATGCACAGGATTACAGAAGATGATTTTCTTTCTGACGCGCAGAAAATGAACCGGGCAATGAACGGCGGCGCACCGTATCAGCAGCAGGCGCCTTACGGCACGTATACTGCGCAGAATGCGGCTTACCCGCCAAACGGCGCTGCGTATCAGCAAAATCCGCAGCAGAACACGCAGGGATATGGCAATGCTTATCCGGGCGCGCAAAACCCGCAGCAGCCGCAGGCGCAGTACGGCGGATACAATCCGGCGGGCAACCGGCAATACACAAACAACTATGCGCCGCCACAGCAGGGCGCGCCGTATCAGCCAACCCCGCCATATCCGCAGGGCGGTTACGCGCCAACTATGCAGCAGCCTTACGGCCCGGCTGTAAGTTCCGTTTATTTCACGCCCGTTATGCCGGCACAGCGTGCAGCGCAGGCCGCCGCGGAATTTAACAGCGCCGCAAACGCCGCTTCCGCTCAAAGCACGCCGGGCATGCGGCAAAACGAAAATTCCCCGGCTGCAACGGATGATTCAAAAACGGCAGCAAACGGGGAGCAAAAGCCGGATATAACAATTACCGAACCGCAGGAACCTGCCGAGCCGGAATACGCCGAGCCGCAGGAACCGACGGAAAGCTTTACCGAACCGCAGGAGCCGGAAGAGCCTAAGAACGGAGAATGAGTTTTTAACCGATAAACTATTTGATATTGACAAAAATATTTTTACGGCATATAATATAAACACAAAATATTTTCAGGGCGGGGTGAAATTCCCCACCGGCAGTAAAGTCTGCGAACCGCGCAAGCGGCCGAATCGGCGCAATTCCGATACCGACGGTTAAAGTCCGGATGAGAGAAAATGTTTACAGAATATATAGCGTAATTATATATTGCACAAAACATTTGCGCCCCGGTATAATTTTATGCCGGGGTTTCTCTTTTGCCCGATGCAAAAAGGAGAATGCAATATGAAACCAACATCCAAAACCGTTACAAGAAAGATCGCAATTTCCGCCATGCTGGCGGCGCTCGGCGTTATTTTGCAGCTTTTTGAGATTCCGCTGCCGTTTATACCGAGTTTTATTAAACTGGATTTTTCGGATCTGCCCGGTTTTATCGGCGCGTTTGTATGCGGCCCGTGGGCGGGTGTGCTGATCACGCTGATCCGCAACGTGATTCACATTTTTACCGGCTCCAGCGCCGGGATCGGCGAACTTTCCAACTTTCTGTTAAGTTCCTCTTTCGTGCTCACTGCCGGATATATCTATAAAAAAATGCCGTCTTTCAAAGGCGTTGTGATCGGCGGTATCGCCGGGGCGGTTATCATGGGGATTTTTTCTTTCCCGGTAAACAATTTTGTTATCTACCCGCTTTATTATTCGGTGATGGGTCTGCCCAAAGCGGCGATCCTTCAGATGTATCAGGCGATCCGCCCGTCAACGGACACCATTGCCGAGGCGCTTGTTGTTTTCAACGTTCCGTTCACGATTGTTAAAGGTTTGTTTTCCGTTTTGTTTTCGGCAATCATCTACAAGCCGCTTGAAAAACTTATAAAAAAAATGTAAAAGCAGCGGGGCAAAATCGTTTTGCACCTGATTTTCGGAAAAAATATACAAAAATGCGCTGCACGCTTTGTGCTCTTTTTACAGGAAAACAAAAAATAATTTGCATTAAGAATTGCTATTTTTTTAACATTGCAGTATAATATGACTGTATGAATTTCAAACGAGATTCAAATAAAGAACAGGAGATAAGAAATATGCCACTTGTTACAACAAAAGAAATGTTTAAAAAAGCATATGAGGGCGGTTATGCGATCGGCGCATTCAACGTAAATAATATGGAGATCGTGCAGGGCATTACCCGCGCGGCTAAAAATTTGAACGCACCGGTTATTCTTCAGTGTTCGGCAAGCGCGCGTAAATACGCAAGCCACGGCTATCTTGTTGCCATGGTAAAGGCTGCTGCGGAGGAAACAGGTCTTCCGATCGCGCTGCATCTGGATCACGGCCCGAATTTTGAAACCTGCAAAGACTGCATTGACGGCGGCTTTACTTCCGTTATGATCGACGGCTCTTCCCTTCCTTTTGAGGAAAATATTTCCGTTACCAAAAAAGTTGTGGAATATGCGCATGCGCACGGCGTTGTTGTTGAGGGCGAGCTTGGCACCCTTGCCGGCGTGGAGGACGAAGTTCAGGTAGAGGCGGATGACGCATTCTACACCAGCCCGGACGAGGCTTGCGAATTTGTGGAAAAAACAGGCGTGGATTCCCTTGCCATCGCAATCGGCACTTCCCACGGCGCATACAAATTCAAGCCCGGTCAGAAACCGGAACTGAAGTTTGATATTCTTCAGGAAATCGGCGAAAGAATGCCCGGATTCCCGATCGTTCTGCACGGCGCATCCTCTGTAAACCAGGATCATATCAAAATGATCAACGAATTCGGCGGCCAGATGCCGGACGCAATCGGCATTCCGGAGGATATGCTGCGCAAGGCTTCTTCCATGGCGGTCTGCAAGATCAATGTGGATTCCGATATCCGTATCGCCATGACGGCGGCGCTCAGAAAATACCTTACGGAGAATCCGACTGTATTTGACCCGCGTAAATATCTTGATCCTGCAAGAGAACTGATTCAGGAAGTTGTTGAGCACAAGATCAAAGTTGTTTTCGGTTCAGACAACAAGGCTTAATCCTGTATCATACAGTAATAAATGAAATCCCGCTTAATCAGCGGGATTTTTTTGTTAGATAGTATTTGTTTTTTCTCACAACGGTGCGGATTTTTTTTGCAAAACGGGCGGTTCGTCTGCGGCAAACCTGAAAAATTTTCAAAAATAAAAATTTTAAAACGTAAAAAAATGATTTCTAAAAAAATCAATGAATAGCATTATTTTAAAACAATACAAAGATCTCTTTTGCAAATACTATTATTGCGCAAAGCGCGCGAAAATTTTTTGTGAGGAGATAAAAAATGAAAAAGAAAACACAGAATATTATGAAAGGTCTTGGCGTTGCGATGGCAGTTGGATCCGTTATTGCGGGTGCAAGCGCAACAATGGGCTCAAACAGCAAAAAAGCGAAAAAAACCATGCAAAAAGCGGTAAATTCCGTTTCTAATTTTGTGGACACCGTTTCCGGAATGATGTAACATTCTAAAAATTTTTTTGTTGGTTTTAACAATTTATCCAAAGAAAAAACGGTGGGGACACCCGACGTTTCAGCGTGTAGAAAAAGGTGTTCATTTAGAAAAAAATGCAGTTCTACACGCTGAGGAGACTGCGAGAAATCGAGCTGAATTTCGTTTTTTTGCGAGTGGTTGCCGTACAAAGGTACTGCCCCCGAGCAAAAAACGAAAAGTGCAAATGCCGCATGAAACAAGTGTTCATGCGGCATTTAATTGTTTTTAAACATATTATTTGTTTACGATAAAGTTGCTTTTTTACTGTTTGCTATCTATCTTTGTTTTGAATAAGTAAATATATATCGCGCGGTTCTGCCGACTTTATCGGCAGTCTGAAAAGGCGGGGAAACCCGCCGTTTTCTCTTTTATTCATCAAGCGTATATTTTGTTTTTTTGATCTGCTGATCCTTAATGCCGCCGATTGCGCCGGCAAAATCAAAACCAAACGCCACGCCGCTTTCAAAAAGATCCAGCATGGGCAGCAGCACAAACAGCCGCTCTTTGATATGCGGATGCGGAACGATCAGATTCGGCGTTCTGATGATCTTATCCTCTGCAAGCAGAAGATCCATATCAATCACACGCGGGCCGTTTTTAAAATTGCGCACCCTGCCGAGACCGCATTCCACGCCAAGGCAGATGCCAAGCATTTCATGCGGTTCAAACGCGCTTTCACAAAGCACGGCGCAGTTGTAAAAATCCTGCTGCTTTGCGTAGCCAACCGGAGAAGTTTCATACACCGCCGACTTTTTGATTACCGCCGTTTTCGGCGCCAGTTCAAGCGCGTAAACCGCGTTTTTTAAATTTTCAAGGCGGTTGCCCATATTGGTACCAATCCCAATCACATATTTCATAAGCCTAATCCCTGTTTCTGACGATATGAACCGCCATATACTCAAAATCCGCGCTGACGGGCGCCTGTGGCTTTTTCAGCGTAAGATCAACCGAAAATACGGCAGGATATTCTTCCAAAACCGCTTTGGCAACAACATCCGCGCACTTTTCAATCAAATTATATTTTTCCGCAGTGAAAACACGGCGCACCGTTTTTACCACTTTTGCGTAGGAAACGGTATCTTCCACCTGATCACTGCTGCACGGGCGGTTCATATTTACGCTTAAAACAATGTCAAACACAAAATCCTGGCCCTGCTCCTTTTCCTCCGGATTTACACCATGATAGGCAAAAAGGCGCAGACCTTTAATAATGATCTGATCCATTAGTCTTTATTCTGCACAACAACCGCCGTGCCGGAGGCGGAACACATCAGCATGCCTGCATTGCCAAAGGTTTCATAATCGATATCCACGCCGACTACCGCGTTTGCGCCAAGCTGCTGCGCGCGCATCTCCATTTCACGGATCGCGTCATCCCTTGCCTTAACAAGTTCGCCTTCATAGCCTTCGCTTCTGCCGCCTACGATATTGCGTATGGACGCGCCGAAATCCTTTAAAAAGTTTACGCCGGCAACCACTTCGCCTACAACGATACCTTTGTATTCAACGATTTTTCCGTTTTCAAGAGTTGGTGTGGTAACACTGATCATAAGTATTCTCCTTTTAAAAAATTATTTATCTACACGGCGTTTTAAGGCGTCCGCCATTAAAATGCCCTGTTTTTCACAAATAACATCATGCAGCCGAATAATATTCGCCCCGCTGAAGATTGCCGCCGTATCCGCCGCTATATTGCCATACACGCGTTTTTTAGGGTCCGGCTGAGCACTGCCCTCACCGATGACCCTTTTACGGCTTGTGCCAAGCAGAAACGGATATCCGGCAAGTCGGTATTTTTCTATATTTGCCAAAAGGCGAAAATCCTGCTCCCTTGTTTTTTCAAACCCGATACCGGGATCAAAACAGATCTGTTCTGCAGGGATACCGAAATCGGCTATTTTTTCCGCGCTTTTTTCAAAAAACGCCTTTGCCTCCTGCTCCGCGCCGGGCTGTGAAAAGGTAACGACCCAGCCGCAGCCGGTTTTTTTTACGATCTCAGCCATTTCCGGCGAGATGATGCCTGAAACATCGTTGATAATGCCCGCGCCCTGCTCTGCCGCTCTTTTTGCAACAAGCGGATAAAACGTATCTACGGAAACGGGAACATGAATTTTTCCTTTGATGCTTTTTAAAACAGGTTCCAGCCGCTGCCATTCCGCCTCATCACTGATCTGCTGATAACCGGGGCGTGTGGACTGCGCGCCGAAATCCAGAATATCCGCGCCGTTTTCCTGCGCAGATAATGCGCTTTTTACTGCCTGTTCGGGATCAAAATTTTTGCCGCCGTCTGAAAAAGAATCGGGAGTTATATTGATAACGGCCATGATCCGCGTTTTTTTTGAGCAGTTGATTTGTTTTTCTCTGCACTGCCAGATCATAGATTATTTATCCAGCAGGGCAAGCGCCTCTGCCCTTGTGCGCGCGTCTGATCTGATAACTCCCCTTAAAGCCGAAGTCTGCGTAATGCTGCCGGAGGCTTTTGCGCCCCGGATAGACATACACATGTGTTCCGCCTCCATAATAACGGCAACGCCTTTTGCATTCATTTTTTTGTAGAGAAAATCCGCAATATCATGCGTAAGCCTTTCCTGCACCTGCGGCCGTTTTGCAAAATTATCCACAATTCTTGCAATCTTGGAAAGGCCGATAATTTTATTTTCACTTGGAATATACGCAATATGCGCCTTGCCCATAAACGGAAGCAGATGATGCTCGCACATGGAGGCAAACGGAATATCACGGACGATGACCATTTCATCGTTTGATTTTTCCTCAAAAAATTTAAGGTGCTGCGCGGGATCTTCCGTCAGCCCACAAAACATTTCCTCATACATATTGGCAACGCGGCGCGGTGTTTCCTGCAGACCGGGTCTGTTCGGGTCTTCCCCAACAGCCTCCAAAATATCCCTTACCGCGTTTTCTATCTTTTTCTTATCCATAACATTTCACTGCCTTTCCGGCTGCAAATTTATTTTATTCTTTTGCCCTGCTCTGTTTCAAGCAAAACAAACAAAAACAAATACTTTACAGCGCGGTTTTATTTTGAAAAATAGCCGAGCACATCACTTACGGAATCCGACGTGATGACGCTGCCTTCATAACTTACCGGCACATTATATACGTTTACGCCCGTTGTGTCGCTCGAGAGCACGGTAAGATTATCCTGCTGGGCGGTAAAATCACGCACGGTAATATTCGTTTGCGCGTATTCTATAAAGCGGCTGAACGCTCTTTCTCTTTTTTCATAATTTTCCTGATTGATATGCTGGGAGACCGCCGCTAAAATAATATCATTTACCGCAGAAAAATTATTTTCCTGCGAAACATAATAACGCATCAGTTTTACGGCGCTGTCTCCGTCCAGCGTTTGATCTCCGGCGCTGATGCGGATATTATAGCCGTAACGGGAAGTATCCTTATACCGCACATCATTTAAAACCGTATAGTTTACACTGCCGAGATAATCAAAGAAATCCACGTAATCCGTATAGTTGAAATCCGCGTAATAATCTATATCAATTCCGAAAAGGCGGGAAAGACTGTTTGCAACTCCTGCCGCGCCAAGCGATTGATATGTATCCGATATTGCCGTTGCGTTTTCCTGCGTTTGCGGTGCGATCGTGCAGGCTTTATAGGAAACGGTATCCATATCCGTCTGCAAAAGCGCGCAGAAATACAGATCCTCTGTATTTTCATTGCTCAGCAGCAGCAGATAATTGGTTTTTCCCTGCACCTGCGGCAATTGTTCCACTTCCACATTTTCTTCTTCTTTCAGATCCTCCGGCGTGATAAACGCTTTAAAGGAAAAATCATACCTTACGCCGAAAATAATAAGGAAAACAGCGGTAAAAACGATGATAAACGCCAAAACGGCAAGCAGAATCTTCTGTTCCAGATCGGATTTTTTGCGTGAGGAGGAAATATAGATATCCCCGCGGTTTTTAAAAATCCTCATTTTGCCCTCCTTTCCTTTCAGAATTATTATACATGAACACTTTTTATAAAACAAGGCAATTTATTAAATAAAAAATTCTATTTTTATCAATGAAATAAATAAAATCTTTATAGAACAAATTCTTTATATTTTAATATTTTAAATATTATATATATTTAGATATATTATAAATTTTAAGTATTGTATATTATTAAGTAAAGTGTTATAATAACTTATATTTTAAAGTTTTCAACATAATTCTAAATACATATCAAAAACAGAGGAATAACTATGAATACTTATAACGACATTTGGCTTGAAGTGCTGGAAACCGTGCGCCCCTATGTTTCGCAAACAGGGTTTTCCGCCTGGCTGAGCGGTGAAAAAAACGGATATCTTGAATTTACGGAATTTGAGAACAACACCGTTTATCTGCACTGCCCCAACGCCATGAAAATCAGCATTATTAAAAGCCAGTATCTGGATACCTTAAAAAAAGCCTTTGAAGAGGTTATGGGTTTTCCGGTGGAGGTTGAACTGGTGCTGGATAAAAAACCGGCAATAGAACCGGAACCGGAAACGAAAAAAGAAAACGCGGATATTTTTCCTGTTCCCCAGGACAAGCAGGAGCAGTTCACCTTTGAAACTTTTGTGGAAGGCCCGTCAAACAAATTTGCTTACCGTGCGGCGATTGCCGTTGCCAAAGACCCCGGCGGCCATATCCGCCCCGATCATTCCTACGGCAACTATAACCCTCTTTTCATTTACGGAAAATCCGGGCTGGGAAAAACGCATATACTAAATGCCATCTGCTGTGAGATCAAAAAGAATTTTCCGGATATGAAGATCGTTTATCTGCGTTCAGAAGATTTTTTGAATGAATTTCTTAACGCGCTGGACAGAAAAGCAACCGATGATTTTCATATGAAATTCCGCAGCATTGATGTGCTTTTGATTGACGATATTCAGTTTATCGCCGGAAAATCGCAGACGGAAGAGGAATTCTTCCACACCTTTAATTCTCTGATTGAAAACGGCAAACAGATCGTTTTAACTTCAGACCGCCCGCCGAAAGAGATTCAAAGCCTGACGGAAAGACTGGTAACAAGATTTGAAAGCGGTATTCTGGCAGACATTCAAAGCCCGGAATATGAAACAAGATGCCTTATCATAAAAAACAAGGCAATGCTTTTAAACCTGAATATTTCCAACGAAGTGGTGGAATATATCGCAAACAAGATCAAAACAAACATCCGCCAGCTTGAAGGAACGGTAAAGAAGCTGTCCGCCTTTAACGAGCTGACAAACCGTGAACCCACCATTGCGCTTGCGCAAAAAGTGATCAAAGATGTTATTGACGACGATATTCCCCCGATCCCGGTAACGGTGGAACGCATTATAGAGGAAGTTTCCAGAATGCAGGGCGTTCCCGTTGAAGATATCAAATCCACAAGGCAAAAAGCAAATATTTCTCTTGCCAGAAAGATGTGCATGTATATCATGCGTGAAGTAACGACTCTTACTTTGGAGCAGATCGGCGAGGAATTCGGCAAAAATTATTCCACCGTGATCTACAGCCTGAAAGAAATCTCTAAAAAAATGGAAGAGGATTCCAAGATAGAAAGAAAAATAAACGATATCATCAACAACGTAAAAACCAACGCCTGATTTTCAACAAATTTTTATCTTTTTAACATAAAAATTTTAAACACGGCTGTTGAAAAGAAAAATCTTAAACAATCAAAACATTTTTTCAATACTTGTTAAACAGTAAAAAAACTGTATTTTTTGGCTTTACAGCGGCAGATTTTTTACTTTTAAACATTTTTGACACTACTACTAATACTACTACAATTATCTTCATAATAATCAAGAAATCTTTAAATTTTTCAGAACGGAGGATCAAAATGAAATTTTCCTGCAACACAAAAAATCTGAATGACGCATGCAATAATGTGATGCGCGCGGTAAGCACAAAAGTGACGATACCCACGATAGAGGGTATTCTAATGGAATGCGGTTCTGATACGCTGAGCCTGACGGGATATGATTTTGAATTCGGCATAAATACCATTATGCAGGCAACCGTCAGCGAACCGGGCGCGATCGTAATTAATGCAAAAGTACTTTGCGATATTATCAGAAAAGCTTCCAGCGAAACGGTAACGATTGAAACCAGCGGCACATCTGTTTCCATTATTGCCGGCGCGGCGCAGTATAACATTATGGGAATCGACGCGCAGGAATACCCGGAACTTCCAAGCGTTTCCGGCGGCGTTCCGCTGTTTGTGAACCAGCATGTTTTGCAGCAGATGGTGATGCAGACTTTATTTGCCGTTGCGGATAATGAAAATTCAAAACAGGTGCATACCGGCCTTAAATTTGAAATGAGCCTGAATCAGCTGCGCCTGGTTGGTGTGGACGGATACCGGCTTGCCATACGCACGGAAAATATTAAATATGACGGCGAGGATATCAGCTTTATCGTTCCGAAAAAAACGATCCGCGAACTGATTAAGATCATCGGCACGGATAATGAAAAAGATATACAGATCAGCGTGGGCAAGCGCCATATCATTTTTGAAGTGGAAAATTACAGCATTATCAGCCGGCTTTTGGAAGGCGATTTTCTGGATTATGAGGCGGCGGTGCCGAAATCCTCTGCCACTACGGTTTTGATCAACACAAATGACGCGATTGACTGCATAGAAAGAACGATTCCCGTTATAGAAAACAATGCCAAAAACCCGATCCGCTGCCTGTTTGACAATGATGAGATGCGTGTTTCAACGGTTTCCTCCCTCGGCAGAGTGGTGGACTACACACACGCCAATATCAGCGGCGCAAGAGTAGAAATCGGCTTTAATTCCAAGTTTTTGCTGGACGCGCTTTCCGCAGCGGACACGGATCAGGTAAAAATAGAACTCGGCGGGCCTGTAAGCCCGGTAAAAGTTTTGCCTGTTAACGACGAACATTTTCTTTTCCTTGTTTTGCCGATGCGGCTGAAGAACACGGAAAATTAAAAAATTTGAAGTTTTAAACATTATACTGAGCAGATATGAAAAGATTAAACGCAAAGATTGCCGCAAGGCAGAGAGAAAAAATTGAGATCTCCACATCTTTTATTAAACTGGACAGCCTGTTAAAATTTGCCGGCGCAGCGGAAACGGGCGCTGTTGCAAAACAGCTTGTGCAGGAAGGGCGCGTTAAGGTAAACGGGGAAGTGTGCACCGCAAGGGGAAAAAAGATAAAAAGCGGAGATATCGTATCTTTTTTAAAAACAGATTACGAGATTATTCATGAAGATTAACAGATTAGAAGCGGAAAATTTCAGAAATCTGAAAGAGATTAAAGCGGATTTTGAAGATGTAAATATCATCTACGGTAAAAATGCGCAGGGCAAAACCAACTTGATTGAGGCAATTTATCTTTTTACCGGCGCGCGTTCTTTCAGAGGCGCAAGAGACAGTGAAATGATCCGTTTCGGCAGTGAAAAAGCAAGGATGAAGATTGAATTTGAAGGCGGCGGCAGAGCACAGACCGCCGAAATAGAAACAGACGGAAAAAAGAAAGTAAAATTAAACGGAATTGCAAAAAAAAGCGTTTGTGCGCTTGGGGAAGAAATCAAAGCAGTGGTATTTTCCCCTGCGCATCTGATGCTGATTAAAGGCGGCCCAGCGGAGCGAAGAAGATTTGCAGACGATGCATTGAGCCAGATCAAAAGCAATTATTCCGCTGTGCTAAGATCATACGGCAGGGCGCTGCAGCAAAGAAATATTGTATTAAAAGATATATCCATCAGCGCAGATCTCAGAAGTATGCTGTATGTGTGGGACGCCTCCCTTGCCAAAGAAGGGGCAAAGATGATCTATCAGCGCCAGAAATATCTGGAGGCGCTGACACCGTTTGTTAAAGAAATCTTCGGCGGCATTTCCGGCGGCACAGAAGAAATTACGTTAAAACTTGCCGGCGAATTTGATTATGAAACTCTTTCCCAGGCGGAGATAGAGAACAGACTGCTGAAAATCCTGAATGAAAACCAAAACAATGATATTTTAAATAAAATTACAAAAGCAGGGCCGCACCGGGATGATATAGAAATTTTGATCAACGGCAGATCTGCAAGAATTTACGGCAGCCAGGGGCAGCAGAGAAGCTGCGTGCTGGCGCTGAAACTGGCGGAAGCAAGCCTGCTTTATGAAAAAACAGGCATTAAACCCGCCGCGCTTTTGGACGATGTGATGAGCGAACTGGACGAAAAGCGGCAGGATTATATATTAAATCATTTAAAAGACTGGCAGGTGTTTATCACCTGCTGCGACGCGCAGAGCGTTCTGCGCCTGAAACAGGGCAAAACCATTAAAATAGAAAACGGCACAATATCGGAGGGCTGATATGTATCTCAATATAGGTGAAGATTTTGTGCTGAAAACAGAAGATATAACAGGCATTTTTGATCTGGATAAAACAACCGTAAACAAGGCAACGCGGGATTTTCTTGCCAAAGCGCAGAAAGAAAACCGGGTTATTTTAACCAGTTATGATCTGCCGAAAAGTTTTATTATTGCAAAAGAAAAAATATATTTAAGTCCGCTCAATACAAGCACGCTATTGAAGAGGACGGGTAGGGAGAAATAAGCATGAGCGAAGAAAACAGAGAAGAAAGCAAGATCGTTCTGGAAGAAGAAGATATGGATACTTCCGTAACCGAGGAATATTCCGCCAAGGATATTCAGGTGCTGGAAGGCCTTGAGGCGGTGCGCAAAAGGCCGGGCATGTATATCGGCTCCACCGGGCCCAGGGGACTTCACCACCTTGTGTATGAAATTGTTGATAACTCTATAGACGAGGCGCTTGCCGGCGTCTGCACCCATATTGAGTGTGAAATTTTGCCGGATAATGTGATTGGCGTGCGTGATAACGGGCGCGGAATTCCCACCGGCATTAACGAAAAAACAGGACTGCCTGCGGTAACGGTTGTTCTCACTGTTTTGCACGCGGGCGGTAAATTCGGCGGCAGCGGCTATAAAGTTTCCGGCGGTCTGCACGGCGTTGGTTCCTCCGTTGTAAACGCGCTTTCCGAGTGGCTGGAAGTTGAAGTTACCCAAAACGGGCATATCTATTCCCAGCGTTTTGAAAGGGGCAACCCGGTAAACGATCTGCATATCATCGGCGATTCGGACGGTCACGGAACGTATATCAAATTTAAGCCGGACGGCGAGATCTTTACGGAAACGCTGGTTTATGATTTTGACGTGCTTTCCAGAAGACTGCGCGAACAGGCATTTTTGAACGCCGGACTTTCTATTACGCTTTCAGACCTTAGAAGCAGTGATCCCGAAGAACAGAAAAAAGAGGTTTATCACTATGAAGGCGGTATCAAATCCTTTGTTGAATATATAAATAAAACAAGAGGGCTTAATCCCGTTCAGGATGAAGTGATCCATATCTCTACAACGAAAGAGGACAGAAGTGCCGAAGTTGCGCTCTGTTATACGGATTCCTATAACGAGATTCTGCTTTCCTTTGCCAATAATATCAATACCATAGACGGCGGTACCCACGAAACGGGATTCAAAACCGCGCTGACCCGCGTATTTAACGACTACGGCAAAAAATTTAATATCCTGAAAGACAGCGATAAAAAACTTTCCGGCGACGATGTGCGCGAGGGTCTGACCGCGGTAATCAGCGTAAAACTGACGGAGGCACAGTTTGAGGGCCAGACCAAAGGCAAACTCGGCAACACGGATATCACAGGGCTTGTTTCCTCCATGGTTTATGAAAAACTGATGACCTATTTTGAGGAAAACCCGCAAACGGCAAAAACCATACTAAATAAAGCGCTGGACGCATCCCGCGCAAGGGAAGCCGCAAGAAAAGCAAGGGATAACGCAAGAAACAAATCCGGAATTGAAAACGCAAAACTTAAAGGAAAACTGGCAAACTGCTCTTCCAATGAGCCGGAACTCTGCGAGATCTACATAGTAGAGGGTGATTCCGCCGGCGGCTCCGCCAAAGAGGGCAGAGACAGAGTGCACCAGGCAATCCTGCCGCTTTGGGGAAAAATGCTTAACGTTGAAAAAGCAAGGCTGGATAAAGTTTACGGCAACGAAAAACTGATGCCGATCGTAATGGCGCTTGGCACGGGCATCGGCGAGGATTTTGATCTTTCCAAACTGCGCTATCACAAAATCGTGATCATGGCGGATGCCGATGTGGACGGCGCGCATATCCGAACCCTGCTTTTAACATTTTTCTTCAGATATATGAAACCGCTTGTGGAGGGCGGATATATCTATCTTGCCCAGCCGCCTCTTTTTAAAATTACAAAGGGCAAGAAAAACGCATATGCTTTCAGCGATGAGGAAAGGGACAGCCTTATACAGGAAATGGGCGGCCAGTGTGATGTGCAGCGTTATAAAGGTCTTGGTGAGATGGACCCTGAACAGTTATGGGAAACAACAATGGATCCCGAATTCAGAACCATGCTCAGAGTTACGGTTGAGGACGCCCAGCAGGCGGACGAAACATTCAGTATTTTAATGGGTGATAATGTGGAGCCCCGCCGCGATTTTATTGAAAAGAACGCCAAATATGTTGAAAATTTGGATGTGTAAAAGACAGTATCCGTTTTTCAGTATAAAAATTCTATTATAACAATCTCTCAGAGTTGTCGTTGGCTCCCCTGTGCAAGGGGAGTTGTCAACAAAGTTGAGGGGTTGTAAATAAAAAAACGACTCGTTAAAACTTATGTTCGGAGGTTTACATGGCAGACGATATAGTGCGTTATGACAACCAAAAAATCATAGATATTGAAATAAACAAAGAAGTGCGCAAGGCGTTTTTGGATTATTCCATGAGCGTAATCGTGCAGCGTGCGTTGCCGGATGTACGGGACGGATTAAAGCCCGTGCACAGGCGTATTTTATACACAATGTTTGAGAATAATCTTTACCCCGAAAAACCATACCGTAAGTGCGCGGATACCGTCGGCGCCGTTTTGGGCCGTTATCATCCGCACGGCGACGCGTCCGTTTATGACGCCATGGTAAGGCTTGCGCAGAATTTCTCCATGAGATATACGCTTGTTGACGGTCACGGAAACTTTGGTACGGTAGACGGCGACCCGGCGGCTGCATACAGATATACTGAATCCCGCATGAGCAAGATCAGCATGCGCATGCTGCAGGATATTGATAAAGATACCGTTGATTTTGAGTCGAACTATGACGACCGTTTAAAAGAACCCGCCGTTTTGCCAACCAGATTTCCGAATCTGCTTGTAAACGGCTCTTCCGGCATTGCCGTTGGTATGGCAACGAATATTCCGCCCCATAATATGAAAGAAGTTGTGGAGGGCGTTGAATATCTTATAGACCACCCGGACTGCGATTCGCTGGATCTGATGCAGTTTATAAAAGGCCCCGATTTTCCCACAGCGGGCATAATTATGGGCACAAAAGGTATAAAAGAGGCGTACTCAACCGGCAGGGGCAAAATTTATATCCGCGCCCGCGCCGAGATCGTTGAGGATAAGAGCGATCATTATAAGATCATCGTGACGGAACTTCCGTATCAGGTTAAAAAGGCGGAACTGATTTCCAAAATAGCGGAACTGGTAAAAGACAAGCGCCTTGAAGGCATTTCCGATATAAAGGATTTTACAAACAGAAAAGGCATGCATGTGGAAATTTCTTTAAAAAGAGACGCGAATCCGCAGGTTGTGCTGAATAATCTTTATAAACTGACCCAGATGCAGATTACTTTCGGCGTGATCATGCTTGCGCTTGTGGACGGCGTGCCGAAGATCTTAACGCTGAAACAGATGCTTCAGAACTATGTTAAGTTCAGAGAAGAAGTGATCACAAGGCGTGTAAAATACGATCTCAAAAAAGCCGAGGCAAGGGCACATATCCTTGAGGGTCTTAAAAAAGCGATCGATATTGTGGACGATATCATCGCAACCATAAGAGCGTGCAAAGGCGGCAAATCAGAGGCAAAACTTGCCATTATGGAAAAATTTGAATTTGATGATCCGCAGGCAACCGCCATCGTAAACTTCCAGCTTGGTCAGCTGGCAGGTCTTGAAATTGAAAAGATCATGAATGAGATGGACGAACTGGATAAAAAGATTGCCGATTACAAAGACATTCTGGAGCATGAGGAAAGAGTGTTCGGCATCATCAAGGATGAATCCCGCGAGATCGTGGAAAAATTCGGCGATGAAAGAAAAACAGAAATCAGCGCCGTGATCGGCTCTGTTGACGATGAAGACCTGATCCCCGTTGAAGAGTGCATCTTGACCCTAACCAATATGGGCTATATGAAGAGAATGACGGTGGATACCTATAAGGCGCAGAACAGGGGCGGCAGAGGCATCATGGGCATGAGCCGCCGGGAAGAGGACGTTGCCAAAACCATGTTCAGCTGTTCTTCCCACGATGTGGTGTTCCTGTTTACCAACACCGGCAAGGTGTTCCGCAAAAAGGCGTATGAGATCCCGGCGTCATCCAGAACCGGCAAGGGTATGAATGTGGTAAACCTTTTGCCGCTTGAAAAGGGTGAAACGGTTTCCGCCATGGTAAAGATCCCGCAGGATGAGAGCCGCAGATATCTTTGCATGGTAACAAAGAAAGGCGTGATCAAGCGCACGGATATTGACGAATACCGCCATATCCGCCAGAGCGGCATTATAGCCGTAAATCTGGACGAGGGCGATGAACTTGCTTATGTGGAGATCACGGACGGCAACAGAAAACTTGTGGTTGCAACGCACAACGGCATGAGCATCTGCTTTAACGAATCAGACGCGCGCCTGATCGGCAGAACGGCAAGGGGCGTGCGCGCCATTACGCTGGATGAAGACGATTATGTTGTGGGCTTTGCCGCGTCGCTGGACGGCTATACCCTGCTTACCGTTTCCGAAACGGGATTCGGCAGGAAGAGTTCGTTTGACGATTACCGTGTGCAGAGCCGCGGCGGCAAAGGACTTATCAATTACCGCACCGCGCAGTACGGCAAGGTTGCGATGATTGCGCCTGTGAAAGAAGACGAAGACGTGATCATGATCTCAAGCGACGGTATCGTGATCCGTACCCATGTGGATCAGATTTCCACTTTCCAGCGCCCGAGCAAAGGCGTTAAGGTGATGCGTGTAAACGAGGGTGAAAAGGTTGCCACAATTTCTGTTGTAGACAGATTTGAGGACGACGCAAACGAGGATAGCACCGATTCAGCCGCTGAAAATCCGGCAGAAGAAAACGCTGATGAATCAACCGCCCCCGCAGAGCAGGAATAATGTGTTGATTTAATAATATGCTTATGCGTTTTTAAATAATTAGCAGATTTAAAAGAGCAGGAACCCCTGCTCTTTTTTCTTTGATAAAAGCGGAATATTCATTTTATGCGCAAACGGCGGAATACTAAAAATGTAAAATCTGCTTATTATATTAACAATGTGTAAATAAATCTTTTTTTGTTGAAATAAGGCAGTAAATGTTATATAATGTTTTCTGTGTAATATCAAATCGGGGCGCGCAGCGGCGTGTCAAAGGGGTGAAAGCCAATGAGCGATTCTTCTTTTGATGTTGATGAGATTCTTAAAGAAGTAAGAAAAAGAAGAGAAGAAAACGAGGCGCGCATAAAAGCACAGGGCGCGCCGGCGGCAAAAGCGGCGGAAAGCAAAACGGCGCCGCAGATAAACGGTGCGGATCATGAAGAACCCGCAAAGAAAACACAGAATGAGATCCACTCGCCGTCAAAACAGGAAAAAAGCGAAACGGCGGATTTGAATAAAACGAATGTTAAAAAAACAGAACAACAACCGGCAGCCGAACACGCCAAAACGCAAAGCGGCGGGCAAAACAAGCGCGCGGCAGAGGAAAAAGAGACTCTTTCGGCTGAAAAAGCGCAAAAGAAAGCGCCTGCCGAAACCGGCGGCGCAAAGCAGGAAAATACAATTGCAGCGCCGGTTGTGCATACCGGAACTGCGCGCGAAAAAGCAGAGATAAAGCAGGAAAACGGCGTATCGCAGGATCCGCCGGAAAACGCGCCCGTAACGCATTATGATGTGGATGAAAACGGAAACGTAAATATTATGAATTATGCCGAAGTTCCGCAGACAGCGCAGAAAAAGGGCAAAAAAGCAAAGAAAAAAGCCTCTAAGCTGACAAAGATTTTAAGAGCGGTTATTATTATTTTGCTTGTTCTGATTATCGGCGGCGGCGCGGGCATATACTTATATATCAATAATGTTTTAGATAACGCTACGGATACGCCGGAAAAAACGGAAACCATTGATGAATGGTCCGGCATGAGCGTTTTAAAAGAGGATTTTTCGCCGATTTATGAGGATGCGGATGTTTATTCTTACCGCGATATGATCAAAACATGGTATTATAACGGCACGCCCGTTTCTTCCACGCATGTTTTGAATGTGCTCCTGATCGGTGAGGATACAAGAGACGAAAATATTACGGACGAGGAAACAAGAGCCGATTCCGCAATCATTGCAAGCGTGAATATAGACACGCAGCAGATCACGCTGACTTCTATTCTTCGCGATTCTTATTGCTATTATGAAGTTACCGAGGGCGATGAGGATTCCGGAAGATACGGCAAGATCAACGAGGCAATGATGTACGGCGGTATAGACTGCTACATCAGAGCGGTGGAAAACAACTTTAAGATCAATATAGATAATTATGTGATCGTTAATTTTGACAGTTTTCAGAGTATTATAGACACTTTGGGCGGCATCACCGTTGAAATGACGGAAGCGGAGATAGACGAGATCAACAATCATCAATCCAGATACGGCAATGTTACGATAGACGCGGAGCCGGGTCTTGTTGATCTGAACGGTGAGCAGGCGCTTGCCTATTGCAGAATCCGCAAGATCGATTCGGATAACGCAAGGGCGGATCGCCAAAAGACCGTTCTTCTTCAGATCTTTGAAAAGATGAAAGGCGCATCCACCGTAAAATCCGTTGAGGTCGTAAACAGCCTTCTGCCTTATGTTAAAATGGGATTTGAAAAAGCAGAGGTGCTGGATATAGGCAGTTATGCACTGCGCCACGGCTGGCTCAGTTACACAACGTATACGCAGACCGTGCCTGAAAACGCAACTGATGAAAACGGCGAAGTGATCACAACCTGCCGCGGCGGCACTTTTTACGGCACCTGGTGCTGGAAAGTGGATTACCCGCTGACGGCGCAGATGCTGCAGCAAAGCATTTACGGCAAAACCAATATAACGCTTGCAGAGGACAGACCTGATTTTGACGAGCTGCCTCTGAGATAAATTCATTTAAAGGAGCAGATCAAAATGCCTGCAATTACCACGGCTTTGGGATTTACAATCAGACTTCTTATCGCGGTGGGACTCGGAATACTGATCGGCGCGGAGCGGCAGCTGACCAAACACCGCACGGGTATCGTTACAAATGTTATTGTTTGCGTGGGTTCCTACGCTTTTACGGCGTTTTCCTACCTTGCGAATGACGGAAATACGGATGTTACCCGAATTGCGGCGCAGATCGTTTCCGGCATCGGTTTTCTCGGCGCCGGCGTGATCATCAGCGACGGCACGAAAATCAAAGGCATCAACACGGCGGCGTCCATATGGTCTTCTGCATCGGTCGGCATACTTTGCTGCCTGGATAAATGGTGGTTTGCCGCAATCGTGGCGGGCGCCATGGTGCTTGCGCATCTGCTGATCCACCCGATCGCGGAATTCATTACCAAAAAACAGGAGTATAATAAGGAAAAGTCCGATAAGCAGGAAACGTTTTACCGTATATCTATCGTCTGCTCAGAGGAAAATGCGGACGAAATTAAGAAAAATATTATCGAATATTTCCGTGAGCTGGACGATGTTTTGCTCAGAAACCTGGAAATGAGCGATGTAGACGGCGGCAATGTAAAAGTAAGGGCGGAGATTTCCACAAAGCGCAAAAACAACGAGCTTGTTGAACATATCATCACCCATGTGGGCAAACACGAGGATATTATTTCCACCGGTTGGAAACATATTACTTAATACATATAAATATAAAAATTAAAAAAGGCAGTTCAATCCGAACTGCCTTTTTGTTGTTTATCATGAAACCGCCCCTGTTGACAAGGGAGGTTTTTTGGCTCCCTTCGGGGTCTCCGGGAAAGCCGGATGAGGGGTTGTTTGATAGGTACGGAATCGTTTAGGAAATTTACAATGATTCCTTTGCATCATCAAGATTCGCTTTCACGCGTTGGAACGGGCGCGGTATCCGCAACTTCTATTTTATTTGCGCGCATCCAAAGAGACGGAGTTACCCGCAGTTTAAAACCGTAGCCGGGATCCATTTGCCAGTGCGCCATGGGCGCTTCGGGCAGGCCGTAGCAGGCAAGAATCGTCATGAGCACACCGGCGTGGCCGACGATAGCGCAGGTTTCCGTCTGCGTTTTGATGAGACCGTCCACCACTTTTTCAAAAGCGTCGCACACACGGTGTGTAAATTCGGCGTTGCTCTCGCCGTAAGGCGGGCGGGCGTGCATATCGCCGCGGATCCATTTTAAAAAATCTTCGTTGTTTTCAAGATCTTTTGCCGTGCATTCCTCAAACTCGCCGAAACTGTATTCCACAAAATCATTGATGACGATCGGGTTGTTTTTCGGAAACATAATATCCGCCGATTCCGTGCACCGTTTCAGCGGCGAGGTAAACACCGCCTGCACATGCGGATAATGGTATTTTGCTTTTATGTTTCTAAGCTCTGATATACTATCCATAGTAAGCGGATAATCTGTACGCCCAATATACTGTGCGTTTAGATTACCTTTTGTAATGCCGTGGCGGAAGAGATAAATGGTAAAGGTCTTCATAAATTTACACCTCTTGATTTTGGATTTTATAAGAAAAATTTGCACCAAAAGCGCGAATTATTACAAATTGTTTACAGATAAATTTTGCCCTTTACAAACGCGATTACAAGCGGTATAATTACTGTCAGTATAACGCAGGAGAGATTGAAACGGTTTTTCTGCGCAAAATTTGTTAGAAAAAGAAATCGGAGCAGAATATGGCGGACAGTAAAAATACATTTTCCGGCAAAAAATCCAAATTTGCCGCAATTCTTTCACAACTCAGAAAAGAACGCGGATCAAGCCAAAAGAAAGCGGCGGCGGATCTTGGAATCAGTCAGGCGCTTTTAAGCCACTATGAAAAGGGCATTCGTGAATGCGGGCTTGATTTTGTTATTAAATGCAGTGAATATTACGGCGTAACCACCGATTATCTGCTTGGCGTTTCCAAAAGCAGATACGGGCTGGACGAGGATTACCTTTCCCGCATTGCGGGCGAGGACGGCGATGATTCCGAGCTTGCCACGCTCACCCAGTCTACCAAGATCCTGATCGATATGGCAGTGGCGTCCTCCACGGACAACTCTTTTGTAAAATACCTGCATGATTACTATATGCTGTGCATTTACCGCGGTGCGCTGACGCTTGCAAAGGCGGGTGCGCTGCCGAGCGATATGTTCCGCCTGGATTATAATCTGGGGCACGAGCTTGCCAGCGCGGCGATTGCGGTGCTGGATTCCCGCTTTGCGTTTATTGAGGATAAATCCCGCACGGGGATCGATTCTATGGACGGAAATGTGCTGCACAAGCTGATTGAGGAAGCGGAAGAATATATTATGAACAGCTTTATTGCGGAGTAAATTCCAGCTGTGTTTTTTCGCCCTCCAAATATTTTAGGATAATGGCCGTGGATTTTTCCGCGGCTGTTTTTTTGAATGTGGGGTAATCCATGGCGGCGGCGGAATCCCCTCCGTCGCTTACCGATCTCAACACGGCAAACGGAATACCGTTCGCGGCGGCGGTCTGCGCGATTGCGCCGCCTTCCATTTCGCCGCAGACGGCGCCGAATGCAGAGGCTATTTTTGTTTTCATTTTTTCTCCGGCAATAAATGTGTCGCCGCTGGCGATCGTGCCGCGGTGTATTTTTTCCCCGGACTGGATCGCGATCTGCGCAAGGCGTTCCGAGATCTGCGGATCTGTTTTTACCTTGATCTGATTTAGCCCGTTGATATAGCCGCGCGGCTCGCCCAGAGCAGTTATATCAATATCGTACTGGCACACATCGCTTGCGATCACGATATTTTTGATGGCAACATCCGGCGAGAGAGAGCAGCCTACGCCGATGTTGATGATCTTATCCGCGTGAAAGCGGTCAATCATGATCTGCGCGCAAAGCGCGGCGTTTACCTTGCCGGGGTTGCAGCGGGCGGCGCACACCATAACGCCGTTTATATGCCCGCAGGCAAAGGCGCAGCCGGCGATTTCCTGCGAAACGCAGTCCTCTATCCTTTTCTGCACGGCCTCTATCTCCACATCCATGGCGCCTATGATACCGATCATACCGAAAAACCACCTTGTTTTATAAATTTACATGATTTTGGCAGGCGTTCTTGTTGCCGCCGCGGTTTTTAACCACAAAATATAGTGCTATTATAATATATAATTTTGATAATTACAAGATTTATTATTTTTAGGTTGACAACGCCATTCTTTTTAATATATAATATTGTTCACTAATGTGTAAAATTGTTTTAGCCTGCGCTATGCCGCGCAGAGTATATAAAGATTAAGACCAGTTTAGTCTGTGAAAGGTAGTGAATTTGAATGAAAAGAACATTTCAGCCTAAGAAAAGGCACGCTAAGATGGAGCACGGCTTCAGAAAAAGAATGTCCACAAGAAACGGCAGAAAGGTGCTTGCACGCCGCCGTGCAAAGGGCAGAAAACAGCTTTCTTACTGAGTTTCGGTAACGCTGCCTGCGGGCAGAGGCTGTTTTAAGGGAATGGTATTGTGAAAATCATAGCCTTAAATCAAAACAAGGATTTCCGCCGCCTGTATTACAGGGGCAGAAGCAGCGCCTGCAAAACGCTTGTAACCTATGTTATGAAAAGCAGGCAGAAAACCACACGGGTAGGCATAACAAGCAGCAAAAAGATCGGCAAGGCTTATCAGAGAAACAGAGCGCGCCGCGTAATCAGAGCGGCATACGCCGAGCTTGCCGGGCGGATAGACGGGAAATATGATATTGTTTTCGTTGCCCGCTCCGCCACCTGCCATGTTAAAATGCAGGTTGTAAAAAAAGATATGGAAAAGCAGCTGCTTTCGCTTGGAGTTATAAAATGAAAGGTTTACTCAAAAAAGCGCTGCTGTTTTTGATCAAAACCTATCAGCTTACCATCAGTCCGCGGTTTTCTCACGGCTCATGCAGGTATTATCCCACCTGCTCGCAATACGCGATAGAGGCAATTGAGATCCACGGCGTTTTCAAAGGCTCGCTGCTTGCCGTTCGGCGCATACTCAGATGCAATCCATTTTTTAAGGGCGGCTATGATCCCGTTCCACCTAAAAAGAATAAAAATGAGGAAAAATAATGTTTGATTTTACAGCGAATGCCGTTACCATGGCAATGTCGGCAGACGGAATGGCGCTTTTCAGGCCGCTTTACTGGCTGTTCGGAAAGTGCATGGAGTTTTTGCTTTCCGCGCTGAACAACGAATACTTTATCGCGATCATTATATTCACTGTTCTGACCCGTCTGATCGTGCTGCCTGCAAACCTGCACCAGCAGAAAACGACTGCTAAAACGGCAAGGCTTCAGCCAAAGATCCAGAAGATCCAGAAAAAATATCCCGATCCGAAAGACAGAAATAAGCTAAATCAGGAAATGCAGGATCTTTATGCGCGCGAGGGGCACAACCCCATGCAGATGGGCTGCGGGCCGATGATCTTCCAGCTTGTTTTTCTTATGGGCATTGTTGGTATCATCTATTACCCGCTTACCTATATCATCGGCATGAGCAATATAAGCGATTACACAGATGCGCTTACCAAATTTCTGGAAAGTGTTCAGTATTCCGGCAATTACCTACAGCTTGGTATTTTGGAAAACTGGGAAACATACAGGGATCAGCTTGTTGCGCAGATGCCGGAGCTGTTTACTGCGGACAGAGTGGAGGCAATCAATGCACTTAGAGAAGGCATGAAGATTGGCAATCTGGATATGACCGCGCTTCCCCACTGGAAAGACGGCGTAATCGTTGTGATTCCGATCGTTTCGTTCTTAACTTCGCTTGCCTCAACGGGGATTTCCATGCTGATCCAGAAAAAAACGAATCCCGCCATGGCGCAGCAGACGGCAAGCATGATCATGATGCTGCTTATGATGCCGATCTTCTCTTTGGTGATTGCGTTCAGAGTTCCGGCTGCGGTAGGTTTTTATTGGATCGTTTCAAACGTTGTTGCGATTTTGCAGCAGTTATTTATTGCAAAATTCTTCCCGCCCAAAAAGAGCCAGGCAAAGCTGATGATCGAAAACACGATCTATCGCCGCTCCAGGGAAGAAAATTTAAAGAAAACAAAGGCGTAAAAACGTTGGTATACGTTTGACGGAGGAATTATGAAATACGAATATATAGGAAAAGGCAAGACCAGAGAAGAGGCGGCAAAGGCCGCTGTGCAGGGACTTCTGGCAGAACTTGCGAAAGCAGGTGTAAAAAAGCCGAATGAAACGGAGTTCCACGAAGAGGTTCTTGCCCTTCCGAAAAAGAAGTTTTTCGGTCTTCTCGGTTCAAGCGATGCGGAAGTAAAAGTCTCTTACGAAGACGGCAGAAAAGAAAAGAGACAGCAGCCGCAGAGAGCGGCAAGACCTGCCGCAAAGCAGCAGCCGAAAAAGGCGGATAAAACGGAGAAAAAAGCAGAGCGCAGATCTGAAAAAGCGCAGGAAAAACCACAGGCGCCGGCGCGCGAAGCGCGCAGGGACGAGCCTGTTTTAACAGAAAAAGATATTGATATGAACGCCGCTGTAACCTATCTTAAGGCTATGATCAGCGGCCTGAAAGTGGAAAATGCCGAGGTTACCGGCGAAGTGAAGGACGGCGTGCTTGAACTCACTGTTCAGTGCGACGATTACGGCATCATCATCGGCAGACGCGGTGAAACGCTGGATTCCCTTCAGTATCTTACAGGCCTTGCCGTTAAGAAAGCGTGCGGCAAGTACATAAGAGTTGCCATCAATGTTGGCGATTACCGCGAGAAAAGAGTGGAAACGCTCAAAAATCTTGCCCGCAGGCACGCGGATTATGTTGCAAGAACGGGCAGAAGATATACTTTTGAACCGATGAATCCTTATGAGAGACGCATCATCCACACCACGGTGCAGGAGATAGAAGGCGTTGAATCCACATCCGTAGGCGTCGGGCAGGAGAGAAAAGTTGTTCTTCAGCCCACAGGCGGCGTAAAATACCGTTCCGGCGGAAGAAGAGGTTATGCAAACGGCAGACCCGCCGCTAAAAAGGCCGCTCCCCTGCCGAAAGATTTTACCAAATTCGGCAAGATCGAAGTGGAAAAGGACGGCAACGAATAAGAATTACAGTCTGAGGCGGGATGTTTCCCGCCTTTTGTGTTGTTTATCGGCTCAATCCTAAAATATTATGAACGGGACGGATTCAGCGCCCGTTTGATTTTGATCGGGAGATGAGAATATGGCAAAAACAATAGCCGCCGTTTCAACCGGAAACGCCGCCGGCGGCATCGGCGTGATCCGAATCAGCGGAGACAGCGCTGTGCAAACTGCCGCGAAAGTGTTTTCTGCGGCGGACGGCACGCCGCTTACCGAAGTGGAGGGCTACCGTGCGAAGTTTGGCAGGATCCTCAGCGGCGGTGAGCCGATCGATGAGGCGGTTGCGCTCGTTTTCAGGGCGCCGAAAAGTTATACCGGAGAGGACGTTGTGGAACTTTCTGTTCACGGCGGACTTTTTATCGTGCAGAAAACGCTGGAGGCAGTGTATGACGCAGGCGCCGCGCCTGCCGAACCGGGCGAATTTACCAAAAGAGCATTTTTAAACGGCAAGATCGATCTTGCACAGGCGGAGGGCGTTGCCAATATGATCTCCGCCGGGGGCGAAGCGGCGGCGAAAGCCTCTATGCAGCTGATAGACGGCGCGCTCAGCCGCAGAATCGGCGGGGTGCTGCAAAATCTGCTGGACGCCTCTGCGCTGATGGGCGCATGGGTGGATTACCCGGATGAAGAGATCCCGGAACTGGAAAATGACGAACTGGAAAACACTTTATCCGGCGCCGTAAAGGAACTTCAAACCCTGCTCTCTGAATATGACAACGGACTGATCCTGACCGAAGGCGTGGATACGGCAATCGTCGGCAAGCCGAATGCGGGCAAATCCACGCTGATGAATTTGCTTTCCGGGCGTGAAAAGAGCATTGTTACAAACATTGCCGGCACAACCCGCGATATCGTGGAGGGCAGTGTGCGCCTCGGCGATATCGTTCTTCACCTGAATGATACTGCCGGTATCCGGGACGGTGCGGACGAAGTGGAAAAGATCGGCATTGAGCGCACGCTTGATAAGATTGAGCAGGCGCAGCTCATTATTGCGGTGTTTGACGTCAGCCGCCCGCTGGACGAAAATGACAGAAAACTTATCGAAAAATGCCGCGGCAAAAAAGCGCTTGCCGTTGTGAACAAAGTGGATCTTTCCGCGGATGTGCGTATAAAAGAAGTGGATCAGGCTTTTGAGAAAACGATCTATATTTCCGCTAAGGATGAAAATTACCTTGCCGCAGTGCAAAAAGCCGTTTATGAGATTCTTGGCGCGGAACATTTTCATTCCAACGCCCCGATGCTGGCAAACGCGCGCCAGAAAGCGTGCTGCAAAGCGGCTCTGCGTGATGTGGAGGAGGCGCTTTCAGCACTGCGGTGCGGTATGACTTTTGACGCCGTCAACGTTATGATAGACAGCGCCGCGGACGAACTTCTTGCCCTTACGGGCAAAAAAGCGACTGTTGAGGTCGTTAACAATATCTTTAGTAAATTTTGTGTGGGAAAATAAAGTATGGAATATTTTGCCGATCATTATGATGTTGCGGTCATCGGCGCAGGCCATGCCGGAATTGAGGCTGGGCTTGCCGCAGCAAGGCTCGGTTGCCGGACCGCTGTTTTTACAATTAATCTGGACTGGATAGGAAACATGCCCTGCAATCCCTCCATAGGCGGCACATCAAAGGGTCACCTTGTGCGGGAGATTGACGCGCTCGGCGGCGAGATGGGCAAGGCGGCAGACCGGTATACTCTGCAAAGCCGTATGCTCAATTTAGGCAAAGGGCCGGCTGTTCATTCCCTGCGCGCGCAGATCGACCGGCGCGAGTATTCAAAAGGCATGAAACACACGCTGGAACTGCAGGAGAATCTGGATGTTCGTCAGGCGGAAATAGTTGATATTACTCAAAATGAGGACGGCACTTGGCGGCTTGTTACAAAACTTGAGGCGGTCTACATTGTCAAATGCGTTGTAATCGCCACGGGCACGTTCCTCGGCGGGCGTGTTTACATCGGGGATGTATCTTATTCCAGCGGGCCGGACGGCATGTTCCCGGCAAACGAATTTTCCGCTGCGCTGTATAAACTGAATATACCGCTGCGCAGGTTTAAGACCGGCACACCGAGCCGCGTGAACCGGCGCAGTATTGATTTTTCTAAAACAGAGGTGCAGGAGGGCGACGACCATACCGTTGCGTTTAGTTTTGCAACGGCCGCGCCGCCGGAAAACAAGGTTTGCTGCTATATTACCTATACAAATCAGCAAACCAAGGACGTGATCCTTGCCAATCTGGACCGCTCCCCTCTTTACAGCGGCAAGATCGAGGGCAAAGGGCCAAGGTACTGCCCCAGTTTTGAAGATAAGGTGGTTCGCTTTTCCGATAAGGAACGCCATCAGCTGTTTATTGAGCCGTGCGGACTGGAAACGGAAGAAATGTACCTGCAGGGGCTTTCCTCATCTTTGCCGGAAGACGTGCAGCTTGCGTTTATTCATACGATCCCCGGGCTGGAACATGCGCAGGTGATGCGCACGGCATACGCAATTGAGTATGACTGCGTGGATCCCACCGCGTTAAAGGCAAGCCTGGAATTCAACGAATATCCGGGTCTGTTCGGCGCAGGGCAGTTCAACGGCTCCAGCGGATATGAGGAGGCGGCGGCGCAGGGCCTTGTTGCAGGCATAAACGCGGCAAGAAAGGTTCAGGGCAAAGCGCCCGTTGTGCTTGACCGCGGCGGTTCCTATATCGGCACGCTGATTGATGATCTGGTTACCAAAGGCTGTACAGATCCTTACAGAATGATGACGAGCCGCAGCGAGTACCGCCTTGTTCTGCGGCAGGATAACGCGGATCTGCGTCTTACGCCGCTCGGGCATGAGATCGGTTTGATCAGCGAAGAACGCTATGCTGCTTTTTTAAAGAAAAAAGAGCAGATCGCTGCTGAAATGCAGCGAATCGAGGAAACTTCCGTTCATGTTTCAGATGAACTTCAATCTATTTTAGAAAAATGTAATACAACCTCTTTAAAAAAAGGCTGCAAAATGATAGAATTATTAAAGAGGCCGCAGGTTACATACAAAGATCTGGAAAGTATGGATACAGAAAGGCCCGATTATCCGCCCGAAGTGTTTGAGCAGGTGGAGATTTCGGTCAAATACGAGGGGTATATCGCCCGGCAGGAACAGCAGATCAGAGAGATGCGCCGCATAGAGCGCAAAAAGATCCCGGCGGATCTGGATTATACATCGCTGAAAGGACTGCGCCTGGAGGCTGTTGAAAAACTTTCCAAAATACGGCCTGAAAATCTTGGGCAGGCAAGCCGCATCAGCGGTGTGAATCCGGCGGATATTGCCGCGCTCAATATCATTCTGGAGGCTTTATGAACAGGGAAAGCGTAATCGGGTACGCAAAAGATATGGGGATCGAACTGGACTCTATGGCGCTGGAGCGCTTGGAGATTTTGGAACACAGGCTTTTGCGCTGGAACGAACACATCAATCTGACCGCCATCACAGACGAGGACGGGATCGCTGTTAAGCATTTCGCGGATTCCCTGACGGTGCTGACCGCGGCAGAGTTTGCCGGGGGTGCAAAAGTGGTGGATGTGGGCTGCGGCGCGGGCTTTCCCGGACTTCCCATGCTGATTGCAAGACCGGATCTTGATATCACTTTTCTTGATTCTGTTGGCAAAAAACTTGGATTCATCAAAGATGTGCTGAATGTGACGGGCCTTTTGGGGCAGACGCTGCATGCGCGCGCGGAAGAGATCGCCCATGACGCGGCGTACAGAGAGCAGTTTGATTTTGCCGTGAGCCGCGCTGTTGCGCCGCTTAACATCCTTGCCGAGTATGCGCTGCCGCTTGTAAAACCGGGCGGAACATTTATTGCCATGAAAGGCGCGGAGGATGAGGCGGAACTCGGCGGCCGCGCGATTCAGACGTTGGGTGGCAAAATTGAGCAAGTTGTTTATCTTGAACTGCCGAATAAAGACCCGCGCAACCTTGTTGTGATCAAAAAGTTATCGCAAACTTCGCCAAAATACCCCAGAAGAGCAAAAAAAATCACTTCAAAACCGCTTTAAAATCAGGAAAAAAGCAGAATTAGAAAGGATTTCCCCGATGAGAAATCCTTTTCTTTTTTTGCCGTTTGTGCTATAGTGTTTATCAGAGAGAGATAAGTGCTCTTTTCGAGGAGATATAAGGAGTGTGGCAAATGCCCGAGGAAGTTCAAAGGATTGCAACGGAAAAACTGCTGCCCAACCCGTATCAGCCCCGAAAGCAATTTAAGAGCGAGGATCTTTTGAGCCTTGCGGAATCGATTAAGGAAAACGGCATTCTGCAGCCGTTGCTTGCGCGCAGAATCAACAACAGCGATTATTATGAGATCATTGCCGGCGAACGCAGGCTACGGGCGGCTATTCTGGCGAATCTTGCAACCGTTCCCTGCCTGATCGTTGACTGTGATTACGAGGAATCCGCTGTTTACTCTATTATAGAGAATATACAGCGCTCTGATCTGAGCTTTTTTGAAGAGGCGCAGGCGATCAGCCAAATGCAGAATCATTTTGGCATGACGCAGGAACAGATTGCGAAACGGCTCGGCAAGAGCCAGAGCGCGCTCTCCAACAAATTAAGGCTTTTAAAGCTGCCTGCCGATGTGCGCTATTTTATAGAAAAAGAAGGGCTGACGGAACGGCACGCACGTGCCCTGCTGAAACTGGAAAGTGAAAAGCAGATGTGGACAGCCTTAAATCTGATCAAGGATAAGGGCTGGAACGTGCAGCAAACGGAGGAATATATCAACTCCGTAACCAACAAAGCGGTCAAGCCCCATAAAAATAACATTGTTAAAATCTTTAAAGACGTGCGTATCTTTGTAAACACCGTCAATAAAGCGATTAATACTATGAAAGAAGCGGGTATCCCCGCCGAATCTAATAAAACGGAAACGGACGATTATATTGAATTTTTCGTTCGTATCCCGAAAAATCCGCAGAAGAATAACCAGAAAAAGACATCTGCGGATATAAACACCGCTTAAAACGGGAAACCGTTTTAACATATTCTCCTCTTTTCATCACGTGGAATGGCCTGCCGGTAACGGCGGGCCATTCTGCGTTTTATTCTGTTTAAATATATTCCCGGCAGATCGCAGATATTCCTCTTGTGTTTCACGTGAAACAAGCCTACTATATCTTGATTTTCCATGAAACATTGTTTGCATTTTGAAATTGTTAAAAACTATGTTCAAAATGTTTAAAATATACGCTTATTGTGCATATGCAACATTAAATGCACACATAATGCAATCCTGTTTTTCTATTTATTATTGTTTATGAGCACGCCACTCCTATTTGTGTGATTTTTTTAGATGGAGTCGCGTTGCTTGAAAGATAATTCTTTTCAATATTACTTATTATGCTGTATTCGGCGCATAATAAAATAGATAAGTATCTTTATGCAAGCGTACCCTGTTTGTACTTGATAAAATGCGGATGAATATAAACTATTATAATTTTTTTAATCCAATAGCTTTGTTTCACATGAAACAAAACCCATACGGACCTGGCTGGCGATTCCGATAATGAACACGAGTATTGTGTTTCATGTGAAACATCTACATATTGTATTCCTGAGTCGGCAAGCCACAATTTTGAAAAAATAATTGGGCTGTTTCACGTGAAACTTTGCGCACAAATATTGATTGCGCGGCGGGGTTATAGTATAATATTTCTGTAAATTCAGGCGTGTTCAAAGCCGTAACGGGAAGGCGTTATAAATTATGGGTAAAACGATCGCAATATTTAACCAGAAAGGCGGCGTGGGCAAAACCACCACCTGCGTGAATCTTGCCGCCGCACTGGGCGCAAAAGGAAAAACAACTTTACTTGTGGATGTTGACCCGCAGGGCAACAGCACAAGCGGTGTCGGCGTTGATAAAACGGATATTGAATATTCAACTTATGATATTTTGATCAATAAGGTGCCCGCGCGCGCAATCATGCAGGAAACCGGCTTCAAAAACTTGTTTTTACTGCCCGCGAATATGAATCTTGCGGGCGCGGAACTGGAACTTGCGGAAAGCGAGGATCGTTTCTATGCGCTGAAAAAGGCGATCTCACCGCTCAGCGTGGATTTCGATTTTATTATTATTGATTGCCCGCCGAGTTTGGGGCTGTTAAGTTTGAACGCGCTTACAGCAAGCGACACGCTGATCGTTCCCCTGCAGTGCGAGTATTACGCGCTGGAGGGTCTGAGCCAACTGCTCAGCACGGTACGTACTGTAAAACAGCACTATAATGAACATCTGGAACTGGAAGGCGTTGTGTATACCATGTATGACAGCCGCCTGAAACTGAATCAGCAGGTTATAGAAGAGGTCAACAAATATTTTCCGAATAAGGCGTATAAGACGATGATTCCCAGAAGTGTAAAACTTGCAGAGGCGCCCAGTTACGGAAAACCGGTCATTTACTATGAAAAATACTGCAAAGCGTCCTTCGCATATAAGCGCCTTGCAGAGGAGATCATAAAAAAACAATAGAAACCAAGTTTACATAAACAGTAAAAAGGAGGGGCATTATGGCAAAAAAAATGAGCGGCCTCGGCAAAGGGCTCGGTGCGCTTATGCTTGAAAATTCCACGCAGGAGATGCTTACGGAAAACGAACTCCCGATCAACGAGATCATCCCAAACCGGGATCAGCCGCGCAAAACCTTTGATGAGGCGGCTTTAGAGGAACTTGCCGAGAGCATAAAGCAGCACGGCGTATTGCAGCCTTTGCTGGTGCGCCCGATTCCGTCCGGCGGGTACCAGCTTGTTGCCGGAGAGCGCAGATGGCGCGCCTGCCGCATGGCAGGGCTGAACAAAGTTCCTGTTGTGATCAAGGAACTTACAGACACGGAAACAATGGAGATCGCCATCATAGAAAATTTGCAGCGTGAGGATCTGAACCCTATTGAAGAGGCGGAGGGGCTCCAGGCGCTGATCGATAAATGCGGCTATACGCAGGAGGAAGTTGCCGCAAGTGTAGGCAAATCCCGCCCGGCGATTGCAAACAGTCTGCGCCTTTTAAGGCTGCCGCAGGAAGTTAGGGATATGACCAAAAACGGCGAGATTTCCGCCGGTCACGCGCGCGCATTGCTGGCATTTGATAATGACGCCATGATGCTGGAGGCTGCGAAAAACATTGTTTCAAAGAAAATGACGGTGCGAGACGTGGAGCGCTTGGCAAAGATCAAGGAAACCAATGCGCCGCGCCGCCGCAGAACACGCAGAAGAGACAGTTTTTATGACGAAGTGGAACTTTCGCTCAGCGAATCGCTCGGCAGAAAAGTAAAGGTATACACCGGCAGGGGCAGCGGCACGCTGGAGATCGAGTTTTACTCTCAGGAAGATCTGAAAACTCTTGCCAATAAACTCGGCGAATAACGCTTAAAGAAAGGATTTAATAAAATGCTGGATATTAGATTTGTACGTGAAAATCCCGATATTGTAAAGGAAAATATCAAAAAGAAGTTTCAGGATGAAAAACTGCCCCTTGTAGATGAAGTGATCGCGCTGGACGAAGAAAAAAGAAGCGTGCAGAAAAAGGCGGATGAACTGCGCGCCAACCGAAACAAACTTTCCAAAGAGATCGGCAACCTCATGGCGCAGGGTAAAAAGGAAGAGGGTATGGCGCTGCGCGAGCAGGTCAAAGCGCAGGCGGACGAACTGGAGGAGCTCTCCAAAAAAGAGGGTGAACTTTCCGAAAAAGTGACGAAGATCATGATGGTTATCCCGAATATCATTGATCCGTCCGTTCCGATCGGCAGGGATGACAGTGAAAATGTGGAACTGGAGAAGTTTGGCGAGCCGGTTGTGCCCGATTATGAGATCCCGTATCATACGCAGATCATGGAGCGCTTTAACGGCATAGATCTGGACGCCGCAGGCAGGGTTGCAGGCAACGGATTTTATTATCTGATGGGCGATATTGCGCGCCTGCATTCCGCTGTGCTCTCTTATGCGCGTGATTTTATGATCAACAAAGGCTTTACCTATTGCATTCCGCCCTATATGATCCGTTCCGCGGTTGTAAACGGCGTTATGAGCTTTGCGGAGATGGATGCAATGATGTATAAGATCGAGGGAGAGGATCTTTACCTGATCGGCACTTCGGAGCATTCTATGATCGGTAAATTTATAGATACCATTACGCCGGAGAGCCAGATGCCGCAAACGCTGACCTCCTATTCCCCCTGTTTCAGAAAAGAAAAGGGCGCCCACGGCATTGAGGAGCGCGGCGTTTACAGAATCCACCAGTTTGAAAAGCAGGAGATGATCGTTGTCTGCAAGCCGGAGGAGTCCAAAATGTGGTTTGACCGGCTTTGGTCTTACACCGTTGAACTGTTCCGCTCGCTTGATATTCCCGTGCGCACGCTGGAATGCTGCTCAGGCGACCTTGCGGATCTGAAAGTGAAGTCCATAGACGTTGAGGCGTGGTCCCCAAGGCAGAAAAAGTATTTTGAGGTGGGTTCCTGCTCGAATCTGACAGACGCGCAGGCACGCCGCCTGAAGATCAGAATCAAAGGCGAAAACGGCACGTATCTTGCCCATACGCTCAACAATACCGTGGTTGCGCCGCCCAGAATGCTGATCGCGTTTCTGGAAAACAATCTGCAGGCGGACGGCAGCGTTCTGATTCCCAAGGCACTTCAGCCGTATATGGGCGGCACGGAAAAATTGGTCCCAAAACAGTAAATTAATACGCACACAAAAAAACAGGAGCCGTTAAAGGCTCCTGTTTTTTGTTTTTCATACTCAGCGGATATTGGTGCGCAGCCTTTTTTCCGCCAAACGCCCGGCAGCGCAGAGAAGAATGCCGGCTGCAAACAGCGGCAGGCACAGCTTTACAGCCGTTTCCCCGTCTATAAGGGTTTGCGACATATAAAACGGGAATACGATCTCGTGCGATCTGCATATAGCAGACGCCAAGGTGTAAAGGATCAGCAGAAAAAGGGAAACGGAGGTGAGTTTTGTAACGACGCAGGCAAAATACGCTATGCCGAAATAAAGCACGCAGGCGGAAAGGATCCTTAAAAATTCAACGGCAAACGCCGGCAGGATCACGGCGCATACAGCCGTGATGGCAGAAACATTTGCCAGCATGATCAAAAACGGGGGCAAAATATACCGTAACAGGCTTTTCCGGCAGACGGTGAAGATCAGCTCACTGCCGTCTGCGTCAATCAGTCCCCACAAAATGAAGATGACCCACCAAACAGAAAAGAGCGGGAAAAAGATTTGGCTGATCAGCAGCAGGTCGGATAGGATGCTGTCGCTGTCCATCCTGCCGAATGCGCTGAGCAGGATCAGCCCGAGCGCCGCAAGATCAATCGCAATCAGCGGCACAAAACGCATGATCCCGGTGCTTTTGATCAGCAGAATTGTGATCCCGCGGGGTTTTAAATGTTTTTTAGTGTGCATATATATCCGTCCTCCACACCGGGTTCGGTTTCCTTTATGGAGCCGCCGTTCTGCGCAACGCCGGAAAGGATCCGGATCATCTTTTTTCCGTTTCGGTCTATTCTGTGCTGAACAGAAAACGGTTCTTTCAAAAGATTTTCGTCCGTTTCTTCCAGTTCATATACTTTTCCGCGCGCGCATGCCTGTATTTCGGCGCAGGTGCCGGCGTTTACGATTTTTCCCTCGTTCATAATCAGCACCTGATCGCAAAGCGCCTCCACATCTTCCACAATGTGGGTGGAGATCAGGATCGTGTGCGCGTCCTCCAGGGAGGCAATAATGTTTTTAAAGCGTATACGCTCCTCCGGATCCAAACCGGAGGTGGGTTCGTCAAGCAGGATCACGGGCGGGCTCCCCAGCACTGCCTGCGCAATACCAAGCCGGCGCACCATGCCGCCCGAAAGCGTTTTTACCCGGTCATCAAGCCGGTCGCTCAGGTTTACAAGTGCAACGCACCGCTCCACTTCCGCTTGGATGTTTTCTTTTTTGATCTCTTTTAAAAGCGCCAGCGTTTCCAGCATCTCCCGCACGGTGAGTTCCTTGAAAAGCCCGAATTTCTGCGGCAGATAGCCGATGTTGTTTTTATAGCCGGGGTCTTTTTGGGTCTCGTTTCCGTTAAACAGGATCTTTCCGCCGGAAAGGGGATAAAGCTCCGTTATGCAGCGCAGCAAAGTGGTCTTGCCTGCGCCGTTTGGGCCAAGCAGACCGTATACGCCTTTTCCAAAAGCATAGCTGATGCCTTTCAGAATTTCTTTTTTACCGAATTTTTTGGTGATCTCTTTCAGTTCCAGCATGTTTATACCCCCAGTTCATCGGAGAAGAATTCGTAACTCGTGCGTGTGTCGCTCTCATCTTCCAGATAGGTTTTAATGCGTTCCAGCCCTTCCTCTTCGCCGTATTTATTCAGTATATCCACAAAATATTCAAATCCCGTGCCTTTGAGCGCCTCGGCAAGCATCAGAAAATCATTTCTGTTTTCCGGCTCCAAATATCTTTCATACAAAGAGGCAATTTCATTTTTGTACGGGTCTGCGGTTTGGTTTCCATAGTTTTCTTCAAGGAAACCGATTTCTGTTGTGATCAATTGATCAGCATTCTGAAAATAAATATTGTAGGCGGAGAGCGCTCCTGTATCCGGCTCAATAAAGATCGTTTTTACACCGCTTGGCAGGCATTTTGAGCCGTAAAAGGGAGCCGTGTCTTCTTCAATGGTATTGCCGTTTATGCTCGGATCCATATACGGATAGATCACGCGTATACCCTGTTTGGTTGTGTACTCCGCATAAGCCCCCATAAAGAAGGAGGGATACCCGGTGCCGGAAAAGGTGTTTCTGCCCGTTTCTTCCAGATTGGAATAAACCTTTTGCAAACTGTTTATTTTAATGTTAAAAACAGTGTTTTCGTTATATTCACAGCGGTAAAAGCCAAGGTTGGCCTTGTCATAAAGCGGCCGCAATCCGCTTTGCGGCAGATAGGCAAAATAGCCGGGCAGGAAAATGCCCTGCGCGTTTGAATAAAAAACAGGTGAAAAACCGATGTATTTTACCGTGATTTCCGTAGTGTTTCCGTTTGGCGCAACCGTAAAATGATCTTCTTCCTGCTTAAATTGCAGGGCGTTTCCGTTTTGATCCTTCGCACTTTTGATCTTGTATCCGTGATAAAGGGTAAATGTATATTCTTCCAGATCCGGCGTATCAATCTTCATCGTTACTTTTGCATGCAGTTTTGTGAAAACGCGCAGATCGGCAGTGTATTCGCTGATCTGAAACTGTACTTCCCGTTTTGCTTTTTTGCCGTCGGGGTGCTCGTAATAATAAGTGCTGTCCGCCATGGAAGCGGATTCCGCCATATTATCGCTGTCCAGCAAAACTTTGGATCCGGGCAGAACCGCGGTAAATAGACAAACCGCAGCCAAAACCAAAGCAGCGGCGCTGCGCAGCAGTTTAACGGGCTTTTTTTGGGCAGAGGTTTTGTAAAACATGACCGTTCCCAACAGAAAGATCCAGAATAAAAGAATACACCATCTTTGCGGCACAAGGGAATTGCCCCAAGCATAAATGGATCTCCAAGTGAGATCCGGTTCAAAAAATTCAAACAGCCTGAAAAAGTAAGACAGATCAATTTTCGTTATATCATAGATCATGGCGTCTATGCCGGTGATCAGCGGGCTGCCCAGCAGGGTGATCAGCACCAAAAGCAGGTAGGCGATCAGCCGGTTTGTGAAATTTGCGAAAAACAGCCCGAATACGGCGCCCGTCAGCGGCACCAGAAAATAATTCAGCAGCACGGTTGCAAATAACTGCGGCAGAAACGCCGGAAAATTTGTGTCTCCCGCGGCAAAAATAATGCCGTTCAGGATCGCCGCTGCGGCAAAGAAAAGTGAAACCGTGATCAGCAGTATTTTTGCCTGCGCGGCTATCATGTTTCGCATTCCGCTTTTGGTTGCGCGCAAGCATTCGGACAGACCGCTTTTTTTCACTTTAACGCAGTATTCAAACCCTAAAAAGGCAAACACGGCAAACGCATACATGGAAAACGCCAGCGTGTCTTTTTCAAAATCGATATAACTCGCTGAATTGCTGTATATGGCAAAAGCAATGTAGGCAAGGATAAAGATGCCATAGATCAGATCCAGATACCAAGCGCGCAGCCAAAGTTTGGCGGCGGATTTAAAAGGGGTCATCCAATCACCTCCATGCACATGCAAAACGGCGCACCGCACCGTTCTGAAAAACGCAGTGCAGTGCGCCGAAATCTGTGATTTATATTGTTATTTCTGATAGAGCCCTGTGCGCGGCAACGCACACTTGGAGATATTGTAATGGTTTTATTATTCTTCTCTTTTATTCTAAAGGAAAAGGATCGGATTGTCAACAAATTAACAAAATTACTTCCGGTTTTTATCTGAAATGTAACGAAAAGAACCGCAAATGAACTGCTTATGCTAAGCAGCAGGCACATATATTTTTTTGTTAAGTTGCTAAACAATACTTGACAAGTGCATACCGCCGCGCTATAATATGGAAAAAAAGGGGGAACGCGCCTATGCAGTGCGAAATATCAAGAAATTTTTTTGATATGGTTGATGAGATTTTTGCCGAGCAAAAGCAGCCGGTGGACTGCGGCGGCAAGTTTCGGCTTTACCGCTCTGAGATCAATTTGCTTGAACTGATCGGCAGCTGCCCGGACGCGAATGTGAGCGAGCTTTCCGCCAGATCCGCCGTTACCAAAAGCGCGGTAACGCAGATCAGCGTTAAACTTTGTGAAAAAGGGCTGATAGAAACCTATAAAAGCCTCCATAATAAAAAAGAAAAATATTTCCGCTTAACGCCGGCGGGTCTGGAGGCCAAGGCGCAGTATGAGGAAATGAACAAACAGGCCGCGGCAAAGATGCGTAGTTATCTCTGCGCCCTGAGCATAGAGGAAAAAAAGACGATCATGGATTTTATCCGCGCGGCAAAGGAATATATGCCGGCGTACAGTTTTGCCTGTTCGCATGCGGACGATCAGAAAGCGCCGTGCCTTGCGGCGCATGAAAAGGAGTTTTAAAGATGCTGGAACTGAAAAATATTTCTTTTTCCGTTGAGGATGAGGCAAATAAAAAGCAAAAAGAGATCTTGAATCATATCAATCTTACCGTTGATAAAGACAGTTTTGTTGTGATTACCGGCCCTAACGGCGGCGGCAAATCCACGCTTGCCAAGATTATTATGGGCATTGAAAAGCCCACCTCTGGGCAGATCCTGTATAAAGGGCAGGATATTACAGGTCTGGATATCAACGAACGTGCCAAACTGGGCATCGGGTTTGCTTTTCAGCAGCCGGTGCGCTTTAAGGGGCTTACCGTGCGCGATCTTCTGAGCCTTGCCGTAAACCGGGCGGTGGATACGCACGAACTCTGCGGCTATCTTTCCGAAGTGGGGCTGTGTGCCGCCGATTATATCAACCGTGAGATCAACGCCAGCCTTTCCGGCGGCGAATTAAAGCGCATTGAGATCGCGATGCTCATGGCGCGCGGGGTGGATTTTTCCTTGTTTGACGAGCCGGAGGCGGGAATCGATCTCTGGAGTTTCAACAATCTGATCGCGGTTTTTGAAAAACTGCGGGATACCAAGCACGGCGCGGTTGTGATCATTTCACATCAGGAAAGGATTCTGGAGATTGCGGATAAGATCGTGGTTGTTTCCGGCGGAGAGATCACTGCCGAAGGCCCGAAAGAAGAGATCCTGCCGGAACTGCTTTCCGATTCCAGCGCGTGCAAGTTTTATAAAGCAAGGAGGAGCGGCAATGACTGATATTAAGAATAACCCGATTTTGGGCGGACTGCTTAAGACCATAGCCGGCATTGCAGACACGCCCAAGGGCGCATACAATATAAGAGTGGACGGCAAAGGCATCGGCCGCCAGAGCACAAAAAATATAGAGATCGTTCCCAAGCCGGAGGGCAAGGGCATAGAAATCTATGTTAAGCCGGGCACCAAGGGCGAATATGTGCATATTCCCGTTGTGGTGGATCAAAGCGGCTTTCAGGATCTGGTGTATAACGATTTTTACATCGGGGATGATTCCGATGTGGATATCATCGCCGGCTGCGGCATTCACAATGACGGCGAGCATCTTTCCCAGCATGACGGCATCCATACATTCCATGTTGGCAAAAACGCAAAGGTGCGCTATGTGGAAAAGCATTACGGTGAGGGCAACGGCAGCGGAGAGCGCGTTCTGAACCCGGTAACGGTGGTGCATCTGGAAAAAGGCGCCTATCTGGAGATGGAAACCGTGCAGATCGAGGGCGTGGACTCCACAAAGCGTGTTACAAACGCGGATCTGAAAGAAGACGCCCGCTTGGTTATTAAAGAAAAGATCATGACCAGCGGCAGCCAGACGGCAACAACGGATTTTACCGTTGAGCTTAACGGCAACAATTCCAGCGCGGAGATCAGTTCCCGCTCCGTCGCAAAGGGCAATTCCAAGCAGGAATTCTATTCCGCCCTGCACGGCAACGCGGAGTGCGCCGGTCATTCTGAGTGCGATTCCATTATTATGGAAAACGGCTTTGTAAAATCCGTGCCGGAGATCATTGCAAACGATGTAAATGCCTCTCTGATCCACGAGGCGGCGATCGGCAAGATCGCGGGCGAACAGATCACAAAACTGATGACCCTTGGCCTTTCTCACGAAGAGGCGGAGGCGCAGATCGTAAAAGGCTTTTTAAAGTAAAAGCTGAGAAACGCAGGCGGATGAGCATGTATAAAAAAGAACACCCGGTCAGATTGTGTCTGATCGGGTGTTTCTGTATTTTTAAAATCATATCTTAATTTTGTTTCGCGCAAAAATTTACTTTCTCATATAAAATACGGCAAATGTTTTAGGCCCGCAGTGGGAGGAAATGGTGCAGCCGGCGTCTGCGGTCAGGATCTCCTTGAAATCCGCCTTGCCGCTGGCAACGCCTTTTGCAAATGCGGTGATTTCACCGGCAACGCTGCCGGAATTCGCAATAATAATACGGTCTGTATCCATTTTTGCGGCGTTTGCAAAGGTGTCGTTCACATACTGCCTGTAAACATTCTCTATTTTGCCGCGGTATTTCTTTATAACGTCCATTGTGCCGTCCGCCGGGTCAACGCCGATCACAGGCTTTATGCCAAGCACGTTTGCGCCGAATCTTGCAACCGCGCTGCATCTGCCGCCTTTATAAAGATAAACCAAATTATCCAGCACAAAGGTGGCGTGCACTTTAGGCACAAGGGATCGAATGCGGTTTGCAATCTTTTTTGCGTCAAAGTCTTTGTCCCTTAAATCACACGCTTTCAGCACAAGCAGCCCCATGCCGCCGCACAGGTTTTTGGAATCCACAACATGCACATTGCTGAAATCACCCGCCGCCGTAACTGCGTTCTGATAACTGGATGAGATCGCGCTGGAAAGGCTGATGTGTACAACGCTGTCCCCCTGCCGGCTTGCCGCGCTGAACACCTCATAATAGGACGCAGGCGAAACCGCCGCGGTCTTGGGCATTTCACCCGTTTTAGACACATGGGCGTAGATATCGTCCCGCGTGATCTCCTCGCCGTCCAAATAGGATTCGCTGCCAAGCAGAATAGAAAGCGGCGTTATTTTGATGTTTCTTGATTCAATTATATCTTTCGGCAGATCGCAGGTTGAGTCTGCCGTAATGATAACGCTCATTGCCGCTGCTCCTTTGCAGATATTAATGCGCATTATACCATAAGATCGTTAAAAATTCAACAAATACGCTTTATTATCATACCCATTTTATAAAAAATTAAGATTTAAAAATTGCGCTACCTTTGCGGCGCGGCTGCGGCAAGTTCTTCCAAAGGCGCGTAAACCACGCTTTTTGCCCTGATACTTAACGTGTCGTTTCGCAGTTCAATGCCCACGGTTATGTTGCCGATCTGCTGTTCGTCTGCATTTTTATATAAAGCGTAAACCGGGATCTGCGCATGCGCTACATTTTCATCTTCATCATAGCTTATCACTGCCGGAGCCAGCCGGATGGAGTCCACATCGGCGTAGCTGCCGTCCTGCGCTCTGGGCGCATTGGTGTAATAGGCGCGGAATTCCGGCAGCGCAAGGCCGGTTTGCGCGTCAAACTGCACATTTGTTGTGCTGTAATCCATAACGAACTGCAAAAGGTTTGGGTATGCCTGCGGCCGGCTCAGATAGCATGTTACGATGCCGTTGAAATAGGCAAGCCAGTTTTCGGCGTTTGTGTAGTGCACGGTATACGGATCTTTTCCGCCGCTTTCGGAAGGCGTAAGCACATACAGCCCGTAAAGCGGCTGTGTTTCGTCAGAACCGGCGGGGGTTTCCTCGTCAAGAAGAATAATATCCGCTCTGCCGTTTTGGTCAAAATCCTGCAGGTAAACCCTGGTGTTTGTGCTGCCGAAGTTTTCGTTCCAGTCTGCAAACTCCGCCTCGGTATCGCCGTGCACGATAATGGCGTAATCGCCGTCTTTATAAACGGAAACGCCGTCATTTTCCGCAATCAGCGTTCGTTTGCCTGTTTTTTGCGGCCCCTGCCCGTTTACATTGTAACTGGTGCTCTGCGCCGTTGCCTGCTCCAGAGAGGGTTTGTATACCTTATTATAATAGAATACGCCTGCCGCGGTCAGCACAATCAGCACTGCGGCAAGGATCCATATGCCGGCAACTCCTCTTTTTCTGTTCATCAGATCATTCCCCGTATTTTTCGCTGTAGTTAAACACAACGCGCTTTCCGTGCTCTATATGATAGCAATTGCCGCAGGCAAGCGAAAAAATGTATTTATCGTGCCTGTAAGAATCGGAATACACGTCCATTACTTTTATGTTATCTTTGCCGAATTTTTCATAAAGGCGGCGCACTTTTTCTTTTCCGCGGCAGTTTTCGCCCACGATGGCGCCGGTTTTTTCGCTGTGCCGTGTGCAGATCAGGTAGTCAAATTTTGCCCGTTTCGCAATTTCATCCAGCAGAAAATCCGGCGAAGCGCTTATGATAACGCCTTTTCGCTTTCTTTCAAAAAACCACGGATAAAGCTGCTTTTCATGCCTGTTCCAGAATCCGTTTACCGCCTTTTTCAGCGGAATCATCGGTGTAAACAGAAAACACACTTTTTTAAATGCGGTAAATGAGATGATCCTGCACACCATCAGAATAAGCGCTGCGATGATGACGGGCGTCAGAATAAGGATCCACGGGTAATGCAGCAGGCAGTAGCCTATAAACAGCGAACCGCTGTCAAACGGCACAAGGGTTTTGTCAAAATCATAAATATCCAGTTCCAAATCAAATTTTCTCCGCTTCAAAATCAATTTCCAGTTTTTTGCTGCTTTCAAATTTGGTCAGTTTCACCCCGGCGGCGTCAAGCATCCGCCTGCTGGCGCGGTTGTTATCCGTGTCATAATATTTATCGCTTATGTAAATGATCTCTTTAATGCCCGCCTGAATAATCGCCTTTGCGCATTCGTTGCAGGGGAAAAGGGCAACATAGATCCGGGAGCCTTTCACGCCGATCCCGTTTGAGTTTAAAATAGCGTTCAGTTCCGCGTGGCACACGAAGGGGTATTTTGTGTCATTCTGATTGTCCGCCTTGCGTTCCCAGGGAAAATCCTCGTCCGAACAGCCGCGCGGAAATCCGTTGTAGCCCACGCTTACGATCCGGTTATCGTCATTTACGATGCAGGCGCCCACCTGTGTATTCGGATCTTTGCTGCGCATTGCGGAAAGCAGCGCAACGCCCATAAAATATTCGTCCCATGAAATATAGTCTTCTCTTTTCGCCAAACCAAACACCCTTTCGTATTTCCGTAAAATTCAAATAAGCCGCACTTGAAACGCGCGGCTTTATGCTCTGTTATTTGCCCTCCAGTGCGCTTACGAACGCATCCAGTTCGCTCAGGTGCGCTTCTTCCACTCTGCCTTCGTCCACCATGCGGTTGATCTTGGGGTCGATCGGCAGTTTCGCAAGCACGGGAATGCCCAGTTCCCCGGCAGTTTCGTCTATTTTTGATCTGCCGAACAGCTCGTGCTTTTTGCCGCAGTCCGGGCAAACGAAATAGCTCATGTTCTCCACCACGCCAAGCACGGGGATATGCATCAGCTTTGCCATGTTAAACGCTTTGTTAACGATCATTTTAACCAGATCCTGCGGCGTGGAAACGATCACGATCCCGTCCACCGGCAGGCTCTGAAATACGGTAAGCGCAACGTCGCCCGTTCCCGGCGGCATATCCACAAACAGATAATCCAGTTCGCCCCAGCGCACTTCTGTCCAAAACTGTTCCACAACGCCGCTGATCACCGGCCCGCGCCAAACAACCGGGGATTCCTCGCTTTCCAGCAGCATGTTTATGCTCATAACCTTGATGCCGGTCTTTGTAATATTGGGCAGTAAAAATTCGCTGTCCTGCTTTGCTCTTTGGGAAACGCCGAAAGATTTGGGTACGGACGGGCCGGTGATATCCGCGTCCAGCACGCCCACTTTCAGCCCTGCCTTTGCGCAGGCAGAGGCAAGCAGGCAGGTAACCAGGCTTTTGCCGACGCCGCCTTTGCCGCTGACAACGCCGATCACTTTTTTAATATGGGAAGCCTTATTCATCGGCTTTAAAAAACTTTGCGGCTCTTTCCTTTCCCCGCAGTTCTGCGCGCAGGAAGAGCAGTCATGACTGCATTCGGCCATTTCAAACATCTCCGTAAATTTTTTAGTTTATAAATATTATAAACTTTTTTAGGGATTATAGCATATAAAAACACTTTTATCAATAGCTGCGGCAAAACTGCGTGTCAGCCGCCGTAATTGCGGATCAGGGAAACCACTTTGCCCAAAACCGCCACTTCCTTTACAAGAATCGGCTCATATTCATCATTTTCCGGCTGCAGGCGGAAACCGCCTTTCTCTTTATAAAAACGCTTTACGGTTGCCTCATCGCCGATCAGCGCCACCACGATATCGCCGTTTTCCGCAACAGGCGTGCGGCGCACAATGATGATATCCCCATCCAGAATATGGGCGTTGATCATGGAATCGCCGCGCACGTGCAGGGCAAAGTATTCGCCGTTTCTGTCCACGGCGGCGGGGATGTATTCCTCAATCTGCTCCTGCGCCAGAATGGGCATGCCTGCCGTAACGGTGCCCAGCAGCGGCACGGAAACGGATCTTGCGCCGCCGCCCGTAAGGCGGATCGTGCGTTTCAGATTCGGGTCTCTTTCTATGTAACCGGCTTTTTCAAGCGCGTTCAGGTTGTATTGAACCGTAGAGGTGGAGCGCAGGCCCACCGCCTCGCCGATCTCCCGCACGGACGGCGCCACGCCGCGCTCTTCGATCACGCGCTGGATGTAGTCTAACACCGCCTGCTGGGTCTTGTTGATCTTATTCAAAATGCTCACCGCCGTATGTTTTTTATGCAAAAGATTAAATCTATATTTTTAGTTAAAACTATTGTATCATAGGCGTTTTTAAAAGTCAAACATTTGTACTATTTTAAAGGTTTTTAAAAAAAGTGTTGACAAAATCATCTCAATATAATATAATCTACCTTGCTTGAAAACAGCTTTAGTTATATGGCTTTATAGCTCAGTCGGCTAGAGCATGCGGTTCATACCCGCAGTGTCACTGGTTCGAATCCAGTTAAAGCCACCAACGGCCCGGTGGTCAAGAGGTTAAGACACCGCCCTTTCACGGCGGTAACACGAGTTCAATTCTCGTCCGGGTCACCATATATCCGCCAAAACGCAGGTTTTGGCGGTTTTTTGTTACCTTTTTGGGTTTCAGGGCGTTTTGCAGAGCGCTTTGCCGGCGGTTTCATTTATAAAATCGTTTGGTGTGAACAAACTATTTTTATGTAAAGAAAATTGGAAAGGCGGTGCGCTATGAAGATCAGGGTGTTCCTAACAGGCGGCACGATCGGCAGTGCGGTTAAAAACGGGGCTATATCGCCGTCCGGCTCTCCGGCGGAAAAACTGGAGGCGGATTACAGGCGCCGCGGCGGCAGGGCAGAACTGGATTTTGTTTCGCCGTTTACGATCCTGAGCGAGGATCTTTGCGCGGATGATCTGAATACGCTGACGGAAAGTGTGCGCCGTGCCTGTGAAAGCGGTTTTGAAAAGCTTATCATCTGCCACGGCACGGATACTTTGCAGTATTCCGCCGCCGCCGTGCTGTATGCGCTTGCCGGCAAACGCTGCACCGCTGTGTTTGTTTCCGCCGCCAAGCCGCTGGAGAGCAGCGAAACAAACGGCTTTGAAAATTTCTGCGCCGCCGCGGCGTTTCTTGAAAATACGGATATGCCCGGCGTGTTCGCCGCATATCAGAATGCCGGGCAGCCGGCAAGGATCCTGCCCGCCGCGCGCCTTGCCCTGCACCCGGAGGGCGGCGACGCGCTGCATTGCCTAAACGGCGCCTGCGCCGCAGTGTATCAGAGCGGAAAGATTTATTCAGATCCGTCTTATCTGCCAGCGCAAAGCAGAAGCTTAGATTTCCCGGTGCGTTTTGAGACGTTTTCCGGTATAGAGGTCGTTACGGCGGTGCCGGGCAGCGCATATGCGCCGTGCGGCAAAAAGATTCGCGCGGTTCTTTTTAAACCCTATCATTCCGGCACGCTGCATACGGCAGGCGCGGCGTTCCGTGCGTTCTGCCAAAACGCGAAAAGCAGGGGGATACCGCTGTTTGCGGCGGATATTCTGCCCGGCGCGCAGTATGCAACATCCCTTGCCTTTGCGGATCTTGGCATTATCCCGCTGGAGGGAGCGGCGTTTGCCGCAACATATATCAAGATCTGGCTTGCGGCAGGCAAAAGCGGCGCGGCACTGGAAACTTTTGTGAAGACTTCTTACGCCGGCGAGATCTGAATACGCGTCGTCCGGCAGTATCCCGTATTCCCGGCTGCGCAGTTGCCGGAGCGGATATTTTATTGCGATTTGGGCACAAAACAGCAAAATTTTATTGAGTTTGACAAAAAATTGACGAATAGCGGCGTGATTTTGGTGGAAAAATATGTATTGATTTTGCCGTGCATATACTTTATAATAATTGCGTAAAAAATTGTATATTAAATTCTTAATGTTTGGAGAGGTAATTTAGATGAACGCATTAAACAAAAAAACGATTGAGGATATTGACGTATCCGGAAAAAAAGTTCTTGTTCGCTGCGATTTCAACGTTCCGCTCAAGGACGGCGAGATCACCAATGACAAAAGAATTGTTGCGGCGCTCCCCACCATCAAATATCTGATCGAAAAGGGCGCAAAAGTGATCCTTTGCTCTCATCTGGGCAGACCTAAGGGAGAATACAAGCCCGAATTCAGCCTTGCACCCGTTGCAAAAAGGCTTTCAGAGTATCTTGGCAAAGAGGTAAAGCTTGCCGAGGATGAAACCGTTGTGGGCGAAAACGCCAAAACAATGGCTGCCGCTTTGCAGGATGGAGACGTTATGCTTCTTGAGAACGTGCGTTTCAGAAAAGAAGAAACCAAAAATGAAGAGAATTTCTCCAAAGAACTGGCTTCTCTTGCAGATATCTTTGTAAACGACGCTTTCGGCACGGCGCACAGAGCGCACTGCTCCACCACCGGCGTTGCGGCGTATCTGCCGGCTGTTTGCGGCTATCTGATCCAAAAAGAGATCACCTTTATGGGCGGCGCGCTCTCCGATCCGAAAAGGCCGCTTGTTGCCATTCTCGGCGGCGCAAAAGTTTCCGATAAGATCGGCGTAATCACCAACCTGATTGATAAGTGCGATACGCTTATCGTCGGCGGCGGTATGGCATATACCTTTATGAAATCACTCGGCCACCATATCGGCACTTCTCTTTTGGAGGAAGACCAGGTTGAGAATGCCGGCAAGATGATGGAAGAGGCAAAGGCTAAGGGCGTTAATTTCCTGATCCCGGTTGATAACAAAGTGGGCAAGGAATACGATGAAAATACAGAGGCTATGGTTGTAAACAGCGATGAGATCCCGGACGGCTGGATGGGTCTGGATATCGGCCCCAAAACGCAGCAGATGTTTGCGGATGCCATCAAAGGCGCCGGCACGGTAATTTGGAACGGACCGATGGGCGTTTCCGAGTGGGATAACTTTGCGCAGGGCACGATTGCAGTGGCAAAAGCCGTTGCGGATTCCGGCGCGATCTCCATTGTTGGCGGCGGTGATTCCGTTGCCGCTGTAACCAAGCTTGGTTTCAGTGATAAGATGAGCCATATCTCCACCGGCGGCGGCGCGTCCCTTGAATTCCTTGAGGGTAAGGAACTGCCCGGCATCGCCGCGCTTATGGATAAAGACTGATTTAATATAGAACAGAGAAAAAACAGTAAAAATTGAATTTAAACAGATAAAAGAGGAATCATTATGAACAAATCTCTTCGCAAGGCAGTGATTGCCGGAAACTGGAAAATGAACAATACCCCGTCTCAGACCACGGCGCTGATCAATGAAATGAAGCCGCTTGTGAAAGACGCGGACTGCGATGTGATCATCTGCGCGCCGTTTGTGGATCTGCAAGCCGCGCTGGAGGCTGCAAAAGGCTCCAATATCATGATCGGCGCAGAAAACTGCCACTGGGCGGAAAGCGGCGCTTTCACGGGTGAAGTATCTGCCGTTATGCTTAAGGAAATGGGCGTTCCGTATGTAATCATCGGCCATTCCGAGCGCAGGCAGTATTTTGGTGAAACGGATGAAACCGTAAATAAAAGAGTCCGCGCCGCGCTGGATGCCGGCCTGAAAGTGATCCTTTGCGTAGGCGAGGTGCTGGAGCAGAGGGAACAGGGCGTTACCTTTGAGGTTGTGGGCATGCAGACGAAGATTGCGCTGCAGGGCGTAACAGCAGAGGAACTGAAAAATGTAATTATCGCTTACGAGCCTGTTTGGGCAATCGGCACCGGCAAAACGGCTACTGCTGATCAGGCAGACGAAGTAAACGGCTATATCCGTAAGGTGGTTGCGGAGCTTTACGGCAAAGACGCGGCAGACGCTTTCGTTGTTCAGTACGGCGGCTCTATGAACGCCAAGAACGCGGAGGAACTGCTTGCAAAAGAGAATGTGGACGGTGGGCTGATCGGCGGCGCGTCCCTGAAAGCGCAGGACTTTTCCGTTATCGTAAAAGCGGCGTCCAAATAATTCAAAAAAAGCCCTCTTCCCGAGGGCTTTTCATATATGAAGAATACCGGCGATGCCGCGCGGCATCGCAAAGGATATGCAAAACACATTTCATCTCAGTTACAGGAGGAAGATACAGATGAAAAAACCGGTTGTATTATGTATTATGGACGGTTACGGAAAAAATGATTCGGATTACGGCAACGCCATCGCCATGGCAAAAAAACCGAATCTGGATAAACTGATGGCAGAATGCCCGATGACGTATATCGGCGCGTCCGGTCTTGACGTTGGCCTGCCGGACGGGCAGATGGGCAACAGCGAGGTCGGCCATACGAATATCGGCGCCGGCAGAATCGTTTATCAGCCGCTTACCAGAATCACGAAAGCGTTTGCGGACGGCGACGCCTATAAAAACGAAGTGCTTGTAAGCGCCATGGAAAACGCAAAGGGCAAGGCGCTCCACCTGATCGGCCTTGTTTCTCCCGGCGGCGTGCACAGCCATACGGAGCATCTTTACGGCCTTATGGAAATGGCAAAAAAACACGGCGTGGAAAATGTGTATATCCATGCCATTTTGGACGGACGTGACGTTCCCCCCGCCTCCGCGGCAGAGGATCTGGAAGTGCTTGAGGATAAGATCGCGCAGATCGGCGTCGGCAAGATCGCCACGGTAACCGGCAGGTTTTATGCGATGGACCGGGATAATATCTGGGACAGAGTGGAAAAAGCCTATGCGGCGTTCGTTTACGGCGAGGGTATTCAGGCGGACGATCCGGTCAAGGCGGTTCGCGCGTCTTATGAAACCATTGATGAGGACGGCAAACATCTTACAGATGAATTTGTGCTCCCAACCGTGATCGGCGGCAAAGAGGGCAGAGTGCAGGCGAACGACAGCGTGATCTTCTTTAACTTCCGCCCGGACAGAGCAAGGGAAATCACAAGGGCGTTTGTGGATCCCGATTTCACCGGCTTTGAAAGAAAGAACGGCTTTTTCCCGCTTAATTATGTTTGCATGACCCAGTATGATGAGGAAATGCCGAACGTAAGCGTTGCTTTCCCGCCGGAGACCCTGAAAAACACCTTCGGCGAATATATCTCCAATCTTGGCAAGACCCAGCTTAGGATCGCGGAAACACAGAAGTACGCCCACGTTACCTTCTTCTTTAACGGCGGCGAGGAAAAACAGTACCCCGGCGAGGACAGGATTCTGGTTGATTCCCCCAAGATCTCCACATTTGACCTTATGCCGGAAATGAGCGCGCCGGAGGTTTCCGAAAAACTCAATGCCGCGGTAAGAAGCGGAAAATATGACGCGATCATCGTAAACTTCGCAAACTGCGATATGGTTGGCCACACGGGGATCATCCCGGCTGCCGTCAAGGCGGTTGAAACGGTGGATTCCTGCGTAGGTTCGCTTGCGCAGGCTGTGAAAGAGATGGGTGGCGTGCTGTTCGTTACGGCAGACCACGGCAATGCGGATAAGATGCTGGATGAAAACGGCGAGCCGTTTACGGCGCATACAACCAATCCGGTTCCGTTTATCGTGGTCAATTATCCGTGCAAGGTGCGTGACGGCGGCAGGCTTTGCGATATTGCGCCCACCATGCTGAAAGTGATGGGTCTGGAACAGCCCGCGGAGATGACGGGTGAATCCATTATTCTCTGATCTGCCTGTAAACGGTCTGCTTTTATAGCGCCTGATTATGCCGGGAACGCAAATATTGCCTTAAAACGGACTGCTTTTTTAACCCGATTGTTTAACAAATAATCAAAAGAGTTAAGATATTTTATAAACATTTCATAAACATTCAAGCTGATTGCAAAATCCAATAAAAGGTTATTCCATTGCAAGCGACAAATGTGGTACTATTTGTCACGGGGTGTTATTATGAAAAAAATAGACAAGCAGGCTATACTCGGTCTGCGCATTATGCAGAGAAGAAAACAGCTCGGAATCAACCAAAGCGAACTTGCGGAGCAGATCGGTCTTAGCGAGCATCAGATCTCCAATATTGAAACCGGCAGAAGTTATCCGAGAATGAAAAGTTTTATTCGTATCTGCGAGATTCTTGAAGTAAATGCGGATTACTTCATTTCCGGCGCAATGAAAGATGAAATAGATGAAAATATCATTGATATGATCTCTTCGCTTTCTCAGGAAGAGCAAAAAACAGTTTGGAAATTGCTGGATGCTTATATTCACCGCAATGATGATTCAAGAGTTTAAAAGTTAAAAGATCCGGCGGCAGAACACCGTCGGATTTTTTAATATCATAGTATGTGTATTCCATTTGGCGGCGCGCGCCCCGGCGGGGCGCCGCACAGCCGGTTCTGAAAAGGAGAGTGTAGTATGATCTTTGATAAGGCGCAAAATATGGCGCAGTATTATGAGGGCGCGCCGCTGCTTGAAAAATGCGCGGAATTTATCCGGATATTTGAGGCGCAGAATCTGCCGGACGGCGCTTACGAAATAGACGGCGAGCGCGTGTTTGCGAATATTCAGTCTTACCGAACCGGCCCGCAGACGCCGGAAAGCCGCTTTGAGGCGCACAAAAAGTATATTGACGTTCAGTATATCGTTTCCGGCATTGAAAAGATCCGCTGGGCAAAACTCGGCGATCTTACACAGGTGGAGGAACGGTATTCCAAGGGGCAGGATATCGCGTTTTACACGGGGGATTCCAGATTTGATTTTGTGCTTACCAAAGGCACGTTTTTAATGCTCTATCCGCAGGATGCGCATATGCCCGGCATCAGCGATGAAAAAGATGTAAACGTCAGAAAGATCGTTTTTAAGATCGCGGCAAACGGCTAAAGGTTTTCCTTACCGCCCAGCATGCTGCGTGTGATCTCTATAAACCGCTTGAGCACCGGGTTTGCTTTTAAAGTGGAATAATATACACCGAAAGATACGGGGGAAGAGTCTGTTATGGGAATGTATTTCAGGCTCTCCTCTTTTTTCATGGGCAGATCCGGCTGCACGCAAAAGCACAGCCCCGCCTGCACAAGCGGTTTGGCGCATTCATAGTTGTCGCACAGATAGATCTGGCTCTGTTTCAAAACGGCGGATGTGGCGGTTACCACTTTGTAGATCTCCGGAATATCCCGCTGCCGGGAGATCAGCGCAATGCTTTTTCCCTGCAGGTCGGCAATCTTCAGCGAATCGTATTTGGCAAGTTCGCTGTTTTTGCTGCAAACGCAGCAAACGGGGCACTTTTTCAGCTCCTTATACAGAATCCGGTTGTGGGTAGGTGTGTCCGCCTTGTAAGAAAAGATCACGTCCACCATTTCATTTTCCGTAAGCACGTTTACCGGCATGAACGGCGCAATCTTCACAACCGGCCTGCACAAAGGCAGTTCCTCTGCAATGCGCCGGAGCACGCGCGGCAAAACGCCGCACATCTGAATATCCCGGCAGGTAACGCCGAGCGGCAGCACTTCGGAAACGCTTTTTTCGCTGATTCTGGCTTTGGCGTTGCGCAGAATCTTCAGCGCGTCTGACGCGGGCCCCATAAAGCGGATCCCGTCCCTTGTCAGTTCCACGCTTTTGCTGGTGCGGTTAAACAGCTTTGTGCCCAGTTCCGCCTCCAGCGAATTGATCTGGTGGCTCACCGCCGGCTGGGTCATTCTCAGGTTTTCGGCAGCGCGCGAAAAATTCAAGCACGTGCAAACCTCCATAAAGCATTCTAACTGAACGGTATTCATAAAAGATCACCTGCTTGTTAATTATTTATCAATTGCATATTTATTAATAAAAGTCTTTTATAGATAATAAACTATTTTTATTTGAAAATCAAGCGGATTTGTGATATATATTTATATGTAAGAATTGTTTGTGCGTTTATTGTAAGCGGGCAAACTTTTATAAAGAAGGTGGTATCAATTCAAACGAAACAGGAAATTATAAAGCTCAATAAGGATATATCCATATCTATAGATAAGTATATGGATGCCCGCACGGAGAAGTTCGGGCTTACCGCGGCGCAGGGAATCGTGCTCCTTTTTGTTGCGGAAAACGGGGGAATCCATGTTTCCGAACTGAAAAAATTTGTGGACACCTCTAAAAGCACTGTTTCTGCCACGCTGAAAAGGCTTTGCGGCAAAGGGTTTGTTACTCTTGAACCCTTGGAGGATGATAACAGGCAAAAAAGGATTGTGCCCACCGAAAAAGCGCTTCGCGTTAAAAACAGCCTTTCGCGCGAATTTGCCGATATCTGTGAGGAATTGTTCGGCGAATTTTCGCAGGAAGAACTGAACTGCGTCTGCCGTTTTCAGAAAACGGTTGCGGAGAATGTGCGGCGCTGCTTTAAAAACTATATGGAAACGGAGGAAAAGTAGTTGAAACATGTTCTGAAGTACGTTAAAAACTATAAAAAAGATTCGTTTTTAACGATCTTTTTCACCATGCTTGAAGTCGTTATGGAAGTGCTGCTGCCGTTTGTAACGTCCTTTATTATAGACAGGGGCATTCAGGCGGGGAATGTAAACAATGTTTATATCTACGGCGGCATCATGCTGGTTATGGCGGCGCTCAGCCTAACTTTCGGCGCTCTTGGCGGAAGATATGTTGCGCGGGCGTCCTCCGGCTTTGCGGCGAATCTTAGAAAAGGAATTTATGATAAGGTGCAAACCTTTTCCTTTTCAAACATTGATCATTTCAGCACAGCAAGCCTTGTAACGCGTATGACTACGGATGTTACCAATATTCAAAACGCGTATATGATGACTTTAAGAATCGCCACCAGAGCGCCCCTTACCCTGATTTTCAGCTGGGTGATGTGCTTTTTTATCAGCAAAAAGATCAGTCTGGTGTTTTTCATTGCCATCCTTCTTTTGGGCGGCGTTCTGGCAGTGATCATTCGGGCATCGCTGAAATGGTTTGATAAGGCGTTTAATACATACGATAAGGTAAACGCCGATATTCAGGAGAATATTTCCGCGGTCAGGGTTGTAAAATCCTATGTTCGTGAAGATTATGAGATCAAAAAGTTTGATAAAGTTGTTAAACTTCTTAAAAAATTCAACATCAAGGCAGAAAGCTATTTAACCCTTAACAACCCGGCGCTTATGATCTGCGTTTACGGCTGCACCATTGCCATTTCCTGGTTTGCCGCGCACTATATCGTTGCCGGGGATATGACAACGGGTAACCTCACCACCCTGCTTTCCTATATCATGCAGATCTTAATGAGCCTGATGATGCTCAGCATGATCTTCGTTATGATCGCCATGAGTTCCGCCAGCGTGCACCGTATTTCCCAGGTGCTTGTTGAGCAGCCGGATATCCATAATCCGCAGGATCCTGTGGAAGAGGTAAAAGACGGCAGTATCGATTTTAACCACGTCAACTTTTCTTACAGAAAGGGCAGTGATAAAAACGCCCTCAGCGATATTGATATTCATATCAAATCCGGCGAAACGATCGGCATTATCGGCGGAACCGGCAGCGGCAAGAGCAGTTTTGTAAATCTGATCTGCCGCCTGTATGATGTTTCCTCCGGCAGTGTGTGCGTCGGCGGTGTGGATGTCAGAGAATATGATACGGAGGCGCTCAGAAACCAGGTTTCCGTGGTGCTGCAGAAAAACGTGCTCTTCTCCGGCACAATCCTGGAAAACCTCAGGTGGGGCAATCCGGACGCTACGGACGAGGAATGCATAGAGGCGTGCCGATCCGCCTGCGCGGATGAATTTATTGAGCGCATGCCCGATAAATATAACACCTATATCGAGCGCGGCGGCACAAATGTTTCCGGCGGCCAGAAACAGAGGCTCTGCATTGCAAGGGCGCTGCTGAAAAAGCCGAAAGTGCTGATTTTGGATGACTCCACTTCCGCGGTGGATACCGCAACGGACGCCAAGATCCGCGAGGCGTTCAGAACCAAGATTCCAAACACCACCAAGATCATCATTGCGCAGCGTATCTCCAGCGTTAAGGATGCAGACCGCATCATCGTTTTGGATGAAGGGCGCATAAACGGTTTTGACACACATGAAAACCTTTTGAAAAATAACGAGATTTACAGCGAGATCTTCGAGTCCCAGCAGGGCGGCGGAGATTTTGACCAGCAGTAAGAAAGGAGGGCGCACAATGAATCATAACAACAGCAAAAGCAATCTCAGAAACGGCGCCAAATCCTTTTCGCGCATTCTGAAATATATGGTTGCAAACAACAAGGCTGCGTGGTTCTTCGTTGTTGTCTGCATCGTCATTTCAGCATTCTCTCAGATGCAGGGAATGGTCTTTATTCAGTCTCTTGTAGACGATTATATTCAGCCGATGCTGACTTCCGGCTCAAACGATTTCAGCGGCCTTGCAAACGCGCTGATAAAAGTGGCGGTCATCTATATTGTTGGCATTATCGCGTCATTCACCTATTCCAGAATCATGGTAAATGTAACGCAGGATACCATGCAGAAACTGCGTACGGATCTGTTCAGCAATATGGAAAAACTGCCCATCAAGTATTTTGACACGCATGCCCACGGCGATATCATGAGCGTGTATACAAACGATATTGATACCATGCGCCAGCTGATCAGCCAGAGCATACCCCAGATCTTCAATTCGGTCATCACGCTTGTGTTCTCCCTTGTTGCCATGATCAGAATGAATATCGTGCTGGCGGGCATTACGGTGCTTATGGCGTGCGTTATGCTGGTGGTTACCAGAAAATTCACCCAGCGCTCCGGCAGATATTTTGATAAGCAGCAAAAAGCGCTTGGCGAGGTAGACGGCTTTATTGAGGAAATGCTGGACGGTCAGAAAGTGGTCAAAGTGTTCTGCCACGAGGAAAAAGCAAAGGCAGATTTTGATCAGATCAACGAACAACTTCGTTTCAGTTCCTATAAGGCAAACAAATATGCCAATATGATGATGCCTGTTAACGTAAATATCGGCAACCTGAGTTACGTTCTCTGCGCGGCAGTCGGCGCGGCGCTTTGCCTTGGCGTGGGCGGCGCAACCGGTATCGCCGGCGCAACGGTCGGCACGGTTGTTGCGTTTATGGGCCTGAACAAGAGTTTCAGCATGCCGATCGCGCAGATCAGCCAGCAGATGAATTCCATCATCATGGCGGTTGCCGGCACAAAGCGTGTGTTCGCCCTGTTTGACGAGCAGCCGGAAGAAGATCACGGCTATGTTGAAATGGTAAACGCCGTGGAGCATGAGGACGGCTCTGTTACAGAGGCAGACCACAGAACCGGCGTTTGGGCATGGAAACATCCGCATCAGGCGGACGGCACCGTAACCTACCAGAAACTGGAGGGCGCCATCGTGCTGGATGGTGTGGATTTCGGCTATACGGACGATAAAATGGTGCTGCACGATATCAAGCTGTATGCTGAGCCGGGTCAGAAGATCGCGTTTGTCGGCTCCACCGGCGCGGGCAAAACCACAATCACCAATCTGATCAACCGCTTTTATGATATTCAGGATGGTAAGATCCGCTATGACGGCATCAATATCACCAAGATTAAAAAGCCGGATCTCCGCCGCACCCTTGGCGTTGTTTTGCAGGATACCCACCTGTTTACCGGCACGATCATGGATAATATCCGTTACGGCAAAACGGATGCTACGGATGAGGAATGCATCGCCGCGGCAAAACTTGCCAATGCGCATGGCTTTATTACAAGACTGCCGGATGGTTATGACACCATGATCGACGGCGACGGCGGCAACCTTTCTCAGGGCCAGTGCCAGCTGCTTGCCATTGCAAGAGCGGCGGTTGCGGATCCGCCCGTGCTGATTCTGGATGAGGCCACCTCCTCCATTGATACCAGAACGGAAGAACTGGTGCAGAAAGGCATGGATGCGCTGATGAAAGGCAGAACCACGTTTGTGATTGCGCACCGCCTTTCCACCGTTAAAAATGCGGACTGCATCATGGTGCTGGAGCACGGCAGAATCATTGAGCGCGGCAGCCATGATGATCTGATTGCCCAGAAAGGCAAGTATTATCAGTTGTATACCGGTAATTTTGCGGAACGCCCCGCATAAAACAAATGCCCGCCCCTATTTTGGAGCGGGCATTTTTGTATATAACGAAAAAAGAAAGCACCATTTCAGGTGCTTTCTTTGTAGGGGTTATCAACTGATATTTCCGTTGTTATCGCAAGTTAGCGTCAGTGTTAAAGGAACAGTTTTTGTTATGATACCCAGCCAATACTTTTTAACTGTAAAAATACCAGTAGCCTTGTTTCCTGCTTTTCCAACTTTAGTTTCTGTTACTTTCCAAGCGCTGTCATAAATTCTATATGATGTGTCTGCATTTGTACAACGTGCAGAACTTCCAGTATATGAAAAAGTAGCAGTTAGTGTAACAGACCATTGTTGCTCATTATCTCCGTTATAATAATAACCGGTTGTCGATGAGGTTTTTGTGCCAGAACTGAAAGGACTGATTACGGTTTCTTTTTGTATAACAAGATAACTTCCGTCTTCAAAATGTTGAATTTCCGAATTATTTACAGTAGTACTTTGAGCCAACGCACTTAAAGGCGCTGAAAAACAAAAAATTATTGCTAATATGAAAAATGATATTTTCTTTGTAAATTTCATCTTTTAATCCTTATCTGTTGATTTTATTATTACAACTGAATTTCCTGTTTCTTCTGTACGTGAAATGGTTGCACCTACAACTGCACATACACTCCAAATCAAGAGCGCTGCGATCAAGACAACAGTAACAATTCTTTTAAAGCCCAAGCTTTTCTTAATTTCCTGAGCATCAATGCCGGCAGAATACTCGTCTGCAATCTCTTTCGGCTCACCGAATGTCAGCAGGATATCGTGAAAAGTAGCGTCTTCGTTTTCCGCAACAAAGTCCTCAATCTGTTCTGTTAAACCGTCTATAAACTCTGTTTTGGATTCTTTATCGCCGGGCAGTCGTTTTCTGATTTCCTTAAGATATTTGCTGATTTCTTTCTTCAATTCGTTTTGCATATCTATCGGCATCGCTGTCTCTGTCCAGTATTCTGCTTACGTTTGCGCAAACCTTATCATATTCGTTTAAAAGCTGCAGGTAATACAGCCTGCCCTTATCTTCAATATGATAATATCTTCTCTTGCGCTTCACGCCAACCTGCTTTATATAATCGGTTATATAGCCGGCCTCCGTCATGCGAAACAGAATGTTGTAAAGCGAGCCTTCCAGAATATAATACTTGCCGCCGCTTTTTTCTTTAAAGGTTTGAGTGATCTCATAGCCGTAAAGATCGCCTTTCTGCAAAAGGTGCAGAATCAGCATTTCGGCAGTTCCTCTTTTAAAATTATCTGAATTTCTCATTTCAGACACCTCCTTTTTCTTTTATGCCTTGATTATAGCATAAATACTATTGAGCGTAAATACTTTTTATTAAAACTTAATAATTTGTTTTTTTCTGCCGCAATTTGCAGAAAAAAGAAAAAACGCCGCCCAAACATACGGTTCGGCGGCGTTGAATATTCTTTGCTCCGCTCTGTTTAAACGGATCATTTCTTTGCGAAATAGGGGTAAAAAAGCAACACGGCAAGCGCTTTAACGTATTTCATGTTTTTTCTCCTTTCGTGTTTTCGTTACAAGTTCATTAAACACGAAAGCGCCGCGTTTTTCCATAAACCCTGCTTTACAACGCGGTTTACAGCCTGCCGCGTTTGCTTTACATCACGCTTTTTTCATGCTTTTATATACCGGAAACGCCGCTTTAAAAGCGGCATACCCAATCAAAACGCCAAGCAGATTCAGAATAATATCGTCTATATCAAAACTGCCAACCCTAAACAGCAGCTGCGCGCCCTCCGCCGCAAGAATGGCAAAAAAGGAAACGGCAAGGCATTTCCAAAGCGCGCGCAGGCGCCGCGCCGCCGGCAGGAAAAAGCCAAACGGAATAAACAGCGCAATGTTTCCAAAAATATTCAGCATCGCAATATCCGTTTGGATCCGATCGTTTTGAAAAGCGTTCCAAAAACCGCGGATCGTTTCAAACGGAACAAGGTTTACGGCGTATGTCATATATTCGGCAAGCGGCATTTGCCGCATATAAACATTGCCGCGCCCTCTGAAAAACAGTATATATGCCAGAATCAGAAGATACAGCAGAAACGCCGCTCCTGTCAGCCGTTTTAAAGTTTTTTGCATGTATATCCTCACTTTCAAAACCATGCCGTTTCAAACGATCTTTCCAAACAATCCCTCCGGCTTGCCTGCGTCAAGCCGCCTCCTGTTGCAAAAGGCATGCCACGGTTTTATGATTTGAAAAAATTACTCCGCAAGCCTTGCCTCCAGGCGGTAGATCGGGAGCCCCTGCGAGGCAAAGCGGTTTTCGTATTCCGTTACGATATTGCCCTCAAACGCGCTGTTGTGCAGATCCAAACTTACGTTGGAAAGCACAAAGCCGGCGGCGGAAAAATTTTCTATGGAAAATTCAAAAAAGCGCGGATTATCCGTTTTTTGGCAGATCACTGCGCCGGGCGCCATCAGTTTTTTGTAAATTTCCAGAAACCGCGGATGCGTCAGGCGGTGCTTGGCGTATTTTGCTTTTGGAAACGGGCAGCTGAAATTGAGATAGATCTCCGCCGCGCTGCCTGCCGGAATAAAGCGGGGCAGGTATTCGGCGGCGCATTTCATAAAGCGCAGGTTGGGGATCTCCTCTTTTGCGGCGTGCTCCGCCGCCGCCACGATCACATTGCCCACCTTTTCCACGGCAATGATATTTTTATCCGGGTTGCGCCTTGCGTATTCGCAGGCAAACGCGCCCTTGCCGCAGCCGATCTCCAGCACAAGCGGCGCGCGCCTGCCAAAGATCTTTTCCAAATCGTAAAGGGCGGTATTTTCCCGGTCGTTCTCAAAATTCAGATCCGCCGTGTCGCATGGCAGCAGATAGCGGCTGCATTCCGCAAGGCGGGATTCCAGATTTTTCTTTCTTCTCATTCTCATATGCAAAACACCTGTATTCTTATATTTTTTCAATAAACCATTCGGGCGAATTCTTTTTGTATTCCGCGTAAACGGGGCACAGCGTGCAGATCATTTTCCGTAAATCGGCGCAGGATCAGATCCGCCGTCTCAAGCCTTGGGGTGTTTTCCGGGATCATCGGATCGTACCGCCGCCCACCACGGTCTTGCCGCTGTAAAGCACAAGCGCCTGGCCGGGCGCCGCCGCCCTCTGCGGTGTGTCAAACACCACTTTTATGGTGTTTGCGTCCGGCTGATAAGCGGTTGCGGGCTGCTCTTTCATATTATATCTTGTTCGTGCCAACACACGCATGCCGTCCTGTATCTCAGGCACGGAGATCAGGTTGATATCGCCAGCCGTTACCTCGCGTGAAAAAAGTTCCTCGCCCTCCGTTAAGATCACACGGTTATGTTCCGTATCTTTTCCGCACACGTAAAGCGGCACGCGGTAGGAAACGCCCAGCCCTTTTCTCTGCCCGATGGTGTAGCGGATCATGCCGTTGTGCGTGCCCACCTTTTCACCGGAAACGGTAACGAAATCGCCCGGCGGATAGGTTTTGCCCGTTTCACGCTCAATAAACGCGGCGTAGTCGCCGTCCGGCACAAAACAGATGTCCTGGCTCTCCTTTTTGCGGGAATTCACAAAGCCGTTTTCCTCCGCGATCGCTCGGATCTCGCTTTTTGTGCGTGTGCCGAGCGGAAAAACGCAGTGAGACAGGATCTCCTGCGACAGGGAATACAGCACATAACTCTGGTCTTTGGCAGGGTCGGCGGCTTTTTTGATCAGGTATCTGCCGCTCTTTTTATCCTGTGCGCAGATCACGTAATGCCCCGTTGCAATGTATTCGCAGCCCAGTTCGCGCGCCTTTTCATAGAGCGCGCCGAATTTTAAGTAGCGGTTGCAGTCCAGGCAGGGATTCGGCGTTGCGCCGGATTCATAGGTTTGGATAAATTTATTGATTACCCTGTTTTGAAATTCGCTTTGCAGGTCAAAGGTATAAAACGGAATGTCCAGCCGCTTGGCAACGGCGGCGGCGTCCTTTTCATCCTGCGCATTCGCGCCGCCCCACAGGCGCATCATTGCTCCTATGCAATCATATCCCGCGTTTTTCATTAAAAGGGCGGCGACGCTGCTGTCCACGCCGCCGCTCATGGCAATAAGTGCTTTTTTACTCATTTTATGTATCCTCTCAGCCGCCGTATTCCATCATTTTATCAATACAGCGCCTTGCTTTTTGCATGGTCTCCGGTTCCAGATGCATCTCTTCTCCGCCTTTGCCCTCACAGCACAGGTAAACTTCCGGCAGTGTGGTCAGGCGCATATTTTCACAGATCAGTTCTTTGGAAAGCGGATAAAACCGTTTTCCCGGGCAGTCAAACTGCAGGTGGGAAACAATGCTGTTTTCCGTGCCGATGATAAATTCCTCTGCGTCGCTTTTTTTGGCGTATTCCATGATTCCCGCCGTGGAGCCAACATAATCCGCAAATGCCGTAACGCCCGGCCTGCATTCCGGGTGCACCAGAATACGCGCGCCGGGGTGTGCCATTTTGGCGGATAACACGTCTTTGCGTGTGATCCTGGCGTGTTCCGGGCAGCCGCCTTTCATCAGGATGATGTTTTTATCCGGGCAGTGTGCCGCAACAAACGAGCCAAGATTGATATCCGGCACAAAAATAATGTCTTTCTGCGGCATGGCGGAAACCACTTTCACCGCGCAGGAGGAGGTTACGCAAACGTCGCTCACGGCTTTCAGTTCTGCCGTGGTGTTTACATACGCCGCCACCGCCGCGCCGGGGAATTTTTCTTTTAGCGAAAGAATGTCTTTTGGCGCAAACTGCTCCGCCATCGGGCAGCCTGCCTGCGGGTTGGCAAGGATCACGCGTTTTTCGGGGGAAAGGATCTTTACCGTTTCCGCCATAAAGCGCACGCCGCACATTAAAACGGTTTTGTTCGCAACGCTTTTTGCTTTTACGGAAAGGGCATAGGAATCACCCGTGAAATCCGCGATTTCGCAGATCTCGCGCGGCTGGTAGGAATGCGCCAGTATGCATATGTCTTTTTCTTTTTTCAGGCGGCGGATCGCCTGCTGCATTGTGTAAAGTTTCATAATTTTTTCTGCTCTGTCTTTATAGTTCTACGCCGTTCGCCGTGTGCACGAAACGAACGGAAAAATCGTCTTGATACTGCGGATAAACGGCAAGGTACTGCTCTTTGAGGAAAGCGGCAACGTCATCCTGCTTTGCCGGGTCAACCAGCGCAACGGAGGAGCCGTTGAACCCCGCGCCGCTGAACCTGCCGCCGTAGATGCCGTCGCACTTCAGCATGATCTCATACAGCGTTTTCAGTTCGGGCGAGCCGGTCTCCCAGTTATAGATAGAGGAGTGGCCGGATTCAAACATGATCCTGCCGAATTCGGCAATATCGCCGTTTTCCCAGGCTTTTGCGCCGCGCTGCACACGGGAGAACTCGCCGTAAAAATGCTCCGCGCGCCTGCGCCATGCCGGGGGGATCTTGCTTTTATATTCATCAAAGATCTCTTTGGGCACATCACGCATATAACTGTCCTTAAAACTGCCGTAAGGAATGCCTGCAAACGCGCGCAGCGCAAAGGACGCCGCCTTTGCCTCGTCCACTCTGGAATTAAAAGCGGTATTCGCAAGTTTGCGCTCTTTGCCGGAAAAGATCACGGCAAACGCATACGGCGGCATTTTTTCGCTCTGCGGGATCAGTTTGTATTCGTCTGTAAGCGTGTCCAGAAACAGCAGGTGGTCTTTTTTGGAATAGACTTCGCAGCTCTGATCCATCTTGCCCACATTCATCTCCAGATAATCATGCTCGGCGTAGAGCGCAAGCTCCACCAGTTCCGGCCTTGTCAGCTGGATGCCGTTGATCTTGCAAATTGCGCAGATGTAGGAGATGAGCACCGCGGCGGAAGAGGAAAGACCGCCCACGGGCAGACTGCCGTGGATCACGCCGATCATACCCATTTCCACACGGTGCTTGCGTTTAACGGAAACGAACGCCGCCTTGGCGAAATCGCCCCAGTCGTAAGATCTTTGGGCAAGCTCGTAAGCGGAAAATTCCGCGGCGCCCTCAAAATTGGCGCTGTAAAGTTTTACCGTGCCGTCATTCGTGGGCAAAAAGGCAAGGGTCACGCCCTCGTCTATCGCAAAGCCGGAGATCAGCCCGTGCTGGTAATCCGAATGCGCGCCCACGGGCGCAATGCGATAGGGGCAGTACACCTTTAACGGGGTCTCCGCCGTATGAAATTTCTGCTTAAATAAAGTTTCTGCGTCCATTTTCTCACCGCTCAGTAAAAAGTTATAATTTCTTTATTAAAAATTAACATTTTTATTGTAGCATAAAGAGGGGAACTTGGCAACAGAAACTTGCCCAGCCGCGCCGCGCCGCCAAAACAGATGCGTTTTGCATTTTGAGCGGCGCGGGAAAAGCCCCGGGCAAAATAAAATTCCTGCTTGCGGTAAAGATTGACAGTAAATTTGTAATAATATATAATGTAAATAATATTATAACAGTTCATTATGCCGTAAAGGATTTTTAGATGGAAGAGATTAAGGTTTCGGTTATCATACCTGTATACAATGCGCAAAAACATCTTGAGCAGTGCCTGCAAAGCGTTACGCATCAAACCCTGCGGGAGATCGAGATCATCTGCGTGGATGACGGCTCCACCGATTCGTCGCCCCAAATTCTGGCGGATTTTGCGGCGAAA
>HF991804.1:80281-143056 GCA_000431535.1 Clostridium sp. CAG:678
GTACGCCGGCGCGGCGCGCAACAACGGAATGGAAACCGCCCGCGGCAAATATCTTGCGTTTTGGGATGCCGATGATTATTTTGAAAAAAACGCCCTTGCGCTGCTTTATGCCAAGTGCGAAAAGGAAAAGGCGGATATGTGCCTTTGCGCGGCGTATTCCGTGGATGAAAAAAGCGGCAGGCGCGCTGTGGACGAAACGTTTTTAAAAAGGCGCTTTTTGCCGAACAAATCTGTCTTTTCCATAGAGACGGATCCGGAATATATCTTCAATATGGCGTCCAACACACCGTGGCAGCGGCTGTTGCGCGCGGATTTTGTAAGGCAGCACGGGCTTCGCTTTCAAAACCTGCGCCATGCGAACGACACGTATTTTTCCCTTATGGCAACCTATTTTGCAAAGCGGATTACCTATACGGAAAAACCGCTCGTCAATTACAGAACAAACAACAGCGAAAGCGTTACGGGCAGGTCGTCCGCCGCGCCGCTGTGCGCGTATGAGGCGTATGCGGCAGCGTATGAGGAGATTGAAAAACACGGCATTTCCGAAAAGGCGCGCAGAAGTCTGGATTCCAAACTGCTTTCCGGCCTTTTGCGGGAGTTGATGATGCAGACGGATCATGACGCCATGCAAACCGTTTATTCCAAGATCCAAACAGAGGGCATCGCGCGCTTTGGGCTGGACCGGCATACGGATCCGGATTACTACTATTTCAAAAGTGATTTTGAGGATCTGATGTTTCTGAAAGCGCATACGCTTTGTGAATTTCTGATGTATAAATATAAAAAAGAGCGCGAAACGCGCCTGTTTTATAAAAACAAGGCAGAGCGTTCGCCCATGATCCGCCTGGCGCGGCGTGCGGCGCGGCTGCTGCCCGCAAACAGCAGCCTTTATGATAAAGGAAAACGCCTTTTGCGTTTTAAATAATAAGGAGTAAAATTATGGAAAAACAATACGATTATCTGATCGTCGGCAGCGGCCTGTTCGGCAGTGTGTTTGCCTTTGAGGCGGCAAAAAGAGGCAAGAAATGCCTTGTGCTTGAGCGCCGGGACCATATTGCAGGGAATATCTACTGCGAGAAAGTGCACGGCATCAATGTGCATAAATACGGCGCACATATCTTTCACACCAGCAGCAGGGAAATCTGGGAATATATCAATCAGTTTGCGGAATTTAACAATTATATCAATTCCCCCATTGCCGTATATAAGGACGAGCTTTATAATATGCCGTTTAATATGAACACCTTTTCCAAAATGTGGGGCATCAGAACACCTGCCGAGGCAAAGGAGATCATTGAAAAGCAAAAAGCGCAGTACCATATAGAAAATCCGAAAAATCTGGAGGAGCAGGCGCTTTCTCTCGTCGGCAAAGACGTTTATGAAAAACTGGTAAAGGGGTATACGGAAAAACAGTGGGGCAGAAGCTGCACGCAGCTTCCGGCATTCATCATCCGCCGCCTGCCGGTCAGATACACGTATGACAACAATTATTTTAACGATCGCTATCAGGGCATACCGATCGGCGGCTATACGCCGATTTGTGAAAAAATGCTGAAGGACGCGGATGTTCTTCTGAACACTTCCTTTGCGGATTACAAAAAGGCGCACGATATTTCCGGGATGAAGATCGTTTATACCGGTAATATAGACGAGTATTTCGGCTACTGTTTCGGCGCCCTGCAATACAGAACGGTGCGCTTTGAAACGGAGTATATGCCGGATGTGGATAACTATCAGGGCAACGCCGTTGTGAATTATACGGATCGGGATGTGCCTTACACCAGAGTGATCGAGCACAAGCATTTTGAGTTCGGCACGGGTAAAGGCACTGTGGTGTCCAGAGAGTATTCCACGGAATGGAAAGTGGGCATTGAGCCTTATTACCCCATCAATAATGACGAAAACAACGCGCTTTATAAAAAATATGAGGAGCTTGCCGGAAAAGAAGAAAATGTGATCTTCGGCGGCAGGCTCGGCAAATATAAATATTATGATATGGACAAGGTTATTGCCGCCGCTTTGCAGACGGTCAAAGAGGAATTTGAGCAATAAAATCCGAACGCGCAAAACCAATATGATCTGAAAGGCGGAGAAACATGGCAAAAGTATCATTGATCGTACCGGCTTATAACGTAGAGCCGTATCTTGTGGAATGTATGGAGAGCATTACCCGGCAGACCCTTCAGGATATAGAGATCATCTGTATCAACGACGGGTCTACGGACGGCACGCTCGGCATCTTAAAGCGTTATGCGGAAAAAGACCCCCGCATTATCCTGATTGATAAGGAAAACGGCGGTTACGGCATTGGCATGAACATGGGCATGGAGGTTGCCACCGGCGAATATATCGGCATTGTGGAGCCGGATGATTTTGTGCCGGTCAATATGTTTGGCGATCTGTATGAGATCGCAAAGGAAAAGGATCTGGATTTCGTTAAGGCGGATTTTTACAGGTTTGAGCGCGCCTCAAACGGCGATATGTTCCTTACCTATAATCATCTGGACCGCAAAAACGAGCATTATAATCAGGTGTTTGACCCAAGCCATACGCCTCAGGCGATCCGCTTTATTATGAACACATGGAGCGGCATATACAGAAAGGCGTTTCTGGATGAATACCATATCCGCCATAATGAAACGCCCGGCGCATCCTTTCAGGATAACGGCTTTTGGTTTCAGACCTTCGCTTTCGCCAAGCGCGGCATGATCATAGATAAGCCTTATTATATGAACCGCCGTGATAACCCCAACAGTTCCGTAAAGAATGTGCAGAAGATCTATTGCATCAACGTGGAATATGATCATATCCGCGATGTGCTGATGGAGCACCCCGAAACGTGGGAAAGGTTTAAAACCTATTACACCTTAAAGCGTTTTCACAACAGCGTTGCAACGTTAAGGCGCATTTCAAACGAATTTAAGCGGGATTATGTGGAGCGGTTCTCCAAAGAGATGAAACGCGCCAAGGAACTTGGCGAGATGGATGAGGAACTGTTCACCGCCGCGGAGCGGGATAATCTGCATCTGCTGATCAATCAGCCCGCCGTTTACTATAAATTAAAGGCGCTGCCCATGAACAACGGCCCCTCCAGCATAAACAATAACTTTAAACAGATCAAAGCGGAGCTGGATAAGATCAAGCGGTCAAAATCTTACCGTGTGGGCAAGATGATTATGTATATTCCCGTCCGGCTCAAGCGCCTTGCAAAACGAATCTATAAAAAGCTGAATAAAATGAGAAAGGGATACCAGAAATGACAGAGCATGAAGAAATAAAGGTGTCCGTAATCATACCGGTCTATAATGTTGAAAAATACTTACGGCAGAATCTGCAAAGCGTTGCGGACCAGACTTTGAAAGAGATCGAGATCATCTGCGTGGATGACGGCTCTACGGATTCTTCCTTTGAGATCGTGCAGGAATTTGCGGCAAAAGACCCGCGCTTTGTAGCGGTTCAGCAAAAAAACGCCGGCGCCGGCGCGGCAAGAAACAACGGCTTAAGGCGCGCGCGCGGGGAATATCTTTCCTTTTTGGATTCGGATGATTTCTTTGCACCGGATATGCTGGAGACGGCTTATAACAAAGCGCAGGAGACTAAAGCGGATTTTGTGGTCTTTAATTCAGACCAGTATAATGAGGATGAAAAAAATTTCAAGCAGGTGTCCTGGGTCGTCCGGTATGCGGAACTGCCCCCGTACCAGCCGTTCGGCAGGCGCGCCATGACGGATAATATCTTTAAGGTTTTCGTCGGCTGGGCGTGGGATAAACTGTTTAACCGAAAATGGGTGCTGGAACACGATCTGTGGTTTCAGGAGCAGAGAACAAGCAACGATATGCTTTTTGTATTTTCCGCCGTTGCCATCGCAAAGCGTATTGCATATGTGGAAAAGGGCAAAGTGCTTGCTCACCAGCGCCGCAATAACAAATCCTCCCTCTCCAACACGCGTGAAAAATCGTGGGATTGTTTTTACAACGCTTTAACGGCGCTCAGAGACCGCCTGAAACAGGAGGGCATTTATCAGGAAGTGGAAAAGGATTATATCAATTATGCCCTGCATTTTGCGCTTTGGAACCTGAATACGCTTGCGGAGCCAACCCACCAGAAACTGTTTGAAAAACTCAAAAATGAATGGTGGCAGGATCTTGGCGTTGCCGGCAAGGGGCGCGAGTATTTCTATAATAAAAAAGAATTCGACCAGTATGAAAAACTGTTTCGGTAATTCTATAAATCAAAACAAAAACACCGCCTGAGCAAGCAGCTCAGACGGTGTTTTTTAGGTTTCCCATTACCGTATAAGTGATTATACTTTGAATGTTTTGTAAAAATCCTTTTTGGTGGCAAGCACAAGAATTGTTTCGCCGGCGTTGAATACGGTATCGGGCGAAAGGGTAATATCCAGCCTTCCGTTTTGCTTTTTGCCTATGATATTTACATGGTGGCGGCGGCGGATATCCAGATCGCCGATCGTTCTGCCCACCCACATATCGGGCACATCTACTTCATAAAGCGCAAAATCGCCGCCAAGATCCATAAAGTCCAGAATGTGTTCGGAACTGCATTTGATCGCCGCCCAGTCCGCAACCTGTTTTTCGGGGTAAAAGATCTGGTCTGCGCCGTTTCTGAGCAAAAATTTGGCATGCACGTCGTTAGAGGCTCTTGCCACCACCAGTTTGCCGCCCATCTCTTTCACAAGGGATGTGGTCTCCAGCGAATCCTGAAAATTATCGCCGATGGTAATGAAGCAAACGTCGTAATCCTCAATGCCCAGCGTTTCCAAAAATTCAGCGGAAGACGCGTCGCCGATCTGCGCGCTTGTGCAGTAAGGCAAAATGTGATCCACTCTTTCTTCCTGCGAATCCACCGCCATGATCTCGTGGCCGAGTTCATTCAGTTTTTTTGCAAGGTGAACGCCGAATTGACCTGCGCCTATCAGTAAAATAGATTTCATAGCAAAATTTCCTCTTCTGTTTATATTTTAGCCCACATTTACATTTTCCTGCGGGAATTTTACATATTTTTTGGAATTGTTGTTTACCGCCGCAAAGATCAGCGTAAGTCCGCCGACTCTGCCAAAGTACATCAGCAGGATCAGAATGATCTTGGACATCGCCGTAAGATCCGGCGTAATGCCAAGCGTAAGGCCTACCGTGCCGATCGCGGAGGCAGTCTCATAAAAGCAGTCCAGCATGGGCAGCCCCTCAATTTGGGCAATCGCCATTCCGCCCAGCAAAAACAGCACCAGATACATGGCCATAACGGCAGAGGCGTTGCGCACGCTTGCCAGGTTGATGCGCCTGCGGAAGGCTTCCGCGTCGCTCTTGCGCTTAAATACGGACAGCATGGAGGAGATCACAACCGCAAAGGTGGTGGTCTTCATACCGCCGGCGGTGGATCCGGGCGATCCGCCGATCAGCATCAGAATGATCATGAGCGTTTGGCTGACTTCGGTCATCGCGTTCAGATCAACCGTGTTGAACCCCGCTGTTCTCGGCGTTACAGACTGAAAAAGGGATGCCAAAACCTTATCCCCCGCGGAAAGGTCGTTCCACACCGGGCGGGAAAATTCAAAACAGTAAAAGAATACGGCAGGCACAATGATGAGAAATGCCGTTGTAACCAGCGCGATTTTGCTTTGCAGGCGGTATTTTTTAAATTTTATGCCGTACCGGTGCATATCGTCCCAGGTCAGGAATCCGATACCGCCGAATACGATCAGAAAACAGATCACAAGATTGATCACGGGGTTGCCGTAATAAGAGGTGAGCGAGGAAAACTGCTCCTTTGCGCCCATCAGGTCTATGCCCGCGTTGCAGAATGCGGAAACGGAGTGGAAAACGGAATACCATATGCTTTTGAGCACCCCGAATTCCTGTATAAACACGGGAAACATGCACACCGCGCCGGCAATTTCCGTTGCCGCGGTAACGCTGACGATAAATTTAGTCAGCTTAATGATGTTGCCAAGGCTCGGGCCGCCGATCGCCTCCTGCATCGTGTTTCTCTGCATCAGGCTGAACCGCCTGCGCCGCGCCATCAGCCCAAGCATAATGGCGACTGTCATAACGCCCATACCGCCGATCTGAATCAGGATCAGAATAATGATCTGCCCAAACAGGGACCAGTAGGTGCCCGTGTCCTGCGTGACCAGGCCGGTAACGCAAACGGAGGTGGTTGCCGTAAACAGCGCGTCAAGATAAGACGCCCATTCGCCGCTCCTTGTGGAGATTGGTAGGCAAAGCAAAAGGCTTCCCAGCAAAATAACGCCTGCGAAGCCCAAAATGATGATCTGAAAAGTTGTTAAATGAAATTTTTTCTGCTTAGGTATATCGTTGCTCACTTGATCTACCCCGTAAAGATGAGATTCGGCAGGCGTTTTCCGCTCCAAACCGATGCGCCGTGCCGTATGGATTTATATTAATGCAGTTATAACGCTAAGTTCCTGTTTTGTCAATACTTTTTCTGAATATTTTTCTTATTTTTGACATTGTGCTGCCAAACCCTGCCAATAAAAGGATTTTCGGGCAGGAATTCAGATAAACTTTTCCTCGTTTTCCGATTTTTGAATTTTAAAATCAAGGCGATTCTGTATAATAAAATCAGGAACAGTCTATCTGTATTCCGAAAAATTTTTTCAAAGAGAGGGTCACTTATGAATTTGAAGAAAGTTTTTACCAAAACGGCGGCACGGAAACGGGCCACGGCGGGCAAACGCCTTTTGAGCGTATGACCTGGCTTGCCTGCAACAAGCCGGTGGAGATCACAGATGAGAACAAAACCTATGCCTTAACCAAGTAACCGGATTTTTAAACAACGAAAAAGCAAGACCGTTTAAGATCATAGATCCTAAGCGGTCTTTTTTGTGCTATATTTCGTTGTGTTTAGCTGGAAGTTATGCAAACACGCCCGTTGAAAGATATCGGTCGCCCGTGTCCGGCAGCAGCGCAACAATGTTTTTGCCCTGAAACGCGGCGCGTTTTGCAATCTCGATTGCCGCCCATGCCGCGCAGCCGCTGGAAATGCCTACCAGAATGCCCTGCGTTTTTGCAATGCGGTTTGCGGTCTCATACGCCGCCTCGTTCGTGCAGGTCAGCACTTCGTCCAGAATTCCGGTGTTCAGTGTTTTCGGCACAAATCCCGCGCCAATGCCCTGAATCTTGTGCGCGCCGCTTCTGCCTTCTGTTAAAACGGGGGAGGATGCCGGCTCCACGCCGATGATTTTGATCTCCGGGTTCTGCTCTTTCAGATATTTGCCCACGCCGCTGACGGTGCCGCCCGTGCCGATTCCGGCAACAAAGGCGTCGATCTTTCCGTCTGTATCGCGCCAAATCTCCGGGCCGGTGGTCTCGTAATGCGCCTGCGGGTTTGCCGGGTTTTCAAACTGCCCGGCGATCACGGCGCCGTAAATGCTCTTTTTCAGTTCGTTTGCCTTTTCTATCGCGCCGCTCATGCCTTTTGCGCCGTCCGTAAGCACAACTTCCGCGCCGAAAGCGGCAACCAGTTGCCTGCGTTCCACGCTCATCGTTTCCGGCATCGTCAGGATCACTTTATACCCTTTTGCCGCGCCCGCTGCCGCAAGGCCGATACCCGTGTTGCCGGAGGTTGGCTCAATAATCGTTGCGCCGGGCTTTAACGTGCCCGCTTTTTCCATTTCAGTGATCATTTTGCAGGCAACCCTGTCTTTTACAGAACCTGCAGGGTTGAAATATTCCAGTTTTGCAAGGATGTTTGCTTTGGCGCCGGTTTCCTTTGCAAGGGCGTCCAGGCGCATAAGCGGCGTGTTGCCGATCAGTTCGGTAAAATTATTATAGATCATTTGATTACCACCATTTCTGTTGTTCGCGTGCGGAGCGGAGAACTTCTTTCTATGATTATCCTTTCCGCAAAGCGCTGTTCTATGAAAAGTTTGATATAAAAAATAAATGAGAGAAATAAAAGGTTATTCCAGATTTCCCGTCAGCAGCATAATGGCGGCAAGCGCCGCAACGGGCGCCGTTTGCGTTCTCAGGATCCTTTTGCCAAGCGTTGCCGGCACGGCGCCGTGTTCTTTTAAAAACGCCACTTCTTCTTTTTCAAAACCGCCCTCCGGCCCAATGAAAACGGCAGCGGTTTTTGCGCCTTTTTTGATGATGTTTCCAAGCGGTTCGCCGCCGCCCTCGTAAAAGACGATCTTAATATCCGCCCTGCATTCCTGCACCGCGGTTTTCAGATCGGTCATTTTTTTTACTTCCGGCACAATGCCGCGCCCGCTCTGCTGCGCCGCCTCCAGCGCGATCTTGTTGTAGCGCTGCCGCTTTTTCTCCGCCTGTTTCTCCTCCGGCCGGCGCACGCATCGCTTTGTTAAAACGGGGATGATCTCATAAATGCCGAGCTCCGTGCATTTTTGGATCACGTCTTCCAGTTTATCGCCTTTCGGCACCGCCTGATAGAGCGATACCCGAATATCCGGCTCGCTTTCGGACGCCTGTTTGTAGCAGACGGAAAGCACAACGGCGTCCTTTGTGATCTCATCTATTATGCAGCCGTAATCGTTGCCGTCTCCGGTGCAGACCGTGATCATATCCCCCTTTTTCATCCGCAGGCTGCGGGCGATATGGCGGCTCTGCTCCTCGTTTAAAAAGATCTTGTCCGCAACGCCGTCATATTCCGTAAAAAGTTTCTGCATGTTTTCACCACCTATAAATGATTGCGCGCCCAGTGAAACAGATATTGCTGGGCAATGCCCTCGTAGCCTTTAAAACATTCCGGCAGACCGTTCGGGTAGTGCTGCATCACCCGTTTCATCCACACATCAACCGGAAAACAGCGTATAAACTGAAAGCCGAACAGCAGGGCGCAGTTTGCAACTTTTTCCCCCACGCCGTATATGGAAAGCAGGGCTTTTTTTGCGTCATCAAGATCCATTGCCTTTATCTTTGCAAGGTCGATCTTCCCGCTTTCAACATCGTCTGCAAGTTTTTTAACATATTTGGCGCGGTAACCAAGCCCCATCCCCGCAAGCGCCTCAGCGGAAAGCGCGCTAAGCGTTTCGCTGCCCGGAAACGCATGCCAGCCGGGGCGTATTTCCCTGCCGTATGTATCGCATAGGCGTTTAATGATCCCTTTGATCCTTTTAATGTTGTTTTGCTGGCTGATCACAAAAGAAACAAGCGCCTCCCACGGTTCCTGATTCAGAATGCGGATGCCGTAGTATTCGTCTATCGTTTCGCGCACCAGTTCATCCTCTTTAAGCTTTTCACAGATGGCGGCGTAATCCCGGTCCAGATCAAAATAGCGGCGCCAAACCGCCTGAAAATCCGCCAAAGAGGTGTCTTTCAGAATAAAAATGCCGTTCTCTTCTTTTATATTCAGGTATTTTCCGTACGCAACGCCGCTCCAGGAACCGTCCGTCTGCTCTTCCCAGCGGAACGCCTCGCCGCAGTCCAGAGTCAGCGGCAGGCTCAGGCAGGCAACGTCTTTTAAAACAATGCCGTTTTTGCGCGCTTCAATTATCATTCTCTGTATAATTTCCCCTCGTTTTCTTTACACAGATTATAGCATATTATGCGTGTTTTAGGAATATCAAAATCAGCAAAATCACTAAAAAAATCTGTAATAATTTGTAACTTTACAAAATGTTGAAAACTCTGTGTAAAGTATTGAAAACTGCGCGGATTTTACGCAAATTTAACTTTTCAACAGCAAAATTCCACCTAAACAAGCCGTTTTTCCGTATACTTTTTAACATTTTCAACATCGTTTTAAACATTTTTATTATGTAAACGGGTCTATACTTTTTGTTATCACAAAGGTGTGTCAAGCATTATTTTATTGCGTTTTTCACCAAAAATCAATATTCTGATCCTTGTATAAATTCAGGGGAAATATCCAACACTATCTGTATAAAAAAGGAAAGGAACAGAATGATGATAAAGGGTGTAAATAAACAGGTGCTGGAGGTTACAAACACCGAAAATCCTTATTTTGAAAAGATTATTTTTTTTGTTAAGCCGGAATATGTGAATGCGGACAGGGAAAAATTAAAAAAAGAAGCGCATCTTTTGGCAAAATCAGCAAATAAACCGCCGCGCGCGCGAAAAACCAAGCGGGAGATCCGCTATATCTGTATTCAAAGCGCGCTTTGTGTGGGCGCGGGGATCGCAATAACGTTTCTTTTAAATTATTTCACCTGATCAGCGGTTTGTTTGAAACATTTTGCCGCTTAGCATAGAAAAGAAAGGATTTGTTTTAAATGACGATATATAAAGCGTTTCGGAATTTTTATATCTTTCTGATCTCTCTCGCCGTTGCGCTCGGCGCAATCGGCGGCGGATTTCTGGCTTATGAACTGTGCTATCCCGATTCCGGGGATGCCGCATATGTTCTTTCCAAATACGGCTCAACGGGCAACGAGGTCAGAACTTTGCAGCAGAAGTTAAAGGATTTGGGCTTTTATAACGGCAGTGTAGACGGCATCTTCGGCTCGCAGACCCAGTCTGCCGTGCGCAGTTTTCAGCGAAGCGTCGGCATTACGGCGGACGGAATCGCCGGCCCCACAACGCTGCTCTATTTGGGTCTGGATACGGGTGCAAGCAGCCCGTCCACCCAATATTCCAGTTCAGATGTGCAGCTGCTTGCCAAGGTCATTTCCGCCGAGGCAAGGGGCGAGAGTTATGAAGGGCAGGTAGCGGTTGGCGCGGTCGTGCTGAACCGTGTTGCGCATCCCTCGTTTCCGGACAGCATCAGCGGCGTTGTGTATCAGGCAGGCGCGTTCTCCTGCGTGTATGACAGCAACTGGAACGAGCCGGTTGCGGAATCGTCCAAACGCGCGGCGATAGACGCTATTAACGGCTGGGATCCCACCGGCGGCGCGATCTTTTATTTTAATCCGGATAAAACGAACGATCAGTTTATGCATTCGCGCCCCGTTATCACGATTATCGGCAACCACAGATTTTGCAGCTGATTTGTTGCTTAATGTATAGGTCGGCGCGGTTCAGCCGACTTTATCAACGGTATGACCGGGCGGATATTTCCGCCCGGTTTATTTTATATATTTTTTGGTGTGTTGTTTGTTTTCCAGAGTGCGCAGAACTCTTCCACGGCAGGGGATAAAAATTTGCTTTTGTGACGGATGATATTCAGATCCCGCTTGATCTCCGGCACAAGCGGAATTTCACAGAGCGTGCCGCTGTCCAGGCGTTCTTTCGCCAGCAGATACGGCAGTATGGCAACGCCGATCCCTCTTTCCGCCGCGTTTAAAAGCGCCTGCGTTCCCGTGCTTTCCATAACGGGCGTTATCGTCAGCCCTGCCACGGCGAAATAAGCGTCTGTGATCTCCCGAACCGCGCTGCCTTTTTCACGGGTCAAAAACGGCTCGCGGGCAAGCTGCTCCGGCGTTACGCGTTTCGCGCCGGCAAGCGTTCCGCCGTGGGCGGCAACGGCGCATAATCTGTCCGCTCCGAAAGGCTCGGCAAGGATTTCCGGGCTTTGCGGCTGTTTTTCCGTAAAGCCCACGTCAATCTCGTTTGCAAGCACTTTCTTTTCGATTTCGTCTGAATTTCCCACCACAGCCGTAACGGTGATCTCCGGGCGGATCGTTTTATACCGCTTTAAAATATCCGGCAAAAGTTTTGTGCCGGTGGTTATGCTTGCGCCGATTCGGATCTTACCCAAAGTGTCCGGGTTTTTTACGCTTCGGTTTGCCTCGTCAAACAGGCCGCATATTTTCAGGGCGTAGTCATAGAGCCGCCTGCCGTTTTGGGTGGGATAAATTTTTTTGCCGATACGGTCAAACAGTTTTGTTCCGTAATATTCCTCCATTTCCTTAACGGCAAGGCTTACGGAAGGCTGCGCTATGTGCAGTTCCTGCGCCGCTTTTGTGATGCCGTTGTTTTGAAATACGCTTAAAAAGATCCGGATGTGGCGTAAAGTCATGCGGTTCACCTCTTAAGTAATATATATAATAAAATCATTATGTAAATAATATAATAATACTATTTTACTTATATTTCAAGCAGGCGTATAATAGAGCCGCAAGGAAAGGAGTGCGCCTGTGGAACAGAAAGAGAAAAAAGATAAAAAGAAACTGCGCGCCGTTTTGCCGAAACTGTTTTTTTCCACGCTGTATATCAGCGCGTTCACCTTCGGCGGCGGGTATGTTATCGTTACACTGTTTAAAAAGAAATTTGTGGATGAATATAAATGGATCGATGAACAGGAGATGCTGGATCTTGTTGCCATTGCCCAGTCCTCCCCCGGCGCCATAGCCGTAAACGGCGCGATTGTAACCGGGTATAAACTTGCCGGGCTGATCGGCGCCGCGGTTGCCGCGTTTGCAACGATCATTCCGCCTTTTGTTGTGATTTCCGTGATCTCTGTTTTTTATGAGGCGTTTAAAAGCAACGTGATCGTGGCGTCCATGCTTACGGGCATGCAGGCAGGCGTCGGCGCCGTTATCGCCAGCGTAGTCTATGATATGGCGCTGGATATCTTCAAGCAGAAAAGCGCCGGTTCGGTTGTGATCATGGCAGGCGCGTTTGCCGCCTCCTGTTTTTTCAATGTCAATGTGGTCTATATTATTCTGGTTTGTGCCGCTATCGGCGTTATCAAAGCGCTGATCCGCCGCAAAAGGGGGAGGGCGCAAAAATGATTTATCTGCAATTGTTTTTAAGTTTTTTACAGATCGGGCTGTTCAGCTTCGGCGGCGGCTATGCGTCCCTGCCGCTGATTCAGGAACAGGTGGTTACCCAGCATCAGTGGCTCACCATGAGCGAGTTTACCGATCTGATCACGATCTCTCAGATGACCCCGGGGCCGATCGCTGTGAATTCCGCCACGTTCGTTGGCATCAAAATCGCGGGTATCGGCGGCGCGCTCTGCGCAACGGCTGGCTGTATCCTGCCAAGCTGTATTATTGTTACCCTGCTGGCAAAACTTTATTTTAAATACAGAAATCTAACGGTGATGAGTGATGTATTGTCCGCGCTGCGCCCGGCGGTGGTTGCCATGATCGCGGCGGCGGGCGTGTCCGTGCTCGTTTCCGCTTTCTGGGGAGAGCGCATCAATATTCAGGCAACGCAGTGGGTGCTTGTTGCGGCGTTTGCCGTCTGTTTTGTTCTGCTGCGCAAAACGAAACTCAATCCCGTTTGGGTCATGGTTATTGCCGGCGTGATCAATACGGCGTATACGCTGATCTCCAGCGCCGTTACATCGTGACGGCTGAATATTGCCGCGCCGTTTGTTTTTTACAATCTTTCTGGTTTTGCGGACTCAACCGACCTTTTTTATTCAAAAGGTCGGGCGCGGCTTAGGACTCATTCTCATAAGAAAAGCCTCTCTTTTACAGAGAGGCTTTTTGCATAGTATCTTATTTTGTAAAGAACGTGCGGAAAGCTTTGTATGCCATATATACATCGATCTTGCTGACCACTTCATAGGGCGCGTGCATGGAAAGCACGGGCACGCCTACGTCAATGGTGTCCACATCCAGATTTGCGATATACATGGCAACCGTTCCGCCGCCGCCGGCATCCACTTTGCCAAGTTCGCCGCTCTGCCATAAAACGCCGTTGTTTTCAAGCAGCGCCTTTACCCAGCTTACAAATTCTGCGGAGGCGTCGTTTGTTTCGCTCTTGCCGCGGCTGCCGGTAAACTTGGTTACGCAAACGCCGTTGTTGATCAGGCTGGAATTGTTCTTTTCATAGGCGGATGCCCAGGTGGGGTCAAACGCCGCGTTCACATCTGCGGAAAGGCATTTGCTGCGGCGCAGCACATCCCTGCCCTCGCAGCCCTCCAGGCGGGCAAGATCCTCTATAAAGTATTTCAGATAACTGGAATTCAAACCGGTGCTGCCAACGCTGCCGATCTCCTCTTTATCCGTAAGCACGGTGATCGCCGTGTATTCGGGCGCGTCGTCGATCTCTGCGATCGCTTCAAAAGCAGGGTAAGCGCAAACTCTGTCGTCGTGGCCGTAACCGCCGATCATACTTCTGTCAAAGCCGATATCGTCCACGGTAAAGGCGGGCACAAGTTCCAGTTCTGCGGAAAGGAAATCACGCTCCACAATGCCGTATTTTTCATAAAGAATGTTGAGGATATTCAGCTTGATCTTTTCGCTTTCCTCATCGTCTTTGAACGGGCGGGAGCCGATCAGCACATTCATTTCCTCGCCCTTGATCAGTTCGTTGGGTTTTCTGGTGTACTGCTCCACGGCAAGGTGGGGCAGAATATCCGTAATGCAGAATTTCGGCTCGCCCGGCTCTTCGCCAAGGCGGATATCCACATGCGTGCCGTCGTTCTTGCAGATCCTGCCGTGCAGGGAGAGGGGAATGGCGCTCCACTGGTATTTTTTGATACCGCCGTAGTAATGCGTTTTAAAGAAAGCCAGTGCGCCGTCTTCATAAACCGGGCACTGCTTCAGATCCACACGGGGGGAGTCAATGTGCGCCGCAACGATGCGCACACCCTCTTTTACAGGCTTTTTTCCTTTAACGCAAAGGATCACCGCTTTGCCGCGGTTGGCAACATATACTTTCTGGCCGGGCGTGAGCGGCGCGCCGAATTCGTCAAATTTTGTAAATCCGGCAGTCTGCGCCGTTTCCTCTGCCCATGCGGCAACTTCACGCTCTGTTTTGTTGTTCCACAAAAAGGCTTTGTAGCCCTCGCAGAATGTGTCGCAGAGTTTCAGTTCTTCGTCGCTCATAAAGTCAACGCCGTTTTGCTTGTCGTTAAACAGCATCTTCTTCAGTTCTTTTGCGCTTTTTTCACTCATAAAGATTCCTCCTTGAACAGTTTGAGTTGTGATAGTATATCTCTGCCGTCGTTTATAACGGTAAAATCCGAATTTTCCTTAAAAAATGTTTCGCTGTGCTGCGCGTTCATTCTTTCGCGCGCCTGTGTTTCGGTAATGCCGTCGCGCTCCATGATCCGCTTCAGGCGCAGTTCTGCCGGCGCGGTAACGCTCAGCACCCGTGCGCAGAGTTTGTCTGCGCCGCTCTCAAACAACTGCGGTGCGTCCAGCACGCAGGGAAATTTGGCGTTGCTCTCGCACAGTTCGATCACTCTGGGGTGCATGATGCGGTTGAGCCTGTGCAGCAGATCCCGGTTACGGAATACTTTTTCAGCAAGTAATTTTCTGTTCAGCACGCCGTTTTGAACGGTGTCTGCGCCGAATTTTTCGGCAATCAGCGGCAGCAGCGGCGAACCCTTTTTCGTCAGTTTTTTTGAAAAAAGATCTGCGTCAACAATAGTATATCCCATATCCTGCAGTTTTTTTGCAACATAACTTTTCCCCGCGCCGGTCTGCCCGGTCAGGCCGATCAAAAACGGCTTTTCCAGGTCGATCACGCAGAACGCCGCCGCGCGGATCAGGCGGTTATAGACCGCAAGACCAACGCCGGTCAGCTTCGGGTTGCGGGCATATACCTTTTTCGCGCCCAGTTCGTCCAGTCTGCGCAAAGCGTCAAACAGCGCATGGCTCTGGCTCAGGTCGTCGCCCTCTCTGCCGAACGTAACTTTCGGTATTGTAATCTCGTCGCCCTCGTAGCAAAGGGCAAAAGCGCCCGCCTGCGCGTTTACGAATCTTTCGTATTTTTCCTTTGGCGCGTTTACGATGATGATTTTCGCCTTGGGCGCGTAATGCTTGTATTTCATGCCCGGGGAGGCGGCGGTTTCACCCTCCGCCATGCCTTCGGTAACCGCTTTGGCAATATCCACCCTGCCGATGACTTCAGACATCATTTCACGTGTGATCGCGCCGGGGCGCAGAATCGTAGGAATCTCCCCGGCAAGGGTGATCACAGTGGATTCTATGCCGAATTCGCAGCTGCCGCCGTCTATAACGGCGTCGATCCTGCCGCGCATATCTTCTATAACATATTTGGCGTTTGTTGGGCTGGGCAGCCCGCTTGTGTTCGCGCTCGGCGCCGCTATCGGCACGCCTGCCGCTTTGATCAGCGCTCTTGCCACCGGGTTTTGCGGCATGCGGATGCCAACGGTATCCAGTCCGCCGCTGACAACCCTGCCGATCTTTTCGCTTTTGGGCAGAATGATGGTGAGCGGGCCGGGAAAGAACGCGTCCATCAGCGCTTTGGCTTTGGGCGGGATCTCCCGCACAAGCGGGATCATATCCTCTTTTTCCGCAATGTGCACGATCAAAGGGTTGTCGCTCGGCCTGCCCTTTGCCTTGTATATTTTGGAAACGGCGTTTTCGTCCAGCGCGTTGGCGCCCAAACCGTAAACCGTCTCCGTGGGAAAGGCAACCAGTCCGCCGCGGCGCAGGATCGCGCCTGCCTCGGCAATGTGTTCACTTGTTGGTTTAAAGATCTTCGTTTCCATGTTTATGCCTTCTGTTTGCGCCGTGTGCGCCGGATCAGATCTCTTCGGCGCCGGCTTTCAGTTTTTCAGCGGTGTCCGCCGTGATCAGAGCGTCTATCAGTTCGTCCAGATCGCCGTTGAGGATCTGTTCCAGCTTATAAAGCGTCAGCCCGATCCGGTGATCCGTCACTCTGCCCTGCGGGTAGTTGTAAGTTCTTATTCTTTCGGAGCGGTCGCCGGTGCCCACCTGCGCCCGGCGCTCGCCCGCGATCTCCGCGTCATGTTTTGCCTTTTCCATATCATACAGGCGGGAACGCAGCACTTTCAGCGCTTTTTCCTTGTTTTTATGCTGGCTGCGCTCGTCCTGGCACTCCACCACCGTGCCGGTGGGGATATGCGTAATGCGGATCGCGGAAGAGGTCTTGTTGATGTGCTGACCGCCTGCGCCGCTGGAGCGGAACGTGTCGATCTGCAGGTCTTTTTCGTTGAGTTCAAAATCCACTTCTTCCGCCTCAGGCAAAACGGCTACGGTAACGGTGGAGGTGTGGATACGACCCTGGCTCTCCGTTTCCGGCACACGCTGCACACGGTGCACGCCGCTCTCAAACTTAAAGCGGCTGTATGCGCCGTCCCCCTCAATCAGAAAACTGATCTCCTTGTAGCCGCCCAGTCCGGTTTCGTTTGCGTTCATGATCTCCGTTTTAAAACTCTTGGATTCGGCGTACATGGAATACATCCTGAAAAGCACACCGGCAAAAAGCGCGCTCTCCTCGCCGCCCGCGCCGCCGCGGATCTCTATAATAACGTTTTTATCATCGTTCGGGTCGCGCGGCAGCAGCAGAATCTTCAGTTCCTCTTTGATCTGCTCTTCCTGCTTTTTGCTCTGTTCCAGTTCTTCCTTTGCCATGGCGGCAAGGTCGTCGTCCAGCGCGGCGTCCTCCAGCATCTCGCGGCAGTCGTCGCAGCTTTTCAACACTTTTTTATATTCCCTGAATTTTTCCACTACCGGGGTCAGGTGCTTTAATTCTTTCATCAGCGCCGTGTATTTCGGCAGGTCGGAAACCACTTCCGGCTCGCATACGAGCCGGTTGATCTCCTCAAATCTTTTTTCCACTTCCGTCAGTTTCTCAAACATAAATTACCTCAGATCTGCGTTTAATATCCTGTAAAAGCGGGCGGCTTTTTCTTTTCTTGTTTGCGGATCCTCACTTGAATCCGTAAATTCCGTATTTCCCGCTTTTTCGCTTTCATTTAACATGCCGCTTTTTTCAAGCAGGTATTTCAGCCGCCTGGCAATGCCGGGTGCGCCGTCAAAAAAGGCAACGTCGCCCAAAACCGCTTGAATCTGTGCCTTGGCAAGGGGATAGTGCGTGCAGCCCAGCACAACATTTTGCACCTTGCCCCTGTAGGGCGCAAGCGTTTTTTTCAGATAGTCCAGCACTTCGTTTGGATCGCCTTTTTCAATCAGGTCGGCAAGCCCGTGACAGGCGTGTATGCTGGTGTTGTGATTATAATAGAAATAATACAGGCGGCGGAATTTTTCGCTTTTTATGGTGCCTTTTGTTGCCATGATCAGCGTGGCGCCGTTCGGGTTTTTATCGTGCACAACCTTGTAAGCAGGTTCTATTGCTGCGATCGGCACATTCGGAAACTGCGCGCGCAGGCTCTTTGCCGCTTTTGCGGAGGCGGTGTTGCAGGCAATAACGATCGCTTTGCAGTGCTTTTCGCAGAGCAGATAGCGCACGATTTGCGCAGAGCGGGCAAGGATCTCGCCGTCGCTCTTATCGCCATAGGGGTTGTTTTTGGAATCGCTGAAAAAAACATAGTTTTCATTCGGCAGCAGGCGCTGCGCCTCTTTTAAAACGGTAACGCCGCCTATGCCGGAATCAAAAAACCAATCGGGTCGGAAGCACGCATTCTCAGTCTTCCTTTTTCTTTTTAATGCTTTTCAGCGCTTTGATTCTGGGCACCATCACTTCCCGGCCGCAGCCGGCGCATTTCAGCTTAAAATCCACGCCCACGCGCAGGATCTCAAATTCTTTGCTGCCGCAAGGGTGCGGCTTTTTCATAATGACTGTATCGCCAACATTGTAATCCAAAAAAATCACCCGCAAGGCGCACAACGGTGCGCCGCCAAACTTTATTAATAAAGTATTTTAGCACATATTTGTTACATTTACAACATAATCGCGGTGAATTTTGCATACATTTAAAACAGACAATATTAAGGCGCAGGAAAATGCAGATACGCCCTAAGCAAGGCGAAATCCGCCAAGCGGGGCCGGCAGTGAAAACGCGCCGTTTAAAGAGAGTGAATGTTATGAAATTCTACCCGGAGGGGCAAAATCCGCAGCTTACGCGCACGTTTGATACGCTGGAGGATGTGAAGATCGCCATGATGAACGGCAGCGTGATCGAATCCCGTGTGTTGATGTGCGACAGTGAACATAACCTGCACGTTGACCTGGGTATCATCCGGGGTGTGATCCCGCGGGAGGAGGGCGCGATCGGCATTGACGACGGCACGACCCGTGATATTGCCCTGATCTCCAAGGTAAACAAACCCGTTTGCTTTATCATTCTGGGCTTTCAGCGGGATGACCGCGGCAATATCAGCGCCATCTTATCCAGAAAAGCCGTGCAGCTCGGCTGCAGGAAAAATTTTATAGATCATCTTGTGGAGGGCGATATCATAGACGCGCGCGTTACGCATCTGGAAAAATTCGGCGCTTTCATTGATATCGGGGCGGGTATAAACGCCCTGATCCCCATTGATATGCTCTCCGTTTCCCGCATAAACCACCCTCGTGAAAGAGTGTATGAGGGCGAGTGCATCAAAGTTGTGCTCAAAAAACGGGAGCCGGAAAAACTGACCTTCTCGCTGAAAGAACTGCTTGGCACCTGGAGCGAGAACGCCATGATGTTTGCGCCGGGGGAGACGGTGACCGGCACGGTCAGAAGTATTGAGACCTACGGCGTTTTTGTGGAGCTTACGCCGAATCTTGCCGGCCTTGCGGAGCCGTGCGATTATCTGTTTGAGGGGCAGCGTGTTGCCGTTTACATAAAATCCGTTTTGCCGGATAAAATGAAGATCAAACTGGTGATTGTGGAGGCGTTTGAAGAGGCGGATATGGCGCAGGATCTTACCTATTTTGTAAATGCCGATCATATTGACCGCTTTGATTATTCGCCGCCCGGCGCGCCCAAAGTGATCTCCACCGTGTTTGAATCATAAGTAAAAAAGAAAATGCCGCCGGAATCCTGCGTTCCGGCGGCGTTTTGCCGTGTGTGCCTTTTTAGTTTGCTTTTTTCTTTTTTATTTTCTTTTCCGTTACGATGATTACTGCCGCAAAAACCGCCGCGCCGGCAAGGCTTACGGGCAGGGAATACAGCAAAATTCTGTTTTCATACCGCAGTTCAATGCTGTGTTCGCCGCTCTCTAAGGGAATGGCGCAGAATGCGCTGTCCGCGCGGGAGATCTCCACCTTCTCGCCGTCCACATAGGCTTTCCAGTTTTCGCTGTACGGAATGGAAAGATAAAGCCATTTGCTGCCGCTTACCGTTATGCTGCCGCTGATGCTGTCGCAGCCGGTCTGCACGTTTTGCAGCGTCTCTTCCGCCCGTTCGGCAACAAGGGCGTTATAACTGTCCATCGGCACGCGGATCAGGCGCAGCGAATCCAGTTCATAAACGCCTTTTTTAAAGGTCATCTTTAATTCGCCGGGGTTGCTGCTGTAATACCCAAGATTCAGCATGTGATCCGAAACACCAGTGTTGTAATCGTTATAAGGCGTATAGATACTGAAAGATTCTCTGCGCGTATCCGTGCTCACACTCAGTCCCACGCTGTTTTCCGGCTCAAAAAACTTTCGCATCGTATCTGTTCGCACGCCGTGCACGTTTTCTCCTCTTTCCGCTTTTTCATAGTCGTCCGTGCTCAGCGGAGAGTAGCGGATGTTTTGTGCGTAGAAGTAAAACTGACCGCCGTCTGGCAGATCGTCCTGGGGCATCAGGGTTACCTCCGTATTGTCCTCCGCCACATAGATCCGGTTTTCCCGCACAACAACGCCCGGCGCCTCGGCAAGCGAAACGGAAATTTCACTGCATCTGTTTTGGTAGTCGGCGGCAGTTGCCGTGCCGGAATCTGTGCTGTCATTCAGCACAACGCAGTCCAGCATCGCAAGGCGCTTTTCTGCAGGGGCAAGCTGATCATATTCCTCCTGGGAAAGCGTTTTTTCATAAGTACAGCCAAACGGAACGGCGTATTGGTTTTCGTAGATCTGATATTCGCCCCCGTCCGTGTAGGCTACGCTGCCCAAAGAATTGTTTTCCGTGCCGTAAAAGGTGCTGTTTGTGCTCTTTGCAACCATATATCGTGTGTTTAAGACCACGTTTAAAAACGGATCCCATCTGGTATCGTTTATGCGGGAAAGGTTTCCGTTTATAATTCCCATATCCTGCTGGAATTCCACGATGTTGCCGTCAATCATGCTGAGATAGGCGTTTGTTGAGTAACCGCCGCTGATCATGGATTCATTGCAGTCCGCCAGCGGGATCGAAAGCGGCACATATCGGTTGATTCCGCCGCTTTCGTTTTGTATCTTTTCTATTTCCGCCGTGCGTTCGCCGTTTGAATATTCGCGCGCCTCTTTAAAAGTCATAAAGGTGCTTACATATTTGCTGCGGCTCGGGCTGAAAAAGTTAAATCCGTTGATGAATACGGCTGCGGCGGCAAGCGCGCAGAGTCCGGCCTTGAAAACCGTGCCGAGCGCTTTTTTGTTTACCTTTTTTGCGATCTTAGGCAAAACGGAATACGCAAGGCACAGCAGCGCAAACGCGAAAAATACGGCGCAGGAGATCAGGTTTTCACTGTCATTCAGGGTTTTAAGAAATGCCATAATGCCCGTGGTAACGGTTGCCGCGGCAACCAGCAGTACGGATTTTTTAACCGTAATGGTTTTCAGATCACCGGCGCATTTTGCAAAGGTGTAGGCGCAAAGCAGACCGTATACCCAGCTCCAGCGGTTTACAACATAGGAAAATCCGTTTAGGATCATTCCGAATACAGGCAGCATGACCATAACGGTAACCACAAGGAACGCCAGTTTCAGAAAACCGTTTTTCTTTCTGCCGGCAAACAGCAGCAGCACCGCGCCGCCGGCGGCAAGCGCCGTAAACCCGAAATAAGTGTTGTTGCCGATCATTTGCGTGTTAAAGAAGGCGCTTAAAAAGTTTTTGTAAAAATCCTTGTTAAACAGGATACTAAGGCCGTATTCCACCTGCCCTCTTGACGCGGCAAAAAACGCTGAAACCAGCGGAAAAAAGATCACCGCCGCCATCATTACGCCAAGAATATATGCGCCGCCGAACTTCCACAGGCTTTCCAAAAAGCCTTTAAAGAATTGTTTGCCGTAAACAAAAAAGATCCTGAAAAAGATATACAGCACGGTAAAGGCAGAGAGCACATAAAAATAGTAAAAACAGCTTACCGCCGCAAGAAAAATGCTGAGAATAAAAACATAAGGGCGTTTTTTATCAAATATCATTTCCGCACCCAGAATAATGAGCGGAAAATAGATCATCGGGTTTAAAAACGAGGGGTGGCGGATCGCCATATACATTGAATATGCCGTAAAAACATAGATCACTGCGCCTGCCGCCGAGGTCAGCACGGGCAGTTTTTTATATTTGGCAAGCGCCATAAAGGCAAGCCCCGCCAGATAATAGCGCAGCACCATGATCAGCGTGTATGCGTACGCAGCGTATTCTTTGGGCACCAGAGCGGAAAGCAGGTTCAGCGGGTCGCCGATGGTGTAATATTGCAGCGCCTGTAAAATATCCGATCCAAGCCCGATCGAAAGATCAAACTGCGGTATCGCCGGATGCCCGGCAAAAATGCTCTGCACGATCTCCCTTATGTATTCGCCGTAGTAAACAAAAGCGGTAAAATGCTGCGCCGTTCCGTCCGGCTCCCAGATAAACGAGGTCCTGTTTTGCAGAAACGGCAAAAATACCGCAACGCCGGTTATAAAAATCAGTATTGAATAAATGAAAAATCCAGAACGTAAAAATCGTTTTGCCTTTTCGGCGGCGGAAATTCTGCTCATAGCATGCTCCTTTGTAATTAAAAAGCCGTTTATAATAAAAAATGCCATTCATTAGCGCAATGAATGGCTTCTGGAGCGGATTACGAGACTCGAACTCGCTACCTCCACCTTGGCAAGGTGGCGCTCTACCGGATGAGCTAAATCCGCAAACAACAATAGAAGTATACAAAAAGAAAAGGCGTTTGTCAAGAGCGTATGAAAAAATTTTATCCGAAATGTGCAAAATAATCTGAAAAAGTCCTGTTCTGTTCCTCTCAATATTTTTCTATTTACATTGCCCGCCCTTTTTGCTAAAATTAGTATGTGTTATTGTGCAATAAGGAATGCAGGGGAATTTTATGGATTACAGAATCGATCCCGCCGGCAGGGTGTGGAAAGACGGCATGTTTTTTGTGCCTGCCGCCGTTGCGGAAAAATACATAAAACTGGCAAGTGAATATCAGATCAAAGCGTTGCTTTATATTTTAAGCAGAAACGGTGCGGCTACGTCTGAAGAGATCTCCAGAAAGCTCGGTGTTCCGCAGACGGATGCGGAGAATATGATGGATTTCTGGATAGAAGAGGGCGTTTTGACCGGCGGAGAAAGCGGCAGCGGCAATTACGTGCCGGCAGCAGGTCTGGCGTCTGCCCCCGCCCCGGTTCAGCAAGAACGCGCCGCGGCGGAAACGCTGCCGGAAAAGCCGGCGCAAAGCAGTGAACCGCCAAAAAAAACACACATCCGCCAAAGCGTGAAAGCGCCGTCACTCTCCCCAAAAGAGATCGTTGCCATCAGTTGTGAAAAACCGCAGGTGGCGCAGCTGTTAAACGAGGCGCAGGCGGTCTACGGGCGCACGATCAGCCATTCGGAGCAGGAGATGATCGTGAATCTGACGGAATTTTACGGCATGCAGCCGGAAGTGGTGATGATGCTGCTTGCCTATTGCGAGAATCTCAGGGCAAACGGCAGGGCGGTCAGCCCCGGTTATTTTTATAAGACCGCGCAGAACTGGCTGGAGGATGGTATTGACACCCCCGCCCTTGCGGAAAGCAGGATCTGCGAACTGGAAAAGGCGGACGCATTTTGGCAGAGTTTAAAGGACGCTGCCGGGTTTGCGAAAGAAACCCCAACGGATAAACAGCGGCAGATGATAACCGCCTGGCGCGCCGATTTTTCGGATGAAATGATCTTCCGCGCGGCGGAGATCATGAACGAGAATATAGACAAGCCGGATCTGCGCTATATGGATAAGATTCTGAAAAACTGGAAAAAAGCCGGAATCAGAACACCTGAGGACGCAAAACGCGAAAACGAGCATTTTGAGCGGCAGAAAGCGCAGAAAGAAAAAAGCCGCCGCGGCGAGATCAGCCGCCCGCCCACGTATGATCTGGATCAGATCCGGAAAGACGCACTCAAGAATACCGATATCAAATATTAAGGAGCAGTTATGCCTTACAGAAGTTATGTTTATCAGAAAGCGCTGAATATTTTGGAACGCAGGCGCAGCCATGCGGAATCGGATCTGCAGCGGCGCACGGAAGAAGCCATGCAAAAAATTCCTGAACTTGCGGAGATTCAGCAGGAACTTGCCAGAACGGGGCTTTCCGTTTCCACCCTGCTGTTCAGGGGAGAAAATACAAAGGGCGAGATCGAAAAATTAAAGGAAAAGAGCCTTGCTCTGCAAAAGCGGAAAAAAGAACTGCTTTTAAAAGCGGGGTTGGATGAAGACGCGCTCACAATCCGGTATGTCTGCCCGGTCTGCTCGGATACGGGCTTTGTTCAGAACCGTATGTGCGCGTGCCACAGGGAACTTTTAAAGGAGATTGAGCGGGATTCCATTCGCAAAGAGGCGCCGATAGACGACTGCACGTTTGATACCTTTAAAGTGGAATACTATCCGGAAAAAGCTGCCGGCGCAAGTGTTTCCCCGCGCGAGAAGGCGGCAAAAATTTTGGAATCCTGCCGCATGTATGCCCAGAAATTTACACCGCAGTCTCCAAATCTGCTGTTTATGGGCGGCACGGGGCTGGGCAAGACCCATTTGAGCCTTGCCATTGCAAACGTCGCCTTAAATAAGGGCTATTCCGTGATCTACGGCACGGCGCAGAATATTTTTTCCGATCTGCAGGATGAAAATTTCGGCAGAACGGATAATATAAATTATAATGAACATGATGTTTTAAATACGGATCTGCTGATTTTGGATGATCTGGGCACGGAATATAAAAACGCCTTTTCCGAAGCGTGCCTTTATAATATTGTAAATACGCGTGTGTTAAAGAAAAAAGCAACCGTGATCAGCACGAACTTCAGTTTTGAGGATCTGGAACGCGATTATAACCAGAGGGTTACAAGCCGCCTGGCAGGCGAATATTCCGTGCTGGTGTTAGAGGGAAATGATATCAGATACATAAAAGGATACTAAAAAAAGAAAAAATGTATCATAATAAAAGAAACAACACTTAAAAGCCTGCAAGGGGGTGGAGAGCGCTGAAAAAGTATACGTATTTTGATGAGGAGTGGGATGATTATATCGCCGCTTCCGGTCAGCGCCGTTTTACCCTGCCGCAGGCAGATCTTTCTTCTGTGAAAGACATGGCAAAAGACCTTTTTGCAAAACTGCGCAGGCTCACGCCGGCAAAAGCGCGCAGGATCCTGAAAACGCTTTTTTCCAAAGTGAAAAGCAGCGTTTCCGGTATTTCACTTGGCTTTAAAGCAGGTATTGCCGTTTTGCTTGCTGCCGCCGTTGTGGTTACGCCTGTTTTGTTTTATATTGATTTAAGCGGAGAAAACCGCAGCGAGAACCGCTTTGACGGCGATGCGGCAAAGGTGTGCGCCAACATTATCGGCGAGTACGGCTCGGCAAAAACGGAGCAGGCGGATCATACCGGGGAAATGTACCGCATGGCAGGCCTTTCCTTTGCACGCGAAGTGGATTTTGACGGCAACGGCAGATCCGAACTGATGCTTGCGTTCCGCAGCGGCAGCGCGTATCAGGCGGAAGTCTGGGGGTATGACGGCGGCGATTTTGTGCGTTTGTATTCCCATGCCGCCAATGTTGACGCAAACCATCCGGAAGCGGGGTACTGGATCTCGCTTTACCGCCACGGCAGTGAATTTTATATCGGTGAACTGTCCGCAGAGGATGGTAAAACGATGGATCTTTTCAGCCTGCACGGCGGCACGTTTAAAAGTACGCGGCAGTGCGAATATGATCCGGTGAACGATATCTATGCGGAGAACGGCAAAATCAATACCGCGGATTATGAAACGATCCGGCTTTCCAACCTCAGCGCCTCCAAAGCGGAGGATCTGCTGGATTCCGTTTCCGCAGCCATAAACAGTTTCGGCGCGGCGGACGACGGCGCGCTGCCTGTTTCTGCAAAGTCCGGCGAGGAACTGATGGCGCAGGCGTATTCCAATGTGGTGCAGGACTATGTTTCAAAATACGGCAGGCCGCAGTATGATTCGTCTTCACGCACCTGCTTTGCAACGGGGCTGTGCGTGGCGGATCTGATTGATTTTAACGGCGACGGTGTAAATGAACTTTTAACGGTGTATCGGTTCAGCAAAAAGATCTCCGCAACGGATGATGCGGGCAACCATGTGCTGGATACAGAGCCGGAATATAAGATTGAAGTGTTCCGCTGGAACGGAACCTCCGCCGTAAAAGCGTTTGAAAATGAGGGCATATCGGAAATGCAGGATCCGGATGATCCGCAGCGGTTTTATATTTTGCGCAAAAACGGCGAAAAAACCGATATCTGCCGCAATACTTACACGTATGACGAGCGCACGCAGCGGATCTGGAAAGGCGCCAGCCGAATCAGTGAAATGGATGAAAACGGTGCGTTTTCCGCCTTTTTTACGGCAGAGGTAAACAGCAATTACGGCTATAATACATACCGCATCAACGGCGAGCGCGTGTACCGCCGCGAATTTAATGCAAACGGCTATGCAGTGCCCTATTTCTGTAACGACGAAGATTATGATGAAGAGCAGTATACCGTTGTTTTTCTTCAGGGCGGATCAGACCGCGGCGCCGATATCCAAAAGCGGATATCCCAAACAGAAAAGAATATAGATGATATTACTTCCGCCGCGAACGTATAACGTCTTTTTATAAAATATTTGCAGATAAAAAGGGCTTTCCAAACGGAAAGCCCTTTTATTTTAATCATAAATTTGTTCCGGTTTACAGCAGGGAAGCGACCAGATCGCCCATTTCGGAGGTGGTAACTTTTTTGAAGCCGTCCTCATAGATGTCGGGCGTTCTTGCCTGCGTCAGAGCGGTGTCTACCGCCTGTTCTATGGCGTTTGCCGCCTCGCTTTCCCCAAAGGTGTAGCGCAGCATCATCGCGCCGGAAAGGATCGTGGCAAGCGGGTTTGCTTTCTGCTGACCGGCAATATCGGGAGCGGAGCCGTGGATCGGCTCATACAGACCGAATGTGCCTTTCGCAAGCGATGCCGAAGCAAGCATGCCGATCGATCCGCTGATCATGGACGCTTCGTCGGAAAGAATATCGCCGAACATGTTTGAGGTAACGATCGTGTCAAACTGGCGGGGATTGCGCACCAGTTGCATTGCGCAGTTGTCCACATACATATAGGAAAGCTCCACCTCGGGGTAATCCGCTTTTACGCGCTCTGCAACCTTGCGCCAAAGTCTGGAGGAGTCCAGAACATTTGCCTTGTCCACGCAGGTAAGTTTTTTATTTCTTTTCATGGCGTATTCAAAGCCCGCGCGCAGGATTCGCTCAATCTCCGGCACGGTATAGCGTTCTGTGTCATAAGCGCCCTCCACGCCGTCTTTTTCATAGGTGCCGCGGTCGCCGAAATAGATGCCGCCGGTAAGTTCACGAACGATCAGGATATCCAGCCCGTCGCCGATGATCTCTTCCTTAATGGGGGATGCGTCCTTAAGCGGCGCAAAGATCTTTGCCGGGCGCAGGTTGGCAAACAGGCCAAGCGATTCGCGTATTGCAAGCAAGCCAGCCTCCGGGCGGTTGCTGCCGGGCTGCGTATCCCATTTCGGGCCGCCCACAGCGCCCAAAAGCACTGCGTCGGACGCTTTGCACGCCGCTTCTGTTTCTTTGGGATAGGGAACGCCGGTTGCGTCTATGGCGCAGCCGCCGAGCAGCTGATCGTTGTACTCAAATTTGAATCCGTATTTTTCGCCTGCTTTATCCAGCACTTTTATGCATTCGTCAACGATCTCCGGGCCGATTCCGTCGCCCCGCAGAACGGTTATTTTGTAATTTTTCATTGCGTACTCTCCTTATTTTTCAAAAATCCCGGGCATAGTGTCATCCCTGACGCAGCCCGGCTGATCCCGGTTTATGGCGCAGATGATGCCTTTCAGAGAGGCGTAGCCGATATTGTGCGAAACGCCGATGCCGAAAACATCTTTGCCCTGCGGATTTTTCAGGTGAATATAGGAGATCGCCTTGGAATCTTCGCCAACGGAAATGGCGTGCTCGCTGTAATCCACAAACTGATAGCCCTTTATGCCGATCTGATCCAGCGCATTGAAAAACGCCTCAATGGGGCCGCTGCCTGCGCCGTCAATCTTAACCAGGCTGCCGTCTTTCACTTTGATTTCGCCCTCAAAATGCACGCGGGTCAGATATTCGCCCTCTTCCTTTTCCTCAAAGGTCTTGTGGTTCATGATCCTGTATGGGCCAACCACATTTCTGTATTCTTTCTGGAACAGGTCAAACACTTCATCCGGTTTCAGTTCTTTGCCCTTTGCGTCGCAGGCATGCTTTACAACCGCGCCGAACTCAACCTGCATGGCTTTGGGCATTTTGATGCCGTAATCGGCGGAAAGAATGAATGCCGCGCCGCCTTTGCCGCTCTGAGAGTTGATTCGGATAACAGGCTCGTATTCCCTGCCTACGTCTGCCGGGTCAATGGGCAGATAGGGAACTTCCCAATAATCGGAATTGGTTTCTTCCATATAGGTCTTGCCCTTGTTGATCGCGTCCTGATGAGAGCCGGAAAACGCCGTAAATACAAGTTCGCCTGCATACGGCTGGCGCGGCGGCACTTTCATCTTGGTGGTGCGCTCATACACTTCTTTGATCTTGTTGATATCGTGGAAATCCAGTTTCGGGTCAACGCCCTGCGTCCACATATTCAGCGCAAGCGTAACGATATCTACGTTTCCTGTGCGTTCGCCGTTGCCGAAAAGCGTGCCCTCTACTCTGTCCGCGCCCGCCATCAGCGCAAGTTCGGTTGCCGCAACGCCCTCGCCGCGGTCATTGTGCGGGTGCAGGGAGATGATGCAGGCGTCCCTGTTGCTGATGTGGCGGCAGAAATATTCGATCTGATCCGCATAGCAGTTCGGCGTTGCGCATTCAACGGTGGACGGCAGATTCAGAATGATCGGGTTTTCGGGCGTTGCGCCCATTACTTTCATGACTTCTTCACAAATCCAAACAGCATTGTCAATCTCCGTGCCGGTAAAGGATTCCGGCGAATATTCATAGCGGATATTCATATCGGGGTACTGCTTTAATTCCTCGTCCGTGAGTTCTTTGATCAGTTTGGCGCCCTCCACGGCTATATCGATTACACCCTGCATATCCGTTTTAAACACAACTTTGCGCTGCAGCGTGGAAGTGGAGTTGTAGAAATGCACAATCACGTTTTTTGCGCCTTTGATTGCTTCAAATGTTTTTTTGATCAGGTGCGCTCTTGCCTGAACAAGCACCTGAATCGTTACGTCATCCGGAATATAGTTTCCCTCGATCAGTGTTCTCAGAATTTCATATTCCGTTTCGGAGGCGGAGGGAAACCCCACTTCGATCTCCTTAACGCCGATATCTATAAGTGTTTTGAAAAGTTCCAGCTTTTCTTCCAGATTCATTGGGTCAACCAGCGCCTGGTTGCCGTCTCTTAAATCAACGGAGCACCATGTGGGCGCTTTGGTAATGGTCTTATCCGGCCAGGTTCTGTCCGGAATGTTGATGGGCTTGAAGGGAATATACTTTTTGTATCCTTTCAGCATAATAAAAACTCCTTTCTTTATGAAGGGCATAAAAAATACGCCCCCAAATGATATAGGGGCGTAGAAAATTCTACACGGTACCACCCTACTTCAGCGGAAAGATCCGCCCTTTAGCATCAACAAATGCCTTAACGAATAACGCCGTTACACGTCCGCTCCTATCCAAAGTTTTCAGAGCGGCAACTCCGCGGAGAGCTATGCACCGTAATTCCTGTACCGGCTTTCACCGCCCGCCGGCTCTCTGCACCTCAAATTACGGTCTTTTTCCGCATCATAGTCTTTTTTGGGTAATATTCAGTTTACCAAACCTTTCGGTTAGAATCATTATAACACATAGATTTTAAAAGTCAAGAACCATATTTTAACGGCTGCGCCGGTATTTTACGGCAGGGTGGAATAGCCGTGGCCGTTGGCAATGCCTTTTACCGGCACGCCCTGCTTGCACAGGGGGCAGTCGTGTTTGCCGTAAACCCGGTAATTCGGCAGGTCGTCCTGCGTAAAGATAGAGTTGACCTCTATGCCGGAAATGTTTCTCGTTGCGCTGAACGCGGCGGAGACGCCGACTGTGGCGCCGCCGTAGTATTGCACGCTTTCGATCGCGCGCTGAACGGTTTTTCCGCTCGTGATGCAGGAGATCAGAACCAGCACTTTTTTGCCGTGAATCATTCTTTTCAGATTGTCTCGGAAGATCATGTTGCCGGCGGCGTCATATTCCGGCCCTAATACATATATATCGCCAACGGGATTCGGCTGCATCATGCTGGGGCGTGAAAGTTCGTGCGCAATATAAGCGCCGAGGGCCTGTGTTTCATAAAGGCAGAGCACGGTGTCTATTTTGATATCCCGCTCAATATAATACTGCGCGATCAGCATTGCCGCGTCCACGGAAACGGAATGATTGTGTTTGATATCCGATGTGCCCACATAGTAGTTGATATGCGCGTTTTCCGTTATAAAATGCCCCTCTGTAACGCGGATGAATACGCGTGAATCCCGCTCGGATGCAATGATGATATTATTTTCCGTAAGATCAGCCCCTTTTTCTTTTAGTTTACTATATTATTATGCGTGATTTCAATACGGCCCGAACCAAAAATTTTTCATATAATTTGTGGATTTTGAACAAAAGACGCTTTTTCGTGAAAAAATAAGCCGCCCCGTTTGCCGGGACGGCTCTGTATTTTTATACTGTTTATGCCGCTATGCCGGCAAGCTGCCCGGCATAAAACGTATTGGTGTTTGTGGTCAGGTTATCCACATACCAGGTGTTGCCGATCTGCACAACATATACATCCAGCGTTGCAATAACGGTGCCGTCGGCAAGCGCAGCCTGTGTGGTTACCATCTGGGCGGCTGAAATATCATCTGCCGTGATTTCATAGGTTTCCAGCACGTCTGCCGGGAGCGCCGCTTTGTAAGCGTCCAGATCCGCAACGGGCGCAGCGTTCACAACGGTGGTTATAATCTTGTAGTCCTCGCCGTACATCTCTTGATAAAGACCGATTGATTTTTCCTGAATCACGGTCTTTTCGTCCTCGCCAAGCACTTCTTCCGTGCCTGTAACGGCGTTTCCGTATGCAGAAACATTGGATTCAAATGCCGTGAACATCACTTCATCGTCCAGATACTCGTCGCCGAACACTTCCTGGCGCACCTCAATGAAACGGCTGAAATAATTTTTATAAATGCTGTCATAATCGTCCCAGCCATAGGTTTGGATCAGTTCCACGTAATAGGGGTACATTCTGTCTGCAACCTGGCCGGCAAGTGTGCCGTCATCATTGGCAGTGGCTTCGGATTTGTATTGATCGTTATTGTATCCGTCCTTATCTTTCTGCATTTGCTCAAAAACTTTGCTGTCCATGCCCACTTCGTATTTCGGGTAGATCAGCGGATACATATAATAAATACGGATGAAATCGCCGTATTTTTCGCTCTTGGCGGAAAAGGTGTAGTTGTAAGCGTTGTAGCCGTCTCCGCGCTGAAATACAGTGTCCGCGTAGTTCAGCGCCGTTTTCTGCGGGTCAAACTGGATGTATCTGTTTTTAAAGGCATATCCCGTAACTGCCGCAAGGATCGCTGCAACCACCAAAACGGCGATTACGGCGTAAAGTTTGTAGTTAAAGCCCTTTTTGCTTTCGCTTTTAGCCATATCACGCACCCCCTTATTCGGCCTGCGCCTCAGGCTCGGCGCCGTCCCCGGCACTTTCGCCCTTTGCTGCGGCTGCCGCTGCGCGGCGTTCTCTGAGCGCCTCTGTGATCATTTCTTTCTTCTTGCCGACGTTGTCATAGAAGAAGATCGGCACCATCTGCAGCACAACGAAGATGGCCGGGATGATCGTGTAGATCATCAGCATGCGGTTCAGCGTTGTATCGCTCTGCGCCGCATAGGCAACGTTCGGGTCTGAGGAAAGGGTATAGCGGCTCCAGGTGTAAAGAAGCCATGGGCCGAAACCTTTTGTGCAGGCGGACGCTACTTTGGAGAAAAGTCCGTATCCGGCATAGGCAATACCGTCCTGCCGTTTGCCCGTTTTGTATTCAATCTCGTCCACACAGTCCGCAATCATGATGTTCGGCGTGGTGTTGGTGTTGCCGTGCTGAATGCCGCAGAAGAAGTTGATGATCAAAAACGGAATGATCAGCGCGCTGTTGAAACCAACGGAGCTGGAAACGATATAAAGAATCGCCAGCGAGGTAGCGCCGTATATGCAAAACAGAATATACGTGGTTTTTGTGGAGAATTTTTTAAGCACAAAGTTTACCAGCAGCGTGCCTACTGCCGTGCCGATGCCCATGGGCAGCAGAAGCGCCAGTTTCAGATCCTTGGAGCCAAGCAGATAAACGGCAATGTAGAGGGAAACGGTGCCGTAAACGCCGCGGCCGAATCCTGTGAATTTGGTAAGGGATACCATCAGCAGGTTCTTGTTGCCGAACACAACTTTCAGTGAATCTTTAATGCTTACTTTTTCCTGCGTAAAAGGCACGCGTTCTTTGTTGTTTGCAAAGAAGATCATAACAAAAAGGATGATGCCAAGGCAGCATACCGCGGTGGAGATGATCAGGTCTATGCCCTGGCCCTCCGCGTTTTTAAACTGCTGCTGACCCATCATGGCTTTCATAACGGCGCCCACTACAATAATAACAACCATACCGCCGCTCTGGCCTACGGAGCGCAGGAAAGAGGATATGGAGATCGCCGTGGAGCGCTCGCTTGGGTTCGGCGAGCAAAGTGATCCAAAGCAGTTTGCCGGGCTTTCCACCGCGCAGGAAACCGCCGTGTAAAGGCTGTAGATCACAAACATCCATGCAATCGCAACCGTTTGTGAATTTGTGTTTGGCGCAACAAAAACAAGAAGCGCAACAACGGCAAGGGGCACAACGCCGAAACCTACCCACGGTTTCACTTTGCCGAATTTGGTTCTTGTTCTGTCCACCAGATAACCGATTACAAGTTCGCAGACGGCGCCCACGATACCTGCAACGAAAAATACGTTAGAAATCGCTCCGCTCATTACATCGCTGTCAAACCCCTTGCCTTTGAAAGCGAAATCCGCAAAGAAGGTTGCGGTGTAATCCGGCATCCAGCCCGTAAGCAGCGCTACGCCGAAGAGGCCAATGCCGTATGTAATGATCTCGGAGAACTTCATAAATTTTTTGCTGCCGCTTTTTTCGTCAGCCATTTAAAAAGACTCCCTTCCGAATAAATATTTCACTCAATTTTAACAAAGATTTGACAATTGCGCAATATCTTTACCGCAATTTTTACATAAAAAATTAATTTTTTTGTTAAATTTAGACAAAAAGCATAAACCTATCAATCTATATCTAATTTATATGATGCATCCGTGCGGTTCATCTTCGTTTGCACGGAAAGCCGCCCTGAAACGCAGCGGTCAGCCGGGTAAACGCAAAAGAAGAAAGGCAGCGTATAACACGCTGCCTTTCCCTCTCTGTCTTTAACAAACTATAGGAGGACAAGATACTTAAAACGGTTGCGGCTCCGTTTCAAGGTGATTTTTATTATACACAGTTTTGCACAATTTGTCAACTGCAATATTAAAAATTTTTGCGCAGAATTAACAACGATATAAAAAACAAACAAAAAATATCCTGCCGGTTTGGTTAATTTTGCCTGAACCGTCTCAAAAAATGTACTTTATTTTCTGATTATATAATTTGTAAATATGCATTTGCAAATTGTTATTGACATAGAACAAATGTTCGTATAAAATAAAGACCGTAAAGCGAAAGCCGCCCCAGCAGCGCTTTATATTTTGATGGGAGGTATAAATCTATGACGGTTACGCAACTTGCCGAGGAATATGAAAACCAGTACCGGGTGCTGAACGCAAAAATTCAGGGTCTGCGCCCGCTGCTCTGCGTCTATACGGGGGAGGATCTGGTGATCCTGCGGCGAAAGATCAAAATATATTATGATATGGCAAGCCAGTGCAAAGTGATTGCCACCATGCTTTCCGGGTATTATGAGGATGAGGAGGCGCGGAATTGAAAAAGATACCGATTACCGATTATTTATATGCGGACAGTGAAACAGGCGCGCAACGGCTGAACTGCAGCCGGGCAACCCGCAGCGCGCTCAAAGCCGTTTTGCCGCAGGTGATCCGGCGCGAACTTACACCGCAGCAGCGCAGATGCTTGGAACTGCGCTTTGGCAAAATGATGTCGCAGCAGGAGATTGCGCGGGAACTGCATGTTTCGCAGCCAACGGTCAGCCGCCATTTAAAAACGGCGCTGGGTACGCTCTCAAACCGGCTGTATTACTGTAAAAGTGCGCTGAGCAGGGCAAACGACTCATGGATCAAATATCTGGAGTAACGGCTTTGCCCTGCCCGTTATATGATCAACCGAATACCGCCGCGGCTGTTCTTAGGGGATAGTCCCACCGGGCTAAACGATTGTGAAGCACACCTTTTTCATTTTATGAAAGGTGTGCTTTTTGCGTGTCTGAAATCCCGGAAATAAAAGAGAGAATATTTTATCACGTTTTCACCGGGGCGCTGCTTATCTTCCGCGCCGGCTTAGGCTAAGTTTTACCCGGCGGATGAAAAATTTGAAAAAGAATAAAAAAGCAGTTGACAAATGCAAATCAACATAATATAATGAACATATGAACAGACGTTCATATGAATGCGCGGAATTTCCATGCTTTTCATATCCGCGCTGTTTGTACGATCCGAAAAAGGGGGGCTTTTCATGCTTGATGAGGAAATGCTTTATGATCTTGCAGATCTTTTTAAGATCTTTTCCGATTCCACAAGGCTCAAGATCCTGTGCTCTCTGTTTGATAAGGAATTAAATGTAACGGAGATCACTTGTGCAACCGGCGTGTCGCAAACGGCAGTGTCCCACCAGTTGCGTATACTAAAGCAGAATCATCTTGTTAAGTATAAAAGAGACGGAAAACAGATGGTCTATTCCCTTTCTGACGACCATGTAAAAACCATTATTAACTGCGGTATTGAACATATCGAGGAATAGGAGGAAATTATGGCAGATCAGCATAAGCACGCTCATGCACATGAGCACGAACAGGGTCATGCACACGGCGAAACATGCGCCTGCGGGCACAGCCACGGCGACGCCTGCGGCTGCGGTCATGATCACGAGCACGGCGGCGAGGTAAACAAAAAGGCGTTTGCCCTGAAAATGGGCTTTGGCATCGCGCTTTTTATTGCCGGTTATCTCATAAATGAACTGACGGCGCTTCCGTTTTATGTGCCGCTTATCATCTTTGCGGCGTCCTATCTTGTTGTCGGCTTCAACATTTTAAAAGAGGCTGTGGAGGGCGTGTTCCGCGGCAATATTTTTAACGAGAATTTTTTGATGTCCATTGCGTCCATCGGCGCGTTCATTATAGGCGAGTACGCAGAGGGCTGCGCTGTTGTGATCCTGTATACGATAGGCGAGTTTCTGCAGGATCTTGCAGTGGGGAAAAGCCGCAAATCCATTACGGATATGATTCGCTCCGCACCCCAGAAAGTGCATGTGGAGCGCAACGGCAAACTGGTGGAGGAAGACCCGGAAAAAATCCATGCCGGCGAAGTATTTGTTGTGAATCCCGGCGAAAAGATCGAGCTGGACGGCGTGATAGAATCCGGCAGCGCGGAAGTGGATATGGCGGCGCTGACGGGGGAGAGCATTCCCGTCTCGCTCGGCGCGGGGGATGAGATCCTTTCCGGCTCCATCAATATAGACGGCATGCTGAAGATCAAAGCAACGAAAGAATTTAAGGATTCTACGGTATCCCGCATTCTTTCCATGATTGAGGATGCGGATTCCAAAAAGAGCCACGCGGAAAAATTCATCAGCCGCTTTGCCAGGATCTATACCCCGATCGTCTGCCTGATTGCGCTGCTGATCATCGTTGTTCCGCCGCTCTTTTTCGGCGGCGAGTGGAAAGACTGGGCATATAGGGGCCTTTCCGCGCTTGTTGTTTCCTGCCCCTGCGCAATCGTGATCTCCATACCGCTTGGCTTTTTCAGCGGTCTGGGCGCAAGTTCCAAGCAGGGCGTGCTGATCAAAGGCAGCAATTATCTGGAAATGCTTTCCAAATTTGATGTTGCCGTTTTTGATAAAACCGGCACGATCACAAGCGGAAAATTTGAATTTGTAAGCTGTGAATGTGTAAACTGCCACTGTGAAAACAAAAAAGAGCACCGCGAACTGTTAGGTTTGATCGCGGCGTGTGAAAAATATTCCACGCACCCGATCGCAAAATCCGTAAACCTCGCGTTCGGCCAGTTTGCGGATGGATTAGAGGTAACGGACGCCAAGAATTATGCCGGAATGGGCGTTTCCGCCGTAATCAACGGAAAACGGTATTATGCCGGCAATGAAAAGATGATGAAAAAAGCCGGCGTTGATTTTAAGGAGACCAAACTGGTGGGCACGGCGATCTACCTTTGCAGCGAAGAGGAATTCCTCGGCGATATCGTATTTGCCGATGTGATTAAGTCAGACAGCAAAGAGGCGATCTCCGACCTCTATGATCTGGGTGTGAAAAAAACGGTGATGCTCACCGGCGATAAAGCAGAGATCGCTGCCGATATCGCAAAAAAAGCGGGCATCAACGAATATTATTCCAAACTGCTCCCGGATGAGAAAGTGGATAAGGTCAGAAAGATCAAAGCAGGCAGTGAGAATATCGTTCTTTATACCGGCGACGGCATCAACGACGCGCCCGTGCTGGCGCAGGCGGATATCGGCGTTGCCATGGGCGGTATCGGGTCTGACGTTGCCATTGAGGCGGCGGATGTTGTCATTATGGGCGACAGCCTTTCCAAAATCCCTGTAGCGCGCAGAATCGCGAAGAAGACCATGAATATCGTTCATGAGAATATCATATTCAGCATCGGCATCAAGGTGCTGATCATCATCGGCTGCGCTATAGGCATTTTTGATGAAAACGCCATGTGGCTTGCCGTGTTCGGCGATGTGGGCGTGTGCCTGATCGCGGTGGCAAATTCACTGCGCGCGCTGCATTATAAAGCCAAAAAGAAAAAGCGCAGTAAATAAAACGATCTAAAAGAGCCGCTTTAGAGCGGTTCTTTTTTTCTGCATTTTCGTCATTTTGTATAAATCTTACACAGATAGAACAATTATATGTTGTAAATTTGACAAAACCATTTATAATAGAATAGGAGGTGTATTGCCTTGTTAAGGTTTTTTCAGATAACGGATCTGCACTATTATCCTGCAAGAGTGCTGAACGCGCGCGGCAAAGCATGGGAAAAGCGCGCGCTTTATGACCAGCGCTGTGTTGCCGAAAGTGAGGCGATCATAGATGCCGCGTTTCGGAAGATCGCAGAGGATGAAGATACGGACATTGTGCTTGTTACGGGCGATGTTGTGTGTGACGGCGAACTTGCCGGCCATATCTCTCTTGCGGAAAAACTGCACAAATTGCAGGCGGCAGGCAAACGGGTCTTTTTGATCACCGCGTCGCACGATATTCGGCCGGATCCCAAAGGTTACAGCGAGGAAAAGGGCGAATATACGGTGGAATGCGCAACCAAAGCGCAGCTTTTTGATATCTACTATGATTTCGGCCTGCGCGATGCTTTAAGCATACATAAGCCAACCAATTCCTACTGCGCCCGGCTGGAGCCGGGCTACCGTCTGCTGATGCTGAATGATGACAGGGACGGCTGGGGCGCGGACAGTTACGGTTTTTCCGCCGAACAGCTTGCTTGGGCAAAACAGCAGATCGCAGAGGCGAATGCGGCAGGGGAGGAGATGCTTGCCGTCTGCCACCATCCGCTGCTTTCGCCCGTAAAGTTTTACCGCGCGTTCAGCCCGCATGAGATGATTGATAACAGTGATGCCGTTGCCGCCTTCCTTGCGGACAGCGGAATCCGCTTTCTCTTTACCGGCCACACGCATATGCAGAATATCAATTTTTATGACAGCCCTGCCGGGCGCCGGCTGTATGAGATCAATACCGGCTGCCTGACGGCATATCCCAGCCCCATTCGGAAAATGGCGCTGGAGGGCGGCACGCTGGATATCCAGACCCTGCATCCGGATCGGATCAATTATGATCTGCAGTGCAAGCCGTATATGCTGTATCTGAAAGATCATTTTGATTATATGCTGCGCGATATCTTTGACGCCGCTGCGAATGATATAGACCGTTTCTGTGAACTGGGCGAAAGTTTCAGCCTGAAAAAAGAGCAGGCGGAGAAATTAAAAGTGCCCATCAATCTTGCCGGCAAGGCGCTGGAAAAACTTACATTTAAAAAAGCGGGCAGATTGCTCGGCGTGCGCAGCCGGATCGCGCCCAGAATGTATGATGTGCGCCTTTGCGATTTTCTGATCACGCTTGTAAACAATGTTTACGGCGGCACGCGGAACTATGCCCCCGGCAGCGCGGAATATGATTCCTTTATGGCGCTTGCGGACCGGGCTTTCCGCCTGATCCCGTCAAAGAGCATACAGGCAAAGTACGCGGAGGAGTTCCGCCCCATACTTTCCGATATTCTGTTTAACGCAAACGGGATAGACAGCAATGATGCCGTGCTCCGCTGTTAAGTGTAAATTTAAGTTGAGCAAAAATTTTAAGGAGAAAATTTATGAAGAATTATGTGCCCACAAAAGAGTGGATGGCATATGCAATCGGCGCGCTCGGGCAGGGCATGGTCTATGCCATCATGAGTTCGTACATATCGGATTTTTATCTGAACGTGCTTAAACTGACTCCGATCTTTGTTTTGCTGCTGGTGCTGCTTGCAAGGATTTGGGATGCCGCTATTGATCCGATCCTCGGTTATTATATGGACAGAGCCAACCCCAAACACGGCAAGCTGAAAAGTTATATCATCTATACACCCATTCCCATCGCCGTTCTCACGATCCTTTTGTTTTACTCTCCGGATCTTTCCGGCGGCGCGCTTATGGCATACTGCGTGATCACCTATCTGCTGTGGTCCACGGTTTATTCTGTCAGCGATGTGCCGTTTTGGAGTCTGCCGAACCTGATGACGCCGAATCCGGATGAGCGCGGCGCAATCGTCAGCAGGGCGCGCACGTCAAACGGCGTCGGCTCGGCAATACCCATGGCGTTCTTTATGCTGCTCGGCTTTATTTTGCCAGGTTTCGGCCTCAGCGGCACGCAACTGGAAGAGACCAAGTATATGACGATCACCCTGTTCTGCGCGGTTGTGGGTAATATTCTGTTCGTTCCCGTTTACTTTAAAACAAAAGAACGTGTAAAGATCGCACCGCCGCCCAAGAAAAAGAAGGGCGAAAAAGGCGTGCTGAAAATCATATTCAGCTGCAAACCGCTGCTTTTAACGGCGCTTATGGGTATTCTTTCCGCCGCGCGTTATCTGTATCAGGCAGGCGCCGTTCACGTTGCAAGATATGCGTTTTATATCGGCAAGGATCCCAGCCTGCTTTCCGGCGCGGAGCGAGAGGCGGCGTTGCAGTCCAACATCAGTTTGGTATCCACTGTGTTTCAGGTTGCCGCGGCTGCCGGCATGTTTGTAACCATGCTCGTTATGCCGCTTGCGTTCAAGAAGTTCAGTTATAAGCAAATTATAATCAGCACTTCCATTTTAGGTTCCGTTTCCAGTTTCATAATCTATTTTCTTGGCTACGACAATTTCTGGGCGTGCGTGCCGTTCTTCGTAATCTCGTGCATTCCGCTCGGCGCGATCAATGTTTGCGCTTTTGCCATGATTGGGGACTGCCTCGATTATATGGAGTGGAAAACCGGCGTGCGCCTTGCCGGAACCGGCCAGGCGATACAGAGTTTCGTAACCTCGTTCAGCAACGCGCTTGCAACGGGCTTTATCGTTGTTATGTATATGATAGTAAATCTTGATGTTGCGTCAATTAACGCAAACGTAACCGCAAATCCGCTGGAGATGACCCACGCCGTGCGCCAGGGCATGTTCAGCCTGATCTCCATTGTGCCGGCAATCAGCCTTCTGCTCTGCACCGTGCCCATGTTCTTCTATGATCTTGTGGGCGAAAAGAAAGCGCGCATCACGCGCGAACTGGAGGAAAGAAGAAAAGCCGCAGGCACACTGAGCGAGTGATACCGCGAACCCTATTGCAAAAAATAAAAGTGCCGATTAAATCTTTGATTTAATCGGCACTTTATGTTTTTCTTTTCAGCTTTAAAAATTTGCAATATGTTATTTGATTCTTTTTATTTTATTGCCGCGCACAAGATATGCGGATTTTGCGATCTCCGCCATGGGCATATCGCTTATGTTGTCCGTATAAAATTCGTCTATTTCGGTATCGCCGAACATTTCCATGAATTTATCTTTTTTATTTTTGCTGAAATTCAGGTATTCCACCTCAAGCGTATCTTTGTTTATAACGGAGCACACACAGCGGGAAACACCCAGCCTTTTGCATATTTCATCCATGATTACGTTGAAAGAAGCGGTCATTATAATATCGTCTTGCTGCGGAGCATACCATTTTTTAATTTTTTTCATATGGCTGTTCCAAAAGGAAACCACCATTTTTTCGGGATCGGGAAAAGAGGCGATATAATCATGCGCGTATTTGGCACAGCCGGTTTTCAGCTGTTCTATGGTCATTCTGCCTGTTTTGTATTTCAAAACATAGCTGAGCACGGTAAAGATCAGCTTTGCCGCGCGCGGGTTATAGCGCAGGCTGAACAGATAAAAATCAAATACGCTTTCACCGCGGTAAATGGTGTTGTCAAAATCAAAAACACGCATGGGCTTACTCCGTTTTGTGCGGCATCACGCCGCTTTTATCTTGCGCAGGCAAAATGGGAATGCGCCTATCGGATCAGTTCGTTTATGTTCTTTTCAAGCAGGTCAAAGAAACGCTCAACGGTCTTTTGGTCCTCCGCATTGCCGCGCACACACATGGAAAAGGTGATCTCTTTGCGCAGCGTGGTAACGGATAGCAGCGCATAAGGCTTGTATTTTACCGCGCCGCTCATAAAGCCGTCAACCGGCTCGTGCCCGGCAAGGGAAAGTTTTTTAACATCCAGCACGCCGATATTGCTCATTGCCATAAGCGGGTTGGAATAACCGATCTTCACGATCTCCTCAGACGCCGCATGCGGCAGAATCTTGTACCCGAGCGAAAGCAGGGGCAGGCCGTGCAGGCCGATAAACCGGTCGCTCTTGAATTTGTTTACGCTTTCTATTGTGAACTGCAGCGTTTCAAACACATCTTTTCCGCAGTGCGGCACGCGGCACTGCATCCATGCCGTGTGGTTGGTAACGCCGGTGTCTGAACTGTCCTTAATATGCCGGCGCAGGTCAATAGCGCAGGAAATGGAAACGGATTCGTTTTTGTCAAACCCGGCAAGCTCGTAAACGCTGTGGAAATACGCCGCGGTCAGCATATCGTTTATCGTTGCGCCGTGTGCCTTTCCGGCGGCTTTTATAGGGTCAAACATTTCCGCGGGCAAAGTCCTGCGGGCTATGAATGAACGGTCGCGGATATTATCCGGGGTAAGGGGGAAAGCGTGGTCATCTTTCGCGTTAATATTGCGAAACAGATTTTTTGCCATGTGTTTTTCGTCGGGGGAAAGATCTTCGTATACGGATTCGTAGGAACGCGTGCCCGTCTTTAAATCGATCGGGCTGGCAATGCCGCTGATATAGTTGTTGTAATTTTTGCACAGGGCGTTTAAAAAGTATTTAAAATCGCCGCCGTCCATGCACATATGGTTCTCCACAATGCAAAGCACGCTTCCGCCGCCGCAGTTAAAAACGGCAGCTTTCATCTGCACTTTTGCCTCCGGCGGTATGCACTGGGTCAGAAATTCGTTTGTTTTATTGTCCAGTTCTTCCGCGTTTACGGTTTCCACCGTTAAGATATCGTCAATCGTATAATCGTTTACCGTCCAGTAAGGGCGCACATGATTGTCCGTAAACGAGGCGTGCAGAACGGGCGCTTTTTCAAAAAAGCAGAGCAGCACGGTCTTGAGCGCCTCAATATTGATCTCAAAATCATATTTAAGTTCCACATGCACCATTCTGTCGTTAAAATCGCGAAACAGATAGTGCATCTTATCCCAAAGCTCGGCGTTTAATCTTCGTTCCAATGTTTAGCCACCTCCCGGGCGATCTTTTTGTTGCGCAGGATAAGCGCGGCGATGATCGCAGCGTCTATCAGCAGTGAAAGCGGTATCATGATCCAGCCGGGCGCCCAGGGAATGATGCCGGGCGCACCCAAAAGAATATAAACCATAGCGGCAGCCGCCGGAATATAAGCAAGGTAAAAGATAACCGCCAGTTTCTGCCGGGTAACGGAGATGTAAATACTGTCCGCCGCGAAAACGGCGGCGATCCCCGCAATGATGATCAGCCAGCTGTAAGGCATGTGCAGCACCGCCATGCAAACTAAAAATACGGCAACCGCGGCAACCATAACGGCGATTCCTAAAAGGATTCTTGCAAAAATGTGAAAAACGCGGCGCATAGAGGTGATTTTAACAACGCCGATCATAAGCAGGTAATCGATCCAAAGCAAAATGCCGTCCACCATGATCACCCAGGTGCGCTCCCAGGCGTCCGTAGCAAAACTGATGCCCAAAAACGCAACAAGCAGCAGCAGTATGTATGCCGCAGAACCAATGGCGTTGGCAATAAAATTACGTTTTGTGCGCTGCTTTTCCGTCTTTTTGTCATAGTAAGCGGCGTATCTGCCCGGCAGATCCGGATATTCGCTGATGATCAGATCTTCCCGCACTTTTTCGTCGCGCAGCCCGCGCTTTTCCACGGTTTTATCCATCGCTGTCATTTCATCCAGCATTTCCCGTTTAAACTGAAACAGGATTTTATCCCCCGGTCTGTCCGGCAGGGATCGTTCAATGTACGTAATAAATCTTTCTTTCATATCTGTTCCTTTTTATGTGAATTTTGCAGTGCCTGCGCCTTCCGTTTACCCGGTTTGCGCGCAGATATTTTTACGTTTTTTATATTTTGTGATTATAACATTAAATGGAGTCTATAGCAAGGAGGCGCTGCTTTTTGCCAACAGGATTTTCTTTGGCGCCGGTTATTTAAAGCAGGCGGAATAGCGTTTTGCCCAGCGCAGCACGGTGCGTTCCTCCCAGCGGTGCGGAATGGCCGCGCTTGCCGCCATTGCCCCGGCAATTTTCGGCACGCCGGAAAGCAGTTTTTTCATGGCGTCTTTGTTTTTGCACAGATTTCTGCCTTTTTTCATCAGATCCGCCGGGTCAAACCGGATCAGGTCAAACAGGCTGTGAAAATCGGCGGTCATCGTAATGTTGTCCTCGTTCAATGTGCCGGATTCAAAAAAGTAATCAATGTCCTGCGGCGCCATGTTCAGCAGCAGGCGTTTTGCCGCGGCAAGCGGCGCCAGACCCTGCCCGAGTTCGCGGAAATACCGCACTTCGTATTGCCACAGCGTTTCGCAGTCATATCTGCCGTTGGCGTCCGCCATAACCGTGTCCGCCAGATACCGCGCGGCGCGCAAAGCGTTTGCAATGCCGGATCCGATCAGCGGCACCGTCATAAACGCGCTGTCTCCGATCGCGGCGTAACCGTCCCACACCATAATGCTCAGCGGCTGGCGAACGGGTATCTGCACAAACTGGCCGCCCCGCATCACTTTTGTGCCAAGCTGGGGATGGCTTTTTCTGAGGCTGTTTGCAACGCGTGATACCTCTTTTTCGTCAAGATCCGCAAACCTGCCGATCAAAAGATCCGTGTGCTCCTCTTCGGTTGCGATCCAGGTTATACCGCAAATGCCCTCTGCGAATAAGATCACTTTAAATTTATCCTGCACTTCGTTTCTGTCAGCGCGGTCAAAAAACGCGCGGTAAATGGAGATCCTGTCTTTTCTGCCCACGGTTTTTTCAATGGGTATCCCGGCAGGCAGGTTCATCCTTACGGGCGATTCCATGCCGCAGGCGTCTATGATCAGGTCGCCGTAGATATCGCCCTTTTCCGTTGCAATGCCAACCACTCTGCTCCCCGCAGTGATCGGGCGCCGCACTTTGCAGTCATAAACGAGTTTTGCGCCGTTTTTTTCTGCGTTTCGGATCAGAAGATCGTAAATATCGCGCCGTTCCATTTTGATCTCGCGCTGATCAGCCGGCACGTGCTGGCGCAGCCCTACCGTCATGGCGGGGTTAAAGAATGTCATGTCTTCTTTATATGTATAAAGCGTTTCGGGCGGCATCGGCAGTTCGGCGGCGGCAAGCGCTTTCGGGTCAAAAATATCTGTCCAGTCATAGCCCAGCGTTCCCTCGCTCTTTTTTTCGTAAACGGTAACGTCATATCCGTTTTTTGCAAGAATTCCCGCGGCTGCAAGGCCGCCGTGCCCCATCCCGGCAACGATGATCTTGCCTTTCATTCTGTTCCCTCCGATATGCATTTGGTGGTTCCGGCGTGTTTTACCGGCGGAAGATAAATTATGCCTATATTATTATAACATATCCGGCAGGGAAATTACCATAAAAACTTTGCCCGGCATCACACGTCGCAGAGTCTGCACTGCTGTTTTCATCAGGGTGCTGAAACAAAAAGGAAGGAACCGTTTTACGATTCCTTCCTTTTTGCTTTCCAAACTGAACTCAAATGAGCCATCGTTGCCGCGAGCGGTATATTGCTTGCAATGCTTTTTCATGTTTCTGCAATCAAAAATCATCTCCCGCGCATTTTGCCGCGGTTTTCTGCCGAAACGCTTTTCTCGTCAACGGTCAAGCAGGGTCTGTGCTGCCGTTCTTATCAGGGCGCTGAAACAAAAAGAAAAAGGAACCGTTTTACGGTTCCTTTCTTTTGGCTCCCCAAGTTGGACTCGAACCAACGACCCGCCCGGGTTGCGGTGCCCGGCATCTGCCTGCGGCAATGTATTGCCTTGCCCTCTGCCGACCGCTGCCCCTTCGATCGCTCCCTTTTTCTCGCGCAGCGAGCGGTCGCGCTCTCAGCAGTTCACAGCGATGCGGCTGTTAAGCAGGGTCTGCGCTGCCGTTCTTATCAGGGCGCTGAAACAAAAAGAAAAAGGAACCGTTTTACGGTTCCTTTCTTTTGGCTCCCCAAGTTGGACTCGAACCAACGACCCTGCGGTTAACAGCCGCATGCTCTACCGACTGAGCTATTGAGGAATATATTGTGCAATCTCTCAAGTGCTTTAATATAATAGCAAAAAATATCTTGGATGTCAACACTTTTTTTCCTGTTTTGTTACTTTTATTTTTGTTCGATCTATGTTAATATTAATTTAAGACAGATGCATGGTTTTTTGCTTGTTTATGCAGGAAACGCTTTACTTATACCATATTCCGTTTAAAAGGAAATGAAAAATGAAAACAGAAAGATCACCGAAAAAATTAAATAATATTGAGTTTATAAGATTTGTATTCGCGGTTATCATTGTTTATTTTCATATTCTGCACACGAATTTGATCTCCGCGTTAAACGGCGGCACGGCGTTTTTAAATGAAATTGCGCAGCAGTGCTCCAATGCCGAATATGCGGTGGAATGCTTTTTCATCATTGCAGGGTATTTTCTGTTTTGTTCTTATAGAAAGAATCCGCAGCTTTCCGTAAAGCAGTTTGCTTTTAAGAAATTTACAAGGCTGTGGCCGGTTTTATTTGTTTCTATAGCCATAGGCGTTTTGTTTTTTAATGCGGATGTATTTTCCTCTTTCTTTAATCTTTTGTTTTTGCAGTGTATCGGGGTGTCGCTGGATTATCAGGGCATTAGCTGGTATGTATCGCCGTTTTTCTGGGCAATGATCTTCTATTATGTTTTGCTCAGGTGTGTGAAAAACCGAAAGACAGCGCATATTCTGATCGGCGTGATCACCTATTTTTCCTATGTTGTGGTCATCAATAACGGATTTGAGCGTAATACGGTCTACGGCATTTTCAGTTTGGGGCTGCTCCGCGCACTGGGCGGAATCGGCGCAGGGTATCTGATTGGCTTATGCCTGAACAGCATTCAAAACTTGCCGGCAGTGCAAAACTTCCGCGGCACAAAAAGACAGAATTTTATCATATCCGCAACCATGTCTGTTGTTGAGGCAGGGTGCGCGGCGCTGCTTTTGTTTCATTTCTTTAATCAGGATAGGGCGTATGACAACCAGTTTTTTGTTGTTATCGTTTTCTCCTGCCTGCTCGTCTGCATGGTCAGCGGAAAGGGCATTTTCTCCCGGCTTTTTAATAACAGGTTTTTCGGATTCTTCGGCAGATATTCCTATTCAATCTATATGATGCAGCAGGTTGCTTTCTGGATCCTGAAAGCAACGTTTTGGAAAAATACGAATTTTGCCGCGCAGCACGGCTTATGGTGCGTGGCGATATCTGCCGCTTTCGCGGTTGTGCTGGGTATAGTTACCTATTACCTTGTTGAAAAGCCCGGCGCAGCCCTTCTGAATAAAGCGGGCAAAAAACTTTTCAGCAGGGATTCCGGCAAAATATTACCGTAACAGAATGGCACAGACCGAACAGCAGACTTCTTTTTCTATGCGGGGGTGCGTTTTGATCAGATGATGAGATATGAACACATTATGCACACGATACCGCCTGTTTACGATGAAAACAGCCGGGTGCTGATTCTTGGCACCATGCCCTCCCCGAAATCAAGGGAAGTTCATTTTTATTACGGCAACCCGCAAAACCGCTTTTGGCGTGTGCTTGCCGCCGTGCGCGGGGAAGAATTGCCCCGGAGCACGGAAGAGAAAACGGAGTTTCTGCGCCGCAGCCGGATCGCGCTTTGGGATACGCTTGCTTCCTGCGATATTACGGGCGCGGCGGACAGCAGCATTAAAAACGCCGTGCCGAACGATCTGCGCGTTATTCTTGATGCGGCAGATATCAAAAAGATCTTTACAACGGGAAAAACGGCATTTAAATACTATTGCCGGTATCAGTTTGCGCAAACGGGGATCGAGGCGGTCTGCCTGCCTTCCCCCAGCCCGGCAAACGCAAGGGTCAGCCTGGCAGAACTGATTGAAGAATACAAAATTATAAACCATTATCTTTGAACTTACGGGGGTGTTCGTATGCAACATGAGATCACAAAACCGCAAAAACTGCTGGATGAAAACGGCAACATTGCCGAGCCGGGATTTGCCAAAAAACTTTTGTGGCAGTATTCGCGCGCAGATATCAAAGCGCCGAAGATACGCATAAAAGAGTGGGATTATTATTACATAGGCACACAGGATTACGGTTTATGCCTTACGATATCCGACGCCGGTTACGTTGGCACGGTTTCCGCTTCCGTTGTGCGTTTCGGCAAAACGCCAAGGCAGATGAACGGCGCGCAGATCAATCTGTTTACCATGGGCAAAGTGGGCCTGCCGCCTACCAGCGAGCATGGAGATGTGCATGCCCGGGCGGGCACGGCAGATTTTACGTTTGAAAACAACGGAACCGAGCGCCGCCTTTACGGCTCTTTTGACAATTACTGCAACACAAAAAAAGCGCTGATCTTTGATATTCTGCTGACCGATATACCGCCGGAAAGCATGGTGATTGCCACGCCGTTTGATAAGGATAAGCATTTTTATTATAATCAGAAGATCAACTGCATGCGCGCCGAGGGCTTTTTTGAATATGACGGCAAACGCTATGATTTTAACCGCGAAAACGGCGCGCTGGCAACGCTGGACTGGGGCAGAGGGGTATGGACTTATGACAACACCTGGCTCTGGGGTTCCGGCCAGATGGTTCTGGAGGACGGCAGCCTGTTCGGCTTTAATATCGGCTACGGTTTCGGCAACACCGCCGCGGCGAGCGAGAATATGCTGTTTTACAACGGCAAGGCGCATAAACTGGAAGATGTCAGATTCAACATCCCCATGCGCGGCAAAACGTATCTTTACACTGAGCCGTGGACGTTTACTTCTTCGGACGGCAGGTTTGAAATGGAGTTTAAGCCGGTCATAGACCGGTATGATCCGATTGACGCCAAGATCATGTGCATGATTCCGCATCAGGTGTTCGGCCTGATCTCCGGCACGGCAGTTCTTGATGACGGAACAAAGATAACGGTAAAAGATAAAATGGTGTTCGCAGAGCGCGTGCATAATAAATGGTGAAAAAGGGAAAGTGTAACGCCGCATAAACACTTGGTTTATGCGGCGTTTAATCTTTATAAAACGTATCTTTAGCTTGGACCAATTATGCATCGTTCCCTGCACATATTATTTATTCCTAAACTTTATTAATACAACAAAACATTAACAAAATTTGCTGCGACGAGGTTCAGCCGGCTTAATCGACAGTCTGAAAGGCTCCCGAAAGGGAGCCTTTTCTATGCATGTTCCAATCTAACGCCTTAAACGATGCCGTTAATTTTCTGCTTTTTTACGGCGTTTGCCAAGCGTGAAGATTGCCGCAGCGGAAACGATCATTGCGCCCACAGAGGGAATCATGAACCCAGCGCCTGTGTTCGGGGATTTGCTTGCCGCGTTGTCTGCTTTTTCAAGTGCGGCAACAGCGTCATTTATAGCTTTTGCCATGGCGTCTACTTCCGCTTGCTGGGTAATGTTCTTTGTTCTGTCTACTGCGCTGATTGCAGCTTTAACCGCGCTGAAATCTTTATAGTCCTTCGGATTCAGTTTTTCAGCGTTTGCAATGGCTTCATCCACCGCGGTGTAATCTGCAGGTTTGTACTCAAGCGCGTCGATTGCGGTTTTCAGATCTGAGGCAAGCGCGTCAATCTCATCCTGCCTTAATCGGTTCCAGTTTTCGTCTACAGCTGTCTGCGCGGCGCTTGCTGCCTGCATGAGGCGTGCCCAGCTTTCTTCTGTGTAAAGCGAGCCGTCTGACGGGATCAGCGCCTGATTATCTTCTATGCCGGTAAAAATTCCGTCTTTCGGAATCAGATTGTCTATCGCGTTTTTAAGGTTAAGCACATATTCGTCCAGCAACGCCTGGTCTTTGGCAAGCAGTTTATACATCTGATCGGCGTAAGAATAGTACCGTTCCACGGCCACTCTTGTGTCATCCGTATACAGTGTAAGATCTACGCCGTCAAGTCTGGCAAGCTGTTCTTCCAAAGCAGTAAAATCGGCAGGAAGATAGGTAGCGTCAATATTGGCAATGTGCAGATTTCCGCTAACAGTCAGCGCAACCGCCGATCCGTCTTTTGAGGAAGCCACAACCGTGCCGTCATCCAGGCATACGTCAAAACTGTTGATCGATTCGACGCCGGATTCTTCCCTTTTTTCAAGACTTATGGTAACATGGCTTCCCTCTTTATAAAGCGTGCTGTTTTCAAATACGATGGTGTCGTCCTCGTGTTCCGGAGTTATAGTCGTTGCGGCAACTAAAGTATCCGCCGGTTCTATCTCGTAGTAATTCGCGTCATAAAGCGTAATCCCGGTTATTGTAAGGGTGCCGTTGGCCCCGTTTTTGTTATAGCCGTTAAGCATGAAATAACCAATTGCATACCGTGTGCCGTTATCATCTGTTTCATAATCCGTAACGTAGGAATTGAACGTTACCGAAACGTATGTTGTGCTGCCCGAGAAGAACAGCTTGCTTTTGGCACTGATTTTCATGATTGGGTGAAAGAATTCACCGTCCAGTTTCGCCCTGAAAACTATGCGCTCGCCGGCATAAACGGTTTTCGGCATTTCAATCTCAAAGTTTGTTTCATTCGCGGTGGTAAACGGCTGATCCGTGCGGCCGATATAAACGTGGAGGTAATTTGAACCGCTGTCTGCCTGATGGGAATCCGATTCACCGTAACGAATCTGATATGTTCCCGCTGCAAGCCCGGTAATTTCCGTAACGCCGGAAACGGTTTTCCAGTCATTTGCATTATTCAGTGTATATTCATATGTTTCGGCTGCATCCAGATTTATGATTTTTCCGTCAGCGGCAGCAGCGTCCGTTGCCGGCTTGGTGTAGAGATCACCTGTTTTAAGGTGTTCGGTGCGTGGCTGTTTGGTTCTGCTCCAGCGCACGTGGTAATAAGAAGTTTTTGTGCCGTCGGCAGAGGTTACATAAAACGTAATGTCGTTCCAGCCGTAATTCAGGGAAACAGTATAAGTGTTGCTGCCTCCGTTTATTGTGGCAAGCGGGTTTACAGTTTCAATTGTTGTTTCTTCAATTTTGCCGCTTATGTAATTCAGTTCGCCGTAAAACGGATCATCCTGTGTTCCGCTTCCGGTAAATGTAAGGCTGTACTGCAGCACAACTCCGGTGTTGTCATCGGCATCCGGATTGTCTGCCGCGAAAGCGTAGATTGGTATGTTTGCAATAATCAGAAGTATTGCAAAAAGAAGTGCCATTTTCCTTTTCATAATCTGCTGTCCTTTCTTTTAGATTTTGTAAAGACACCTTTACAATTCTATTATACTGGACAATATGGATATAAGTCAAACATTTTAAACGCACAATGTGAAATTCTGCTCGCCTTTGGATAAATGGACAAAAATACATGCCGCGCTTTGTAAAAAAGGACATGGATGAACGGTAAGACGCTATAAGTAATTGTATCAAAATTATTAAAATGTGGTTACATAAATTGCATAATGTGCGCACATATGGTATAATTGTGAAAAATTGTGTGCATATATAGGTCTTTTTGTATTTTCGGCAGGCTTTGTGCCAGAGGTCAGAAGATGAAGATTTACGATATTACGCCGGATATCCTGTGCGCAAGGCTTTACCCGGGGGACAGTATGCCCCGTCTGGAGCGCCGCGCAAAGATAGCGGACGGAAACGAATATAATCTTTCCGATATTTCCATGTGCCTGCACACGGGCGCGCATATAGACGCGCCGCTGCACTTTTTTGAGGACGGAGCCGCCGTGGACGTGCTGCCGCCGGCAAAATTCGTGGGCAGGTGTGTTGTGAAAGCGGCAAACGGCCCCGTTACGGCGCAGTGGATCGAAAAGAATCTGCCGTGGGACTGCAAAAGGCTGATTATAAAATGCGGCGCAAACGGGTATCTTATGGATAACGCCGTGTTTGAACTTTGCAGATTTGATATGGAACTTGTGGGGATCGATGCCTTGTCTATAGCGCCGCCGGAAAACGAAGGCCCTGTGCACCGGGAACTTCTGAATCACGGCATTGCCGTGCTGGAGGGAATCGATCTTACGGATATTGAGCCGGGCGAATATTTTTTGTTTGCCCCGCCGCTCAAAATAGGAGGTGCCGAGGCGGCGCCGTGCAGAGCCTTGCTGATCAAAGGCATTATTGCAACGGAAGCACAGTTATGAAAGCATTTTTAAAGAAATGGCTTGCGCCAACGAAATTCAAGCGGCTGTTTGATATTGTTGCGTCTTTTTTGGCGCTGATCATACTTTCTCCGCTTTTTCTTGTGATATGTATTATAAACGCCTTTACGCCGGATACAAAAGTGTTTTTTACGCATGAAAGGCGAGGGCGGGGCGGCAAGCCTTTTAAGATCTATAAATTTCAGACGATGAAAAACAATACACCCAACTGCGCCACGGGCGAACTGGAAAATCCGGAGCAGTATATCACAAAACTCGGCAGGGTGCTTCGCAGGACAAGTCTGGACGAACTGCCGCAGCTTTGGAATATCCTGAAAGGGGATATGAGTTTTGTTGGCCCCCGGCCGCTCATCTCCAGCGAGATCCGGGCACACCGTTTGCGCCTGGAATACGGGGTTTACCGGTTTAGGCCGGGGCTTACCGGGCTGGCGCAGGTCAAGGGGAGAGACAGTATTTCCCTTATGAAAAAAATGAAATATGATAAGGAATACTGCGATAACTGGAGCATTAAACTGGATATAAAGATCCTTTTGGAATCCGTTAAGGTCTGCGTTAAGCAGGAGGGATTCCACGAAGGGATCTTCCACCGCAGATAAGCGGAACAAGCGGATCATAAATTTATTACCGAAAAGAGTTTTGGGATATGGACAGAAATTTTATTGACGGATACCTTGAATGGCAGTCAGACCCGGAAATAACGGGTGTAAACAAACTGCCGCAGCACGCCACGCTGATGCCTTACGGCGGATTTGACGAGGCAAAAACATGCGAACGCTATAAATCTTCGTGCTGCAAGCTTTTAAACGGAAAGTGGAAATTCAAACTCTATAAGAATTACGCGTATAAACCAACAGATTTTGCCCAGCCGCATTATGACGCCCATAATTGGGATAGTATTCAGGTGCCCGGTTCGTGGACGATGCAGGGGTATGACAGAAATCAGTATTGCAACGTGCGCTATCCCTGGGAGGGCAGCGAGGATATCTGCCCGCCGAGCGCGCCCACCAAAAACAACCCGGTAGGCTGCTATCTGAAAAGGATCCATATCAATAAAGCGCTGCTCTCCAAGCGGGTGGTTCTGTGCTTTGAGGGCGTGGAATCCGCTTTTTATCTGTATGTAAACGGCGAAAGGGTCGGATACAGTGAATCCACCTTTAACCGAAGTGAATTTGATATTTCCCGCTGGCTTGTTGAGGGTTCAAACGTGATCGGCGTAGAAGTTTACCGCTGGTGCACCGGCAGTTGGCTGGAATGCCAGGATATGTGGCGCATGGCGGGCATATTCCGCGATGTGTATATCTATACCACGGAGCGGGAGTATATCCGCGATTTTATCATCAGTGCCGAGCCGAGCGAAACGATGACGGACGGCTATTTTGATGTGCTTGTTAAAACGAACGGCGCTTACGAAGGCCTTTCCATCGATATCAATATTTTGGATAAAAACGGCGATACCGTCGCCATAGACAGCCGCTATGCGGAAGAGGATAATGTTACCAGCCTTCGCGCCATTGTTACCGGCGCAAAGTTTTGGAGCGCGGAAAGCCCGTATCTGTATACGCTGGTAGTTACCCTGAAAAACAACGGGATACCGATCGAATACATCAGTTCAAAATTCGGTTTCAGAAAAGTGGAGATCAAGGACGGCGTGATCCGTATTAACGGCAAACGGGTCGTGTTCAAAGGCACAAACCGCCACGAGTTTGACTGCGAGCGCGGCAGGTACATGACCGAGGAAACGATGCTGACGGATATCCGCCTGATGAAACAGAACAATATAAACGCCGTGCGCACTTCTCATTATCCGAACTGCCCGCGCTGGCTGGAACTGTGCGACGAATACGGCCTTTATATTATAGATGAAAATAATATGGAGACCCATGGCACCAACCGCTCCAAGATCATCGGCTGCCCGCAGATCCCGGATTCACGCCCGGAATGGGAAAAGGCGTGTATGGACCGGTTAAAAGCCCTTTACAACCGGGATAAGAACCACACCTGCGTTGTTTGCTGGAGCCTTGGCAATGAGAGTCTCGGCGGCGAAACGCCCAAAAAAATGTATCAGTGGATCAAAGACGCGGATTCCAGCCGGTTCGTGCATTTTGAATGTGACAGAGATCCGAACGAGCAGGAACTTTCCGATGTGCAGAGCAAGATGTATGCAAAGCCGTGGGAATGTGAGGAATATGCCGTAACGCAGCGGGACGGCAGACCGTATATCCTTTGCGAATACACGCACGCTATGGGCAATTCCTGCGGCTCTACGGATGAATATACAAAACTTTGGGATAAATACCCCTGCCTGCAGGGCGGATTCGTTTGGGACTGGGTGGATCAGGCGATTAAGACCACGGATGAAAACGGCGTTGAATACCTTGCCTACGGCGGTGATTTCGGCGAGAACCCGCATGACGGGCATTTTTGCGGAAACGGTTTGCTGTTTGCGGACAGAAAACCCACACCTAAACTTTACGAGATCAAAAAACTGTATCAGAATGTGGATTTTAAAGCCATAGATGCGGAAAAAGGCGTTTTTGAGATCCGCAATAAATTTATGTTTACGGATCTGAATACGTATCTGCTGCGCTGGCGCCAGTGTTCGGATAAAGGCGTGCTTAGGGAGGGCGAACTGAATGTGGACTGCCCGCCCGAAAGTAAAGTGAGCGTGGATCTGGAACTGAACAGAATTACCACAACCGAGTGCTACATCGAGCTGGAATTTGTTACCAAAGAGGATACGGCATGGTGCCCGGCGGGGCATATCGTTGCCGAAGAACAGTTTATCATCAATGAATTTGAAAATACGTATGATGAACTGGAAACCGGCGAAGAACTCGTGGTGGCGGATACATACGGTTCGCTGAGGATTTTGACGCAGGATATCAATATCCGCTTTGAACGCCGGGAAAGGAATCAGCTCTATTCCATCAAAATAGGGGATGAGGAGCTGCTTGCCGCGCCTGTAAGGCTTAATTTCTGGCGCGCGCTGACGGATAATGACCGCGGCTCGCGTGCCGGTTCACGTCTCGGCTGCTGGCGGGATGCCGGCAATACCCCCGGCATATACAATAACACCAAGTTTTCCATAGAGGGGTATAAGATCTTGGAAAACGGCAGAAAAGTGGTTGTTACCTGCGGCGCAGTTATCTGTACGCAGCCGGAATCAAAGGCAACGATCATTTACACTATAACTTCAAACGGCATTGAAGTGGATATGCAGTTCCGGCCGGATGAAATCTTGCCGGAGGTGCCGGAGATCTCCATGCTGTTTGAACTGCCCGGCGATTTTGAGAATGTTACCTACCTTGGCGCCGGCCCGTTTGAAAATTATATAGACAGAAATAATGCTGCCAAGATCGGCGTTTATAACACCACGGTGGAGGATATGTATACGGATTATCTGAAACCGCAGGAGTGCGGCAACCGCACTGGCGTGCGTTACGCAACGCTTGTGGGCAATAAAAAGGCGTTTACCGTTGTTGCCGAGCCGGTTATGGAACTGAACGTCAGCCGCTATCTGCCTGCCGAACTGGAGGCGGCGGCGCACAGAAAAGACCTGCCGGCGAGCAACCGAACCGTTCTGCGCGTGATCGCGCGGCAGCAGGGCGTTGGCGGGTATGACAGCTGGGGCGCCATGTGCAACGAAAAATACATCAATAAAACCGGCAAAATATACCGCCTGAAGTTCCAGATCCGTTTTTGATCGTTATGGATATTGCCTTTAAAAAAGGCGCATTTTCCGCGTGTTTATAATTATTACATTTTGGTAAGATTGCCGTTAAGAAAAGGAAAAGAACTTGACTTTTATTCTTAAAGGTATTATATTGTTATACACATAAAAACGCAGTTGTTTAATAATTATAGTAGTGAATATTAAGTTTCAGAGAGGTAAACGAAATGAGATCTCTTAAAGAAACCGCCATGACCATTGCTGTTAAGCAGGCGGTAAAGTATGCACGCAAGGATTTTAATAAAAACGCACCCAAGATCCTTTCGCTGTTAGAGGCGGCGGATATTAAAAAGGTAAACCGCTCCACGTATGCCGGCTTGCATAAAGTGCTGGATGATCCGGATAATAACTGGATGCGCTTTGCAAAAATGCTTGCCTGCGAAACCAATGAAGACGTGCTGATGAAAATGATCCCGCCTATGATGAATGTTGCCATTAACAGTTATTCTATCAGAATGGCAAGCATTGAAAAGTACGGCTGCAATGTTCCGTGGGCGATCCTGATGGATCCCACTGCGGCGTGCAACCTGAAATGTATCGGCTGCTGGGCGGCGGAATACGGCCATTCCAGCCAGCTTTCGTATGAGGATCTGGCAAGAATCATCAGCCAGGGCAAGGAACTGGGCACCTTTATGTATCTTTACACCGGCGGTGAGCCAACCATGCGCAGAAAAGATTTGATGCGCCTTTGCCGCGAGAATCCGGACTGTGTATTCATGTCATTTACTAACGGCACGCTGATAGATGACAGCTTCGCCGATGAGATCGGCGAGGTGGGCAACTTCTTCCCGGCGTTTTCCATAGAGGGTTATGAAGAGGACAATGACTTCCGCCGCGGCAACGGCACGTTCCAGAAATGTACTGCCGCTATGAAGAGACTGAAAGATAGGGGTATCCCGTTCGGCGCGTCTCTCTGCTACACAAGCAAGAATACGGATGTGCTCTCCTCAGATGAGTATATAGACTGGCTAATTGATCAGGGCGTAAGATTTGCATGGTTCTTTACATATATGCCAACCGGCGCCGGTGCGGTAACAGACCTTATGGTCAGCCCGGAGCAGAGAGCCACCATGTATAAAAAGATGCACGAGTGGCGGCATACAAAGCCGATCTTCGCGCTTGATTTCTGGAATGACGGCGAATACGTTCAGGGCTGTATCGCCGGCGGACGTCATTATTTCCATATCAATTCAAACGGCGACTGCGAGCCGTGCGCTTTCGTTCACTATTCCAATGTGAACATCAAGGAATGCTCTGTGCTGGATGCGTTAAAGAGCCCGCTGTTTATGGAATATAAGCGCAACCAGCCGTTTAACAACAATATGCTGCGCCCGTGCCCGGTTTTGGATAACCCCGGCGCAATCAGCAAAATGGTTGCCAAAACAGGCGCCCATTCCACGGAAATGGTGCATCCGGAATCCGCAAACGAGTTGTTTGATAAAACGATCAAAGCCGCCAAGGCGTGGAAAGTTAAGGCGGATGAATTGTTTGACCGTGATGAGTATATCAGAAAGCACGTGAAAGACGAAAATATGTATAACTATGAAAAATCCGATGAGGAAAGGGATTTCTCAGAGTTTGAAAAAACGGAAATGCCGTCTGACGCGGAATAATTTTATAAGTGTAAACAAGGGCGTGTCGCAAGATACGCCCCTATCTTTGTTTATAAACATACCTAAAGGGTGGTCAATATGCTTTTCGGTAAAAAAAGCGGCGGCTATGCGTATATCATAGCCGGGCTGGGCAATCCCGGCGCAAAATATGAAATGACCCGCCATAACGCTGGGTTTCTTGCCTTGGAGCTGCTTGCAAGGGAAAATAATTTTGATATCAAGCGCCTGAAATTTCATGCGCTCACGCAGGATTTTTCCGGTTTTGGAGAAAAATGCCTGATCATGAAACCGCAGACCTTTATGAACAATTCCGGCGAGGCGATCGGCGAGGCGGCACGGTTTTATAAGATACCGCCGCAGAATATTATTGTTGTTTCAGACGATATATCGCTGGATGTGGGCAAGATCAGAATACGCCGCAAAGGCTCGGCAGGCGGGCACAACGGGCTGAAAAGCATTATAGAGCATCTGGGCAGCGAGGATTTTCCGCGTGTCAAGATCGGCGTGGGCAAAAAGCCGAACGCGTATACGGATCTGGCGGATTGGGTGCTGGGCCGCTTTCCCAAGGAGCAGGAGGCGGATCTGAAACAGGCGCTCATCAATGCGGATGACGCGCTGCGCCTGATCGTAAACGGAAAATTGGATCAGGCAATGAATCTGTATAACTGAAATAAAACGCGTTTTCTAGTTTGATCAGAGATCAGAAAGAATGAATCGTTATGTCTTGTATATCGGAAATTTTTAAACAAAGCGGGGAATTTGAACGCCTTGCCGCTGCAAAGGGCGCAAAAGGCGTGCTCGGCGCGGCGGATGCGGTCAAGGCGCCGCTGATTCACGCGCTGATGCAGACGGGCGGCGGAAAAGCGCTTGTGCTTACGCCGGATGAGGCGTCCGCCGTCAGAATGTGTGAAAATCTTTCCGCGCTGCAAAGCGGCGTTGTGCTCTATCCGTCGCGCGAATTTACCTTTGAGCAGGTAACGGGTGTTTCCAGGGAATTTGAGCATATCCGCCTTGGGGCGCTGGCAAAGCTTCTCTCCGGCGAATGTACCGCCGTGGTCTGTTCGGTAAATGCGGCGTGCCAGTTTACCGCGCCGCCGCAGGAATTAAAAAAGCGAACGCTTAAACTGAAAACAGGAGCCGCCATGCCTTTATCCGAACTTGCGCAGCGGCTCGTTTATGCGGGTTACAGCCGCTATGATCAGGTGGACGGTGTTTCGCAGTTTGCCATACGCGGCGGTATTGCGGATATCTTTCCGCCCGGAAACAGTGAACCCGTCCGTCTTGAATTTTGGGGCGATACAATAGACACGATCTCCACGTTTGATCCGGTAACGCAGCGGCGAACAGGAAAGATTGCTGAAATGGAGATCATTCCGGCAACGGAAGTGTTGTTTGATTCTAATGAAAAATTTGCCAAAAGCATAGAAAAACTTTCCGCCTCTCTGCGCGGTAAAGCGGTTCAGGCGCGCAAATGGCTGGATACGGATTCGGAAAACCTGAAAAAAGGCATTTTGCCCGCATGCTGCGATAAATATCTGCCGCTTGCCTATGCATCCAACGGCATTTTTGATTATTTCGGCGCGGAGGATACCCTGTTTGTCTGCGAAAGCGCAAAAGTAAAGGAGCGTGGGCAGAATTCGGATAAGCTCTGGCGCGAGCGTATTAAATTTTCTTTGCAGGATATGACGCTGTGTAAGGGTCTGGATAAATTCTGCCTGGATTTTGAGGAACTGAAAGCGTTTTATGAAAAACTGGGCGCGGTCTATCTGGATTCGCTGCCCCGCGGCTCTTTTGATACGCCGGTTTCCTGCCTTGCGGATCTGAACACGCAAAGTTTTAACCGCTGGAGCGGAAAAACGGCGGAACTGGAGGAAGAACTAAGGCCGCTTCTTAAAAATAAGTATACCGTTTGCATCATGGCAGGCACCGCAAGAAGTGCGCGCGCTTTGGCAAACGACCTGAATGACGACGGCATTTTCGCCGTGTTTGCAGATGGGTTTCCGCCTGTGTTTCAAAAGGGCGCCGTCACCGTAACAACGGGCACGATGAGCGCGGGATTCCGAATCGCGGATATGAAATTTGCGCTGATCACGCATACAAAAGCGCAGGTCAGGCAGAATAAAAGAAGAAAATCAAATTCCAAAAACGCGATCCATTCGCTGGATGAGCTCAGCGTGGGCGATTATATTGTGCATAACGTGCACGGCATCGGCGTTTTCGAGGGCATTCAGGCGCTCGAGATGAATAAAATCAAAAAAGATTACATCAAGATCTCTTACGCAAAGGGCGACGCGCTTTACGTGCCGGTTACCCAGCTGGATCTGGTTTCCAAATATATCGGCCCCGGCGACAATACCCATGTTAAAATAAACCGTCTTGGCGGCGGGGAATGGAAAAAGGCAAAGGCAAAAGTGCGCGAGTCCGTAAAGGATATGGCAAAAGAACTTATTGCGCTTTATGCAAAGCGCATGAGCACAAAAGGCTATGCCTTTTCTGAAGATACGGATCTTCAGCGCGATTTTGAACTGCGGTTTGCCTACGAGGAAACGGACGATCAGCTGCGATGTACGGAAGAGATCAAGCGCGATATGGAGCGCCCGATCCCGATGGAACGCCTTCTGTGCGGCGATGTTGGTTTCGGCAAAACGGAGGTTGCGCTCCGGGCGGCTTTCAAGTGTATCTCAGAGGGCAAACAGTGCGCGCTGCTCGTGCCCACAACGGTGCTTGCCATGCAGCATTTCAACACCGCCCGTGAAAGAATGGAGGCGTTTCCCGTTACGGTGGAGATGCTTTCCCGTTTTGTGCCTGCGCAAAAGCAAAAGAAAATTGTGAAGGGGCTTGAATCCGGCAGTGTGGATCTGCTGATCGGCACGCACAGGATCATAAGCAAGGATATCAAATTCCATGATCTCGGTTTGCTCATCGTGGATGAGGAGCAGCGTTTCGGCGTTGTGCAAAAAGAAAAATTAAAGCAGAAATTCCCGCGTGTGGATGTGCTTACCCTTTCTGCTACGCCGATTCCGAGAACGCTGAACATGGCGCTCAGCGGCATTCGGGATATGAGCGTGATCGAGGAGGCACCGGCAGACCGCTATCCCGTTCAGACCTATGTTTTGGAATATGATTTTGATATTCTGACAGAGGCAATGGAGCGCGAGCTGGAGCGCGGCGGTCAGTGCTACTATTTGCATAATAATATAGATACGATAGACAGCGCCGCCGCAAGGATCAAAAAGGCGCTGCCCAATGCCAATATTGCTGTTGCCCACGGCAGGATGACACAGGAGCAGCTTTCCGATATCTGGGAAAAAGTTGTAAACGGCGAAGTGGATATTCTGGTTTGCACAACGATCATTGAAACCGGCGTAGACGTTGCAAACGTGAATACGCTTATCATTGAAAATGCAGACAGATTAGGACTGGCCCAGTTGCATCAGATCCGTGGCAGGGTCGGCAGAAGTTCGCGCCGCGCATTTGCTTATTTTACGTTTACACGGGGCAAGGAACTCACGGAGATTGCCCAAAAGCGCCTGGAGGCGATCCGGGAATATACGGAATTCGGCTCCGGCTTTAAGATTGCCATGCGTGATCTGGAGATCCGCGGCGCCGGCTCGCTGCTCGGCAGCCGGCAGCACGGGCATATGGAGGCGGTCGGCTACGATATGTATCTGAAACTTCTTGGCGAGGCGGTCGCAGAGGAAAAGGGCGAACTTAAAGCCGGTGAGGAAGAACAGGAATGCCTGATCGATCTGCCTGTTGAAGCGCATATTCCGGAAACCTATATCCGCTCCACGCCGCAAAGGCTTTCCATGTATAAGCGCATCGCGGCCGTTCGCACAGATGCGGACGCCAACGACGTGCTGGATGAATTGCGGGACAGATTCGGAAATCCGCCCCCGTCCATTAACGGGCTTTTGCAGATCTCGCTCCTCAGAAATTCAGCCGCAGCCGCGGGTGTTTATGAGATTTCCCAGCGCAACGGCAGCGTGCTGCTTTATATGGCGCATCCGGATGTGCGCTACGCAGTTGAACTGAATAAAAAAATGAAAGGGCGCGTGATGCTCTCTGCCGCCAAAAAGCCTTATATTGCTGTAAAGCCGGGGCAGGAAGATGTGCTGGAAACCGTGAAAAACAGCATAGAGATCCTTGCCGGGCTGCAAGAGCAGATCACGCAAACGGAAGAAAACAAATCGGAAAACTGATTTTTTGTATAAAAAAACACCTCACGGGCATACTGCTCTTGAGGTGTTTTTTATGTCTACACAATCCAAATCCAAAAATTCGGGCAGAAATCTGAAAGTGCTTTTTACCGTTGTGTGCGTTTCCATAATTGCGGTCGGCGTAATTGTATATTTTTCAACAAGCGGTGCGGATGATGTAAACGAACCCACAACGATTGCGGATACCACTGCCGTTCAGCGCGCGGTAACGGTGGAGGATACCACGGCGGCTCCAACCACCACAGCGGCGCCGGAAACAACCACCCAAAAAGCGGAAGATACGTCTATGGCGCAGAACGATAAGAACACGCCTTATAAAAGTTATTATGAATACCCGGTTTCAGAGGCGGTTCTGCAGGGCTATTCCGAAGAACTGGTAAAGAATGATACGATGGGCGATTACAGAAGTCATACCGCAGTGGATTTTAAAGGCGCGGCGGGAGAATCCGTAAAAGCCATGAATGACGGCATTGTTCTGAATGTTTATAATGACGCTCTGCTCGGCATGACGGTGGAGATCGACCACGGCGGCAAACTGGTTGCAAAATACTGCGGCATGGACAGCGTCAGTGTGAAAAAAGGCGCGGCTGTGGAGATCGGGCAGGAGATCGGAACGATCGGCTCCGTACCTTTTGAATCCGGCATGGAAAGCCATCTGCATCTGGAAACAAAACTGGACGGCAGTTTTGTGGATCCGCTGACGGTTATGGGCAAAACGGAATAAACAGTAAAAAAGGAGGCCTTGACCTCCTTTTTTCGTGCGGTTTATACTGTGATTCCAAGTTCCCTGATCTTGTCTCTTAACGCAAGCCAGTCCTGAAAAGCAAGTTCCTTGTTGTTTGGATTTCTCAGAATAGCGGCAGGGTGGAACGTGCCCATCATCAGCACGCCGTTTTTTTCTGTAAATATGCCGTGCTCTTTTGTTACCCTGAAATTCGGGTCAATCAGTTTCTGGGCGGAGATCCTGCCAACGCAAACAATGATCTTCGGCCGGATAATCTTAAACTGCTCGCGCAGCCATTCTATGCAGGTGTCCTGCTCTTCCGGTTTCGGGTCGCGGTTTTTGGGCGGGCGGCATTTTACCATGTTGGCTATATACACGTTTTTTTCTCTGGAAAGGTCAACCGCCGCAAGAAATTTATCCAGCAGCTGTCCGCTCCTGCCAACAAACGGCCTGCCCTGCAGATCCTCGTTCTCGCCGGGGCCTTCGCCGATCAGCATGATCCGGGCATCTTTTTTTCCCTCGCCAAACACAAGATTTGTTCTGCTCTGTGCAAGCGGGCATTTTTGGCAGTTTTTACATATGTTTTCAAGTTCGTCAAGCGTCATTTTCATCACCGGTTTGATTATATCAAATTTCCTATTGAAAAACAACCGAAAGAGGTATAAAATAAAGTTGCAATTGAATTTTCATAACTAAGGAGTTTGCATTATGGAAAAAAACGAAGTCGTTGTAGAAATATCAGCGCGTCATGTTCACCTCACCAGAGAGGATATGGATACGTTGTTCGGAAAGGGCAGCGAACTTACTTTTAAAAAGGCGCTTACCCAGCCGGGGCAGTTTGCCTCAGAAGAGAAAGTGCGTGTGATCGGCCCCAAAGGGGAATTTCCGCATGTAACCATTCTTGGCCCGCTCAGAAAATATACACAGGTGGAACTCTCCCTTACAGACGCGCGTTCCATCGGCGTTTCGGCGCCGGTTCGCATCAGCGGCGATCTGGAGGGCGCAGGCGCCTGCAAGATCATCGGCCCTAAAGGGGAGATTGATGTGAAAGAGGGCGTAATCGCCGCCAGACGTCATATCCACGCCACCCCGGAAGACGCCGAAAGAGAAGGCCTTACCAATAATCAGATCGTTTCGGTGGAGATTCCCACCTCAAACAAAAGAAATCTTGTTTTCGGCGATGTGGTTGTGCGTGTTTCCGATACGTCCGCATGGGCAATGCATATTGACACGGATGAGTCAAACGCTGCCGGAATGGCGCCGAACACAATAGGAAAAATTATAAAATAAGGCTCTGTCACAACAAATGGTTGATTTTTGACGAGAAATAGCGTATAATAATAGTAAGAAACAGTACCACCGAAGGAGGTAATTGGATATGCCTACTATCAAAGACGCA
>HF991805.1 GCA_000431535.1 Clostridium sp. CAG:678
TTCGAACCCCCGACCTTCTGGTTCGTAGTGCCTGAGATAAGTGTGAATTATTAGGTTTTAAGCCAAATTAAGCACTATCCAGTCCATTAAATCCAACCTAAAATTTCATTATTTCCATCTAGTATTGCCGATAAGTGGTCAATAAGTGGTCAAACAAACTTGTTTTTTATTCATAAGTGGTCACCCAGATAAGTGGTCGAATAAATATGAGCTAAACAATCAATATGAATTAACGCAAAAGACGATTGATGCATTTTAACTCTTCAATTTTAAAAAGTAATGAATATTTATCTTATAGTATTGGTTTGTCCATGAATTATTACTGAAGAGATAAAAGTTTTATAAAATCAATAGTTTTTACAGATTATCAGTAAAAACTTTTGATATTTTATAAGTTTTTGGTTTTACATGTTATAAATGGAGACATACGGTAAGATCTGCAGGCGAAATCTGTGGTGATAACGCAGGAAAAATTTTATCTTGCAGATTCTTCATTAAAATATTGCATTATGGGATTTAACCTGAAGTTGTTTGCCGCAACCTGCTGGAAGGATCGGATCGTAAAGTAGCAAACCTGCTTGAGATAAAAGAATATTATCTGAAATATGTGGTAACGCTTGACAAACTTTACGTGCGCAATATTCATGGGGTTAAGATTGTATGTCTGTCAAATTTATTGCTGGAAAAAATTTAAATAATAGTATAATAAGAATAATGCAAATGGTCGGGAGATGTTCAGAATGGAATCCCTCCCGGCTTTTTATGTTTCAAATTGAGATTAATCGTTAAGAATTATGCACTTATCTAAGCATAATATTGTTGAAAAGTTTTATAAGAATTTATCTAAGTACAAATTACTGGACTGAAATTATATTTATATAGTAAATTCTTGACTCAACTTGCAATTATGTGTAATCTGTGAGCTTATTCCCACGGGGATTATTTTTATTTTGGAGGTTATAATGACGCCGGAAAATTATGCTTACAGAAACAGTTTGTTCTTTTTAAGAAATGATTTTATCGGAAATAACAAGTGGCATATCCCTGATATTCCGAAATTTGAGATCAAAGAAGATGATTTTGATAATTTAAGAATGATCGGATTCGACAAGGTTAAAACTGATGAAACGCATTTTCACCGATTTGTTCATTTCTATTTGTACGACTATAAATTTGAATGTGTTTGGAAAAAGCCGTCTGATTATACAGAAAAACTAAGCAGATTCAAAGCAATATTAACGCCCGATTTCAGTATGTATTTGGAAATGCATCCGCTTGAAAAACTACATAATGTTTTTCGTAACAGATGGATAGGAGCATATTACGCATCCAAAGGTCTCCGTGTAATTCCAAGCGTAAGTTGGGGAGGTGAAGATACTTTTGATTATTGTTTTGAAGGTATTGCCAAAAACTCAGTTGTTTCAGTATCCACATATATGGTATCGGAACACGGTAGAACGCCTGCACAAAAGGAATTTTTCCTTAAAGGTTATAATGAATTACTTAGACGCATAGAACCTGAATATGTTCTGTGTTATAATACGCCTTTTCCGGAAATGGAAGGAAATATTATAACTGTTGATTATGAATTGAACTCATGGAAACATATGAATGAAGACGCAAAAAAATCATTTAGTATGTTTTCAAATTACGGTTATGATGATATACTTAAAATAAATCTTTTTAATTTCATTTTTGCCAAAGGTATGGGCAGTTCCAGAGCCGGGCATCCGTGTATCATATTTAGAGGACAAAGAATCTTCGTACACGACGAATTATTTGACCTTGATTTTGTAACTCCGCTTGGTATAACGAACAGAGAGTTGATGGCTAAAGGAAATTCCCCGTTCGGCATTGATGGAAAAAGAATAAATATACATCATATTAATCAGGACCCGGAAGGTGATTTAGAGGAAATGCTCCAAACCGTGCATCAGCAGAATACAAAGGAACTTCATCCGTATTTAAATCGCCCGTCAAGAGTTAACAGAAAAGAGTTTCAAGAATTCAGAAAAGCCTATTGGCAATATAGATTAACACGATATGTGGAGGATAAGGAATAATGAGTTGCGAAATTTACAAAAAAGCAATGGAACTTGCAAAAACACTGCCAAATTATAAAATTTATGATTGTTGCAGCGACAATGCGATGGATGAACTAGAAGATTATCTCGGATTTGAACTTTCAAAACAACATTATACTTTTTTAAGGCAGGGAGCGCTTGAGGTTTCCGGAAGAATATTTTGCGCTAATTTTAAAGATGCGCATTATACATCTATGGATGTAATTGCAAATTTAGAGATGAATAAAAAATATAACCTTACCGTAGAAGATAAATTTGTTCCTATTCTTGAAGAAGATGAATGGATAAATTATCTGAACTATAACAGGCTAACAAAAGACAGTGAACCGACTATTGTTTATGCCTGGCCTACTCCTGACGAGTTTATTATATTTGAGCAGACTGATCAGGATCTTGGTGACTTTTTGTTTGAACTTTTTCAGGAGATAAAAACGGATCTTGAGTCTGAAGACGATTATTAATTTATTTTTAATGTCTTTCGGTTCTGTTTTCCAAAAACTACACCTACTGATTTTTTTGCTATAGTGGCCAAAATAAGTGTAAATTATTACACTTCAAGTCAATTGAATATTATCCATTCCAAAAACTCTAACTTTAAGTTCCATAATTTCCAACTATTATTACTGGTCCGTTTGATTTGATATTACTCTAATAATCGTTTAGGACAAAATTTTTATGTAATTAATAGTATAAAGTTGCAGACAATTCTTTTTTATGTTAATATAATTTTGAAAATATATTTATAGTTAATAGTAAAGGTTGTATAAATGAAATTTAGCGAACTTATTTTTAAAATGAATTCTCATAATAATATGTTTAAATCTAAAGACATACAAATTATTAAAGGGAGAATTATTGTTACTGTTGATAAAAGAAAATTAGATAACGAAACAATTTGCGATATATGTGTTAAGGCAAATTATATAAATGAAAAATATAAAATGATGTTTATCCCAATAGTCTTTTTTATGCCCAGAATCGATTTAGTGGATAAATTATCTTATGTACTGCTAGAATGTATTGCATACACTTTAATGCAAGAATTTGGTAGGGTTATAGAGTTTAGTTTTAATGTAACAACAAATATTATAACGGAAGGATTTAAATATTCTCCTTTATGGAAGATTACGAATGGTAGTATGAATTATAAAAAGAAAAAAGAAGAATATTTATCAAAATTTTCTTTTAGTGTTTATAAATACCACTACAGAAGACTCTTGAAATATGAAGAAAGTGATGGAAATGATAAATTATCAAAAGTTTATGATGAGTTGGTTTATTTCCAAAAACATTGTGCAATTAATTCTAATGTAAGAGAAGAAATAGCTGAAGTGGCAATAGAGTTAATCGGAAATGCAATAGAACATTCAACTTCAGATTGTTTAATAGATTTTGATATTGCTACTAATTATAAAAATTCACAAGGGGAATCAGTAAATAGTTTAAATTTAGCAATCGTTAATTATTCAGAAAATCTTCTAGCGGATAAATTAACTAAAGCGATAAAAACATATAATCCATCTACTGATTTAAACAACAGGTATAAGAAAGTGCTAGAGGCATATAATAATCATTCAAGGTTTTTTAATGAACAATATGGTGAAGAAGATTTTTTTAATATTTCCACATTCCAAAATAGGGTTTCTAGCAGACAAAATAATCCAATGACAGGCGGAACGGGTTTAACTAAATTGCTTAAATCCGTTGAAGATAAATCAGAGAATCACGCTTGTTATCTTTTAACTGGGAATAGAATCATTATTTTGGATAAAGACTATTTAGAGTATGAAGGTGATTGGATAGGATTTAATAAAGAACACGATTATTTTAATACTCAACCTAATTTAAATTTGATTCAAAGAAGCAAGTTTTATATGCCTGGAACGGCATATAATTTGAATTTTATTATGAAAGTTGGAGATGAAAATGAATAATAATACAGTTAAGTTACAATTTGATAAAGCAGTTACGCGATTAGCTGGATATGAATTTGGTGTGAAAACTTATGAAGATCAAATTAATGGAAAAATAAATTTTAATGAACTACCAATTACAATAGAGTTTCCAGAACAAATAGTAAGGGTGGCATCTTCTTTTGCGCAAGGTTTTTTTAAAGCATTAACAGAAAAATTTGGCTATAATTTAATAGGAAAGGAAATTATTTTAAAATCAGAGAACCAATCTTTGATAGACTCAATAATAAATAATTTGTTATGAGGTAATTGAATGATTATTTCGATTTTATCGCTAGTGATTTCAATAATATCGTTTATTATATCTACTGTTTTAGGTATATATAAAATTTGTGATGCAAAAAAAACCAATAAAGCAAAGATGGAAACAGAGTATTTTGATAGTTTATATAAAGATTATTTGCTCAATAAACTTCCCAAAGCTAGGGCAAAAATGTTAATTGGACAAGATTATAAATTAATTGGTTCACAAGAGTTAACTCAATTGCTTAATAGTATGCGACAAGATTCTCTTTATTTTATGTATGCGGATTCTAAGTTTTATAACGATTTGAAAACTAAATTGCAAAGTTTAGAAGATTACATAGTTAATCACGAGGATCAAAAATTGATTGCAGAAGAGCAAACCGAATTTTTCAATAATATTCAGAGACAAATAATGGGTATTTACGATTTGATGTTAAAAAAACATAATGGTAAAAAATCACGATAAACTTTATAAAAAATTAAAATTATGTTTTATTGTATATATGAAGTTAAAATTTGCATTCTTCGGATGTAATGCTTTTATTTAAACTACAACTATTTCTTAATTTATTTGTAGGAATATTAGATTATTTACTTTGATGATTAATTCTTTTATGTTTAAATTTAGTGTTAGTTCTTTGTTGGATAAAAATCATATATGAAAGTCACACTAATTTCGAACAAATTGTAAATCAAGTTATTTCTAATTTAAAAATTATATGTCCAGAACTGCCTATATTTCTGTTATATTTTATTTGTAAATCTCAATCGTACACATCTTGCTATCGAGAATTAATAGAAAAAAAGTATTTTCGATTTTGATTACAAGTATTCATTAGTTATTATGATTTCTAGTACGAATTAAGAAAATGTTTGAAGTTCAATCTTTGTATTTCAAATGTTATGGATAAAAAATTAGATTTTTCATTTCATAAATATATTGGATATTAGAATTCACTATTGTTTAATATGTTTAATAACATTGACGATTGTGGCAAAAAGATTAAATGAGATGTTATCATTGAAATAAATAGAAATATATAATTAAATAGAATTAATGTCGGCGAAATGGTTAAAATCTTTAATTTTGCTAGTCTCTAAAGATGTTCTTATACTTCTAACATATTAGGACTACATTATAAAAGTTAATAATCCTCAATAGCTCAGTCGGTAGTGTTACTGTATATCTATACACCACAAAAGATTGGCATTGAGATTGGAATATGTGCCCCAAAATGGTGCAAAAAGTAAATAATCCTCAATAGCTCAGTCGGTAGAGCATGCGGCTGTTAACCGCAGGGTCGTTGGTTCGAGTCCAACTTGGGGAGCCACGAAGCCTCACAGCAAATCTGTTGTGAGGCTTTTTTCATACCTAAAAGGACAATTAAATAACGGGACTGTCTATTCAAAGAATCAGGGCGTGTAATGATTAAAGAAAAATCATTACACGCCCTTTTTTTGTTTGTATTTAAAATCAAAGAAAGGAAGTTTTAAACATGAAAACATACTTTACGGATTCATACCTTGAAAAGCAGATGATGAGGATACCTCGTCAGCCTAAGAAAATGTATTCAACATTCATAAATAAATCGTTCAGAAGCAAAAGCCATAAGGCAATATTTGAAAGAGAGATGCAGCACTATCAGAAACAGGGATATGTCCTCTCAAACCGATTCACTGCTGCCCTGTATATCCTGTCGGCAGATTTCTTTCTTTGGAAATCCGTCAAATATCATATCAAGCCGAACTACATTGACTTTGACAGGATCGATATCAAAGGCGCAGAGCCGAGGTCATATACCATGTATAAAGCCGCTAAGGATATCGTTTACAGAACAACAACGGTCGCTCTTTCGGATATGATCGAAAAAAGCGTGACCGATCATGAGCTCTTTATGATCCTTCTCATCGCCATGTATATCTCAAGGTATGGGATAGAATGTATAGAGGCTGATAAAAAATGAAGTCCACTTCATTGACTTTAAAAACCGCCGTCTTAAAATAGATGATACATTGCAATGTAAATACAAAAAAGAAAGGAGTATGTCGGTGATCTTATGCAAAGACGGAAGGCTGTGCTTTGTTAATGTTTCAGTTCCGTTTCCGAGTAATATATATCTAAATACGATTCCTGACACCGAATCAGAAAACAAGATTGAGTTCTGTGATGAAAACGGTGATAACAGAATCGTACTCGAAGAATCCGAAACTGTAAACTCATCGCTTGAGGAACTGAAAGACACAACAGCGATAATGCGCAAAGTCGATATTCAGCCGTTCAAAGTCAATGGATTAGACGGTTATTCCGCACGGTATGAAGCAGACGGTTACAGGTATAAAGAGATCGTTTTGAATTTGGGGAATGGATATGTCTTCACGATGTATCTTGAAGCTGAAACCAAGCAAACTGTATGTCGCGATAACAGCAATTTCATACTTGAACTTCCGCTGCAGAATGTGCGGAAGATCTAACCATGGTGCCCACAGAAATGTGGGCATTTTTGTTTTCAAAATTCAGATTTAAGGAGTGATGTTCATTTGAACGAATTTGACAGACTTCATCGGATAGCGAAAGACTTGAAAGAACGCTATCCGAGAGGAACAAGGATCATGCTGCTCGGTATGGGCGATGATCCAAGGCCGATAGAGAGCGGAACAAGAGGCACGGTGCGGTTCGTGGATGATATGGCGACCATACACTGCGACTTCGATAACGGACGCTCACTCGGTCTTGCCTACGGTGAGGACAGATACAGAAAACTCACCGAACAGGAATTGGCAGAAGAAGAAAACAACGCCATATGCGTTGAAGAATCTACGGACGATATGATCGACGGCCAAAACGGTCAGTCCATGTCCATGTAGTTAGGAGGCGATAAGAAACAAACACATAGGCAGTGATGCCGTATGTCTATCAAATATCTTGATATGTATTCAGGGATCGGCGGTTTCCGCTCGGCGCTCGACGCTCTCGGCGGATTTGAGTGCGTCGGTTTCTGCGAGATAGATAAATACGCCAAAAAAGCCTATGAAACACTTTACGATACGAAAGGAGAGATGTACTTTGAAGATGCAAGAAATATCGACCCCGGCAACCTACCCGATATCGACCTTATCTGCGCAGGATTCCCTTGCCAGAGTTTTTCAATTGCTGGAAGGCAAAGAGGATTTGACGACACAAGAGGAACTCTCTTCTTTGAAGTTGCCCGAATTGCCGCAGTTAAAAGACCTGCGCTTCTATTCCTTGAGAACGTCCAAAACCTTTTATCGCATGACAAAGGACGGACATTTGAGACCATCCTCGAAGTCCTGGATGACATCGGGTATGATGTCTCATGGACGGTGCTTAACAGCGCGAATTTCCTCGTCCCCCAATCCAGAAATCGAGTGTTCATTACAGGATTTCTTAGAGGACGATGTGCCGGGGAAATATTTGCTTTCAGCGAAACAAACCCTAAAACTCTTAAGCGCAGACTGCCCGGGCGTGAAGGTAACAGAGTTTACGCCGCAGACGGACTCGGTATAACGATCACAACAGGAAGCGGCGCAACAGGGCTGTATATGATTCCGATAAAGTCAAATACGAAAATCGGATATCAACTTGCTTTCCCGAATGACAGTATTGACACAGCCTATGCCGATATGAACTCAAGGCGAGGGCGTGTAGGCGCGGAGCTTGCCCATACACTGACTACGAGCAGTACGCAGGCGGTCTATCTGATCGATATGAACGAAAGCCCGAAACTGACCGAACTGGCAAGGTGCATTACAGCAAGGCAGGATTCGGGGATCAGCAAACGACCGGGCGAACATTCCGCGGTACTCGTTATCGTGAAAGAAATTACGCCCGAGGAGATCAGCGAACTTGACGGCGTTACAGCAGACGGTTCGGATAAGACTGCCGGGCTCATCATTCTTTCCGATGAGGAAGGTCATCAGTTCCTCGGATATATCCGAAAACTCACGCCGAGGGAATGCTGGAGGCTGCAGGGCTTTACCGATGAACAATTTGATAAAGTGAAAGCGGTCGGGATATCCGATTCGCAGTTATACAAAATGGCAGGAAACGCAGTGACCGTTCCTGCCGTTTTCGCTGTTGCGAGAGAATTAAAACGAATATTTTACGGAGGTGGTAATTGATGCCGAACTGGATACAGAACAACCTAAAGTTTGACGCAAGCGATGAAGAAATGCAAAATATCCTTGAAGCGATCAAGGATGATGAAAAAGGTATCGGCTCCATAGATTTCAACAAGATAACGCCAATGCCGGAATCACTGGGGATCGAGTGCGGTTCTAACACCGATAAGGGATTGCGGATGGTGAAAGAGTTCCTTGAAAGTCTTCCCGAGGACATAGCGAATCAGGAAGGTTTCTATGATGAACTCATTGAATATCTGCATGACAGAGGAAAAGATCTGCCGGAAGAAGATAGAAAGATATGGGAACTCGGCGTAACTGCCGTAGACAATATCAACCGATACGACGCGCCCACATGGTACGAATGGGCATATCAGAACTGGGGCACAAAGTGGAGTGCGAACAAATGTCGGCTTGATAAAGAAAACAAAACGCTGCATTTTCAAACAGCACAGAGGGCGCCTTTTCCCGTCATACTCAAACTATCCGCTATGTTTCCGAGTATTCAGATGAATCTTGAATTCGCCGATGAGGATATCGGGCACAACTGCGGCAGGGTGGTATTTAAAAATGGGGATATAAAGGAGATCTACAAGCCGGAAGAAGGCAGAGAGGCTTTTGAGTTTTCAGCAGATGTCTGGGACTACGATCTCAGCGATATGAGTCTTCATCTGAATATCCCCGGCACCAAGTATGTGTATACGGGTACGGAAGACTATGAACTGATCGAACTGTTCGGAAAACCCGCCCTGTTCACGAATGAACGGCTGACACCCGCAGATGTGCCGCAGGGACTGAATCTCTATCATTTAAGACGCTCAGACGATGATGACAGATTCGCATCTATTGAACCCGAAGTCAGTGTAAACCACGGCGCCTCCGTCCTCACAAACGAAACGATTGACTTCGGTGAGAACGGATATATCGAACTCAAAGATGAGACCGAGCCGAACTTCACAGGGCAGGAGATCTCCATAGACGATTATGTCACCGAGAACTTTTGCCTTGATGAATCCGAAGAACAATCAGGAGGTATGAACTTATGCCAATAAAAGAAATCAGTATAGACGAACTGCGCAGGATGAACGGTAAGGAAGGACTGATCCTGCAGGGCTGCGGCGGTGATCTTCAGGAGTGGCTGGACGGCATTAATGATCTGCTCACGACAGAAGGCGTGCTGCTGAACGGTTCAAAATTCGATACGATCTATTCCTTTCAGGTCGACGATCACACCGATCTGCTGTTCCCGTTTGACAATGTGGAACTGAACATCGGCAAGTTTGCCATGTGGCGGCTCCAGACACAGAATACATTCTTCGGCACATGGTTATCCGATCTTGTACCGAATGAACTCGGCGGCTTTTTAAGCGAAGAAAAGCCAGAAGAAAAAGTAAAGCCCGACTGCGAGCTGATCGGTCAGGACAGCAATATCTACAACCTTATGAGTATCGCCTCAAGAACGCTTAAGCAAAACGGCATGTGTGATGAGGCAAAGGAAATGACAGACCGCATCACAAACGGCTCAGTAAACTATTACGAAGCCCTCAACATCATCGGCGAATATGTCAATATCACTGGTCCAAGCGAAAATGAGGGCTGCGGATTTGAGCAGTCAATGTGAGGTGATAATATGTCAGCATTGTGGTTTATCGCCGGTTTCTTTATCGGCTCGATCCTAACGGTATTCACAATGTGCCTTGCTTTTGCGGCCAAACAGGCTGACAGAGCAATGGGCATTGAGGATTAAATAACAAAATATATTTACGAGGTGTTTTTGCGTGTATAGGATGCACACAAAGGCACCTCTTTTTTTGTTTGTTCCGGCATCTTGATACACGCAGGTCACCTCAAAAACGGAGGTGATACGATCAACAGCTTTTTATCATGGATAGGCGGAAAGAAAGCGCTTCGGGATGAGATACTCATCCGCTTCCCCGTTTCGTATACTCGATATATCGAAGTGTTCGGCGGCGGGGGCTGGGTGCTCTTTCACAAACTGCCGGGCAGGGATTTTGAAGTCTACAACGACTTCAACGGTCTGCTCACGAATCTGTATCAGTGCGTGAGGGACAAGCCTGATGAACTGAAAAGCGAACTCAGGTATATGCTCAACTCACGCAAAGATTTCAGTTACATTAAGAATGTTCTGCATTCGGATTCTGAACTTTCAGATACCAAAAAGGCAGCATTCTTCTATGCGCTCGTAAGATACAGTTACGGTTCGGGCGCCGAGGACTTCGCCTGTCAGCCCCATTCCATATGGAATGACTTTCCGCTGATTGACGCGGCGAGCGCAAGGCTGCAGAAAGTGGTTGTCGAAAACAAGGACTTTGAGAAACTCATCACGCAGTACGACAGGGATGAATCCTTCTTTTACTGCGACCCGCCCTACTACAAAACAGAAAACTACTACATGGGCGGCGGTTTCGGCAGAGAGGACCATAAAAGGCTTGCCGACTTGTTATGCGGCATTAAAGGCAAATTCCTGCTTTCATACAACGACTGTGAGGAGATCAGGGAACTGTATGACAGACCCAGGATCCTCATTGAGGGCATCTCAAGACTTTCTAACCTTGCGCAGAGATATGAGAACGGGAAAGAGTATCCCGAACTCTTCATATCAAACTACGACACAAGCGAGTTTCTAAACTCGTGCGTGCAGTTATCTTTATTCAAAAATTACACCAATCAATTCATAGGAGAAAGGAAGATTATCAATGACAGACTCAATTAGAACTTTAGAAATACCGATACCCGAAGACGCGATGGATTTGCTCGGTTTTACCGAAGACGGCATCTTTCAGGTAGATATCTCCGAGGGCAGACTCGTGCTTACGCAGAAAAAGAGAGGCGTATGCGTTTTTAACGATGACGATGAGGACAAGCCGGACTGCGAGGACTGCAGATATTCCTGCCCTCACTGCGGTGAGTGCAACGCGCCGCAGTTCTATAAATTCTTCGGCGATTTAATAGAGGAACAGGAGGCGGAAAACGATGACTAAGTTACTGCGCATTCTCGGCAAAAGAGGCCGAATAACGATCCCGTTTGAGATCCGCAGAGCAGTGGGCTTCAGATACAACGATGTGCTCTCGTTCACACAATCAGACTGCAACACGGTCATCGTCAAGCGTGAGGTGCTCTGTGATGAGAACTGTCCGTACCACGATACCGAACTGCTCGACTCCGAGCCGATGTCCGTCACGGATTTCCTTGACGAACTCAGCGATGAGGAACAGCGTGAAGCGCTCATCCACCTCTCTGTAAAATGGGCGGAAAAAGAAGGTGCCGCCCGTGCCTGAACACACCGAACTGTATATGCAGTCTCTTGAAAACGCAAGGCACTGCAACGAAGTCGACCTCTGGCGTGAGAGCCACAAGGCAAACATGGAATGCGCGAGGGCGATCGAAGACGCGATCGATAAAGGATTTCACAACAACCATTTATCCCACGATTGCGCAAGGACTGTCATAGACGAGTACGGCTTTGACCGGGTCAACTTTCTTCTCCGCCTTACCCTCAAGCACGCGCAGCAAGACGGCAGGTATTCCGAAGAAAACAAAGCGTGGGGTCGGAACTTCGCAGTGCCTTCCAGCAATGACAGAACGGAATATCTGATCAATTCTCATCCTGTTCTGCTTAACGGCTTTATCGATGAGGCAAGAGAGGAGTGGAACAAACTCGGCTTGTGGGACAGTTCGCACTGCGAGGATATGAGCGGAGCGGATCTGACAAACAAGATACTTGTTATCAAGCCGGACAGACTCAAAGACGAATACAAAACGCCCGACGATCAGCTCTTCTACGCAACATCAGGATTCGGGTGTGATCCGAACGCAAGAGGGCGTTCCGTCTTCGGTCGCTTTGCTAAAGATGATGAGAACTACTCGTGGTGGCGAACGGACTTCATCGGCATACTGAAAGACGAATTCATACCCGACTGGGTAAAGGAAAAGTATGACCTTAAGGAAGACAATGAGCCGTCCGAGGACTGCGGAATGGAAATGAGGTGATACAGTGAGGATCAGGATATATCAGATCGCCGACGCTTCGGAAAGCCAGAACCGCTTTATGGACTATGACTATGCCATGGAGCACGGCGGAATCGATGAGAGCGCATACAAAAATGTCTTTTACGGCGATGTGGAGGCGAAAGACCTTGAGGATATCTATCAGCTCTTCAACTCCAAGCGTGTGCCAACGCATCAGGGGCACAGTCTCTCCGTTTCCGATGTGATAGAGATCATCGAATCTGACAACGAGAAGCTGAACGGAAAGTGTTTCTTCTGCGATGCTGTCGGTTTCAAAACTGTCGACTTTGACACAACGAAGTGTCAGGAAATGGACGGATTGCGTTGCATCTATCTCACGCCAGGAAACAAGCCCCTGGACATCAAACTGAAAGTCGATGAGTATGAGACCTTAAGGGACGCTGTGCAGGGATTCGTTGAGATCACCTATCCCTTTGACGATACGGTCGCCGTAGTCGGAAATGAGGAAGCGAAACTCGAAGGCATGAAAGGCAATTTCCGTATCGGCAGCAGCATCTACGCCGGTCCCGTCCTCATTGTCGGCGACAACGGCGGTGAGGATTTCACTGAACTTACGCCCGAACAGGCAGAGCGATACATGAAACGGTTTGCCGAGCCGGAAAACATATCGGCTGAAGAAGCCCGAACCGATATGGGTATCACATTTATTGGCTTTAATATATAATGGAGGTAAAATTATGAGGATAACAGCAAAGATACACGAAGTATTCAACAACGAAAAGAGTAATGTCAAGGCAACCGCGTCCGCCGCTTTCGGCGGCCAGTTCGCCGTGCATGGTTTCACTGTTATGAACGGCAAGAACGGCTTGTTCGTGAATATGCCGTCCAAAATGAACGATGAGGGCGAATATGTGTCGACTTTCCATCCGATCACGAAGGACGCGAGGAATCAACTTACTAACACGATCCTTGAGGCATACGAACAGGCGCTCACGGAATTCCAGACGCAGTCCGATGAACCGTCCGAAGACGAGGGAGAGTCCGAAGATGAGGACTTTGAAGCAATAACGGACGATCAGGAAATGAGGATGTAAAAAAAGTCTGGACTTTGCGCAAAACTTCTGATACTGTGAGGTCAGGAGGTAAAATACTATGAGACACAAGTTAATATATCTTATCCTTTCCGCTGTACTTATCGTCAGCATTGTTACAGGCTGTTCGGCACAAGCCGTCAGCGAGAACGGCACGACCGAAAGCGCCACGGTATCGGATGAAAGCGCAGCAAAGTCAGACACAGTTGCACAGTCTGCCGAATCTTCAAGTGAAACCACTACAGGCGGAACAGGCACCTCTGCTTCAGGGCAGGAAGAAGACGATTCCCAACGAAAAGCAACAGAAACCACCACCAAAAGTGGACAAAATCCTGCAAGCAACAGGACAGGTTCTTCGACTACTTCAAGGAAACAGACAACAACGAAACGGCAGACTACGACACAAAAGCCTGCCACCACCAAGAAACCTACCACAACAAAAAAGCCGACAACTACTGCAAAGCAAGGACTTACCGCAAGCGATATGCAATGGATACAATCGGAAGCCCATAAATATATGCAAAACAAAGGCGCATCGATTGATTCAAGCGTAGGCAGTTTTTCCGGCAGAATCTCCACAAAAGATAAAAGCAGATCGGAAGTGTTGGCGGAAGTGAAAGAGTGGATAGACTTTGAATACACCGAGTGTATGAACAGCGGTTGGAATTCTGTTTCCATGTACTGCAAATATGAAAAAAGAAGCAACGGAAGTTACTTCATATATGTAATGTACGGCTGATAAAAGCCGTAAAGCAATCTAAGCACCGATTGAAATGATCGGTGCTTTTTTCTATCTATTTTAAGGAGGATTTATGAGCACTAAATTTCAACTGAGCAAAAAGGCGCTCAGCCTTTTGCTTTCTCTTTTGGTTATCGTTTCGGCGGTGCTTCCGGGTATGTCAGCACTTGCCGCAACGGTTGAAAAATGCGAATTAAACATCCGCACAAGTTCAAAGTATGAATATATGAACAACTGGGCGTATCCGAACAGAAGAAACGGCATTCACCTTGCGACCGTGGCAACAGGTTCACATAAAGGCGAAGTAGCCTATTGTATTGAATTCGGCAAGGATATGGGTGATGACGGTCAGGAAGAAACCGTTATGGACATTGAAGATGTACCCGCATGGGAAGCGCTTAATGCCACACAGAAAGCGGGCATCACATATGCCACTATCTACGGTTACCCGAATTTCAATTACGGCGTATCAAACGAGGCAGCGCAGGTCGCTACGCAGTTTGTTGTATGGGAATATTCACAGGGCTACCGTACTTCAGCGGACGGAAACAATCCGACTGCAGGACTGAACGGAACGAGTTCAAAGATCGAGAACGCCATAGAAGCGGCAGGCTTTGATGTCCGCCGTCAGTATTATTCGTCCGGCGTTGTGCCGTATGACGATGTTATGACGGCATACAAGGGCATCCTTAACGGTATCAAGACGCACAGAACCGTACCGAGTTTCAACTCAGATACGCTTGAACTCAAGTGGAACGATGCAAACAACCGTTATGAAGCAAAGGTAACGGATTCAAATAGTGTTCTTGCGAATTTTGCATTGACAACATCTAACTCAAATTTGAAGTTCTCAAAATCCGGCAATACGCTTACTGTTTATTCAACGGCAGTTATCAATTCCGCAGCAACAGTTACAATGACTAAGACTTGTACTACGGTTGGCGCTGACATCGGTTTTGTTCCTGCCGATCAGGACGAGAATCAGTCTCTTGTAGGCAGGCTTACCGACCCCGTAACCGCATCGTTCAAAGTCAAAACGGCAACAGGCAACGCAAGGATCGTGAAAACATCCGAGGACGGCGAAGTTGAGGGTATCAAGTTCACCCTTACAGGCAACGGACTGACTTACACAGGTGTGACCGACTCAAAAGGGGTATTCCTTAAATCCAACATTCCTGCCGGAACTTACACGGTCACTGAGGAATCTATTGACAAATATGTGCCGCAAAAGTCTCAGACAGTCACCGTTCGAGGCGGAGAGACCGCTACCGTGAATTTTGATAATATCCTTAAAAAGTTCAAAGTTAAGGTCGTAAAAACAGATATTGAAACAGGAACGGCACAGGGCGACGCGTCGCTTGCCGGAGCTAAATACGGACTCTTTAAGGGCGATGAACTCGTAGACACCTATGTCACCGACTCAAACGCATCTTTTGTAACAGACTACTATGTCTGCGACACGGACTGGACGCTGAAAGAACTCGAATCAAGCGAGGGCTATCTCGTAAACAGCACGGTATACAAGGTCGGCGCTGATCCTAAGTTATACACCGTTGAGTTTAATACAACAGAAAACAATGTGACCGAGGAAATCATCAAAGGTAACATTGCCATCATCAAGCACACCGATGACGGCAGCACGCAGATCGAAACGCCGGAAAAAGGCGCTGAATTCCAGATCTATCTCAAATCCGCAGGCTCGTTTGTGAATGCAGATGAGGACGAAAGGGATACCATTGTCTGTGATGAGGACGGTTTCGCAAGTTCAAAACTTCTGCCCTACGGCGTATATACCGTTCATCAGACCAAAGGCTGGGACGGCAGAGAGATGATCAAGGACTTTGATGTGTTCATCAATGAGGAAGGCAAGACATACAAGTTCTTAATCAACAACTCTAACTTTGAAAGTTATGTAAAGGTAGTCAAACTTGACGCCGAAACAGGCAAACAGATCCCCTACGCAGGGGCAGGCTTTGAGATCTATGACAGCGAAGGTCACCGCATTTCAATGCAGTTCACTTACCCCGAAGTCACGGAGATCCACACATTCTACACCAACAGCGAGGGATATTTAATCACACCCGAAACACTGCCTTACGGTGATTACACACTTGTTGAAGTGCAGGCGCCATACGAATATGTACTCGACAGCACACCGATCCCGTTCACGATCTCACAGGAAAACAGTTCCACGGACACAGGCGTGACCGTTGTAAAAGTCAAGGCACAGGATATGCCGCAGAAAGGCGTTATCGAGATCGGGAAAACAGGTGAAGTATTCGCTTCGGTCGGTATGCTCGGAGGCGGTTATGTCGATGAGAACGGAAATGAAATTGAATTTCCGATAACCTACTCACCGATCTACGAAACACAGGGGCTGCCCGGTACAGTCTTTCAGATCTATGCTGCCGAGGACATTGTAACAGGGAACGGAACAGTCAGAGCCTATCAGGGTGAACTTGTTGACGAGATCACCACAGATGAAACAGGCTACGCAAAATCAAAGGAACTCTATCTCGGCAAGTATACCGTGGTTGAAAAGACCGCATCAAACGGCTTCTACAATGCAAATGAACAGTACGATGTGGAACTGACCTATGCTGGTCAAAATGTCAGCATTACCTCAACAGAATTGTCACTCTATAACGAAAGACAGCGTGTAACCGTTTCTCTTTCCAAAGAACTCGAACAAAACGAGCACTTTGGCATCGGAATGAATGACGAGATAAAAAATGTTCAGTTCGGCATTTTTGCCGATGATGACATCACGGCAGCAGACAACTCCGTTATTCCCCAAGACGCTTTGATTGCCTATGCGAACTGCGATGAGAACGGAAACATCACCTTTAACTGTGAACTGCCCATAGGCTTTAAGTGGTACGCCAAGGAAATGGCTACTGATGCGCACTATGTACTGTCCGATGAAAAGTATGCGTTCAACACCGAATATCAGGGACAGGAAGTGCAGACCATCGAGATCACTGTCAATGACGGAGAGCCGATAGAAAACGAGCTGATCTACGGTACGGTCAAAGGTTTAAAGACAGACAGAGAAACAAGCAAGACCATTGAGGGCGCTTTGTTCGGTCTGTTTACAAGTGATGAAACCGAGTTCACAAAGGACAACGCTATCCTTACCGCTGAATCGGATAAGGACGGTATCTTCACATTTGAGAATGTGCCGTTCGGCGAGTGGATGATCAAAGAACTTCAGCCGGCTGAAAACTATCTGCCGAGTGATGAGATCTATACGGTTACGATCTCTGCTGATGAGCAGGTAATCGAGATCAATGCAGTTAATGATATGATCCCCGAACTGAAAACCACCGCAACGATAGACGGCGAAAAAGAGGTTGAGGTCAAAGACGAGATCACCATTAAGGATGTCGTTGAATACAAACACCTTGTTCCGGGCAAAGAGTACACCATCAAAGGCGTGCTGATGGATAAGGCAACTAACGAACCGTTTAAAGTTGACGGAAAAGAGATCACTTCCGAAGTGACTTTTGTACCCGAAAAACCGAACGGTGAGGTTACAGTTTCCTTTACCTTTGGCGCAAGCGGAATCACACAGACCACGGAACTTGTTGTATTTGAAACGCTGTATCGTGAAGGTATAGAGATTGCAACACACGCTGACATTGAGGATAAAGGTCAGACCGTGACGATCACTGTGCCGGAACCCGAAACACCGTACACAGGTGACGACCGCAACTATGGGGTTTGGATCGGTCTCGGCGCTATCGCTCTCGGCGCGGCAGTATCAGCCATCGTGCTGAAGTTAAAATCAAAAAGGCAAGAGGATGAGTGATAAACCATGATCAATGTATATATCTCTTCGCCCTTAAGCGGAAATATTAAGCGCAATCTGCGAAACGCGGTTGCGTTTGCGAGATATGTTTTTAAAGAATGCGGCGCGGCGCCTGTCGTGCCGCATTTCTATGCCCAAGTCCTCAACGACAATGATCCTGCGGAAAGAAAACTCGCTCTGGAGGCGGATATGAGCCTTCTCTATCTCTGTCAGGAAGTTTGGGTGTTCGGAAATTACTGGACTGAGGGCATGAAAGAAGAGATCAAACGCGCACGCATTCTGAACATTCCCGTTAGGGTCTTCGGAAAGAAGAAGGTGCGCAAAATATTGAGAAAATACGGAGGTTATAATGACAAGAGAAAAAAACAGATTTACTAAACTGCAGTGGCTTGCCTTTGCCGCTGCTTTACTCATTTTCATTTTGTTTAGCGCCACCACAGTATATGCCGCCGGCGATGTTGCCGGCGCAATCGAGAACACATGGTCTGCGGCAAAATCACAGATAAAGACGGTGGTAAACAATGTTGTGTTCCCCGTAATCGATATGATCCTTGCGGTGCTGTTTTTCGTTAAGATCGGCACGGCGTATATGGACTACAGAAAGCACGGACAGTTTGAATTCACGGCGCCCGCGATCCTGTTCGCCTGCCTGATCTTCACGCTGACTGCTCCGCTGTATATCTGGGGTATTGTAGGGATGTAACGAAAAACGCTGGACTTTTGTCTTTATTCGTATATACTGTGTGTCGGAAAGGGTGATTATATGAAATCCTTGATCGAGCAGTTGTATTATTTGAATGATACAACTCTTAAAACACACGAAAAGAGTTTCAAAGAATTAAGCAAGGAAATGAACTCCCTCCTGTTTGATGAGATCAGGCAGTTTCTGCCGCAGGAGCAAAAGAACTTGGTACTCAGAGCCGAAGAAATATATGATGCGATGCTTTCGGTAGAATCAGAAGCGGCATTCTGCAGAGGTTTCGACACGGCGGTAAAATTACTTTTGGAAGCAGTAACAAGGGATACGGATTAACTGATTTATTTCTAACCGAATAATGCTGGACTTCAGCGCTCTTTCCCGATATGGTATTGTTAATACATTTGAGAGAGGTGAAACCATGAACAGTGAAAAATCGTCTGAACTCATCAAGGCTTTGTTTGAGGGATACTTTGCGCCTGTTGAAGTCATGACGCAGAACAACCCCGAATACGATGCGGCGGGTGAATTCGTCAATGTAAGCGAAGAAAAACTTAGGAACACGTTTTCAGAAGAACAGGAAGAACTGTTTGAACAATTCCATGCCGATCTTCTTGCGCAGGAGGACACCCTGATCGTGAGAGCCTTCGGCTTGGGACTGAAAACGGAAATGCTGTTACAAAACGAGTTAAAGGACATACCGCTCGGAAACATCAGAGATCTGTTAAGACAGAAGGAGTAACAAAATGAGTTCAATAATCAGCAAACTAATCCATAATGAGGATTTTATAGAAAGCGCAACTGATCGTTCAGAAGAAAAAGAAGTAAAGGATCAGATCAAGGAATTGTCTGATAAACTGTTAGCAAATATGGATGACATCGCCAAGAATCAGTTTGATTACTACACATCACTGATGAACTTAAAGAACAGTTTTGATGATGAAAAGGCTTTTTATTTAGGATTCAAATGCGCTGTGAAAATACTTTCCGAAGTATATGCGGACAAAAACGAATAAACAAGAATTAAAAAATGCGATGACCGCCGGATATGTTTCGGCGGTCATTTCCTTTGGAGGTGGTTCAAATTTTCGATTGGCTTGGTGACATAATCTCGGGAATGGGCACAGCAATCAGCAACGCCTTTTCCACAGTTTCAGATACAATAATCGACGGTATTTTAAACAGGATCATTCAGTGGCTGTTTACCGTAATCTATGACGGAATAGCCGATTTTTTCACACTGATCAGCGGTATGGGCGTTGAGATATTTGACCTTGATTGGGTATCAGCAGTGGTAAAACTCTTTTCCCTCTTCGGCTGGGTGCTCTTTGTAGTCGGGCTGATCGTCTCCGCATTTGACCTTGCCGTTGAGTATCAGAACGGCAGGGCGAACGTGCAGAGCACGGCGCTCAACTGGATCAAGGGCTTTATGGCGGTATCGCTGTTTACGGTCACGCCCATAGAGCTGTATAAATTCTGCGTATCCCTGCAGAACACGCTGTCCGGCGACCTTACAAGGATATTCGCGTCTCAACAGGGAACAACGCTCGGAGAGGTAGCGATGTTTGCTTTGCAGTCCTACTTTAATCCGCAGGGCGCGTCAATGTCGATAGGGCTGTTTGAACTTGTCATGCTGATCGCGCTCGGATTCTGTGTATTCAAGATTTTCTTTGATAACATCAAGCGCGGCGGTATTCTGCTTATACAGATCGCAGTCGGCTCGCTATATATGTTCTCCATACCGAGAGGATACGATGACGGGTTCAACCAGTGGATCAAACAGGTCATCGCGCTCTGTATCACGGCATTTCTTCAGACAACTCTACTGTTCCTTGGTCTGTTGACTTTCCCGAACAACATCCTGCTCGCCATCGGCATTATGATGGCAGCGGCGGAAGTGCCGAGAATCGCGCAGCAGTTCGGTCTGGACACAAGCGTGAAAGTCAATGTGATGAGCGCAGTGCATATGGGCACATCGGCTGTTAATCTTGTAAAGGCTGTAGGAAAGTGAGGTGACTAATATGGGCGATTTAACGAAGAATGACATTGAAGTGTGTGATCTTGAGATCAACGATGATGGTGACGGCATCAGCGCGTACCTTGAAACACTTTTCGATGTTGATGAAAAGTTCGGTACAAATGTAAACGATGACGATGACTCTTGGGTGAACTTTTATGCGGAATACTTCCCAGAAAGCGGCGAGTTAAAATGCACATATTTCGTGGACAGAGCTAATGGCAGCGATGAACATGAATATGTCCCGTCAGCAAATGAAAAAAGCCTTATAATTTCAATGTTGGAAGAAGAATGCCAAAAAGAGTCAGGGTACTCAATTAGCGAATTTCTCAATAGTTACACTGAGGAAAGTTCTTTGAGTCTTAGCTAAAATTAAATCTCCCTTTAGCAGTTCATTATCAACAAAAATATTACTATAACTAATACTATTTGTAACATTGTTATAAGGCAAAAAGATCGCTCCTTTATACTTTTTTAAAAAAATATAAAAGAAAATGCGCACTTGTGCAAAGCCGAAAAACAAGGCTATGACTAATGAAACGGCAAATAACGAAGAGTGTTAATTGCCTTATAAGAGCGCATTCCTTTAACAGAAATCGGTATTTCATATTGTTTTTTTATATACTATGTGATAGCATAATATATAATTATAAATAATATTATTATTGAAAATTGAATTGCATCAGGGAGGTCCTTCAATGGGCATTTTTAGGAAAATGAAAGAAAAAAGAGATGCAAAGAAAAAAGCCGAATTAGAAGAATGCAAAAAAGAATTTGCTGAAATTCATATGCCGAGGATACTTTTCAGAAGAGCCATCAGGAACGCCGAAGAAAAAGGCGCCCCTATAATAATTGACGGCGTATGTTATAACTGGAACGGAAAGGTTTGGATATCAGACAAAACACCTAACGCTTATCACCGATAAGCGTTATTATTTTGCACAAAAATAAAAGCCCGGTATAAACCGAGCTTTTCGTGCTTCATTTGTCTGTATCGGAGGTAAGCGCGATTATTTTTGTAAGGCACTCCTCTTTGTCCTTTTTGTCAAGTCTTAAGAGGGCTTCCAAGAATTTGGAGAAATAATAAAACACTTCGCCTTTAGCCGTGTCTGTCTCAAAGCCGTTTTCAAACAGTTCTGATATATCATCACTAAAACAGGTTAGGTATTTAATTGACGTATTAGTGAATTTTGACATTGAAAGTATGAACTCAATATCAGGAAAATATGTACCTTTCTCATATTCTTCGAATAGTTTAGGGTCAATTGCGCATTTATCCGCTATTTCTTGCACCGTCATATTTCGGTATTCTCTGGCTGCTTTGATTCTTGGACCGCATTCTCTTATATTTCCTTTATTATCCATACATTAATCCTTCCCGGGATCTAATCCCTAAATATCTCTTAATTGTTGTTTAACATAAAAACAAAAAAATGTCAAATCAAGGAGGTATAACTTGAACAAACAATTCATATATCCGCAGAACATGAGAGCGTCCGCAACACTGTGGCTGTGGTCTTTAAGGGACTTTGCCGTAATCGTCATTGCGGCGCTTTTTTCTGCATTGGTGCTTGCCACCACAAAACTGCTGATCCCCGCGGCGCTCACGGCGGCATATGCTCTGCTGAGTATCCGCAGTGATGAAACCACGGTGCTTGATTTTCTGAAATACGCGATCAGGTGCTTCATTTCCACTCAGCAATACTATGAATGGAGGCTGAAAGATGAAAAATAACAAGAAGAAAAAGAAAAACTCCGTACAGGAGCTGATCGGGATAGATACCTTTTCAAAGCGCGGACTCAAAACAAGAAACGGTGAGCTCGTGTTTTTTTCTATCTCCCCTACAAACATATCCGTTCTTTCAAAGGAAAATATTCAGACAAAGATATGGCATTTGATGATGGTGCTTTCCGCCCAGCCGGATATTGAGATCACCTGTCTTGATTCCTGTGAAAGATTCGATGACAACAAGTCCTTTATGGTGGATCGTTTGGCAGATGAAACAAATCCGCTTGTAAAGAAATGCCTTGAAAAGGATATCGAGTATCTCGACAATATTCAGATAGAGATGTCTACGGCAAGGCAGTTTATGTTCGTTGTCCGTTTCAAGCGTGAAAAGGAAGAACAGATCTTCACGCAGATCAACCGAGTTGAGAAAGCCATCGCAGAGCAGGGCTTTGAAGTAAAAAGAATGGGCAAGGACGATATCAAACGCTTCCTTGCGATCTACTTCGGCGCCTCCATGCAGGGCGAACTGATACCCGACATTGACGGAAAGGACTGTTTCGATGAAGAAAAGATCGAAAAGGCGTTTGCTTAATATGGTGATCGTTGTATCCGTTTTCGTTTTTGCCGTATGTGCCGCGGTGCTTGTAAGTTGGCATTTGGAATCGAAGAACGCGCAAAACGCAATCAACGAATTTGACCGTGTGCTGACAGAAAGCGAAACCGCAGAAGATGACGAGAAACCGTACATCAAAAACTGCGTTGCGTGGATAGAGATACCCGGCACAGATATTGACTATCCTATCATGCGGAAACAAGGTAATCCCGAATATTATCTCAGGCGAAATTACAAGGGCGAGTATTCCTATTCGGGCACGCCGTTTCTTGATGAGAACTGCAATATTCGTTTAAGCAAAAACCTCATTGTATACGGTCACAATATGAAGGACGGTACGATGTTCTCCGAACTCACGAAATACAAGGACTTAAAGTTCTGTATAGAGCATCAGGCGATGAAGTTGACAATAGACGGTATCACATACAACTACACTTTGTATGCCGTTTGTTCCGTTGACGCATCAGAGGGCTGGTACACTTTCACAGGTCAGACAAGTGAGGACAACTTTGCCGAACTCATATCCCATATTCAGAACCGATCCTCGTACATCAGTTTCACCGAACAGGCTGAGTACGGGGATCATTTTTTGACCTTATCGACCTGCGACTACGCCAGTGACAATTCAAGGTTGATCGTTATAGCGAAAAGGAGTGATTAAATGCTATTTAAAAAGAAAAAAGTGGAACTGACGGAAGAACAGAAAGAAGAAATACGCATCAAAGACTTCTTTGACCGTATACTTCCGTCTACGATTCGTTTTTACACGGATCATTATATCATCGGTGATAGTTACCGTTGTGTATGGGCAATCAAGGAATATCCGCCTACTACGGAAGAACTCGCCCTATTTTCACAACTTGCCGACCGAAACAATGTTACTGTTAGGCTTTACTCCAGACTTGTGGACGGACTGGAGCAGAGAAAGATCATTCAGAATGCCGCAAGACGAAACAAACTGCACACAGGCTCGGATGACGCACTTGAAAACATCACGGCAGAGGGCAATCTAAAAGATGTTGCCGCCCTTATCGCAGACCTCAGAAAAAACAGAGAACCTCTTCTCCACTGCGCCGTATTTCTTGAACTCAAAGCGGAATCCATGCAGAAACTCAAAGAGTTACAGGCAGACATCATTATGGAACTGACCCGTTCCAAGATGAGCGTGGACAGGCTGACTTTAAGACAGAAAGAGGGATTCCTTTCTGCCTTACCCGTAGGCTGCAATATGTTCAAAGAACAGTTTGAAAGAGTACTCCCTGCAAGTTCCGTTGCAAATCTCTATCCGTTCAACTATTCCGGCAAGACTGACCCGAAAGGCTTTTTCATAGGCAGGGACAAATATGGCACGAATATCCTTGTAGACTTTGACCGCAGAGCAGAAGATAAGACGAACGCCAACTGCCTTATCCTCGGCAACTCAGGACAGGGCAAGTCTTTTCTGCTTAAACTTATTCTTACGAATCTGCGTGAATCAGGTAAACGCATAATTTCACTCGACCCGGAAGCCGAATACGAGGAACTGACGAAAGCGCTCGGCGGTTGCTATATCGACTTTATGAGCGGTGAATTTATCATCAATCCTTTAGAGCCTAAGTCTTTCGGCGATGGTGATAAAGAATACGATCCGTCCACGCCTGAAGCCTTCAGGCGAGTAACAAGGTTGAGCCAACACATCGCCTACCTTAAAGACTTCTTTAGGGCTTACAAGGATTTCAACGATGAGCAGTTAGACACCTTAGAGATCATCCTCACAAAACTCTACAACAACTTTGGCATAACGGATTACACCGATTACGACAAGTTGACCGCAGAGGATTATCCCATCATGGAAGATCTGTATGCATTGCTCGAAAAGGAATACAATGAGTATGACCGTTCGCAGAAGAATATCTACAGAGAAAAGACTTTGCAGGAGTTATGTCTCGGTCTGCACTCCATGTGCGTAGGCACGGAAAGCAAATACTTCAACGGCCACACAAACATCGTGGATGACAAGTTCCTCTGCTTTGGCGTAAAAGGCTTGCTCGACACCAACCGTAGGCTCAAGGATGCGATGTTATTCAATCTGTTGTCATATATGACAAACGAGTTGCTCGGCAAGGGCAACACCGTTGCGGCGATAGATGAGTTGTATCTCTTCCTCACAAATATGACGGCCATTGAGTACATCCGCAATGCCTCTAAGCGCGTCCGCAAGAAGGACAGCGCGGTCATTCTCGCCAGTCAGAACATTGAGGACTTTATGCTTGACGGTATCAAGGAATACACCAAGCCGCTGTTCTCAATTCCTACCCATCAGTTTCTTTTCAATGCCGGGAACATTGAGCCGAAAACCTACATCGACATCATGCAGATCGAGCCGTCCGAGTTCGAACTCATCAAGTATCCCGAAAGAGGTACTTGTCTGTACCGCTGCGGTAACGAAAGGTATCTCCTACAGGTCATTGCGCCTGAGTTTAAACAGAAAATGTTTGGCAAGGCTGGCGGAAGATAATCTATTTATTTAATATTAGAAAAATGGTACAATAAATAAGGAAAATATTTTCCTGTTTTAATTAATCATTTTATGATACCTTTTATTTAGGAGAAAAACTGTGAGTAAAGAAAGATACGAGTGTGGGCAAAGGCTGAGACATTTGCGCGAAAAGAGAAATTACACTCAAGAAAGTCTGAGTGAGATTTTGGAGAGTATAAATATTAAAATATCCGAAAGAGATATCCGTAACTATGAAAGCGGAAAAAATATGTCAGCAAAGAACCTATTACTTTTGTCAAATTTTTTCGGCGTTTCTCCATACTATTTATTTTTCGGAGGCGATGAAATGATTAATACCTACACTTTAAAAATCAAACAAGAGTTATGTAGTCTAAAAAGTTTTGAACAAATAAAAGAAATTCACGATTCAAAATTAGAAGATGCTACATTGGCCCACTTAATTATTACAGATGACCTAATCAAAGAAGTAAGAAATGTTTGGGTTAGTAAATTCTTTAATAGAAAAGGGCGAACCGAGAGCAAAAACATTTATGTGCCATATGTAGGTGAAACTATTATCAAATATTGTTCAAACAGAAGTAACTTTAAGCAAAAGTTTGAAATATAAAATAAAAAAGGGCAGTACACTTGTATTGCCCTTTTTGTTGGAGGTGATGAAATGGCTGCAACTGCAGCAATTGCAAAAACGGCAGTAACCGTTGTTTCGGATAAGCGAGGGCGAGCGGCAATAGGCGTGCTGATCTGTTCGGTCATCATGCTGTTTTTTCTGCCTTTGATCGTTTTCATGGGCGTTATGGGAAACATGGATGACATTCAGATCGATACCGCACAGGCTCAGCAAATGGTCGTTCAGAATTTGTCCGCAGAGGATAAAGCGACTCTCACGCATCTGGAAACGGTGATGAATACTATACAAACCGAATTTGAAAAAAGAAAACTGAATACCTACACAGTGAAAAAGGCACAGGCGCTATACGCTTGTGCCCTTTTTGATGCAGAGAAAGCAGATCCCGATTTTATCTCTAAGTATGCAGACTGCTTTGAAAAGTCAAACAGTGATGATGAACTGAGAGCCGCCATTTTTTCTGCCTTTGGCGTGTCAATAGACGCCGATGAGTTTAATAACCTTATGAGCGTTATCAAAAACACGGTCATTGACATTTCGGGTTTAAGCACAGAAAAGAATAATCTCGATCTTGTGAAGTGGGCGGAGTACGCCTATGAAAACAAGTGGGGATATGTGTACGGTTCTCACTGCGATGTACTTACCGAATCCGAACTGAACCGACTTAAAAGTGTGTTTGGAAGTAATGTTTCAGAAAAGGAAGATTACATCCGTTCCCACTGGCTCGGCAGAAGAACGGCTGACTGTGTAGGCCTTATCAAAGGCTACGGCTGGTATGATCCGACAAGCGGAACAATCAAATACGGCACGAACGGCATGAAAGATGTTACGGCTGACGGTATGTACGCCGCCGCAACAGAAAAAGGCCCGATAAACACTATGCCGGATATACCCGGACTTGCCATATGGCATGAAGGTCATATCGGCGTGTATATCGGAAACGGCTATGTGATCCATGCCGCCAACACCTATGACGGTATGATCAAAACACCGATCACATCAAGCGGCTGGACGCACTGGCTGAAGATACCATATATCAATTATGTTGAAAACGAGGAGTGATTTAAATAAGCACAAGAAGTTTTATTACTAAAAAGATCGGTGAGGATGCATATCTCACCATTTACTGTCACGCTGACGGATATCTGACATACAACGGCGCAATGCTGCTCGACCATTACAACATGCCGGAACGGGTGGACGCGCTGCTTGCTCTCGGTGATCTTTCCACACTGCAGGAAAAACTTGAACCCGATCCGAACTTGCCGCACAGTTTTGATTATAACGAGCGGCAGGAAGGCGTAACCGTTGCCTACGGTCGTGACCGCGGTGAAACCGGTACAGAGGCTCGTGTGGCAACATTGGCTGATCTTAATGACGAGAGCAACTGGACGGAGTATGTATATGTCTTTGATGAAAACAACCAATGGAAATATTTCAAAACAGGACAGGCAGAGAACGGACTGCATGATGTTCATGACGACCTCGAAAAAGAATATCAGCAGTACGATATGCAGCGCCCATCGGGATATTACGGATTTTTGGATGATGAGATCGTGCAATACTTAAAATCCAAAGCAGAAACGAATGAAGAACATAAAGATACCGAGCCTTCGGAATTCGACTTTACGGATGAAGATGTAGCCGATATAGAGATCATGTGCGCTAAGCACACGCTTTGGCTTTATGAAGGCAGCGGTGAAAAGTTAGATCTTTCAGGTAAGAAACTTCTCAATATTGATTTTTCAAATAAAGATCTGTGTAGTGCTGTCCTTAGAGATACTGAATTCGTAAACTGTAATTTTGATAGAGCGTCTCTCTGCTTCGCGGATTTTGAAAACGCAAAATTCAACAGATGCAGTCTCAAACACTTCACGGCGGAAGAATCAAATTTCAAAGATTCATACTTTACCAACTGCAACTTGGAAGGTGCGTATTTCACACACAGTAACTTTGCAAACGCAGGGCTCTTCAATTGCAACACAAGCAAAACGAATTTAACAAATTGCTGCTTGCAGCATTGGAACTGCATGCCGTGTAACATTGATGATTCCGATATGCTGAATGTCAGTTATTCCGAATCGGAATGGCTCGGCGAACAGGAAAGCGAAGATGATCAGGGCATGACCATGGGAGGTATGTGAAATGAAAAAAGTATCCGTCACCGTTCAGTATGATGAAGAAAAACTGAACACGGTCAAGATCTTTCTTGAAAAGAAAGGTTTAAACATCAGCGATGAGATCGTCAAATTTATTGACGGTCTCTACAACAAAAATGTTCCGTCTCAGGTGCGAGAGTTCCTTGAACTGAAAAGAAGTTCGCAAAAAGAATCCGCACCTAAGCAGAACGCAAAACCTAAAACAAGGAGTGACGCGAATGGGAACAACCAGTCTTGAAACCTTACTTGAAGAACTCAAAGCAGCGCGGAACGACCCGGACTCGTTCGATCTTTCCATTGCAGACGCGCTGTGTGATTTCTATGAGCCGTCCGAGGTCTGCGATATGCTCACGGACGATCAGAAAGAACTTGTCGTCATAGGCGTTGAGAATGAACGGGACTGGTACAATCCCGTATCAAAAAACCTAGCGGAGTTATATGACTGCATCTGCGAGGAGCAGTCTGAGGAGCAACACTGTTCCATGGAGATGTGAGGCGGCTGTTCGCCGTGTTTGGGATCTTTAACAAGTATTCGGGAAAACACCCGTCTGCAATAATTCAAGCGAAATGTGTGGAGTAAAAGGCGGTTCGACCAGCAAATAGCGGTGGTCGAAGGCTAAGCAGGATAAAGGAGTATGCCGCCGAGAGCCGGCAAACTCCGAAAAACACCGCACGGCAACGCCGAGCGGGACTTTGAACGAGTGTGTCATTTCGGGTATTTTTAAAAATTGACGGCATACAAAGGCTTATTTTTTGTATGCCGTTGTTTTCATTTTTGCCGACAGTTACGCACTTTTTTAATTATTTTTACGGCATACAGCAAGTATGTCAAAGGAGTTGAGGACAATGGAAACAGAAAAAGAGGAACAAAAAGAGGCAAAAAGAATCGCGGTTTACGCTTACGATGATGTTTTGGAAATGTGTGAACAGGATATTGGCAAGACTACGGCGAACACACGCAGCCAGTTCATATGCGACGCAGTCAAATATTATCACGCATATCTCAATAAGGAACTGAATTCTGAAGTGCTTGCGCCGTCAATCGAAGAAGTGGTCGGTGCAAAGATAGACCTCACTGAATACAGAATCTCCCGTATCATTTTTAAACTTGCCGTTGAAATGGCGGCAACAATGAATGTCCTTGCCGGAGCGTTTGAACTCGATGATGAGAAAGTCCGCCGCATGAAACACAGAGTCATTGAAGAAGTGAAAGAACTCAACGGCTGGATAAATCTTGAAGATATCATCCGCTACCAAAACGGTGAAGCGTAATGGCTAAGTTGATTCTGTACAGCCCATACTACAAAGCCGGCGAAAACAATATGGGCGGCTATGCTGTTTATCTTGCAACGAGGACGAATGTTGAACTGCCGAAGGACACAAAACTGGATCTTCCGGCAACGAAAAAGCAGAAAGATTTGATAGAAAAAATGCTGAAAGACTTTCCTCAGAGCAAAGAATTACTCGAATACAATGACTATCTTTCAAAACAAACGATCGGTAATGCAAGCGAATATATATCAAGAGTTCTGGAATCTATTGCAAGCGAAGAAGGCTTTGGAACATACGCAAAGTATATGGCGACCCGTCCCGGAGCGGAAAAGATTGCGGAGCAAGGACTCTTTTCCGACAACGGCAAGCCTGTTGTGTTATCCCAAGTTGAAAAAGAACTCAATGCATATGAGGGAAATATCTGGACGCATATCATTTCTCTTCGCAGAGAAGACGCCGCCCGTCTTGGCTTTGATAATGTCAAGGCTTGGCAGGATCTTCTCAATGCAAGCCGTGACGAGATCGCAAAACAGATGCGCATCAAGCCTAATCATTTTAAATGGTACGCTGCATTTCACAACGAGGGGCATCATCCTCATGTGCATATGATAGCATATTCAACTGACCCGAACGAGGCATACCTCGGAAAAGTCGGAATACGAAACATTAAATCCTGTCTCGCAAAAGAAATCTTCAAAGACGATCTGCTCCAAATCTACAAAAAGCAAACGGAATACCGTGACGAACTCAAAGCAGAAAGCAAAGTAATAGCAGAAAAAATTATTCAAAGTCTGCGGCACAGTTCAGTCAAGAATGAAACTATACTTCGTCTTTTGTTTGAACTTCGTAACAAGCTGAAAATCGTAAAAGGCAAAAAAGTTTACGGCTATCTTAAACCCGAACTGAAAGTTTTGGTAAACAGTATCGTTGACGAACTCGAAAAAGACAAGCGCATCAAAGCACTTTATCAGTTGTGGTATGCTGAAAAAGATAAGATCGTCAGCAACTATACGAATGAAAAACTGAAAAGAGTTCCGCTGTCTCAAAACAAAGAATTCAGCAGTATCCGCAATATGATCATCAAAGAAGCGTTGCGACTTGATGATTTCGTGATGGTATTTGATGACGATGAAACGGACGAACCGATTATCATTAGCGAAGATGATACTGCGCCGGAGCCGCCCGACAGTATTACTGACGAATATTTCACGATGAATTCTTTTGAAAAATACATCACAGCAAAGCGAATGCTTGATAAAAACTCAGAAGAATATGATCCAGAAACGGGACTGGCTCTGCTCAAAGAGTCAGCAGAAAAAGGAAACGAATACGCGCAGTACCGACTCGGAAAGTTACTGATTCAAGGCGAACTGTGTGAACAGGACATCCACTCAGGCATCTACTGGCTTGAGAAATCTGTCGCTCAGGATAACGAATGGGCTGAGTATTATCTCGGCAAACAGTACCTCGGCAGCGGTGATGTTGAAAGAAACTTCAAGCGTGCGATACATCTTCTGCGCAGCGCGTCAAAGCAGGGAAACCGCTACGCACAGTACACGCTTGCCTGTCAGTATTTGTTTTCAGGTGAATACGCCGGCAAAGAAAGCGCCTCCGTTCGTCTGCTTGAACACTCGGCAGGACAACACTTTGCACCGGCAGAAAAAATGCTCGCCTTCATTTTGATCAAAGGCGAGCTTGTTCCTAAAGATGATCTGAGGGCCAGCAAACTGCTTGAGCACAGCGTACAACTCGGTGATGACAAAGCGCAATATGCGCTTGCAAAATTATTATTCAAGAGTGATACCGTGCCAAAAAACATACCAAGAGCAATCAGTCTGTTATATACAGCATCGCAAAAAGGAAACGAATGGGCTCAACTGCTGCTCGGTAAAATGCTTTTATTCGGTAAAGAAATACCGAAAGATGAAAGAAAAGGGCTATACTTTTTGAAAGCCTCAGCCGAGCAGGGAAACATTTATGCCGCGGCGATCCTCGAAAACCGAGAGGAACTGCAAAGGGCGATTGCCGTTTCTTCAGTTATCCGCATCTTTGCTTACATTGCGAATCTTTTTGAAGAAAAGCAAAGAAAAGATAAGGGCAGGAACAGAATGATTCTCGAACGCAAGCAAAGAAGAAGAATTCAAGATAAGAAAATGGCGCATGGATTGAGAACATAAAATAAGCCTGCAATTTGCATCGCAGGCTCTAATTAGTTTTCAGATTTTGAAAGCTCATTGATTTTAAGTATGTTTAGCCAGTCTCTTCTTGCATAAAGGAAACGCTGAACGACTACGGTTTTTGTATCATTACGAACGATATAAAACAGCAAATAATTTCTAATCACTATAAAGCGGAAACCCGCCCTTGCAAGGATCTCATCTTCAACCAGTATATATCGTTCGGGCATTTCGGATAAAGATCTGACTTCTTTTTCCACTTGCTCAAGAAGCCGCAATGCAGCGTGCTTATTTTTTAATTCATTTGAAATATATGAAACCGCGTCTTCCAAGTCCTTTTGAGCCGGTTCGGTAACTACGATGTTATACATTACCCGATAATCCTTTCTTCAGATTGTCGATAACCGTATCAAAAGGTTTTATTTTCCCGTCTTTTTCAGCTTGCAGTCCTTCATTTAGAAGCGTATACAGTTCAAATTTTCCGCAAAGTTTTTCATATGCTTCAATGCTGAGCACTGCCAAATCGCCTTTTCCGTTTTTCGTTATAAAAACCGGTTCGGAATAATCATGGCAAAACTGAGATATTTCGTTATAGTTATTTCTTAGATCTGCACTTGGTCTGATTGTCGGCATATAACTCACCTCCATTATTATACTCATATTATATCAAAATATTGATATGTCGTCAAGAAGTTATATCCTGCATTCTGTTCTTTTTTGTAAGTTCGTATGTACATTCCTGCTGAATTAAAAATCTTTTAGACTAAATATGGCTTTCTGTGTTTCCCAATTGCAATGTATCAGGAAACTGTAAAGCGCGAGTAAAATAAAATTTCATTTTATTTTACTCGAAATATCTTGAAATATAATATACCTTGCGGGTAAAAAACACACAAGATTTTATTTTACTTTTCAGAAAAATCAGCCCGGTGGCTACTGGGAAAAATAAAAACCAATCAATAAGAGGGTGTTCATATAAGAAATCAAACCGAATACATTCCGTTTACGGAAGAACAGAAGCAGAGGGCAGCCGGAACAGATCTGGCTGCTTTTTTGTTGTCCCAAGGTGTAGAACTGAAACGATGCGGGTCGGAAATGCTGTGGGAAGACGGCGGCAGAGTTACGATACGAGGTAACCTCTGGTTCAGTCAGTACGAACAGATCGGCGGTAACGCCGTACAGTTCGTCCAGAAGTTCTACAACAAAAGTTATCAGGACGCCGTTCAAATGCTGCTTGATGAAAAGATAGAGCCGCTAAGAGTTGAACGCAAGAAACAGAAAGAAAAACATTTTGAACTGCCGAAACCGAACAAGGATATGCGGCAGGTATTCGCTTATCTCCTCAAATCAAGGTTCATTGACCGCGATGTGATCAAATACTTCGCTCATGAGAAACTGCTGTATGAAAGTGAGGATCACCACAACTGCGTGTTCGTTGGCGTGGATGAGAACGGCGTTCCGCGCCACGCCCATAAAAGGGGAACATATACGCTGGGCGAATCATTCAAAGGTAATGTGGATGACTGTGATTCCCGATACAGTTTTCATTATACAGGTACGAGCAACAGGATATATGTGTTCGAAGCGCCGATAGATATGCTCTCATATATCACTTTGCACAAGGATAACTGGCAGAAACATTCGTATGTGTCGCTCTGCTCGGTAGCAGATCACGCGCTTGTCCAGATGCTGAGGGACAATCCGCAGATCAACAGGATATATCTCTGCCTTGATAATGACAGCGCAGGAATCGAATCGGAATGGCGGATACGGCATCATCTGAATGAATTGGGATATACGGATGTCTCATTTATCAGACCAAAGTACAAGGACTGGAATGAGATACTGAAAGCACAAAACGGCATTGAACCTCTTCCGGCAGTGTCGAATCCGTATCTCGAAAATATGCGTGAACTGTTACAAGAAACCATGAGATCCGTTATGGACAGTAAACCTCTGCTCTATCCGTACAAAACGCTCTGTGCTGATTACCAAAGGCTGACAGCAGCACAGGATAGAGAAATGACAATCCGTTCCGCCAACCGCCTTGCAGTAGACGCGCTACGCATGGCTAAGGCATATTTAAACGCAGATGAAAAGGCACTCATCAAAGGTTTTTATGAACAGTATCTTCCGCATACCGAAAAGGCTTGCTATGAAAACAAGGTCAAAGCCTTAGAGCAGGATATGGAAACCGTAGGTAACTTATTCGGAAATGCGCAGATCAGAATCAAAAGTATTCTGGAATCCGATGTGCAATCTTTGTTTAAACTCGCCTGTGACAGTTTAAAAATACAGTCACATATCGAAATGGAAGAAACTCAAAATTTATCAGAAGAACAGGAAGGAAGTGATGAAGAATGGGCAATGTGTCTGGGCTGATCATTGCAGCCGTGGTAATGTTCACCGTACTTGGTTTAATATCTCTGCTTGCGCATATCTACAACCTAAACAATATCAAATCAAAAACAGTTGGTGACGGTCAGCACGGTACGGCAAGATTTGCGGATAAGCGAGAGATCAGGAAAACATACAAACAAGTACCGTTCACACCGAAACTGTGGCGAAAACAAGCAGAATCAGGTAAAACGCCTACTACCGTTGACGGCAAAGATTTACCGCAGGGAATTGTTGTAGGGTGCAAAGGGAAAGCAGAAACTATTGCTCTCGTTGATAATCAGGATGTTCATGCTCTGATGATCGGCGCCGCCGGTGTCGGTAAGACAGCATATTTCCTGTACCCGAATATCGAATATGCCTGTGCATCGGGAATGTCATTCATATCGACCGATACGAAAGGCGACATTTACCGTAACTATGGCGGCATAGCAAAGAAATATTACGGTTACAATATCTCCGTGCTTGATCTTCGCAACCCAACCAAATCACACGGCAACAATCTTCTGCACCTCGTCAACAAGTATATGGACTTGTACAAGAAAAGCGTGGAAGAACAGAAAGAAAATATCTCATACAAGGCGAAAGCCGAAAAGTATTCCAAGATCATTGCCAAGACGATCATTCTAAACGGTATGGACGGAGCAAACTTCGGTCAAAACGCGTTCTTCTATGACGCGGCAGAAGGATTGCTCACCTCCGCAATACTTCTTGTCTCCGAGTTTGGCGAGGAAGGCACACGGCACATCGTTTCCGTTTTCAAGATCATACAGGATTTGCTTGCGCCGTCAAAGGTGAAAGGTCAGACGCAATTTAAACTTCTGCTGAACAAACTGCCGCCCGAACACAAGGCAAGGTGGTTTGCCGGTTCTGCTCTGAATTCCGGCGAGCAGTCTATGCTGTCCGTTATGTCAACAGCCATGTCCAGGCTCAACACATTTCTGGATACGGAACTTGAACAGATACTCTGCTTTGATACCGAGATAGACGCCGAGCGTTTCTGCAATGAAAAGTCCGCTATCTTTATCGTTATGCCGGAGGAAGACAATTCCAAATACTTTATGGTATCTCTTATCCTGCAGCAGTTATACCGTGAGATATTGTCCGTTGCCGATGAGAACGGCGGACAGTTGAAAAACCGTGTAATGATGTACCTTGATGAGTTTGGCACACTACCCAAGATCGAATCGGCAGAGATGATGTTCAGCGCCTCCCGTTCAAGAAAGGTGAGCATTGTGCCAATCATTCAGTCCTTTGCACAGTTAAACAAGAACTATGGTGCTGAGGGTGCGGAGATCATCACGGATAACACACAGTTGACGATATTCGGCGGTTTTGCGCCGAACTCAAAATCTGCGGAAGTGTTATCCAAAGCAATGGGCTCCCGAACTGTACTCAGCGGTTCTGTAAGCCGGGGAAAGAACGATCCGTCCCAGAGTCTCCAAATGATAGAGAGGGCATTAATGACGCCTGACGAGTTGAAATCTATGCCGAAAGGTCAGTTCATTGTCATGAAGACCGGACACAATCCGATGAAAGTCAAATTAAAACTCTTTTTCAAATGGGGAATAGATTTTGAAACGCCGTTCTCTCTTGGCAGCAGAGAAGTCAAAGAAGTCAAATACCTGAACAAGGAACAACTTGAATCCGCTATCAATGAGAACTACGGTCTCAGTGACGAAGAATTACAGGAATTCCTTGAGAAAAGCCATAACGAACATTCCGCGCCGAGGTCAACTGAGAAAGCCAAGACGAAAGATAAATCAGACAGCAATAAAGCGCCTGCTGCTCTTCCGGCTCCGAAGGCACTGCCTGTGCCGAGAAAAAACAACATGAAATGAGGTGAACTATGGGCAGACTATCCGTATTATTAAATTCCGAACTTCCGTCAAGAGCGGTAGCCGTATATCTTGTACTGAATGAATACGCAGACAAGAACGGCTACTGTTTCCCGTCTTTAAAGACCATAGTCCAAGGGACAGGTCTGTCCAAAAGCACCGTCAAAAGGGCTATACAGGACCTTACTGAAGCCGGATTTATACAAAGGGAACAGCGCTACCGTGAAAACGGGGCGCTTTCCTCATGTATGTATCATTTACTGTTTAGGTGAACATAGGGTGGGTTCAGTAATACCAATTAAAATTATACATAAAATAAAGGCTGCTTCTTAATCAGAAACAACCTTTAAATTTACAACACTTTTACCGGGCAAAGCCAAGTATGACGATTAAACAGAATCAAGTCTTTGCCGCAGTTGTAATAACTTTTCACGATTTCGCATACAATATAGGATTCAAAAAACAGTAATATATAATGATTGAAAAATCTTCACCTCAGGGCATTATAGGGTGTGTCGAAAACATAACCTATGATTTTAACGGCGAAGACGTTTTTATTAACACGGCTCAAAAAAATCGACGATGCAGGCTATTCGTACTAAAGCGATACTCGGTTATAAATATTGAATCGGAATAACTTTGTCATTTCCTTTTAGTGTTATGAGCTTATCATAAAGGCAAACAACACCTCCCGGGCCTCGTTTAACACTTGGGATTTTATCAAGCAGATCAAAAGCATTCATATCGCTTCTTTTCGGATCGGCGTGCTTTTTCATTTCAAGAGGATAGAGGACACCTCCGTCTTCAATCAGAAGATCGATTTCATTCATTTCCTTGTCACGGTAAAAATAGAGCGGTGGTTCTACAATTCCTTTGTTGTAATAACTTTTGATAATTTCTGAGATAACAAAACTTTCAAAGAATGCACCTGCCATCGCACCGTTCTTTAAAACATCGGCAGTGTTCCATCTTGTAAGGTATGCCGCAAGACCTGTATCCAAGAAATACAGTTTCGGTGTTTTAATGGCTCTTTTCGTGATGTTATTTGCGTAGGGTTTCAGAAGGTATACAATATTGGATGCTACAAGAATAGATAACCAACGCTCCGCAGTGGGCTGGCTGATACCCACATCCCGTGCCAAAGAAGCGAGATTAACCAATTGCCCTGTGGACGCTGCAGTTGCAGTCATAAATTTCGCAAATTTAACGGTGTCTCCGATTTCTGTTAAATCACGGACATCACGTTCGATATAGGTTCGCACATAAGCGGCATAAAACATTTGCCAATCGTAATCGGGCTGATTGCAAAGTTCAGGCATACTGCCACGATGAATCATTTTCCACACATCGTCATAAGGAATATCTTTTATATTGTTTTTCCTTTCGGAAAAATATTCATCAGTTGGAATGAACGGAGTGTCATCCTCAATGCCGTATCTTTCACGAATAGAAAATCCCAAAAGGGTTAAAAGACCTATTCGACCGGATAATGATTCACTGACGCCTTTCATCATTTGAAACTGCTGCGAACCGCACATAAAAAACTGACCTTTTTTGTGTTCACGGTCAATGTGCATTTTGATTTGCGGGAACAGTTCAGGTGCTTTCTGAATTTCGTCGATAAAGACAGGCGGCGGATTATCTTTGAAAAAAGTTCCGCTTTGCTCCTGCGCAGCAGCTCTTATAAGGATATCATCCAATGTAACATAGTTAATATTCTGCGTTACCTTTTGAAGCATTGTGGTTTTTCCAACCTGACGCGGACCTGCAACTAAAACGGCACCAAACATCTTGGAAAGTTTTTCAACCGTTGCTTCGGCATGGCGTTTAATATATGTGTTCATAACAAGCCTCCGGTTTTGGCTAATTTAATATCCAATATTATTATAGCCAAAATATTGCGAAAGTCAACAAAATAAAGGAACATCTTTACTAAATTATTTTATAATACAATTTTCTTGAAATTAGGAAAACGATTGATGTATAACTAAAAATAAATAAAGGCAACCGTTTACTTTTTAAATAAGCAGTTGCCTTTATACAGAGAGAAGAACAGAAATAAAATTATACATGCTAAACGAGGTGAAATCTGTTACACCAACTTATACCCGATTGTAGGATCGGAGCAAGGTGGTATCCGTCCTGTTGTTATTCTGCAAAACAACAAATGGAATTTACACAGCCGCACGACAATATCGGTTGCCATCACCGGTGAACTTAATAAATCAAATTCACTAACAGTTCACTGTATTAAATCAAGAACATGCTAACGGGCAAAGTTGATTGGTGATATAGAAATATTGAACACCGTTATGCACAAATCCCAACGGTACGCCGCCTGCTCCGTACTGGAAGAAGATAACATCATCGCCGGTCTTTTGTGAAAACAATAAACTTCCTACATAATTGAACTGCGTTGTTATGCCGTTTACAGTCTTTGAAAATCTTGTTCCGTATTCATTATGGCTGGTACTTTATTTTATTTTTCTTGCACCATTGTATCAGGATTTCATCTAAATATTTATCCCTAAACATAATATATTGCTCTGACTGCAGTGAATCGCTTGCTGATTTTTCCAAGTTATGCGAACTCAAAAAAGCTTGTTTAATTTTTTCTTCGTCCACAAAGGGAAAATCCACTGCATTTTTCAAATCCGCGTTTTTCTCCCTTGATTTGCAAAGGTAGGTTCGTCTATCAAAGCAATTCTCCTTTTCAAGGCATAAGTATTTGCTTTGACGGATCCTTAACCCATCTGTAGGAACATATATTTCCTCATCTGCAAAGGCTGTGCACTCCATCTCCTGCAACTGCGGGTATTGGGTATTGATTTTTATGCCATATTTATTTTCCCACTTTATGAGGATCGGTAAAAGTTTTTGTATGCAGTAGGCATGAAATCCGTCTGTATCCTTTATTGGAATCCTTTCACAGTTTGTGTTGAAACAGATCTCCAACTCACCATCCATGCGAGAAGAGAGATCATTGGCAAACAAATCAAGATAAGCGTTTATTTTATTACTGTTCAACTGTTTTAAATACTGAAATAATAGATCTCTATCCTCAAGTTTTGGCAACGGCAAAAGGGAAGCGTCACATATGGGCTTTCCATTTTCGATATGGACAATTTGCTTTGCATTAGAATCATAGCAGCTTTCATCATAGTAGAAAGGACTGCCCGGGATGCTGTAAGCCGCCAGAGTAAATACTGAAAGTGCATCCGGCTCAGCTAATTCTATGTTGCTGCAAAACATGGTAAATTCATAAAGTTCATTATTGTTGTCGCTAAGCAACAAGTGAAATGCATAACCGTTTTTAATATAAAGCTCTTCAGCAATGCATATTTTATCGTGTAATTCACAATTCTTTATTATCTGCGGATCTTTAAATTTCAAAAATACCGTCTTAAAATTATCGCTTAATAATAACTCAATAGTCAGAATTTTGTCAGCGGATATAACATTTATGATTTTTGCGTCATGAAAAGAAATTTTGTTCCAGAACTTGGGGAATGCAGCATTATGAGATGCACAATACTTATAATAATTGAAAATTTCTTCATTTTTTACGCAGCCGTTTTTGTACCATTCCTTAGTAAAATATTTCATTTTTTTCCTTTCAATGTTAGTAAAACAAAAAGAAAATGTGCGCCTTTTTCTGTCGATTAATGTGATAATGATAATAATATCCGTCTGAAAATAACTTTCCCTGATCAATTTCCGGTCCAATAGGCGATGATGTAATGGAGTATGCCAGTGTTAATGCGTTTGCATGAGAAGACGCAAACACATCACTGCCTCCCTTAACACGTTGCATAGCATCTCTAAAGGTTAAAGGTCTACCCAAAACAACATAACCATTTGTCCTTTTTGCTTCCCAATATTTAGTGTATTTATTGTTAGAGATAGCACTTCGTATAGCAGCATCTGCCTTAGATGCTGCACTCGTGTTTGATGAACTGAAACTCGGTAAACTGAATGAAAAAGTTGTATTTGTCAGTGCTGAAACAACTAATGCTACCAAAAAATATATTAATAAAGCGCCGGATGCAAACAATAAACCATAAACGAAAAAAGTAGTAACCAATGAACCGAAACTATGTCCGTTATAGTCCACAAACATTATGGGATTGTTTGCACAATAGATATAGGCATTGAATCCAAGGCGGGTGGAATTGTCTATGTAACTAAACGCATCCGGGCTGAGGAAACGACCCCATTCGGGGTTGTAGTATCTGGATTGCAGATAGTAATACCCGGTTTCCGTATCGTAGTAATAACCACGGT
>HF991806.1:0-9582 GCA_000431535.1 Clostridium sp. CAG:678
CTAACACAGGAAACCGTTCTGCTGCAACGAACACAGGCGACCAATCCGCTGCAACGAACACAGGCGACTGTTCTGCTGCAAGTGTTGGGGGGAAAGACAGTATAGCAATTGCGTTCGGCTTGGAAAGTAAAGCAAAAGGTTCTTTAGGCTGTTACATAGTCCTTACCGAATGGGGCGAAGATGATGAGGGTAACAGACAACTCAAAACCGTTAAATGCCATAAGGTAGACGGAAAGACAGTCAAGCCAGACACCTGGTATACGCTTAAAAACGGCAAGTTCACGGAGGTTAAATAATGGCAGTCAAGATCAGTGAATTTCAACTTGAAAACGTAAAACGAATCAAAGCCGTTCAATGCGAACCTACGCAAAATGGGATCACCGTGATCGGCGGCAAAAACAATCAGGGCAAAACATCCGTGCTGGATTCCATAGCATGGGCGCTCGGCGGGGACAGGTTCAGACCATCCCAGACGCAGCGGGAAGGTTCAGTTATTCCGCCGTACATAAAGATCAAACTTTCCAACGGCATCATCGTGGAACGCCAGGGCAAGAACAGCAGCCTTAAGGTGATCGACCCGTCCGGTAATAAGGGCGGTCAACAGCTGCTTAACGAGTTCATAGAGAATTTTGCTCTGAATTTGCCGAAGTTCATGGAGGCAAATGCGAAAGAAAAAGCGGATATCCTCCTGCGGATCATCGGGGTCGGCGATAAACTCTTTGAACTGGAAAAAGAGGAAAATGAAATCTACAACAGCCGCCATGCGATCGGTCAGATCGCGGCGCAAAAACAAAAATATGCGGATGAGATGGCGCATTATGACGGCGTGCCGGATGATTTGCTCTCTGCATCGGATCTCATTCAGGAACAGCAGGCGATCCTGCTCCGGAATGCCGAGAACAAAAAGAAACGCGAACGTCTTTCCGAACTCCGGGAACAAAAGCAAAGATTGCAGCAGGCGCTGGAAGAATGCGAGAAGGAATTGAAGATCGCCGAATTATCCGCAGCGGAATTAGAGGACAGATCTACTGCTGAACTGGAAGAAAACATTCAAAAGATCGATGAGATCAATGTAAAGATCCGTTCCAATCTGGATAAGGAAAGAGCGGAAGAGGAGGCGCACCGTTATCAGGAGCAGTATAACGAACTCAGCGTAAAACTGGAAAACATTCGCAGCGAAAAGAAAAAACTGTTGGAAAGTGCGGATCTGCCCCTGCCCGGTCTTTCCGTGGAAGACGGTGAAATCACCCTCAATGGTATGAAATGGGATAACATGAGCGGCTCGGACCAATTGAAAGCCGCCACTGCGATCATACGCCGCCTGAATCCAAAATGCGGCTTTGTGCTGGTGGACAAGCTGGAGCAGATGGATCTGGATACGCTCTGCGATTTCGGACACTGGCTTGAACGGGAAGGGCTGCAGGTGATTGCCACAAGGGTGAGCACTGGAGACGAATGTTCCATCGTGATCGAGGACGGGTATTCTTCTGTACCGGCAGAACCCGCAGCACCTAAATTTACGAAAGGGGTATTCTAAATGAATATATCAAGCGGAATCATACCGAACGCGCAGAAGATCGTGGTTTACGGCCCGGAAGGGATCGGTAAATCCACGTTTGCATCAAAGTTCCCCGACCCTGTTTTCTCCGATACAGAGGGCAGCACAAAAAAACTGGACGTAAAGCGCTTTGACGCACCGTCCAGCTGGGAGATGCTTTTGATGCAGGCGCAGTATGTGCGCGATTACAAACCGTGTAAAACCTATGTTATCGATACAGCGGACTGGGCGGAACGGCTGTGTATACAATCCGTGTGTGCAAGAGCAAATAAGTCCGGCATAGAGGATTTCGGCTACGGCAAAGGCTATGTGTATCTTCGGGACGAATTCGGAAAACTGCTGAACCTGCTGGAAGAGGTCATCGCCGCAGGGGTGAATGTTGTTTTTACCGCCCATTCTTTTTTGCGCAAATTTGAGCAGCCGGATGAGATGGGCGCATATGACCGGTATGAGATGAAACTCAGCAAATTTGTTTCTCCCATGCTTAAGGAATGGGCGGACGCTGTCTTTTTCGTCAATTACAAAACGTATGTGATCGATGACGGAAACGGCAAGAAGAAAGCGCGGGGCGGTCAGAGGGTCATGTATACCACGCACAATCCGTGCTGGGACGCCAAAAACCGCGATAACCTCCCGGAGGAGTTGCCGTTTGATTTTGAACAGATCCGCCACATTCTCCCGGAGACTGGCGCAGTGCAGGCGACTGCACCGCAAAATGCAAAACAACAGGCAATGGATCAGCTGAACGCGATGGAAGACCGTGGCGATTTTGAAGAGGTTGTTGAAAGCCCGAAAGAAAGTACGGAGTCGCAGACGTTGCACAGTAGCGATCCGGTCATTCAGCAGTTATATGATCTGATGAACGAAAGCCACGTTTCGGTTGAAGAACTGCAGGCGGTCGTTGCAGACGTGGGTTACTATCCCAGAGGAACACCCATTGAGAATTATGACAGAGACTTTGTTTCGGGAAGTATTATTGCAGACTGGAACGGCGTATTGAAACACATTAAAGAATACAACAGTGTACCATTTTAAAAGAAAGGAATATGAATGATGGCAGATTTTGAAAGAGAATTAGACTGGGATGACGAAATATCCAAAGAAAGTGAATTCACTCTCCTCCCGGAAGGTGATTACAAATTTACGGTCGTAAACTTTACCAGAGGCTGGCACAACGGCAGTGCAAAACTAAAAGCATGTAAAAAGGCAGAACTGGAACTGAATGTGGACGATGGAAAAGGAAATACGGGCACCATTCAGCACAACTTGTTTTTGAGTACAAAGACCGAAGGCATGATCAGCGCGTTTCTCATCGCGATCGGGCAGAAAAAACGCGGCGAACCGGTCAAGCCAAACTGGAACGCCATGGTTGGCGCACAGGGGCGCTGCAAGGTCGGCATCCATGAATGGGTGAACGATAAGGGCGAGACGATGAAAAGCAACCAGATCAAAAAGTTTTATGATCACGAATCACCGGCAGCGTCTGCGCCGAAATTTCAGGCAGGTAAATTCTGATGGAATTAAGACCATATCAACAGGAGGCAAAAACAGCAGTGTTCCGCGAGTGGGAACAGGGGCATAAAAAGACCCTGCTCGTCTTGCCTACGGGAACCGGCAAAACGATCGTTTTTGCCAAGATCACGGAAGACTGCGTGCGAAACGGTGGGCGGGTGCTGATTCTTGCCCACCGCGGAGAACTTCTGGAACAGGCCGCCGATAAACTGGAAAAAGCAACCGGGCTGAAAAGCGCCGTGGAAAAAGCGGAACAGAGTAGCCTTAACTCATGGTACCGCGTTACGGTCGGATCTGTGCAGTCCCTCATGCGGGAAAAACGGCTTGCGCAGTTTTCACCGGATCATTTTACCACAATCATCATTGACGAAGCGCATCACTGTATTTCAGACAGTTATCAGCGTGTGCTGGAACATTTTGATTCTGCCGATGTGCTCGGTGTTACAGCCACCCCGGACAGGGGCGATATGAAAAATTTAGGTCAGTATTTTGAAAGTCTGGCTTATGAATATACGCTGCCTGCGGCGATCCGGGACGGGTATTTATCCCCGATCAAGGCGCTGACCGTTCCGCTTACGCTGGATCTGTCTTCTGTATCCATACAGGCAGGAGATTTCAAAGCGTCCGAGATCGGAACAGCGCTTGATCCTTATCTGGAGCAGATCGCCGCTGAAATGGAAAAGTACTGCAAAGAAAGAAAAACCGTTGTGTTTCTGCCGCTGGTCAAAACCAGTCAGAAATTCAGAGATATACTGCTTTCACACGGCTTTTTTGCGGCGGAGGTAAACGGAAACAGTGAAAACCGCACGGAGATCCTGAAAGATTTTGAAAACGGCAAATACAATGTGCTGTGCAATTCCATGCTGTTAACAGAAGGCTGGGACTGTCCGGATGTAGACTGCGTTGTGGTGTTGAGACCCACAAAGGTACGCAGTCTGTACTGCCAGATGGTCGGGCGTGGCACACGGCTTGCGCCCGGAAAGGATCATTTACTGTTACTTGATTTTTTATGGCACACGGAGCGGCACGAATTGTGCCACCCGGCAAACCTGATCTGTGAGAACCCGGAAACGGCAAAACAAATGACAGATGATCTTTGTGCAAACGCAGGCTGCCCGGCAGATATAGAAGAAGCCGCCAAAGCCGCCGAAAGCGAAGTGGTGGCGCAGCGGGAAGAAGCGCTCGCAAAGCAGCTTTCGGAAATGAGAAAACGTAAACGCAAACTGGTGGATCCGCTGCAGTTTGAAATGTCCATACAGGCGGAGGATCTTTCCGGTTATGTGCCGTCCTTTGGTTGGGAAATGGCGCCGGCGTCATCCAAGCAGATCTCAGCGCTTGAAAAGTTCGGCATATTCCCGGATGAGATAGACAATGCCGGAAAAGCGAGCCTTCTGCTGGACAGGCTTGCCAAACGCCGGGAAGAAGGGCTCACAACACCGAAACAGATACGTTTTCTTGAAAGCCGGGGATTTCAGCATGTGGGCACATGGCAGTTTGAGACTGCAAGAAAACTGATAGACAGGATCGCTGCCAACGGCTGGCGGATTCCGCATAACATAGATCCTGCAACATATGGAGACGATTATGGAACACAATCTGGATTTAACGCAACTGCTTGATTACATTGATCCATCCGCTCTGGATTATCAGGAATGGGCAAACGTGGGTATGGCGCTAAAGGAAGAGGGCTATGCCTGCGCTGTCTGGGAGGATTGGAGCTGGAGAGACCATGCTCGCTACCACGAGGGCGAATGCGAAAAAAAGTGGCGCACATTCGGCAATTACAGCGGCACAAGAGTAACAGGCGGCACAATCTATCAAATGGCAAAGGAAAACGGCTGGCTGCCCCATACAAAAGAGGACCGCGCGCTTGACTGGGATGATCAGATCGGCGGGGATCGTGACTATGTGATCGTAGACAAGGCGTACATAGAAAACCAAGAGATCAAAGAGCCCGAGAACTTTGATCCGGTCAGCGAGATCACAACCTATCTTGAAACGCTGTTTTCGCCGGATGAAAACGTGGGCTATGTTACAGAGAGCTGGCAGAATGAAAAAGGCAAATGGCTGCCCACAAAGGGGAGTTATGACCGCACTGCCGGCGAACTGATCCGGCAGTTAAACAAGTGCAAGGGCGATATAGGCAGCGTACTCGGAGACTATAACCCGGAAGCCGGCGCATGGATCCGGTTTAACCCGCTGGACGGCAAAGGTGTTAAAAACGAGAACGTAACAGAATACAGATATGCTCTTGTGGAATCGGATAATATGGATCTGGAAAGGCAGAATGCGATCCTGCGTGAACTGGAACTGCCGATCGCGATATTAGTCTACTCCGGCAAGAAATCCATTCACGCCATCGTAAAGGTTGACGCGCCGGATTTCAAAGAATATCAAAAACGGGTGGATTACCTGTATAACATATGCCTGAAGAACGGCATGAGCATTGACCGGCAGAACAAGAATCCGTCCAGACTAAGCCGCCTTCCGGGCGTGATGCGAAACGGCCGCAAGCAGTTTATCATTGATAAAGAAATCGGCAAATCAAATTGGGAAGAATGGGTGGAATGGATCGAGGCGGCAAACGATGATCTGCCGGAGCCGGAGAGTATGGCTGCAGTATGGGATCACCTGCCGGAGCTCTCCCCTCCGCTGATCGGAAACGTATTAAGACAGGGGCACAAAATGCTGCTGGCAGGCCCTTCAAAAGCCGGCAAAAGTTATGCGCTCATAGAACTCTGCATCAGCATTGCCGAGGGTAAGGAATGGTTTGGATTTCCCTGCGCTCAGGGCAGAGTGATGTATGTGAATCTGGAACTGGACAGAGCCTCCTGCCTGCACCGCTTTAAGGACGTTTATACAGCGCTGCATATGCAGCCAAAAGCCCTTGAAAATATTGATATCTGGAACCTGCGCGGCAACTCGGTACCCATGGATAAACTGGCGCCGAAACTGATACGCCGGGCGTCTAAAAAGGATTATATCGCCATTGTGATCGATCCCATTTACAAGATCATAACCGGCGATGAAAACTCAGCAGATCAGATGTCCTATTTCTGCAATCAGTTTGACAAGGTGTGCACGGAGCTCGGCTGCGCCGTGATCTACTGCCATCATCATTCAAAGGGCGCGCAGGGCGGCAAGCGTTCTATGGATCGTGCGTCCGGTTCCGGCGTATTTGCCAGAGATCCGGATGCGCTGCTGGATCTGATCGAACTGGAGGTGCCGGAAGAAGTGAGCAGGCAGCAGACAGAACGCGCGGTCTGCAACGTATGCCGCAAGTGGCTTGTACGTTTTAATATCGATCTGAAAGAATACAGTCAGGATGATCTGCTCGTTACGGACAGAATCGTGGATATATGCCGCGACAGGCTGCCGGAGACGACGCTGGACAGGCTGCGGGAAGAAATATCTCAGGTCAGGCAGAAATACAAAGTACGCACGGCATGGCGCATAGAGGGCACGCTCCGCGAGTTCCCGCGATTTGATCCGATCAATCTTTGGTTCGATTATCCCGTTCATGTTGCCGATGCAGACGGCGTCCTCAAAGATATTTCTACCGAGGAAAAGCCCCCGTGGCAGAAAGCGGTAGATAAACGAAAAAATAATGTTGAAAAAAACAAAAAGAGTAAGCGAGTAAAATTTGAAAATGCAATTAATTTCTGCGGCATGGATAAAGCGCCTACTCTACAGGAATTAGCCGAATATTTATCGGTTGAGGTTCGTACTGTTCGCAATTATGTTAAAGAATACGGCTATTATATTGATAAGAATGACGGAACTGTCAAGAAAAGTGAAAATTGAAAATAACATAATCTTTTTATTTTTCATTGATTGAAAATAACATATTATTTTCACTTTTCACTCAGTGAAAATAACATAATTTTATGTTTCATTCCGTGACGGAAAATAACACAAATTTATGTTTCATTCAATGACGGAAAATAACACTACATACTACGTATGTAAAAACGTTCCGTTCACACGTCACGCAATGGACGGTAGGGGAACTGCCTAAGTGGCGCAGTTCCCCCCTACCATTGCATAACGTGACTAAAGCAAATTTCAAGAATCAAAAATGTACTTTAGCGAGGTAAAGCGAAATGAATACACAATTTTTTATACCGATGATCCCGCCAACGGTTACAGCGCAGGAACACCGTGTGGGAATCAGCAAATCGGGCAAGCCGTATTTTTATGACAGCGCGGAGATCAAAGCGGCAAAAGTAAAGTTCAGGGATTATCTGGCGGCGTATGTTCCAAAGCAGCAGTACACCGGTCCGGTGCGTTTAATGGTCAAATGGCTTTTCCCAATCACCGGAAATCACCATGACGGAGAGTACAAGACCTCCAAGCCGGACACGGATAATCTTCAGAAGATCCTGAAAGATCTGCTGACGGCGCTGCATTTCTGGAAAGATGATGTGCTGGTGGTATCCGAGATCGTAGAAAAGTTCTACGCTGATCAGCCTGGGCTCTTCATCTGCATACAGGATCTTTGATATGGAACTTTCAGAAGTAAAGCGAAACCTGAACCAAAAGGTAATTTACCACAGCCGGGATTTCGGAAACCGGGAAATGATCTTGACCGCCTGCATTCTGCGCAAAGACAGGAAAAACCGTTTTTTCTACCAGGCAGAGATCCAGGATCTTAAGGCTAAACACAGTATAACAATATGCAGCCTTGACAGAATATCTGCTATGAAATAAGAGGTGTATTTTATGTCAAATATAACTTCGAAGATATTCTCCAAAAATTGGCAGCATCATCTTCAGAAATTATTTTTGATGATGAAACCGACTGCGTGTTTGAGAGTTTAATTAAGCATCACTGTTTGACAATAAGTGATAATCGAAACAGTGTTTCAATTTATTTATAAAAAAGGAGATATAAAATTGACAACACATCATATCAAACTGAAAGAGCAATTTTGCGATGCGGTTCTAAGCGGAGAAAAGCCCTTTGAAATCCGAAGGAATGACCGCTGCTATCAAAAAGGCGATCATATTAGATTTGTTCCGATTAAAAATTTTTCTGTTGAAGGGTTTTCGTCAACAATCCCATTTGATCATCCCATTAAAGATAAAGAATATAGGATAACATATATTTTCAGCGGTTGGATCATTCCACGAGATTATGTTGTTTTAGGAATCAAGGAGGTACAGAATAATGAATGATCAGTTACAACAGGCAATAGCAGATTTACTCAACAAATTTGGCATAGTTATTGACAAAGGTGTGGATTGGACAAGCGATATGTTTTTTCCATACATACAAGAATTGATACACCGTATGCAGATCTATAAGATTGTAACTTCCAGTCTTTTGTTGGCTTTTATCGTTTTGATCTTTATACTGTGCGGCATATTTTTCAAGAAAGCCTACTCTGCCAATAAATTAGTTGAAAAAACCGGTGAAGAAAACTGGTGTTTTCATGAATTCGGCGATTGGAAAGATAGTACGGCTGTAGCGTGTATAGTATGTGGTGTAGCCATCCTCGTCGGTTTGTTTATATCTGTGATGTGTATAGACAGCATCATATCTTGGGCAATTATGCCGGATGTTAATTTTATAAAATACTTAGGCAATATGTTATCTGCTTAATCTTGGAGGATGCGAAATGAAAATTAATATTTTAGGTACCGAATACACCGTTGAAGAGAGAAACTCGGAAACGGATAAAAAACTTGCAGAAGCGGACGGATATTCGGATCACACTTCCAAGGAGTGCATTGTTGATGAAATGAAAAAGTCTGACGAGATGAATTTAAAAAATATCGAACTTTATAAAAAATCTGTAACAAGGCACGAAATTATACACGCCTTTCTTCATGAATCCGGGCTCGATCTTTGCAGTTGGGCGCATAATGAAGAGATGGTGGACTGGCTTGCTATTCAGTTTCCAAAGTTGTATGAAGCCTTTTTGCAGGCTGATTGTATTTAGTTGAAATTTGTGTCGAGGTGATAGTGTGTGACTTTTGCAGAGTTGAATTCTTATAAAGACAAGGTTGAGCAGCTGGAAATCATCCGCGAGGAACTTAAAGCAGAATATCTGAAAGGCATAGATCCGTCTCAGGTATCTGTGCAGACGGGGACGGTGGGAGATCCTACGGCTCTTTTTGCTTTGCGCTCTATGGAACTTGAAAGACAACTTTCCGCCGAATTCAACAGGCTTGTTGCTGAAATTGAAGAGATCCAGCGCTACATATTCAGTATTCAGGACGAAACTGTTAAAACCATAGCCGAATTAAAATTTATTAAAGGCATGACTTATGAAGAGATTGGCCAAAAGATGAACTATCACTACTCGACCTGCATTAAAAAATTAAATGCTTATCTTTCACAACATTCACAAAAATCACAATAGATCTGTGGTATGATTAAAATAGCAAATAAGATCAAAGCAAGCCTGCCGTTTGGATGGGCTTGCTTTTTTATGGGGAGGTGAGCCTTACGGCTTTAACTGCAAAGCAGGAAAAATTCATACAGGGCCTTATAATCGGCCTGAGCC
>HF991806.1:9692-67776 GCA_000431535.1 Clostridium sp. CAG:678
TAAGACGGATAAGATTTTGACAAGGTATAACGAACTGAAAGAAAAAGCAGAAAACGCCGCGATCATGACACGTGCGCAGCGTATGATAACGCTGTCTGATATTGCGCAATTCAGTAAAAAAGACGATTCACGGATCAAGGCGATCGATACGCTTAACAAGATGGACGGCATATATACCAACAAGATCGAGCTTTCAAAGCCTGTTGACGAAACCGTAAAGGAAATGACCGAATACCTGAACGGGCGAATTGAAAATGACAGCTAAACAAAAACAAATACTTGACCTGCTCTATGATCAGCCTGTTCTTATAGGCCATTGGGTAGGATTCAAAGACCTGACCGCTCTGCACAATGAGTGGTTGAGGTCTTTTCTTTATTCAAAAGAAAACCAGACGAAACAGGCGCACAGAGGCTCTTATAAAACAACGGACGTTTCTTTATTTATGGCGCTGCATACAATCGTTGCGCCAAATCAAAACATCCTGTTTTTCCGTAAAACAGATAATGATGTTATCGAGGTTATCAAACAGGTCAAACAGATCCTTGCAACAGGCTGCCTGCGTGCGTGAGATCGCGCATGAACTTTACGGTATAGATCTCAAACTTGTTAAAGAAAACGCCACAGAGATCGACACCAACCTTATAACAGGCGTGCGCGGCGCGTCACAGATCGTGGGCATGGGTACAACCGGCAGCGTTACAGGTAAGCACGCCGATATTATCGTTACAGATGATATCGTGAACCTGAAAGACAGGATCAGCCGCGCCGAACGCGAGCGCATTAAGGTGTTTTATCAGGAACTGCAAAACGTATGTAACCGCGGCGGTCGTTTTATCAATCTTGGCACGCCCTGGCATAAGGATGACGCGTTCACACTGATGCCGAACATTGAAAAATACGACTGCTACTCAACCGGGCTTATAACGCCTAAAAAACTCAGGGAGTTGCGCAGCAGCATGAGCCCAAGCCTTTTTGCCGCCAACTATGAACTGAAGCATATAGCGGATCAGAACGCTATGTTTACCGAGCCTAAGTTCACGGATCAGGTTGAACGGCTGTATAACGGCATTTCGCACATAGACGCGGCTTACGGCGGCGAAGACTACACCGCATACACGGCGTTTAAACGCCAGCCGGACGGCACGGTCATCGGATTTGGGAAGATATGGCAAAAGCATGTTGATGATTGTTTGGGCGAAATAGCGGCTTATCAAAAAGAGTATAGGTTGGGAACTATTCATTGCGAACGGAACGCTGATAAAGGCTATCTTGCCAAGGAGCTCCGCTCAAACGGCTTGCCCTGCGATTCCTACGCAGAAAAGATGAACAAATTTATCAAAATATCAACGTATTTAAAAGCAAACTGGAGCAGGATCTACTGGATTAACGATACAGATCCGGAGTACCTTGCGCAGATCCTGGACTACACGGAGCAGGCGGCTCATGATGACGCGCCGGACAGCGCCGCCAGCCTGATGCGCATTCTTTCAAAGCCGGCGGGCGGTATCCATTTGTTTAAGGAGGGAATTTGATGGTTGAATACAATGTCTTCAGAATGAGTGCTGAAGAGGAACTCTCAAAAGAGGATCTGTATTCGTTTATTATGGAAAATATCCATATTTCAACACACAGATACATGGATTTAAAAAACGCGTATTGCAACCGGTATGAAATCTTTCGTTTACCGAAAAAGCCAAAATATAAGCCGGACAACCGACTTTCCGTCAATTTTGCAAAATACATAACGGATACGTTCAACGGCTTTTTTATCGGCATCCCGGTCAAAACGCAGTGTGATGACAGCCACGTTGCCGAATATGCGGCGCTGCTTGATACGTTTAACAATCAGGACGATAAGAACGCCGAACTTTCCAAACTGTGCTCGATCTACGGCAGGGCGTATGAACTGTATTATGTCAACAGCGAGAATATGATCTGCATATCGTATCTGCCGCCCACACAGGCATTTATGATCTATGACGACAGTGTGAATACGAATCCGAAATACTTTGTCCGCTACTATTTTGACGCGGATAAGAATTTGCACGGCAGCATTTCAGACAGCAGCCGCGTTTGGTACTTCTATGTTACCGGCGGCACCGTTCGTTTTGAAGACGAAGAGGGCGAACTGCACGGCTTTGACGGCATTCCGGCAGTGGAGTTTTACGAAAACGAGGAGCGTATCGGGCTCTATGAGGGCGCGCTCTCCATGATGAATGAATACAACAAAGCGCTTTCGGAAAAGGCGAACGATATCGATTATTTTGCCGATGCGTATATGAAAGTGATCGGGCCGGATATGAACAGTAGCGATGTGGCAAATATCAGGGATAACCGCGTGATCAATATCCCGGCGCAGGACGGTGTGAACGGGGACGCGGATTTTCTGGCAAAGCCAAACGCAGATACATCACAGGAGAACCTGCTTAACCGCTTAGAGCGTGAAATATTTGTTACCTGTATGGTTGCCAACATTAATGATGAGAACTTCGATGCTGCATCCGGGCAGGCTATGAGATACAGGCTTACGATCATGAGCGATCTTGCCAAAACAAAACAGCGCAAGTTTACGGCAGGTTTCAATAAACGATACAGGCTGATCTTTTCCAACCCCGTGAGCCAAATGGCAAAAGATGACTGGATGAAACTGCGCTTTCAGTTCACTTTGAATTATCCCGTAAACCTCACAGAGGAGGCGGACGTGGCATCAAAACTGAAAGGCATAACCAGTGATGAGACCCTGCTCAGCGTGCTATCTATCGTAGATGATGTAAAAGCAGAAATCGAGCGCAAGCAGAAAGAAAACGACAGGATCGCCTATCAGACGGATTATGAAACGGCAAGGACAACATTAAACAATGAGTAGTTACTGGCAGAGACGGCAAGATCAACTTGATTCTTCGCTTGAAAAGGATGAGGCGGCGCTCAAAAAACGGCTTTTAAAGGCTTATGAGCGCGAGGCGGCAAAACTGGATAGAGAGATCGCCGCTTATTATCAAAAATACGGCAGGGATAACGTCATAGAATACGCCCGCCTGTTTGATCAATTAAGTGTAGACGATATAAAACTGCTCATTGAGCGTATGGATGATTTTGCAAAGAAATATCCGCAGTATGCCGATCTGATGCCGGTTCGGGAAAGCGTATATAAGCTGAACCGGCTGGAGGGCTTAAAGGAAAGCGTGCTGCTGCATCAGTATGAGATCGGCGCCATAACGAACGCGCAGCTGCAAGAGCACCTGAGCAAACTGTATTTCACAAACAGCAAGGCGGCGGCAAAAGCGGTAGGGCTGACCGAAAATGAAAGCATCATCAAAAACTTTGTCAATACGGCTTGGACAGGCAGTAAAGACTATTCACAGCGCATATGGCAGAACGCCGATAAACTTGCGGAATACCTGAACAATGATATTTCACAGGGATTTGCCCGCGGAGACAGTTATGAACGGCTTACGCAGCAGGTCAGGAGCAGGTTTATCAATGTCTCCAAAAACGATGCCTATAGGCTCATATATACCGAAGGTACCTATGTGATGAATGAGGCGCAGGCAAGGATATTTGAACAGGACTTTGAGAAATACGAATATCTCACAGCCGGAGACGGTAAGGTCTGTTCCGTGTGCTCCGCCCTGAGCGGCAGACGGTTCAGGTTCAGCCAAAGGCAGCAGGGCGCGAACTTCCCGCCCATGCACCCGTGGTGCCGCTGCCATTTCAACCCGGTTGTGGATGACTGGGATAAATGGCTTGATGATTATGAAAAACGGCACAGTACAAACGGTGAAAAAATATTGAATAATATTTATGACCGTGATACAATAAATTCAGGTAGCATGCCGAGCGGATTTACTCCGCCTAAATCATGGAAATTAAAGTCCGGCAATCCTGATATAATAAGCGATCTAAAGAATAGTAATCCGCATTTTAATGAAGGCAAAGCATATCAGATCAATTGTCAGAAATGTGTGCCCACATACGAAATGCGCAGGCGTGGCTATGATGTTGAAGCGTTTCCTACATACAGTGATGCAGATATAGTAAAAAACCGCTGGGATAAAGTTTTTAAAAACGCGCAAATTGAGCAAACAAAAGGTGATCCAAAAGCGGAAATTACCAAAGCATTGCTTGATTATGGCGATGGCGCCAGAATGCAGGTATATGTTGAATGGATTAATGGAGATGCTCACACATTTTTGGCTGAAAATTTAGGCGGGTATATATATTTTCTTGATCCGCAGACATTTGGAAATGCAGAAAATTATTTTGATGCAAGTCTGATAAAGATTAATGCAACCAAATATTTCAGGATAGATAATTTGGAGCCATCTGATCTTATTAAACAGTGCTGTAGATGAGAGGAATGATTTGTGTATGATAAATTATAAAGAAGCGGAAAAGAAAGCACGCAAATATTACAAAGATTATGATATTATTTCCAACCGCGAAGATGAACAGTATTACACATTTGCATTTGGCATAAAAGGTAAAGATCCTCTCCCTGGCATGGAGTTAATCCGTATTGATAAAAATACCGGTGAATTGAGCACATATAGTACAGTTCTCCAATTACAAATGAAAGCGCCAAAAATCACAGAAGATTTGTTTAAAAAATAAGTTTAAGCACCATGCAAAAGCACGGTGCTTTTCTTGTACCCATTTTGAGGTTTAGCAATGATAAACGTAACAATAAAACAAGGGAAAATAACGGCAAGCGGGCACGCAGGTTATGCACCGAAAGGGTACGACATTGTGTGCGCCGCTTTTTCTGTGCTTTCTCTAACGCTTGATACCGCCGTTAAGAAGTTTACCGATGATAATATCGAAATAGTCCTTGAAAACGGCGAAATGACAGCACAGTGGCAGCAGGTAAGCCCTGAGGGGCTGCTGCTGATCAAAGCTTATATTGAGGGAGTCAAGGCGCTTGCCGAAAACTACCCCGAATATATAAACGTGCAGGCTCGGGACACGTTAAAAACTGAGGAAAAGAGCAGGCGTGGCACTCGTTAAAATCTACGGAATCTACAGTCAAGCATTGTGACTTAAAACTATGGAGGTAATCATGAAACGTAAAACAATCTATAATCTTCAGTTATTCGCCGATGAACCACAGACTGAGCCGGCGAACGATCCCACAGAACCAAAGGCAAAGAGCAAATCTGACGGCACGCAGGAAAGTAATAAAGATAAGGCGGGAGAAGCGCAGAAGAAACTCTATACCGATGAAGACGTGGATAAACTGATCAACCGCAAGTTTGCGGAATGGCAGGCGAAAAAAGACCAGGAGATCAACGAGGCGCAAAAACTTGCTGAAATGAACGAGCAGCAAAAATCGGATTACAAACTTCAAAAACTGCAAAAAGAATTGGATGAGTATAAAAACCGCGAAACCCTTTCCGAAATGGCAAAAACGGCGCGTGCAATCCTTTCTGAACAGAACATCAACATACCGGATGAACTTGTTTCCGTGCTTGTAACGACTGACGCTGATACGACTTCCGCAAACGTCAAGGCTTTCGCCAAGGCATTTCAGTCTGCCGTTTCGCAGGCGGTTGATAGTAAGATTTCACACAGGGAGCCAAGAACAGGGGGCTCTAAAACCGTAACAAAAAACGATATTATGGCAATTAAGGACACTGCTACCAGGCAGAAAGCAATTGCCGAAAACATTGAATTATTTGGAGGAAAATAATGAAAAGAAAAAGATATGATTTACAGTTATTCGCCGCGCAAGACGGCGTGATAACAACTACTGATATTGACGTACAGGCAAGGGAGATAGACTTTGTAACCACGTTTACAAGGAATATCCAGCAGTTGCTTGATATTCTTGGTATCTCAAGACCGATTGAAAAAGCAAACGGAACTATGCTTTACAGGAACACGGTTACCGGCACGCTTAAGGATGGCAATGTTGCCGAGGGCGAGAAAGTGCCTTTTTCAAACTTCAAAGTCCAGGCTGATCCTGTAGGACCTTTAGCAATCAGAAAATATGCAAAAGCGGTAACGATGGAAAGCATCGCCGAACACGGCTATGAAAGAGCGGTTACGCTTGCAGATGAAGAATTCAAGATTCAACTGCAGAATGTTGTTCTGAATGACTTTTACAGCTTTCTTCTGACGGGAACGCTTACTTCTACTGAAAAAGATCTTCAGATGGCGATGTCTATGGCAGCAGGCCGTGTGCGCCATAAGTTTCAGAAAATGGGCAGACAGGTTACCGGTATAGCGGAATTTGTTAATACGCTTGATGTTTATAAATACATCGGCAGCGCCAACATCACTGTACAGACTGCTTTTGGCATGAATTATGTCCAAAACTTCATGGGAATCGATTACCTGTTTTTCAGTTCAGAGATTCCGCAGGGCACAGTTGCTGCAACACCTGTTAACAATATTATTCCTTATTATGTAAACCCGGCAAATTCAGAGTTTTCAAAAGCCGGTCTGGTGTACACGGTAGATCCAACACTGCCCATGCTTGGTTTCCATACCAAAGGCGATTACGATTATGTACAGTCAGAAAGCTATGCGCTTATGGGCATCAAACTTTTTGCGGAGTACATTGACGCTGTAGCAGTGGTTACAGTGGATGATACGCCTACTCTCGGTACGCTTACGGTAACCGCTGCTGAGGGAACAGAAAGCGGTTCAACAAAAATCACCGTTTCGCCCGAAAAAGAGAAGACCTCTAACGTCTACAAGTATAAACTCGATACAGGCGCCGTTTCAGTAACATACGGTCAAAATGTAAGGAACTGGAGCACTTGGGACGGTGAATCTGATATTACCGCAACTTCAGGTCAGACGATAACCATTGTTGAGGCTGACGGCTCATATCAGGCACAGGCAGCAGGCAGTAAAGCCGTAACTGTTAAGGCGTAATGAAAGGAGGGCGGCTTTATGTTGTTTGATTCGGTAAAAAAACTGATAACTGAAGAGGACAGCACGATCAGCGATGAGCGTATCTATCACTGGTGCTGTACGGTTGAAAGCCGCCTGAATCTCCGGCTCGGCACAAGTGAACTGCCGCTTGCGTTCGAACATATTGCTGTTGAGGCGTGTATTGAACTCTTCCGCAGATATTCCTATGAGGGTATCTCCACAGAGAATGACGGCGGGCTTTCCGTTTCATTCGTTGAAGACATCCTCAATAAATATGCAAGCGAGATCAGTGCTTACAAAGCAAAGAGCGGTACAGGCAGCGGGGTGGTGAAGTTCCTATGAAGTGGTTGCCGGCGAAATTGTTTGTAAATGAACAGACGAGTACCGATGAACTCGGAAACGCAATAACATCCCCCAAGCAGGCGGCAGAGATACCTGCCCGCTTTACGCCGTATATTCTAAAGGAGCAGGATCTTGACGGCAGGGAGATCACCGTGCGCACAAGAAATATTTTGCTGCGCTGCGCCTGTTCTGTGCTGCCGAGATTCGATTTTATAGAATTTCAGGAAAAAACATACCGCAAACCTGAAATACGGGCTTTGGGGCGTTTCACGCTGGTGATTTTGGAGGGCGCGAAATGAGCAATTATGTTTTAGGATATCCGGAACTGATGAAAAAACTGAAAGCGATGAACGCGATCCGTTTGGAGGCTGTTATAAAAAAACAGGTTTCCCAGATGTACCAGCGTGCCGCAAAAACCGGCGCAAACGGCGGTGGTACGCCGTATGACACCGGCGAACTGATGCAGAGCCGATATCAGAAAAAAGATGAATTCGGCTACACAAAAGAATATGCCCCGCATGTGGAATACGGCCACCGAACACGAGGTGGGGGCGGCTTTGTACCCGGTCAGTATTATCTGCGCAGCAATGTGCAGGCGCAGGCGCCGATCTTTAAAGAAGACCTTGAAAAGGAGATTGCGAGGGCTATGAATGCTTAAAAAACTTTCGTTTGTTGACCTGATCGCGGCGGTCATTGCTTTGCTTAAGAAAAATACGACCGCAAAAGTCTATGATTTTGTGCCGCAGGATGCGCCGTCTCCGCTTATTTATATAGAGGCGGCAGGAAAGGAACCGAACGACACAAAAGCCATGTTCTGCGAGGTCTACCGGGTCAACATCCACGCTGTGGCAGAGCCTTACAAAGGCAATACCGCCATTTATAAATTAATCAATGAAATTGAAGAAGCCCTTACGGAAGATATAACGCTTCCGGAGGGCTTTTCCCTTGTATATCAGATCTCAGATGGCGTTGAGGCTATATATGAGGAACCGGAAACCAAAGAAAAACACGCCGTTTTGCCCATCCGTTTCAAGGTGGCATACGGCTATAAGATCAAGTAAAGGAGTTTTCAAATGAAAAAGTATGACATTCAGATGTTTGCAGCGTTTGACGGATTAACGCCGCCCGCTGTCAGTTCAATGTCCGGCAAGGACGTGCTGATGTGCGTATGGGACAGCGCCGGGGCTAAACTGTTAGCAGTGGGCGGTCAGCAGGACAGCAATGTTGATCAGGAGGCGGAGACCTCAGAGATTTCAACGAAAAGTAAGACTGCGGACGGCGATTGGCAGGTTTCAGTTGCGGGAATGAAGAGCTGGAGCGGCGAATGCAGCGGAATCAGATTGACCTCTGACGAAGCGCAGCAGGCGCTCAACACGGCTTTCAGGGAAAGCCAGCCGATCTGCCTGAAGTGGATTGATAAGAAGCAGAAAAAAGGCATATATGCAGGATTTGCTTATATCACGGGCATAAGTTTTGAAGCGCCGACTGATGACAGCGTAACTACTTCGTTTTCTTTCACAGGCACAGGAAAGCTGCACGATCTGATAGCGGAGCCGTTAGACAGCGACACTATGCCGGAAGGTGTTGGAGGTGCTGATTAATGATTGAAGTAAACGGCAGGCAGTATCACCTTAAGTTTAATCTTGAACGTCTTAAACTTGTTGAAAACGCGCTGAAACGTCCGATCATAACGATCTATACCGAGCATTCCGGCGCGTTTTCCATTTCTGAAATGGAAACGATTTTCAGAATATGTTTGAAAGAAGATGGAGCAGACACGTTTTGCTCCAACAAACAGGCAAGTGAAATCTTTCAAGCGGCGCTAAAAACAGAAAACGGTTATTTAAACGTCAATAACGAGATCGCAAGGCAGTTGAATGAGGACTGCCCTTTTTTATTCCCGAACATCTCATCCGTTTCGAATACTTCCGAACCGAACGAGTAGAAGATGAAGAGGCAAAACCGTATCGCGAGGATATGGATTTTGCCTTTTTTGCCGTTCATTTCGGCTATTCCAAGTCTGATTACAACGCTCTGACACCGCGGGAACGCGCTTTTATACTGAAAGCCTATGAAACGAAAACGGTCAATGAAAGTACGCTGCTGCGTGACGCCGTTTTTAACGCAATTAATAATGCAATCAGAAAGAAAGGAAAAGCGTTTCGCAAGTTGTGGAAAAAAGCGCCCAGATTGATATCTGATGAGGAGTTTGAAAACAACAAGGATATTGTCTATGAGGTGGAGAAAAAGGAAGGCAAGAACTGGGCGGCGGAATTAATGAGGAGGAATAGAAATGGCTAATGGGAAATTAAGCGTTAAAATTACAGCCGATGCCTCCAATTATAACAAGAGTCTTGATAATGCAACCAAAAAAACCGAGCAATTCAATAAAACGGTAAGCGGTTTAAGTTCAGGTTTAAAGAGTGGACTTGCTACCAGTGCTAAGGTTGCCGGAGCCGCTATAGGCGCTGTAGCAACCGGATTGTCTGCGGCTTTGGTAGCAGGCGTTAAATATAACGCGGAAATCGAACAATATCAAACTTCATTTGAAGTTATGACCGGATCAGCAGACAAGGCTGCAGAAACCATGGATAAACTTGTTGATCTTGGCGCTAAAACACCTTTTGAAACGTCCGATTTAGCGAATGCAACCCAACTTCTAATGAATTATGGATTCGTTGCTGACGATGCGGCCGAGAAGATGACCATGCTTGGTGATATTGCACAGGGCAGCGCAGATAAAATGCAGCGTATTGCTATGGCATATGGGCAGATGTCATCTGCAGGTAAAGTGCAACTGGAAGATGTTAAGCAGATGATAGAAGCAGGTTTTAATCCTCTTCAGGAAATATCAGAAAGCACAGGTGAAAGCATGGCAAGCCTTTACCAACGCATCAGCGATGGAGCATTGTCCGTTGATGAGATTACTGCATCCATGGAACGTTCTACTGCTGTAGGCGGAAGATATTTTCAGTCGATGCAAAAGCAATCTGAAACACTTTCCGGGCAGTTTTCGACTTTAAAAGATAACGCGTCTCAGGCACTCGGCGCTTTTGCGCAGTCCTCATCGGATGCCGTTGCAGGAGATATATTACCAACACTTAATGACGGACTTTCTCAAATTACGGAACAGTTGAAAGCGGGAAACACGGGCGCGTTGGGGCAGATCGGCGGGCAGATGATAGCGGGGTTGGTTGCGTCTATAACGCAGCAATCTCCAATGCTGCTCTCTACTACAAGCAGTCTGTTGTCTAACCTGTTTCAGGGTTTGAAAAATCAATTGCCCACAATCATGTCATCCTTATTTAGTGGATTGGGTGATTTTTTTAGTACGCAACTGCCGGCGATCGTTTCAAGCCTTGTTGTATTGTTAAATGGTGTGATGGTAAGTCTTAATACGATGTTACCGACCCTTATTCCGCAGCTTCTGTCAGGGCTGAATTCTATGTTGTCCAGCATTTTAACTATGGCGCCTTATCTGCTTCAGATGGGTATCACCCTTATCATAAGTCTGGTGAACGGTCTGACTCAGGAAATCCCGACTCTGATCCCGACTATAGTCAGCGCCTTGTTAACTATTGTGGATACGTTAGTTGATCCGGCAAATTTAGCAGGCATAATCAGTGCAGGCTTAAACCTAATTTTAACTTTGGCGCAAGCGCTCGTTGGCGCACTTCCAAGTTTGGTGGGTGTTTTGCCAAGAATTATCAAAGGTGTGGTGAGCGGATTAATATCCTTATTGCCTCAGTTGATACCTATAGGTTTGCAAATAATGGTAACACTGGCTACCAGTCTCATTTCGCAAATCGGTACTATCATATCTGCTTTGCCTGAAGTATTTGCTGCCATAATCGGCGCGTTTTCAGAGGTGGACTGGGGAAAACTCGGACACGATATCATTAATGGTTTGATTGAAGGGTTAAAATCCATGCTTTCAAGCCTGCGGTCAACTCTTGGCAACATAGCAAGCGGAATCAGCGATACGTTCAAAGATCTGCTTGGAATTCACTCTCCGTCCAAGGTGTTTATGCAATATGGTGTTTATACCGATGAAGGCTATGCAATTGGTTTGAAAAAGGCGCAGCCGCTTATTGAAAAAACCCTTAATCAATTGCCATTGTTGCCGGAGTATAACTCAACACAATTTGAAATGAATACGGCAACGAATGTTTCACGATATGCCAACAGTGATGATAATCTCGGCGATTATATAATCGCCGCGGTAGTCGATACTTCAAGGCTCTACGCGCAGGAGATCGGAAAGGGTATTTCCAATATGCGCATGACAGTCAATAACCGAGAGGCAGGCAGGTTTATATCCGATCTCGGCTTCACAAGGGGGTAAGAAAACGATGAATTTCAGATATGTCAACAGCCGGGGAGAGATCCTTGACTTTTCGGAGTTTCCTTATCTTTTCCAAAGCGGAGATCTGGTGAACTATTCGTGGAAATATGATTCGTCCAACAACCGCATAACGAATATCCGGCGGGAAACCGGGGAAAGGCCGTTCAAAGTCGGTCTTATTCCCGATTGGACATTGCCGTATGCTGAAAAAAGAGCCGCCCTGAAAGAGGCTGCCGAACACCTGTTTAATGTTATCGAATATGATGTTATCAACAACACGGACGGCAGGATCGAAACGGATACCGGCTCCTATTTTCCGTGCCGCATTTTGGCATCGGATAAATCAGACTGGGAAAAGCCAACAGCGTATATGTTTCATGATCTGACGGCCGTGAGCGGAAAGAATGCATGGATCTCGGAGCAGGATTTTTCTTTTTATCCTGCAGTTTCCGAGAGTGAGCATTCCGCGGCGGAATTTCTGGATTATGCGTTTGACTATGATTTTGAATACACACCTCAGCAAACGGGGCGCGGATCATTAAACATAAGTCATCTGGAAACGTCTGATTTTAAACTTACGATATTCGGCCCGTGTAACAATCCGCGGATATTGATTGCCGGTCATCCTTATGAGGTGTTTACTTCACTGCAAAACGGTGAATACCTTGTGATCGATTCGCGTAATAACACCGTCATGAAACATCTTTCAAACGGTACGCAGGAAAGCGTTTACGATTTTCGGGGTAAGGTCAACACTGTTTTTGAAAAGATACCGCCCGGTTACAGCCAAGTAAGCTGGGACGGCACTTTCGGTTTTGAATTGACTGTGTTCTTGGAAAGGAGCGAGCCCTTATGGATCTGATCCTTGCGAATGCTGCCGGAAAGGATATCAAAGCGCTTGACTATTCCAAATGCGATTTTGATCTTGGCGGTGAAAATGATTTTGAAATTGAAATTCCTGTAGAACAGTGGCAGCCGGAAATTGAGTTCGGCTGCCTTGTTTATGAGCCGGATTCCGAATGCGGCGGGATTATTTCCGCTGTTGAAACAAGCACTTCTGAAAATTTGATTCGGATTAAAGGGCTTACGTGGCGTGGCTGTTTAAGCAAGAGGATCATTGTTCCGCCGGCAGGCGCGGATTACCGAACCGTAAGTGGAGATTTGAACGTTTGTATTGGCAATATTATAGATCTTATGTTTGACGGTCTGATTACAGCAAATAAGGATGATACTGGAATAACGGTAAGCAACTATCAATTCGATCGGTATACGCCTGTTTTAGACGGCTTAAGTAAAATGTTGAAATCAGTCGGGTATCGATTGGGCTTTCGTTATATTCAAGGTGAGGCGGGTGTGTCGGGGCATGTGGAAGTCTCCGCCGCCCCGATCTCGGATTTCTCAAATCGAATCGAATTGTCGCAAGATGACCGGTTGAATTTCACGATTGAGATAAACAAAGGCAGCGTAAACCATTTGATATGCCTCGGATCAGGCGAATTGAAAAACAGAAAAGTGCTGGATCTTTATCTGGATGCGAACGGAAATATAGGCACCGCGCAGTTTTATACAGGGATTGAGGAGATCGCCGAAACCTATGACAATGCCAATTCCGAAGACTTAAGATCAGACGGTGAAAAGAAGTTTCAGGAACTCCTGAAAGGCACTTCGTTTTCCATGGACGTTGAAAGCCTTGGAATCGATGTGGATATTGGGGATCTGATCGGCGGGCGTGACTATATAACCGGTATGTCGGTTAAGAAAACGCTGAAAAGCAAAATAATTACCTATGAGAACGGAGTAAAATCCGTTCAATATAATTTGGAGGAATGATATGGAAATCGTAACAGGGCGAACCGGCAGCCCGCATATTACCAGTGTGCAGGACAGGGCGCTCAATCAGGGCATTGCCGGAAAAGGTGTTTACATATTAAACACCGGGCAGAATCTGAAAGCGGAGATTGCCTCAAACAATGAGATACATATTAATGATGGCGCGCTGCTCTTTCAGGGCTGTGAATTTGCGGTCGCACCGTCTACTTATGATACGATCACGGTGCCGAATGGCTCTCAGGGTATGCAGCGTAAAGATCTGATCACAATTAAGTATACGTATGACGGAAGTTCGCAGACAGAGAAAGGGGAATGGGGCTATCTTCAGGGTACACCGGATACAAATGCTCCGGTTGTTCCGTCCATATCCCATGACGGAGATCTTCAGAAACTTGATCCTGTAGCGGAAGCCGCTGTCTTTGTTGTCACGCTGAATGGTGTGAATATTATCTCTGTTGAACCGGTTGTGTCAATACTGGCGCCTCTTTCCACAAGTTGGAAAACGCTTTGGAGCGGTGCCGCACGTCTCGGAGCAAATACAAGCATAAATTTGTCGGAAAGCCTGTCAAACTTACAACTCGGAATCGTTTTGGAATGGCAGCTTGCCAGAAATATCAGTGATCCGCCTTACGGGGATTCTTCTTTTGATTTTATCCCGGCTTTTCATAGGGGCCTAACAGTCTGTGCTTCGGGCACCGTTGCGTTTGGTACTAATGCAAGAAAGAGGATCACAATCAATGATCAGAGCATAAGCGGCGAGCAGTACAACACCGCTTATGGCGATAATGGCGGCATTTCCTATTCAAATGGAAATATGGTACTGGTCGCTGTATACGGAAGGTGAGCATTATGATCTTTCATTTAACCGTAACTAATCAAGAATTGGTGCTGAAAGAAAGTGTTTCCAGCGTGGAAGAAAATCAAAATTATATCCAGTGTGTTTTTGATTTTACTACGGAGGACTGGAACGATACAGTAAAGACCGCCTATTTCAGAAACCCAAAAACAGGAATCATCACTTCACAAATATTAAGTGGAGATCAGTGCACGATTCCTCCAGAATCGCTTTCTGATGAAGGCTATGTTCAGTTTTCGGTTGCAGGCGAAAAAGAAAAGTATCGCATTACTTCAAGCATTGTTCAGTTCTTTAACCGCCCCACCGTTTACGGCGGTGATCCGTCAGACCCTACGCCTACACAATATGAACAAATCGTTGCACAAACCGCAGCGGCACAGAACGCCGCGGAGGATGCGCAGCAAACGGCGGAAGAGATCAGGCAGCAGGCAGACAGCGGCGCTTTCAACGGCAAGGACGGATCTCCGGGACCGGCAGGACCGCAGGGCGAGCCAGGGCAGCAAGGCCCGCAAGGCCCGGCAGGCGCAAGCGGCGCACCCGGAAAGGACGGCGCAGCGGCTACCGTAACCGTTGGAGCTGTTACAACCGGAGAACCCGGCACTGATGCAGCCGTTACTAACACCGGAACGGCAAATGCCGCTGTGCTGGATTTTGTGCTCCCCAAAGGGGAAAAGGGTGAAAAAGGCGATCCGGGAAACAGCAGTATTACAGAGATCGAACCGGGCGCATCTCAAACACAGCCGTATGTGATCAATTCTATTTCAGGCGTTTACCACTGCAAAAATCAGGGTTGGGTGCAGGTGCTTTCCGAAGAGCAAACGATATCATCCGGAATAACGTATCAGCAACCGTTTTTCGTTGGCTCCAACGCCCTGATCCTGCTCGGTTCTACCGCGGATGCCGGCAAGCCGGGCACGGGCGGAACGTTCATCACGGTGCTGGATGATTCGTTTCGGATTGTGTTTAAACCGGTTCAGGGCAACACGCAAACAGTAGATTTAACGTTTGAAACGCTGCAGGAGTTAATGCTGCTGCTACAGGTAATCAGTTGTTTTGCCGGCGCGATCCAGGATTGCGACCCCGGAGACATCGTAACCGTACTTGATCAGAATCCGGAAACCGGATTATATAATCTGATTTCAAAGCCGGCGGATGCCGCGTTAAATGATTCCAGCACGTTTGCCGTCCAGAACAAGGCGGTTACCGCAGCGCTGGCGCAGAAAAAAGCAGTGCCGGCAATATCTACTCCAAGCGGTTCAAGTATCACCCTTGAAAACAACAGCGAATACCGATTGCAGGCGACTGCAAGTCTGAATCTGGCTTTGCCGGAGTCAATCCCGGATGATTATGAATGCGAGTTGATTTTTGAAAGCGGAGACACGGCAACTGTTTTAGGATATGCGGCAAACAGTATCAAGTTTGTAGGCGATGATTGTGATGCGGAAGGTGATTTCATACCGCAAGCAAATAAAGCATATGAAGTTAATGTAAAGAACTTAGGATATAACAGAATAGTTGCGAGAGTGGGTGCTTTTTAATGAATAGGAGGAGAAGTTTGCTCGGTATTAACTCTGCTGAATATATAAAAGACGGCTTAACGCTATGGTATGACGGTATACAGAATACAAGGCAAGGGCACAATCCAAACGCAATTGCTTGGGAAGATTTAAGCGGAAACAATATTGACGGAGAACTTGTAGGAGATGTAACTTATAAAGATAATCTTTATAAAGTTAACACAACTATTTCTAATATATCCTATATTAAAGTAGATAATCGGCAAATTCTGTTTTCGAGTTTTAGCGATTTTTCGTTACAAATATTATTTAAGACTTCGCAAAAATCTAATATAGCAGGAACAATAGAAGGAGATAACCGAGTTGATATTTGGTGTAATTCACAAACTGAATTTAATGCAAGACTACTTGGAACAAGATTTCCAAGTTCAGGCTCTTATACTGTTGATGTATCTAATTTAATATTATTCACTGCTACGTATAATTCTAAAAATCAACAATTAAAATACTATCTTGATAATTTGGAAGTTTATCAAGGAACAGCAAGCGCACCAGGGGGTAGATTTGGATTGACAATAGGAGACCGAACAGGCTCAACTCCAAAAAATGCTTTATCTGAATATTCTGCTATTCGTTATTATTCAAAAGAACTTTCGTCTGACGAAGTTGTTTTGAATTATCAAACAGATAAAAAACGTTATCAATTTTAAGGAGGCTTAATTATGATAGCAAAACTCAACAACGGTGTTATTTCTTATGTGCCTAAAAAATATACATTTGCAAATCCAGACCCTGAAATGATGAAAACATATGCAGGATATAAAGACTATATAGAAAATGATAAACCTTCTTATAATCTTGAAACTCAAATAGTTGTGCCTGTATATTCAGAAACAGAAACACAGATTGTTTGTAATTGGGAAGTTAGAGACATTACCAAAGAGGAAATGGAGGAACAAATGAGTGGAATGTGATTTTATAAGGCGGTGAGTTAAATGGAATGGACAGTAGTAAGCGTGATCGTTGTGATCGTGGGGCTAATCGGCACCGTTGCCGTGCCGCTTGCCAAAAACACAAAGGCAATGACGCAGCTCAGCGAAAGAATCAATCATCTTGTTTTCAGAATGGAGCAGGATGAGAACGATCTGACCGAATTTAAAAACAAGGCGGCGGACAGGCATGCCAAGATCTTCGGGAAACTGGACGAACACGAAAAAACAATCATCAATCACGAGGGCAGAATTTATGCTCTCGAGAAAAATAACAAAAAGGAGAAATAACGATGAAAAACATCAACTGGAAAGTAAGACTTCAGAGCGGCTCTTGGTGGATGGGCATCATTTCCGCAGTGGTAGTTGCCGTTTTTGCAATTCTTAGAATTTGCAAGGTGGAAACATCGGTAACACAGGATGATATCATGAATGTGGCCATGTTTCTTCTGATGATCCCGGCAGCAATTGGTATCACCACAGACCCAACCACCAAAGGCGTATCAGACAGCCAGCAGGCGCTTACATATGACAGCCCGAAAGAGGATGAGGAAAAGGGCGGACTAATGAACTATAATGAATTTGTTTCAGCCTATAACGGCAAGGCAACGGACTATGACGGCGCATACGGCGCGCAGTGCGTAGATCTGATCAAAGCGTACCTGAACAAGGTGTTCGGCATCAAACCGGGTTCTTGGGGCAACGCAAAGTATTACTGGCTGAATTTCAGCAAGCATTCCGAGCTGACTAAGAATTTCACCAAGATCAAAAACACCGCCTCATTCGTTCCAAAGAAAGGCGATATCATGGTGTGGGACGGAAACCAGGGCAACGGCTGCGGTCACGTGGCGATTTGCACCGGCGAGGGCGACACGTCCGAATTCTATTCCTACGATCAGAACTGGAACGGCAAAGCAATGCATAAGGTTAAGCACGGCTACGATAACGTTTACGGCGTACTCCGCCCCAAAGATCAAAGCAAGATCAGCGGTGCGCCTGCATACAAGGTAGGCAGCACGTACACGCTGCAGACCAATGTTAAAGTCAGAACCGGCGCAGGCACGAACTATGCTCAGAAAACTGTATCCCAGCTCACAGCGGACGGAAAGAAAAACGCCACTGCAAAGAGCGGCGGCGCTGTGCTGAAAAAGGGCACAAAAGTTACCGCCAAGGCAGTCAAGACCGTCAGCGGCGATACCTGGCTCCAGATCCCCTCCGGTTGGGTAGCGGCCTATTATGACGGCGATACGTATATCAAATAAGGATTAGAGCGCTCGCACCTCTCAACGATGTGTCCCAGCGGCGTTATAGGTGGAAACGCCTTTAAAGAAAAGCCCCGACTCTTATGAGTCGGGGCTTTTTTTATTACCTCTTTTAGCAATACAGTCCACCATACTGGGAGATGATCAGGCTGGCGGCTTTGGGATCGCAGTGCTTAATATTGATCGGGTATTGCAGTTTTTTTATATAATTAAACATAAAATTTTCTCCTTTTTAATTATTCATTTCATATTATGCTTTGCGTTGCGTTTTGTTAAATTTGAAAACACATCAAAACCGGGGCAAAATACGCTTTAAAAACTGCTTCGCTTTTTAAAATTATTAAATAAGGTTATTGTACTGCGTAGACTTCCGTGCTATAATAGGCGCGTGATTTTCGGATGATTACAGGGAGTTTTACGGATGTTTAATATCGTGATCTGCGATGATGAGATCGCACTTATCAAAGATCTGAAAGAACTGTTAAATCGCTATGCGGCAGATACGGGCAGGGAGTTTTGCCTTTTTGAGTTCCACGATGGAATAGAACTGCTTGAAAACTATCAGCCTGATTTCGACTTGATCTTTTTAGATATTAAGATGGAAAAGCTGGGCGGTCTGAAAACTGCGGAAGAAATCCGAAAGACAGACAGTACGGTGGGCTTATTTTTCCTGACCTCTTTATCACAGTATGTATGGAAAGGCTATGAGTACGGTGCGATCAACTATCTGCTCAAGCCGATGAAGTATGGCAGATTGAAAATGGAACTTGACCGCTTTTTTTCACGCTATCAGGGTAGGGAAGAACCTTGATATTATCATAAGAGATAAGGCGGAGAAAGCCCGCGAAAAGCAGATTGACTTTTCCGCCTTTATAGATTTCAGCGGCGTGAATTTCATAGAGCCGCTTGACATCAGCACTCTGTTTGGTAACGGAATAGACAATGCCATCGAAGCCTGCGAAAAACTTCCCGACGAACAGCGTGTAATACTTGTAAAAGCAGGTCAGGTGCAGGATTTTGTATCTATCCTGATTGAGAATAACTGCGCTGATGAAGTATACGCAGACGGCAATACTTCAAAGGCGGATAAATTCCTGCACGGTTTTGGTATTTCCAATATGAAAAAGGCGGCTGAAAAGTACGGCGGCACTTGCACAACCACGCAGGCAAACGGGAAATTCACTTTGAAGATATTGCTGTCTGCTGCAAAATAAATCATAAGTATCCGAAAATCCCATTTTCGTATATGAAAATGGGATTTTTTATGCCTGTTTTTAGATTTTGCAGTGTGAATATTAGTTTTTGCACTTACTATTGCAGTTTTCGGCGGATCGTATAAAATGCAGTTGAAAAGGCTGCTTTTCCGTATATTACAAGCGGTTTTTAGTATGTTCTTAACAATTCTTTATTTTTGTTTTACCGTGCTTTAAAAGGGCAGGGGTATTATGGAGTTGAAGAAAAAGGAAGGAGTGTTTTTTATGAATATGAACATACTTGTTACAATTGACGCGAATTACGCGGACGTGCTGATCAGAATGCTCAGAACGCTGGCGGTTTCAAACCGCGATTCGTTTGATGTTTATATCGCGCACAGTTCGCTCACTTTTACGGATCTTACCTATATTCAAAACGGTGTGGATTGCGACCGCATTACACTGCACCCCATAAAAATTGCGCCGGAACTTTTTGACGGCGCCCACTTTACAAAACGCATCTCAAAGGAAACGTATTACAGACTGCTTTTATTTGAATATCTGCCGCCGGAGGTGGATCGGATCCTTTACCTTGATCCGGATATCGCTGTGCTGAACTCCGTAAAACTGTTGTATAATATGGAATTCGGCGATATGATCTTTGCCGGGGCGGGGCATACCCGGGGCGTTATAAAAGCGTTCAACCGGCTTCGTTTGGATCTCGGTATGCACGGCGATTACATAAACGCCGGCGTGCTGATGATCCATGTTGAGAATATGCGCCGCTATATTACGGCGGACAGGATCTTCAGTTATATCTCTAAAAAAGGAAAAAGCCTGTTTCAGGCGGATCAGGACGTAATCAACGCCCTGTTTAAGGAGAAGATCATATCCGTAAATCCGTGCTATTATAATCTGGACGAGGCAACGTACAGAAGAAACAGCCTAAACCTTTCTTGGGTAAGGCAAAACACGGTGTTCGTGCATTACAACGGCAAAAATAAGCCGTGGAAACCAAATTACCGCGGGGAACTGGATGTCTTCTGGCATGAGAAAAGAGAGCAGAAACCGCTTTCTAAAGGATTCGAGGCGGCTGTGTAATGAATAAAATACTGAAATTAAAAAGCGTTACCAAAAGGCAGTGGATTCTTGCCGGCGCGTCTGCCGCGGTCATGCTCGGGTGCTTTCTTGCGCTGTATTTTACGCTCGGCAAAGAACTTTTGCACGTTATCACGGATCAGCAGGCGTTTAAGGCTTGGCTGGATGGATTTTCCGTTCCTGCCAATGTGATGTTTGTCTTTGTCCGCGCGTTCCAGACGGTCATCAAGATCATTCCTGCGGAACCGCTGGAGATCGGCTCCGGCTATGTGTGGGGCACTTTCGGCGGATTTTTCTATTGCATGCTGGGCACGGAGATCGGTTCTCTCATTATTCTTGCCCTCACCAAGGCGTTCGGCGTGAAGTTTGTAGAGATCTTTGTGGATATCAAAAAGATCAATGAATGGAGTTTCCTGAAAAACGCAAAAAGAAAATATCTGCTGCTGTTCGTTATTTATCTCATCCCCGGTACGCCAAAAGATATCATTACGTATTTTATCGGTCTGACGGATACAAAATTTCTGCCGTTTCTGATCATAACCGGCATTGCCCGAATCCCTGCCATTCTTTCGTCCACCTATTGCGGCAGCAGGCTGATCGATAACAATTACGCGCTTTTCATTGCCGTCTTTGCAGTGATCGCCATTGTTTCCGCCGCGGGCACTTATTTCGGCATGAAATACATGAAAAAACTGAAAGAAAAGGAAACACGCCCTGCGGCAAATGCTTTGGAGCGATAACCGTTTCAGGCGTAACAGAAGATAATCTCCCCTCCGAAAAAAGCGGGAATTCCGGCATGCCAAAGATCTGGATGCCGGAATTTCTCTTTTTTCTTTTATACAGCGCCTGCGCAGGAAACGTTCAGCCCTTTTGCCGCCAGAATATCCATGAAATAGCGCACGATCTTAAAGCCGTTTCCGGTAAAGGACAGGGTGACGCAGAGTGTGTCTGCAAAACTCACCACGGCGCAGTTGATGGGGTTGATATACGTTTCCCCAAGCGTTACGGTGATCATTTTGATGTGTTCTTCCATCTCCGGCGGCAGCTTTACCGCGCCCAGATTGGTTACCGTGGAGGTATAGTTCTTTTCGCCGAACAGTCTGAAAGCCGCTTTCATGACCGGCTTTTTTAAAAAGGCCGGCGCAATGCGTGAGATCAGCATCTTTTCATCCGCCACATTCCGGCTCACATCCTCATAAAGCTTTTCTTTGCTGATCTTGCGGTTCATCTCGCTTTTTATGGTGTTCAGCACATCGTCAAAACCGGTTTTTTCATTCTGCACGATATCGGCTGTGATGAATGAGGAAAAATTGCGCAGGGTGCGGCTTTTCCAATATTTTCTTAAATTGACCGGAATGGAGAGCCGCAGCGGCTTTTTGGCGGGGCTGCAATCGTCATTATACATATCTATAAGCGCCATGGAATACGCGGCGGCAATAAACTGCGTTACCGTGCAGTTGTATTTTTTGGTGATCTGTTTTATTTGATTCAGCGGTATGCATACTTCGTCTCTGTAAAAGTGTTCGTTTTCCTTATCTATTTTAATTTGGTAGGCGCCGCTGCCTTTTCTGGCTTTTCCGGGATTTCCGTCATAAATTTTAAGAAAATCATCTTCGCATTCACTTTTGCTTGGTGCCTCCCGGTATTCTTTTATGCCGTAGTTCCCGTTTTCCTTTACGTTACAGCCGCACAGCTGCAAATATCTGAGCAGCAGCGCTTTCACAAATTCCATGGCGCCCGTGCCGTCCGTTACGGCGTGGAAAAATTCACACCGGATCTCGCAGCCGTTTATATTCACCCGGAAAAGCGGGCGCTTTTTATCTTTGGTGTTGATCGGTTTGCAGATCTCGCTGGAATCTGACAAAATGTTCAAGTCCTCCGCTTTATAAAAGTAATCCCAAAACGCTCCTCTTTTCAGGCAAACGTAAAAACTTGGGAATCTTTCCGCAAGATCTTCCACGGCGCTTCTCAGTGCGCTTCGGTTTATTTTTTCTTTCATATAAGCGGATATTGCAAATACGGCGTTCCATTTTTTTGTCATCGCGGCAGGGTATATTTTTGCGGCGTTATCCAGCGGCATCATTTTTTTTGCTTTCATATGTTCATAACCTTTCCCGGCTGCCGTTTCTTGCAAGCCGTTTGATCTTTTCTGCGGTTTTCATCGCCTTTTTAGGTTAGCCTGTTTTTATTTCAAAAACCATTCATTTTGGTTTACATTTTAAAATTGTAAACTTTCGGCGGCGCCAAAAAGCAGTATGTAAACCCCGGTTTACATACTGCTAAAGTAAAAACAGTTATTAAAATGAGTATATTTAAATTTTTAAAACGCGTCGCAAACGGTAATTTCAGGTTGTTTTTACGGTGTGGGTGTGTTACAATAACAAAGGCGTGTATTGCACGTTTCGGATCCGAATGTTTTTTAATTCGGATATTAAAAAAGATCAAGAGGTTTAAAATGAAACTTTCACTTGTTGTTCCCTGTTATAATGAAGAGGGAAACGTTGAAAAATTCTATTCGGAAGTTAAAAAAGTCTTTGCCGGAAATGTTGAGGATTATGAATTTGTTTTTGTCAACGACGGCAGCAAGGACAATACTTATGCGCTTTTGAAAAAACTGTATGAAGAGCATACGGATTCTCAGATCCAGGTGCTTTCGTTCAGCCGCAATTTCGGCAAGGAGGCGGCAATCTACGCCGGGTTAAACAGCGTGCGCGGTGATCTGGTCTGCCTGATAGACGCGGATCTTCAGCAGCGCCCGGAAGTTGTGCTTCAGATGCTGGAGATCATGCAGAAGAACCCGGATGTGGATTGCGTTACCGCTTATCAGGATGAGCGCAAGGAAAGCAAACTGATGAGCGCCATGAAATCCGCTTTTTATAAAATTATCAATAAAGTTGCCGAAGTGCCGTTTGTAAACGGTGCGTCGGATTTCCGGCTTATGAAACGCAAAATGGTGGATGCCGTTTTGCAATTGGGCGAATACCACCGCTTTTCAAAGGGCATTTTCAGTTTCGTCGGGTTCAATACGGAATATATGCCCTACACTGTGTGCGAGAGGGAAAGCGGCGAATCCAAGTGGAATTTTGTGAAACTTTTGAAATACGCAATTGAGGGAATCGTCTCGTTTACTACGTTTCCGCTCAAGCTTTCCGCCTATATCGGGTTCTTTTCCTCTCTGGCGTCCATTATTTATCTGATCGTTGTTGTGATTCAGAAACTGGCGTTCGGTATCAGCGTGCCCGGCTATGCAACGATCGTGGTGCTCGTCCTTCTCCTCGGCGGATTGCAGCTTTTCTGCCTTGGCATACTCGGCGAGTATATTTCTAAAATTTATGTGCAGGTTAAAAACAGGCCTGTCTATATTCTGAAAAATCACCTCGGCGCGGAAAAGGAAAAAAATAAAGATGAATAAGATCAAAGCACTTTTCGTTAAATATAAGGAACTGATCACTTACGTTGTTTTCGGCGTGCTCACAACACTGGTAAATTTCGTTTGTTTCTGGGCGCTCAATAAGATCTTCGGCGATCATGTCTATCTTCTTAACAACGCAATAGCGTGGATCGTTTCCGTGATTTTTGCCTATGTAACGAATAAATTGTGGGTGTTTGAATCCAAAAGCTGGAACATCAAAATCGTTGCCCGTGAGGTTGTTGCGTTTTTTGCTGCGCGTCTGTTCAGCTTTGGGGTGGAGGAAGGCGGCCTTTGGCTGTTTGTGGATATCCTCGGCATGGGCGCGTATTCCTTCACTTTGCTCGGCTTTGAGATCACGGGTCAGTTGATTGCCAAAGTGATCCTTGCTGTGATTGTGGTGATCCTGAATTACTTTTTCAGTAAATTTATCATTTTTGCCAAGAAAAAGAAAAAGCCTGCTTCAAAAGAACAGGCGGAAGAAAAAACAACAAAATAATATCCGTTGCAACGGAGCGCATTTTCTGCGCTCCGTTTTTTTGTTTGTAATATGGCACGTTTTGTTCGGATATCAGCAGTCGTTATCCCACGGCCACGGATCCTTGAGCCATTCGTCGCTGTTGTTTTCACCAAGGGTGATGGGGCCGAATTTTTCCTCAAATTCCTTTTTGAGCACTTTATATTCGGCAGTGTATTTTTCATAGAGTTTGTGCGCTTCCGGGCAGCCGTTATGTGTGTCAAGATAAACCCGCATTTCCCACATGGCAAACTGCACTGCGGAAAGCCTGATCAGCATTTTTTCCCTGTTCATTTTTGCGCACCTCCCCCTAAAAACGGTTTGTCAAGTTCCGGAAAGATCGTTCCCGCGCAAAGCCCTGCCATCGTGTCGTCATATAAAACGGGATGCTGCTGAAACGGAACATACGCCATGGTTACCGCGGCGTCGTCCGGCAGCGGTGCGGGTATTCCGCCAGAGGGCTTTTTCAGGAAACTCGGATTGAACGTTTCTTCATATTTGAACATGGTATATCTCCTTTAATGTCAGCCGCGCCGCTCTGCCATTTTGCCCGGCGCGGATTTTTTAAAGTGAAAACTTCGTAATTTCACCTCAGTTCATACTATGCCGAAGGGCTAAAAAAGTTTTTAAGCATATAATGAAATACGGATGTTTAAAATCAAAAAATTCAGGCAAAACTATAAACGGAATAAAAAATAAAATAAAGGTGATTATTATGACTGTTAAACGCGGCGATATTTATTATGCCGATCTTAGCCCCGTTGTGGGCTCGGAGCAGGGCGGCGTAAGGCCGGTGCTCATTGTTCAGAATGATGTGGGAAACAGATTTTCACCAACCGTTATAGCCGCCGCCATCACAAGTCAGAAAGATAAAACCAATCTTCCCACCCATATAGAGGTGGATGCCGGCCACTGCGGACTGTCAAAGGACAGCATTGTGCTGCTTGAACAGGTGCGCACGATCGACAAACGCCGCCTGCGGGAAAAAATGGGCGCTCTGGATGTGGGCGACATGGGCAAGGTGAATGAAGCGCTTTCCGTTTCATTCGGACTTTAATAGATACGGCGCGCCGTGCTGTGTTGTGCGGGATCGCGCCGGGCGGCTCCTCGGAGCCGCTTTTTTCTTTTGCTTTCTGGGGGCAGAAGTGATTTTTTCAGTTGAAATAAAACGGTGAAAATGTTAAAATAAGTTAAAATTATTCGAAATCATTGTAAAGGCGGTTTTGGTATGCAAAGAATTGCTGCGTTTCAGAAAGTAAGTTATTCTCAGTTCGAATCGGATATGAAAAAGAATTTTCCAAACGTGGAAAACTGTAAAGAGATCTATGATTCCATCAAACTTCCGCAAAGGGCAACCGCAGGTTCTGCCGGGTATGATTTTTACGCTCCGTTAGATGTAACCGTAAAAAAAGGGGAGAGCGTGCTGATTCCAACCGGAATTCGTGCAAAAATGGAAGACGGCTGGGTGCTTCAGATCTTTCCGCGTTCCGGCCTCGGGTTTAAACACAGGATCCAGCTGGATAACACCGTTGGGATCATAGATGCGGATTATTACGGCTCCTCAAACGAAGGCCACATCATGATCAAACTTTCCTGTGATGCGCACGAGGAAGGGCATTGCGTATCCCTCAGCGCCGGGGACGGATTTGCCCAGGGCATCTTTCTTCCGTTTGGTATCACCGCTGATGATGACGCAAGCGGTATTCGAAACGGCGGTTTCGGTTCCACTTCCGCAAAAGGCTGATCCCATTGCCAAAGCGGCTGCAATGCCGCCCCTATCTTGCCCAAAACTATGCTTTTAAGCGGCTTTTTTATACATTATTTGCTAAAATGCTTGACAATTCCGTGTTATTTGATTATAATCTTGTGCGGATATTCAAAAAATATTCAAAATTTGTGATTACCCCTGACAGCAGGTCGGAGGGAGGGAATTAAGTGAGCCAGGTCAGAATTAAGGAAAATGAATCTCTTGACAGCGCTATCCGCCGTTTTAAGCGGCAGACTTCTCGCGACGGCATTATTCAGGAAGTTCGCAAAAGAGAGCATTATGAAAAGCCTTCGGTTGCTCGTAAAAAGAAGAGCGAAGCCGCTCGCAAAAGAAAGTATAAATAATCTTACATAAAAGATAAAAGGGGAACGGGTACTTTCGTTCCCCTTGTTTTCTTACTATGAAGATCCTGCAAAAGAAAAAGCAGGGCGCTTTGTGTGAAAGGTGTTTTTGCTATGAAAAAAATACTGGTTATCAACGGCCCCAATCTGAATATGACGGGGATCAGAAAAAAGAATATCTACGGCTCGGAAACACTGAAAGCGATTAATGAGGAACTGAAGATCTACGGCAAGGCGCGCGGCGCAAAGATCAGTTTTTTTCAGTCTAACCACGAAGGCGATCTGATTGATATGATCCAGCAGAGCCGGGAGGAATATGACGGCGTTGTGATCAATGCTGGCGCGTATACGCACTATTCCTATGCAATCCGGGACGCAATCGAATCCGTAAATGAATTCCTGCCGTTCGTGGAGGTGCATATGAGCGATATTCACAACCGCGAGGAGTTCAGAAAAACTTCCGTAATCACCGAAGTTTGCAAAAAGCAGATCTGCGGCTACGGGAAAGACAGTTACAAAATGGGTATTGATTTATTACTGGAAATATTATAAAATAAATCTGTATTAAGAATAATAAACTTTGGAGGTATTATTTATGGTATCAGCAGGCGATTTCAGAAACGGCGTAACGTTTGAAATGGACGGCCAGGTTTATCAGATCATCGAATTTCAGCATGTTAAGCCGGGCAAAGGCGCCGCTTTCGTAAGAGCAAAAATCAAAAATGTAATTCAGGGTTCCGTGGTTGAAAGAACGTTTAACCCAACGGAAAAATTCCCAACTGCTTTTATTGAAAGAAAAGATATGGTTTATTCCTATAATGACGACGGTATTTATTATTTTATGGATCAGGAAACATTTGATATGGTTCCCGTTGCGGAAAGTGATCTCAGCGATAACTTCAAATTCGTTAAGGAAAATGACATCTGCCGCGTTCTTTCCTACAAAGGCAAAGTTTTCGGTGTTGAGCCGCCTACTTTCGTAACGCTGGAGGTTACCAAAACAGATCCCGGTTTCAAGGGCAACACCGCAACAAACACTTTAAAACCCGCAACGCTGGAGACCGGCGCGGAGATCAGAGTACCGCTTTTCATCAACGAGGGCGATAAGATCCGCGTGGATACAAGAACCTGTGAATATATGGAGCGCGCATAAGCGCAGAAAGGATTTTTTATGAATACTACAGAAAGCCTCGGCTATCTCAAAGGTCTGCTGGACGGCCTTGATTTTGACGCAGATAAAAAAGATACAAAGATGTTTAAAGCTATCGTGGAAGTGCTTGAAAACATCATTCAGGATATTGACGATGTAAATGAAGACATGGATCTTCTTGCCGAGCAGGTGGATGGTATTGACGATGACCTTGCCGAGGTAGAAGATTACCTTGCGGAATGCGACGAGTGCGACTGTGAGGATTGCGAGGATTGTGAGGACGGCGAATATGCCGTTACCTGCCCCGCCTGCGGCGAAGAATTCACTGTGGATGAAGATACCGTTATGGAAGGCGGCATCGAATGCCCTGCCTGCGGCGAGTTTCTTGAATTTGAACTGGATGGCGATGATCAGGAAACAGAAAACGATACAGAAGAATAAAAGATCTGCTTGCCGGATCTGTAAAGGAAAAAGGCGTCTTAAAAGGCGCCTTTTCATTTGACCGGCGTTATGCCGGCGGAGCATAATTATGAAAAAAAGACTGGCTGTTTTATTTGCGGTTTTAACCGTTCTCACTTCAGTTGTTCTGCCGTGCGGCATGAATGCGGCAGCCGCAAATTATTTTCCCACCACGCCGATCGAGTTTGAAAATCTGAATTTGGCGCTGTTTTCCCAGTTGGATCTGACTACCGGCACCAATAATTTTAATCAGAACGATAATTGGAAATATTATTACCGCTGTTCTTTTACGCCGCAGTATTCCGCTGCCTATACGGTTACCGTTTCTTCCCGTAAAAAGATGAAAACGGAGTTGTATGACGCTGCCGGCAGCCTTGTTTCTGCAAGTTACGCGCCGGAGGAACTGAATGCGGAAAATCGGTATGTTTTCAGCAATACGGCGTATCTTGAAAAGGGCAAAACCTATTTTTATGAGTTTTCCTACACCTCAGGGTATTTCAATTCCTGCGGCCCGTTTTCCGTTTGGATGACCAGTACGGCCGCCGAGGAGATCCCGCAGGATGATTATCTGCACCTTTATGTAAACGGAGAAAAACAGGGCGCTGTTTATGAACTTTCGTCCTTTTCGCCGCAGCAGCTGCTTCAGGATTTGAGCATGAAAGTGGTTTATGCAAACGGAAAACTTTACGAGTGGAAAGGTTCGGAAAGCCTGATTCCTTATCTGAACGGCTGTGATATTATACTGGATCTGTCCGACTGCGCGGCAGAAATCGGCGTGCATACCGTAACGGCGCATTATATGGGGCGCGAGGTGACGGCGCAGTTTGAGATTGTAAACTGTATACACCGTTATGAAACGGAATCCGTAACCGCGCCAACGTGGCTGGAACCCGGTTATATCGTCTATCGGTGTTCCAAGTGCTCCGGCAGCGTTACGGGTGATTTTACAAACACCGTGGCGCAGAGCAGCGGGGATTTCTTTGACCTGTATAACACCTGTGAAACGGATGAAAACTATCAGGCGGAAAATGATTTGAATCATGACGGCTATATTAACGCCCGCGATTATTCCATGATGCTGAAAATGTATCAGCAGGCGGAAAAAGCGATGCTTTCGGCCTATAACGCCAAGCGCGGAGACAGCGATTACGTTTCTGTGCTCGATATGAATGCGGACGGCTATATCAACGCAAGGGATATCTCCATGCTGAGCCGAACGATGCCGCAGCCGGATTCGAATAGTTAGGTTTAGTCGGAAAAGCAGAATCCTCCCATTTGGCTTATTCAAGAACAAGGAAACGCATCCCTTTGGTGAATCCGTGCCGAACATGTTTCTCAATAGGATCAGGATATTATAAATTACCCCCGCTTTGTTAAGCGGGGGTTGTGCTTTTTATCCGAGCGCGTCTCTTGCCGCGTCCCCAAGATCTGAAGCTGCCTCTCCTACGCCGCCTGCCGCGTCGCCAACAGCGTCGCCCACGTCAGACGCCGCCTCGCTGGCGTTTTCGCCTGCGTTTGAAAGCCCTTCTTCCACCATGTTTGTGGTGCTGGTGGTGTTGGCGGTTGTTGTTTCTGTTGTGCGTGCCGTGGTGATTGTTGTGGTCGTGGTATCGTTATCCGCGTTGTTGGAACAGCCGGCGAATACGCACACAGCCAAAACAACCGCGGCCACAAGCACAATCATACTTTTTTTCATAAAAATGCATCCTTTCAGAATAATGTTTTGATTTATATATAAACGGGAAAATCCCCGTAAAGGCTATTTGGTAAGCGTGCCGTTATCCGAATACATCAGCAGCAGGATATCCTCTTCCTCCCCGGTTTCGGAATTCGTGTAGATCAGCACTTCCTGGCCGGTGCTCTTGTTCTTGCAGTGGTATTCGTTGCAAAACACTTCTACGCCGCTGTTCTTCGGAATCACACACCGGGAGCGGGAAACCACTTCCACGCTGTTGCTAAGGTTGATCTCGTTTTGTTCCGCAGAGAACGCGGGAACCGTTCTGTCTGTGTGGTTGATCAGGTAACCGTCCGCTTCCAGAGAGAAAACACTGCCGTCTGAAAGCGATATGCCCACTTTGATCAGATCAGGGTAATACGTGATATTGTTTTTGTTGTATGCAAAATTGATCGTGCACACATTGTTGTATACCGAATAATAGGATTCCTTCATATCCGTGTAGCCGATTTTGTTCAGAAAATCCTTTGCGATGTTTATGGCGTTATCTTCTGTAACCGTCTGGCTGCCGGGCACGCCTTCATTTAGAATATAGGCGATATATCCGCCGTTTTTGGTTACGGCAATTGTTTGCAGTTTGTAGGAAAAAACATATGCCGGCAGTGTGCCGCTTTCTTCGGTTTTGTATACAACGCCGCCTTCGTCAACGCCAAGGGCGTTTGCCGCGATCTTTCTGCACTCGTCCTGATCTTTCTTTTTCCCGTTTTTTATAAGAACGCTCTGTTTGTTGAGCACGGCGTCCGCAAACGGGCCGTCATAGAGCAGGGTGGGGTAGTTTTCAAAGGTTTCTTCCGCAGAGGAAAAGTCTGTTGAAAAGGAGGACACCTTCATTTCGCTGCCGTCGCCGAGCGAGACTTCGTTTTCCGTGATCTTTCCGCCTGCGTTGCAGCGGCTGACGATTGTGTCGGTAAAATCAGAATACTTCTGCGCGTAAGATAAAAGCAGCGTCAGGTTATCGTATTCCTCCTGCGTGATTTCTGATTTTGTGGAAAGATACCGCGCGTAATCGCCCGCCTGGCTTAAAAATTTATAGGCGCCGCTCAGATTGAGCTGGCTGATCGGCAGGGAGGAAAGCGCGTTTTTTGCTGTGCAGCACTCGGAATACAGATTTCCCGATATGCGGTTCATCATGTCGCTGGATGTGGCGTACTGGCTCTTTGCAAGGCTCGTTTCTATAGAATCCAGGCATTCGGAAAGCTGCGTCAGATTGCGCTGATAGGATGCCTCAAGCTGCGTCTGATAGTTGTTGCTTTTTACGGCGCCCGTAACGGCGAAAGCCGTAAGCGCCGCAACGGCAAACACGGCAAAAGAACAGATTCTTACTATATTTCGCCTTTTCATTTGATCATTCCTTTCGGTTTCGGATAAATATTCCCTAAACGGATTTTGCCCTGAAAATCCGAAAACATACAAAAAAGTCTTTTATTGCTAATCTTTTTTTGCTATAATAAATTGATTATTTGTATATACAGGCGTTATTTTAATCATTTTGGAGAATCGTATGAAACTAAAAAACGGTAAAAAAAGAATCGTTGTGAAGATCGGAACTTCCACTTTAACGCACAGCACCGGCAAGGCAAATATCGCGCTGATCGCAAAGCTTGCCTCCGTGCTTTCCGATTTAAAAAATGAAGGGCATCAGATTGTATTGGTGTCTTCCGGCGCCATCTCCGTAGGTATGGGCAGGCTGCGTCTTTCCGAAAAGCCGAAAGAGATTCAGTGCCTTCAGGCCGCGGCTGCCGTGGGGCAGAGCGAACTGATGTTTCTTTATGACAGATTATTTTCCGAATACGATGTGGTTGTCAGTCAGCTGCTGCTCACGTTTGACGAACTGGAAAACAGCGACAGCAGATTTCATATTACCAATACGCTGGATCAGCTTCTTGCCTATGACTGCCTGCCGATCGTAAATGAAAACGATTCCGTCTCTGTAGAAGAACTGGTCAGCGGGGACAATGACTGCCTTTCCGCTACAGTAGCAAAAATTACAGACGCGGATCTGCTTGTGATCCTAACGGATACGGATGGGCTGTATGACGGCGATCCCGCCGAAAATAAAAATGCCAAGCTGATCAGTGTTGTGGAGCAGATTGACGACAGCATTAAATCCGTAACAGGCGTTGCCGGCAAGCGCGGCACGGGCGGATTCATCACAAAAATAAACGCGGCGCAGATCGCCGTTTGCGCAGGGATTCCCGTTGCCATCATTAACGGCAATAAGCCCACGAATATTTATAAAGTTGTGAACGGCGAAAATGTTGGTACATATTTTAAGGCGGTGAAAGCATGAAAGAGATAGGCATAAAAGCCCTTGCGGCAAAGGATTTCCTTTCCACAGTTACAACGCAGGAGAAAAACAAGGCGCTCCTTGCAATCGCACAGTCACTCAGAAATAGCAGCGAAACGATTATAAATGAAAATAAAACAGATCTTGAAAACGGCAGCAAAAACGGGCTCAGTGCCGGTATGCTGGATCGGCTTTTGCTGGATCAGAAACGAATAGAGGATATTGCCAAAGCAGTGGAGGATGTTGCCGCGCTGCCCGATCCCTGCGGCAGACTGCTGGAGGAGACGACAAGGCCAAATGGCCTTGTGATCAAAAAGGTCTCTGTTCCGATCGGTGTGATCGGTATCATTTATGAGTCCAGACCGAATGTTACGGCGGACGCAGCGGTGCTTTGCCTGAAAAGTTCCAATGCCGTGATCCTGCGCGGCGGCAAAGAGGCAATCCATTCCAATATTGCGATCGTAGCCGCTATGCGCAGCGCGCTTGCCGCCTGCGGATTTGATGAAAACTGTATCCAGCTTGTAACGGATACTTCCCGGGAGTCCGCAAATCAGATGATGCGTATGAACGGATACATCGACTGCCTGATCCCGCGCGGCGGCAAGGGGCTGATCCGAAGCGTTGTGGAGAACTCCACCGTTCCCGTGATCGAAACCGGCTCCGGAAACTGCCATATTTATGTGGATGAAAGCGCGGATATCGATATGGCGGCAAATATCATTTTTAACGCCAAAACGCAGCGCATCAGCGTGTGCAACGCGTGTGAAAGCCTTGTGATCCATTCGGGCATACTAAATAGGGCGCTGCCCGTGATCAAAAAGCAACTGGATGAAAAGCAGGTGGAGATGCGCGGAGATGCGCGCGCCATGCTTGCCGCAGAGGGCGTTTTGCCTGCAAGCGAAGAGGATTTCGCAGCGGAGTATCTGGATTATAAGATCAGTGTTAAAACGGTGGACAGTCTTGATGAAGCAATCAAACATATCAACAAATATTCCACCGGTCACAGCGAATCCATTATTACACAAAATGAGGAGCACGCGCGCGAATTTATGCAAAGGGTGGATTCTTCCTCCGTATACGTAAACGCGTCTACAAGGTTTACGGACGGCGGTGAATTCGGCCTCGGCGCGGAGATCGGCATCTCTACGCAGAAACTGCATGCCCGCGGCCCGATGGGCCTTCGGGAACTGACCACCACAAAATACCTGATCTTCGGAAACGGTCAGGTCAGATAACCGCTTTGCAAAAACGAATGGCGCGTATTTTAGTTACGGATCAAAGGAATGGTAAAGGATGGACAAGTATAAAAAACTTGCCTCAAACACAATTGTTTTCGCAATAGGCACCTTTTCCTCCAAACTGCTTACCCTTGTGCTCACTTTCTTTTACACAAGAGTTATGGCAACGGGGGATTTCGGCGGCGCAACACTGATTCAAAACGCCGTCAATATTCTTGTGCCCATTGTTACACTCGCCGTCAATTCGGCGGCACTGCGTTTTGCGCTCGATAAAAACAGCGATAAAAAATGCGTTTTTTCAACCGGCGTTGCAACAACCGTTATCGGCTTTGCCGTGTTCTGCCTGTTCGCGCCGGTCGTCATGCGCATCACGATCAATGATTTCAATTTCGGCCAGTATACGATCCTGCTGTATTTAATGCTGCTTGGTTCCTCGCTGCGCCAGCTTTGCCAGCAGTTTGTACGCGGCTGCGGCCATGTAAAACTGTATGCCGTGGACGGCGTGATCGCAACCGCCACTTCGGCAGGCTTCACCTTTCTTTATCTCGGTGCGTTCCATTGGGGAATTTACGGATATATTCTTGCCATTTTCACAAGCGATATGCTTTCTGTTTTGTTCATGTTCGTTGTTGCAAAACTGTGGCGGTATGTCAATTTCAGAACCGGGCTTAGAAAAAGCACGGTTTTTCCCATGCTCAAATACTGTATTCCGCTGATCCCCACCATCATTCTCTGGTGGATCATCAACGTTTCGGATCAGTATATGGTTACGTATTTTAACGGCGTGTCCGTAAGCGGCATCTATACTTCGGCTTATAAAATACCGAATTTTGTAACGATCTTTGCGTCTATTTTTATTGATGCGTGGCAGCTGTCTGCCGTGGATGAATATGACAATAAGGGAAAATCCGAATTTTTCACCAAAGTGTTCAAAACGTACAGCGGCGCGCTTTTGGCGGTCGGCGCATTGCTGATTGCCGGCTCCCGGATCATTACGGATCTCTACCTCGGCGAAGATTATTACGATTCCTGGCATTACGTGCCCATCCTTGTGATTGCCACAACGTTTTCAAACCTTGTAAATTTCTATGCCTCGGTATATATGGCGGAAAAAAAGAGTATGCTTTCTATGGTGACCGCGGGCACGGGCGCTGTTTTAAATGTGGTTTTGAATTTTATTCTGATTCCGGTCATAGGGCCTTACGGCGCGGCAATCGCCACGGCGGTATCCTTTGTTGTTGTGTTTGTGATCCGCGTGATCAACACCAAAAAATTTGTAAATATAAAAATTAATTATTTCACCTTTATTCCGTCTGTTGTTTTGCTGCTCGCCGCTGCCGCTGTCATGATCTTTGAGGTGGCAGGCGAATGGGGCAGTTTTGGGATTGCGTGTGCGCTTGCTGTTTGCGTAATCCTGATCAATATAAAATCGCTGCTCGCGATCGTGCCGCTCGTTCTGCAAAGATTCTTCAAAAAGCGCAAATCCTGATATCTGCTATTGAATATCGGCTGATTTTAGTGTATAATGAACAATATTGATGTTAAAATTATTCTTTTTCTCAATTTATTTTGGAGGTTTTGTATATGAATCAAGGCATTTCAGTGTCTCAAGCGAAGAAATTGATCAACGATAAGTTGAGTCATTTTTTCGGCGTCACTCCGGATACGGCAACCGATGAGCAGTATTATAAATCCGTTGCCATGATCCTGCGTGATGAACTTTCTGAAATGAACAGTGCATTTCGTCATACCGCAAACGGGCAGGATTCCAAACAGGTCTATTACCTTTGCATGGAATTTCTGATGGGCCGTTCGCTTAAAAATAATCTTTATAATCTCGGCCTTACAGATGTATTCAGCGAGGCGCTCAAAGGTTTCGGCGTAAAGCTGGAAAAGTTGTATGCGCTGGAGCCGGACGCCGGTCTCGGCAACGGCGGGCTCGGCAGGCTTGCCGCCTGTTATCTGGATGGTCTTGCCACAACCGGCATTCAGTCTATGGGGTATTGTATCCGGTATGAGGCGGGTATTTTTCGCCAGAAACTGGTTGACGGCTGGCAAACGGAACTGCCCGATTTCTGGCTTCCGGGCGGCGACGTATGGCTTGTTCCGAGAGAGGAAAGAGCGCAGGAGATCAAATTTGAAGGTCATATAGAGGAAAACTGGGACGGCGATTATCACAGCGTGGAGCAGAAAGACTGCAATACGGTGATTGCCGTGCCATATGATATGTACGTTTCCGGCAAGGGAAAGGGCGTTGCACGCCTGCGCCTTTGGGCAGCGCGCAAGCCGGCTCTGGATATGGGTCTGTTTAACGAAGGCAACTATATGAAAGCTATGGAGCAGTCCGCTATGGCAGAGGCGATCTCCAAAGTCCTTTATCCGGCGGATAATTCGCCGGAGGGTAAATCCTTAAGACTCCGCCAGCAGTATTTTCTGGTTTCCGCGTCTGTGCAGGATATTATCAGGCGCCATTTAACCAAGTATAATACGCTGGATAATCTGCCGGAAAAGGTTGCAATCCATATCAACGATACGCACCCCACCATGGCGATCCCGGAACTGATGCGGATCATGCTGGACGAGTGCGGCTACGGCTGGGATGACGCTTGGAATTTGGTTACCAAAACCGTTGCTTATACAAATCACACGGTTATGAAAGAGGCGCTGGAATGCTGGAGCGAGGAACTCTACAAACGCCTTCTGCCAAGGATTTATCAGATCACCAAGGAGATCGATAACCGTTTCCGTGCCTATGTTTGGGGCGTTACGCACGATGCCGATAAGGTGGAGCGCATGGCAATCATCTCCGGCGGCGTGGTCAGAATGGCAAACCTCTGCGTTGCCGGTTCCCATTCGGTAAACGGTGTTTCTTCCCTGCATTCCCAAATCTTGAAAGATACCGTTTTCCATGATTTTTATACGATCACGCCGGATAAATTTACAAATGTTACAAACGGCATTGCGTTCAGAAGATGGATCTGCCAGGCAAATGAGCCGCTCACGGCTTATCTGACGGATCTGATCGGGGATGGTTTTATCACAAAAAGCAGCGAGCTTTTAAAACTGCGTGATTATCAGAACGATCCCAAAGTGCTTGCCGATCTTATGGCTATCAAACGGCAGAATAAAGTTCGTTTTGCCGAAGTGGTTCAAAAGAGAAACGGCGTAGAGATAGATCCAGATTCCATATTTGACGTTCAGGTAAAACGGCTGCATGAATATAAGCGCCAGAGCCTGAACATTTTGAATATCGTTGCGCAATACCTGATGCTCAAAAAGGATCCGAATGCGGATTTTGTGCCGCGCACCTATATTTTTGCGTCCAAAGCTGCGCCCGGCTATTATATGGCAAAGAAGACCATTGAACTGATCGATGCGGTTTCCAAGGTGATCAACAATGACCCGGACGTAAACCAAAAACTGAAAGTTGTGTTTATGGAAGAATACAACGTCAGCCTTGCGGAACTTCTTATGCCGGCTGCCGATATTTCAGAGCAGATCTCGCTTGCCGGAACAGAGGCATCCGGCACGGGCAATATGAAACTGATGCTCAACGGCGCTGTCACGCTCGGCACGCTGGACGGCGCAAATGTGGAGATTGCCAATGCCGTGGGTGAAGAAAATATCATCCTCTTCGGCATGAAAACGTCTGAGGTGCAGCAGTTGCAGAGAGACGGCTATTACCCGATGAATTATGTGAATAACAATCCTGTTTTAAAGGGCGTGATTGATTTTCTTTCCGCCCGCGTAAACGGCAAGAATTTCGGCGATTTCGTTTCCGGCCTTACCAATTCCGATCCTTATATGGCGCTCGCGGATTTTGCCGATTATCAGAAAGCGCAGGAATTTTCTGCCGAACTTTATAAGGATAAAAATAGATTTGCCAAAATGAGCCTGATCAATATTGCCTCGGCGGGCATTTTCAGCGCGGACCGCGCTATTGCGGAATATGCCGAGAATATTTGGCACACCAAGCCTGTCCGCTTTGAAAAAGAGGAGAAGGCGGAAAGCAAAAAGGCCGTTTCTGGCGGCAGAAAAACAGGCAGAGCAAAAGCCTGAATTTCTTAAAACAAATTATTTTAAACGCAAAGGCAAGGGAACAACGCCCTTGCCTCAAGTGTTTTCATCACGGTTTTTACGGAGCGGTTATGCAGCCTTTTGATTCCAGAAAAACTGAATACAAGTCCGCTGTTCGTGCTATTGCCACAGAGGAAAAGGTTAAACTGCGTATCATTGTACCCAGAGCCATGGGCTGTTCCGGTGCGCGCCTTGCCGTGCGTAAAGACGGGGAAGATACCGTGTTTTACGGCATGTTCTGGGCAGGTATGTGCGGCGGTGATCATGAGTTTTGGGAACTGCACTTTTATGCCACCACGCCCGGTATTTATTTTTATCATTTTGAACTGGATACCCCGTGGGGCCTGAATTATATCAAAAAAGTGGAAAACGGGCTTGGCGATTTTAACGCACAGGGCGCGGAATTTCAGCAAACGGTGTTTGACCGGAATTTTAAAACACCCGCATTTTTAAAAGGCGGCATTATTTATCAGATCTTCCCGGACAGGTTTTGCAGCAGCGGCGCGCCGAAAAAAGGCGTAAGGGAAAGCCGTGTTATGCGCAAATGGGGCGAGGAGCCGTTCTGGAATGAGAACCAGATGAACGGCATTTGGAACAACGATTATTTCGGCGGCGATCTAAAAGGTATTGAGGAGAAACTGCCGTATATCAAGTCTCTCGGCGTAACCTGTATTTACCTGAATCCCATCTTTGAGGCAAATTCCAATCACCGCTATGATACGGCGGATTATGAACAGATAGATCCTCTTCTCGGCAGCGAAAAAGATTTTCGCTCCTTATGCCGCAGCGCGCACAAACTGGGCATTTCCGTTGTTTTGGACGGCGTTTTCAGCCATACCGGCTGCGATTCCAAATATTTTAATATGTATTCCCATTATAACTGTGTGGGCGCTTATAACAGTAAGGAAAGTCCGTATTACAGTTGGTATAAATTTACGGATTACCCAAACGGCTATAAAAGCTGGTGGGGCATTAAACTCCTACCGGAGGTGGAAGAGGAAAATCCCGCTTACCGCGAATATATATGCGGCAAAAACGGTATTCTGCGCAAATGGCTTCGTGCCGGCGCAGACGGCTGGAGACTGGATGTGGCGGATGAATTGCCGGATGTTTTTCTGGATGAACTCCGAACTGCCGTAAAGGAAGAAAAGGAAAACGCCGTGATCATAGGCGAGGTGTGGGAAGACGCTACCACGAAATTTGCTTACGGCAAACGGCGGCGGTATCTGCTTGGTGATCAGCTGGACAGCGTAATGAATTATCCCTTTGCCGCGGCCGTTCTGCGTTTTGTTAAGGGCGGCACAGCGGAGGCGTTTGCGGATTCGGTTATGCACATCGTGGAAAACTATCCGCCGTGTGTTTTGCATGAACTGATGAACCATATCGGCACGCACGATACACAGCGCGCCATTACGTATCTTGCCGGCCCGGATGCCGCCGGAAAAGACCGGGCATGGCAGCACGAGCACAATACCCTTGGCGATGCGGCGTATTTAAAAGGCGTTTCCATGCTGAAAACGGCAAGCCTGCTGCAGTTTACGCTGCCCGGCGTTCCCAGTATTTATTATGGGGATGAGGCGGGTATGCAGGGCATGAAAGACCCGTTCAACAGGGCGTGTTTCCCGTGGGATCATATAAACAAAGAACTCTACAGATGGTATAAGCGCCTTGGGGAGATCCGCCACGGCTGTGCCGCTTTCAAGGAAGGCGAGTTTCAGATCGTCTATGCAAAAGGGGGCGTGCTGGCCTATACCCGTTCCGGCAGTGAAAACAGCGTGCTGACTGCCGTGAATCTCTCCGCCGATTCGGCGGATATTGATGTGGGCAGCGTTTGGGACGCTTCCTATTCGTTCTTCGGGGGCGCCTGCCGCGGCGGTATACTGCATCTTGCCCCTTATGAGCGGGCTCTGCTCAGCAGATAAGCAAACACGTAGCGCTGCAAGCGATTGTTTAGGATACAGATACACAAAAACCGTTTAAGCCCGGACTTAAACGGTTTTTTCTGTGTTTGCGTAATTTTTTATTGTATATTTTAAATTTATATGCTATACTATTACGGAAATTATTGTGGAGTGGTATAGTTTGCGGCAAAACAAGGTTTTTCCGCTCCTGCCGCGTGGGCGGCGAATGTTAAATTTTAACTCCGAAAGGAATCGTACTTATGGCTTACAGAACTTTTAACTGTGGGGAACTGACCCTGGATGATCTCGGTCAGAGCGTAACGCTTGCCGGCTGGGTGGATACCATCCGTGACCACGGCGGCGTTGCCTTTATAGATCTGCGTGATGAATACGGTGTAACGCAGGTTGTTGTAAACGATGATACGCTCATTTATCACCTCAAAAAAGAGAGCGTGATTTCTGTTGAGGGTGTTGTTGTAAAACGTGATGAGGAAACCGTAAATAAAAAGATTAAAACGGGCGAACTGGAGGTTAAGGTAGATAAACTTACCGTGCTTGGCGCTTGCACGGAAAATCTTCCGTTTGAAATCTCCGATTCAAAGGAAACGCGGGAAGATGTACGCCTTACCTACCGTTTTCTGGATCTCAGAAACAAGGCGGTTCACGATAATATCCTGTTTAGAAGTCAGGTTGTTTCTTTCCTGCGCAAAAAGATGGAAAGTCTTGGCTTTACGGAGATCACGACGCCGATCCTGACCTGCTCTTCGCCGGAGGGCGCAAGGGATTATATTATTCCCTCCAGAAAGCATGAGGGCAAGTTTTACGCGCTGCCGCAGGCGCCGCAGCAGTTTAAGCAGCTGCTTATGGTGTCCGGCTTTGACAAATATTTTCAGATCGCGCCGTGTTTCAGGGACGAGGATGCCCGCGCAGACCGTTCTCCCGGTGAATTTTACCAGTTGGATTTTGAAATGGCGTTTGCAACGCAGGAAGATGTTTTCGCCGTTGCAGAGGATGTGCTTTATGATACGTTCACAAAATTCGGCGGCGGCAAGGCTGTGTCTCCCGCGCCGTTTGTAAGGATCCCATACGAAGAATCCATGCTGAAATACGGCACGGATAAACCGGATCTCAGAAACCCGCTGGAGATTGTAGATCTTACGGATTTCTTTAGCGACGTAGAATTTAAAGCGTTCAAGGGCAGACCGGTCAGGGGTATCAATGTTCCCGGCTGTGCCAAGCAGTCCAAGGGCTGGTTTGAAAAGATGCTGAAATTCGCGCTGGAGATCGGTATGAAAGGCCTTGGTTATATCGAGGTGCTGGAAGACGGCTCTTACAAAGGTCCGATCGATAAGTTCCTGCCTCCCGAAAAGAAAGAGGAACTGCGCCGTATCTTCAACTTTAAAACGGATGATACGCTGTTCTTCATCTGCGATGCGCCGAAACGCGTAAACGAACTTGCAGGTCAGATACGCACGGAGCTTGCCAACAGACTGGATCTGATTGATAAAAACAAATTTGAACTTTGCTTTATTACGGATTTCCCGATGTATGAGCTGGATGAGGACGGCAAACTGATCTTCACACACAATCCGTTTTCCATGCCGCAGGGCGAAATGGATGCTCTTCTGCACGAGGATCCGCTTAAGATTAAGGCGTATCAGTATGATATCGTCTGCAATGGCGTAGAACTTTCCTCCGGCGCGGTCAGAAACCACAGACCGGATGTGATGGTAAAAGCTTTTGAAATGGCGGGATATACAGAGCAGGACGTGAAAGAAAAATTCGGCGCTCTGTTTAAGGCGTTCCATTACGGCGCGCCGCCGCATGCAGGTATGGCGCCCGGTGTGGACAGAATGATCATGCTCCTTAAAGATGAGGAAAATATCCGGGAGGTCATTGCCTTCCCGATGAATTCCAACGCGCAGGATCTTCTGCTCGGCGCGCCGAATACGGTAACGGAAATGCAGCTTCGCGAAACCCATATCAAACTTCGCCGCCCCGTTCCCGAAAAATAAACAACGCGGGTGCACATTCTGTGCGCCCGATTGCCTTTTATATTTGCTTTTACGAAAATAGGAGGGTCTATATGCAAATTACTCCCGAACTGATCAAATATCTTGAATCCCTTGCCAGAATCACACTTACCGAGGAAGAGGAAAAAAAAGTGGGCGGCGAGCTTCAGGATATCCTGACTTATATCGATATGCTCAACGAACTCGATACAACGGGTGTTGAGGCAATGAGCCATTCTTTTCCGATCCATAATGTTTTCAGAAAAGATGAGGTCAAACCATCCATGTCTCCGCACGAGATAACGGCAAATGCCCCGGAAAGCAGCGGCGGCGCGTTCGTTGTTCCGAAAACGGTAACGGAATAGGAGGCACGGTATGGAACTTTATGAAATGACGGCGCTGGAGATCGCGCAGAAAATTCAAAGCAGGGAAATCTCCTGCGAGGACGCTGTTGCGTCCGTTGCAAAACGCATAGAGGAAAAAGACGGCGCTTACAATTGCTATACGGCGTTTGATAAGGATGCCGCTTTGGAAAAGGCAAGAGCCGCGCAAAAAAAGATAGACAGCGGCGATGCAAATTCCCCTCTTGCCGGCGTTCCTGTTGCAATTAAGGATAATATTTGCACAAAGGGTGAGATCACTTCCTGCGCTTCCAAAATGCTTTATAATTTTAAACCGCCCTATGATGCCACTGTTGTCAAAAAACTGACGGCAGCCGGCATGATCCCGTGCGGCAAAGTGAATATGGACGAGTTTGCCATGGGCTCCACTACGGAAACTTCCTATTACGGCGCCACCAAAAACCCGTGGGATACCAATAAGGTGCCCGGCGGATCTTCCGGCGGCGCGGCGGCGGCCGTGGCGGCGCGTGAAAGCGTGATTGCGCTCGGCTCCGATACAGGCGGCTCCATCCGCCAGCCCTGTTCTTTCTGCGGCGTTACGGGTCTTAAACCCACTTATGGCTCTGTTTCCAGATACGGGTTGATCGCGTATGCCTCTTCTCTTGATCAGATCGGGCCGATCGCCAAGACGGCGCTTGACGCGGCGGCGCTTTTCTCCGTGATCTGCGGAAAAGATGAAAAAGACGGCACTTCGGCGGACCCGAATCCGTTCACGCTGGATGAGATCAAAAATACCGCGGATCTGAAAGGCAAAAAGGTAGGTATTCCGTCCGATTTCTTCGGCGAGGGGATTAGCGAGGACGTTGCCAAAAGCGTGATGCAGGCGGCGGAAACGCTACGGTCTCTCGGCGCAGAGGTGGAGGAATTCGCCATGCCGATCGTAGAATACGCGATTCCCACTTATTATATTATTGCATGCGCGGAGGCGTGCTCAAACCTCTCCCGTTTTGACGGCATTAAATACGGCTACAAATCGCCGGATGCGCACAGCCTGCGCGAAGTTTATTTCAAATCCAGATCCGAAGGCTTCGGCATGGAGGTCAAAAAGCGCATTATGCTGGGTAACTTTGTGCTTTCCAGCGGTTATTTTGACGCTTATTATAATAAGGCGTTAAAGGCAAAAGGGCTGATTGTAAAGGCGTTTAATGAGGCGTTTCAGAAATATGATTTTCTGCTTGGCCCGGTTGCGCCCACCACGGCGCTTACCATGGGCGAAGGCTTAAGCGATCCGCTTGCCATGTATCTCGGCGATATTTATACCGTTATGATTAATATTGCGGGTCTGCCTTCCCTTGCTTTGCCGTGCGGATTTGACGGCAGCGGTATGCCCGTTGGCATGCAGCTGATCGGCAGACCGTTTGATGAAAAAACAATCCTTGCCGCCGGCAATGCGTATCAGAATATTACAGACTATCACACCAAAAAGCCGGCAGGCGTTTAAGGAGGCGGAAACATGGAATTTTCAACGGTTTGCGGACTGGAAGTCCACACAGAACTTGCAACGAAAACAAAGATCTTCTGCTCCTGCTCCACTGAATTCGGCGGCGAGCCGAATACCCACGTTTGTGAGATCTGTTCCGGCATGCCCGGCACGCTTCCGGTTCTGAATGAAAAAGTGCTTGAATTCGCGGTCAGAACAGGTTTGGCAACAAACTGCGAGATCACGATGAATAATAAGTTTGACAGAAAGAATTATTTTTACCCCGATCTGCCAAAGGCTTATCAGATCAGCCAGCTTTATCTGCCCATATGCAGAAACGGCTATATTGAGATCGATGACAGCATTAACGGCGGTAAAAAGAAAGTCCGGATCCATGAGATCCATATGGAGGAAGACGCAGGCAAACTGATCCACGATGAGTGGAACGACTGTACGCTTGTCAATTTCAACCGCTGCGGCGTGCCGCTTTTGGAGATCGTTTCTGAGCCGGATATTGCCTCTGCGGACGAGGCTGTGCAGTATGTTGAAAAACTCAGGGATATCCTGCAGTTCTGCGGTGTGTCAGACTGTAAAATGCAGGAGGGTTCCCTGCGTGCCGATGTAAACGTTTCCGTTATGGAAAAGGGTTCGGATCAACTCGGCACCAGAACGGAAATGAAAAATATCAATTCTTTCAAGGCGATCCATAATGCCATTGAAAGTGAGGCGCGCCGCCAGCAGGAGATCATTGAAGACGGCGGCAAAGTTGTTCAGGAAACCAGAAGATGGGATGACGCCAAGGGCGAATCCCACGCTATGCGCAGCAAGGAAGACGCGCAGGATTATAAATATTTTCCGGATCCGGATATTCCGCCCGTCTGCCTTACGGAGGAATATGTTGAAAAGATTCGGAAAACACTGCCTGAGCTTCCGGACGCGAAAAAGGAGCGTTATACGACGCAGCTTGGCCTTTCCGAATATGATACTTCCATGATCTGTTCCAGCATTTATTATGTGCGCCTGTTTGAAAGAACGGTTGAGATCACCGGCAATCCCAAAGACAGCGCCAACTGGATCATGGGCGAGTTGATGAAGATGCTTAACGATACGCAGACCCTGCCGGAAAATATGCATTTCAGGCAGGATTCCTTAGGCGAGATCATCAATCTGTTAAATTCCAATAAGATCAGCCGTGATTCCGCGAAAAAAGTTTTTAAGGCTGTTTTTGAGGAAGATGTGATCCCCGCCGATTATGTAAAAGCGCATAATATGGAAGTGCTTTCGGATACCGGCGCAATCCGATCCGTTGTGGAGGAAGTGATCGCGGGCAACCAGAAAGCGGTGGAGGAATATAAAGGCGGCAAATCCCAGTCGTTCAACTTCCTGATCGGCCAGTGCATGCGCGCGTTAAAAGGCAAAGCGCCTGCGGCGGAAGTTACAAAGATCCTCAAAGAGATCCTTGGCTGACCGTAAGCGGTTAAGCGAATGAGAACGGCGTGCTGCGCCGCTGATCTGAAGTTTTTCAGATATAGAAAATAGTTATAAACGGCTATTCAAAATAAGTATTTGCTATAGATGCCCTTTGGTGTTAAACTGATGTTGCGGTGGAAAGCCGCCTGTCAGTTTAACATTAAGGGGTGTTTTTATGAAAAAACGGGTTGCGGCATGTTTTATTTTGGTAATGCTCTTTTCGCTTTGTGCCTGCGCAAGGCAAAATGTAAACAGCACTGAACCACTAACATCCGGCACAACGGTTTCTACAACCGCCGCGCCGCCTGCCTGGCAGTGGCAAAAGGACAGCCCGCAAAATCAGGGCGTAGATCCCGCTGTTCTGAATGATGTGCACGAAACGTTTGATTCCTTTCCGCTTCTTTCCTCCGTTATTGTAAGAAACGGTTATATCGTGGATGAATACTATAAGGATGGGTATGACGAAAACAGCGTATTTGTGCTGAATTCCGCTTCTAAAAGCGTTACGAGCGCGCTGATCGGTATCGCTGTGGATATGGGGCTGATTGAAAGTGTGGATGTTCCGATCTCAACTTATTTTCCCCAAGTGCTTGAAAACGGAGGATATTGGGCGGGGATTACGATCCGCCATCTGCTTACCCACACTTCGGGCATCGATATGAGCGATACCGCAGATTGGTATGACTGGCGTTCTTCGGCAAACTGGGTGCAGTACATTCTGGATCGTTCGGTCACTTCCCGGCCCGGTACCGTTTTTAACTATTCCACGGGCAATACGCATCTTTTAAGCGCGATCCTGCAGCAGGCTTCGGGAATGACTTTGGAGGAATTCGGCAAACGATATCTGTTTGATCCGATGGAAATGAACAGCGCAAGCGTTTCTGCGGATGCGCAGGGCATTTCGGACGGCGGTAACGGCGTTTCCATGAATATTTATGATATGGCAAAATTCGGCATGCTGTATTTAAACGGCGGCGAATGGCAGGGCAGTCAGCTGGTTTCGCGGGACTGGGTCACACAGTCTACAACCGTTCAGTTTGAACGTGATTCCGGCTCCGCCGATTACGGCTACCAGTGGTGGGTGCGCACCTTTGGGGATCACGATTACCCGGCATATTTTGCACAGGGGCACGCGGGTCAGTATATCTTTGTTGTTCCGGATCTTCAGCTTGTTATCGCTATGACAAGCAATTATGAGGGCGCCACAAGTATTTACTGGCGCATGGTAAACCAGATCGTAAATGCCTGTTCTGAATAGAACAAATTATAAAAGGTTAATGATCAGGCATAGCATAGAATGAGTATAAGGAGGACCAAGTTTGAAAACATTTGAGAATGAGCAATTTGATGAAGAACGCGCGCTTTACGGCAGCGACGGCGTTGTACTTAAAAATTGTGCGTTTGACGGCCCTGCGGACGGCGAGAGCGCACTGAAAGAGAGCAAAAATGTGGAGGTGTATCATACGTTTTGCAACCTTCGCTATCCTTTCTGGCATGATGAAAATCTAAAAATCGATTCCTGCGATATGACGGAACTTTGCCGCGCGGCGCTCTGGTATTCGAACGGCATCGAGATCCGCTCCACAAAACTGCACGGCATTAAAGCGCTTCGGGAATGCAGCAATGTCAATATGGAAAACTGCGATATCGTTTCTCCCGAATTTGGCTGGTCTGTAAAAAATATAAATATGAAAAACTGCGCGGCGCAGTCCGAGTATTTTATGATGCGCAGTGAGAATCTGCATTTTACAAATGTGGATTTCAAAGGCAAATATTCTTTCCAGTATATCAAAGACGCCGTGTTTGAGGACTGCAGTTTTGATACGAAGGATGCGTTTTGGCATTCGCATAATGTAACGGTGAAAAACAGCCTTGTAAAAGGGGAGTATCTTGCGTGGTACTCGGAAAATTTAACGCTGATCAACTGCAAGATCATCGGCACGCAGCCGTTTTGCTACTGCAAAGGTCTGAAACTCGTGAATTGCGAGATGATCGATACCGATCTCTGCTTTGAAAGATCGGATGTGGAGGCGGAGATCACAACGCCTGTTATAAGCATTAAAAACCCGTATTCCGGCAAGATCAGTGTGCCGGCGGTGGATGAAGTGATCCTTGACGATGAAAACGCAAAAGCGCAGATCACCGTTACCGGCAGCATTGAAACGGTCTGTGCCTGAATACAGCAAGCGTATCTGGAATCTATGAATCAAAGTAAATTAGTAAATCGAGGAAACGGCAGGCTTTTAAAAACACTGATCTTTCTCTCGTTTCCAACTGTAATAGAGCAGATCCTGTCCACACTGCTGCAGTATGTGGATACGGCAATGGTGGGCAGGCTCGGTGAGCAGGCAACGGCGTCCGTAAGCATCACCACCAATGTAACATGGCTTGTAAACAGCGCTCCGTCCGCGATCGGCACGGCAGCGCTTGTTCTTATATCCAAAGCTTACGGCGCCGGGGATACAGAGCAGGTCAGAAAACTCTGCCGCCAAGCGTTTCTTCTTGCCGTAGGCGCGGGGATCGTTCTGGGCGCCGCGTCGGTGGCGCTCAGCCCGTTTATTCCCGTCTGGATGGGTGCGGAGCCGGCAATATGCCCCACGGCTTCACGTTATTTCTTCATCATCAGCCTGCCGCTTGTGTTCCGCTCGGTTTCGTCTGTTATGGGGTATGCCCTGCGTGCGGTGCGAAACACTAAGACGCCTATGATCATAAGCGCCGCCGCGAACGGGCTGAATATCGTGATGAACTATCTTTTGATCTATACCTTTGAACTTGGTGTAGAGGGCGCGGCAGTCGCGTCTGCGCTTTCCTATGCGCTTTCGGGCATTTTAATGCTCTGTTCCTGCCATAAAAACAAGGATTTGAAATGGCGCCTTGCCAAAACACGGGCGGATCAGGCTGTGCTCAAAGAATATGCGGGCGTGGGTCTGCCCGTGTTTGGCAGCAGCGTTGCCTCCTGCCTTGGCTATGTTGTTTTTGCAAGTCTCGTTTCCGGTATGGGCACAACGGTTTTTGCCGCGCATTCGATTGCCGTAACCGCAGAGGAAATCTTTTATGTTCCGGGTTACGGGCTGCGCTCCGCCGCCTCCACGCTTGTGGGCAACGCAAGGGGAGAGCGCAATGCGCAAAAATTAAAGGCAGTCAGCCGGCTCAGCGTGGTTCTGACCGTTGCCGTTATGGTTTTAAGCGGCATTCTGCTCTATTTTGGCTCCACATTGCTGATGCGCCTGTTTACACCAAGCGAACGTGTGGTTGAACTCGGTTCCGCCATGCTGAAGATCGTGGCGTTTTCAGAGCCGTTTTTTGGGCTGATGGTGGTGCTGGAGGGTATATTTTACGGCCTTGGCCGCACGGGTTACGCCTTTTTTGTGGAAACGGCAGGTATGTGGGCGGTCAGGATCCTGTTCACGTTTCTGTGTGTTCGCGTTTGGGGGCTTGGCCTTAATGCGGTCTGGTATTGCATGATTGCAGATAATATTTGCAAAGCACTTTTATTTGCCCTTCCGTTTTTTATAAAAAAGAAACGTCGCAGTCTTTTAACCGTGTAATATTTTAACCGTGTAATATAATTTAATCCTGTATTCTGTTTGCGGCTTTGCCATTCGGCAGAGCCGTTTTTTTCTTTATTTCACAAACACAACATACAAAAATCGGAAATTTAGACCACTGAATCGGAAATTCAATTCGCATATTGATTAAAAAACAGACCGCTTTTTTGGGCATTTAGAGAATAGTTTGCGTTTCGGCGCAGTGTTATAATATAAATAGGCTTTTATAGTAAGGAGGGGTGAATTTTGAATGTAGACAAAATTCGCAAATTCGTTTCAGACGCCCGGGTGTACTGGAACCATCCCATGCCCGGCAGATATATGCCGTTTAAGGAGATTACGGCATATTCGGTAGGCGGAATCGGTATGTATTTCCTGATCTACTGTATTCAGCAGTTAACGCTCAGCACAACAAATCTGATCATCGGCAATGCCATCGGCATAGAGCCGAATTTTATGTATCTGCTGTATGCCGTCTCCATTATTATTTCGTTCCCTGCAACCGCGATCCGTGCAAATATTATTGATAACGCCCGCGGTAAGCAGGGTAAATACAGACCTTATATGCTGTATATGGCGTTTCCAACCGCTGCAATCGTGATCGGTATGGTCATGGTGCCGTATGAAAAGATCGAAAGCCAAATCATCAAAGGCATTATCGTGCTTCTGTTCAATATCGGCATCCAGTTCTTTTATATGTTTTTCTATGAGGCATATGAAAACCTGATCATGGTGCTTTCGCCGGATACGCAGGAAAGGGCGGATGTTTTAACAATCAAATCCGTAGTGTATTCTCTTGCACCGTCCATCGCAACGGCGGTTCTGCCGCTCGTTGCGTCCTTGGTAACGGAGGACGGCTCTATTACCGATATGAATGTGTATAGGGTGCTTTATCCGCCGTTTGCCGTTATCGGCATTATCTGTTCCGTTTATATTTACGCCAATACGCAGGAAAAGATCGTGCAGGCGAAAACCCATGTTATCCGTATTAAATTCTGGGATGCGCTCAAGGCAGTGGCAAAAAACAAACTGTTCTGGGTCATTTCCCTTGCCGGCTGGGTGGGATTTCTGGAAACCACTTACGGCCAGATGATCAACTGGTGCTATGAATACCACAGCAAGGGCGATATTTCCGCCGGCGCGTTCAGCTTTCTCGGTCTTTTCGTCGGCAACGCAAGCCTTTGGGGCATGCTCGCCGCTCCGTTCGCAATCCGCAAATGGGGCAAGAAAAAGGTCGTTATCGTAACGAATATTTTAAACGCCATATTTCTATCGCTGCTCTATCCCGTTGTCCGGTCAGAACCGGAAAATATGATCTGGGCAATCGCCGTTGTTCTGTTTATGAATTATCTGATGACCTCGTTCGGTGTTATACTGACCCCGGCAATGAATGCAGATATGCGTGATTATCAGCAGTACATAACCGGTGAGCGGATTGACGGCATGTTCTCCACCGTTGGTCTGATCGGAACAGTCGTAACGCTTGCAACCAGCAGTGTGGTTCCGTCCGTATACCAAAGCATGGGTATCAACGATACCGTGCTTAAGGAGCGCATGGGCGAGATTGTGGAGATCACCGGAAAAACGGCTGCGGATATGAGCCAGTCACCGTATAACGTTTTGTATCTGCCGGATATTTTTAAGGAAGTTTTCACAGTTATCGTTATTCTTTCCGTTGTCGGCGCGGTGATGAATGTTATACCGTATTTCTTTTATGATATGACGGAGATCCGCCAGCGGGGCATCATTAAGGTGCTCAGAGTGCGCGCTCTGTTTGAGGATTACGGAAACCATGTTCTCAGAGACCGTGATATTGTGGAAACGATCGATATGATCGAGGAATCCGCGCAGTTTGAAAACGCGCAGCCGAAAGATCTGAAAAAGATGAAAGCCGCAATCAAATCCGCTCCAACAAAACAGGCAAGAAAGGATGCCAGAAAATTATACAAGGGCGCTGCAGAGTATAATGATACGATCGAGATCTCCAAGATCGTTATGGAGGAAATGAGAAAATTTGATACGGAAGAGTGGAAGTTTAAACTCAAGGAGGCGCAGCAGCTTGCCGCCGCCGGGCTGGACGGCTTAACTGCCGATTCTTATGAAAAACTGCAGAGCATTCTTGCAAAGGCAAAGGCAATGCCGAAAGAAACCAAACTGCAAAAAGAAGAGCGTTCTTCCGCAATCGAATCCGCCAAAAACAGGATCTACAGCAAAAAGATCATTGAGAAAAAGCACGGCGGCCATATAGAGGCGTTTGATACTTCCGTGTTTGAATCCCTGTTTGAAAAGGAAGATGCAAATCTGGAGGCGCGCACCGGGCTGGAAGAGCAGATCAAGCAGGCAAAGAAGTCAAAAAATGCCGCAGAAGTGCAAAACTTAAAGGCACAGCGTGAGCGGCTTAAAAAAGAGAAAAAAGAGATTGACGCCGAGATCAAAAAGGCAACGGACGACAACTCTTATTACAACAAACTTGCCAAGCCTTATATCGATGCCGTAAAACTGGTTAAGCAGGCGGAAAATTACCGCCATTACGAAGATATTAAAGCGCTTTATGATGACGCCAAAAGCAGAGCGCAGGAAGAGGCACGGCTGGAAGAGGAAAAAGAAAAAGCCTTAAAAGAAGAGCAAAAGGCAATGAAAGAAAAACTCAAAGCCGAAAGGGCCAGAAAAAAGCAGGAAAAGCACGATAAAAAGAATGACCGCTGATCCCTTTGCACTTAAGAGATTCGATTTATTTCGGATTATCGGTTGTTCTGCCGGGATTTGTTTGCTATAATTATCTTAAGGGGTGAATTTTATGAAAGACTGGTTTAAAAATCTTGTTGTGTATCAGATCTGGCCGCGTTCGTTTTGTGACGGCAACGGAGACGGCATCGGCGATCTGCAGGGCGTGCTCAGCAAAATGGATTATCTGGAAAGCCTCGGCATCAACTGCATCTGGTTTTCGCCGCTCTATCCTTCGCCGAACGCCGATTTCGGCTATGATATTGCTGATTACCGCAATATCAGCCCGGAATACGGAAATATGGATCTGTTTAAGCAGGTGCTGGATGAGGCGCATGCGCGCGGCATGAAAGTGATTATGGATCTGGTTGTGAACCACACTTCGGATGAACATGAATGGTTCCGAAAGTCCAAAGATCCCTCCTCGCCGTATCATGATTATTATTTCTGGCGTAAGGGCAGGGGGAAACGCCCGCCCAACAACTGGCTCTCCTGCTTTGAGGGCGGCGCTTGGGAATATGAAAAAGATATCGATGAATACTACCTGCATGTATTTGCCAAAAAGCAGCCGGATCTGAATCACGATAACCCGAACGTGCGCCGTGAAGTCAAGGATATCCTCCGTTTCTGGCTTGATCTGGGTGTGGATGGTTTCCGGGAAGACGTGATTACCTTTATCTCCAAAAAAGAAGGTCTGCCAAACGGCTTTCCGATCCCCACCGCGTGCGGCATAGAGCATTATATGGACGGCCCGCATGTTCACGAGTATCTGCGTGAATACCGGGAGGTTACGGATCAGTATGACTGCTTTACCGTTGGCGAGGCGCCGATGATGACGCCGGGAAACGCGCTGAAATACATAGGCGGGGAAAACCGGGAACTGGATCTCATGTTCCATTTTCAGCATATGGATGCGGATTGCATCCTGATGGATTATCTGCAAACCAAATTTAATCTGAAAAAAATGAAACACGCTTTTTCCAGGTGGCAGGAAAAATTGAACGGCAAAGCGTGGAACACCCTTTATATTGAAAACCATGATCACCCGCGTATCATCTCCCGCTACGGCAGTGAAAAATACCGTGTGGAATCTGGCAAAATGCTTGCAAATATGTATATGCTTCAGCAGGGCACGCCGTTTATCTATCAGGGGCAGGAGATCGGTATGACGAATATCCGCCTCAACAGCGTTTCGGATTATGTGGACTGCTTTGTGCAGAATAACTACAAAACCGCAAGGGAAAAAATGCGTCTTCCGGAAAAACTGTGCGCGGAACTTGCGTTTAAATCCACCCGGGATAATGCGCGCACACCCGTGCAGTGGAGCGCAGAGGAGAATGCCGGTTTCACAACGGGCACGCCGTGGTTTTATGTGAATCCGAATTATAAAGAAATCAATGCGGCGGCACAGGAAAACGACCCGGATTCGATCCTCAATCATTACAGGGCGCTGATCAAGTTCAAAAAGGAAAATGATGTTGCAATTTGGGGCGATTATAAGGAGCATTATAAAAATTCGGATAAACTTTATGTTTATGAGCGAAATTATAATGGCAAGCGCCTGCTTGTGATCAATTCCTTTACAGAAGAAAATGTTGCGTTTGAGGCGCCAAAGGGCTTTGATCTGGAAAAAGGTACGCCCTTGCTGTGTAATTATAAAAATCCCACGGTTCAGGGCAACGGGTTCAAAACGCGCCCTTACGAAACACGCGTGTATTATTTTGAATAAAAGTTTTAAAAATTTCAAAAAAATTCCTGCCTGTTAGGCGGCATAAATCAAAAAACGGATACTATAAAACAAAACATCTCGGGCAAAATAAACCCGAGGTGTTTTTTTATGCAAATAAAGGGCAAAACCGCGTTTTTCAGCAGGCCGCCGGTCATTATCGGTTCGGCGGGCGTATGCGGAAAAAAAGAGGGCGAAGGGCCGCTTGCCGCTGATTTTGACGCGATCTTTGAAGATACAACCATGGGGCAGGAATCGTATGAACTTGCCGAATCTGCAATGCTGCACGATGCCATTATACGCGCGCTCAGTAATGCGAATGCTGCGCCGTCAGAGGTGAATTTTGTTTTGAGCGGAGACCTGCTCAATCAGTGTATGGGCAGTTCCTTTGCGCTGAAAGATTTAATGATGCCGTCCATAGGGCTTTACGGCGCGTGTTCCACAATGGCGCTTTCGCTCAGCATCGGGGCTATGCTCGTGGACGGCGGCGCGCAGTGTATTGCCGCCGGCACGTCCAGCCATTTTTGCTCCAGCGAAAGGCAGTTTCGCTTTCCGCTTGAATACGGCGGGCAGAGACCGCCAACAGCCCAGTGGACTGTAACGGGCGCCGGCTGCGCAGTGGTCAAAAACAAGGGCGGCGGCATCAAAATTCCGGCTGTGTCAATCGGCACGATCTGCGATCTCGGAATTACGGACGCGAATAATATGGGCGCCGCCATGGCGCCGGCTGCGGAAAAGACGATCTATGATTTTCTGTGCGATACGAATACTGCGCCGCAGGATTATGATATGATCCTCACCGGAGATCTCGGCAGCACAGGTTCCAAACTGCTTTATGAACTGCTGGAAAAGGAGCATGGGCTGGATATTCGGGAAGTTCATTATGACTGCGGTTTGATGATCTTTGATCTGGAGGCGCAGGATGTCAACAGCGGCGGTTCCGGCTGCGGATGCAGCGCGTCCGTTCTGTGTTCTCATATTTTAAAACGGATGCGCTCCGGCAATCTGAAGAAAGTGCTGTTTGTTGCAACGGGCGCGTTAATGTCTCCCACATCCAGCAAGCAGGGTCAGCCTATTCCGGGCATTGCCCACGCTGTGCTTTTGGAGGTGTAGTATGGATCTTAAAAACAATATTAAAGTTATGGGCACTTTTCAAAAAGTTGTAAATTCGCTTTACGCAGTCATAACGGCAATCCGGGTAATTGCCGTTGTATTTCTGGTGCTTCAGGCAGTTCTTTTGATCGCCGCGCCGGATAAGTCTTCTTTAAAACAACTGAAATGATTTTTTACAAAATCCCGTTATGACCGCTTAACCGTCATTAAGCGGTCTTATTTTATGGACAATTTTTCTTGTGTGTGCTATGATGAAAGCAGAAAGCTACCGCAGTACAGCGATAGAATACGGATCTTTGACGGCATTTTGCTAAAGCCGGTGCGCAAAAGAACTTTTATGAACTATTTTCTTTACACTTCAAAATATACGGATTTACACTATGAGGAATCTAAAAAATACATAACACAGCAATACCAAAACGGCGATTTGATTAAGGTCAGTTTTAATGACGAAAATTATGTTGATTATATGCGCGATTCCGGCGGATTGGAAGTCATTAAAGATAGCGTCATTTATGCTTTTGGCGAGGATGGCTATTATTACAGGCTTTATAATGACCGCACGGAAAAGGGCGAAAAATACCCGCCCGGAATGCCAAAAAGGGTAGTAAAGCAAACTTTGCGCCTTGTAAAAGAGGTTAGGAAAAATAAAGATTATCAAAAAAGTATGGCGCGCCGGTTTGGCAGCAACACTGTGAATAAGTTCAGCGGCTCGGCAGGATTTGAAAGATTTATTTATTTAAAAGGTAATGACGCCGTTTTGTTCAGATTTAAAAAAGCAGGTATAAAAAACCAACCGCTTGTTATATATTTCGGCGGCGCGGGAACAATTGGGCGTGATAATTTTAAACCCCTGTTTGAATTTTTCTTTACCGCCTGCGGTTATCGCTTTCTGCCGAAAAAATGCAATATCCTTGTTCCGCAGTATGTGCGCCTGTGCAATTATAATACAGAATCTGAACTGAGGGATGCTTATGCGGATAACTGCGCAGATGTAATTAAATATTTAATTGAATCCTATGGGGTTGACAGCAAAAGAATATATATTTACGGCTCTTCATTCGGCGGCGGGCTTGTTTGGAACTTCCTGTTCCGCCACCCGCAGCTGATTGCGGCGGCTGTGGAAACAATGGGCGAATACCACGGCAAAATCATAGCGGATGAAAAAGCGTTTGATTCCATCTCATCTATCCCTATCTGGATGGCTCACGCAAGCGATGACAAGGTGGTTTCAATCAAAAGCGATGATCAATTTTATAACGCTCTGAAAAAAGCCGGGTCAGATGTTATATACACCCGCTGGGATCAATACGGGCACGGCATGTGCGGGCATTTTTACAGAAAAGAAAAATGGCTTGACTGGCTGCTCAGCAAAAGCAAATAAGCGCAATTCATCTTGTATATGCAGTCGATTCATTCATTTGTACCGGCACCAAGGTGAATGCCAAACGGAAAATCTTACATAATACAAAAATCTTATGATAAACCTGAAAACGGTTCGCGGAGGTGTGTTATGAGCGATTACGGAAAAATCGGGGCTTTCAAAGCGCCCAACAAAACGATGTCCATGGTTGTGCTGACTATGGCGCTCGTTTATAATGTTATATTCGGTTTTATCAGAAATCCTGCGGAAACGGATAATACGCTTTCTTGGCTCGGCTATGATTATCCACACGGCTTTTTGATGTGGGGTGTGCTGACCGCCGCGGCGTTCTTCTTGAATATCATCTATCTTTACAAAAAATTCGGGTATCCCGGCAGGGTAGGCACCGCTTTTGCAATTGCCGCCATTTTCTTTATGCCCGGCGTTGTGTTTATCAATGACTGGGGCTGGGAGCAGACGGCGCATCTGATTGCCACGCTGATCTTCATTGCGCTCAATTCTATCGCGATACTGATGTTTTTTATACATAACTATAAAAAGCATATTAAGTACAGGATCACTACATTTCTTGTTATTCTAATCCTTGCCGGCATGATCACCGTTCAGTTTACACTTGGAAAAAGCGGGCTTTTGGAACTGGTGCCGCTGTGGCTTGCCTTGGTGCTGCTTTTCATTTCCAATTTTACTTCTTTTTATCCGGTTTACCCTTGCGAAACGGCAAAAGCGCAAAAGAAAAAGAATATCAAAACTGCCCGAAAACTTGCCTGCACGCTCGGTATCTTCGGCGCTCACAACCTTTATATGAACCGAATATATAAAGGCGTGGGGCAGCTCGTGATGAGCATAACGGGAATTTTTCTCTGCCTGATCCCGGTTATAGGCATGGGATATGTAAATGATGTTGCCGGCGGGGATGCAAAAATCTGCCTTGCAGCAGGTGTTTCCCTGCTGTCCGGCGCGGCAGTATGGGCGGCGCGGGATGTTTTCAGGCTGAAACGGCTTGAATCGTTTGATGTTTCGGAATGATACAAAAAAAGCAGCCTTTGCAGCTGCTTGAAACTGGAAGGGGCTCCGGTTGCCGTGTGAAATCAGCACGCGGCAGCCGGAGCTTTTGCTTATTTAGTATAATTTAAAGATATAAATGATCAGCCCGTAAATAACGGAACTTGCCGTGCCGTATACTATAACGGGGCCGGCAATGGTAAACATCTGCGCGGCAGTGCCGAGGATCAGACCCTCCTGCTTGAATTCCAGCGCAGGGGAGACTACGGAATTGGCAAAGCCCGTTATGGGAACGATCGTTCCCGCGCCTGCGTGCCTTGCGATCTTGTCAAACACACCAAGCCCTGTCAGTATCGCCGTAAGAATGATCAGAATGCACGGCGTTGCAATCTTGATCTCGTCTCCGTTCAGCCCCGCCATGCGGAAAAGTTCATTCAGCGCCTGCCCGAAACAGCAAATTGCTCCGCCGAAAAGAAAAGCCTTTATACTGTTTAAGACCTTGGGGGAATCGCCGCTTGCCTTATCCGTCATTTTGCTGTATTCGTTTTTGCTTATTCCCATTTTTCTCACCTTTTTTAAATTACTATTAACTATTGTTAAACAATTTTATTTTATTATTCAAATCACTTGACAAATTATATAATTATCTGTAATATTTAAATATACTATTTGTAAAGGAAGAGTATGATGCACCTTATTGATGTCCACAATGTGTATAAGATATATAACCCCGGTGAAAACCAGGTAAACGCTTTGGACGGCGTTTCTCTCACGATTGATGAGGGCGAATTTGTGGCAATCATCGGTCAGTCCGGTTCGGGCAAATCCACGCTGATGAATATGCTGGGTCTTTTGGATGTTCCCACCTCCGGTGAATACTATATCAACGGCAGGCTTGTAGAGGATCTTACGGATGATGAGATGAGCGAGATCCGCAACAAGCAGATCGGCTTTATCTTTCAGGGCTTTAATTTGATCGCCTCGCTCAATGCGCTTGAAAATGTGGAACTTCCGCTTGTGTACCGCGGTGTGCCCAAAGCGGAAAGGCGCGAGCTTTCCATTGCCGCGCTGGAAAAAGTAGGTCTGAAAGAGCGTATGCACCATTTGCCCGCGGCGCTGTCCGGCGGCCAGCAGCAGAGAGTTGCGGTAGCCAGAGCGATCGCAGCCGCGCCGCCCGTGATCCTTGCCGATGAGCCTACCGGCAATCTGGATACCCGGTCCACAAAAGATGTTATGCAGATCCTGCATAACCTGAAGGATGACGGCAGAACCGTAATTGTAATCACCCACGATAATGAGATCGCCGAACAGGCAGAGCGCGTGATCAGAATCAGAGACGGCAAGGTTGTTGAGGATTACATTAATCCCGGCTTTGAGGAGAAATACGGCAGAAAAGCAAAAATGGATAATAAAAACCCGATTGATCTCGGCTGATTATTAACCGGCGGTTTTATCGCTTTTGCGCAAAAAATTTCGGCTTTCAAATATGGTTTGTTTACGAATGGCGTGAACGGATCCGATCGCGAAACAACGAAAAGAACAAAAAGAAAAATTTGATTTTTTAAGGAATATTACACCTGCTGGGGCAAAAACTATCAGCAGGTGATTTTTTATGATCTTTTTAAAGGCATTCATTGTTGGCGGGCTGATCTGCGTGATCGGCCAGATTCTGATCGATAATACGAAATTGACTCCGGCAAGGATTCTTGTGCTCTTTGTCTGCCTCGGCGTTTTGCTGGGCGCGTTTGGCGTTTATGATAAGTTGGTGGATTTCGCCGGTGCCGGCGCCACGATACCGCTAACGGGTTTCGGCAATTCGCTCGCAAACGGCGTGAAAGAGGCTGTAAGGGAAAAAGGCTTTACAGGCGTGATTACAGGCGGCTTTTCCGCCATGGCAGGCGGCGTCACCGTTGCCATGATGTCTGGGTTGATCGTTGCGCTGATTTCACGCAGCAAGGATAAAAGCTGATTTCTGCCGTGCAAAATATCTGATCTCAGGCTGTTGAATTCAACCTGCCGGTGTGCTAAAATAAAGTATACTATTTTTACGGAGGTCATGTATGGCAGCTTTAACTTATGAACAGGTTGTA
>HF991806.1:67837-71669 GCA_000431535.1 Clostridium sp. CAG:678
AGTTCCGTCAGCGGCACGCTTGCGTTTCAGATCAATATCGTGGGCAAGCCGGAGGGCATCTTTTATGTGGAAATCAAAAACGGAGAGATCCATATTGAGCCTTATGAGTATTATGACCGTAATGCCATCCTGATTGCAAGCGCGGATAATCTGATCAAACTGATCAACGGCAAACTGGATCCGGTAAAGGCGTTTACCCTTGGCAAGCTGAAGGTGGACGGCGATATCGGCGCCGCACTGGAACTGATCAAATTCTTGAAATAATGCTGATTTCTGCAAAATCGAGCCGCCTGAAAAGGCGGCTTTTTTATGCGAAAAATTCGGCGCATAACCTGCGTGCCCGCTTGCCGTTATTTTCCCTTGTTTTATTGTTACGTTTATCATTGCTAAACCTCAAAATGGGTACAAGAAAAGCACCGTGCCCCTGCATGGTGCTTAATCAAATTTGCCTTCCTTTATTTCCTTTTGAAGAGTAACAAGAGCCCTTGCCACATCTTTTAAGGTTCTACAGTCATCAACCCATGTTTCTTCTTTTTCATACGGTTCAACTTCTTTCATATAATCAGCCAATGATTTCTTTGTATTCGAATCCATACTTTTTTTACTCCTTTTCAAGCGCTGTGGTATGACCGGCTTTCAGGCTTTCGTACAGATATGCCAATATCTTGTATTCGATGACTTCCATATCATTTTTTGACATTGTTATTGTTTTCCTCGCTAAGATCTACGCAATTAACTATAAATGTTACCAAAGCTCTGTCAAATTCTTCCCAAGTCTTAATTTCATCAGGTATCACTTCATTTTTGCCATACGGTTTCACATTTTTTAATTTAGGATATGATTTTTCTATATTTGTATCCATACCTTGACGCTCCTTTTTCTAAGAAATCATTTGCCAAATTTAAAACCTCAACCAAATCTATATCTTGATCTCTTAGTTTATATAGATAATCAGCATAATCCTTGCTAAAATTGTCGCGGTCAAAAGATTGGTCTTTTTGTAAAATATACTGCTCACCATTATTGCCCACAATCAAGATGGCCCGCATATTATCATTCTTTACGAATGACCCTATATCCCCTGGCGAAAAAGTTCCGCCACTGGGGTGATTATGCATTGTTATGTAATCAACACGCGGATTATAGACATTGACGCTTGACTTTCCGGGTTCACCCATTTCCCATTTAAGGAACTTTGCACGCATATCGTAATAGTAGGCACATTCTGTACCCTCTGGCGTTCCGTCCACTCTTTTTAGCAGATTTTTCATGCCCTGCCGCAAAGTTTCATTCTGGACTTTTGTTAAGAAATCCAAATCCGGCGACCGAAGATTGTCAAGAACCTGCTGCGGTATTTTTGTTGTCTTTATTGTATCATCTTTGAATATATCCTGCAAGCGATTTCCTGCACTTCCGTGCCGCTTTTCATAATCATCCAGCCACTTTTCCCAGTCCTCTACAACCGGGTTGAAATGGCAGCGGCACCACGGATGCATCGGCGGAAAGTTTGTGCCGGGTTCTCTTTGGCTGAATTTAAAGCGTTTGCCTCTGAGGGCGCTGCAAGCAGAGCCGATCTGCCGCCTTATTTAAAGACGGCGGAATTTTGCTTTCATGCCATTTTCTGCTTGTATTCCTCCGTGTTTTAATATATAATATAAACAAATCATAAACTGAGAGATTATGCCCGGCATCATCTCTTAATTCTTTCGGAGGGTAAAATTTATGAAGCATGCAGACATCGTAAACAAAATGAGCCTTGAGCAAAAGGCAAGATTTGTTTCGGGCTACGATTACTGGCATCTTGAAGAGGCAAAAGAACTCGGCTTGCCGAAGATCATGATCACGGACGGACCGCACGGCCTGCGTAAGCAGAATCCGGATAAGAAAAGTTCCAGCGGGATCGGCCTTGGAAATTCCGTGCCGACCACCTGTTTCCCGCCGGCGGCAACATCCGCCTGTTCCTGGGATGAAGATCTTTTAAGGCTGGAGGGGGAGGCGCTCGCGGAAGAGTGTATTCAGGAAAAGGTTTCCGTAATCCTCGGCCCGGGCACAAACATTAAGCGTTCGCCCGTGTGCGGCAGAAACTTTGAGTATTTCTCAGAAGATCCGCTGCTTGCCGGCAAAATGAGCGCAAGCTTGATCAACGGCTGCCAGTCCAAGGGTGTCGGCAACTCTCTTAAGCACTTCGCCTGCAACTCGCAGGAGGCGTTCCGTATGGTTGTCAATGAAGTGATCGATGAGCGCACGATCCGCGAGATCTATTTCCCGGCGTTTGAAATTGCCGTGAAAGAATCCCAGCCGTGGACGGTGATGAATTCCTATAACCGGATCAACGGCGTTTACGCGTCCCAAAACAAATGGCTCCAGCAGGATGTTTTAAGAGACGAATGGGGCTTTGAAGGCCTTGTGGTTACGGACTGGGGCGCTTCGGTAGACAGAATCCCCGGCCTTGAAAACGGCACAGATCTGGAAATGCCGTCCTCCGGCACGCTCAATACCCAAAAGATTATAGATGCGGTTAAGAACGGCGATCTGGATATCAAAGTGCTGGATGAGCGTGTGGATAACGTTGTGGATTTGATTGTAAAATCCAAACCGAATCTTGAAAAGAATTATAAATATGATGTGGAGGCGCACCATAAACTTGCGCAGAGAGTTGCAGAAGGCTCTATGACGCTCCTTAAAAACGAAGAGAGCATCCTGCCGCTCAAATCCGGCCAGAAGGTTGCCGTGATCGGCGAACTTGCCAAATCACCCAGATTCCAAGGCGCAGGTTCCTCCGTCATCAACGCAACAAAACTGGATAATGCATATGACTGCCTTGTTTCTCTCGGTGTGGATGTTACCTATGCGCAGGGCTACGAAAAGGGCAAGGATGTGATCAATTCACAGCTTGTATCCGAAGCGGCAGCGGCCGCAAAGGCAGCGGATGTGGCAGTGGTGTTTGCCGGACTGACAGAAGAGTTTGAGGGCGAAGGGTATGACAGAGCGGATATCAATATGCCGTCCTGCCATAACAACCTGATCTCCGAAGTGGCAAAAGCAAACCCGAACACGGTAGTTGTGCTTGCCGGCGGTTCCGTGGTATACATGCCGTGGGTAAACGAGGTAAAAGGACTCCTCAATTCCGGCTTGGGCGGTCAGGCAACCGGCGCTGCCGTTGCCAATATCCTGACGGGTAAAGTTAACCCAAGCGGTAAAACGGCGGAAACGTATCCGCTTCGGTTCGAGGATAATCCTACATACGGCAACTACCCCGGCGGCCCGGTTACCAGCGAGCACAGAGAATCCGTATATATCGGCTACAGATATTACGATACGGCGGAAAAAGAAGTGCTTTTCCCGTTTGGTTACGGACTTTCATACACAACCTTTGCATACAGCGATATCAAGGTGTCTTCCAAAGATATTAAAGATACGGACACGCTTGAGGTATCATTCAAGATCAAGAATACCGGCAGCGTTGACGGCGCGGAGATCGCCGAAATATATGTTGCCGATAAGGAATCAACCATATTCAGACCCAAAAAGGAACTGCGTGCGTTCACAAAAGTGTTCCTGAAAGCGGGAGAAGAAAAAGAAGTAACCGTTGAGCTTGGCAAGAGAGCGTTTGCGTATTACAACGTAAATATCGGAGACTGGCATGTGGAAACGGGCGCGTTTGAGATTCTGGTAGGCGCGTCCAGCAGAGATATCCGGCTGACGGAAACGGTCAACGTAACCTCAACGGTAGAGGCTCAGATTCCGGATTACAGAAAGACGGCGCCCGCTTATTACACAGCAGACCTGAACGGTATGAAAGGCGAGCAGTTTGAGGCGGTATACGGTCAG
>HF991806.1:71700-139175 GCA_000431535.1 Clostridium sp. CAG:678
CAAGCCCTGCGTTTGACAAGAGCAAGAAGATCGATATCTACTGCTGCCTGAATGACGCAAGGCACACCAAGTGGGGCGGCAGGATCTGCAAACTGATCGAAGGCATCATGAGCAAGATGGGTTCAGACGCCAACGGAGACGGCAAGATGCTTGCCGCGATGGCAACGCAGATCCCGATCCGAAACTTCATTGCCATGAGCATGGGCGTATTCAGCCCCGAAATGGCGGACGGACTGCTTATGATCCTTAACGATGACAGATCCTCTTTCGCCGGTTTCAACAAGATCTTCTGGCGCCTTGGCGGCGCGCTTGCAAAACTTCCGCATCTGCTCAGATCCGTATAATACAAAAAGCAAAGGCTTTGGTGCAGCACCAAAGCCTTTGTTCTTAAAGGTTGTTTTCATTTATAAATGCAAGCGTTGCTTTTTCGGATGCTTTAAAACCGTGCAGAAGAAATCCGTGATCTCCGTGAACTTCGAATAATTTACAATTCGCATACCTTTCAGCCGCTTTTCTGGAATATTCTATATTTACAAGTTTATCCTCTATTCCATGCACGATGAGCACGGGCTTTTTAAAGGAACAAATCTCCCTATAGGGATCCAGAGATGCCGCATCCGCTGCATATTTTCTGCCGAGTTTTACGGTAATGGCATAAAAGGTTTCTGGAATGCGATCCGGTTCAAATCTCGCCGTGATCATATGCCCTCCGCGGGCATCATTCGGAATGCACAGCGCCGGATAGTAAAGACACAGCGCCCGCACATCCTGTTCATGCTCCGCTGCGGACAGCGCCGAAACCAATCCGCCCTGACTGCACCCGGCAAGAAGAATGTGATCAGGATCCACAAAAGGGAGTCTCTTTACATAATATAAAAGATCATTTAGATTCTCCCTTTCCGTAAGCACGCTCATACCGGTGCTTTTACCGGTGCTGATACCGCTTCCGGACATGCAGAAATCATATAAAACAGCAATATAACCAGCTTTAAGAAAAGGCTTGGCATACGGGGCGGTAATCGCCATATTGCTTGCAAACCCGTGGCTTACAATTACCGTTTTACAGGGATAGTTTACATTTTCCGGCTTGACAATCACACCGCGCAGTGTGTTGCCGTGGCTGTAGAGGCTGAAAAATTTTATTTGCATCATAACCGCTCCGAACTGCTTATTTTATACAGCACCGCTCCATGCGGTGCGATCTCTGTTTTTATTCTGTTTTTCACGCCGGTTTGAATCTGCCCGCTCCAGATCTCCAGCAAATCGTATGTCTCTCCCGGCATTAAAATCTCTGAAAGATCAAAAAAAATTTTCCGCTTTTGATCCGCCGTATTAAACAGGGCAAGATATTTACAGTTTTTTCCGTTGGAGACCCATACAATAGCGCCCTTTCCGGCATGCTCTTTTCTGGCGTGCTGATGCGCGCCGAAAGAATTCTGATGCATAGTCATATACTCTTGATTTGTAAGCAGGGACAGAGTCCATTCGTCATTTTCCGGGAGATTGCCGCCGAACATGAGCGGACTGCGGAAGATGCCCCACAAAGTCATAAGAGTGATCTGCTCCGGCTTTGTAAAATTCGTATACCGGTTTGCTTTACCGTGGCACGGGGCGTTTTTAGAGAGCCTGCCAAGCGGCAGCATATCGCAATCCGGCCAAGAGCCGCCGCGAACCTCATTCTGCCAAAGGGCGCACTTATCAAACATATCATGAAGTTTGCCCCACTCATCCCAGAAATCGCCCGTAAGGCGCCACATATCCGCATTTCTGTGCAGATGCACGGCGTTTTCAATATGTGCCGGACCGGGAGAGAGCGAAAGCACGATCTCCCGCCCGCAAGAGTTGATTGCTTTTCTTATCATTTCCACTTCATGCTTTGCCGAATACGGATTATCCCACTGCCGAAATTCCGTAACGCAGATATCATCACACTTTACAAAATCCACGCCCCAGGAAGCGTAAAGCGCAAAAACGGAATCATAATAATCCTGCGCACCGGGGCAGTTTTTACAGCCGTACATATCCGTATTCCACGAACAAACGGAAAAATGATGCGCAATATCCCGGCAGGTATAGGAACTGCCTTTGATCGGCAGACCGCTGTGAACTGCGGCGCGCGGCACACCGCGCATAATATGTATGCCGAATTTCAAACCAAGGCTGTGGCAGTAATCGGCAATCGGCTTAAAGCCTTTTCCGCCGGATGAACTCGGAAAGCGGTTTTCCGCCGGCAGCAGCCTGCCGTACCCGTCCATATTAAGGGGATAAAAATTATTGTAATCATTATCCTTGGCATCCGGCTCATACCACTGTATATCGCAAACGATATATTCCCAGCCGTAAGGCTTAAGATACTTTGCCATATAATCAGCGTTTTCTTTCAGCTGCTTTTCATTTACCGCCGCGCCGAAACAATCCCAACTGTTCCAGCCGAGGGGCGGCGTTTTCGCGGGCTTTTTATACATAGGTGCCACCTGCTTTCACGCATTCTGTATATTATGTAATTATAAACAAATGCAGGGCAAAGTCAATAGATTTCCGGATATCCGAAAAGCAGATTTAAAAACAGGTTCCTTTTAGGCAGACAAGCGACAAAAAGCAAAAAATAAAAAGGCAGAAAAACCTGCCTTTTCAATACAAAACCATTTTGTTTATCCGTTTTGCTAAAAATCACTGCGCGTTTTCCGCCGCCTCTTTTGCCGCCTTTTCCGCCTTGCGCTGAGCGCGTTTTTTCTTTGCCTTATAGCCAAGCAGTTTATCCAGATGTTCCTGCGGTGTGGAACAGGTGCCGAGCGTAACGGTCTTATCGCCGTATATGCCATGAAAATCCGAACCGCCGGTCAAAAGCAGTTTCTTCTTTTTGCAGATCTCCGAAAGCCGTTCGATATCCTCATCGCTTGCGAGCGGATGCCACACTTCAATTCCGTCCAGCCCAAACTGTGCATATTTATCAATCTCATCAAAATTATCAAATTTGCTTGGATGGGCAAGAACGGCAATGCCGCCCGCGGAATGAATCTCATTTATAACATCCTCTACACTTGGATACTTTGTTGGCGCAAGGATATTGGTTTCACTCTTTTCATCAAACAAGGCATAATAAAGATCGCCGAAGATCTTATCCGTATAGCCTGCATCCATAAGGGCATGCATAATATGCTGTTTAAAAAGATTGGTGGAGCCGGAAGCATGGCTGATGATAAAATCTGAAGTGATCGGAAACCTGCCGGCGGTTTTGAGCATCATGATCTGACCGGCACGTTTGCGCGCAACGGAGGTACGCTTACAAATGCCCTCCAGCCTGTTGGGAGCGTCCGCAAGATAAGATAAGATATGCACTTTTTTGCCCGCCTCAAAATCAAAGGCAGAAATCTCAACTCCGGGTATAACATTTACGCCGTAACGCTTGCCGATGACCTGCCCCCTTACCGTGCCGGCAAGGCAATCGTGGTCCGTTATGGCAATCGTATCTATGCCGCTTTTTTTGGCAATAACAATAAGATCTTCAATACCTACCGAGCCATCGCTGAGCTTTGTGTGGCAATGTAAATCAGCCGCCATAACTTCACTCCTAACTAAAAATTTTCCGCAATTTTATCAAAATTTCCGTTATACAATTATTATAACATTGTTGTGGAAACGTTGCAATACCAAATCGATCAAAATTTGGCATAATACACAAGATTTTTATGAATTTTTCGTTATTCTGAACAATTCAAACGCCTGCCGTATATGTCAGACCAATCTTAACTCCCTGTATAATGCGGCTACGGGAAGACCGACCACATTAAAATAATCGCCGATTATCTTTTCAACCAAAAGGGCACCCTGCCCCTGTATACCGTAAGCGCCGGCTTTGTCAAAACATTCGCCCGTTTGGATATACGCCCTGATCTCCTCATCCGAAAGCGGATAAAAATGAACCTTGGTCTCCTGAAAAAAAGAGCGTTTCCGCGCGCCGGCTATGATGGTTACGCCGGTAAACACGCTGTGTTCCCTGCCGGAAAGCAGCCGCAGGATATGAAATGCGTCCTCCGCATCCTTTGGCTTGCCGATGATCCGGTTTTCAAGCGCAACAACGGTATCGGCGCCGATAATGATTCTGCTGTCCGGCGCAAACGCGTATGCCTTGATCTTGGAAAGATACAAAACGGCGTCGCTTGGGGAAATGCCGTTTGGCAGCGTTTCATCCACATCGGCGGAAACGCAGTCAAAATCCGGCGTGATCAGGCGCAGAAGTTCCCGCCGCCTTGGAGACGCCGAGGCAAGAAGGATTCTTTTTTTCAGCATTAAAACACACCTCTGTAATACAGTCCTCTTGTAAACGCAAACGGCGCCGGCCTGCCGCTTTGGTAAAGCGAGATCACGGATCTGACCTGCTCCCGCGATTCATCTGTAAAATAAAACTGGGCAAAATCCGTTTTTATATCGTTCATCTTATCCGCCAGATAGACCGGCACGGAATTCAGGATCTCCACACACGGATACGGGGAGCAGACCACCGGAAAGGATTTGCCTTTTCTATCCTTCAGGACACCGTGTTTGCCGCAGACGGCGCAGCCGGCAGCGCTTTTAACCGGGCAGTTTCTTGTAAGCATCAGCGGCAGTTTGCCGTAAACGATAATGCCGGTATCCGCCGCGTTAACCGCGTTTGCCTGTGCAAGCGTAAGTTCAAAAGACAGCACCGGGTGCGGCACAAGTTCGGCCGAAACGGAATTAAAGAGGTTAAGCCCGAAATCGCCGAACGGTTCAAAGCCCATATCCCGGGCAAGTTTCAGTGTGCCGATATTGCCGCACAGGGCATTTTTTACGCCGGCGTTTTTCAGTTCCTTCAGCCTCTGAATCAGTCTGCCCTCGCTGCCAAACATACCGCGCGGAAGTTCCGCCCCTGCGTTATATTTTATAAAATCTTCCGTTTTTGCCCAAACGGGAAGGAATATCCTTTGAAACGGATGATCCTGCGGAATCTGTGAAGAATTTGCAAATCTTGCCGTAAAATACGGCTTTTTGCCCTGTACGCGCGCGGCGGGCATGCTCAGCGGTTTTGAATGTATTTCTGTTTTGGGGAAAACGGAAAGCTGTTCCACTGCCCTGCGGCGCAGAGCATTGATCTCGCTTGCGCTCAGAATCAGCCCGTCATCCAAATCAGTGCGGATACTGCCGGCATAAAACGGCGTTCCGCCGAGTTTGGAAAGCCGGTTTATTACACTTTCCGGAGTCAGCGGCGTTTTAACGGCATCCTGCGCAGCCGCGCCCGTTATATGCACGGTTTTACCAAGCGCGCAGGCAGTGAGCTGCGCCGGTTCGCCGCGGTGCATATTGAAATCCATATCCAGTTTTACGCGCGGCGTTTCCTTTTCGTAAAGCCGGGAAAGCTGCTTTAAAACGCCGGAGGCGGCAACCACATCTTCCTTGCTTCTGGTGCCAAACATTTCCGCGCCCGTTTTGCCGTTAAAATAGCCGCTTGTAAAACCGCTGCGGCTGAAAACGCTTTGCAGAGCGTTTCTGGTTTCCCTGCCGCACTCGCCGCGGATCTCCTCTTTTAAAGCGGTAACGGCAGCGGCGACATATTCGGGGCGTTTCATTCGGCCCTCTATTTTCAGACTGACTACGCCGAGTTTTTCAATCTTTTTCAGTTCATCGATGAGGCTCAAATCCTTGAGGCTGAGAACATGCGTTCCCCTGCCGCAGGCGGAAAACGGCAGACGGCAGGTCTGCGCGCAAAGCCCCCTGTTGCCGCTTCTCTGCCCGATCATGGCGGACATATAGCACTGCCCGGAAACGCTCATGCAAAGCGCGCCGTGCACAAAGAGTTCCAGTTCCATACCGGTGGAGGCGGCGATCTCCCGAATCTCTTGTTCGCTCATCTCACGCGGCAGAACAACGCGGGAGAAGCCAAGTTCTTCCAGTGTGGCAACGCCTGCCGGCGTCATCACACTGGTTTGGGTGGACGCGTGCAGACGCGCGCCCGGAAAACAGTTTCTGATCATCCCGGCAACGCCGAGATCCTGCACGATAAATCCGCTGACGCCGCAGGAAAGCGCATGGTGCACAAGGCTGTACGCTTCCTCAAATTCGCCGTCTTTACACAGGGTATTTACCGCAAGATAGATTTTGACTCCCCTTGCCGTGCAGTATTCGGCGGCGCGTTCCAATTCCTCATCATTAAAATTGCCGGCATTTCTGCGCGCGCTGAGCGATCTGCCTCCGAGGTAAACCGCATCCGCGCCGCATCTGACACCGGCAACAAGCGCATCCCACGAACCCGCGGGCGCTAAAATCTCTAACTGCATATATTACCTGAATACCCGACTCAGCCGTTCAGTTTTTCTCTGAGGTTGGATATTTCCCTATTGAGTCTTTCAATCTCCCTGCGGGCAACATCCACCTCCATGCGCGCTCTGGCGCTGTCCTCCAGATAATCCTTGATCTGCGCCCTTAAATTATCCGCGGAGGCAGTTGCTTTTTTGCAGGCATCCGCCTGATCCAGAGCAACAAGCACCGCGCACTGAATGGAGGAAAGGCTTGGATTCTGGGAAGAGATATTTTTCATTTCGCTGTCAATAAAATCGCCGAGTTCTTCAACGTATTCCGCGTCATCCTCCGTTATAATGGAATAAGTAGCGCCGCATATCTTGATCTGCACTTTATTTTTTGCCATATTTCACACTTCCGTAAATTAAATATAGATAGTTTTACAATTTTAGTATAACAGGATAATAAAATCTTGTCAATTAAAAAAAGATTTGGTATGATTAAGATTAAATTATACATAAAATTTTGAGAGGGCGTTCTTATGAAAATCAAAAGAACAAAAAATATTTTTTCACTTGAAACAGAAAGCTGCCAATATGTTTTCGGCGCGGGGAAAAACGGGCTGTATCACCTGCACTGGGGCAAAAAATGCCCGGCAGAAGATTTTGAAATCAGCGAGCTGACGGAGCAGAATTCCAACCACGCCGTTTTGGATTTTACCAAAACGGAATATGTGCCGTTCGGCGGAACCATGTATCGGGAATGCGCGCTGAAATGCACGTATGCGGACGGCTGCCGGGACACCGTGCTTGCTTTTGCAGACTGCAATATCAGGCAGGACGGCGCGGAGATCGTTATGAAAGACGATCAATACGGTTTGGAAGTTACGCTTGTTTACAGGTTGTTTGACAAAAGCGATGTCATTGAAAGATTCGCTGTGATCAAAAACGCTTCCGATAAAAAAATCATTCTGGAAAAAGCCGCAAGCGCAGAGATCAACCTGCCCGGCGACCGCGCCTACACCATTTTGAACGCAAACGGATCCTGGGGCGGAGAATTCAGAAAGACGCAGCAAAAGTTGGAAAGCGGCGCCATATCCTTTGAAAGCAGAAAAGGAACAACGGCGCATCACCACCTGCCGGCACTGATTGCGGCGGAGAAACCCGACGAAGACAACGGAGCGGTATATTTTGCCGTGCTTGCATGGGACGGGAATTTCAAAGTTTCCGCCGCGAGGGATTTTAACGGCGAAACAAGCGCTGTGATCGGGCTAAATGATTTTGATTTTTCAAAAACGCTGGAAAGCGGCGAAAAATTCAAAACGCCGTCCGTTTACTGCGGCATAGCGAACGGGCTTGGAGACATGAGCCGAATGATGCATGCATTTGCGGTTAAAAACGTTTTGCCGAAGCGGTTTGCTTATGAAGATCTGCCTGTGCTTTACAACAGCTGGGAAGCCACGGGATTTAATGTAAACGAGGCAGGGCAGTTGAAGCTTGCCAAGATTGCCGCAGAGATCGGATGCGAACTTTTTGTTATGGACGACGGCTGGTTTTCAAGCCGCATGTCTGACAGATCCGGACTGGGCGACTGGGATGTGAGCAAATTGAAATTCCCGCGCGGGCTGAAACCCCTGATTGACGGCGTAAATGCGCTGGGTATGGATTTCGGCATCTGGGTAGAACCGGAAATGGTGAACCCGCTTTCCGAACTTTACAGAAAGCATCCGGACTGGACATATCATTACGAAACGAGAAAGCCGAACCTGATGCGCAATCAGCTTGTGCTGAACATGACAAAACCGGAAGTGCAGAAATACATTCTGGATTTTCTGGATAAACTGCTGAGCGAAAACAACATCAAATACATTAAATGGGATATGAACCGCCCGTTTTCCGAAATCGGAACAGACAACCTGAAAAACGGAAAAGAACTGTGGTACCGGCATTCACGCGCCGTTTTTGATATTGTGGACGAACTGAAGAAAAAACATACAGACGTGCAGTTTGAAGCGTGCGCAAGCGGCGGCGGAAGAACGGATCTTGGCTCCCTGAGCCACTTTGACATGGTTTGGCCGAGCGACAATACCGACCCTGTGGACAGACTGGACATTCAGCAGGGCTACAGCCTGCTTTACCCGATCAAGTGCATGCGCGCATGGGTTACGGACACCAATAAAAAAGAGCGCCCCGTTTCCATGGCGTTTCGGTTTGCCGTTTCCATGCAGGGCTCTCTTTCCATAGGCGCAGACCTTACAAAACTGACCAAGGCAGAACTTGCCGATTGCAGGAAATATACAGCGCTTTACAAAAAGATACGCCACACCGTGCAGTTTGGCAGCCTTTACAGGATCATGAACTACGCGGAAGACAAGATCTACTTCACGGGATATGTAAACGAAAGCAAATCGCAGGCGGTCTATTTTGCCTGCACGGGTGCAAATTCTTTCTTCAACAACAGAAAGGTAACGCTTCGTTTTAAAGGGCTGGATGAAAATACGGTTTACAGCGTAAAATCTGAACACAGAAAATTCAAAAAGAGCGGTGCTTATCTGATGAACCGAGGCATTGACGTAAACTATTACAAGCCGCTTGAAGCAGAGATATTCGTGCTTGAAAAGGAATAAAACAAACCTTGCAGCGTAAATATAACAAAAAAAGATCCCGGAGGCGGCAAGCGCCGTTTCCGGGATCTTACTATATGCAAAAAATCAGTATTTTTTAAGTTTGTCCTCATCAAACGTTTCAAGAAATTCATCATACGTGCCTTTGTAATCGGTGATCTTTCCGTCTGCAATATCGATAATTCTGTCCGCAATCGTCTGAATAAACTGATGATCGTGCGAAGTGAACAACACCGTCTCCGGATAGCGGATCAGGCCGTTGTTCAGGGCGGTGATCGATTCCAGATCCAGATGGTTGGTCGGCTCGTCAAGCACCAAAACATTGGCGCCGCTGAGCATCATTTTGCAGAGCATGCATCTGACCCGTTCGCCGCCGGAAAGAACATTTGCCTTTTTCAGCGCATCATCCCCGCTGAAAAGCATTCTGCCGAGCCAGCTTCTGATATCCGCCTCTAAAGTCTGCGTGGTATACTGCCTGAGCCAGTCTACCAGCGTGAGATCCACGCCGTCAAAATATTTTGAATTATCGCTTGGGAAATAACTTTGCGTGGTGGTAACGCCCCATTTGAATTCGCCTTCATCCGGCTCCATTTCACCCATCAGAATATCAAACAGCGCCGTTTTGGCAACGGAATCGGACCCCACGAACGCAACTTTCTCACGCGGATGGATGATGAAAGAAACGTCATCCAGCACTTTTCTGTCCCCTATCGTTTTGGAAAGATGATCCACACGCAGCAGATCGTTTCCGCATTCCCGATCCGGCTTAAAATCCACATAAGGGAAACGGCGTGAAGAAACCGGCATTTCAATCATCTCCAGCGCATCCAGCTGCTTTTTACGGCTGGTTGCCTGCTTCGATTTTGACGCGTTTGCGGAGAAACGCTGAATAAAATCCTGAAGTTCTTTGATTTTCTGCTCGTTCTTCTTATTCTGATCACGCATTTGGCGCTGGCGCATCTGGGTATATTCATACCAGAAATCATAGTTGCCGGCATACATTGTGATCTTGCCGAAATCCACATCGCAGATATGCGTGCAGACCTTATTTAAGAAATGCCTGTCATGTGAAACAACGATTACGGTGTTTTCAAAATCCAGCAAAAAGTTTTCAAGCCAGCGTATGGCAGAAAGATCCAGATGGTTGGTCGGCTCGTCAAGCAGCAGAATATCCGGATTGCCGAAAAGTGCCTTGGCAAGCAGCACTTTTACCTTGAGATCGGCGGAAAGCTCGCCCATTTTCATATAGTGGTATTCATCCGTTACGCCCAGTTTATTCAGCATGAATTCCGCGTCGCTCTCCGCATTCCAGCCATCCAGATCGGCAAATTCAGCCTCCAGTTCTCCGGCGCGGATACCGTCCTCTTCAGAAAAATCCGGTTTTGCGTAAAGCGCGTCCTTTTCCTCCATGATCTGGATCAGGCGCGGATTGCCCATAAGCACGGTGCGCACCACTTCATAATCGTCATATTTAAAATGGTCCTGCTCCAAAACGGAAAGACGTTCGCCCGGCGTGATCACAACCTCGCCCTTCTGCGGCTCCAGTTCGCCGCTCAGAACTTTTAAGAACGTGGATTTGCCGGCGCCGTTCGCGCCGATTATGCCGTAGCAGTTGCCCGCCGAGAACACAACGTTTACGCGCTCAAACAGCGCGCGCCCGCCGAACTGAACCGTAACATTATTTGCCTGGATCATAATGAAATCCCCCGATAAACCATTAATTTTAAGCCATTTTTTATTTTATCCTTTTTGATCTGCTATATTTTACTACACTTACTATATAATTACAAGTATTATTTATTTATTAATAAAGGTTGATTTTAAAGGTGCGCAAAGGTATAATACTTTAAAAGGCAATATTCGGTCTGTTGCGGCGGCATTGCCGCGGGAGGATACTATGGAAATTAAGATCGCACCGTCCGTTTTGGCGGCGGATTACGCAAACCTGGAAACCGAACTGAAAAAGTGTGAAAAAGCGCAGTATATCCATTTGGATGTGATGGACGGCCATTTTGTGCCGAATATATCCATAGGCGCGCCGGTCATTAAGGCGATTCGGGCGGTTACAAAGGTGCCGTTTGACGTTCACCTGATGATCTCCCACCCGTTAAAATACATAGAGGATTTTGCAAACGCGGGGGCGGACATCATCTGCTTTCACATGGAAAGCGAAAGCGACACGCAGGAGACGATAGACAAAATTCTAAAATCCGGATGCAGGGCGGCGCTTGCGATCAAGCCCAAAACACCGGCATCCGCTGTGCTGCCGTATCTGAGCAAACTTTCCATGGTGCTTGTGATGACGGTTGAGCCGGGATTCGGCGGCCAGAGCTTTATGGCGGATATGATGCCAAAGATAGAAGAAATCAGAAACGCCGCGCCGGACCTGGATATTGAAGTAGACGGCGGCATCAACGCCGAAACCATTAAAACGGCATCCGCCGCAGGCGCAAACGTATTTGTTGCCGGCAGCGCCGTATTCAAGAGCGAAGATCCGGAAAAAACGATAGAAATGCTCAAAGAAAATGCAAAGAGTGTGAAAAAAGCATGAAAAAGAAACGCTTTTACAAAAATGTAAAGCGCAACACAAAATGGACGGAAGAAGAAAAAGGCTATCCGATCGACTTTGCCGATAAATATGCCTCTGACGAAGGCATTTATTCAGACAAGTTTGATTATATGCGCCCCAAGATCAAGAAAAAGCGCAAACACAAAGCGCAGGCACGCACGCTACTGAAACGGCTGGGCATTGTTGTATTATGCCTGATCATCGTTGGCATAGGTTACACCGGAATGGACGTGTACATGATGCGAAACGGCATGCCGCAGATGAGCGCTGAAGCTGACGCCCCGGCAGACAGCATGATAAATGAAGTGAAGTTTGACCTGCACTGCGCTTATGAGGACAGCATTTCCATGGACGGTTCCGTGATTTTGGATTCCGTGATCACGAACCTGACGGCAAACGCCTACAACAGTGTTGCGATCGATATTAAGCGGGATAACGGCACAATCGGTTACCGCAGCGCCCTTGCCACGGTGGACGCGTACAGCGCGGCGGCATTTGAGGCAACGGATCTGCACAATTCTGTTATGAAACTCAGCGAACAGGATATACTTACCGTAGGCGTGGTTTACTGTTATCTGGATAATTTGGTGCCGCGGCAGGACCGATCTGTTGCACTGCTTGACGGCAACGGACTGCCGTATGAAGATTCGCGCGGAAACACTTATCTGAACCCGAATTCCGAAACCGTTTACAAATATATCAAAGATATCATTGCCGAAGCTGCGGAAATGGGCGTTTCCGTATTTGTGCTGCGCGGAACAGAGATTCCGGAAAGCGCGGGCAGCGGTTTTTCGGATGGATTTGAAACACTTTCCGCCAGACTTTACGAAGATATCGGCACAAATATCAAACTGCTTGAGGGCGTTGAAGTGGATATTGACGATTCGCTCGTGCAGGCAGTTGCCGGTGAGGATCAGGAGAGCGAAAGCACGGAAAACGAAGAAGAAAACAGCACCCAGGAAAACGGCAGTACGGAAGAAACCTCTGCCGCACAAACAGCGGGAGACAGAATCCTGAATTTATTTGACGAAGATCTTGGAAACAGCAGGATCTATCTGGTCAGTGTTTCGGGCAACGCCCCGCAAATAAAAACTGTTTTGGAGGAAGGCGGAGTAGAATCCTTTATTCTGCGGCAGTCTGACTAAGCGAAAGCGCATAACAGCCTGACTGCCAAACGCCGAAAGATTATGAAAAAAGTAATAACTGTTTTAGTAAGCATATTTTGTATATTCAGCACAAACCTGTTTGCAAGCGCCGCCGAAGCACCGATTCAAAACGCGCCGTATCTGGAAAGCATAACCTTTTCGAATGCGGAGATCGACGGCGGGTTCCGAACGGGGGAAACCTATTTTACCCTGACGCTTCAAAACCCGGAGCAGAGCGCAGCGCTGCAAAGTTATAAAGTAAACGGAAACGCAAATGTGATTGCAACCTACGAATATGACAACGCAAACCGCCAGACCGGGATCACAGTTACGCTGGAATTTGACAGCGGCAGCGTCATATACACTTTTACATATTCCAACGCGCCGGAATACGAGATCAATTCAAACGCCAATCTTGCCGGCATAAGCTGCGAATATGGCGAGGTGCGCCCCGAGATCAACGGGGAGGACACCGTATACAAACTATATGTGCCGAGCGATCTTACAGAGATCCATATAACCCCGGTAACGCAGGATATAAACGCCACGGCAACCGCAATGCCGGTTACACTGCGTGAAGGGCAGGAAACAGAAATCTCCGTAACCGTTACCGCATCAGACGGCAACACAAAAAAATACACGTTTGAAGTTACCAGAGTAAATAAGACCGTGGAAGAAGTAAAGGCAGAAATGGCTGCACCGGGATATGTTTCCTTTGTGGAAGGGGAACGGTTTTATGAACAGCCGGTATTCGCCGTTACTGCCGGCGCCGTGGTTGGCGGACTGATTGTGATTCTGATCATTGCGGCAATCGTAAAGCGCGTTGCTGCCAACCCATACGATGAGGATGAAAAGGATTTTTACGCAGCTGCAAAATAAGGCGCACCATACACATACGGGATAAACGCATGAAAGGAGTGAGCTCGTGGAACTGGAGGAAATGCTTGCCTATACGGACAGGCTGCATAACGAAAAAAACATAAGAGAATTAAAGCGGTTCCTAAATGAGCTTAACCCTGCGGATATTGCACAGCTGCTGGAATCCATAGCCAACGAAAAGAAACGCATGTTTCTTTTCAGAATGCTTACAAAAGAAAACGCCGCGGAAACCTTTGTTGAGTTTGACGGCGATACGCAGGAAAGCCTGATACGCTCTTTTTCCGACTCCGAACTGAAAGAAGTGTTGGACGAGCTTTACATTGACGACGCCGCCGACATTGTTGAGGAAATGCCCGCCTCTGTTGTGAAAAGAATTCTGAAAAATACAGACAGCGAAATGCGAGAGGCAATCAATTCCATACTGAAATACCCCGAGGATTCGGCAGGCTCCATCATGACGCCGGAATTTGTTGATCTGAAGCGGGATATGACGGTGGAAGACGCCTTTAAGCGCATTCGGCGCACGGGTGTGGATAAAGAGACGATCTACACCTGCTATGTAACGGACGCGTCGCGGCATTTGCTTGGCGTTACCACGGTTAAGGAACTTTTGCTGCATGACGCAGACAACAAAATTGAAGAGCTGATGGAAACCAATGTAATTTCCGTAAACACGCTGGATGACCAAGAAAAAGCGTCTGCGCTGCTTTCAAAATACGATTTTCTTGCGCTGCCCGTTGTAGATATGGAAAACCGGCTGGTGGGCATCATAACCGTAGACGATGTCATCGACGTATTGCAGGAAGAAAACACGGAAGACATTCAGAAGATGGCGGCAATCGTGCCAACAGACACGCCGTATTTAAAAACAAGCGTTATAGAAACATTTAAAAAGCGTATCCCTTGGCTGTTGCTGCTTATGATATCGGCAACCATCACGAGCCAGATCCTGACGAATTTTGAAAACAAACTGGCATCCGTTGCCACGCTGATTGCCTTTATTCCGATGCTGATGGGCACGGGCGGTAATTCGGGCGGTCAATCCAGCGTTACGATCGTTCGCGCGCTTTCCCTTGGGGAGATCTCGCTGAAAGATATCTTCAAAGTGATCTGGAAAGAAGTCCGCGTCGGCATAGTCTGCGGGCTTGTGCTGGCGGCGGTGTGCTTTGTAAAACTGCTGCTGTTTGATAAATACGTACTGGGAAACAGCGAGATCACCGTTATAATCTCACTTGTGGTCAGCCTGACGATCGTTGTGGAAGTGGTGTTTTCCAAAGTGATTGGCTGCTGCCTGCCCATTATTGCAAAAAAATGCGGATTTGACCCCGCCGTTATGGCAAATCCGTTTATCACCACGATCACGGACGCGGTATCCCTGCTGATCTATATTCTGTTTGCGTCCGTTCTGCTGGGGATTTGATAATAAGGATAAATGTGATATAAAAAAGGATCCGACCTGCCGGTGCGCAAGTCAGATCCTTTTTCTTATGTGTATTTCGCTAAAAACAGCGAACCTGATCAGTATGTAATATTATCCGTTGTGATATACTTTACACCAAGAGATGCAAGCCGGTCTGCCGCGGCAGGGTCATTCACCGTCCACGCGCCAACCGTTAAGCCGGCGTCTATGCACTTTTGGATCACTTCATCCGTGTTTTCCTCTTTGGCGTAATTAAAATCAATGCCGCAGTCTCCGCCGAGGGCAAGCGCCATATCGATATCTTCATCCGTGATTTCCTGCACCAGATACCAGCAAGGCGCGTCCGTAAGTTTGCGCATTGCGGTAAGATCCTCATAATGGAAAGAGATAAACACGGGTTTCAGATCCGGATAACCGGCAAGGATATCTATGATCTCACTATAATACTCCGTATTATTCGCGCTTTTGAGTTCTATGACCGGCACCATCTGATATTTGCTGCAAATATCCAGATATTCCTCCAGCGTGCACATCTTCAGCGAATCGTAATCGCCGATATTGGAACCGTTATCCACCGTTTCCTGCATCAATTCCTCATAGGTCTTTTTCTCCACCATGCTGGGTTCCCCGGTCATACGGTAGGTGATCGGGTCATGATGAATGACCCAAACGCCGTCCGCCGTGCGGTAAACATCACATTCTGCGCCGTAATACCCTGCCTTGCCCGCCTCTTCAAACGCGGGCGCGGTATTTTCAGGCGCAACGGCTCTAAAGCCCCTGTGCGCCACGAGTTCCACATCCTGCGAAGTCTGGTAAACCGTATAATCCGGCGTTTTGCAATACCAGTTGAGCGCAACAAGGCCTGCCGCAACGATCAGGATGATCAGCGCAAGCAAAACGCACAGCACAATGATAACGACTTTTTTCTTTTTACTCATTTTCTTTTTTTCGGTTTCACTCATCAGTATTTTCCTCCTCTTCGGTTTCCGTCTCACGCTTTGGGAATTTCAGAATACGCTGTGTATCCTCAATAAATTCGCCGTTTTTCCACTCGCCTTTAATGCCTTTGGCGCTCATGCCAAGCTGAAAATGGAGCTGCGCGATGCCGAAATCAATACTTTTATCCGAATACGGCTCGCTTACACTGGCGGTAATTCTGCCGTTTTCGTACCTGAATTTAACCGGGCGGCGGTTCACGGAACTCGGCGCCTTTTCAACAAGGCGCATAGCAAACACGATCTCCTCCGGTAATTTTGTATCGCAAGCCTCAAACATCTTCTGATACGGTTTGCTTTTTTTATGGGTGGTGTTATACATGATCTTTTCTTTAAAACTTTTATTGGGGGAAACATTGCCGAGCGCAATTACGCAGTAAAGGCGAACGCCTTTTGGAAGATCCAGTTTTTCAAGCACCTTGTTTTCATTATATGTGCCAACCCAACAGGTGCCGATGCCGTGAAAAGTGCACTGCAAAACGATTGTTTCGCCCCAGTAGCCGCATGCCTCTCTTGCCGGGATTGTATCCGCGCCGCAAACGGCGATGAGACTGGTCATTCCCGAATGAAGATTGAAAGCAAAGCGGCCGTCATCCATAAAAACGAAATGCAGCCCCGCTTTTTGATTCACATAAGCCACCAAATCCTTGATGACCTGTTTGGTATCCGGATCCAAAGGGTGATTTTTAAAGGTGCGCCTGGACGAGCGCATATCGATCGCCTTTAAATACTCCTCATTTGTCATTTGCTATTTCCCCCAGTTATCTATAACGGACATCAATTTGCCGTATTCCTTTGTTGTAATATTATCCGGCTGCGTAACAAGCATACGTTTCATTTCAAATTTTGTATTTACCGTCCACACGGAAAGTTTGTAGCCGTTTTCGTGCAGCAGATTAGAGAGCGTTGCGCAGGCGTATTTATAATTGCAGTTGATGCCCACGGCGCCCGTTTCCTTGAGCAGATCTATGATCTTAACCTTATAATCATCCGTAAAGATCTTGATGCGTGAAGGCTGGCAGTTTAAATAATAATCCATATCCGCGCAGGAGGATTCCTTAACTGCGTTTACATTCATCTGATCAATCCCCGTTAAAAACGCGCGGCTCAGAAGGTTATATTCCACCAGCATATCATGCAGGGGATCAAGCGTTCTGGTTTCCTTGATATCCAGATTAATCAGGCAGTCATCCTGCTGCAAAAGCGCAAACACATCGGCAAGCGGCGTACCCTCGTTATTCATAACCACAATATCATGGCTGATCACAAGGGTTTTATCCGGCCGCTGGCGGATATCTATTTCTATGATCTGCACATTATTTTCAATTGCCGCCTGAACGGATTCCATTGAATTTTCAGGCGTATCAAACGCGCCTGTATGCGCCGTTACCGTAAATCCCTGCACGAAAGTCAAAGTCCTTTCATCATATGTTTTATTGATGGCATATGCCGTTACGCCGATTACAAGGCAAACGGAAAGCAAAAAGGAGATCACCTGATAGCTGAAATGCTTTGCCCAGGTGGGAGTCATATTCCGTTTTAGAAACTTTTTGAATTTCTGCCATCTGGTTATCTTTTCAGCCATGGAAAAACCTCTTGTAAAAAAAGGGCATTAAACGAAACCGTTTAACGCCCCTTGAAAAATCAATCCTGCCTGCTGCCGGAATAGTTAGGAGCCTCTTTTGTGATATACACGTCATGCGGGTGACTTTCAACAAGTCCGGCGCCTGTGATCTTGATAAATCTGGCATTTGTGCGCAGTTCTTGAATATTGTGGCAGCCAACATAGCCCATACCGGAGCGCAGACCGCCCATCATCTGATAAACCGTGTCGCCAACCGGTCCTTTATAAGGGACACGGCCCTCTACGCCTTCCGGCACGAATTTCTTTGTGCCGGTTTGGAAATATCTGTCCGCCGAGCCTTTGCTCATGGCGCCGAGCGAACCCATGCCGCGGTACACTTTAAACTGACGGCCCTGATAAATTTCCGTTTCACCGGGAGATTCCTCACAGCCGGCTACAAGTGAGCCGACCATAACAACACTGCCGCCCGCGGCAATGGCTTTCACGATCTCGCCGCTGTATTTGATACCGCCGTCCGCAATGATCGGAACACCATATTTATCCGCCATTTCAGCACTGTCATAAATAGCGGTGATCTGCGGCACGCCGATGCCGGCAACAACACGTGTTGTGCAGATGGAGCCGGGGCCTATGCCGACCTTAACGGCATCCGCGCCTGCTTTAATCAGCGCTTCAGTTGCCTCTGCCGTTGCAACATTGCCTGCGATCAGGGAAATCTGAGGAAATGCGTTTTTAACGGTATCAACCGCTTTCATGATATTCTTGGAATGGCCGTGCGCCGAATCCAGCACAAGCGCGTCCACATGCGCATCCACAAGCGCTTTTGCACGAGCTAACATATCGCCTGTAATACCGACCGCCGCGGCGCAGAGCAATCTATCCTGCGAATCGCGGGCCGTATTCGGATACTTCAGGCTCTTTTCAATATCCTTAATCGTTACAAGCCCTGTAAGTTTTCCGTTTTGATCAATAAGAGGAAGTTTTTCCACCTTGGACGCCATCAGGATCTTTTTCGCTTCTTCCAGCGTTGTGCCGCTCATGGCGGTAACCAGTTTTTCTTTTGGCGTCATTACATCCGCGATCTTAACGGAATAATCCGTCATAAAACGCATATCGCGGTTTGTGAGGATGCCCACAAGGGTGCCGTCCTCCTCACAGATCGGAACGCCGCTGATCTTATATTTGCGCATCAGATTTTCCGCATCCTGCGCCGTATTCTGCGGATAAAGGAAAAACGGATCCGAAATAACGCCGTTTTCCGATCTTTTAACTTTATCCACTTCTGTTGCCTGATCCTCGATCGTCATATTCTTGTGTATTACGCCGATGCCGCCCTCGCGCGCAATAGCGATCGCCATAGTGGATTCCGTTACGGTATCCATGGCAGAAGTCATAAGAGGAATATTAAGCTTGATGTGTTTTGTTAACTGTGTGGAAAGATCCACCTCGTTGGGAAGCACATCGCTTTCCGCCGGAATAAGCAGAACATCATCAAACGTGAGCCCCTCTTTCACAAATTTAGCGCCGTATTCGCCCATTTCATCATCCTCCTTGAAAATTGTTGTTATATTTAATCTATAATATCATAAAACAGCATATAGAATCAAGAGTTATTTTTCGCACACATCCACGATTTCGGCAACGGTATCGTCTATCGTATTTCCATCGCAGTCTATGATATGATCCGCGTATTTTTCATAAAGCGGCCGGCGCTCGTTATACATATCCAGCAGCGTTTCCCCGTTTTCCAGAACGATTCCGCGGGTAGAAAGATTTTTAATGCGCTTTTTCATCTCGTCATAACTTAAATGCATATAGATGACCTTGCCCATACTTTTCAGATGCGCCATGGCTTTCGGGCTGTAGACCACGCTGCCGCCCGTGGCGATCACCGTGCCTTTAATATCCAGAGAAAGCACTGCCGCCTCCTCCGCCCTTTTAAATTCCGCGGTGCCTTTTTCATTGATGATCTGCTGCAGGCGTTTGTTTTCCATGCTCTGTATGAGCAGATCCGTATCAAAAAAATTCTTTAACAGAATTTTCGCGGCAAGCACACCGCAGGTGGATTTTCCGGCGCCGGGCATACCGATCAGAATAATATTTTCTTCGTTTAGGAGCGGTTTTTTCATTTCTTTACACCAACCTGCCTGCAGATTTCTTTCATTTTGCACGACTCACACTTTGGTTTCCTTGCCGAACACACATCCCTGCCGAACAAGACGATCCTGTGGCAAAAATCTGAGCCCTCGGCAGGCGGAATGATCTTTTTGAGTGCAAATTCTATTTTTTTCGGATCTTTTTCCGCCACAAGACCGATGCGGTTTGTGATCCGGATACAATGCGTATCCACCACGATTGCCTCTTTGCCGTAAACATCGCCAACGATCAGATTTGCCGTTTTTCTGCCCACGCCGGGCAGGGTGATCAGATCTTCTATATTATCCGGCACCACGCCGCCGAAATCGCTTATTATCTTTTGAGCCATACCGACTATAGACTGCGCCTTGCTCTTATAAAAGCCGCAGGAATGTATGTATGTTTCCACTTCGGAAACATCAGCGTCTGCAAAATCCTGCATGGTTTTAAAGCGGTCAAAAAGAGCGGGCGTTACAAGATTTACCCTTGCATCCGTGCACTGCGCCGAAAGCCGCACGGCAACAAGCAGTTGAAACGGATCTTTATATTCCAGTGAGCAGATCGCGTCCGGGTAAAGTTCTTTCAGGATCTCCACCGCTTTAAGCGCTCTTTCCTTTTTCGTCATAGAATCTCCTCTTTACTTACGGTTTTTATCCGTGTTTTTGATCTTATCCCAGTAAGCCTGAAACGCCTGCTCGTTTTTATTTTTACCGGGAATATAATATTTTGTGTTTTTCAGTTTATCCGGCATATACTGCTGCCGAACCCAATGAGTTTCAAAATCATGCGGATAAACATAAAACTGGCCTTTCACCGCCGCGTCCTCGCCGTCAAAATGCTGATTCTGAAGATTGCGCGGAACCGCGCCGTAATTGCCTTTTTCCACATCTGCCATAGCAGCGTCTATCGCCGCCTCGCCGGCATTGCTTTTCGGGGATACGGAAACCAGAATCACCGCATCCGCCAAAGGAATACGCGCCTCCGGCAAACCGACAGCCATAGCCGTATCCACCGCCGCTTTTACAATTGGAAGGATCTGCGGATACGCAAGGCCTACATCCTCGCTGGCACACACAAGCAGCCTGCGGCAGGCAGACGGCAGATCACCCGCGGCAAGCAGGCGGGCAAGATAGTGCAGGGCAGCGTCCGGATCCGAACCGCGCATGCTTTTCTGATAAGCGGAAATGATATCGTAGTGCTCATCGCCCTCCCGGTCATACCGCACGGAACTGGACTGGGTAAGCTGCGCTGCCGTTTCCAGTGTGATATGCTTTTCTCCGTTTTCCGCAGGGGTAACGAAAAAGCAGTTTTCAGCGGTATTAAGGGCTTTGCGCACATCGCCCGAACAGCCTTTGGCAATCTTTTCCAAAACAGGCTCCTCTACCGATACATGAACGCCGTTTTCACTGCCGAGGATGCGGAACCCTCTTTTTACGGCAGGCACAATATCCTGCCATGCAACGCTTTTGAATTCAAACACGGTGGAACGCGACAGCACAGCCGGATAGATATAGAAATAAGGATTTTCCGTTGTGGACGCGATCAGCGTGATCTTGCCATTTTCTATGTATTCCAGCAGGCTCTGCTGCTGGCGCTTGTTGAAATATTGGATCTCATCCAGATAGAGCAAAACGCCGTTTACCGTTTCAAACGTATCCAGTTCGGATACGATCTCTTTTATATCTTTGGTGGAGGCATTTGTGCCGTTCAGGCGGCGCAGTGCCTTATTGGTTTTCTTTGCAATGATGGACGCAACCGTTGTTTTCCCGGTGCCGGACGGGCCGTAAAAAATCAAATTTGGGATATTGCCGCTTTGAATCAAATTATAGAGCGGCTTGCCCGGCGCAAGCAGATGGCGCTGGCCCACAACATCTGAAAGCTCAGTTGGCCGTATTCTGGAAGCAAGCGGATCATTCATGATGGTTCTCCTTTTCAAGCGCGGCCTTTTTTGAAAACGCGCAGCCACAGAAATTCTGGCGGTATAGAGCATACTGCCTGGAGAGTTCTATGGAGCGCTTATAGCCCTCTTTTTTCTTAAAATCGGACGGCAACCACTGAACGCCGTATTTTTCCGCAACCTCATAGCCGATCTCATTGATCTTCTGGGCGTTTTTGAGCGGGCTTATGGAAAGTGTGGTGCAAAAATAATCAAAGCCTTTTTCCTTGGCAAGGCGGGCGGTTTCCTCCAGCCGCAGCCTGTAACACCGAAAACAGCGTTCGCCGCCCTCCGGGCAATCCTCCAGCCCCTTGGCAATCTGCAAAAAATCGCCGTAATCATAATGCCCTTCTATAATATCCACCGGGTTTTCAAAAGGCATTCCTGCAAGCAGGCGTTTTTCCTCTGCAAGTCTTTTTTCAAACTCAGCCTCAGGGGAAATATTCGGATTATAATAAAACACGGTTATCCTGAAATACGGATTCAGATATTCAAGGCAGGCGCTGGAACACGGCGCACAGCACGCATGAATTAAAAGAGAGGGCATAGTATGCTCTCTCTTGTTTTCTTCTATAATGGATTCGGTTTGTTTACTGTAATTGATCTTATTCATAACTTATTTGCTTAAATAGTTTTTCGGATTGATTCTTGTGCCGCCCACACGGATCTCAAAATGGCAGTGCGGGCCGGTGGAATTGCCGGTTGAGCCGGATTTTGCAATCTGCTGGCCTTTATAAACGGAATCGCCGGGCGAGACAAGTATTTCTGAATTATGGGCATAAAGCGTAAAGACCTTATCTCCGTTTGCATCTGTGCCGTGATAGATAAGCACATAATAGCCATAACTGTAATCCAGACGTTTCACGCCGGCTACAACACCCTTTTGCGCCGCCACTACCTTTGTGCCCGTGGGGCACGGAAAATCAATGCCGCCGTGATAGGAGCCGTTGCTGTAGTTCGGGAACCCGGCGGAAACCGTGTAATGCCCCGGAACAGGATACGTCATATTATAAACGCCGTCCGACCTATTATAAACGTCCGTGTCATTATAGATCACGGTAGGTTTTTCATCTCTGTCTCCCGTTGTGAAATCAGAAACTTCATCGGGAGAGATGATGCCGTTCATCAGATCCTCGATCTGCTGCTCTGCGGCATCGGTAAGCGCCTGATCCTCATTTCTGTATTCCGTATACATGCCTGTTTCGGCGGTAAGCTGGGCAAAAAGCTGATCACTTTCCGCTTTATCCTGCGCAAGTGTAATCTTCTTTGAGGCAATATTTTCCTGTGCCTGTGTAAGAGAATCCTGCTTATATTTGAGTTCATTCTGCTGGGAAAGCAGCGTCATATTCATTGCGTCAAGCGCTGTTTTCTTTTCATTCAGATCCGATTCACGCGCCAGGATCTGCTCCGTTTGCTCCTGAATCTCCTGCAGCAGTTGTGCATCACTCTTGGAGACTGCTTTGATCATTTCATAGCGGGTGAGAAAACTGGAAATATCGCTGCACGTTAAAAGCGCAGTGAGCAGATTGTAATTGCCGGATATGTAAATGGCGCGTATACGAAGGCAATACGCATCATACTTTGCCATGAATTTCTCATTCAGGTCATCCAACTCCGCCTGAACCTTATCCACTTCCGCCTGCAGCGTATCTGCCTGCTTTTGGTTTTCCTCTATACTGGTTTGCAGGACTTTGATATCTTCCTCATACTCCAGCACCTGCTCATCCAAAACCGTAAGCTGCTGATTGATAATGCCGATTTTTTCATCCAGCGCGTTAATATATTCTTCCGTATTTTTGGAATCTGCCGCAAGCGCCGCAAGACGCTGCTCCGCCGCTTTGAGATCGGCATCCAGCACGGCGATCTGCGCTTCCAGTTTCTTTCTTGCCTCTTCGCGTTTTTCCTCTTCCGTCATCTGCGGAGCCGTTGTGCTTTCCGGTTCCGATGCCGTGGTATCGGCTGCGACAGCGGGAACCAGACCTGCCGAAAGCGGCGTAATTGCCATGACTGCCGCTAACACGGCGGACAGTATTTTATTGGATCGTTTGTAATGCATTCGATTCAGCGACCTTATAATAAATTTTTACCCTTTATGATTCATGCCTGCCTTTACGGGAGGTAAAGCGCAGGGTTTTTACAAGCCGAATAACTGGAGCTCGGGGTGCGCACTTCAAAATGGCAGTGCGGGCCGGTGGAATTGCCGGTTGAGCCGGATTTTGCGATCTGCTGGCCTTTTTCCACGTGCTGCCCTTCTGAAACCAGCCGTTCTGAATTATGGGCGTAAAGCGTATAAACGTTATCCCCGGAAGCCATTTTTTTATCGTGTTTGATTACGATATATCTGCCGTAACTTCTGTAAGTGCCGTCCGCATTTTTCAGATCGGCGGAAATGATAACCGTGCCCGATTCAGCGGCAACAACCTTTGAGCCGGTGGGACAACTGAAATCCGCACCGCTGTGCCCGGAATACTCGCCGAACGCGCAGGTGATTGTTGTTTGCGACGGAACGGGATAAGTTAGGCTGATCGTGCCGCTGCCCGAACCGCCGGAAGTTGTTCCCCCGCCTGAACCGGAGGATCCGCCTGAATCCGGCTTTTGCGTTGGCGGTTCGGTAGCCGGAGGCGTCTGCTCCTCATATTTATCTTCTGCGGCTTCTATGGCGGCGTCTACTTCTGCCATAGCCGCTTTGTTATCTTCCAGATACTCGGTATAATTACCGGTTTCATCATTCAGCTGCTTTAAAAGCGCGTTCGCATCGCCGCGCTCTTTATCCAGTTCTGTTTTTTTATCTTCCAGTTCCTGCTGTTTCTGTTCCAGTTCCGGTATCGCCGCCTCCAGCGACGTTCTGGTGTTCTGCAGCGTAACCTGCGTTACCTGAAGTTCGGCTCTTTTTTGGGTGATCGCATCGCGGGAGGTATTAATCTCATCTATTTCCGAATTAATGGATTCCAGCAGTTTGCCGTCCATCTCCGAAACGCGCTTGATCATTTCAAGCCTTGTTAAAAACTGGGAAATATCATTACTTGTGATCAGAAATACAAGAACATTCGTTTCACCACTGATATACATGGCGCGCATGCGCTTGGAAAACGCCTGATATGTGCCGGAAAATTCTTCTTCCGCCGCGGCGCAGTCTTTTTGCAGCTGCTCAATATCTTTGCCGATCGAATCGATCTCCTTTTCGTTTTCGGCATATGCGGTCTTTAAAATCTCTACCTGATCTTTATCCTGATCCACTTCGCTGCTGACCAGATCATACTGGCGGTCCAGATACGTAATCTTTTCATTCAGCGTATCAAAATACTCCTGTGTGCTTGCGGACTGTGCCTCCAGATCCCGCAATTTGTTTTCCGCCTCTTTAATACGCTGTTCCAACTGGGCCTTTTCCTGCTGGGGTGTGAGTTCCGCGGCAGAAACGCTGACTGCATGCGGCGCGGGATAAAAAGCAAACAAAAAAACAAACAGTGAAGCCAATAAAACGCTTACACTTCTTTTGAATAAGACAAATCGTTTCATTGACTCCACTTCCTATTATATAATAAATCAGACCGACTGTAAATATTATTTACAATCTTTTTATATGTATTAAATTTTGTAATTAAAAATTAAAGGTAACTCATTGGATTAACTCTGGTGCCGTTTAACCGCACCTCAAAGTGAACGTGAGGGCCTGTGGCGTTGCCGGATTCACCCGAATAAGCAATGATCTGCCCCTTTGAAACTTTATCTCCAACGCCTACAACAAGCGAGGAATTGTGCGCATAAAGCGTGGAAAGGCCGTTGCCGTGATCGATCAGGATATACTGACCGTAACTGTAAGTCAGTTTTTTGGCAATAACTACAACGCCGGAATCGGAAGCATGAACGGCAGTGCCCGTTGGGCAGGGCCAGTCTACGCCGCCGTGATAAGAGCCGTTGCTGTAATTCGGATAACCTGCAGAGATCTGCCTGTAGCTGGTTGGGTAAGCAAGCTGACCGGTGCCGGGGTTATAATTGCCGCTGCCCGGCTTATTGCTGCCGGAGCCGCTGAGGGCGTTATTGATCTCCGCCTCAATCTGCCTTTTCTGCTCTTGATTCGTATCTATTGTTTCCTTAACTTCAGACCGTTTATCATCAAGTGACGCAAGCGCGGCATTACACTCTTCCACCTCTGCGTTAAGTTCTGCCTTGGAAGAATTGTATTCATCAATGGATTTCTGAAGTTCCTGCTTGCGGGAATTGAGGCTGTCCTTATCCTTGCCGAGCTGGATCTTGTTGTTTGCAAGTTCCTCGCGCTCTTTATTGATTTCCTCCATTTTGGTCATAAGATCATCCAGCGTAGCGCTGTCCTGCTCCGAAACAGATTTTACCATTTCCGCACGGGTCAGAATGGAACTGATGTCGCCGCTTTCCAGCAGAACTTCCAGCATGGAAACATTGCCGGAGATATACATGGCGCGCAGTCTTTGGCAGTATTCTTCGTAAACGCCGTCAAATTCCTGCTCTTTTTTCTCTATCTCCTTTTCGGCTTTGTTGATCTCTGCCTGCGTTTCATCTATTCTTTTCTGAACCGCATCAATCTCACTTTGCAGATCATCGCGGTTGCTTTCCAGCGCATCCAGCTTGTCCTGAAGCAGATCTATTTTTTTCATGAGGGCGTCAGAATACGCTTTTTTATCCGCAACCTGATCATCAAGGGAATCCAGCTCTTTCTGCGCCTCTTTGATATTTTGATTGATCTTGTCCAGTTTGCTCTGCGAACTGGTTTTTGCCTGTGCGGTAAATGCTGATGAAAAAACGAGCATCAAACTGAGCACAAGACAAAAGATTCGTAAAATTCCTCTGTTTTTCATTTTAGATTGCACTGATTTCACTGCCTTCCCTGTTAAGATATCTGCCCATGGAGATCAACGCGCCGCCGACACCGGTTACAATGCCGATTGCAATGAAAATTCCAAGCATCGGAAGGGCGTAATCCGCAAAATTCAGCGCGTCCAGCTGCAGCGAGGACAAAAGATCGCTGAACTGATGAATGGCAAATTCATAAAACGCCCACACAAGGCCAAGCGAAATCACGCCGGAAATGATACCCAGAATCATGCCTTCCACCACAAAGGGCAGCCGGACGAAACTGTTTGTTGCGCCAACGGATTTCATAATACTGATCTCCAGCCTTCTGGAATAAACGGTAAGTTTGATCGTATTGGAAATAATAAACACACTGATTGCCAGCAGGACGGCTACGATCACGATGGAAATGACCTCAACGCCGTGGCGTATGGTAACCAGTTTTTCGGCAAGGTCTTTATTTTCCCGAATGGTATCGATATGATCCAACTGCTCAATCTGAGAAACAGTCTGGTCAAAATAAGTCAGGTCATCCACCGTAACTTTAAACGCATCCGGCAGCGGAATATCCGAACTGATTTCCGTAAAGAACTGCGCCTGTGCCTCTTCCATGGTGGAGAGCTGATCTGCCCACGCGTCCTCCTTGGGAACAAACTCTACTTCTTTCACGTTGTCAAGCCCTTTAAGCTGTGTATCCATTGCGGCGATATCCGCATCAGAAGTATCATCCTGAATATAGACCATGACCACGTTTTCCTCTTCAATCCTGCCGAGCAGGGATTCGATGTTGAGGAAGATCATGGAAGCGCAGCCGATCAGAACAAGACAGCTCATCAAAACACAGATGGAGGCTATACTCATCATTCTGTTTGACCACGTATTTCTGAAACCCTCTTTGAAGAGGTATCTGAAACTGGAACCCGTCATCAGTCCTCACCTCCGTCTTTTGCGTCTTCTTTTTCTGCGGGTGAAGAACCGTCGTCAATAGATTCAAAAATATCCTCTATCTCGCTGCCGAGTTTAACATCCTCGTTAAAGAAATACATATCCGTTGCTTTTTCCGGCTGCGCCGATTCAAACTGCGCATGCGTGGGATCCGGCGTATCGGAAACCACCTCTCCGTTTTTGATCACGATAACACGGCGGGGGAACGCCTTAACCAGCGTATGCTCGTGCGTTACCATAATAACGGTGGTGCCGTTGTTGTTGATCTTGGTAAGCATCTCCACGATCTCGTGGCTCATTTCGGGGTCTACGTTACCGGTAGGCTCGTCCGCAATGATCAGTTTGGGGTTGTTTACAAGCGCCCTTGCCAGAGAGACCCTCTGCTGCTCGCCGCCGGAAAGCTCATTCGGCATGGAACGGGCTTTGTGGGAAAGACCCACAAGCTGCAAAATATAAGGGACGCGTTTTCTGATCTCTTTTTCCTTTGCGCCAATCACGCGCATGGCAAAAGCAACATTATCGTAAACGCTCATTTTGGGAATGAGCCTGAAATCCTGAAAAACGATGCCCATTGTTCTTCTGTAATAGGGCACCTGCTTTTTCTTTAACGTGTCCGATCGGTAATCGCCTACGATAACCACGCCTTCCGTGGGCTTTTCCTCGTGCATGATCAGTTTGAGGAACGTACTTTTGCCGGCGCCGGACGCGCCGACAACAAAAACGAATTCGCCGTCTTCGATCTTTATATTCACATTATTGAGCGCCTTGGTGCCGTTGCTGCCGTACACCTTGGTAACATCACGAAATTCAATCACTTTATTTTTCCCTCTTTGATTTTATGCTGAATTTGATTTTTAAACTATACCACCTATATATAATAAAGCAATTCACAGGATAAATCAAGTTAAAAATGTTTTTATTTTGTAAATTATGTAATGAATTTGTAACAGACAGGGGCTATACAGCCGTTTGAACCGAAGATATAAAAATTCGGCAACACGAAAAGCATTGCCGAAATCGTTTTGAATTAATACTTGATCGGGCTGGATTCCAGATATTTATTGACCATCAGGGCCACTTTAAATACGATGGCATCATCAAATTCCCTTAAATCAAGACCGGTGATTTTTTTGATTTTTTCCAGCCTGTAAACAAGCGTGTTTCTGTGCACAAACAGTTTTCGGCTGGTTTCCGAAACATTAAGGTTGTTTTCAAAAAACTTTTGAATGGTAAACAGCGTTTCCTGATCCAGCGAATCGATAGAGCCGGATTTGAACACCTCTTTCAGATACATTTCGCAAAGCGTTGTGGGCAGCTGATAAATCAGGCGGGCAATACCCAGATTCTCATAACTTGCGATCGGCTGCTCCGTATCAAACACCTTGCCGACCTCAAGGGAGACCTGTGCTTCTTTAAAAGAACGAGCAAGGTCCTTAACGCCCGTTACGCACGTGCCGATCCCTACAACGGCTGTGCAGTAAAACTCCGTTGAAAGCGTATCGCAGATGGAGCGCGCCAGTTTTTCCAGATCTTTCATCTCCACATTAGGGCGCACTTCCTTAACAAGCGCAATATCTGTTTCATTTACGTTAATCACAAAATCCTTGGCTTTATCCGGAAAGAAATTCTGGATCACGTCAAAAACGGAAACATCCGTTTTCTGCGGCACGCGGATGATAAAGACCACTCTGGTAGCGTCGTTATTAAAATGCAGTTCGCGGCTTTTAATATAAATATCTCCCGGAAGAATATTATCCAAAATCACATTTTTAACAAAATTAGACCGGTCAAACTTTTCATCATTCGTCTGCTTGATCTGGTTAAACGCTATGGCAATAATATCCGCATAATGCTTACTTAGATCATCTGTTCCGTCAATAAAAACAGCATATTCCGGGTGAACGGAATTGCCGAAGGCCTTATATGTGCACCCGTCCACACAGGTTTGAAGCCCGGCAAACACGCCGGCGGAAACAACGCCTTTTCTGATTTCGCCTATCTGGCCAAGCTCCGAGCAGGCGATAACGGTGCCGCCCTCGTCCACAACGCCGAGATCGCGGTCCATCGTATCCCGCATCTGATTCACAAGGCTCTGAAACAATCTGTTCGGCAAAATAACTCCTCCTTAATAAACCGCTGAAATTTTGCACAAAAGCAATCGCTTTATCTTGTTCATATTATACAAGGGCGTTCAACATTTTGCAAGCATTTTGCCAAAATTTTTATATTTTTTTGTTTAACTTGCATAAACCGTTTTGTTTGTTCAATCTATACCACAATATATAGTATTTTTCAGCGGTTATCACACATATTTCGTGCTTTTTTTTACAAGAGAAAGCTCCTCTTTGCCTATATATCTTGCCTGGCCGGGCGCCAGATTTTCATCCAGTTCCAAAGCGCCCATGGCGATGCGTTTCAGTTCAAGAACCGTAATGCCGTGCTTTTTAAACATCCGTTTGATCTGGTGGTACATGCCCTGTTTCAAAACGATCTTTGCGCAGGCAGGATGCCCGCCGACGCTTTCCAGCGCGGCAGGCATACAGGTTTTGCCGCCAAGTTCCATACCGTTTTCAAAATCACGCCGGACCGCCGCGTCAAAAGGTTTGTCCAGCACGGCAATATATGTTTTTTCAATATGATTTTTGGGGCTTAAAATATCATGGGCAAAGCCGCCGTCATCCGTGATCAACACAAAACCGGTGGTATCCTTGTCCAGCCTGCCCGCAGGGAAAAGATCTTTTCGTTTCATTTCAGGCGGCAGCAGATCCACAACGGTTTTTTCACCGGTTCGGCGCCCGTCTGAAGAAGAGATCACACCCTTGGGCTTATTCATCATAATATACACGTATTTGTTATAGGAAATTTCCCTGCCGTTTACAAAAACGCCATCCGCATCCGGGTCGATTTTCCTATCTGCCGAACAGGCGGGAGAAGCATTCACCGAAACGCCGCCTGACCGGATCAGCAATCTTGCGCCGCTGCGTGTAATATTGAGTTCGCGCGCCAGAAATTTATCCAATCTTTCCATATTTCTGCTTTCCGTTACTGTTTTATGATTCCTTTTGCAGATCTTCAATAAAACCGTCTGAAGCGGAAGTGGAGCACACATCTCCGCCGATCAGCACGCCGCCGCAGACGAGCAGATTGGCGTATACGCAGTCTCTGTTCTCATACCCGGCGTAATTTGTGATGTTATATGTATAAACGGTTGCGGTCTGCCCTTTGTAATTTTCCAGATCAAAGCCCTGCGCTTTCTGGATCTCATTATACTGCGTGTATGTATCGTTAAACGTCTGCGGGATCTGCACTTCTTTTTCCTCGCACGGCGTTTTGAATTCCCAGCCGAGCGATGTTAAATAGTCTTCCCTTTGCGCATCTGTTTCCAGCGTAACCTCGCTTGCCGCCGGCCGGCTCAGCGCCGCATGATTGGAAAAGAAAGTTATGGAAATAACGATAATGCCCGCCAGGATCAGGATCAGACCGAAAATGGTTTTCGGTTTCAGTCTGAGCGTAAACATTTTCATAAAATCACCTCATAATGATTTTATGAAAACAGGGCTGAAAATATTATCAATGTTTTACAAAATATATTCCTTGATTTTATTAAGATATGCGGCGTCCGCAAAAGCCTCGATTTTTATGCCGCCGTCCGTATACGCCTGCGAAAGCACTTCGCCGTTTTGCCTGATCTCATGCAGGATCTCTCCGCGTGAAAACGGCACAAGCAGTGTAACTTTCTTTCTGGAAACCGGCAGCGCCTTGGCAATGGCATCCAAAAGCGCTTCTATACCGTACCCCGTTATTGCGCTGACCCTTACATTGGCGCCGATCACAGGGTGATCCAGCACCTCCGGCGCTAAATCGCATTTATTGAGCACGTTAATAATCGGTTTGCCGTCGCACCCCAAAGAGGAGAGCAGATCATTTGTTACCCGAATATGCTCCGCGCATTCGGGATTCGAAATATCGCACACATTGAGTATAACGTCTGCCCAAAGCGCCTCTTCCAGCGTGGAGCGGAAAGCATCTACAAGCTGGTGGGGCAAACGGCGCACCAAACCAACCGTATCCACAAGCATGATCTGCCTGCCGTCCGGCAGGATCAGTTTTCTTGCCGTTGGATCCAGCGTTGCAAAAAGTTTATCCTCCGCCAGCACACCGGCATGGGTGAGGCGGTTCATCAGCGTGGATTTGCCGGCATTTGTGTAGCCGACGATCACGGCGGAAAGCACGGCGTTCTTCTGCCTGCGGGTATGCGTAGCCAGTCGCCGCTTTCTGATTTTTTCCAGGCTGTCGTTCAGATGCTCTATCCTGCGGCGGATATGGCGCCTGTCCGTTTCCAGTTTTGTTTCACCGGGGCCTCTTGTGCCGATGCCGCCGCCGAGCCTGGAAAGGCTTTTTCCCTGCCCGGAAAGGCGCGGCAAAAGATATTTCAGCTGGGCGAGTTCCACCTGGATCTTACCCTCCGCGCTTCTTGCGCGCGCGGCAAAGATATCCAGAATCAGCGCCGTGCGGTCTATAGTGCGCACGCCGCAGGCATCTTCTATATTTCTGACCTGAACGGGAGAAAGTTCCCCGTCCGCAATCAGCAGATCCACTTCATGGCTGCCGCAGAATGCAACAAGCTGCGCCAGCCTGCCCGAACCGATATAGGTGGACGGAGAGGGCGCCTCACGCCGCTGAACGACCACGGCGAGCACCTCAGCGCCCGCCGTTTTCGCCAGTTCTTCCAATTCGTTTACAGACGCATCCGCGTCAAAATCACCTGTATCAACAGAGAGCAGCACCGCTTTTTCCGGCGCGGCATCCCGCCGTGTTTCTATAAAATCCAAAAAATCAGTTCCTTAACTTTAGCTTTCGCTGTCCACAATCGCGTTGAGCACTTTTCTTGCCATGGGGCCTGCCGTCTGCGAGCCGGAATTGCCGTGCTCGGCAACCACAACAAAGGCGTACGGATGCTCTTCATCATCCATAAAACCTACAAACCAGGCGGTATTGTGGGCATCCACATCATCGATCTGCGCCGTGCCGGATTTTGCGCAAAGATTCAGACCTTTATACCGGCTCTCGCCGTACTGCGCTTTTACATTGTTGCGCATCAGCGATTTCATCTGCGCGGCAATATCCGAACTGAGCACCTGCGTTTCGCTGCTTGTATAACCAACATCCACCGCTTTGCCCGACGCATTTTCAAATCTGTCTATAATATTAAAGGAAACGGCTTTGCCGTCGTTCGCGATAGCGCACATCAGGCGCAGCATTGCGGCAGGCGTAACCAAGGTATCGCCCTGACCGATCCCCGTCCAGCCGGTATAGGCGTCCGCGTCTCCCGCCTCCAGGAAAAACCGGCTTTCGGCAGACTGAATGACGCCGCTGACGGAAACCGACTGTGTCAGGCCAAGGGAATCCACGGTTTGTGCCAGTTTTTCCGGACCGAGTTCAATAGCGATCTTGCCGAATGTGATATTACAGCTTTTTGCAAACGCGTTTTCAAAATCCGTTGTGCCGTGGCGCGCGTTGCATATGATATTGTCCTCCTCAATGCCGTCCACATCATAAACGCGGTCACAGCGCCAGGTTCTGTTATAGATATCGCTACCGATATTCTGAAGCGCGCTGATCGCCGTTACCACTTTAAAAGTGGAGCCGGGCGTGTAAAGACCGGTCAGGAACCGGTTGATATAAACGCCCTCATATTCCTCTGAGGTGTTGATATTGGACGGAACATCGTTTACATCATAGGTGGGTGTGGAAACCATACAGATTATATCGCCCGTTTTATAATTGACAACGCCGATTGTGCCTTTGTAATCGCCAAGCGCATCAAGCGCCACCTTGTTGATCTCACTGTCTATGGTTAAGTTCAGGTCGTTGCCGCCTGCGTTCTTTTTAATATTATATACCCCGTCCACAACATTATAACCAACCAACTGAGACTCAAACTGCGTTTGCACGCCGGTTGAAATAAAGCCTCTTGTGTCCCCCACAACGTGCAGGGTGGAAAGGCGGGTTTCCTTATCCTCGCTGTAGACTCTTTTTCCGTCTTTGGATTCAGAGAGCACAACGCCGTTTTTATCGCGGATCTCGCCCGCCGCGATCAACTGCCCGTCGCTGTAAACATGGCGGTTATACGTTTTCATGACCCAGTCTGAACTTTCCGTTACAAGACTGAACGTAAGAAAGCCGATACCTGCGATAAACAGGGCGCATAAGATCCAGAGGAAAATTCCCCTTTTTGTTATCATTTTCATTTCTTTTTCGCGCCTCCCAGATAGTTATACGTTCTTACATCAGACGCTTTAATATATGCCAGCACCGCCCAGCAGCTGATCATAGACGAGCCGCCCTGGCTGACGAACGGCAGCGTAACGCCCGTAAGCGGAAGCACATCCGTGATGCCAAAGATGTTAAGCGCCGTTTGAAACAGCAGCAGACCTGCCGCCGCTACGGCAGCAATGGAATAAAAAGTGGATCTTGCCGCGATGGAATTAATAAGCGCCGAAACGGCGATGGCAACAAACGCCAGCACCAGTATAATGCCGAAGATATAGCCCCATTCCTCACAGATCACACCGAAGATCAGATCCGTTGTTGACGCATATACCGTTCGTGTATATCCGTTTCCGATGCCGAGGCCGAACAGACCGCCGGAGGCAAGACCGATCAGCGTTCTGGTCTGCTGGTATCCGCTGGAATTATAGTAATCCGCTTCCCACACATGCCGGTAAACGGAAAATCTTGCCATAACATAGGACCGGTATTTCAAAACGATCCCCGCGCCGAGCACGGCAGACGCGATGGCGAGGATGATCGTCTTTATATCGCCCGAAGTCATAAAGGCTATAATCAGAAATGTTACAAAAAAGATAAGCGCCGTGCCGAAATCCTTGATCAGAATGAGCGAACCTACGCACGCAACGGAAAAACCGATAAACGCAAAAATATTTTTACTGGTCTGTATTTTTTCCAGCGTGGCGGCGCCCACAAAGATGAACGCCACTTTCACAAATTCGGAAGGCTGGATCATAATGCCGGATTCCGCGCCGCCGATGCGGATCCAGTTTCTTGCGCCGTTGGTGGTTTCCGCAATGATCAGGTTGACCGCCAGCAGCAAAAGCGCGGCGATCGCAACGGGCAGCCTCAGTTTCATGCAGAGATCCACATTGCCCAGCAGAAACACCATAACGATATAAACGATAACGCCCGCCACGATCATCAGGCACTGCTTGAGCGCCGCCGAGGGGCTGACGGAACCGATAACGGATATTCCCGTTGCGCACAGGAAAAACGCAATCATCTCCAGTTCAAAATTACGGCGGTGCATAACCGTGTAAAACACGATCAGATAGATCCATTCCACCGCAATCAGAATACCCATGGCAACAAGGGTTTGATACTGTATGCCAAGATCGGGAGACCAAGCGGCGGAAAAAGACGTGATTACCTCAAACAGCGTTAAAAACGCAAGCAGCGCAAAATTGTTGATTGGTTTTATCTTGGGCAGTTTTTTCTTTTTGACCGCCTTTTTTTCTTTTGCCATCGGGCTCACCTCACTTTTCATAGAAAACAAATACCCTGTCTCCGAAAGTGATGGTGTCCTCATCAAAGATCAGCTGCGTCTGAGTCAGGTATCTGCCGTTTAATTTTGTGCCGTTGTGCGAATCCAGATCGCAAAGCGCCCAGCCGCGCGTTGTTTTATAGATCCGCGCGTGTTCGGAAGAAACCGTGTCCGCCAAAATTCGGATATCGCACTGCTCGCCCCTGCCGATCAGCACATCGTTTCTCTTGAGATAAACGGGTTTGCGGCTTTTAACATCCACAAGCACGGCATAAGCAATGGTGTGGCCGCCGGCATTCTGCCTGATCTGCTTTTTTGTGGAACTGGAAATGGCGTCCGCGCATTCAAATCTGAGCGGAACCGTACCGATTGTGATCACATCGCCGTCCTCAATCACAGCTTTTCCGTCTATCTTTTTGCCGTTTACAAGTATGCCTTTCCTTGAAAACGTATCCGTAACGACCCAGTCCCTGCTTTTTTTAGCGATCACGGCATGAAAACGCGAAACGCTGGGAAGAGGCAGCACAATATCGTTTGCCTTTGACTTTCCGATGGAAGTTTCCCAGTGGTTGATCTCAATCACGGAATCGTTGTTTTCATCTGTAAGCTGCGCCATTTTATGCACCCTGGGTCTGTTTCTGAAAAGCGAAATCACACAGGTAAAAATCACGATCACCGCCGCAACGGGCAGAGCATACCGCATTACGGAAGTAAGCATATCCATAAAATCCTGCATAGAAACACCTCTTTTTAAATATCGGCAAAAGCCGTAAAATTAAAACTTTCTCAGTATAAGAATATAGTTGATAAATTAAAATGTCAAGATTATATTGAATTTATTTACAATTCGGGTTATACTCGATACATAATAAAAATGAATGAGGTAGTTCTATGAGTATAACAAAAACTTTTTTCGGCAAAGTGAAAGATGAAAATGTGGATCTTTACACCATTACCAACAAGAACGGCGCCAGCGTTTCCATACAGACCTTCGGCGCAGGGATCCAGGCGGTGAACGTGCCGGATAAAAACGGTGTGCTGGGCGATGTTGTGCTTGGTTTTGACAAGCCCGAATACTATGCCGACCCAGATCTTGGCTATCAGGGGCTTGTTGTGGGCAGAGTTGCAAACCGAATCCGGGACGCGAAATTCGTTATGGACGGCAAAGAATACCACACCCCGAACAATCAGGGCACTTGGACGCTGCACGGCGGCGGAAGATTCAGTTTTTCCGTGTGGGAAGTGGAAGAGACGACGGAGGATTCCATAACGCTTGTAAAATTCTCGCCGGATATGGAAGACGGATTCCCCGGCAATTTTACAATGAAAGCAAAATACACGTTTACGGATGATAATATTCTGCGCATTACCTATTCCATATTAAGTGATAAAAAAACCGTTGCCAACCCCACGAACCACGCCTACTTCAACCTGAACGCAAAACCCGGCAGCAGAATTGAAAGCCATATGCTGAAGATCAACGCCGATCAATTTACGGAAACAGACGGTGATCAACTGCCGACAGGCGAACTCGGGAACCTGAAAGGCACAATGATGGATTTTTCTCAAATGCACAAAATCGGCGATAAGATTGACGAACCTTTCAGAGCCATCCTTGACGGCATAGGATATGACAACAATTACTGCCTGCGGAACAAACCCGGCGAATTTGCCGAGGCGGCAGTTTTGTATGACCCGGAAAGCGGAAGAAAAATGTGCGTATGGACGGATATGCCGGGCGTGCAGGTATACTGCGGCGGCTGGCTTGCAAAAGAGGGCAATCCCGGAAAGGCAAACGGAGCGGTTACATACAGACGCGGCGTGGCGCTTGAAACACAGTATTACCCGGACAGTGTAAACCATGCGGATAAATTCCCGTTTTCTTATATTGAGCCGAATCAAGAGTTTAAATCTGTAACGGAATTCAGATTTACTTCGGAATGACAGCTGAATTGCGCATAATATTAAAAAATGCAACCGATAGTTGCGCAATTTCAAACCAAAATTGGTGGTGTGCAACCGATTCCGTCTGCTACAATTAGGATGACGGCAGACAGGAAGATGCCGATTCAAAGCCCCTGCCTGCCGGACGATTCGGATCCGTCCTATTTACTTAATACCGAGGTGATCATATGAATATTGAAACAGCCAAAAGACTTTACGAATACAGAAAAGCACACGGATACTCTCAGGAAGAACTTGCTGCCAAAATAGGCGTATCCAGGCAGGCGATCTCTAAATGGGAAAGAAGCGAAAGCAGCCCGGACACGGATAATCTAATCGCGCTTGCGCAGTTATACGGCGTATCGCTTGACACCCTGCTGATGGGAGAGGAAGAACCGCAAAAAGGATCTGATATAACAGAAAGCGGCACGGCGGATCCGCACACGGAAAGTGAGAGCGGCACAGACAGCGGCAAAGAACCGGAAACGGCAGAAAGCCAAGCAACCGAAACCGAAAACCATGAGCCGCAGGCAGAAACAGAACCTGCTGCGCAGCCGGCGCAAACGGAAAATGCGTATGCTTATGCAAACAGCGCGCCAAATGAGCAAAATAATTCTTACGGCACGGCGGCAACCTATTACCCGCCGGCAAAAAAGAAAAAACTCGGCACGGGCGCCAAAGTAGCCATTATTGCCGGCGTTGCTGCCGTACTGATCATCATAGCGGCGGCAATCGGGATCAATGCTTATGACGAGATCCGGGAAGGCCGCCTGGAGATGCAGCGCGGTGAAACAATTACACAAAACGCAGAGACCACAACCATGGGAAACGGTGCCGCCGGTTCAAGCAGTTCGCAGACGGCATATACGGTAGACCCGTCAACGGTAAATAAGATATCTGTGGAATGGGCTGCTGGCAGTGTAAACATTGCCTATTATGACGGCAGCAATATCACATTTGACGACGGATTGGATTCCGCCGATTCCAATGCGCTTTTCACCAGAACGGAAGGCACCGAACTGAAGATCTATTTCAATCAAAATACCGGAAACACACACAACAGCAACGGAAAAGATCTGCAGATCCAGATTCCGAAAGATATGACTTTTCCTGAAATAGACATTGAATGCGCGTCCGCACAGATCAATGTAAACGGAATCATCGCAGATAAGATAGAATTGCATTCCATTTCGGGAGAGATCAACGCAACAGGCGAATTTGCATCTTTGGACATTGAAACCACTTCCGGAACGGCACAGATTACGAACACCGCTGCTTTGATCCGGCAGATAGATGCCAATACAGTAAGCGGAAACATAACCGTAACCATACCGCAGAGCATAGACGGATTTTATCTTGAATACGAAACCGTATCAGGTGAAGTAAACACAGATTTCAACACGCAGTCCAGCGGTTCTTCCCGCCGCGGAATTTTAAATTACGGCAACAATTCCACCAAAATAGAAGCAGAAACCGTAAGCGGGGATTTTTCCCTCAGAGCCGCGCAATAACATACCAAAGAAAAGATCCGCGGGATTTACCGCGGATCTTTTTTATGAACCGACAAGAATTTATTTAGCCGGTCTGGAATTCGCATAGATCTGATTCATTTTTTCATCCGGATAATGCGTATCCAAAAACTGCTCTATCTGATTGGAAGGCGCAATCCCCTCCGCTCTTTCATTCATACGCAGAGCGGCTGACGCGGAAAGCGCGCAGTCAAAAACAAAAAACGCAATAAATGCCCAAACGATCACTTTCTCAAAAGGCAGATGTACCCGTTCAAAGATCTTTTGCATAAAAGGAATCATAATTTTTGCCCAAAACACACCAAGCACACCCCAGAAAAGGGAATACAAAAGGCAAACTCTGCCGTTTATATTCAGCGGCAGATGACTGTAATCCCACGCAACGGTGCCAAAGCATATCTCCTGCCCGAGCGAGCAGATATACTCGGTTACAGTGCCGCTTACAAAGGCGATAACAAAGATCTTCCACAGCTTTGCATGCTGAAAATGCACGAGCAGCAGCGTTAAAAGCACGGCGCCCATGCCGTAAGCCACGCTGAGATGCCCCAAAACCAGAGATTTTCTGCTTTCTATATAGCCGTTTTTAATCAGGCACCAAACCGTTTCCAGCAGAAAACCTGCATAGCAGCTTACAATAAAGATCCAAACATACTGAAAAAAAGTAAAATTCCGTTTTTCCAAAGCAAATCCTCCTAACCCATTAACTACAAGTATAGAACGAAGAAATCAAACTTCAACAGAATTTGACAATAATTTATCAATATTTAAGAATTAACCGAACATTTCAAACGAAATGTAAAAAACGGCGGCATTTTGCACTTTGCGCATGCTTGCCGGCTTGGACAAAAGAAAAGCGGAGCCGCAAGACTCCGCTTAATTTTTTATTTAACGATTCGGCTTAGCCAAGTTCTGAGAAATACTTGATTGTGCGAACCATCTGTGAAGTATAGCTGTTCTCGTTATCATACCAGGAAACAACCTGAACTTCATACTGATCCTCAGCGATCTTCAGAACCATGGTCTGTGTAGCATCAAAGAGTGAGCCGTAACGCATACCAACGATATCGGAAGAAACGATCTCATCCGTATTGTAGCCGAAGCTCTCGTTTGAAGCAGCTTTCATAGCAGCGTTGATGCCCTCAACGGTAATATCCTTGCCCTTAACAACAGCGGTAAGGATCGTTGTGGAACCGGTTGGGGTAGGAACACGCTGAGCGGAGCCGATGAGTTTGCCGTTGAGTTCCGGAATAACAAGACCGATTGCCTTAGCAGCGCCTGTGGAGTTCGGAACAATGTTTACAGCGGCAGCACGGGAACGGCGAAGATCGCCTTTTCTCTGCGGGCCGTCAAGTGTCATCTGATCGCCGGTATAAGCGTGGATCGTTACCATGATACCGCTTTCGATCTCTGCGTAATCATTCAGAGCCTTAGCCATAGGAGCAAGGCAGTTTGTTGTGCAGGAAGCAGCGGAAATAACCGTATCTTCCGGCTTAAGAGTGTCATGGTTAACATTGTAAACAATAGTGGGAAGATCGTTGCCTGCGGGAGCAGAAATAACAACCTTGCGGGCACCAGCTTTAATGTGCGCCATGGATTTTTCCTTAGAGGTGTAGAAACCTGTGCACTCCAGAACAACGTCTACGCCAAGTTCGCCCCAAGGAAGATTAGAAGCGTCTGCCTCTTTATAGATCTTGATCTCCTGACCGTCAACGATGATGGAATCATCTGTTGCCTCTACCTTATCGGCAAGAGCGTATTTGCCCTGAGAGGAATCATACTTAAGAAGATGAGCAAGCATCTTAGGGCTTGTAAGGTCGTTGATGGCAACAACTTCATAGCCTTCTGCGCCGAACATCTGGCGGAACGCAAGACGACCGATACGGCCGAAACCGTTAATAGCAACTTTTACCATTGGATTGTACCTCCGTAAATTTAGATTTTAAAATATTGGATTGTCAATATTTTATCGATATATATTTTATACTCTTTTCCTGCGAATATCAAGCATTTTTTTCCATTTCAAAAAGTTTGTTGAATCTAAACAAAAGTATGCTGAAAAGCGGCTGCGATTATATGGATTTTTTGCTTTTTTCCGTTTTCAAAAGCACAATTATTGGAATCAGCGAAAAGACTGCCACCGCTGCCGAGGCAAGAAAAATATTGGCGGTGGGGATTGTTTTGACCGTTCCGAGCTCCACATAAGTCTGATTGTTGTTTGCGATAACGGTAGCGCCGATATACGGCCCCGTAACCATGGGGATCAGCACCTGAAAAACGATCCTTACCCCCTGGAACAAACCAACTTTATCCGTTGGCGTATAATCCCTGATTGTGCCGCAGATGCAGGCGGAGGCAACCAGATACGCGCCCATCATGACCGTGCCGAACACCATCAGAACCGGCAGATTATCGCCCTTTGCAAAATACATAAGCACAAAGCCGATCACAAGCACAATGGCGGCAGGCAGCAGGCAGCGGATCTTACCGACCTTATCGATCACCCTGCCGAACAGCACGGAGATCACGGCGGAAAGGATCAGAATTACGCCGAGCGGTATGGCATAATCGGTTATGCCAAGCGTTTTTTCCAGATAGATGATGATATACGGCATAAACACCTGATACGCAATGCTGAAAATGCAGAATGCGGCGAATGCGATATAGAGCCGCGGATTCTTTTTAACGGTGGACGGACGGAAGCCGTAAATGATATTTTTAAAATAATTTTCGTTGTTTGCCCGAATCCCGGGTTTATCCTTTAAGATGAATATGCCAAGGATACCGCAGACCGTTGTTGCAATGCCGACGATGAGGAAAAAGGTCTGCCATTCGCCTCTTTGCTTAAAGCCGTCCAGCACGCCGAAAACAAGAATCATAGCAACAAGCGGAAGCGCCTGCAGCACTGTCTCCGCCCTGCCGCGGTTGGTGTCATCCGTAACATCCGTTACCCAGCTGTTGAACGCGGCGTCAAACGCTGTTGAGCCGAAAAAGGTCATGATGCAGTCCATCACAATCACCAGCATTGCCGCGGCTGCTGCGGCATTGGCAACATGAAACACTTTTTGCGTATTATCCACCGTTATAAAGCCGAAAGACGCCGTAACAACGCCCCAGAATATGTAGCCGGTTACAATAAAGACCTTGCGTTTGCCGATCTTATCCGAAAGCGCACCCATAATCAGCGTTGTAACGGCAGCCGTTACCGCGGACGCAGCAANNNGCCAGCCGTTACCGCGGACGCAGCAACCATGGCGGCAATATCGTTGGCAGTGCCGCCGACGGCGTCAAACAGGTAAACATTGAAATACATATTTTCTATGACCCACGCAAGCTGGCCGATCAGCCCGAATAAGAAAACGCTGATCCATATTCTTGCGCCGAGTTTGGTGGATTGGTTTTCCTTGCTTTTCATAAGATCACCCCTTTGATTTTATTATGGCACAGAAAAGAAAATTGTCAAGAACGGAAAAGAAAAAAGCCCGCGGAAAAGGCGGGCTTGGCACATTCTTTATATATAAAATTTATTTTTCCTCATAGCGCTTTGCCGCCGCGGAAACAAAGCCGCGGAAAAGCGGATGCGGCCGGTTTGGCCTGCTCTTGAATTCGGGATGGAACTGGCAGGCAACGAACCACGGATGCGAGGGAATCTCCATCATCTCCACAATATGATTATCCGGTGAAGTTCCGGCAAAGATCACGCCGTGATTTGCGAATTCTTCCCTGTAATCATTATTGACCTCGTAGCGGTGGCGGTGGCGTTCATAGATCATGGAAGCGCCGTAAAGCTGATAGGATTTGGATTCCGGATTCAGCACGCACGGATACTGGCCAAGGCGCATAGTGCCGCCCATCTCCTGCACGTTTCTCTGTTCCGGCATAATATCGATTACGGGATTCGTTGTTTCCGGATCGATCTCCGCCGAATTGGCGTCTTTCAGCCCAAGCACGTTTCTGGCGAATTCAATAATGGCAACCTGCATGCCAAGGCAGATGCCGAGATACGGTATACCATGCGTTCTGGCATAATTTGCAGCCTTGATCTTGCCCTCAATTCCCCTGCTGCCGAATCCGCCGGGCACAAGGATACCGTCCATATCTCCGAGCACGGCATCCAGATCCGCGTTCTCCGGCTCCAGTGTTTCAGAATCGATCCAGTGGATATCCACCGCGGAACGGGTCTCTATACCGCCGTGTTTCAGCGCTTCGTTTACAGAGATATAACTGTCGTGCAGTTCAACATATTTGCCCACCATGGCGATCTTAACTGTGCGAACGGGATTTCGGAGCGCATCCAGCATCTCGTTCCAGTCCGCAAGATCCGGTTCGCCGCATTCCAGGCCGAGTTTTTTAACCGCAACATTATCCAGGCCCTCTTTGTGCAGCATGATCGGCACGGCATAAAGAATATCGCAGTTGTTATTTTCAATAACGCAATCCTTTTCCACATTGCAGAAAAGCGCAATCTTATTTCGTATATCATCGGTAAGCGGATGCTCTGTGCGGCACACGATAATATCCGGATGTATGCCAAGCGCAAGCATTTCCTTAACGCTGTGCTGGGTGGGCTTGGATTTCAGTTCATCCGACGCCGCAAGATACGGCACAAGCGTAACATGGATAAACAGGCAGTTTTCCCTGCCGTATTCCACCGAAAACTGGCGGATCGCCTCTAAAAACGGCTGGCTTTCAATATCGCCGATTGTGCCGCCGGTCTCCACAAGGCAGATATCCGCGCCGGACTCTGCGTTTCTGTAAATATAACGCTTGATCTCATTGGTTACATGCGGAATGATCTGAATGGTCTGGCCGCCGTAAACGCCCTTTCGCTCATCCGTAATGACATTCCAGTAAACCCTGCCGGAAGTCAGGTTGGAATTCTGAGAAAGGGATTCATCGATAAATCTTTCGTAGTGGCCGAGATCCAGATCCGTTTCAGCGCCGTCGTCCGTTACAAACACTTCGCCGTGCTGAACGGGATTCATTGTGCCCGGATCCACATTCAAATACGGATCCAGTTTCTGCGCGGTAACTTTCAGCCCGCGCGCTTTTAAAAGCCTGCCGAGGGACGCCGCAGTGATCCCTTTACCAAGGCCGCTTACAACGCCGCCCGTTACAAATATGTACTTTGGCTTATTCACAAAAATTCCTCCTTATCATACAGATCGTTATAGTTTAATCAAAACAGATCATTTGTTTTCCGGTTCGCAGGTGAGGCGCATGCCAAGTTTTTTCAGCACGTTTTCATCCACATTGGAAAGCAGAACCGTGGAATGCATCTCACAGTTTTTCAGGTTTTCCAGCTGCGCCACCGCCGCGGCGGCATTCGGATCGCTGCCTGCCGAAATAGAAAGCGCGATCAGCACCTCATCTGAATGCAGGCGCGGATTTTTACTGCCGAGATACCTGACTTTCAGCGCCTGGATCGGTTTGATAATCTTGGGATCGATCAGCAGCACGCTGTCATCAATACCTGCAAGGTGCTTCAGGCAATTGATCAGCGCGGCGGAAATGCAGCCTAAAAGATCCGAGGTTTTGCCGGTAATAACGGTTCCGTCCGCAAGTTCTGCGGCGGCGCCCGGTTTGCCCGTTTCTTTCAGGATCTCCCTTGCCGCAGCTGTGCATTTGCGTGAAGTTTCGGTTATATCCGCCTGTTTCATCAAAAGTTCCAGTTTATAGATCTCATCGCGGTTTTCCGCGCCTTTTGCCGCATTCCTGAGCGCGTTGAAATAACGGCGGATAATCTCCTGCCGTGCCGCCTCGCAGACGGCATCATCATCAAAAATACAGTTCCCTGCCATATTGACGCCCATATCGGTTGGGGATTTATACGGGCAGCTGCCGTAGATCTTTTCAAAGATAGCCTTTAAAACGGGGAAAATCTCCACATCCCTGTTGTAATTCACGGTGGTTTTACCGTATGCCTCCAGATGCCAGGGATCGATCATATTGATATCGTTGAGATCCGCCGTTGCCGCCTCATACGCCATATTGACGGGATGGCGCAGCGGCAGATTCCAGATGGGAAACGTTTCAAATTTGGCATAACCGGCTTTGACGCCGCGCTTGTTTTCATGATAAAGCTGAGAAAGGCAGGTTGCCATTTTTCCGCTGCCCGGGCCGGGAGCGGTTACAACAACCAGTTTTCTTGTAGTTTCAATATACTCATTTTGGCCAAACCCAAAATCGCTTACGATATTGGACACGTTAGACGGATAGCCGTCTATAATATAATGATGGTAAAACGGAATGCCTCTTGCTTTCAGCTTTTTCTCAAACGCCAACACACGCGGATGCGGCGCATACTTGGTGAGCACGATGCTGCCCACCATAAGGCCGCAGTCCGTAAACGCTTTTACCAGGCGCAGCGCGTCCACATCATAGGTGATGCCCAGATCACTTCTGACCTTGCATTTTTCTATATCCTCCGCGTTTACCACGATCACGATCTCCGCCTCGTTTTTAAGCTGGAGGAGCATTTGCAGTTTACTGTCCGGCAAAAAGCCGGGCAACACGCGCGACGCGTGAAAATCATCAAACAGTTTTCCGCCGAATTCCAGATACAATTTTCCGCCGAACTCGGAGATGCGCTCTCTGATGCGGCTGGACTGCATCTTTAAATATTTATCATTATCAAAACCGATTTTATACATATTCTTCCCTCTTTGACAATCCTAAAAAAGAATAAGACGGCTGCACGCGTGTACAACCGTCTGTACTTTCCTATTATAAGGCAACAGGCAGGATAAATCAATAGCGATCTTTAAAAAATTACGCAAAATTCGATTTATTTTTTATTTCTTTTCTCATACGCCGCCTTTACCGTTTCAAAAGCCTCGGCATCAAACTTTCTGTCCTTAAAATAGTATTGCAGATCCTCCTGTGTGATCTTTCGGATCACACGGCAGGGATTGCCCGCCGCGATCACGCCGGAAGGGATATCCTTGGTTACAACGCTGCCGGCGCCGATGACGGTGCCGTCCCCGATCGTTACGCCGGGCAGAATCACGCTGTTGCCGCCGACCCATACATCATTTCCGATCTTAACGGGGATGCCGTATTCATACATGGTGCCGCGCGCCGCCGGATGAACCGGGTGCCCTGCGGTGTAAACGGAAACATTGGGGGCAAAGAAAACGTTGTTGCCGATATCCACCCTGCCGACATCCAGAATCACACAGCCGTAATTTGCGTTAAAGCCGTCCCCGGCAAAGATATGTTTGCCGTAATCACAGTAAAACGGCGGATTGATCCAGGCGTTTTTGCCAAGGCTGCCGAATATGCTGTGGGCGATCTCATCCAGTTTTTCAAATTCACACGGATCCGTTGTATTAAAGAGATGCGTGAGCCTTTTATTCTGTTTCATCTCCGCCACAAGCGTTTCATCCACAATGTACGCCATGGCATTTTCCATTCTGGTTTTATTATCCATTAAAAAATCCCTCTCAAAAAATACTGCGGCGGATCTTGCACCGCCGCATTTGATTGTAACTTATTTTGAAAATTCACGCAAGGTATTCCGAAACATTTTCGTAATCCTTTACTTTTTCCGCGTTGTTTTCGGCGATCCGCTCGCTGAATCCAAGGCGCCTGCTGCGTTTGCCGAGCCTTTCCTTGAATCTTCTGGAAACGGCAATAAAGATCACAAAGATATACGGCATGCCCAGATTGGTCTCCAGCAGGGAATTAATAATCATCGGCGCGATCTTTTCCTCTATAGAGGTGAGTTCCGCACTTCTGATACCGCCCAGATAAAGACCGACTTCCCAGCCGAACTGCACCAGAATACCGATCGCCAAAAGCCATGGTATGTTGACTCGCTCGTTTTTCTTTTTCCGGGTGGCATTCCATATGATCAGCCCCAGATAACCCACAAACAGGATCAGCGCCATCCAGCCGTGATAAGCGCCCGTGGTGCGCTGGATGGTTATGTAATCATTGTGCGGCCCGAACGTTTGGGTAAGCAGCGGGCAGCAGAGCCACCAGCCAAGGATCAAAATCGTCCATTCAAACAGGTTTTTATCTTTGGAGATCCAAAGCCAGATCCAGGTGAAATTCGTAAATCCGTAACTCATGCTCATCCACAAAAGCACCCAGAACAGGCTGTGCCCCTCTGAGATAGAGCGGGAGTGCGTGGCAAGATGAAAAATGCCGTAATCCACAACCTGATAGAGTATGCCGGCAAGAAAGCCCACAATCACGGTTGCATACTTTTTCTTATAAAGCAGCAGCCCGGCGTAGACCACAAGAAACGCAATGTCAAGCCACATATAAAAAGGCTCAAACACTCTTTGTGCAACAACTTCCATATATTTACTCCTTAAACAAAAATTTTTTAAAGGTACAAAGACCCTATTAGATTATATAACATTTAACATGTTTTTGTAAATATTTTAACAATTCAATCTTTTTGCGTTATCGTACAAAATTAGGCTGAATCTTTGTGCAGGATCACCAACAAAACACCCGAAATCTGTTAAGCTGAGCAGATTTGAGGTATTTGCATATCTTTTTATTGACTTTTCATCCGTTCCTTTTTATATTAAAAACAGAGAGGAGGCGGACGTCATGAAAAGCAAGACCAAATTTCTCACGGATGATGAAACAATCAGAAAACTCTATCTGAACGCCGGATACAAACAGGTAACGGGCATAAAACTGCTTGGAAACGGCGAGTTCAACGCCGTATATGAGGCGGTTGCGGACGGGAGACCGACCGCGCTGAAAATCTCACCGCCGTCCCGGGCAGAAGTCATGCAATATGAAAACGGCATGATGAAAGCCGAACTCTACTGGTATGAGCAGATCAGAAAGAACACCTCCATTCGCGTGCCGGCTGTTTACCACCGGGATTTCAGCCGCAGGCTCATTGACGCGGACTGGTTTATTATGGAAAAGCTGGAGGGAGAGCAGATGGACACCTTTGCTTTTTCTAAAGACGAAAAAACACAGTCTCAAAACATTTTGGCTGAAATGGCAGGCGAAATTCATAATATCACAGGCAAAAAATTCGGATACATCCAAAACAAGCTGTATGACAACTGGTATCTTGCGCTGCGTGCCGCCGTGAAAAACCTTTTAAGCGACTGCGCCAAAAAGGGCAGGCGCAGCCGGCGCGGAGAAACATTTCTTGGGTGCATAGACCGCGGAAAAAACATTTTTGAAAAAGTGCCCTGCACCATGGTGAATTATGATATCTGGGCGGCAAACGTAATTTGCCGCCGAAAAAATCAAAAGGTGGAATACGCATGGATAGACCCGGAGCGCAGTTTTTGGGGCGACCCCCTGTTTGATTTTTGCTGCCTTGATTTTTTAACGCCGCTTGAAAAGAAACATTCCGTTCAGGCGCACAACAGAGTTTCCGCCGTGAAAATCAGGACAGGCAGAGAAGAAAAGATCAGATATGCCGCATCCCTTGCCATGATGGCGCTGATTATGGAGACCGAAAAATATTACCGGTATACGCCGTGCCATTTCGGATACTGGCGCAACACGATCATAAGCGGCATACTTTACCGCACGGCATTTAAAGAACTGAAAAAGCTGTAATCTTGACCGCATAATGCATAAAGTTTAAAATATATCTTAAAGTAACTTTAAGGATATAAGTTTAAGAGGTGCAAACATGCTCTATACGATTGGGGAAATGGCAAAAGAGCTTGGCATACACGCGTCAACGCTCAGATATTATGACAAAGAGGGGCTGTTGCCGTTTGTGGAGCGCTCCAGCGGCGGGATCAGAATGTTTACGGAAGAAGACTTTGCCACACTGAAACTGATCAACTGCCTGAAAAGATCCGGCCTTTCCATCAAAGAAATAAAATCATACATAAAAATGGCGGCAGAGGGCGACCGTTCTTTAAAAGAGCGGCAGGAACTGTTTGAAAACCGCCGCAAAGCGGTAAAACAACAAATGGCGGAACTGGCGGAAACGCTGGAAGTGCTTAATTACAAGTGCTGGTATTACGGGACCGCCGTAAACGCAGGCAGCGAACAAGCGGTAAATGGGCTTTCCAAAGCGGAACTGCCGCGGCAGTTCCAAAAGGCAAAAGCCAAACTGGAGATTACGGAAAAGAAATAACACAAATACTGTTTTGGCGCCCTGTATGCGGGCACTGAAGTGATGAACTGAAAAACGGACGTGATCACACGTCCGTTTTTTTATTTGCCGCTTTTTTCTGTTTGAGCCTTTCATTCATCGTTTTCACAAGAGGAGCATTTCTGCTTTTCCGTGTGGTTTTTTCATCAACGATATTCAGGCGGATTAAAGTTTCACTTCTGATCTGATCACCCGGATCGCCGCCGTAATCGTGCTCCAAGCTGCTGCAAAGTTCTTTAAACAGGCGCCGGGAAGTATCGGAAAGTTTTTCCGGCGGAACACTTTCCCACAAACTGATAAACGCATATTGCAGATTATAAACGGGTATATTATCTATGACCCTAACCTGTGTATTTTTGTTATTCCGTATACTCTCACTCACAAAATCACCACCAAAATATATTTTATAAAATAATCTTAATTCATTTTGAATTAAAAATCAATAGTTCAATATGAATTATCTTATATTAAATTCAGGGGTGAGCGCTTTGAAGTATACGGACAGACTGAAAGCATTACGCGAAGACAGAGACCTGACGCAGGAGAAAATTGCCAAAGAACTGAAGGTGAGTCAGATCACCTATTCACAATACGAAAGAGGCGTAAGAGGATTGCCGACGGAACAACTGATTGCCCTGTGCAGATTTTATAAAGTTTCAGCGGATTATATTCTGTGTCTTCCAAAAGGCCTTGCCTATCCGGAATAAATTGTTATAATTGAAAAACATTGCGGCATTCTTTCAATGTAATAAATTCAAAAAAATCTATTTATCCAAAAATTGAATGAATCTTTCACCAATAGCAAATTCAATCGCACTATACAGTGCGCATATTGCTGACTTATTCAACGTTTGATACATTTGATTAACGCCTTTCACATACCACAGTTCTATAGCACAAATATACAATGCCACACTTTTATTGCATTTACAACACTTCTGTAGCATTTTTTGATAACATAAAATCCCAAAAATAGCGAGGTGATTTTATGCAATATACACAAAGATTAGAGGACTTAAGAAAAGATAGAGATCTTACACAAGAACAAGTAGCCAAACTATTAAATCTTAAAAGAGAACAATACAGGCGATACGAAACAGGAATAAACGAAATAAAAGCAGGATTTATAATAAAAGTATGCAAACTATATAACGTGTCCGCAGATTATCTGCTCTGTTTTACAAACGAATACAAACCACTACCCAAAAAATAGCCATTTTTTGTTTCCCACCCTTTTTGCTCCTTTAAAAACTCGAAAATGCACAAAAAATCACCTGTTAGGGGCGGCGAAAACTTTGCCTTTATCCTTTTACAAAATTTTTTTGCGAGCGCCGCGCGAATTTTACGGCGTTCCCGCAGATTATATACTTGGTCTGAAAATGGGGCTGAAATACAGCAAATAAAGAAAATAAGCAAGAAAGCGCCGGAACGGGTTCCGACGCTTATTTATTTATTTATGATATCACGCATTTTCCTTGCAGGAAAACGCCCCGGCGGTGAGTTTCAAAACACACACGGCGCTGCATTCCGCGGGTGAAAAATCAAAATCTGATCTGCCTGTATAGTGACGCATAACGGCGGCAAGGCCTTTTGCCTTTTCATGGCTGTCCGTTACGATCTCTATATTTCCCCAGCCGGTAACGCTTGCATATTTTGCCGTGTAGCCGCAGGCTTTTTCAGCCGTTACCAGCTGCCGGAAAACATCTGTTTCAAAACCTGCCCGCGGATCTTTTTTGATCAGATCGATCTTTTTGCCCGCATTTGCGCAATGAAAATAGAGAATCAAATCGTTTTCACCGATCTCATAACCAAAACTCAGAGGCACGATATAGGGCGCGTTTTCATCCCAAAGCGCAATGCGGCAGGCGGCGCACTCGGCAAGCACCTGCTCTATTTTTTGAAGATCTGTTACTTCTCTTTCTTTTCTTCTCAAAACACCACCCCGTTTCTACGCAAACGCGTCAGCGGAATCTTTTCTCTCCGGCACATCCTGCCGGGAAAGTGAACGGCGCAGAACGATCAGAATCACGGCGGACAGGATTGCCGCCAAAATTGCCGTTCCGGCGAAGTTGAACCAGATGCCCGTAAGCCCGAAAGACTGAAGCGTAAAGATTAGGATCACGGGGAAGATCAGCGCCGTACTTACCGAGATGAGCGACGCGGGGAGCGGCTTTTCGACCGCCAGCATATAGCTCTGCGTTGCAAACGAAAACCAGCGCGTGATATACGTTAAGCCAAAGATCGGCAGAGCGGCAACGGACATTTCAAACACCGCCCGGCTGCCGCTGCCCATAAACAGCGTGGTGATCTGACTCGGCAGGAAGCAGATCACAAAAACGGACAGTACGGAAACCACTGCGCTTGCGATGAAACAGCATTTTTCTATGGCGCGAACGCGCGAATATTTCCCGGCGCCCCAGTTAAAGCCAACCGCAGGCTGCAAAGAATCACACATGCCATAAAGCAGGGGATGAATAAATCCTTCCACATACATCAGGATACCGTAAACGGAAACCGCCGTTTCGCCGCCTGCACGAACCAGAATAAAGTTCATGATAATGGAAGTGATACGCCCCGCGATATTATTCAGAAAGTTGGGGCTGCCGCAGGCGATGATGCGCTTGATCATGGCAACGCTGAAACGCGGGCGGCAGAATTTAAGCTGGAGCCCGCCCCTTAAAAACGGAACAAGCGCAAGCAGCGCGCTGGTAAGCATACCGATACAGGTGGCAAGCGCCGCCGCCCATATGCCCCATTTTAAAACCGCGAGAAACAGAAATTCAAGCCCCATACTTAAAACGGACATAAAAATATTCAAAAACATACTTGTATTGATCTTGCCGCAGATTTTCAGGAAATTATCCATAGCGAAAACGATCGTTGTAACCGGCGAGCAGATCGCGTAAACACGCAGATACTGAACGGCAAAATCAGCAAAATCGCCGCCCGCGCCCATGGCGCGCATCAGAAACGGCGCCGCCGCATACAGGATAATGCCCATTACAATGCCGGCAATAAAGATCATCAGGCATGCGCAGGTGAAGATGTTGTTTGCCTCCTGCTCTTTTTTTCTGCCGAGGCTTACGGAAATAGGAACGGACGAGCCTACGCCGATCAGATCCGCAAGCGCAAAATTAATGATTACGAACGGCATTGCGAGATTAAGGGCTGCAAAAGGCGTTTCTCCCAAAAATCTGCCGACGAACACACCGTCCATCATCTGAAAAAGCGCGGATGCCAGCATGCTGACAGCACCCGGAAAAGCAGCGATAAAAAACAGTTTTACCGGCGGTGTTTTTGAAAACAATGCCTTTGATTCCATAAAAATCTCCTTTCACAAACAATATTGTAAATCACGGCATAAAAACAGCCTTGCTGTGTAACATAACACATAAAAAAATTAAAGTCAAGCACATACTTATATAGATACTATAATTATTATAAATTACAATATTATTATCATTTTAAACCACGAAAATGTCTTGATATCAAGGATTCGTTTTGCTATAATAGTTCCAATATGTTTGTTTTGAGAAGGAGGGGTAAAACGAATGGAATTTCAAACCGTATTCGGGCCTGAGATCAAAGGGCCGTCAAAATACTACAGGATCCCCTCTCTGATTACGGCAAAAGACGGCGTGCTGATTGCCTGCGCAGACGCGCGTTACTGCTCCGGCATGGACAATCCAAACCGGATAGACAAGGTGATCCGCCGCAGTTTTGACTGCGGCAGAACATGGACGGATATGGCAATTGTTGTGCAGGAACACGGCACAAAGCAGATGCGGTCTTCCGCCGCCATAGACCCCGTTATGGTATACAGCGAAAAGACGGGCAGGGTCATTCTGATCTATTCCCATACGCCGGCAGGCATCGGCATCCGAAACAGCAAAAAGAGCCGAGGCGAAGACGAAAACGGCAACAAATATGTAAACGGCAGATTTTCAAGATACATACTGAAAGGTGAAAAACTGTATAAAAGAAACGGCGGCGAAACGCCGTATACCGTTGATAAAAACGGAGACGTATTCAAAAACGGCACGCGTTGCGGCAACATCTACACCGGCGGCAGATTTAAAGAAGAGAGCACTTCTTATCTGATGATGGTCTACAGCGACGACAACGGCGAAACCTGGTCTGAACCGAGATCGCTGAACAAAATGGTAAAAAAAAGCAGCATGAGTTTCATAGGCCCCGGCCCCGGCTGCGGCATAGAGATCAAAAGCGGGAAATACGCGGGGCGTATCGTTGTGCCGGTCTATTTTGGAACCAGAACATTTCCGCTGCGGCTGTCCTGCACAGTCATTTACAGTGATGACGGCGGCGAAAGCTGGACGATGGGCGAAACGCCGAACAACACCAGAATCATAGGCGGAAAACGCGCAGACTGCATGACGATTAAAGCAAAAGACATGCTGACCGAATCTCAGTTAATAGAGCAGGAGGGCGGCAGGCTTAAATACTTTATGCGTAATCATGACGCGCGGCACAGCGCCGCAGTTGCATACAGCGATAACGGCGGCGAAAGCTGGCATGACTACCGGCTGGACGAGGATCTGCCCCAGCCGATCTGCCAGATGAGCGTGATCAAACTGACCGGCACGCAAAAGCCGACGGTGGTGTTCATAAACCCGGCAGACAGGCAGAAACGCCAAAACGGCACCGTTCGTTTGTCTGAGGATGACGGCGAAACCTTCGCCTGGGCAAGGCAGATCAAAGCAGGAGACTTTGTATACAGCGCGGCGGCGCAGATGCAAAACGGCGAAATCGGCGTTTTGTTTGAGCCGGACACTGCATGCAGGGAAATAAAATTTGTTTCCTTTTCAACAGAGTGGATAAAAGGAAACGATAACTGATCAAGGGCGGCTTGAAACCGCTCGTATTTTAGGGGGTAAGGGTTTGGCAAACCTAAAAGCAAAAGTAGGCGGGCTTGTTAAAGACGTAAAAATGCACTGGAACGAGCCGCCAAAAGGGCGTTACATGCCTTTTAAAGAAATCGTATCCTATGCAGGCGGCGGCATAGGTGTAAAGTTCCTTGCCGTTATGGCAACGAACATGATCCTGTCCGCAACGAACGTACTGATCGGAAACACGCTCGGCGTTGAGCCGATCGATATGTACATCATGTACTTCATTTCCGTTATCGTAAACATTCCGCTTTCCGGAATTCGGGCAAATATCATAGACAACACCCGCAGCAAGGAAGGCAAATACCGGCCTTACATAGTAAAAATGGGCATACCCAGCGCGATTGTTACCATTCTTTTCGTTTGGTTCCCGTACAACCAGTTCGGCGCGCTCTTCGGCGAGGGCACCGTATTCGGCAAGCCGAGAGCATACGTCATTACCTGCGCGATCATCCTGGTGCTCAATTTTATTCAGAATTTCTTTTACTATTTCTTTTCTGAAGCGTATGACAACCTGATCCATGTTCTTTCCCCCAACACACAGGAAAGAGCAGACGTTTCAACGATCAAGGGCGTTATCTATTCGCTTGCACCGTCCATTCTGAGCCTTGCGATGCCGATCTTTGCCCAGTTGTTTACCAACAACAATATGTACGACATCCGGCTTTACAGATATATCTATCCGCCGCTTGCCATACTTTCCGTTATGCTGAGCATTGTGGTGTATGTAAACACAAAAGAAAAGATCGTGCAGGCAAAAACGCACGTTATCCAGATCAAGTTTATGGATTCGCTGCGTGAAGTTCTGCGCAACAAATACTTCTGGGTAATCGCCATGGCAACATGGCTCGGTTTCCTTGAATCCTCCATGACGGTCGTATTAAACTGGCTCTACAACTACGGCGGAATCTATAACGGCGCCGTAAACTCCGTGATCACACTGATCTGCCAGAACGCCGGCTTGGTGGGCATGCTGATCGCGCCGTTCGCCATCAGAAAATGGGGCAAACGGTTCGTGCTGATCTCCACAAACGTACTCAACATCGTCTTTATCGGGTTGATGTTCCCCGTTATCCGAACGATCGATATGACCGGAGAAAGCAACAGCGCCCTGAACACCTGGATCCCGATCATCCTGCTTGTTATATGCTACTGGATGAACAACTTGATGAATGCATTTATGCAGATCCTTACACCCTCCGTAAACGCGGATATCAGAGATTTCCAGCAGTATGTCAGCGGCGAAAGAATCGACGGCATGTTCTCCACCATTACAGCCATAGGCGGTCTTGTAACCGTTGCCAGCAGCGGTATTGTGAACCTGCTTTATGACAAGTTCGGCATCAACACGGAAACCGCCGCCCAGGTCATGAACGATCCGGAAGTTATGAACAAAGTGCTCCGCAACGGCTCTGTTGTAAAAGAAGTCATTGCACAGGCGGATACTTCCAGCATATCGTATTTTTCACTGTATGACAGCAATATCCTGCAAACCATGTGCGGCGTTTTGATCATGGCGTCTATGATCGGCGCGTTTATCAACGTTGTTCCCTATTTCTTTTATGACCTTACGGAGCTGAAACAGCAAGGCATGGTGCGTGTTCTTAAGATCCGCGCTTTCTTTGAGGATTTCGGCAATCATGCGCTCAGCGATGACAATCTTGTAGAAGTAGTGGACATGGTTGAAAACGCAAAAGAGATTGTAAATGAAGAACCCGCCAAGATCACAAAAGACGGAATTAAAGCGGCAAAGAAAAAAGCAAAATCAGATGAACGACTCAATGCCGCCATTGACAACGCCAAGGCGTCAACCGGCACAAAAGAGCAGATCAAAGCCGCTGTAAAGCAGGCAAAACAAAATAAAAAAGACGCCGTTAAAGAGGCCGTTAAACTTGCCAAAGAAGACCGCAGAGCGGCAATACTCCGCAATCAGGAGATCAAACTGGCGCCGTTTGTTTTAAAAGAGATCAGTCGGTTTGACACCAGTTTCGGCAAACTGCAAACCGAACACGCGCAAAAGATCTATGAAGAAGGTCTGGAAGGGCTCGGCACGCACAGCATCAGCGAACTGAGAAAGAAACTGAAAGACGCCAAGCGCCTGCCGAAAGGCACGGAAGCGGAAAAAGAATTCCGCCAGTATATGGTGCATTTTGCCAGAACAAGGCTCACTGCAAGAAAATATCAGGAGAAATATTACGGCGCGAATGCGATTGCCGTTCCTGACGACACAAAACTCAACGCACTGTTTGAAACAGAAGAACAGTACGACAAAAAAGAGGATAATCTTTACAAGAGCCTTTATGAGGCGCAGGAAATGAAAAACAAGAGCGAAATTCACCGCATTAAAGGCGAGATCAAATCTCTTAAGGCGGATTTCAGAGAACTCAACAAAAAAATACGCGATGAACAAAATCACCGCACCAACTACAACCGGTCCGCTAAGCCGTATTTGGATGCCCGCAACCTGTTGAGACAGGCAGAAAATTACACACACTTTGACGAGATCAAAGAACTGTATAATGAGATCCGCGCAAGAGAAATCGCTGAGGAAACTGTAACAGCATAACATCAGGTTAATACGAAACATTAAAAGAACCCCTAAGAGCTATCTTTGGGGTTCTTTATTTTGCTGTTAACCGCACAGTTTTTGCGCTTTCTGTCTGATTATGTTAATGAAAAGTTTTCCACACTGCAACAGATTGATAACAGCTTTGCTTTATGATATAATCGGTTTGCGGCGTAAGGCTAATACAATTCGCCGCATAACCGCAAATTCATATGCAAAATATCTTGATTAAGAAAGGAAGCCTTCAAATGAAATACTCGGTAGTTTACAGCAGTAAAACGGGAAACACAAAAGCGCTTGCAGAACACATAAAAAACATTCTTCCGAGCGAGGAGTGTGAATATTTCGGAGAAGCAGATAAAAAGGCGCTGGACGCTGATATGATTTTTGCCGGATTTTGGACCGACAAAGGCTCCTGCGATGAAGGTTTCGGAGAATTTCTGCAATCTGCAGCCGGAAAGAAGTTATTTTTATTCGGCACAGCAGGCTTCGGAGGATCTCAGGACTATTTTGACAAGATACTTTCAGCAGTAAAACAAAACATTTCGGAAAACTGCATAATAGCAGGCGAATTTATGTGCCAGGGAAAGATGCCTGCCTCTGTTAGAAAAAGATATGAGGCAATGGAAGACACGGCGCAGAAGCATATACTTATAGCTAATTTTGACGCCGCCGAAAGCCACCCTGACAGCAACGATTTAGCAAACCTTGAAGCCGCTGTACTTGCGGCATATGATCAGGACTGATACTGAGCACCACCGAACATTTAACGGATCGGCATTTATATTCATATAATGGTATGAATCCCGATTCGGAGGTGATAAGGTGGAAAAAGGTGAAATTTGCACATGCAAAAAACATTATAAAAAAAGAACCTTTGGTTTTTAATATAAACTGCTGTTCAAAAAAGAACAATTATTTTAGAACAGCTTTGTGGACGGGAGAACATTTACAGATAACACTCATGAGTATTCCGTGCGGATGCGACATCGGCAAAGAGATGCACAGCGATGTCGATCAGTTTATAAAAATTCAGCGCGGAACAGCCAAAGTGATTATGGGCAAATGTGAAAATGAAACTGAATTATGCAGAGAAGCAGACGCAAACTGCGGTATTGTGATACCTGCCGGTTACTGGCACAACATTATAAATACAGGCAGCACGCCGCTCAAGCTTTATTCAATATACGCTCCTCCCCAGCATCCGTGTGATACAGTACACAAAACAAAAAAAGACGCCGAGGAGTACTGATAATATAAAATAGGATAAATAAAAAGCGCCGGATATTACTATCCGGCGTTTTAATTTTTGCCATGCAAACATTAATATGCGTTTTTGAGCTCTTCACATATCTCATGGTATTCATGAGAAAAGACGCTTCCCCTGTTCCACAAAAAGGTAAAATTATGCTCTATATTAAAATCATTGAGTTTTATTTCTTTAAGCGTTTCGTTGTTTATCTCATCAGTAACAGCGGCTTTATATAAGAACGATATGCCGCAGTCGCTTTTAACAAGATTTACTATCAGATGAATATTATCTGCCTGCACACAGCCTGAAAAATCAGCTATGCTTATATTTCTCAACTCAAGACTTTTTTCAAGTATATCTCTTGTGCCTGATCCTCTTTCACGCACTATGATGCGCTCTGACAAAAGATCTGCAAGGCTGTGAACCTGATTGCCGAACTGATGATTTGACGAACAGACGGGAATGAATTTTTCTGTTTTAAACACACATGTATCAAATATGGACTTATCAAAATTACCCTCAACAAGAGCGATATCCAGCTCGCCGTCTGTAATATATGATGAAAGCTGAGCCGTATTTGCAAATTTTACGACTACATCCGTGTCATGATGCCTTTTTATAAATTCAGCAAGCGGCTTTGCTATAACATATTCGCCTATTGTAAGTGTAACGCCCAGCCTTAGCACCTTTTTCTGCGCGGCTGAGCTTTTTATATTTTCCTTTATTGCTGATTCATCGTTTCTGATAGCAGTCATTGCCTTGAGCAGAGTTTCCCCTGCAGGGGTTAATTTTATTTTTTTGCCGTCACGCTCAAAAAGCTTTGCCGAATAATAATTCTCAAGAAAACGAATATGCTGTGATACTGCCGGCTGTGTTATGTGCAGCTCATCGGCTGCGTAAGTGAAATTCATATGCCTGCATACGCATAAAAATGTTTCTATTCTGAAATCAAGCACAAAACCACCGCCTTTAATATTTTTATCATAACAAATATTTATTATATTATCAATATAAATAATTTTTCTTTTTGATAAATATGTTATATAATACGCAGGAGAAAAAAGGAAAACGAGGTAACATTATGGAATGGATCAAAAAGAATACTCCCGGAATACTGCTGTGCCTTGCCATTGCAATACCTTCTTGGTTTATAGGAACGGCTTTCCCCATTATAGGAGGTGCAGTAATCGCAATACTTGCCGGAATGGTACTCACACTGATAATAAAAAATAAAGGCGTGCTTGATTCCGGAATAAAATTCACTTCAAAAAAAGTGCTTCAGTGGGCCGTTATACTGCTTGGCTTCGGCATGGATTTAAATGTTGTGCTCGAAACAGGCAAACAATCGCTCCCCATAATAATATGCACTATCGGCATATCGCTTATTATGGCATTTCTTATCAACAAATTCATAAAGATGCCCGCTAAGGTTGCTACACTTATAGGTGTAGGCTCTTCAATATGCGGCGGCTCTGCAATTGCAGCAACCGCACCCGTTATTGACGCGGACGAAGAAGAGGTTGCGCAGTCTATATCCGTTATTTTTCTATTCAACGTGCTTGCCGCGCTTTTGTTTCCCTCATTCGGACAGCTTATAGGATTTGACACAACTTCGGGCGAAGCTTTTGGCATTTTTGCGGGCACGGCAGTAAATGATATGTCATCAGTAACTGCAACTGCCTCAACATGGGACGGAATGTTCAATCTCGGCACCGCAACACTTGACAAGGCAGTAACTGTTAAAATGACAAGAACACTTGCTATAATACCGATTACTCTTGTGCTTGCTTTTGCAAGAGCAAAAAAGCAGAAGTCAAACAATGCCGGCAAAATAAACATCAAAAAAATCTTTCCGTTTTTCATACTGTTCTTTATCGGTGCATCAATAATTACAACAATCGCAGTAAGCTGCGGTGTAAGCGCTGACCTGTTTGATCCTTTAAAAACGCTCAGCAAATTTCTAATTGTTATGGCAATGGCGGCAATCGGTATGAACACAAATATTGTTAAGCTTGTAAAAAGCGGAGCAAAACCCATATTCCTTGGGTTTTGCTGCTGGGTAAGCATTACGGGCGTAAGCCTGCTGCTTCAGCACATAATGGGTCTTATTTAAAATAATACATAAAAAACAGGGCAGTCCGCTGTTGCAGACTGCCCTGTTTTTATTATTTAAACGATTACTTTTCAGCTTTGTACTCTTTCTGGATCTTTCTCTGCTGATATCTTTCTTTGATCTGAGGACCTGATACCTGAATAAGAATAACGATGATAAGGATAATACCTTTGATCGTATCGTTGATAAGAGAATCCATTTTAAGAGCAACTATGATCTTATCGATTACAGTGTAGCTGAGAGCGCCGAAGAATACGCCGAGGATTTTGCCCTTGCCGCCGCTCATAGCGATACCGCCGAGAACAACAGCTGCGATTGCATACATCTCATAGCTTGAACCTGTTGTAGCAGGGTCTGAAGAACCGTTCATTGCTATCCAAAGGAATGAAGCAAGGCCAACCATTAAGCCGGTGATTACAAATACGCTTACTTTAATAAGCGAAACATTGATACCTGCAAGAGACGCCGCTTTTTCGTTACTGCCTATTGCGTAAACCTTTTTGCCGTATTTTGTTGTGGTGGAAACAAATACGAAAATAGCTGTAATTATAATTAATATCAAACCAACGATGGGTATCGTTGCTACTTTACCGTTTCCGAACTGATAAAAGCCCTGATAGCTGCTGAGAGCAGTTGACATTTTATAAACTGAGCTGCCGCCGCCGATGAGATCTTTATCAACATGCTGGCAAAGATACTGAGTGAACGAACGGAAAATAAGCATTGTTGCCAATGTAACAATGAAAGCCGGCATTTTTACAGCGCCTACAAGAACACCGTTAATAAGGCCAAGCAATCCGCCGAAAACGATAGCGAACAGAAGGGTAATGACAATACTGTTCGTCATATTAAATACCATTACCGAAAATCCGCTGACCATTGCAAGCATTGAGCCTACTGAAAGGTCTATCTCACCGGTAAGGCACACAAGACCCATGCCTATACCTATAATTCCTATAACGGTTGAGTGGCGGAAAATATTCATTACGCCGCTCCATGTAAGCCCGCCCTGGCTGATTATTGCATATATTGCAAATATTACCGCAAAAACAATTATGTAACTATACTGCGAGATTATTGAGCCTATCTGGCTTTTCCCCGCCTTTTTGATTTTTTCAGCGCCCATTACATTGCCTCCTTAAAAGTACCCGTTGAGTACATCATCACTTTTTCTTCACTAATCTCGCTGTGCGGCAGCATTTTTACTATGCTTCCGTTATAGAACACAGCACAGTAATCCGCAACTTTCTGGAGTTCGGGTATCTCAAGCGTATTGATAATGATTGTTTTTCCCGATTCCGCAAGTTTTAGGATAAGCCTGTATATTTCAGCCTTTGCGCCTACATCTATACCCTGAGTAGGATTATCGAAAAGCAGAATATCCGCCTGGGTATTGAGCCATCTTGCGATGAATATCTTTTGCTGATTACCGCCGCTGAGTGAGGTTACCGCATCATTTGCCGACTGAGCCTTTATATGCAGTTCCTCTTTGAATGAATCATACCGCTGGGCTTCTTTTTTTAAGTTTATTAAAGGTTTGTTTCCGGAAAGTGTATGTTCGCTGATATATGTATTTTCCAGAATACTCATATCCGGCAGAACGGAGTTTTCCTTTCTGTTTGCGGGAAGCATTGCTATTTTGCTTTTCATTGCAAAGTGGATTGAATTTTTATGCATCGGCTTTCCGTTAATATATATATAGCCGTTATAGCTTTCGCCTGCACCGAAAATGCACTGCATAAGTTCGCTTGAACCTGAGCCCTGAAGTCCTGTAAGGCCTATTACCTGGCCTTTTTTGACTTCAAGATTAATATTTTTAAAACCGTTTCCGGTCAAGTTTTCGATTTTAAGTACAGTGTCGCCGAATTTTCTGGGGCTGTAAACATCCTCAACCGAATATTTTTCACCAACCATTTTTTTGGTAACTTCCTCGGGAGTAGTATCTTTTATATTGCCCTCGCAGATGTAATTACCGTTTCTAAAAACGGTATATCTGTCTGCTATCTCAAAAACTTCCGGCATTTTGTGACTGATAAATATAAACGATGTTCCGTTCTTTTTAAGCGAGCGGATAATCGAGAACAGGTGATCGACATCATCGTTTGTAAGAGAAGTGGTAGGTTCGTCAAGAATAAGCAGCTTAGCGTCAAAGAAGAGCGCCTTCGCAATTTCAAGCAGCTGCTTTTTACTTGTTTTAAGGTCTGATACCATTGCGTTCGGGTCGATATCAACACCCAGTTTATCAAAAAGCTCTTTGCTTTCCTTTATCATTCTTTTTTTATCAAGGATACCGAGCTTGTTTTTATACTCTTTAGTTAAAAAAATGTTTTCATATACTTTAAGGTCATTAAAAAGATTGAGCTCCTGATGAACAAAAGCTATGCCCATACCTTCGCTTTCTTTAACAGATACGTGGCTTACCTTTTTATTATCGAAAACAATCTCGCCGCCGTCACTTTGATAAACACCTGTCAGAATGTTCATCAGCGTTGACTTGCCCGCGCCGTTTTCTCCCAAAAGAGCATGTACTTCACCTGTATTCACATTTAGATTAACGCCGTTTAAAACTGAAACGCCGTTAAAAGATTTATGAATATCTTTCATTTCCAGAAGCTTCATTTACATTCCCTCTTTTGATTATTTAATGTGCAAGGCCGTTGCCGGCCTTGCACATCGTTTCGTTCATGTTTGTATTGATTAAATAGTTTGTTATGAGAAAGATTTGTATTCGGATACGTTTTCGGATGTTACATTTTCACAAGCGATTACGTGATCCTGAGTAACTTCTTTACCGTCAAGATAATCAACCATATCCTGAATAGCTGTCTGGATCATTGACGGTGAATATGTTACTGACATGATGCCGCCGCACTGAGAAGAAATATCAGTGTAGGTCTCGCCGCGAAGTACAGCATAAAGTTCTTCAAGTCCGCCGCAGCCTGTGATGAACGGCTTATTCTCAAGGAATGCGCTCTTTGTGGAATCAGCTATACCGCCGCCCTGAAGAGCCTCAAGGATACCCATTGTAAGCTCGTCGTCCTGAGCGTAGAACCATTTAATATCTGCGTTGTTTGCATCGCCCATAAGGGTTTCGAATGAAGTCTTTGTATCACTTCTGCTCCAGTTCATTGCACCTGAATATGTGATAGATTTAAGATCTTCTTCTGTCCATTTCTTATCCTCGGTGATAGTCTGGCCGTTGAATGCAAGTTCACCGGTGAGATACTTTGTGAAGCCATCGTTACGAAGGGTTGTAACTGAAGATGTATCACCCTCATAAACGTAAATGCTTTCGCCCGGGGTAAGTCCGTTTTCAACAAAGTATGCAGCAGCGCCTGCGCCGATGCCTTCGTTATCGCCTTTAACGTTTGCTACTGCTGATGATGAAACAGCATCTATAATACGGTCAAAAGCAACATAAGGAATACCTGCGTCAACAAGTGACTGGATAGCGGACTGAACAGTATCGTCCATAGGCTGAACTACAACTGCAATGTCCTTTTCGCCTTTAGCGATGATGTCTTCGATCTTTGTGATCTGGTCTGAAGCACTTGATGCGGTGATAACTTCTGCGGTGTATTTGCCTGCATTGTTGATCTCCTCTGCCTTTTCCTTAGCGAATGTTGCTACGGAACCGGTCCAGCCGTGGTCTTCAGCCGCCGTCAGAATATAGATATGTGATGCCTGGCTTGTTGTTCCGCCTTCATCAGATGAATTTGAACAAGCGGCAAAACAAGCTGCAACCATAAGCACTGCCAGAATGACGGCGATTATTTTTTTAGCTTTCATAAATTTTCCCTCCAAAAATTTTTTCTATATATCCGGTTTAACCGGTAATAGATTTAGATAACAAATTGATCCATATAGCGCTTTGAAAGAATTATGCTGTCCTCAATTTTTTGACGGCTGTTCTCAAACGCTCTGTCCTCAACCTCAATACAAACATAAGAATCATAACCTATATCGGTAAGCGCGCTGACATATTTGCCCCAGTCAACATCTCCCAAACCGGGAAGCTTGGGCGCCATGTAATCAAGCGGATATGCCATTGAGCCGCACCTTTTCAGCTTTTCAGGATAAAGTTTTATATCCTTGAAATGAACATGAAAGATTTTATCTTTAAATTCATATATAGGTGCTATATAATCCATCATCTGCCATACGAAGTGTGACGGATCATAGTTGATTCCAAGGTAATCACTGTTGAGAATATCAAATACCTTGTGCCAGATAACCGGCGTTGTCATAAGATTCTGCCCACCCGGCCACTGATCCGGCCCGAAAAGCATGGGGCAGTTTTCAATTCCAATCTTAACCTTTTTCTGCTCTGCATGCTCGATTATAGGTCTCCATACGGATTCAAGCTCTGCCAGATTTTCATCAACAGTTTTATATTGATCCCTGCCTATAAATGTGGTGACCATATTGATACCGAGCTTTGCGGAAGCATCTATAACGCTAATAAGATGCTCTATATTAGCCTTTCTTTTTTCAAGGTCATGATCCATGGTGTTGGGATAATAGGCAAGAGACGAAATCTCAACATTTCTGCTTTTGCAGTAATCAAGAATATATCTTGCCTTTTCATCCGTAAGGCCCTCCGCGTCAAGATGGCTTACGCCCGCATAACGCCTTTCAGCCTTTTCTTTTTTCCACGAAGCAAGCTCCACGCACTTGAAACCGTTTTCTGAGGCGAAATCAATTACTTCCTCAAAAGTATAATTTTCAAGTATGGAGCTTACAAAGCCCATTTTCATACTATTTGATCCCCCCGTTCTTATCTATTATAACCGTCTTTCCCGTATTTGAGGATTCAATTGCCGCAAACACAGCACGCATTGCCGGCAATACACTTTTTGCCGAGATAGTCGGTTCGGTATCACTTTCAAGACACTGAGCAAACATATCGATAATACCTGATTTTGTTTGATTATCATTTGTTTGAATCTTATCTATATCATATAAGACCCTTTCACCATTGCTTTTTGTTATGGTTATTGAATAATCAGGATCATCGTATATTCTCATAATTCCCTTTGTGCCGTAAAGCACCGTTGAATTATCTTCTGCCCCGTAATAAGTCCAGCTTGCGCACATTGTGCCAACAACGCCGTCATTCATTTTGTAAATGCAAAAAGCGTTGTCATCCACTGAAATGAGCTCGCCCGTTGAATATCTCTTATCAAGGGTAATAACTTTTGCTGAAACTTCTGTAACATACTGACCGGTAAGATACTGAATAAGATCCGTCTTATGTACTCCAAGATCAGCCATTGCGCCCATTGCAGCTCTTTTCTTATCAAAAAACCAGCTGTTCATACCGGGGTCTATGCTCCACGTTTCGGGACCCGAATGGCCGAAAGTAGTTTTGAATGTTACTATCCTTCCGATCTCTCCGTTTTCAATAAGTTCCTTAGCCTTTCTGTGAGCCTTGGCAAGCCGCTGATTCATACCTATCATAAGATATCTGTTATTCTTAACAGCGGCATCATACATCTTTTCACAGTCCTCAAGCGTGGTCGCCATAGGTTTTTCGCAAAGCACGTGTTTCCCGGCTTCAAGCGCTGCTATCGTAATTTCCGCATGTGTATCATTTGAAGTACATACCGAAACCGCATCAACACTGTCATCTGAAAGCATTTCTTCTACGCTTTCATACGCCTTGCCTGAATATTTCTCGGCAAGTTCCTGCGCGCGCTTCATATTAAAATCATAATAACCTGCTATTTCTGAATACGGATTATCCAAGTATTCAGGTATATGTCTTGTTTGGGCTATTTTTCCACATCCGATTATGCCGACTCTAAACACCGGTAATCCCCCCTTGCAATATATTGAAACGTTTTTCATTTCGCCTTCATGATAGCAAATGAAATATCGCAATACAATAATTTCAAATCAACTTTGTATAAAAATTACTATATATCTCAAATTCATATATACATGTTTCACAAATAAATATGAAAAGTTTATGAAAAGTTTTCATATTTTATGAAAAGTTATTGCAGTTCTTTCATTTGTGAAATATAATAAAAATATAGAAAGCAAAATATATTATTCAGGTGAGTCAAAATGTCTAAAAAAGTTACAGTAAGCGACATTGCTGCGTTTGCAGGCGTATCAAGCGCAACCGTTTCCCGAGTTATAAATCACAGGGAACTCGTAAAGGCGCAGACAGTAAAATCAGTTGAAGATGCCATGATGGCACTGGGCGTATACCCCAAACAAAACGCCGTTCAGGATTCCTACTCCAGAAATATAATAGTTTTAAATGTGCAGGACATACGCAACACCTTTTATCAGCAAATAATGGACGGCGCAAATATAAGCGCCAAATCACACGGCTGTGATCTGATAATCACCCAGTCCTCATTAAAGAGGGACAGAATCCCGGATTTCATACGACTTCTTAAAAACGTAAAAGCATCGGGGGTAATTCTGCTTTCGGCTCTTCCGACTCAAAGTCTCGACGCCATTTCACAAGAATTTCCGATAGTTCAGTGCAGCGAATACAACCCCGAATCAAATCTGCCCTATGTTTCCATTAACAACTACGAATCGGCAAAAGTGGCAACTGAATATTTAATTGCGTCAGGCAGACATAAAATAGCGTTTCTTAACGGGCCTCTTTCTTATCAGTATGCTATTGAGCGAAGGCGCGGATATATGGACGCGATGAACAATTACGATCTATCGGTCAGACCCGACTGGTGTATACAGCTGCCGAAAGTAGACTTTGATATGGCATACACATCTGTAAGAAAGATGATTGATTCCAGAATACTGCCGAATGCTATATTTGCTGTTTCTGATATTCTTGCCGCTGCGGCTCTGAAAGCCGTAACTCAATCAGGGCTTGATGTGCCTGAAGACATAAGCGTTGTAGGATTTGACAACAGCCCCATATCTGTAATGACCTCGCCCTCCATAACAACGGTAAGCCAGCCTGCATATCAGCTGGGATTCTGTGCCTGCGATATGGTTCACGACATTGTTTCAAACAACTCGCTCGATTCAAGATCCATCATGCTCAATACAGAATTTATAATAAGGGAATCAACTCAGCTTCAGCTAAAAAGAAAAAACGTGTGATAACAGCATATCTGCATATTAAGTTGCAAAAAATAATAGTCAAGACCTCCGGCTAAGCCGGAGGCTTGAGTAAGCCCTAGAAGGGCTTTTTACAGACATAACCCCTAAAGGGGCACTGAAAAGTTTGCCAACCGCATTGTTTTTCAGGCTACCCCTCAAGGGGTTATTTTTATGCTTTTTTGTTCACGCTACCCGTAAACGGGTCTACAAACTCTTTCAATTCTATTTGATCTGCTATCTTATCTTCTGTGAGTTGATTTCGTATGTACTCTTGGATTTGCTTTTTGTTGCGTCCTACTGTATCTACAAAATATCCTATTGCCCAAAAGTGTCTGTTTCCATATTTGTATTTTAAATTTGCAGTCTATCAAATATCATCAGACTGCTTTTCCCTTTGAGATATCCCATTATCTGTGAAATACTATATTTTGGCGGCACACTTATCAGCATATGTACATGATCTTTACATAACTCTGCTTCTATTATTTCTATTCCTTTTTGTTTGCATAATTGTCGCAATATTTTCCCTATGTCTGCTTTTATTTCTCCATATATTGCCATTCTTCTATATTTCGGAGCAAACACTACGTGGTATTGACATCTCCACCTTGTATGGTCTAAACTATTTATGTCTTTCTCTTTCACGATTAAGACCTTCTTGATATTTTAGTTTTTGGTCGGCAAACCCATTTCTAATATATCAAGGTTTTTTATTTTGTCACTTCTTTCCTCGCTTAAGCTTTTCCTTTCCCACCTGCATAGCAGGTGGTTGCCTTTCTTTCACACAAAACAAAAAAGGCATTACCGACTGCAAAAGTCAGTAATGCCTTTTAAGTTATTAAGATAATTGCACCTGCAAGCTACAGGAAACGCAAAACAAATGCGTTTTGGAACCTGCTATCATTTTGCTATCAAATAGTCTTTTGAAACCTCGAAAACCCGCATAAATACTGGGTTTTTACGGTGTTTCATTTTATTCCCACTCGACAAAGCCTAATCAATTTTGTTTAGAGATTATTCTCTGTCGTATTCGTGGTGCTTTTGAATATTTGATGTATCCATATTATCCTGCCTATATGGGCTAATGTTATCAATTTGTTATC
>HF991807.1 GCA_000431535.1 Clostridium sp. CAG:678
TTTCCTTTTTAGTCTCAACGATATTATTTTTTATGTATTCCACGCTTGCCTGAACAAGCGCCGGTATACCTATCTTTGCGCCGATTTTCAACTTCTTTGAACAATACTTTTCCCCATCATTAGTTACAGGCTTGTCTAACGCTTCAACTTCCGCATATTCCGATACGCCCTTGTCAGTTACGGGTGGATAATAGCCGAAAACATCAAGCGGGTATTTGCAGAAGTGCATACCGCTTTTACAGCATTTTGCTTTTTTTTCTTTGTAAACTGTATTTTCAGCATATTGTTTTTTATGCTCACTGTCTGGCTCACAGATCAAGCCTGGATAAAATCCTTTATATCCTTTCATTATGTACCTCCTGAGATTAATCTTGACTGCCATTGTACATGTATACCTCCCGATAAAGTTTATTGTATCTGTCTTCTGCGGTCTTGCAGTTGCCCTGCCAAAATTCGATTTCATTTTGCAGGTCGCTTATAATATTGGTATAATATTCAACGGGTGTACCGTCATCACAGCGGCGGCTTGTCCGCTTTCGTTGCTTTTTCTGCTCTTTAAGTGGTAAAACACCAAAGATGAATACTACAAACGCGCCGAGCGCCATACAGACGGCAACTATGCCTGCCACCGTCCAGAACTGCAGTTCAGGGTTTTCGGCTAATTGTTCAAATATGTTCATTGATTTAAAACTCCTTATTTTTTAATTCATTTGCATGATTGGTGTAAAAACGGCTCATCGTGCGGGAGAGTCTTTCGCCTATTGTGGCGGTTTCGTTTTCCGTAAAGCCGGCAAACGGTTCTGTTTTTCCCTCCCGCTCAATGAGCAGATTGATCGTAAGCGGTTTATTCATAGCCTTTCACTCCTCTTTAAAGTCTATTTCGGCGTGTGCCTGTCTTATGAAAGAAGAGTGCTTTCACATCACTCCCTTGATTTTTTATTTGATATTTGCTATAATCAAGGTGCGAAGTTGATCTATAGCAAATATCATTTGCAGTCGCCTGTTCCCGCAGGCGGCTTTTTTTATTCCCTGAACGCGCGCCAGATATCCGGCTTTTCATCCGCGAGCACCCATTTCCTTGGGTCGTCATTCAGGCAGCACCCCCGGCTTTCGGATGCAAGCGGGCACTCATAGCACGGAATATCCCCTTTGTGCTTTTTGCACTCTGCCCGGATCAGTTTCAGCGCCGATAGCAGTTCCTTCTTTTCCGCAGCGTTCATTCCGTTTCACCTCCTTTCAATGCTACTTATCTTTGGCACCATTACCAAAAGCATCAAGAATGATGTTTCCGAGATAACGACCGTAGATGTAACTGTAAAAGTCCGATCCTTTCATGTTCAATTCACGTGCTGCACAATCGATAAAATCCATGGTTGCTTTCGTCAGATACTCTTTATCCTTACAAGTACACATGAACTGAGTTCTGTTTTGATTGTGCAGAAAAGCCACTGATTCTTTCATAGTACCTCCTTGTTTTGACATTCACACTTTCAGCTGATATACTTTTTGTGAAGGGTGGTATCAAAATGCAAAAAAAATGATTTATTCGATAGGCTCGGTATATCCGAAGAAAATTTTAACAAAAGTGTTGATGAATACATGAAAAGTCCTGAATATACCGAATATATGAAAGAACTCCACAAAAAACACCATAAAGAGAAAGTTTTGAAAGTTGCAAAATGGTTAAAAGTGAACTTTTGGAATATCACAACACTTGTAATTGGGGTAGTAACCCTCATTTTTTCGGTTTTGGGATATCTAAAGGGATAGATTTAAAAATCAACAAAGTTTCTTTTAAAATATCCTCTATATCCGAAATGCTTATTTTTTCTTTTGGCAACAGGTGAATTAATGTTGCCGCCAGTGCTTCTGGTATTTCAGTTTGTTTCATATTCCCTCCTAATTTGCCAACAATAAGCGAATATACGTTCTCGCATTTTTGCGAGTTCTATGGCAAAAAAATATCTTTTGCAGTTTGATCATCCAAATGGAGATATTCAACTATTTTTTCAACCTCGCCGATTTTTATCCCCTTAGGTTTTGATCTTTTACGATACCAAGTGCTTTCATCAATATTTAGCAACTTAGCAATCTGGATATTAGAGACTTTTTCTTTTTTCATAACGTTCTCAAGTTTTTTTATATCCACTTTTCTCACCTCCTACGATAAATATACTCGCAAAAATGCGAGTTGTCAAGTGTAAATTTGCAATTTTGCAAATATTTTTTGATTTTCTCTTGCATTTTTGCAATGTGTGTGTTATGCTGTCTTTAAGGCAGGTGATAAAATGGAAATAAATGAAAGAATAAAACATCGTAGAAAAGAACTCGGGCTTTCTGCTGAATATATCGCAGAAAAGTTAGGTCTTTCCCCTGCAACTATATACAGATATGAAAGTAAGGAAATTAAAAAATTCCCTACTGATGTTTTAGTACCACTGGCAAAAGTTCTCCATACAACGCCGGAATATTTAATGGGTTGGAGCGAATCTAAGCAACTAAAACTTGATTCACCAACCATTATAGACAATAACGTTTCATTTCCCGTCATTGGCGAACTTGCTGCCGGATATGAGCATATTGCCATGGAGGATTGGAGCGGAGAAACGATAGAGATTCCCGAATCTTATCTTAACGGAAGAAAAAGAGAAGATTACTTGGTGCTATCCGTGAAAGGCGATTCCATGTATCCCCACTATCATGACGGTGATAAAGTGCTGATCTTAAAGCAGGATTGTATCAACGAAAGCGGTGATATTGCCGCCGTGATCTATGATGGCGAATACGCTACATTAAAAAAGGTTGAATATAAAAAAGACGCGGTACGCCTTGTGCCGCTCAATCCCGAATATAAGCCGAGAGAAATCTCCGGATCTGATCTTGAGCAGTTTAAAATCATAGGCATACCGCGATTATTGGTTCGTGAGATTAATGACTAAAATTTGTATTTATTTTAAATATATGTTGAAAAATGCTCTAAAGAGTGCTATTTTATAAATATAAAATATTTTACATAAAGGAGAATTTTATGAAAAAGAAAGTAATTATAATTATTGCTGCCATAATAGCCGCTATCATGATATTTGCAGTTGTTTATGCGCTTGTTTCAGACCCGGAAGCCGTTAAAGAATCGCTATCTGAAACGGAATCGCAAAGCGCTTCTGAAACTTTATCAGATACAAGTGACACAACATCTGCTGCTTCAACAAGCAATATGCCTATAATTGCAGGTTCCAACGCATATGATTTTACAATCAGCCTTGAGCAAAACGGTATGCCTGAAGCGGAACGCAGTGCAACTTCTGATGGTTATTCATTCACTGCTGCTGATTCTAATTACAGTTATAGCATTGAAACCGATTCCAAATATCAAATCAGTTATGGTAGATTTATGGTTTTGAGTGAAGACAATGGATTTTTAGGATTCTGTGCATCTTTCCCGTGTGATGCAAATAGCGGAACGGAAGCGCAATCTTGGGTCAACGATCATGTTGGAGAAGAAACCAGCACCACTATTGGAAGTGCAGAATTTATTCTTTCTAACGGTAATCAAGGACCGATGCTCGAAATTAAGGCAATCGGCAGAGATGAATATGTTGAAAATAAATTAATTTCGGAATAAAAAAAGGCGGCCTTTCGGCCGCCGGCAGGTCTTGGATATGCAGAAAAAGAGACCTGCTGAAATAAGCATATAATAAATCGTTTATTTTGTCAATAAAAAATAAACCCCTCAGCTGCGCCAACAGGATGGAAAAGGATAAAAAAAGATTCAGTTGCCGAGATTTTCTCGGTAACTGCCAATAGGTTGATATAGATAAGCCTTATAAGGTCTCACGGGTATCTATAAGGCTTTTTAAACACATTACAAAATTATTAATTTTTTCAATTTTTTGTTGACAAATCACTATTTGGAGCATATTATTAATGTGTAGCAAGAAATTGCTCACAATTAAATTATAGCTCTTGATAGTAAACCTTCCGATATAGGGAATGTGTTGAGGTCAAGAGCTTTTTTTTTATAGGAGGAGAATATGAATCATAATACTAAAAATCCAAATAATACAATTATTCCAAACTATTGCATAAAAACTGCTATTTTAGTAGACGGCGGTTTTTATTTAAAAAGAGCCTATGCTTTATTCGGTGACAAAACACCGAAACAACGAGCGGATGAACTTATAGAATATACTAAGAGACATTTAAAAGGCAATAATTTTGAACAGCATTATTTATATAGAATTTTTTATTATGATTGTAAACCTTCAGATAAAATTATTTTTCACCCTTTGTTGAAGAAAAATATTGAATTGGCAAAAAGTGAACAGTACAAATGGAAAGTGGAATTCTATCAAGAATTATGCAATAAGCGTAAAGTTGCTCTTAGAATGGGGGAATTACTTGAAAGTTCCAGTGGATATATTCTAAAGTCAGATAAGTTAAAGCAACTATGTGCTGGACATTTAGAAGTTAAAGATTTAACGCCAGACGATTTTATATTGGACATCAAACAAAAAGGAGTTGATATGAGAATTGGTCTTGACATATCTTCTTTAGCTAACAAGCATCTTGTTGACCAAGTTGTGCTTATTGCTGGAGACAGTGATTTTGTACCGGCTGCTAAATATGCAAGAAGAGAAGGTATTGACTTCATTTTAGACCCAATGTGGAATCAAATTAAACCAAGTTTAAATGAACATATTGATGGTTTGAAATCTCAGTGTCAAAAACCACCGTATAATACAAGAGATCAATTACATATATCTCATATTTCAACAGATGAAAACAAATAAAAAATCCCTCAACCTCGCCAAAGGTTAAGGGAAAAGCAGAGTGTAAAAAGATACACATCTACCTCGCAAACTGATTGTATCACACTCTGCTTGAAATTGCAAGCAGGGTATTTTTATGCCCTTTTTTAAGTAAAAATTAAAGGGAGTGGTACTATGGGTCTGAAGATCGGCGCTGCCTACATTAGGGTATCTGATGAGCGGCAGGACGAATATTCGCCGGACAGCCAGCTCAAGCTGATCCGAAAGTATGCCAAGAATAACGATTACATCATCCCTGATGAGTACATATTTTACGATGACGGCATAAGCGCAAAGAGTACGAAAAAACGCGCGGAGTTTAACCGGATGATCGCGCTTGCAAAATCCGATGATAAACCCTTTGAAAGCATATTCGTGTGGAAATTCAGCCGATTTGCCCGAAACCAAGAAGAGAGTATTGTTTATAAATCTCTTCTGAAGAAAAAGGGTGTAAGCGTAATCAGTATATCCGAACCGATTGTTGACGATGTTTTCGGCAGCCTGATCGAGCGCATTATTGAATGGATGGACGAATACTACCTGATCCGGTTAAGCGGCGAAGTTAAACGAGGTATGACCGAAAAAGCGTCAAGGGGCGAACCAATGTGCCACCCTGCTCTCGGATATGATCTGATCAACAATCAATACGTGCCTAACGCCGAGAGCGTTTATATAAGGCGGATTTTTGAAAGTTACTTAAACGGTATGGGTGAAAGAGAAATCGCCCGAAATTTAGCCCTACAGGGCATGAGGACGCACCGCGGCAACCCTCCCGACAACCGATTAATTGATTACATCCTGCACAATCCCGTCTACATAGGCAAGATCCGCTGGTCTACGAACGGCAGGGCGGCGTCAACACGAGATTACGATAATGAAAATATAATGATCGTTGACGGTACCCATGAACCGCTTATAGATCTGGACACATGGAATGAAGTACAGGAGTTACTAATGGAAAACAAACACAAATACAAGCGCTATCAGCGCCGGGAACAGCCGGTTCAGTTTATGTTAAAAGGACTTGTGCGCTGCGATCACTGCGGTGCAACACTGGTTATGCAGTCAACCAAATGCCCATCCATTCAGTGTCACAACTATGCACGCGGCTCTTGTGGCGTATCTCATAGCCTTTCAATCAATAAAGCGAACAAAGCGGTAATAGAAGCGCTGGAAGCGGCTGTAAACACTTTGCAGTTTACGATTGAACCTGCTGCTGTGAAATCAGAATCACCGGGGCTCGATTTTGATAAGCTGATCAGTTCCGAAAGAAATAAACTTAAGAAGATCAAAGAGGCGTATTTGAGCGGCGTAGACACGTTGGAGGAGTACCAGCAGAGCAAGGCTGAAATACAAGAAACCATTGACCGCCTTGAAAACGAACAAAAAGCCAGTCAGGAAAAGGCAGACTGTAACAAAGTCAGCAAAAAGGAATTTTCAAAACGCGTGATAAATGTGCTTGATTTCATTAAATCACCCGATGTTTCAGAACAGGCAAAGAACGAAGCCCTGCGGACGATCATCAGCAAAATCATATATGTTAAGCCGGAAAACCGGCTTGATATTATTTTTTATACTTAAATCATCTCTTTTTGCCGTCAAGAGGGCCGGACGGCGAATTGGGTGCGTCACTGCGCTACCTTTCCCAGCGCTATTCTATGCCGCTGCCCGAATTAAAAGGCCTGCTGACGGATATAGGTGCAGAGCACACAGAAGCGCGCATTTTGCTTTCATAAGCGTTTATTTCCTTTACGCCGGCAAGTATCTGCACCTGCCATCTGTCGGGGATAAATTTTAAATGTATATCCATTTTTCTTCCCTTATAAACAACTATCTTATCAACGATATTTCTGTAAAACGCATCGTTCCACTCTGCGCCGCAGGAAATATTTGAAATGAATTTTTTTATATCTTCTATCAGTTTTTCCTTATCGGCGATCATCTTCTGCTTTTCTTTTTCTTTAACAAGAGCGGACTGCAGCTCAGCGATCTGCGTTTCAAGCGCATCGCACGCCGCGCGGTAATCCTTAGCCTCTATGTAACCGTTGAGGCACATATCGAGCAGGCGTTTTTTCTTTTCGGCGCATTTTTCTGTTTCTTTTTCTATTCGGTATAAATCGTCATTACCCGAAACGGTCTTGATGACCGATTCAACCGTTTGCAAAAGTTTGCTGACAAGCTCTTCCCTGCCGTTCATTGTATCCGCAACGACTCGTTGTAGGATCTGCTTTATATCCCTGTCGCTAATCGAATTTGTTGTGCAGCCTGCCGTTTCGCCGTCCTTTTCCTGATGGCTTCCGCCGTTTTTCCGGCTCTCGGCGCACACCCATTTAACATTAAATGTACCGTCCTTTCTTTTTTTCTGCCGTCTTACAAATCCTGCGCCGCACTCGCCGCAGATGATCTTGCCGGACAGCGCATATCTGTTTGCATAAGCCTTTATGGTACTCTCGGATGGTCGGCGCCTTTTCAGTTCGCGCTGCACAGCCTCAAAACGCTCACGGGATATGATCGGCTCATGGTGATCTCTTATTGTTACGGTCTCCACTTCGCCGTAATTTCTCTTTTTCTGATGCGTTAGATAATCAGGCGTATAGGTCTTTTGCTGAACAAGATCGCCGCAGTATTTTTCATTGCGAAGTATGCGCAGGATATTCGTATAAGACCAGTCTTTCATTCTGGCTGCGGTCTTTACTCCCTCTTCACGCAGTTCCTTTGCTATGCGGTGGACGCCCTTGCCCTCATCCAGAAATTTATGAAAGATTTTTCTGACCGTCTCCGCCCCCTCTTCATTTATGAAAAGCTTACCATTGCGAACATCGTAACCGAGCATATCTTTGCCGAACACAACGCCTTTTTCCATCTGCCGCCGCTGACCCCACTTCACACGCTCGCTGGTTTTCCGGCTCTCCTCCTGCGCTATGGTAGAGATCAGTGCAAGGCGCAATTCACCGTCGCTGTCCAGCGTATAAATCCCATCGCTTAGAAAAAGTACGCCAACACCGTGCTTTTTCAGTTCTCTTGTATAAGTGATACTGTCCACGATATTGCGGGCAAAGCGGCTGATCTCTTTTGTTATTATCAGATCGAATTTACCGTTTACAGCGTCTTCGATCATATGATTGAACGCCGCACGCTTTTTCGTGTTTGTTCCGGAAATCCCGTCGTCCACATAAATATCGTATAATTCCCAGAGCGGATTGCGGTTTATGTACTCGCTGAAATACCGCTGCTGGCTTACAAGCGAATTCGCCTGGTCGGTCTTGTCGGTAGACACGCGGCAGTACGCCGCCACCCGTTTTGGTCTGTTATCATCAATAAACATTTTTATCCTCCTTTCATTTGCGGGCGCCTTTGTTTATTCCGGCGCCCGCTTTCAACACACATTATATGCAAAGAATCTTCAAAGTCCAGCTAAACAATTTTGAGCCTGCGCTTACATTCTTCATACTGCTGATAATTGATCATCTTGTTTTCGTAGAGCGACAGCAGTACCGCGCTCATGTACTGCTTTTCAAATTCTTTGTTTGACTGCCTTGCATTTTCGTTTTCTCCGTTTAAAATGATTTTTGTTTTCACGAAGAATCGCCTCAACGAAACTTATGCAGCGGCTGCCTTTGATTATACCAATCCTCCTTTCGCCGAAAAAACATTTCTATAATAATTTGATTGATTCGTTATCAAGTATACATTTTCTCCTTTCCGCCCTGCCGGATAACGGCAGGGCATTTGTTTATTGTTTCAATTAATCTTCACCGTTCTGGTAACGGATGATGTCTTCAAGGTTGATCCAGCCGTTGAGTTCTTTGACTTCTCTGATTACTCTGTGTTTCATTCGTTGCACTTTTTGATCGTCAAGTTCAAACGCTCCGGCAAGTACATTCATTGTTGCCGCCATCTCAACGGCTAACTTGAAGATAATTCGTGATAATCTGTATTCGCTCAGATCGATCTTCGCGCCTACAACGGATTCAAAAGCAGGCGTCAGCAGATCTGTGTTGACCTGTTTGTGCAGGTAACAGTCGTAAAGTTTTATCGCCTGTATCATGAATTGATTTCTGCTTCTTGCGTCTGCAAGATTCATATCACTGTCGCAAAGATCGATTATTTCCTGAGGAAGATAAAAAGATACCCGTTTCATTTCATCTTTTTCCGTAACTTACCATCTCCTTTATTATGACATAATTTTTGATATAACATTTGTTTGTTTAAAACCGCATGGTTGTGCGGTTTTTTGATTCGTTGGCATCAAAACGCTTGTTCCTTTGCGCTCAAAAATGAGTCCCAAAACTGCCTTTTGATGCCAAACCCGAAACCCCAACGCACGGCGTTGCCGTGCGATGTTTGCGGAGTCTGGCGCCCCCGGCGGCATACTCCTTTATCCTGCTTGGTCATCGACCGCCGTTCTTTACCTGTTTTCACCTCCTTTTTCTGCTCTGGATTTCGGCTTGTTTGGCTACTTTCGGATCTTTGGATCTTTTCCCGCCTTTTCCTTAACTCTGCCAAACAGGGCAAACAGTGCCGTCAGGAACACCTTGTTCACACCGCCGTGCTTAAGGCGTCACTGCCGTCACGATCCGCAATGTTGTAAGAGATTTCAACTGTTCTTTTGCCGTTGCTTCTTGAACTTGAAAAGTAAACACCGTAGTCCTCAAGCAGGTATCGGAACTTGATCATCTGCTGTTTGAGCTTCTGCGGTGTAGTATTGAACATGGGAAATTCATTTTTGATTGCTTCAACAAGTTCCGTGTTGCCACCACGAAACACAAGATGCCTTTGCATAAACAAAATGAGTGTTCTCATCTCCTCTGTTAAAATTAGTTCCGGCTCGTCCAGACTGTCGCTTATTAATTCCCAACGGCAATCCGCTTTACTGAATCTCAGTTTCAGACTCCTTTCCTGTATGGAACGCCCGCGGCAGTAAAGTATGTTTACGCCTTCCTTGTGTTCCTCTTTTCGAAATACCAAAGATGAATCTGCCGCGCCGGTCAATCCCGTTGTGCCGGAGATCATGGCGTGCGGATCGCTTGCTCCTTGTTTTCTTAAATGGTGAACAAGAATTATTGAAATACCGAACTCATCCGCAAGCGTTTTGAACTTTTCAATATCGCCGTAATCGTTGCCGTAGGATAATTCTGCGTTGTTGTCACGCACCATCTGTAAAGTGTCTATGGCGATCAGACGAGTGCTTTTGTTTTCTCTGCAGTAACTTTCAAGTTGTTCGATCAGTCCGTTGTTCAGCGTTGGTGCCGTAACGCTTACCTCAAGTTCACAGGACGGTTCTGCCGTGATGTCGTTCACTCTGGATTGTATCCTTGAATAATTATCTTCAAGACAGAGATAGAGCACTTTGCCCTGCATAGTTTCCATTCCCCAAAGCGGTTCGCCTTTCGCAACGCACATACAGATGTCAAGCACCAACCACGATTTGCCGATCTTCGGCGGACCTGCAAGAATCGTCACGCCCTGCGCTATTAACCCGTCCACACTGAAAATGTTTCTCGGTAAATGCATATCCACCAAAGTTTCGCTGTCTATCGGTTCAATTTTTACCATCTTATCCCTCCTTCTTTTCTGTTATACAGGATGCCGTTCTCCTACCCCCGTCAGGCGGCGTATCATTACTGCTCTCCAATTGGGTCATCGCATATAATCAGCGCATCCTCTCCTAATTCACTTGTCAAGGTTCCTGATTCTTGTTCCGGAACAGAATCTGTGATATTATTTTAGTGAAGAAATTTATTTCCCACTATCTCAAATTGAAATTCTAAATTTTAAGGAAAGATCGATTATGGACAAAAGCATTTTTAACAGACCAGGGCTTTATATCCGATTTAAAGATAAAAACACGATAGAACGCATTGCCTTCGGCGCAAAAGGCGTAAAAGAACTTAGCCCTGTTGATTACAGAAAAGAGATACAGAACTTCTGTGATTGTGACCTCAGCAGATTTGAGAAAAAATTTTCAAACCGCACTTCAAGATTTCTTCATGAAAAACTCACGGAAAAACAACTTGGTTATATTATCAAGTCGAGCATGGAGGATGCTTTAAAGATAGAGACGGTGAACGAATCAGCGAGCGCTATACTGCTCGGCAAACTGAATATCGCGTGGGATATTCGGGATACGGATTATTCCGGAGATATGGAAATTCTTATGGACACGGCGGAGAAATTCGCAATGTGGAATGTTCAGACGCTCGCCATACAGCATAAGGTGAAAATGTTTTTCCCGGTCATTGCGCATTTGGAACTGTTTGAAAACGATCTTGAAAAATTTGTGCGCGACGCCGTTTTTTACAAAGCCGTTTCCTGTTTTGAAAACGGAGATGAAATGAAATACCTGTTTTTTGATGATGTGGAAAACTATTATGCCTATCTAATGTTTTTGTTCTATAACAGAAAGGAAATGCCGTGTGAGTGCGAACTGTGCGGCGGATATTTCATACCGAAAACAAAAAAGAAGGCTCTGTACTGTGACAGAGTCTTCAAAGACGGCAAGACTTGCAAGGAGATCGGACCGGGAATCAAGCATAAAATGCAGACGGAGAAAGATCCCGTGCTTGAAACTTATGAAAGAGAAAAGAACAAAATGTACAAGCGTATGGAACGTGCGCAATTGTTTGGCGAAACGCCAAAATCCATATCGGCTGACGAATACTTTGCTTGGCTTGACAAAGCGAAGCAAGTTAAAAACCAATACCTGAAAGACGAGATCACCGCCGAGGATGCACTTGAAGCAATCATGGAAGTATAACAAGAAGGCAAAACTATGCAAACGATTGATAAGGCTTTAGAAAAATTAAACATGTCAAAATTCAGATCCAGTTTCCACCTGAATGAAAAAGACAAGGAATATGTCAGAAGCAAAGGCATGAATGTTATCCGTTCCCACGCGGCGGATTTTATACGCACACGCCTTGCGCCGGCGGTTATTCCGAATGACGGCAAGCAGACGCCGATGCGAGGCCACCCTGTTTTTAAAGCCCAGCACGCCTGCGCCTGCTGCTGTCGCGGCTGTCTGAATAAATGGTACAAAGTTCCAAAAAATAAAGAATTATCAGAAAGCCAGCAGAAAAAGATCGTCAATCTCCTCATGGCGTGGATCGAAAAAGAAATGAAAGCATAAAAATTAAAGCAGATGCTTGGGAGCGTCTGCTTTTTATTTGCTATTTCGTTAATAATTTTACTGCTAATTTGAACCCGATTTCAAACGCATGGCTTTCTACCAAAGACGCGTATTTTTCGTTATATTCAATATATTCTTTAAATATTTTTAAGTCACTGTCCTTTAATGATGCAAATAATTTTTCTTGGTGCAAAGCCATGAATTCTAAAAGATTTTTCTCTTCTTTGCTGATTTCTTTGTTCTCACTGGGTCGGAGATTTCCATACCACAGATCCTGAAGCGCTGACATAAAATCACTCCTTTGCAAACACACATATCACAAAGAAGCACCAAAGTCCAGAAAATTTATAAAATATAGTTTTAACGCACAGTTCGACAAATTTTGATAGACTATATATTATACTATATTATCGAAAGGAGGAGAACGGATGCGCTATCAAATGTTATTAGAGCGGGTGGCAAAAGAATACAACATCACACCCGAAGAAGTTGAAAATGAAATGCGAAAAGCGTTACAGATTGCGGGTTACGATATTGAGCCTGCGATATTCATTGCACTTGCCGCAAGCAAAGTAAAAAAGACTATATATCGTAATTAGTATAATGTATAGTCTATATCACTCCGGCAAAATTAGTATCATAATTTTGTTGGGAGTGATATGGATGACGATTGTTGAAGCCACAAAACAGCGTATAGAAGAACTGTGCAATGAGCGGGGACTGAATTTCTGCCGCCTTGCGACCATTTCCGGAGTTCCGTATACAACAGTCAAATCGATCATATATAGTCAAAGCAAGAATCCGAGTATTACAACGATCAAGAAGATCTGTGACGGTCTTGAAATCTCAATAGCAGATTTCTTTGATACGGATACTTTCAGAAACCTTGAACAGGAAATAAAATGATAAAAGCCTGCATTCTCAAGAGTGCAAGCTTTCTTTTTTGTGCTCATAATTTATACATAAACCAATAAGAGTTTGTATATTAAGGACATTGCATAAAGTTAATATAGTGATGAAGATATTTCTTTAGCTTTTATTTAACTCAGCAAATTTTGCTTGCATTGTTGGATTTCCTTTGGTGAGTTTTTTTATCGAAACACCTTCAATTTTATTATTAGCTGATCTTAAATGATTGTCTGATTTAGTCAGATTTTCTTTTATTTTTTGTAAATGATCTATTGAATTATCTATTTCTTTAATGGCATCTATGAATCTATCATGTGCATGCTGATAATTTTTTGAAAAACTATCTTTAAAATCTAAAAGGTTCTGTTCAAAATTAGTTATATCTATATTTTGATTTCTTACTTGTAACAATTCTTGTTTGTACTTTAATGAATTAAGTGCGGCATTTCTAAGCAAAGTAATCATAGGAATAAAAAACTGTGGACGAATTACATACATTTTGTTGTATTTATAGGAAACATCTACAATACCAGAATTGTATAATTCGTTATCTGTTTCAAGTAAAGATACTAGGATTGCATATTCGCAATTTTTTTCATTTCTATCTTTATCAAGTTCTTTAAAAAAATCGGCATTTTTGTGTTTTGTGGTGGTAGTATCCATTTCATTTTTCATTTCAAACATTATTGAAATTATTTCAACACCATTTTCATCAGATTCTCTATAAATGTAATCTCCCTTACTGCCGCTTTTGGCATCATTATCTTTTTCAAAATAAGCATTTTTAAAACCTGTTGCACGAAGCTTGTTGAATTCAATTTCACAGTGTTGCTCAAGGCTTTCTCCTACCATTTTGGTGGATTGCCTTGCTTTGAAATCCTTATAGTAATCTATTAGCTCGTCTTTTCCTTTAAGCTGCTCTTCATACTGCTTTTTAAGTGCATTTTCTTGAATTTTATATTCGTTTTCCGCACTTTCTAATTTAGAATTTAGAGTTAGAATTTTTTGGGATTTTTCGCTTAATTCTTTTTCTTTTTCAGAAATGGCTTGTGTTACTGCTAATTGTTTTTCTGTTTCTTTATTGATAAGTTGAGTTTTTAATTGTGCTATTTCTTCATTTTTTTCTGAAATGGCATTTGCTAATTTGAGTTTCAATTCTTTTTTGCTTGATTCTAATTCAGATTCAAGCTTTTGTATTTTCGATTCACTTTCTGATAATTTTTGTTGCGATTTTTCGGAGATTTCTTTATCCTTTTTTATTACAGCTTTATCTACCTCTAAAGCAATTTTTTCTTTTAAAGATTTGATTTCCGATTGTAAATTTGCTATTGCTTCATTTTTTTCTGCTGTAGTTTTTTGCAGAATTTTTTCACTTTCTGCATTAGCTAATTTAAGAGCGGATTCTTTTTCGATTTTTATTGCTAATTCTCTTTCATTTAGCTCTTTTGTAAATTCCTCATCCCTAACCTGCTTTAAAATTGCAGCGTATCCGGATTCGTCAACTTGAAAAACTTTTCCACAATGCGGACATTTAATTTCATTCATAATTGGGCTCCTTTCATGTTAAACATATATTAAGCAACGGCGTTTGCATTTATTCTTTCTATGGTTTTTCGAATACCGTTCCAAAGATTAAGGTCGGTAAACACTTCCACAATACTGCCGTGGTCAGTGAATGGCGTTTCCTGAAGGACAGAAAGATCTTTCATCATTCCGTTTTGAACTATGTACTCAATAATTTGGTTAACAAAATATATTTGCCTCGAATCAAGATTAGCGTTATTAAGATAATCTGCAAAAGCTGCTTTTGCGGCGCTCATATCAAGTCCTACTATTTCGCGAACAAATTCGCCAAGGGGTTTTGTGCCGTATTCAGCTTCATATTCCTCTTTTGTTCCAACTTCACTCCAAAGAATTTTTTCAAGCGACTTTACATCGTTCTCTGTGAGTGGCTGATTTGATTTGAGTTTTGCAATGGCAGTGTTATTTTGATGCTGGCGAACATAGTATTCCGCCTTGGCTTTGTAATTGGCCAGATCGTCATTTTCAAGTTCCGAGTCATTCCAGTTCATTTCCAGAATGTCATCGTCAAAATGAGTCATATATATATTTTGCACCACTTTTGGAATGTACTTCATAAGATTCCTGAGTTCACTGCGGATTGTTTCAAACTCATTTATGCCCGCATTTTCAACATAATCCGTATGAAGAATTTTATCAATCAAATCCGTATGCGCCTGAATTTCAGGAATATTTGCTACGCCGGCAACGCTGTTGACTTTTTTCAAAAGGTCAGAGCGCGCTTTAGTGTATGTTTTTCCAATCAAGTATGCAAGTTCTATACCATACATAAGAGCGTCAAACCTTATGGCACTTGCATCATCTTCATCCGGCAGAATCAGCGGTGCCAATTCTTCTCTTATTTGCAAAGTGTTTTCATAAGTTAGCGAGTCAAATCCCTGAACACTTGAATACAAATCCACAAATTTTAAATGCTGTTTTACTGCAAAATTCTCTCTGTTTAATTCTTTTACTTTTGAAACAAGATCATTTACAAGAGATTTTCTAAATTCTATTAGCTCCGGAGTTTGAAAATCAACAGCCTGAAGTTTAAAAATAATCTGTGTTTTAAGATTAAATATAGATGCCTGCAAAGCAAGCGTGTTTGCAGTAGGCCTACCTTTTGACAATCTAAAAAATTCGAAGTTGCCGCAGAAGTCAAAAATGTAAAATTTACTTTTATCCTTTCCGTCTATCAGTCCGGGGCATAGACGAGTCCCCCGCCCAATCATCTGCCAAAACTTTGCCTTACTCATGACTTTTTTAAAAAATACAAGATTGAGGACCTCGGGCACATCTATACCTGTGTCCAGCATATCAACAGAAATAGCAATTTGAGGCAACTTGTCAGGATCTGAAAATTCATCAATTGCACTTTGTACATAGTTCGTGTAATTATCAATAACTTTTGCATAGCCTTTATAGTTCGGATATTCTTTATTGAAAACCTCATATATTTTCTCAGCGTGTTTGTGGTTTTTTGCAAAAATAATTGATTTTCCTAATTTTTCACCATAATCAATTTTCAAGCCCTTCGTCATAAGAACATTTAGAACTTCTTTTATTGTATCTTCATTGAATACCCACTCATTCAGTGCTGTTGACTGAATGGACTCCGGTATTTTTCCGTTTTCATCTGTAAATGTGGATTCATATTCCTGCTTTTCTTCTTCTGAAAGATCATCATACACTATGCCCTGTTCGATAAATTTCAGCTTGGATTCAACAGAAACATAATCAACAAGGAAGCCATCTTTAACCGCTTGCGCCAGCTCATATCCATATGTGGGCACACCATTTTCCAGGTCAAATATTTCATAAGTATTCTTCTCAATCTCGTCTTTGGGCGTTGCCGTAAGCCCTACAAGATGTGCATCAAAATAAGTAAAAATATCTCTGTATTTGTTATAAATTGACCTATGTGCCTCGTCACAAATCAACAAATCAAAATGACCACAGGTAAAAAGTTTTCCGTCATCGTCTTTAATATCATCTATGCAGTTCATCATTGTCTGGTATGTAGAGAAAACACAGTGAGCCGAAAAATTATCTTTTTCTTCACAAAGGTTGGTAACTGAAAGATTAGGAAGGAGATTAACGAAAGAACGCTTTGCCTGTGTAACAAGCGAATTTCTGTCCGCAAGGAACAGAATATTTTTTATCCACCCGTGTTCAAGAAGCACTTTTACAAGGGCAATGACCGTTCTTGTTTTTCCGGATCCCGTTGCCATAACAAGCAAAGCTTTTCTACGGTTGTTATTTTCATCAAAGCTATTGCAAACCGCTTTGATTGCCGCTTGCTGGTAATAACGGCCTGCAATATCATTGTCTACAAATACATTTTTCAAACTTGTGCGCATAGTTTGAAGATTAAACAGTTTTTCAAGATCGCGTTTAGAATAGATTGCCGCGCATTTTCTCTCCGGATATAAATTATCTATTATTCTTGTGTCAAAACCGTTGGTTAGGAAAATAACAGGCCTTCTGCCGTACTTCTTCTCAAGAATATCAGCATATAATTTTGCCTGCTGCCTGCCTATAGCAACATCCTTGCAGGTGCGCTTTGCCTCAATAACTGCAAGCGGTTTACCGCTGTCGTCGTATAGTACATAATCGGCATATCCAACTCCTGATTTGTTCGGCATGCCTTCAAGTTCAACTTCATTTATCCAGTTTTTACCCTCAATCCAGCCTACATCCTTCAGCATGGAGTCAATGTATATTTTTCTGGTCTTATATTCAGAAAGCTCAAGCGGCTTGGGTACATAAGTTTGCTGCTGTTCTTCACGGCGGGCGGTTAGTTTTTCTTTTAATAATTTGTTTTCTGCAACAAGCGCATTAAAATCAAGTTCTGGTACATTGGGAATTTGCGTAGCGGGTTCCTCTTTAAGCAAGTCATAATTAAAACTACCTTCGGTGTATTCTTTTCCATAGCAGTACGCTATAAAATCAAGAAACACATAAAGATTTTCAAGGCAAAGCGCGGCTTCATCATAACTTACCTTTTTACCGCTATGGGCGGCATTGTTGCCGACTTTGCGAATAAAATTCATGCGCTTATAAATGTCTTCACCTACAATATCACGAAATTCCTCACTGCTCATTAGGCTAACCAAAGTATCCTGATAGGGCATAACAAGGCTGCCATCAACTGAATACATCCATTTAACAGCAATTTCCATTGCCCTACGGCAGTTGACTGCACAGGCAGCAGGATCAATATGTATGATTTTTTCTGCAGCAATCGCAGCATTTGAAAAAGTGTTAAACTGCTTGTCCTTTGTTAAAAAATCAAAGTTGGTCATAATATCACCTAAATTTTATATGCGTCATTATTTGATGAAACAGAGTTGTTGAAAACTGTTATATTCAAAAGACCTGTATTGTGCTGGAATATCTCGATAATTTTTTGCGAATTGATTTTTCCTCTTGAAAATTTTTCAAATATTTTCAAAAGTGTTTCTGTTAAAATAATTAAACTATTATTTCTAATAGCTAATTGCACTTGGTTTTCATGTATTTCGTCTCTTTGATCGATTGGCTTTTGCTTAAAAGGATTAATAATAAGTAAAGCCTTTACATTTTCTTTATAACCTTGTGCTTGTAATTCATCTAAATAACTTTGATAATGTACTTCTAATTGAGATATATGTTCTGATTTGACATTAGAGCTAACGCCTTTTATTTCTCCAATGAAAGTAACGCTATCTTTTTTTATTAAAAAGTCTTCTCTTTTTTCGTCTTGAAAACCACTTAAATCACAATCCAATATTCTTTCCAAAATGTTAAACACAATTTTTACTAAATTATCTCCATTCGTAAATAAAGCACTTTTAAAGAATCTATTACTCTCTAATTTTTTCTCTGCTTCTTGTATTTGCAGTTGAATCTCTTGAATTTTATCTTGATAATTAGCAATTGCTTCTTTTTGATCATTATCATCCAAAAAATTATAATTCTCTACCCATTTAGGCAAAGCAGGTTTTGATTTATCAACATTTATTTGCTGTAAAAAATCATTAAGTGTAAAACTTAGTGATTTTATGTCCAAAGATGTTAGTATTAAATTTTTTGAAAGCGCTACAGTTGTTGGTTTTTCACTATCTTTAGAGAAAGTTAAAATTTGTTTCACGTGATCAAAATAAAATGCCGCCGGAATTTTTTTAGTACCAATACAAGTAACTGTATTTTCAAATACTAATGATAAACCAGACACCATAGCGTAAATGTTATCTGTTATAAGACTCATGATTATATTATTCACATAATCTAAATTATCTTTAATTTTTATTGTTTTGTAATATTTACTACCAGCATAACTTCCATAATATTTGAAATCATAATTTTGAGGATATACAATTATTGTAATTGCATTATGTGTTCCGGCTACTATGGTTTTGATACTTTCAATATCATTCATACAATCTATTCTTTTTGCACTATTTTCTTTATTTCTCCAAATATAAGGGTTTTGCAATGAAATAATATTCACATCAAACATATCAAAAGATTGTGGAGACGATAAAGATGTATAGGTGAAATCATAATCTTCTTTATCAAAAAGGTTTTTGCAATCACAATTATAAGAAATGATCTGAATTTTCAAAAATAATCCTCCTTTTTATCCAAAATATTCTTGCACTAATCTGTCAAATAATAATTGAATTTAATCAAGTGCTTTTTGTACCGCTGTTTTTAATTTTCCTAATTAACTTATCAACTCAAAAAATTGATTTTGTGATCCTATTGGAACTATATAAGCATTAATTTTTTTAGACCTGCGGCAGTTGACTGCACAGGCAGCAGGATCAATATGTATGATTTTTTCTGCAGCAATCGCAGCATTTGAAAAAGTGTTAAACTGCTTGTCCTTTGTTAAAAAATCAAAGTTGGTCATAATATCCACCTTATTGATAATTTGAATTAAACTATAAAAGCACATTATCTAAATTTTCATAACTTGTAAATTCCAGATCTGTTTTGCTTCTTAAATTATCGAATTCTTTCTTGCCATATATAGTAATCAGATTTTTTATATATTTGCCGATAGCCTGATCATTATGGCATAAAATGACAATTTTATCAGCCAAGTTGAATACTTGTTTTATTATATCCTCATCCGTTTTGTCTAACGAATGACCCGCAACAATCACTATAAAATTGTTTGAATTAGATAAAGTAGGACTTTGGCTATAAGAAATACCAATACTCTTAATAAAGCCTTGATAATTTAAATCTGTTCGATACACAATTCTTTGATAATATTTTTTAAATTGAATAAAAGTAGTGTCCAATTCATTTAACTCATCTTTTGAATCAGGATTTATGCCCAAAACCATTTCATTATCTATATCACCGTGTAAATGAAAAACCTTATCTTTATTTAATCCATATAATTTTTCAAAAGTGTTTGTATAATTGAAATTAACTACATAATTTGCTTTTTTAAAAACATGGTTATTTATTATCTCTTGTGACGAAGTTAAGTCTAACGGCTTCTCAACAAAATATTTTAAATATAGCTTTAATAAAGTTATTAATTTTTTCAATGAATCAAATAATTTATCAACAATTTTTTCTTGATCAGGTTTATAGTTGTTAAAATTAAACGGATTTTTGTCTTTATATTCTTCTTTTATAGATATGTCAGATACCTCATGAACAATAATATTTGCTTGCATATCATAAAAGAATGAAAAATATCGAAGCACATGAAGCGCCTGCGGATAGAACGCAGCAGGGCAAAGCACTGCATAAAATTGCTTTAGAACAAAAGCGATTTCTTTTTCAAAATCAATCCAGCCAAGATCTTTATTATATAAGTCAATAAAGTACTTCAGCCACATATTATTAGATAATGCCAATATCGTATTTATATCCTGTTTTTCAAAATAAACTTGATTATAGGCGGATTCGTATTTTTTATACGATTTTTCAATAAATGAATCCATCTTCTCAGAAGCTATGGCTTTAAAAATTTCACCAACGGAGTATTGATAAAGATCATCATTTTTATGGTTTATTATGTATTCCATTGTGTGCAAAAAATTTTCGTATTTTGTTGGTAACCCGTGGTATAAATCGAATCCGTTTCCTACTAAAAAAATGTTCATTTAATATTCTCCAATTATTTGTGTTATAGTAATACATTATAACGAAAGAGGTGTATTACTATGAAAAATCAAATTATTATTGACATTGAACAAAGCATGCTTTCATATCTTGATAACGCTCAAATGGAGCAGCTGCATTTCGTATTAAGCCACGCTTTATGGAATGTTGATATATCCGTAAATGAAGATAACACAGCGAAAAATGATATAGCGTCAAATGAAGATTTTCTTGAACTTTTTACTTCTGCAAAAAAAGTAGAGGGGTGTAGTGAAAAAACACTGCGTTATTACAAAGCAACAATAAGAAAACTCTTTGAATTACTGGACAAGCATATTTCACATATAACAACGGACGACCTAAGAAAATACTTATCGGAATATCAAAAAATCAATAATTGCAGTAAAGCCAATATTGATAATATTCGCAGGATACTTTCAAGTTTTTTCGCTTGGCTTGAAGACGAAAATTATATCCTTAAAAGTCCTGTACGACGCATTCACAAAATAAAAACTACAAAAACGGTTAAAGAAACTTATACAGATGAAGCACTCGAAACGATGCGTGATAATTGCTCTTGTTTAAGAGATTTGGCAATTATCGATCTGCTTGCGTCAACAGGTATTCGTGTTGGCGAACTTGTTCACTTAAACATAACAGACATAGACTTTGAAAACCGTGAATGTATCGTGTTTGGTAAAGGCAGTAAAGAAAGGCCTGTTTATTTTGACGCCAGAACTAAAATCCATTTGAAAAACTATCTTAGCACACGAGCAGATGATAATCCGGCGCTTTTTGTATCTCTGCTAAAACCACACAATCGACTGGAGATTAGCGGAGTTGAGATACGGTTGAGGGAATTAGGTAAAAAATTAAATATCAACAAAGTTCACCCGCACAAATTCAGAAGAACATTAGCAACCAAGGCAATAGATAAGGGTATGCCGATTGAACAGGTTCAAAAACTGCTTGGCCATTCTAAAATAGATACAACGATGGAATATGCTATGGTAGATCAAAATAATGTGAAAATCTCACACAGAAAATATATCAGCTAACTGCTATTCCATTGTCAAATCCCGATTTATCGAGATGTTTGG
>HF991808.1:0-6708 GCA_000431535.1 Clostridium sp. CAG:678
TTCTCGCAGTCTCCTCAGCGTGTAGAACGGCACTTTTTCTAAATGAACGTCTTTTTCTACACGCTGCCGCCCGGGACCACCCGGGCGGTTTTCGTTTGCAGACAAAATGTAAAAAAATTATAAATAATTTGGATTTTTCTTTATTTTAAATCCTCTTTGCGCTAATATAATTTAAAATTTTAATAAGGCGGTAATCAATCCTATGAAAGCGAAAATGACTTTGGCGCGCGAATTTAAGATCGGCGATATTGATAGAAGAATCTACGGCTCTTTTATTGAACACCTCGGCAGGGCTGTTTACGGCGGCATCTATGAGCCTGGGCATCCTGCGGCGGACGAAAACGGCTTCCGCACGGATGTTTTGGAACTGGTCAAAAAGCTCAATGTGCCCATCGTCCGTTATCCGGGCGGCAATTTTGTTTCCGGCTATAACTGGGAGGACGGGGTTGGCCCTGTTGAAAAAAGACCGAAAAAACTGGATCTTGCATGGGGAACCACAGAACCCAATACGTTTGGCACCAATGAATTTATGGAATGGTGCAAAAAAGCGGGCACGGAGTGCATGATGGCGGTTAACCTTGGCACACGCGGCGCGGATGAGGCAAGAAACCTTGTGGAATACTGTAATCATAAAAGCGACACCTACTGGTCTGATCTCAGAATTGCACACGGGGTCAGGGAACCGCATAATATAAAACTGTGGTGCCTTGGCAACGAGATGGACGGCGCCTGGCAGATGGGCGCAAAAACGGCTGTGGAATACGGCAGGGCAGCGCTTGAGGCGTCCAAGGTCATGAAATGGACGGATCCGTCTATTGAAACCGTGCTTTGCGGCTCTTCCAGCCGGAATTCCAAAACATTCGGCGAATGGGAAGTGCAGAGCCTGGATATTGCGTATGACAGTGTGGATTATGTTTCTCTTCACCAGTATTATGATAACAAAACGGATGATGTGCAGAGTTTTCTTGCAAAGACGCTGGAACTTGATGAGTTTATCTATTCTGTGATCTGCGCGTGTGATTATGTAAAGGCGAAGAAACGTTCCAAAAAAACGATCTATCTTTCTTTTGATGAATGGAATGTTTGGTACCATTCCAATAATGCGCCGTTTGAGAAGTGGAGCATCGCGCCGCCGCTTCTGGAGGATATTTATAATTTTGAAGACGCGCTTATGGTCGGCTCCATGCTCATAACGCTCCTTCGCCATTGCGACCGCATCAAAGTTGCCTGCCTGGCGCAGCTCGTAAATGTGATTGCGCCGATCTTTACGCAGACCGGCGGCGGTGCCGTTGCGCAAACGATCTTTTATCCGTTTATGCATCTTTCCAACTACGGCCGCGGTTCGGCGCTGCTTCCGCTGATAGACTGCCCAAAATATGACTGCAAAGAATTTACAGATGTGCCTTATCTGGAGTCTATCGCTACCTATAACGAGGAACAGGAAGAGGTAACGGTATTCTGCGTTAATAAGAGCCTGGATGAACATGCGGTTTTAAGCGTGGATCTTATGGATTTTGACGGCTACAGACCCATAGAGTTCCTTTCAATGGACGGCTATGATAAAAAGACGGAAAATACGCTGGCATCCGCGCCGGTAAAGCCGCATGAAAACGAACTTCCGTCTATGGACGGCCGTGTGCTCACTGCGGAACTCAAACCGTTCAGCTGGAATGTGATCCGGCTGAAAAAGACAAATTCGTGATCAGCCGCTCACGATATTCAAGTCAAATTAACCGAAAAATATGAAAAATCGCCGCCGTTTTAGTACAAATGATGAGAAAAATTTTCATTTGCTTGTTATCGGCGGCATTTTACATTATAATCTTTATAATCTTACGGATTATTATTAAAAATGATGCGATCCATAGGATGTAAAGTTAGCAAACGGAGAGATTCTGTATGTACAAGATACTTAAAAAGGAAAAACTCAATGACAGCGTTACCAGAATGGTGATCAAAGCGCCGTTCGTTGCCAAAAAGGCAGAACCCGGCCAGTTTATCATACTGCGTGTGGATAAAGACGGCGAACGCGTTCCCTTTACAATTGCGGATTATGACAGGGAAAACGAAACCGTTACGATCATCTTTCAGGTGGTGGGCGCGGAAACCTCTATGCTCAATCTGAAAAACGAGGGCGATTACATAGAGGATTTTGTCGGCCCGCTCGGCAACCCCACCAAAACAGAGGGCTATCATAAAGTTGCCGTTGTCGGCGGCGGCGTAGGAACGGCGATTGCATATCCCGTTGCAAAGAAATTTCACCAGCAGGGCGCAGTTGTTCATTCCATAATTGGTTTCAGAAATAAAGATCTTGTGATCCTTCAGGATGAATTCGAAACCGTTTCCGATAAATATATTCTGATCAGTGATGACGGCTCCACCGGCAAACAAGGCTTTGTAACCGACGCGCTGAAAGAACTGATCGATTCCGGTGAAAAATATGATCTGGTTATGGCGATCGGCCCGATCCCCATGATGAAGTTTGTTTCAAAGCTCACCAAAGAATACGGTATCAAAACCATCGTTTCCATGAATCCGATCATGATAGACGGCACGGGCATGTGCGGCGGCTGCCGCCTGACCGTTGGCGGAGAAACGAAATTTGCGTGCGTGGACGGCCCGGAGTTTGACGGCCATCTCGTTGATTTTGACGAGGCCATGGAACGCGGCGCCATGTACAGAAAATTTGAGCGTGAAGAAGAATGCAACCTGTTCGGCAAGGAGGTGCAGTAAGTTGGATATCAGTAAAAAGCACCCGATGCCGTGCCGTGATCCCCTTGTAAGAAATAAGGATTTTAATGAGGTCGCGCTCGGCTATGATGAAAATACGGCAGTGGAAGAAGCAAAACGCTGCCTGCACTGTAAACACCGCCCGTGCGTTTCCGGCTGCCCGGTCAATATTGCCATTCCGGATTTTATCGCGCTCGTGGCGCAGGGCAGGTTTGAAGAGGCGTATCAGGTGATCGCAAAAACGTCTGCGCTCCCCGCAGTCTGCGGCAGAGTGTGTCCGCAGGAAAAGCAGTGTGAATCCAAATGCGTGCGCGGGATCAAAGGCGAGCCGGTCGGCATCGGCAGGCTGGAAAGATTTGTTGCTGATTATCATAATGCCCATACACCGCTGGAAAAAGCGGATATCGCCAAAAACGGCAAGCGTGTTGCCATCGTTGGCTCCGGTCCCAGTTCCCTTACCTGTGCGGGTGATCTTGCCAAAATGGGATATGCCGTTACGATCTTTGAGGCGCTGCACATTGCCGGCGGCGTACTGGTGTATGGTATCCCGGAGTTCAGATTGCCCAAAGCGATCGTTGCGCGCGAGGTAGAAGGTCTTAAGGCGATGGGCGTTGATGTGGAAACCAATGTAGTCATCGGCAGAAGCATTTCGGTGGATGATATGCTGCAAAAGTATGACGCTGTATATATCGGCTCGGGAGCGGGACTTCCGCGCTTCATGGGCATTGAAGGGGAAAACCTGAAAGGCGTTTATTCTGCAAATGAGTTTTTAACCAGAATCAACCTGATGAAAGCCTACCAAGAGGGCAGCAGAACGCCGGTTCAGCACGGCAGGCGTGTGGCGGTCGTAGGCGGCGGAAACGTAGCCATGGATGCCGCAAGATGCGCCAAGCGCCTCGGCGCGGAAGAAGTCTGCGTGATCTACCGCCGCTCTATGGAAGAGATTCCGGCAAGAGCGGAAGAGGTGGAAAACGCGATCGAGGAGCAGATCGAGTTTAAGACCCTAATGAATCCTGTGCGCATCATTGGGGATGCGCACGGAAATGTTACCGGCATTGAATGCATCAATATGGAGCTCGGTGAGCCGGATGAATCGGGCAGAAGGCGACCCGTAGCCATCAAGGGCAGCGAGCATGTTATGGATGTGGATAGTGTGATCATCGCCATCGGCACTTCACCGAATCCGCTTATCAAGTCCACAACAGCCGGCCTTGAGGTTGATAAAAGAGGCTGTATCGTTGCGGATGAAAACGGCAGAACTTCATGTGAGGGCGTTTTCGCCGGAGGCGATACCGTAACCGGCGCCGCAACCGTGATCAAGGCAATGGGCGCGGGCAAAGCCGCGGCAAAGGCGATTGACGAATATATAAAAAGCAAAAATTGATTAAAAAAATACAAGTTTCATTATTTTTCTTAATAAACGGAAAGAATAAAAGTGCAAAGCGCATTTTTATTCTTTCTTTTTTATCCCAAAACGGCTTTTTATGCAACAGGCTTGTGCGCATTTTCCGTATCGTTTTTTATAAAACGGTCAAAATCAGTCAAAATTAAATGAAATCCTTGTGCAAATAGCTATAAAAATTAATTTTTGATTGTTTAAATGAACGAAAATGACGAAAAATGATTGACTATTTTTTAACGAATTGCTAAAATTTAGGTGTAACAAGGTTGTTAAAACCTCCGGAGGGAATATGCTGAATCAGGAAAGAAAAAAGAAGATTCTTGAGATCATAGAGGAAAAAGGCGCGGTCAGCGTAACTGAACTCACAAAGATGCTGGGAGCGTCCGAATCCACAATCAGGCGGGATTTAATAGAACTTTCAAAAAAGGGCAACATTAATAAGGTACACGGCGGCGCAACGCTTACCAACAGGCAGTTTATCGCGCAGGAAGCGGATGTCACTGCCAAGGAAACGGAAAATACGTTTCAAAAGGAAAAGATCGCCGCATATTGTGCGGCACAGCTTCAGAATGATGATTTTGTATATATCGATGCCGGCACAACCACCCTTTTTATGATCGATCACATTGATTCCTCCTGCACTGCAAGTTTCGTCACGAACGGAATCATGCATGCAAAGCAAATGGCAGATAAGGGGCTGAACGTGTATGTTTTGGGCGGCAAACTGAAAAAGACCACGCAGGCGGTTGTCGGCCTTATGGCGGCGCGCAGTATACACAACTTTAATTTTACCAAAGCGTTTATCGGTGCAAACGGCGTTTCCGATACCGGCGGCTTTACCACCCCGGATACGGAAGAGGCGTTTGTAAAAGCGGCGGCAATGGAAAATGCTTTTGTTTCCTATGTGCTTGCCGATTCCTCAAAATTCGGAAAGATCTCGTCCGTGCGCTTTGCCGCAATCGATACGGCGTGTATCGTTACGGACTGTGAACCGGAAGAGGTCTATAAGAAAAAAACCGTTGTAAAAGTTCTGGATCAGTAGGCAGCCGCAGCAGGCGGTGTGCCTTGCAGAATGTTTGATTATCCTTGGGGGCGATACTATGATCTATACCGTAACCTTTAATCCGGCGCTTGATTATGTGATGAAGGTTGAAAAACTTCAGTTTGACGATATCAACCGCACATACGGCGAGGAACTGAATTACGGCGGAAAAGGGATCAATGTTTCCGTGATCCTGTCCCGCCTCGGCGTGGAAAACACGGCGCTTGGCTTTCAGGCGGGCTTTACCGGCGAAAAATTGGAGGAACTCCTGAAAGCGGACGGCATCAAAACTGATTTTATCGCGCTGAAAAACGGCATGACCCGTATCAACGTTAAGATCAAAGCACAAACGGAGCTGGACATCAATGCCGTCGGCCCGCCGATAGAGGCGGACGAGGTGGAGCGCCTTTTTGAAAAAATCAAGGCGTTTCAGAGCGGCGATGTGATCGTGCTTGCCGGCAGTGTGCCGGGAACGCTGCCGCCGGATATCTATGAAAAAATCCTGTCCGTAACCTCAAAATCCGGTGTGGAGTCGGTGGTTGACGCCACCGGAGATCTGCTGCTCAATGTTTTGAAATATCATCCGTTTCTGATCAAACCGAATCATTTTGAACTGGGCGATCTCTTCGGGGTAAAGATCCGGGATGAGGCGGAGATTGAAAAATACGCAAAACAGCTTCAGGAAAAGGGCGCGCGAAACGTGCTGGTTTCCAGAGGTAAGGAGGGCGCCACGCTGATCACGGAACACGGCGGGGTGCACACCATCGGCATCATACCCGGCAAGCCGTTAAATTCCGTTGGCTGCGGAGATTCCATGGTGGCGGGTTTTGTTGCAGGATATATGGATAAGCGGGATTATGCTTATGCTTTAAAACTGGGCTCTGCCTGCTCGAATGCAACGGCATTCAGTTACGGCCTTGCGGATAAGGCCGGCATAGATGACGCGTTCGGCAGGTTATAAAAAATAATTTATCAAAATTATCTATTTAAAACGGAGGGTGAAAATTTATGAGAATCATTGATCTGCTAAAGCCCGAAGCAATCACGTTAGGGCTGGACATTTCAACGAAGGACGATGCGATAAACGCTCTTGTGGGGCTGCACGCAGCGGCCGGGAACCTTAAGGATAAGGACGCTTATAAAGAAGCGATCCTTGCAAGGGAAGCGCAGGGCACTACTGCAATCGGTGAGGGAATCGCGGTTCCCCACGCAAAAACAAGCGCTGTAAAAGCGCCGGCGCTTGCGGCAATCACGGTTCCAAATGGTGTGGATTACGGCGCGCCGGACGGAAAACCGTCTGATCTGTTGTTTATGATCGCTGCCACGGAGGACGGAGATGTGCATCTTGAGATCCTGTCCAGGCTGATGGTTATGCTGATGGATTCGGATTTTGCGGCAAAACTCAGGGCGGCTAAGACCCCGGCGGAATTTCTTGACATTATCAACGAGCAGGAAAAAATCAAGTATCCGGATGAGGCGCCGAAAGAGGAAGAAAAGAAACCGGATGGCTACCGTATCCTTGCCGTTACGGCTT
>HF991808.1:6735-10842 GCA_000431535.1 Clostridium sp. CAG:678
GCTTGCCCAACAGGTATTGCGCACACCTATATGGCTGCCGAGGCGCTTGAAAAAGCGGGTGAAAAGCTCGGCTATACCATTAAATGTGAAACAGACGGTTCCGGCGGTGTGAAAAACAAACTCACCAGAAAAGAGATTGACGCGTGCGACTGCATTATCGTTGCGGCGGATAAGAATGTGGAAATGGCGCGTTTTGACGGCAAAAAAGTTTTGAAAACTTCCGTTTCGTCAGGTATAAATAAACCTGAGGAACTGATCAATAAGGTCATTTCCGGCAATATTCCGGTATATCACCACGATGGCGCTTCGGATTCTTCCGAAGGGTACAGCGAGGAAAAAGAAAGTTTCGGCAGAAAAGTTTATAAACACCTGATGAACGGCGTATCCCATATGCTTCCGTTCGTAGTCGGCGGCGGTGTTTTGATCGCCCTCGGCTTCCTGATCGATACGATCGCCGGCACACCTGCCGGCCCCACGCTCGGCTACACAAATCCGGTTGCAGCGATTATTTTCTGGATCGGTAAAGCAGCGTTTGCACTTATGCTGCCCGTCCTTTCCGCATATATCGCAAGTTCTATTGCAGACCGCCCCGGTCTTCTTCCCGGATTTATCGGCGGTGTGTTCGCGTCAAGCGGTTACACGTTCAGCAGTCTGATCGAAAACCAGAATCTGGTTGGCGATGATACAGCAGTTTCCGGATTCCTTGGCGCGCTGATCGCAGGTTTTGTTGCAGGTCTTATTATGCTGCTGCTTAAAAAGATCTTTTCTTTCCTGCCAAAGAGTATGGACGGTATCAAGCCTGTATTCCTTTATCCGCTTTTCGGCACGCTGTTGATGGGTCTGTTCATGTGCTTGATCAACCCGATCATAGGCTTGCTCAACACGGCGCTTTCCAATGGTCTTACCGCGCTCGGCGAGACCAGCAGGATCCTGCTTTCCATTGTGCTGGCGGCAATGATGGCGACCGATATGGGCGGCCCGTTCAACAAAGCGGCTTATGTATTCGGCACGGCTATGCTTACGGATGCCTCAACGGCCAATGACTGGACGATGGCGGCCGTTCTTATCGGCGGTATGGTTCCGCCTATCGCGATTGCGCTTGCAACCACATTCTTTAAGAACAGATGGACGGAGGAAGAACTTAAGAGCGGTCCTGTAAACTATGTTATGGGTCTCTGCTTTATTACAGAGGGCGCAATCCCTTACGCTGCCGCGGATCCGGTGCGCGTGATTCCGTCCTGTATCGTTGGCTCCGGTGTAGCGGGCGCGATCTCCGCATTGTTTAACTGTTCGCTGCCTGCGCCGCACGGTGGAATCTTCGTGTTCCCGGTTGTTGAAAATGTGGGCGGATATATCGTTGCTCTTGTTGCGGGTTCTGTTGTCGGCTGCTTAATGCTGGCTCTTCTGAAAAAGAAACGAGTTCCGGCAGAGAAAGCCGCAAAAGCAAAATAATCAGTTTCGGAGGTGTGAACGATGGTAAGCAAAACCGTTAAAGTTGTGGATAAAATGGGGTTTCACATGCGCCCTGCCAATGTGTTTGTAAGCGAAATGGCAAAATACAAATCAGATATTACTCTGGAGGCGGGCGATAAAGAGATAAACGGCAAAAGCATTATGAATATTATGTCAGCGTGCATTAAGTACGGCACGGATGTAACGATCAAATGCAGCGGCCCTGATGAGGTTGAAATGCTTGAAAAAGCCGCTTTAATGATAGAAAACGGAATGGACTGATATGGGAATTTCTAAAACTTACAAGGGCACGGCAGTGTCCGAAGGGTACGGAATCGGAAACGCCGTTGTGATCAAAGAGGCAAAACTCGATTATTCCGGCGTTGCCTTTTCCGGCGCGGATAACGAGTGCAAAAGGCTGGATGATGCCGTGGCGCGTTACACTGCGGAAACGAAGTCGCTGATTGATTCGCTGAAAAAAGAGGCGGGCGAAAAAAACGCCGAGATCCTTGAAGGGCATCTCGTTATGCTTGCGGATCCGTTTATGATCGGGCAGATGAAAGAAAATATCACGTCTTCTTCCATGACGGCTGAAAAAGCAGTGGACGAAGTGTGCGGCATGTTCTATGCCATGTTTTCCGCAACGGAGGATGAACTTACCCGTCAGCGTGCCACCGATGTAAATGATATTAAAAACAGTCTTTTGAAAATACTGCTTGGTATTGAAGAAGTGGATATTGCGCGTGTGCCGAAAGGTTCTGTGCTGATCGCGTCAGATTTTACGCCAAGTATGACCTCTAAGATCGATCCGCAGAATGTGGAGGCAATTATCGGCGAAGTGGGGGGCGTTACCTCCCACAGCGCCATTATTGCAAGGGCAATGGGTATTCCCTGTATCTTGGGTGTAACGGATGCGGATAACCTGTTCACGCCCGGCGAACGCCTGATTGTAGATGCTGTAAAAGGCGAGATCCTTTCCTCTCCGTCTGAAGAAGAGGTCAATCAGTATTCCGAACTGAAAGAGCGGGAAAAACAGGAACGGCTGCTGCTTAAGGAATATATCAATAAGCCCACCGTAACCAAAAGCGGGGTCAAAAAAGCCGTTTATGCGAATATTGCCAAGGCAGAAGACGTTCATTCCGCCGTTGTAAACGGGGCAGAGGGTATCGGCCTTTTCCGCACGGAATTTCTGTATATGGACCGCACGGAGGCGCCTTCAGAGGATGAACAGTTTGAGGCATACAGTACCGTTGCCAAGGCAATGGGCGGCAAAGAAGTCATTATCCGCACGCTGGATGTGGGCGGTGATAAGCATATTCCGTATCTGCAGATCGAAAAAGAAGAGAATCCGTTTATGGGACTTCGCGCAATCCGTTACTGCCTGAAAAATACAGAACTTTTTAAAACGCAGTTAAAGGCATTGCTCCGCGCGGCGTGTTTCGGCAATATCAAGATTATGCTGCCGCTCGTATGCACTGTGGATGAAGTCCTGCGGGCAAAAATGCTGCTCGGTGAATGCAAGGCGGAACTGGAATCCAAAGGCGCTGCGTTTAAAAAGGATATCCGGCTCGGTATTATGGTGGAAACGCCCGCCGCGGTATTTGTTTCCGATGAATTGGCGGCAGTTACCGATTTCTTCAGCATCGGCACAAATGATCTTACCGGCTATACGATGGCGGCGGACAGGGGTAACCGGGAAGTTTCCTATCTTTATGATTCAGAAAACCCCGCCGTTTTACGCGCAATTGAGACCGTGATCAAAAATGCAAAAAAAGCTGGCATTCCCGTTGGCATGTGCGGCGAGGCGGCGGCAGATGCCAAGATGATCCCACGCCTGATAGAGTGGGGGCTGGATGAGTTTTCCGTATCGTCGTCCGCTATTTTGAAAACACGCAAGATCATTTGCGAATACGAATAAATAAGATTTCTTTAAAGCGCTTCTGAAACGGAGCGCTTTAAAGCGTTATTTTTGGAGGTATTACTATATTAAAAGATTTAGGCGTTAAGCCGTATTTGTTTCCGATGCCCGTACTTATGATCGCAACCTACTGCCCGGACGGCAGTGTGGATGTTATGAATATGGCGTGGGGCGGTATCTGCGCGGAAAATATGGTTGCGCTCAATATTACGGAAACGCATAAGACCGCGCAGAACATCAAGGAAAGAATGGCGTTTACGCTCAGCATTGCGGATACGGATCATATTGAGGCGGCGGATTTCTTCGGGATCGCAACCGGAAATAAAATGAATGATAAGTTCGCACGTTCCGGTCTGCATGCGCAAAAGAGCAAAAATGTGGATGCGCCCGTGGTTACGGATTTCCCCATCACGCTGGAATGCAAAGTAAAAGAACTGCAGCATTCCGATGCCGGGTTCCGTGTGCTTGGCGAGATCGTGAATGTGCTTGCCGATGAAAAGGTGCTGGATGAAAACGGCAGGGTGGATCCCGCCAAACTCAACGCTTTTGTTTTTGATCAGTTCCAGAGCGGCTATTACGCTATCGGTGAAAAAGTCGGTCAGGCTTGGAAAACCGGTGCGGGTCTGATGAAAAAAGATTGATTGCTGTTTCTTCTTGCGAACAAAAAAACGCAGCCTTTAGGCTGCGTTTCAGCGTGTAGAAAAAGGTGTTCATTTAGAAAAAAATGCAGTTCTACA
>HF991809.1 GCA_000431535.1 Clostridium sp. CAG:678
GATCTTCTGGCGCCTTGGCGGCGCGCTTACCCGCCTGCCGGCACTTCTCAAATCCATTTAAAAAAATAGGATCCGGCAGATCATCTGCCGGAATCTAAGGCAGACGATAAAGTCGGCTGCGGACGGCACGCCCATGTTGCCGTGTGCCGCATGAAAATAAGTATGTAAAAGAAAAGCAGAGCCTTCAAAACGCTCTGCTTTTTGCATTACTGGAGGTTTTCCCCTTTCTTTTTTCTGTTTTGCTGCGCGATCTGCTGTTCCTTATAGAAAACATTTGCTTTCATATATACCATGATAATATCGTGTATATGCTCAAACAGTTCGCCTTCTTTATACTGCAGGGAAACGATTCTTTCATCATCGTCAATACACAGCGGCCCTTTTTCATAATCGTTAAATGTGGGCATAATAGAATAGGATTCTTTTGTTTTCACAAGGGAGATCAGCGTCAGATCAGCGGTTGCGTTTACAAAGCCTTTCTTTTTTGTGTATTTTTCTATTGTGGAAATATTGCTCTCATCGTTGTGCTTTTTGGTAAAGCAGGCGTCAAACACCTTTTCAATAAAATCCTCCGCCTGCTTGGCGCTGTAGGGCGCTTTAAGCAGCAAAACCGTATCAATATCCGCAATGCCGTATTTTTCGCTTTCCCCGCAGGGAATGCCAATCAGGTTTTCATCCTTATCTACATAAAGAGAAATCGTTGAAAAATCAAAATCCATAAGATCACCATTCTTTTTAAATCTTATTGTTCATCATAGCATACTTCGTTGAAAAAAACAATATTTTGTGCTAAGATATGTGCAAAGGAAAATTCATTGCTGGAAACAGGTGGTACGATGAAAAAAGTTTTGATAACCGGCGGCGCAACCGGAATCGGCAGTGCGTGCGCCCGTCTTTTTGCCGAAAAGGGCTATGATGTTTTTATCACTTGCCATGAATCAGAGCCGGATCTGGATTGCGTAACTCCGATTCCGTGTGATCTTAGAAAAGAAGAGGATATCAAAGCGCTGTTTTCCAAATTCAAAACGCTGGATGTGCTGATAAACAATGCCGGCGTCAGTCTGATCAAAATGATTAATGACACGAATTTTGAAGATTATGAAGAACTGATGTCCGTTAATGCGCGGGCTGTGTATTTCTGCTGTAAAGAGGCGGCAAATCTTATGCTGAAAGTGCACAGCGGCGCCATCATCAATATCGCTTCCATGTGGGGCGAAACTGGCGCGTCGTGCGAAACACTTTATTCCATGAGCAAGGCGGCGGTCATCGGGCTTACCAAGGCGCTGGCAAAAGAACTGGCGCCAAGCGGAATTACGGTAAACAGTGTTTCTCCCGGCATTATTGATACAAGAATGAACGCCCGGTTCAGTGAGCGGGAACTGGTGCAGGAAGTGCCGCTCGGCAAACTCGGCTCCACATATGATGTTGCTGAAACCGTCTTTTTCCTTGCCGGCAGTTCGTATATCACCGGGCAGGATATTTCTGTCAGCGGCGGCATCGTAATTTGATTGTAACACTTTTCTTTGCTTTTCATAGTATGACTTAGAAAAGCGAAGGGAGGTACGATCATGGGTTGCGGTTGTAACAACGGCTGCGGCGGAACTTCTTGGGTTATCATCCTTATCATAATCCTGCTCCTCTGCGGCGGCTTCGGCAATTGCGGTTATTCCAACAACAACGACTGCGGTTGCGGTTGCTGAGTAAATGAGTACCAAACGGTGCGCCCGGTTTTCCGGGCGCATTTTTGTTTGCCGCTTTTTGACTTTGAGCCAGTTTTTTTGACCATTGAAGCAAATATGTTTGACCTTTCTCTTGAAATGTTAAAGCGTAAATTTTTTAAAATTTGATGAAAAAATCTTAGAAAAAAACTGCGCCATCAGAAAAAAACGGCGCTGTTAAGCCAAAAACGGGCAAATTATTTTTTTAAAAAATTTTTGTAAAAACTCTTGACTTTCTTTGACCTTTGTGATAATATGAATTCAGAAAGTCAAGGAAAGTCAAAGTCAAAAGCAATAAATCCGCTTTGACAAAACAAAAGGCTTATCAATAAAGAAGGAAGTGATCAGGTGTGAATATGTCCGATGCCATTGCCGGCATGATCCTGGATATGTTTGATGATGATAATCCCACCATCCGGATCAGAAGAAATGACCTCGCGTCACAACTCGGGTGCGTGCCGAGCCAGATAAATTATGTGATCACCTCGCGCTTTACTCCGGAACAGGGCTATCGAATCGAAAGCCGCCGGGGCGGCGGAGGATGTATCTACATTACACGCGCGAATTCAAAAAATTCCGCTATCATGGCGCTGATCAACAGCGTTGGGGATTCAATAGATGAGCGCTCTGCAAAAGCCAATATTTATAATCTCAACTATCAGAATCTGATTGATGATAAAAGCGCCAAGATCCTGAGCGCGGCTGTGGCGGATTCCAATTTTAAAGAATTGCCGCAGAATACCAGAGACGCCGTGCGCGCAAGGCAGTTTAAAAAAATGCTTCTTGCGTATATCGGCTGACGGTAAATCGATGAAATGTAAATTTTTTCTTTGGAAAGGATTGAATTTATTATGAAATGTCAACATTGTAATCAGAATGAAGCAACCACTTATTTTAAACAGAATATAAACGGCCATGTTACCGAAATGCATCTTTGCGAGGATTGCGCCAGGGAACTCGGCGTTATGAATGAGTTCAACCCGGAAAATTTCTTTGCCGATACGTTCCTTGGCAATCTGCTCGGCGCCGGTATCCCGGCAATGAATATTCTTTCCGGTGTGGACAGATGCGAAACCTGCGGCTCCACGTTTAACGATATCGTAAACAACGGGCTTGTTGGATGCGCGGACTGCTATTCCAAGTTCGCCGATCGCCTTGAGCCGTCCATCTTCAAACTGCACGGCAACGCAAGCCATGTGGGCAAGAATATTACCTACACGGAAGTTCCCGATAAAGAAGAGACGAAAGCCGAAAAAACTCAACCGCAGCCGAAGAGCGAACTGGAAAAACTGCAGGCAGATCTTCAGCAGGCGATTAAAGATCAAAGGTTTGAGGACGCGGCTGTTCTCAGGGATAAAATAAAGGAAATGACCGGGGAGGATAAATAAATGAGCAAATGGTACAGCCTTGGCGGAGCAGATAATGATGTGATCCTGTATTCCAAAGTCAGGCTCGCAAGGAATCTGAGCGATACACCTTTTAAAAACAAACTGAGCCCGGAGATTAAACGCAGCACGGTAAAAAAACTGTATGCCTGCGTTAAAAACTCCGAACTTGCCGGCGAATTTGAACTGATAGATCTTGCAAATCAAAGTAACGCGCAGGCGGCGGCATATGCCGAGCGGCAGATGATCAGCCCGGAATTTGCGCGGGAAAAGGGCGCGTTCCTCACAACGGAGGATGAAAGCGTTACCATCATGCTTTGCGAGGAAGATCATATCCGCATCAGCGCCTTTGCAAGCGGGCTGGAGGTTGAAAAGGCTTACCGAAAGGCGGATAAGATTGATGATGTTTTTTTGAAAAATCTTTCTATCGCCTTTGATGAAAAACTCGGATTTTTAACTGCAAGCCCCATCAATCTCGGAACGGGTTTGAAGATCTCCGTCGGGCTGCACCTGCCCGCAATTAAGGAAAACGGCTCCATCGGCAGGCTTTCCTCCCTTGTGGGCAAACTCGGGCTCACCCTTCGGCCGCTCTACGGCGAGGGCAGTCCTTTCTACCAGCTCACCAATCATGTTACCCTTGGCATAACGGAAAAAGAGGCGATGGATAATATTGCGTCCGTTGCGCTCCAGATCGCGATGCAGGAAAGAAATTTAAGGGCAACCATGAAAAACAGTGAGTTTTGGGAGGATAAACTTTACAGAAGTATGGGCACACTGAAAATGGCAAGGCGTTTAAGCTATGCCGAGTTCATTGCCCTTGCTTCAGATATCAGACTCGGCGCTGCGCTCGGCTATTTCGATTGCGATATAAATAAGATAACCGCCATGATCCATACTATGGCGGACGGCAATGTTTTAACCGCGCACGGCAGCGAGGAAACCCCGGAGTCTGTTCAGAAACTCCGGGCACAGGATGTCAGAAATCTGTCGGTCTGAATATTTGCAAAAACGGTTGCGGCTTCTTTGTATTCGGATCAAACCGGCAGCGGATATCTTTATTCCGGCAATTTAAGGAGGAATAAATTATGTACAGGTTTAACAGTTTTACACAAAAAGCAAATGATGTTTTAAATCTTGCAATCAAAGCGGCTGAAAATTTCGGCCACACTTATATTGGCACAGAGCATATCCTGATCGGAGTGCTTAAGGAAAACACAAGTTACGGTGCGGAACTTCTTGCTGAAAAAGGCGTAACGCTGGAAAAGGTAGAAGATCTTATCAAAGAAAGTACCGGTGTGGGCAATCCCACAGCGCTGTCTCCGAATGATTTTACACCTACGGCAAAACGCGTGCTGGAAGTCAGTTTCCAGCTTGCACGGGGCATGAGAAATTCATTCGTCGGCACGGAACATCTGCTTCTTGCCCTGCTTAGGGAAAGTGATTCCGGCGCAGTTAAATTGCTCAGTGCCTGTGATGTGGATGCAGAGGCGTTCACCGAAGAACTTGTGAATGATCTTGCAAGGCCGAATGCGGAATTCAGAGGCTCCAAAAACAGCAAGAAGGGCAAGAGCAACACGCCCACACTGGATGAGTTCGGCACAGATCTTACCGAAAAAGCGCGCAACGGCGGCATAGACCCCGTTATCGGCAGGGAAAAGGAAATTGAAAGAGTCATTCAGATCCTTTCCAGAAGAACCAAAAACAATCCTTGCCTGATCGGTGAACCCGGCGTCGGCAAAACGGCGATTGCAGAGGGGCTGGCGTTAAAGATCGTTAAGGATGAAGTGCCCGAACTTCTTGCGGGCAAAAAGATCGTTGCGCTTGATCTGACTTCTATGGTCGCCGGTACAAAATACAGGGGCGATTTTGAAGAGCGTATCAAAAAAGCAATGGATGAAGTTAAAAACGCCAAAAATGTGATTTTGTTCATTGATGAGGTGCACACTCTGATCGGCGCCGGCGCTGCCGAAGGCGCAGTGGACGCCGCAAATATTCTGAAACCGGCGCTTGCCAGAGGCGAGATCCAGGTGATCGGCGCCACCACCATTGATGAATACAGAAAGAATATTGAAAAGGACGCTGCCCTTGAACGCCGCTTCCAGAGTGTTATGGTGGGCGAGCCGACCGAGGACGAAACCGTAGAGATCTTAAAAGGCCTGCGTGATAAATATGAAGCGCACCACAAAGTAAAGATCCCGGATGAGGCGATCGAATCCGCTGTGAAAATGAGTTCCCGCTATATTGCGGATAGATTTTTGCCGGATAAAGCGATTGATCTGATTGATGAAGCGGCTTCACGCGTAAGGCTTAAAGCCTTTACGGCGCCGCCGAATCTAAAGAGCATGGAGCAGGAGATCAAACGCTTAGAGCAGGAAAAAGCTTCTGCCGTAAAGAGTCAGGATTTTGAGAACGCCGCCAAAATCAGGGATAAGGAAAAGAGTTTGCAGACCCTGCTGGATGAGGAAAAGGATAAGTGGAAGAACCGTTCCGGCAAAGATATCAAGGTTGTAACAACCGAAGATATCGCGAATGTGGTTTCCTCCTGGTCCGGCATTCCCGTTACACAGCTTACAAAAGAGGAGTCGGAACGGCTGCTCAATATGGAAAATATCCTCCACGAAAGGATCGTTGGGCAGGATAAAGCCGTTTCCGCTGTTGCCAAAGCGATCCGCCGCGGCAGGGTAGGCATCAAGAATCCAAACCGGCCGCTTGGTTCGTTTATCTTTCTTGGCCCCACCGGCGTAGGTAAAACCGAACTCTGTAAATCCCTTGCCGAGGCGATGTTCGGTTCGGAGGATGCGATCATAAAACTGGATATGAGCGAGTATATGGAAAAGCATACCGTGTCCAAACTGATCGGTTCGCCTCCGGGATATGTGGGATTTGAAGAGGGCGGTCAGTTAACTGAAAAGATCAGAAGAAAACCATATTCCGTTGTTCTTTTCGATGAGATTGAAAAGGCGCATCCGGATGTGTTCAATATGCTCCTTCAAATTCTTGAGGATGGCGTGCTTACAGATTCCAGAGGCAGAAAAGTATCTTTCAAAAACGCCATTATCATTATGACGTCCAATGTCGGCGCCTCCAAGATCACCGGAAATAACGCTTCTCTCGGATTCGGCGAAAACAGTGACGAAAACAAAAATATCGAAGAACTGGTTATGGAAGATTTGAAACGCACGTTTAAGCCGGAATTCCTGAACAGGATCGATGAAATCATTGTTTTCAACCGCCTGAAGAAAGAGGATATTCAGGAGATCGCAAAGCGTATGCTCAAATCTCTGGATAAACGCCTTGCGGAGATGGATATTGAACTTTCGTTTACGGATGATGCCATCAGCGCGATCGCCGATGCAGGATTTGATGATGTTTACGGCGCACGACCCCTTCGCCGTGCCATCCAGCAAAAGATAGAGGATCCGCTTTCAGAACGCATGCTGGAGAAAAAAGTGGTTCCCGGCGGAACTTACGTTGCCGATTTTAAAGACGGTAAGTTCACTTTTGAAAACGCTGAGGACAGTAAAGTGTCAGCGGAAAAAGAAACGGCTGAAACCGCCGAGTAATATAGGGCCACCTGTAAAGTCAAGCAACTTTACAGGTGGCTTTTTTGTATTATAGATGTGTAATTTTGCATGAAAAATGTGTTTTTTTTGTATAAGATATTTACTTGCCGAAAATAAAATGGTACATTAAGATTATATAGTTTATTAGTTTTATTTAAGGGGTGTAAGAAATGAAAAGAATTCTATCGTTAATCCTGTCCATATGCGTGGTGATAGCGGGACTGCCTATGACGGTATACGCCGCAAGCAGCACTCCTGAGATCTCGCTTGACGAGTTTTCGGCGCAACTGAACGCTTTAACAGAAGAATATGACAGCGAATATATACCTGAGATCACAGTAGAGGACGGCAGTGAGTTCTGCCATGTCGGCGGCGAGGCAGTACCGCTTTCTGTTGAAAACGAAGAGACAGCAACTGTTACAAAAGATAATTTTGAGATACCGACTGATGGACTTAAAGAGTATGAAATATTACCAGAAGAAGAATCCAGAATATCAACTTTTTCCGTTAATGACATTTCTTCAAATACCCTTGATAAGGAATCTGCCGAGGATATGGGCTTTGAAGTTGATATTGATGATGATACTGTAACACTTTCTAAGCCTTATCAAACACAAAGACTAATCGTTAAATCAAAGTATGATATTGACCCGCTTGATTCAGTCGCAGTCGTTGAGGGATATAACGATTTGCATATTGTTCAGTTTGACAACGAGGAAAGCGCAAAGGCGGCTCAAGAGTATTACAAAAATCAGAATCGAATAGAATATGCCGAACCCGACCTTGTTGTTTCCGCCGCTGAATATGACGAGGTAGAAACCACTGCCGCGGATGACGATATGGGTATCAACTATGGTAATCACCTTTCCTGGGGCAGTGAGGCAATCGGCGTGGATGATTACATCGACTATCTGCCGTCTGTTGACGAATTGCCCGAGATCGTTGTCGGAATACTTGACAGCGGCATAGATTATGACCACGAGTTCCTGAAAAACAGAGTCATTCGCTCTAACTACAATATCAGTTCATCGGGAAATGAGAACGATGAAAAGGACGATGACGGCCACGGTTCTCATGTTGCCGGAATAGTGGTAGACAATTCTACTTCCAATGTAAAGGTAAAAGGATATAAAGTACTTGATAGTGAAGGCTATGGTACAATAAGCAAAGTTGCGCTCGCTTTGGAATATGCTATAACCGATGGAGTTAATGTAATAAACATGAGTCTCGGCGTAAAAGGCGAGAGCAAAGAAATGGAAGAAGCAGTAAACTCTGCTACCGACGCGGGAATTGTTGTATGTGTTTCAGCGGGAAACAGTGGTGCAGAAGCCGCGAAATACACACCTGCGGGAATAGAAAACTGCATAACCGTTTCCGCAATTGATAAATATGATGAGAAACCCATATGGGCTAACTGGGGCAATATGGTTGATATTGTTGCTCCCGGTGTGTCTGTATACAGTACATATATGGATAACGGATATGAAACTTTAAGCGGAACATCTATGTCGTGTCCATTCGTAGTGGCGGCATCGGCATTATTGTTATCAAAGAATCCATCTTTAAATTCAGATGAAGTCTGTGGACTACTCGAAGATAACGGGCGTGTCTGGACGAATGATGATCAGCATATCGACAGCCTTTACGGCAAAATGGCTCTGTATATCGGCACAATAACAGAATATAATCAGGATAGAGCGACTCCGCCTGAATTCACCGTGGAAAGCGGCAGATATTCAGACAGCGTTACGATCGAGATCACTTGCAGTGATCCGGATGCTGAAATTTATTATACACTGGACGGTTCCAGAGCATCAAAAGCAACAGGCATTCTTTATACAGGTCCAATAGTTATAGACAAGGTAACAAGGGTTCATGCCTGCGCTTATTCAGGTGACAAACTGAAGAGTCTGCAGGTGGTTGCTGATTATTATATAACCGTAACCGACCCTGAGGAAAACTTTGTTATAGACACAAACGGTATCATCACGGAATACAACGGTAACAATAACTACCTCACTATCCCTGATACTATAGACGGTATTGTTGTTACAGGTATCGGAAAGCGAGTGTTCAGTGCGTCCGATTTGGTTATGATAAAACTTCCTGATACATTAACATATGTTGGAGAAGGCGGATTCCAGGGCTGCGGTGACCTTAAATCAGTATACTGCAATAATCTGAAAGTCGTTGAAACACGGGGATTTTATTTATGCCGTGAGATGGATACCATTGACCTTGCCCAACTTGAGGAGGTAGGAGAATATGCTTTCAGCCATTGTACATCCATACCTGCACTGTATAACGAAAAATTAACTACTATAAACAAATGTTCATTTAACAGTTTAAATAATGCGATTTATATTGACCTTCCAAATGTAACTTCAGTGGAACTCATGGGCTTGTGGTCATTACAAAATGCTGAATATGTTAATCTGCCGAAAGTAAAGACTTTGGGTAAAAGTGCATTATCACATATGTATATGCTTGAATCGATTGACCTGCCAGAACTTACCGAAATTACCGGTGATTATTGTTTTAATTTTTCAAGGAACTTAAAAGAATTTTACGCACCCAAATTAACAAATTTACCTAATTATACTTTCGAATATTCCACTATTGAATACTTAGAGCTTCCAAGTGTTGTTGAATTAGGCAATTATATTTTTTCCACAAGTAATATTAAATCAATAAAATTAGAAGGGGTTACCGAGATTTCCTCAAATGCTTTTGGGGATTGCAGTCACCTTGAATCCGTATATCTGCCTTCGGTAAAAACCATGGTGAATCATACATTTGGTGATACGGATTCAATTAAAACAGTCTTTGCGCCTAATCTTGAAAGCGTTGAACATTTACCTGAATGCGATGGATTAACGATTTATCTTTCTGATAAGTTTATTTCCACAACCGTTAACAATAAAAATAATTATTTCATAGTTGCTCCAACAGGCTCTTATGCCGAGCTGTGGGCAAATGAAAACTCATACGAATTTATACCCAGTGACTATCGTGACTCATCATTATCATCACCTGTTAATGTTGAGGATAAAGGAAGGTCCATAAGAGTCACAAAAACAGGGCTTCGTTTTGGTTTCTCTTGGAATG
>HF991810.1:0-39936 GCA_000431535.1 Clostridium sp. CAG:678
GCAAGAAAACAAAATCTATTTTTAAATTACTATTTATTTAATTCTTTTTCTAAATCTCTCATATATCTTTTTTGTTGGCTTTTTAAATACGACTTTACCAACAATTTCATAATAAAACTATTTACTTCTATTTCTTCAGTAAAATCTAGTTCAATATTACCATTTGGAAGTTCTTTAAAAATACCAATCCATCTACCTTTTAAATTAGCATTTTTTAGGTCAAATTTATATTCTTTTAATTTTTCTTTCGCAGTAATAGTAAAATATGTAGGAAAATTATTTGTAGTATATTCAACAAAATGTGTGTCATCTATAATTACGATTTTAGATAAATCACTTCGCCAAGCATAATTAGAATTATCTGTAATAATATTCCACAACTTATTTCTATCACAAGAAAATTGCTTTTTAATATTTGATCTAATCATAATTCCTCCATTAAATTTGAATTATAATTCTATTAAACTATTTTCAAAATCTTTCACATAGTATTTTATATTTTTTGTTCCTTTTGAAACGATAGTGTGTCCTTCTTCTTCAAGTAATCTTTTTTGTAGTTCTATTGCTTCAGGATATTTTACATTTAATTCGCCATCTGATTTTAATGTTCGCCAATAAGGGGTAATATCTTCATTTCTTTGGTAACTAGCCCAAGCAACTATATTTACAAATATTCCTGCTGTCATTGGATCAGTAAAATCTGCATTATTTTGTTTTGCAAGATAATCTCTCATTTGACTTACTGTAACTAATTTTCCTTTTGGAACTTTTTTCATAAGGGTATCATAATAAAGTGGTGGTGCAAAAAACATTTTAGTTCCACCATATTTTTTAATAGTCTTTTCATCTTCTACAATTTGAATTTTAGGCATATCTTTATTGTTTTTCATCATAGCATTAAAATCCTTTTTGCTTTCATTAGCCATACTATCAACTCACTTTCAGATTACTATATTTCTTACTAAATTAAATTGTAATTTGTATTACTGATAATTTTTTATTTTATCAGCATATTTTTCTATTAAGTCTTCTGTATAAACTTTTGCTTTTGTTGAATTACGAACTTCATTCCATAAAATTGAAGCAATTTTTATTTTGTTTTTATATGTTGAATTTCTTTCATCCGCACAAAAATCTTTTAAAAATTTATTCCATTCGCAAGATGAATTATCATATTTTGCATATTCTTTTTTACCATAATAAACATCAAGCATATCTTGTATTGTAAAGTTTGTATCATTAGTCTTTTTTACAACTCTCCAAGTAGTAGCCATATCAGCATTAAACTTGAAATTATCTATATTTGTTAATTTTGAAAAATATTCTCTAAATTTCTGATTAAAAGAAAAACCACATTCTAATAATTTGGAATCTAAACTTATAGAAGATTCCTTAACCTTATTTACTTTATATGTTTTATCTTTTATTATGTTTCCATTATAATATTGTTCTATATAATAATTCAATTCTTGTTTTGTTCCAATATTGGCAACACCTATTTTTTTACATATCTGTTTTAGTTCTTCTCTATACCAATAATATTTGGAAAATTCTTGATAATCTTTTATATTTTCAAATATTGGTCTTTCCATATTCCGCTCACTTTCAAATTCCGATTTGCACGTTCCTGCCGACTTTATCGACAGTCTGAAACGCAGCCTTTAGGCTGCGTTTTTTGTTTGCGCTTTTACAGTTTGCTATATTCTTCGTCTGTTACGGGTTCGCACCACTCGTTGGATGTATCCTCTCCCGGAACCTCCACCGCAAGGTGGGAAAACCAACTGTCTTTTTTTGCGCCGTGCCAGTGCTTAACATTGGCCGGAATAACCACTACATCGCCGGGCTTCAGGCTTTGCGCCGCTTTGCCTTCTTCCTGATACCAGCCTTTGCCGCCGGTTACAAGCAGGATCTGGCCGCCGCCTTTGGTGGCGTGATGAATATGCCAGTTGTTACGGCAGGCTGGTTCAAAAGTAACGTTTCCAATGCCCACACCGCTTGTTGTAAGCATCTTCAGATAACTTTGACCGATAAAATACTGCGCAAATGCATCGTTTGGATCGCCGGTCTCAAAAACTGCACCGCCGCCGAGCGCTTTTTTGATTTCGCTGTCATTCATAAAATCAACTCCTTTTAGGATTTAAGTTTATTATATATCTTAAACCATACTTTAAGTCAATACCCTTTTTATTTTTCTGTTTTCTGCAGACAATTTTAAATAATTTTTGTGATTTGGAAAAATATTCTTTTTTTATATTGTTTTTGTGCGATTTATTTAATATAATCAAGTAGTAGTGAAAATTTTTATTAAAACTGCCAATGAGAGGGATAAAATGAATAAAGTTTTGAAAATCGCCCTGCTGATTGCCTTGGTGTGCGTGATCGTGCCGTTGTGTGTATGGGGCGTTTCCCGTGTTATGCTTAAAAACGCGGAAACTACATTTGTCAGCGGCAGTGTGGAAGAGATAAACTGGAGTGCGCAGCAGACGTATGATCCGCTGGATGAATCACTCTATCACACGTTTGATGTGCCGAAAGGCACACCGTTTCGGGTGCTTGCCTTAACGGATATCCATTACAGAAACGGCGGCTGGTACGGCACGTGGGCACTGAATTACCAAAATGATAAAACGGATTCGGATATCAGAAAACTTGTTCAAGAGGCAGATCCCGATCTGATCATCGTTTGCGGCGATATTGAGACCGGAACGCTGAATGATAAGAATTACGCGCATTTTGTAGCGCTGATGGATGATATCGGTGTTCCGTGGACGATCGTTTTCGGAAACCACGATGCGGAACACAGAGCGGATAAAGCAGCGCTTGCCCGCTGTGTTATGCAGTCTGCGTGTGCAGTTTTCCGCCAGGGCCCCACAAATCTGGGCATTGCCCAGTCCGAATGTTTGGATCCGTCGCTTTATGACCCGGCTGTTGATCCGTATGCCGGCGGGCTCGGCAACACCGTGATCCACCTGCGTGATCCCGGTTCGGGGGAGATTTATTATGCCTTTATTCTGATGGATACGGGCGACTGGCAGAATCTGCTGAGTAATCAAACCGCGAAAAACCGCGCTGATCTTGGCGCAAGACCGTATTCCAGAACCGGCGTCGGGCTGACGAACCGGCAAATCGAATGGTATAAATGGGTTGTGGACGGCTTAACTTCCTATAACCGCTCCGTTGGAGTCAGCGCCGGTCAGTCCACGCCGGAAAGCATGCTGATCTGCCATATCGGCATGAAAGCAATGGATTACGCGGCGATCCTTTCCCAATATGAAAACAGCTGGGGCGGCCATTACACCGCGGGCGGCTATCCGAACAATGATCTGCCTTTTCATACGGAGGCGGAATGGTCCCGCCCGGCGGACAGACCGTATATAGAATACGACACCTCGGATGAACGCATCACATCCGATCCGGATCTGATGGAAAAGGTAAATCAGTATAATGCAAATGCGGCTGAAAAAGAGGGAAATGACGCGATTGCCCAATATTGGATACTTGCGGATAGCACGCAGTGTACGGATTATTTAAACGGCAAAAATGAAACGTATCCCAATCCGCTCCATATTCGTGAACTGGTTGCTGTCATAGACCGTGCGTATGCCGTTCATCGTGAAAATGATCTGTTTCTGCGCGCCGTGCTGGAAAAGGGCAGCACCAATCGAATCGTTACGGGTCACAATCATTGCGACGGCTATGAGGTGGTGTTTGACGGCATTACCTACACTTCCGTTGTGAAAACGGGTGATATCTATTGCGATAAAGAATGCGATATGGGAAATCACGGCGGCAGCCTGTTTGTGATTACGGAGAATCACGGCGAGATTAGTGTAGACAGCCGCGCAATATACACCAAAATGCAGAATATTCCGTCTAAGCGTTATCCGCGCCCTGTGCAGGAATGGTGAAAAATTCATAAAAACGAATAAACAGCATGCTTTGCAAAACAATAAATAAGAATGGCTTATCAGGCATGTTCTCTTGCCTTTTAGAAATAAATATCCCCGGAAATGAGGTATACCTATGAAAGAAAAAGCAGTAAAGCCGTTTGGAATCAAAGATAAACTCGGCTATATGTTCGGTGATTTCGGCAATGATTTCACCTTCTTGCTCTCGTCCACGTTCCTGCTGAAATTCTATACGGATGTTATGGCAGTGGATGCATACGTGGTCGGCATCGTAATGATGGTGGCAAGAATTGTGGATGCGTTTACGGATATCGGCATGGGCAGAATCTGCGACAGAAGTAAAGACACAAAAAACGGCAAATTTAAGCCGTGGATCCTAAGAATGTGCGGCCCGGTGGCGATCTTTTCATTTTTGATGTATCAGAGCGCACTATCCGATATTCCGTATGCCGCTAAAATTGCGTATCTCTTTGTAACGTATATCCCCTGGGGTTCTGTTTTCTATACGGCGGTCAATATTCCTTACGGTTCCATGGCGTCTGCCATTTCTCCCGATCCTGGGGACAGGCAGTCCCTCTCCACGTTCAGAACTATGGGCGGTGCGCTTGCCGGCGCGGTCGTAACTGCCGGTATTCCGTTGATCGCATATGATAAAATCAACGGAAACGATATTTTAAACGGCCCGCGTTTTACCATTATCGCCGGTGCATGTTCCGTGTTTGCCATTATCTGTTATCTGCTTTGCTATAATATGTGCACGGAGCGTGTAAAGGTAACGGTTACGGCAGAACAGCTGAAACGAAACAGCGTGGGCGTTATGTTTGTAAACGCGTTTAAAAACCGTGCGCTGATCTCGCTGATCGTTGCGTCCATTTTAATGCTGATCGCGCAGCTGACCCTGCAGCAGATGGCAAACTATGTATTCCCCAATTATTACGGAAACGCCAAGGCGCAAACGCTCTCCATGGTTATGATGGGCGTGGGAATGGTTGTGGCAGCGTTTTCCGCAAAGCCGCTTGCAAACCGGTTCGGCAAGGCAGAGATCGGCGCCGTTTCCAATTTTGCGGCGGGTATTCTTTGCATCGTGCTGTATTTTGTCCGCCCGCAAAACGTATTTGTTTATGCCGCGTTTCAAATGATCAGCTGGATCGGTCTCGGCGTTTTCCAGATCGTTGCGTGGGCGCTTGTAACCGATGTGATCGATTATTCAGAGATCAAAAACGGCATCCGGGAGGATGGCGCGGTTTACGGCATGTACTCCTTTGCGCGCAAGTTAGGTCAGGCGGCAACTTCCGGGCTTGTCGGCGGATTGCTGACGCTGGTGGGCTATGAGCAAAGCACAGCGTTTGATCCGGCGGTGAAAGAGGGCATTTTCGATATTGCCACGCTTGTGCCTGCGGTTGCTTTCCTTTTGCTCTCCATCGTTTTGTGGTTCTGGTATCCGCTTCATAAAAAGCAGGTGGATCAGGTTGTCAGCGTTCTGAAAGAGAAACATCAAAACGATTCCCCCGAAACACAGCAATAAAATCACCCCCCTGCTTTTTGCAAGGGGGCTTTTTTGAATAACAACAGCGGTTCGTATGCGTTGCGAACCGCTGTTGTTTTTAGAATGTAAATTCTATTGTTTTCGCTTCGCCTGCGGCAAAGGCAATGCTTTGCGTTTCACCGGAAAGTCCGCAGGAGATCTCAATGGTCTGCGCAATATCGGAAGTAACGGTTACGCTTGCCGTACCGGCAGCAGTGTCCCATTTCAGGTCGTTGATCAGTGCTCTGGTTCTTGCCCGGATGCCGGTGATCTCGCCTGCGTCAAATCCGCTGTTTGGCAGGCAGGGCAGGATCTCGATCACGCCCGTGTCAGAAAAAGCAAGGCTCTCGCTGAGGATTCCGAGATAGCCGATCGCAAAATCTGTGCAGTAGCAGCTGCCGCGGTCAAAATCATGATTTGTCATAAGCGAATTGTAATAGATCTTGCTGTTCATCAGGTCTGTAAGCGCCTGCGTCAGCGCGTCGCGGTCTTTCAGCCTTGCGGCAATCAGGCTTCTGTGCACCAGTGCGTGGCTCGCCTCGTTTTCGGATGCTCTGTTCTCAACCGCCTGCATACATGCCTTTCGGAGCTCCTCGTTGTTTTGGGTTTCCGTCATTGGCCATGCGCAGTACAGGTGGCTCAGGTGCCTGTGCTCGTTGTTTTCCTCAAACTGGTTGCACGCCCATTCTTTCAGCGCGCCGGTTTCGTCATAAAGATACGGCGGCAGTTTTTGCTTTAATGCTTCCCATTTTCCGGTATCTGCGTTCGGATCGGTGCTTTTCATAATGTTGATCAGCATTTCCAAATTGCTGTTGCAGGCGGAAATGTCTATTGCGCAGTTCGCGGTGGAGGGGCTTTTGTAATTGACCGGGTTGTTCTCCGGCGAGTAGCTCGGCAGAATGCAGTAATACTCATTTTCCGCAAGTTCCGTTTTGCCGCTTTCATAATGAATGTTGCCGTCCGCATCCGTATAGTAGTCGGGGGAAAGCATCTGATCCCAGTAATTTGCGGCTTTTGTCAGCAGCGGCAGCAGGATCTCTGTTCTAAGATCCAGATAGCCGCGTTCCCTGATCGCCTGAATGTCCTCATCCGTCAGGTCGTCCTCCGTAACGGAAAGCACGCTTTTCAGTGCTTCCAGATCAAATTCATCGCTGAGCGGGATCTGCATATCACCATAGCACTGCAGTGCCTCATACAGCGGATAAAGCATCCATGCCGTGCCGGCGTTCCAGTATCTGAACGGATAGGGATAGGCAGTCTCCGTGATAACGGCTTTGTCCCCGTCCGTGTTTACCGGTGCCTGAATCGCGTCCGTGTAACCATGAGTCGCAAGCGCGTTTTCCTCCCAGTCCGGCATCTGCCGCAGAAGAAAATATACATATCCAACGGGCGCCGAGCTGATGTTGCCCGTGTTCATGGAAGAAATCTGCAGGTTTACATTTGCGTCCATCGTGTATTTGCTGCCCCAGCTTGTATTCCACTCGCCGGTCCACATGCCGTAAAGCCGGCTTGTAGAAGTTCCGGCACAGCAAAGATATGCGTATCTGCCGGAGTAAAATGCTCTTTGCGCCAGTGCGCTGCTGATATCGTCTTCACCTCTGGCGTTCTTAAGCAGCGTTTCGTTGGATGCATTGCTGGATCCGCCGTTCAGGGTAAAGGTTACGGCGTCAAACTGCGGCTGATGCAGGGCAGTATGCGCGTTTAGCGCAGCGTCATAATCAAAGGCGCCGCTTTGGCTGTATTTTTGTGCAACGGCTTTGCAGTCGTCTGCCAGTTCGTTAACCAGCGCATATTCCTGCGCGGCGGCAAAATCCGCAAGCGCGCCCATCTCATACGTGCGGTCGGAAACGGTGATCAGATAAACCTGATCCGCGTCCGTGATCTGTATCTGCGGGTTGTCTTCGGCAGCGTACTGTTCGTCATCCACAGCTTTGCCGCTTATTTTTTCCTTTGTTCCGCCCTGAGTGATTACATAGGTCAGCGTGGCATAGCCGCCGTTTTTCAGTTCGCTGTTCTCATAATTCGGATAGTGGGCAACAAAAGCAATGTATTCGCAATCGTCCGCCACGATTTTTTTATATTGCATATCCTTTTCGTTTCCGTCATTGTAATTTGCCATAACGGAAATATCGTCAAAAGAAAGCGTCAGATCCACTTTCGTACCCGTATCGGAAGCGGAAATCTTCGTGATCGTAACATCATCGGCTCTGGAGGTAAAGGTGCTGCGCGTCCAAGTACCGTTTTTATCCGTGTATCTTACGCCGGTTTCCGCCGTTTCGTAATCCGTGTAGCGCACATAGTCGCTCTCGCGTTGCGTTTCCTGCGTGATCCGCAGTTCCCCGCCGGGATGATAATAGTAAACGTCGTCATAACTGGAATCATCCACTATATCCTCGCCGTTTATGATATGCTGCTTTACCGTTTCCAGTTCATCAGAAGTGACCGGGCAGGTGCGTGCATTCTGGTTCGGCATGATAAAATGAATGTTTTGGTAGATCAGTGTGTCGCTGTACGGCGCGCCGCTCGTGATCACGCCCTGCCTGCCGTTGCCGCTCACCATGCCCTGGCGCCAGCTGTCGGTCTTGTTTTCTTTCGTTTCGGAAAGTTTTTTGTAAGTTGTGCAGTAGGAGATTTTGTTTTCCTCATCAAAGATCTCGCTCACGTCCGCCGTTTCCGGCGCGCAGGCGGCAAGGGAAACCGCAATGCTGCCTGCCAGCAGCAAGCAGATGCCTTTTTTTATTGTTTTAAAATTCATAAGTATCACCGTAAAAATTATAGCATATTACTGCAATGTAAAATGCGACATCTTTCTTGATTAATTGTCGCATTTATGCTATGCTTGCAGTAGAAAAGGCGGTGGGGTTTTGATTGAATTTGAGTGGAGCGGCGTGCGGTTTTCCCTTGCGGACTGCGGCGGGGGCATACTGAAAGAAACGATCCCCATGCACTGCCATTCCCAAAACAGTTATGAACTGCATTTTGTGCTGAGCGGGCAGGGAACTCTGCTTACGGATTCCGGCGCATATAAAATGCGCGCGGGAAATTTTTTCGTTACGGGCCCGGGCGTGCCGCATGCGCAGATGCCGGATTTGGAAGATCCCGTAAAAGATCTATATATCTATATTCAAAAAAAGAACGCGCAAAAATGCAACAGCGCGGCAAAACTGTTTTTGGAAACGCATTTTTTCTATCATCAGGAATTTGAAAATCACTGCGCGGCGGAGATCGTTAAGGAATTTAAAAGCAAGTACCCCGGCAGGGAATACGCTGCCGCCGGGCTTATGATCAATCTGCTTACAAGAATTACGCGCCTGTATGCGCCGCAATGCGGAACCGGCGCGGATAGTAAACACGAAAATCTGAATGACCTGCGTTTTCTGATCATAGAGAATATGTTTCTATATGAACGCGGGTTTACTTTAAAAGAACTGTCGCAAAAATTGGGCGTATGCGAGCGGCAGACTCAGCGCCTGCTCAAAAAATATTACGGCAAAACTTTTCGTGAAAAGATGCGGGAAAACGGGCAATAAAAAACGTGCGGACTTATGCCTTATGAGTCCGCACCTTTTTTATATCTTTTATACTTTTAATATTCTGATCAGAAATACCCACGCAAGGCCGTAATAGGATATTGCCGCCACAAGATCATTTACCGTTGTGATCAGCGGGCCGGACGCCACTGCCGGATCAATCTTTAATTTCTTAAACACCAGCGGAATGGCTGTTCCCGTAAAGCTGGAAAGCACCATGGAGATCAGCATCGCCGCGCCGATGCAGGCGGAAACGGCAAACGCGAACACGGCGTTGTGTTCCTTGAAAAAGTAGATGTACAGACCGATAAATACCAAAGACGCAATACCCAGTATGATCCCGTTTAAAAACCCCGTTTTGGTCTCTTTTGCCATCAGGCGGATCTTTTCACGGAATTTTAAATTCTCATTTGTCAGCACCCGTATGGTAACGGCAAGGGATTGCGTGCCCACATTTCCTGCCATATCCAGCACAAGAGACTGAAAACATACCAGTATTGTAAGCTGCGCCACAATGTTTTCAAACAGGCCGATCACGCTGGAGACGATCATGCCAAGCCCAAGCAGAACAATGAGCCATGGCAGGCGCTTTTTAACGCTGGTTTTGATCGGTTCCTTAATGTCTTCTTCAGAGGAAAGGCCGCCGAGCTTTGCGTAATCCTCTCCCATCGCCTCGTCCACGATCTCAACAATATCCTGCGATGTGATCACGCCCAGAAGCCGGTTTCGGTCATCCAGAACGGGAATGGAATCTTCCGAATAGTCCTTCAATCTGTCTACGCAGTCATCCGTTTCCTCATCTGCGTAAACATAGGGGTAGGAAGTCAGGATAATATCGTCCAAAACCGTGTTCTGCCTCGCAACAATTAAATCTTTCAGATCGATCGCGCCGTAAAATTCCTCTTTCTCATCCACCACGTAAATGGTGGAAACATTATCATTCTCGGCAGCTTGGGATACAAGTTGGGTCATAGCGGCTTTGATGCTGATCCCCGCCTGAATCTTAATGAAATTCGTGGTCATTTTGCTGCCGATCTCGTCTTCTCCAAACGAGGCAACCAAAAACACGTCTTTTTTGCTGTCGTCATCCATTAGATCGATCAGCGCTTTTCTTTCTGCTTTTTCAAGCTGTTTCAGGTATTCGGCGGCGGAATCTGCCTCCGTTTCGCTCAGCACCTGCGCCTGCTTTTTTGTGCTCAGTTCTTTAAAATAGGTTCCGAAATCTTCTGCGTATTCCAAAATGTCGGATAAAGCTGCAGGATCGAGAATGTTGTAGATTTTCATTCTCTCATCTTTGCTGAGCAGTTCAAGAACTGCGGCAATGTCGTTTTCATGGTAGTCCAGCAGCTTTTCTTTCAGTGCTTTCGGGGGCAGGTTGCTGCGGATAATGCCGATCAGTTCCTGCTGGTAATCCGGGTGCTGTTTGATGCGTTCTTTTCTGTTTTCCATTTGCAAAACTCCCTTCCTTGTTATCACGTTTGTTCAGGGCGTTTTTGCGCAAAAGGGCATAAAAAATCCACTGCCCCTTTTCAGGCGCAAAAACTTTGAAATCGCGTTCTTACGGGGTAGGGCAATGGTAAACAATACTGTTTTATCAAAGATTAAAATGCAGGATACGGGCGGCCGAAATCCGCCGCGTATCTTATAACCGTATTGCCTGCCGCGCCCGTACTTCGTGAACTGCCGTCCATATTCTCACCTCTTTTTTACAAATTTCGCAATTACTATAACACACAAATCAAAGCCTGTCAACGCATAAAATCAAAGGCACAGTTATTTTTAAACACCGTTGTATGTTGCAAAGATATGCCGCATTATGTTAAAATAAAAGCGGATTTAAAGGAGTGCACAGGAGGTGTGTTATGGGTTCTTTCCTTCCCATAAATGCAAAAGAATGCAAGAACCGCGGCTGGGATGCTGTGGATTTTGTTTATGTAACCGGAGACGCCTATGTGGATCATCCGTCTTTCGGCGTTTCTATCATCTCGCGCGTGCTGGAAAACGAAGGGTTTAAAGTGGCGGTTTTAAGCCAGCCCAACTGGAAAAATGACCGGGATTTTATTCAGTTTGGCAAGCCCCGGCTTGGATTTTTAGTTACGGCCGGGAATATAGATTCCATGGTGGCGCACTACACTGCCGCTAAAAAGATCCGCCGGGATGACGCTTATACCCCCGGCGGCAAAGCCGGGAAACGGCCGGACAGAGCGGTTACCGTCTATTCCAAAATCATCAAGCGGCTGTATCCAGATTCCCCTTTGATCATCGGCGGGCTGGAGGCGTCTCTGCGCCGGTTTGCCCATTATGATTACTGGGCGGATAAGATCATGCCGTCCGTTCTGATTGATTCCGGCGCGAATCTTTTGATTTATGGTATGGGTGAAAAACAGATTGCAGAGATCGCGCATCGCCTGGATTCGGGCGAACCGGTGGATTCGCTTACCGATATCAAAGGCACCTGTTATACGGTTGATGTGCGCAACACGCCCTATACCGGCGTGGAAGTGCCCTCCTTTGAAAACTGCGTAAATTCCAAAAAGGAATATGCAAAATCCGTGCGTGTGGAGCAGGATGAGCAGGATCATATCCGCGGCAGAGCGGTGCGCCAGCGGCATGGCAAGTTGATGCTTGTTCAAAACGAGCCGATGCCGCCGCTCAGTACAGAGGAGCTGGATAAAGTATATGCTCTGCCGTATATGCGCGCGTATCACCCGTCTTATGAGCAGCTCGGCGGTGTGCCCGGTATTGAGGAGGTGCGTTTTTCCATAACGCATAACCGCGGCTGTTACGGCGGCTGCAATTTCTGTTCTATCCAGTTTCATCAGGGGCGCTATGTAACTTCAAGAAGTAAAGAAAGTATCCTTCGCGAGGCAAAACTGATTACCGGAATGCCCGGCTTTAAAGGGTATATTCATGATATCGGCGGGCCAACGGCGAATTTCAGACGTCCGTCCTGCGATTTTCAGCTGACGCACGGTTTATGCAAGGGCAAAAAATGCCTGGCGCCCAAGCCCTGCCCGAATTTAATTGCAAATCACAGCGAATATTTGGATATTCTGCGTTCTGTGCGCAGCCTGCCAAACATCAAAAAAGTGTTTATCCGCAGCGGCATAAGATATGATTATCTTTTGCAGGATCCGGATGATACTTTCTTTAAAGAACTGGTAAAATACCATGTTTCCGGTCAGCTCAAAGTGGCGCCGGAGCATTGCAGCGCTGCCGTGCTGGATAAAATGGGCAAGCCGCATATTGAGGCATATATTGAATTTTCAAAGCGCTATTTCCGTTATACGAATTCCGTGCATAAAGAGCAGTATCTGGTGCCGTATCTGATGTCCAGCCACCCCGGCTCCACCCTAACTGACGCAATCGAACTGGCGTGCTTTTTAAAGAAAAATCATATCCGGCCGGAACAGGTGCAGGATTTTTATCCAACGCCCGGCACAATCTCCACCTGCATGTTCTACACGGAACTGGATCCGTATACTATGGAGCCGGTTTATGTGGCAAAAACACCGCATGAAAAGGCGCTTCAGCGGGCGCTGCTGCAATATTATGATCCCAAAAAGCGTTCCCTCTGCGAGGAGGCGCTCCGCACGGCACACAGGCAGGATCTGATCGGAAACGGCAAAAACTGCCTGATTCCCGCCGCGCATGTCCGTACTTACGGCATGGATCATAAACGCCAAAATACCGCGCAGCAGCGCAGAAGAAGCGGCAGGGGCAGAACAAACTGATTTTGTGCTTTTTGCACCAATACAAATGTTTTTAGGCAGAGAGGGAACTATGAAAAATGTTTTAGCAGCGGTTTTATCCGCAATACTATTGATCACCGCCGTTCCGGCGCTCGCGTCAGGCGAGGAACATGCCGTGATGTCCAGTGAAACGCTGGATATCGTTTCACATCTGAACGATTACAACGAGGAAGAGGCAAGAAAAGCGTTTGCTGAGGGCAGCGCGGAAGAGATTCTTTTCGCTAAGGACGGATCCAGCGCTTTTTGTATCGTTTATCCGAGTTCTGCGTCTGAAACCGTTATTGCGGCGGCGCAGGAACTTTCTAAATATCTAAATCAGATCATCGGGGCGGGCGGCACCATGTTTCCGGTCGTTCCGGAAAGTGCGTTCAGCGGCGGGCCGTTCATCAGTCTCGGGCATACGGCGCTTGCGGCGGATGTGGACACTTCCGGCATCCGGGATGACGGATATCTGGTTCATTTGGATTATCGGGAGATCTACATACTGACCGCGGCCGATGAAACGATTTTTAACGGGGTTTATGGTTTCCTTGAGGATAAAATGGACTGCATGTTTGTGCGTGAGGATTATGATTATGTTCCGCAGTTCCCAACCATTTATTTTGAGCCGCAGACTTATGTGAGCAATCCTGATTTTGCATGGCGCAAGGTGTTTCAGTATGAAGTTGCGCAAAACGGCTGGTACAGGAAACTGAAAAATAACGGCGCTGTTGCCGAAGATATTGAGCAGAACGCGGGTTGGGGCACCTGGTGCCATTCCTGCTTTACCTTTGTGCCGCCTGAAGAATACCAAGCAACGCATCCCGAATATTTTTCCTATAACGAGGCAGGGGAGCCGGCGCAGCTGTGCCTGACAAATCCGGATATTTATCCGATCATTGAATCCAAAATGGCACAGCTTATGGCGCAGGAGCCGGATAAAAAATACTGGGATTTCAGCCTGAATGATAACTATGATTACTGCAAGTGTGAAAATTGTGCCCGGGTGCTGGAAGAAACAGGATCCATGATGGGCACAATGTTGCCGATCATCAATAAATTGGCGCAGAGGTTTCCCGATAAGATCATTTCCACTCTTGCCTATTTCTATAACGAGAGCGTGCCGCAGGGTATGACCTGCGAAGAAAATGTCAATATTGTGCTTTGCCCGATCAATACCGGTCAGTTATACAGTTATAAGTTTGGAAACAGCGAAAAGGCGCTTAAAACAAAACAGCTTGTGGAGCAGTGGAGCGCCGTCTGCCAAAGTCTGATGATCTGGGATTATGTTGTGGATTTTCAGAATCTGCTGATGCCGTATCCCAATTTTGATGTGCAAAAAGACAATCATGATTTTTATATCGAAAATCATGTAAGAGAAGTCTTTCATCAGGGCAGCAGGGAAAAGAATGACGAAATGGCGCGTCTGCGCGCATATGTGCTTTCCAGACAGCTTTGGGATAACAGTGTGGATGTGAGCGCCGTAATTGCCAAGTATCTGAATGTTACCTACGGCCCCGCCGCAGAGTATGTTGCAGAATATATGGATCTGATGAACAGCGAACTGAAAAACAAAGCAGAGGATCTGGACCTATATGACAGCGTTTGGCAGCACAGCGGCGATTATCTTTCCAAAAAGAATAACGATCGGTATCTGGAACTGATCAATTCTGCGATTGATGCCGCCGGAAAGGATGAAAGGATCATCAGTTATCTTGAAGAAATCAAAATCAATGTTCTTTATGCTGTAATGAATGAGGGCAATCTTCTTTACAACCGAAAAAAGGACGCGTTTTCCGAATTTTCTTCCCTTGTAAACATCCATGATATAGAGCAGCCATACGAAGTCGGCGCAACGATGGAAGAATATATTTCTTCTGAATATCCGCTCGTGTTAAGAAACACTGCCCTGAAGATCACCGCGTGCGTTGCCGCGTCGGTTCTGGTCGCGGGGATCGCGGCAGGCATTGTGCTGGCAGTGAAAAAAACACGTCGTAAAAAGAAACCAAATTCTATTTAGACAGGAAAGCGCCCCGAAAAGTAAAATGCTTTTCGGGGCGCTTTGTTTTTTATGATTTACAGAAAACTTACCACGCGTTAAAATATCTGTGCAGTGTGTTTTCGATTCCGCAGGCAACGCTGTTTGGATCATCCATCGTTTTGTCACATGCAACTCTGAATACCATAACGCCGCCGCAGCCTGAAAACAGTGCGTATGCGGTTTTGTCTCCGGAAAGGGCAGGGGAGCAGAATGTGCCTTCATATACCTGATCCGCGTCATGAACGGTATAATATTTGTTGTTCCAGTAATTCGCTTCGTCAAGGTCGCGCCATGTTGCCCAGTACGGCGTGCCGTTTACCGGTCTGCCGTATGCGGCAATGCCAATGTTGATCTTGCTGATATCTGCGCCGTTATCTATAAATGCCTGCAAGCCTTCCTGCGCCTGCTGCAGGGAACTCTGGTAACCGTCTTCATCGCTGCCGTCATATGCCATAAATTGAATTTGATCCAGTCTGTCCAGCGTTTCTTCGCTCATGCCAAGGCTGCCTGCTGACAGTGCGGCGGTGAGTATGGCGTTTGGATTCGCCTGCTGCAATTCATCATCCAGTTTTGCAATGAATTTATCATAATTATCCCAGTCGTCGGGCGTCTGCGGATATTCCCAGTCAATGTCCACACCGTCAAATTCATATTTTGCCGCAAAAGCAGCGATCTTATCCGCTATGGATTCCCAGTAATCCGCCATGTAGCCGTTTACACCGTTGTGGCCCTCACCCCAGGTGCCGTCCGCCAGCGCAGTAATCACCAGTTTTACTTCGTGATCCGGATTGGAGCGGTGTGAAATGATCTCTTTAAGTGCTTCAATCTCACGTGCAAACTGCTCTTCTCCGCCGTCGCCGAATCCCATATTTCCGTTTTCATCCCAGTGCACGGCACCGAAAACGATAATGGTGCTGTAAACATCGTAAAATCTTGCATAGTTTGCCACATATTCGTCTCCGCGCGCAAGAATCTCTGTGGGCACATCACCGTCCAGTCTCTGGTATGCGGTAACCTCAAAGGTTTCCGCGTCACGTTTCGGCTCGTTATACAGTTTTATGGATTTGATTTTTACCGGCGTATTGCTGTCCCTGAACTTATCTATGCAAAGGCGGATGCTGTCCGTTGTTACCGGGTCAAAACTGCAAAGACGCTGGGTCTGAATTTTTTCACTTTGGTAAATCGTTACCCATTCGCCGCTGATCAGTGCCTGCAGTCTGAAATACTGCGCCTGATTTCCCACTTCTTCAATAATGGCGGTGTTAAAGGTCTTTTGACCGTCCAGTTTAATTTCCACATAACTGTTGTTGATGTCCGCCTCTGCGTTCGCCGGCATGCGGTCGGGATCCTGCGCCGTCCAGCATTTGCCGTTGTCCTCCAGCAGATTTTGCGCGTCTGCTTTTTCGCCCTGTTTCAGACTCTCATAAACGATCTGCGCGCCGCGCATCAGATCTTCAGACTGCAAAGTTATGGGCGGAAGATCCTCGCCAGAGCCGCTTGCGCCTATGCCGGAAAGCGCGGAGGGGCTGATCACAAGCGTGGCGATCACAACACAGGCAATCACTGCTTTAGCCGCCTTTTTCGGCGTCTGCACAACCGCAATCACAAGCGCGGCGGCAAGTGCCGCTCCAAGGTAGCCTATGTTAGGCAGCAGGCTGCTGAATCCCTTGGCAAATCCGGCAGCGGAAAAGCCCTGATCAATGCCAAACAGGAGCACGGTCGTGTAAAGAAATGTTATAATGCCTAAAACGGCAGAGATTATATGTATTATTTTAAATGCCTTGATACCTTTGCTCTGCATTTTGCCGCCGCAAAAAGCATGGATGAGCAGCATGATCCAGGAGATGGCAGCGCATATCCCGGTAATGCAAAGCATCAGCGTGATAAATCCGTTTCCGAGCGGGTAAAGTTCCGCTATCCAGCCGTAAGCCCAATTGCTGCTGGAAAAAAACGTAAATGCCGCGGCGGACAAGGCAAAAAAGATAAATGCGCCGGTGCGTGAAGTAACCGCGTTGGCAATTTTTTTGATTGCTTTCATAAGATCGCCTTCCTGTGTATTGGGTATAACCCTGCTAAGTAGATTTTAGCATAAGAGAAAATGTGAAACAATACAAAAAACAGAAATTAACACCCATGAAACGGTAGTAACCATGTATAAAACGGCAGTTTTGTACAGCTGTTTCCATATATTAAATTCGGCGAGAAACACGCTTCGGATCGCAGCCTGATCCTAACCAGCCGGTGGAAACGATCAGAAAGTCTGTGGAAGGCAGCCTGAAACGGTTCGGCATTATATCGATCTGTATTATCAGCACAGGATCGATCCAAATGTTGCGCCGGATGAGGTTGCCAATGTTGCGGAACTTCTGATGAGTGATAAGGGCGCTTTTATTACGGGCGCGGATTTTCTGGTTGACGGCGGCGCAACGGCGTCCTATTTTTACGGCCCGCTCAAACCGCAGGCGTAGGGCAGATATTGCATTCTGTGTGCGATTTGCCCGGAAGAGGATCTTATTTGTGATTTTCACTTTAAAAATCGTGCCCGTTTTGCTATAATGAAAAGCGGATAAGGTAAAAATATTTGGAGGGATCAGTATGAAAAAACTCGGTTTCGGTCTTATGCGTTTGCCCAAAAAGGGGCCGTTTACGGATATTGAGCAGACCAAAAAAATGGTGGATATGTTTCTGGCTGCCGGGTGCACTTATTTTGATACAGCGTATGTGTATCTCGGCTCAGAGGCGGCGGCAAAAAAGGCGCTTGTTTCAAGGCATCCGCGTGATTCCTATACGCTTGCAACAAAATTAAACGTGAATGTTGCCGCCAATAAAAAAGCGGCGGAAAAACAGCTGGAAACCAGCCTTTCCCGTACGGGAGCCGGGTATTTTGATTATTATCTTTTGCACGCAATTATGGATAATAATTATAAAAAGTATGATAAATTCGGCCTGTGGGATTTTGTTTCGGAGCAAAAGCAAAAAGGCACGCTGAAACATATCGGTTTTTCTTTTCATTCCGGTCCGGATCTGCTGGATAAACTGCTGGCGGCGCACCCGGAAGTGGATTTTGTTCAGTTGCAGATCAATTATGCAGACTGGGAAAATCCGTCCGTTCAGTCCCGCGCGAATTATGAGGTGGCAAGAAAGCACGGCAAACAGATCGTAATCATGGAGCCGGTCAAAGGCGGCAACCTTGCCAAACCGACGAAAGAAGTGGAAACCCTGTTTAGATCATATGCGCCCGATGCCTCACCGGCGTCATGGGCAATCCGTTTCGCGGCGTCTCTGCCCGGCGTGCTCGCCGTTCTTTCCGGTATGTCGGATACGGCGCAGATGGCGGATAATCTTTCTTATATGCGTGATTTTAAGCCGCTGAATGAAGAAGAGCAAAAGATCATTCAGCAGGCACAGCAAATACTGGGCAAGTCCTCTGCCATTCCGTGCACGGCATGTCGTTACTGCACGGAAGGCTGCCCCAAAAACATACCGATTCCGGATGTTTTTGCCGCTGCCAACAAATGGCTTGCAAACGGCAGGATGGAAGAGGCAAAGGAGAGTTATGCCGCCGCTGTAAACGGCGCGGGCAAAGCTTCTGATTGTATTCATTGCAGGCAGTGTGAAAAGGTTTGCCCCCAGCATATTGATATCACAGCGCAGCTTGAAAAGGTATCTGATTTTCTGGAACCGTAAATTTTTACGCAAAGTTAAAGCATCGGCATTTGCCGATGCTTTTTAGGTTAATAGAAATTGAATGATAATCTGTTGTTTCAGCGAAGATTTATGTTGATTTACACATAAAATTCCTCCAGTGTATCCAGACAAACGCAAGCGAGGGTGCCGCCGTATACCGCGCCGCAGTCTATGGCTAAGTGATTGTTACGTTTAAATATCCTGCCGTTGCAGCTTCTGTCTATCAGCTTTGTTGGAGTGTGTCCTGTTACAATTATTTTGTTTTTATAATACACTTTGTCATACTCCGGTTCGCCGATGATGAATTCCTGCCAAAACAGAGTGTCAAAATTCAGCATGCGCGCCTTTTCCGGCACCGTGTGCGCCAGAAAATAGTTTCTGCCGCCCGCGCGGGCCTCATCATAGAGCAGAAAGGAACGGAGATAGGCGAGCACCTTTTTCTGCTGTTTTGTGTTCAATTTTCGGTATGCCGTATAGGTGGGTTCACCCCCGTCATAGAGCCAAAGTTCAAAAGCATCCCGCAGTTTTTCCCGGCTGCTTTTTGCATCGCTCTGCCCAAACGCTTTCAGCAGGGTGCAGGCGGTGTAGTCATGGTTACCCATGATCGGAATGATGTTGTCTTTGTGCATCATATCCAGCAGAATATTGATTCCGCTGCTGCCGCGGTCAACCACGTCGCCGAGGATATACAGTGTATCGCTCTCTTTAAAGCGGATTTTCTCCAGCATTTTTACGTATTTTTCATAACAGCCGTGCAGATCACTGATTGCGTATAACATAGTTTTACCTCCCGTATTTTCTGATAAAAGCGCAAAATCACCTATTATAATTTATACCATAAAAGGATGAACTTGGTGTGAACAGAACTTCTGTAATATCAGAATAACAGGCGGCATGTGGTGAAAAAGGGACACAATCAAAATAGCTCTTGAAAACAATTCGCTGCTTTTACGCTTTAAAAAATAGATCTTCATTTAGATAAACAGATCATCTTTCTTATTTTAGAAATGCGTTAAAACTATATTTGTCAATACAAAACAGGTATTTGCGCATTGCCGGTTTGCATGTTACACTTAAGTTGAAAGAAAAAATTTTGAAAGGAGTCAAACACATGAAAAAAGCAGTATCCCTTTTGATGGTTATGGTGCTGGCAGTTGTATTCACAGCATGCAGCGGCAATGCGGAGGAACAGACCGAGATCACCTCGCAAAACACAACCGTATCACAGCCAAGCACGGATACCGCGGCGGATAATACGGCAAACGGCGGCAAAACACTTGTAGTGTACTTTTCCGCAACCGGCAATACCGAAAATGCGGCAAATTACATTGCCGAGGCAACAGGCGCAAATCTGTTTGAACTTGTGCCGGCAGACCCGTATACGGATGCGGATCTGGACTGGACGGATGAAAACAGCCGTGTTGTTCATGAGTATGAGAACGAGAGTGAAAGAGATGTAGCGCTGGAGCAGAGCACCGTAGATAACTGGGCGGATTATGATACCGTTTTCATCGGCTATCCGATCTGGTGGGGCATTGCCGCATGGCCGGTAGATACATTTGTGCAGGCAAATGATTTCACGGGAAAGACCGTTATTCCATTCTGCACTTCTTCCTCTTCCGGCCTTGGGCAAAGCGGCGAACTGCTTGAGGAAGAGGCTGGCACCGGCAACTGGCTGGAGGGTGAACGCTTTTCCTCAGGCGTATCACAGAGCGATGTGACCGAATGGGTTGAAAGCCTGGATATCTGAAAACAGCGTTTTATGCTGTAAAGAATCGCAAAAGCCGCACGGTTTTTATGAACCGTGCGGCTTTTATTGTTTGTTTATCCATAAATCTGTGCATTCAGAACGTTTCCGAAATGATCTCCCGGATCTCTTCTTCCGCCTGCTGCACCTCAAACAGAAATTCTCTGGAGGAAACACGCAATGCGCCGTTCCCCAAAATGATCAGCTGTTCCAGCGCATCAGAAGTCACAACCCGTACCCTGTTGTTTTTTGCCAGTTTGTAGGATGCTTTTTCAATATACATATCTGCCGTTTCCGCTTCTTTTGTATATACGATCGTAATGTTGTTTACTTTCTCCACTTCACGGGTTGCGCCTTTAACTTTATACGCGTCAAAAACAAGGATCACTTCGCACTTTTTATAGCCCTGATAATTGCATAAAATATTGACCAGCGCACTGCGCGCGCCGTCTATATTATCTTTTGCAAAACGGCTGAGATCCTCCCAAGCAAAGATCACGTTATAGCCGTCAACCAGCAGATATTCGGTGCCGTCATATTTTGGAACGTTTTTAGACTTGTATCTGCTTTTTTCGGCATTTTCCGTAAACGTGAAATGACCGCGGTTTCTGTCGTGCGAACGGTTTTTGATCGGCCCGTATGTCTGCTCAAAGATCTGCATCAGTTCTTTATCCAGCGCAAAAAGATCTTTTCTGTCTTTATATCGTGACAGCGTTTTGCTGCTGCCGGTCTCCACATATTCGCTTTTCGGCGCGGAAAGCACACTCGGCAAATGCATATGGCTTTTGACTTCATTCCATTTCACAACATATCCGGCACCGTGCGCACAGAATACGGAATCGCAGGGGTTGTCAGTATCTCCGTCGCAGTCATAACCTATGGCGGCGATCACCTCTTCGGCATTGTGGCAGGGCGCATAGCCCTTGAAACTGCAGGTCAGTCTGCCTTTGCCATGGGTGTATTGCATCACATCCCGCGCGTAGTCATACATGGTGGAAACGGGCGCTGTTCCGTTAATCTCTGAAAATTCCCCGCTGGTCTGGGGCGGCTCAAAACTGCCGTGCCTATGCTGAATATCCGCCATTGCCCTGCCAATGTTTTCCGTGGGCACTTCCAGCGTGAATTCATAAATCGGTTCAAGCAGCACGCAGTTTGCGCTGCGCAGGCCCTGCCTTACCGCCCTGTATGTTGCCTGCCGGAAATCGCCGCCCTCAGTGTGTTTTGGGTGTGCCCTGCCGGATCGGAGTATGATCTCCATATCCGTGATAGGCGATCCGGTCAGAACGCCGATATGTGTTTTTTCATACAGGTGGGTCAGGATCAGCCTTTGCCAGTTTTTATCCAGCACATCTTCCTTGCATTCGGTTTTGAATACCAGCCCGCTGTCTCTTTTTCCCGGTTTCAGCAGCAGATGCACTTCCGCATAGTGCCGCAGGGGCTCAAAGTGGCCGATCCCCTCAACCGGTTCGGATAGGGTCTCTTTATAAATGATATTTCCCTTTGAAAACGAAATGTTTAATCCAAACCGATCTGCAATCACACTGCGCAGAATCTCCAGTTGGATATCGCCCATAAGCTGCACCTGGATCTCGCCAAGCCGCTCGTTCCACACCACTTTCAGCTGCGGATCTTCACTTTCCAGAATCTTCATGTTCTGTAATACGGTGTGTGCGTCTGTATTTTCGGGAAGAATCAGCCTGTATGTAAAAACAGGTTCCAGTATCGGCGTGCCGCTGTTTTGCTCTGTTCCAAGCCCATCGCCGGGCAGGGCAAAACCAATGCCGGTAACAGCGCAAACTGTGCCAGCCTGTGCTGTGTCTGCCGTGCTGAACTTTTCTCCGGAATAGATCCGGATCTGGTTCACCTTTTCCTGATTTTGGTTTTTGGCGCTTTTCAGGATTTCTTTTACAGTCAGTTCTCCGCCCGTCACCTTTAAAAACGTAAGCCTCTGGCCTTTGTCCTCGGCTATTTTAAATACTTTTCCGGCAAATTCACCGCTGTATTGCGGCATCTCGGTATAGTTGTAAAGGCAGCTTAAAAATTTTTCCACGCCGCTCAGTTTCAGCGCAGAGCCAAACATGCAGGGAAAGATCTTTCTGCTTTTTACGGCATTGCGGATATCCGCTGTTTCCAGCGCGTCGTTTTCGTAAAAACGGTTGAGCAGTTCTTCATCGCAAAGAGCGATGCTTTCAAAAAATTCCGGGCTGCCTTCTTCGGTAAAATCCACACAGCCGTCGCCGAATTTTGTTTTCAGTTCGGAAAATACGCGGCTTTTGTCCGCGCCGTCCAGATCCATTTTGTTTACAAATATAAAGCAGGGCACATTGTATTTGGAAAGCAGTTTCCATAAAGTTTGTGTGTGGCTCTGTATGCCGTCCGTTGCGCTGATCACCAAAACGGCATAGTCCAGCACCTGCAGTGTGCGCTCCGTTTCCGCGGAAAAATCCACGTGCCCCGGTGTGTCCAGCAGGGTGAATTCCGTGTCTTTATATTTTAAGACCGCCTGCTTGGAAAAGATCGTTATGCCGCGGCTGCGTTCCAGTGAAAAGTTGTCTAAAAAAGAATCGCCGTGGTCAACGCGGCCGAGTTTGCTGATGCTGCCGGAAAGGTACAGCATCGCTTCTGAAAGCGTTGTTTTGCCGGAATCCACGTGCGCCAGAATTCCTGTAACGATCTTTTTCATCTTCTCACCACACTTTAAAAATCTTTTGAAACGGTTTGCGCAGTCCGTTCCTTTTATCGTCAGGTTATTATACCACACCCGGCAAAAGTTGTAAATTCTATTTGCACATAGCAAAGCAATAAAAATATCCCGCTTTTACGGCAATGTTTTTGCAGCCAAAAGCGGGAATATGTTGTTTAGCTAAACTGAAATGTGACCTTAACATCTCCTTGCCCGAGCGCGCTTTCCAGTCCATTGGGGTCATCTATATGCCCAAGCGGCGTGTAACTGTAGCCGGTGCGGAAATCCTTGTAAAACAGCACAATGCAGTCTGCACCGTACAGCATCAGGTCACCCGTTCGTATCGTTCCCGGCCTGCTTGCCTGCGCCGGCAGGGAATCCGGCATATAGTAATATTTTTCGTTGCCGTTTAATTCGCGCATATCCAAGGTAAGCGGAAGCTGTGAGGCAAAGGCACGAGCCGTTTCATTGTCGTAAAGCTGTGCTGAAAATGTTTTTCCGTTGATTATGATCTCTATCTGATTCATGTTTTCATCCTCCGTATGGTTTTCCGGCGGTTGTGTGGAACCGGCGGTGCTGCTTTCTGCCGCGCTTTGTGTGCTGCCTGAAGTGGAAGATTCCGCCGTTGTCTTTTCCGCCCGGCGTTCCGTGCCGGCAGCGCCGCAGGCGGCAAAGGCGCCCAATACGGCAAGGATTACGGCACATAAGGCGGCTGCCTTTAATAAATACAAAAATTTTTTCATATCTGCTCCCTTATTTTTGCGTTTTTCGGAAAGGGGTGCCTTACTCTAATGTTCGTTTCAGATCGTTTTTTATTTTGGATCTTCGGATCGTTTTTTATCCTCTTCCTGCATAGTATACACCATATGGTCAAGGCAGTCTATTCTGTACTGATCTTTGTGCAGCTGTTCCAGAAGAAATGCTTTCTGCCTGCCCAGCAGTCTGTATTGCTCGGCGCGCCGGTGCTCTTTTCCAAGTTCAAAAAAGTCTTGGATCATCTGTTCCTCGCAGCCGGCATCCGCAAGATTACGGCGTATCTTAAATGCGCTGTTGTATCTGCTGTTCACAATACGCCGCCTCCTTTCCTTAACTTTATTTTATACGTTTGCTTTTTGAATAGCAAATACCTTGTTTCTATTTTGTGTTATGCTTTACACGCATAGGAAGTTGCTGTATAATAGTCTTTAGAAAGGGGCTTTGCGCATGGAGATACGTGTACTTCGCTATTATCTTGCCGTTGCAAGAGAGGGCAGTATTACTGCCGCGGCTAATTTTCTGCACCTTACCCAGCCCACGCTTTCCCGGCAGATACATGATCTGGAAGAGGAACTTGGTCAGCAGCTTTTTGTAAGGGGCAGTCATCGTGTAACACTTACACGTCAGGGTGTATTGTTCAGAAAGCGGGCGGAAGAGATCATTTCTATGGTGGATAAAACGCAGGAAGAATTTTCCGCTATGGAAAATTCAGTAAGCGGAGATATCTATATCGGCGGCGGCGAGACGCAGGCAGTGCGTTTGATTGCAAAAATTATAAAGGAGCTCCGGGAAACTTACCCCGGTATCCGTTATCATATGCACAGCGGCAACGCGCAGGATGTAACGGACCGTATTGATAAAGGTCTGTTGGATTTTGGCATTTTGATCCAGCCGGCGGATCTTTCAAAATATGATTTCATAGATCTCCCGTCTAAGGATGTTTGGGGCGTGCTGATGCGCCGGGATTGTCCGCTTGCCGAAAAGGAATTTCTTCAAAAAGAAGATCTGCTGGATTTGCCGCTCATCTGTTCGCGCCAGGTTCTTTCGCCGGGAAAGCCGGCAAACAGTTTTGCGCAGTGGTTTGGCGCGGATTATGAAAAACTCAATATCATAGCCACCTATAACCTCGTTTATAATGCAGCCATTATGGTAAAAGAGGGGATAGGCTGCGCCGTAACACTGGATAAACTTGCCGATACTACCGAAAGCAGCGGGCTATGTTTCCGCCCTCTCAGGCCGCGCCTTGAGGCAGGGCTGAATGTGGTCTGGAAAAAATATCAGGTGTTTTCACCCGCCGCGCAGTTGTTTTTAGACCGGCTGCGGGAAACCTTTCGGGATTGATTTGGGGCAAAACCTGAAGCAGTATAAACTGCACGGTTTTTATTTCTAACTTCTTAAAGAGGTGAATGGAGCATGACAGAAAAATACAGTATGTGCGCACACACCATTCCGGACGGCATCCTGCACGATCAGGAACTTGTTGATCTGTCGTTAAACGGTGCAGAACTGGTTTTAAGTTTTAAAACACATCTGTTTTCAGATATGAAAGGCAACGCGTTTTGTGAAAGATATAAGGATTTTACCAAATGCCATATGAAAGCCCGGATTTGTGATGCATCGCTTTGCAGTGCAGAGATCTCCACTGCCGTAAACAAACAGAATGCTTTCACTGTCAGGGTGCTTACGATCAGCGAATTTGTGCGCAAAGCGCAAGAGATATTATGCAACGCAAAGGAAATGAGCAAAAATCCGTGGACGTATCTTTATACTTATATTTCTCCCGATATCGGCAGCGCTCAAATTCTGTTGGATATTTCCATGAAATATAAACACAAACTGTACACCATGTGCAGGTTGGAATTCAATACGCAGGAAATTGATTTTCACTGGGAATAAAGACTCTTTTTAAACCGAACAGGGCTGTTGCCGTTTTGGACGGCATCCTTGCAAAGGAATGAATATTTTTGTATAATATAAAATATAATGTTACAGTAAATACGAGTGTGAAAGGCATGGAAAAATACCGCATTGCCGTGTGTTCGCTTTTCAGTTTGCGTTCGTAAAAAGTATTTAAACAGATAGATTTTTAAAGAAAACCAAAACGCCGTTGCAGTTTTTACACTGCAACGGCGTTCTTTGCTGTAAAAGGCTTCTGGTGTTCCCTCTCAATTTTTTTCTTTCAGTTTTGCTTTAAAAGAGATCAGCCGCGGTGTTGGTATGGAATCAAATTGCACAAGATATGCGCCTTTGCTTTTGTTTCTATCCAGAATCTTACCGTCGCCCAGGTATTCATGCTGCACTGCTGTTCCCACGGGCAGCAGGAAATTTTCTAAGTTCTCTGGCATGAATTTCTCACTTTGCGCAATGGATTCCCTTGCGTTTGCGATCAGGGCGTCGTTCGGCTTTTTCGCATATTCCAGCAAATCTTCTTCAATATCCAGTATGAAACGGGATGGGTAACGCGGCGAACCGTCAAAATTGCGCCCTTCTGACCCGGAAAGATAAAGCCCTTTTTCGGCACGGGTCATCGCAACGAACGCAAGCCGCCGTTCCTCTTCCATACCGGCAAGGTCTTTAATTTTTCTGGACGGAAAAATGCCCTCGTCCATACCGCACAGCATCACATACGGAAATTCCAAGCCTTTTGCCGCATGCACGGTCATAAGTTTCACCTTATCCGAATCATCCTCTATATCATTGTTTGTAAACATAGCAACATGCGCCAGATAATGAAAAACAGTGGCTTCCTCTCCGCAGGTGTTCTCATATTCCAGTATGGATTGCTTGAGCTCGGCAAGGTTGTCCAAACGCTCCTGACTGCCCTCTGTGCGCAACATTTTTTCATAGCCGCTCTCGTTCAGAATGGCAGAGAGCAGATCAGATGTGGGCATGTCCTCGTATCCGTTTGAAAATTCTTCTATCAGGTTCACAAATCCGCGCGCTTTCGTGCCTTTAAAGATCTCGTGATCCAGCGCCTGTTTGAGCGCGGCAAACAGGGTGCAGCCGTTCTCTGCGGCATAGTCTTCAAGAAATGCCATGCGCCGCCGACCCATATTGCGCTTTGGTGTGTTGATCACCCGGCGAAAGGAAAGATCATCCTGGGAAACGATCATGCGCAGGTAGCACAGCGCATCCTTGATTTCCGCACGCCCGAAAAAAGGCACGCCGCTGTAAATATGGTAGGGCAGTTTTTCCTGAAGCAGCGTTTCCTCTATGGTTCGCGTCACATAGTGTGCGCGGTAAAGAATCGTTATATCCCGGTAGCGTACACCGCTTTTATGCAGTTCACGGATCTTTTCCGTGATCCATTCCGCCTCCTTTTCAGGGCTTGCGGCAAAGCAAAATACAGGTTTTTCGCCGTGCAGCAAAACGGGGATCAGTTCCTTTTCCATGCGTTGCCTGTTTTTGGAGATTAAGGAATTGGCCGCCGCTAAGATCTGCGGCGTGGAACGGTAATTTTTCATCATCATGATCGTTTTTACGTCCGGAAAATTCCTTGGGAATTCCAGCAGGTATTTCACGTTTGCCCCGCGCCAGGTGTAGATCGTCTGGTCGGGGTCCCCAACAATGAACAGGTTTTTATGATATGCGCAAAGCGCCTGCATCAGTTCATACTGTAATCCGTCAATATCCTGAAATTCATCGATCATAATGTATTCCAGGCGCTTCTGCCATTTCAGGCGTATCTCCTCGCTTTGCGAAAAAATATATAGTGTAAATTTGATCAGATCGTTATAATCCAGCCCAAAGCATTTCTTTTCCTGATAGAGAAAGCCATAAAAGATGATGTCGTTTTTGTTTACGGCGCTCAGGTATTTTTCGTGCAGTGCTTCCAGAGACATGCTGATCATATCCAAATAGTATTCCGGTTTTTTAAAGAGCTTTTGTATTTCGATCATATCTCTTGCGTCTGCAAACGTCATATCCCGCAGCGTCAGTCCGCGTTCTTCATAGATGATGCGCAGCATGGCGTCAATATCGCTGTTGTCCAAAACCAGAAAGTTTTTTGGGAATTGAACCGCGTAACTGTCCTCCTGTAAAACGGCAACGCAAAATCCGTGAAAAGTGTTGATATAGCCGGTATCGTTATCCCCGATCAGGTTGTGGATCCGCCGGCGCATTTCGTTGGCTGCCTTGTTTGTAAACGTAACGCAAAGAATGTTTTCCGGCAGTATACCCAATTCGTTTACCAAAAAGGCAAACCGATTTGTCAGCGCCCTTGTTTTTCCGGATCCCGCCCCGGCGATCACACGCACAAAACCCTCTGTGGAGGTTACAGCCGCCGTCTGTTCGGTATTCAGTTTCTGTTCCATTGGATCACCGCCCGTGTAAAGATCGTTGATTTTTATTCCTCGTTATGGATATATCGGTTTAAATAATATCCGGTTTTGCTGTCTTTGGCGCTGCAGATTTCATCCGGCGTGCCGCAAGCTACGATCCTGCCGCCTTCTGTGCCGCCGCCCGGCCCCATGTCGATCACATAATCCGCGTTTCGGATCACGTCCAGATCATGTTCAATTACGATTACGGTCGCGCCGCTGTCGATCAGGTTCTTAAAAACATGCAGCAGCGTTTCCACGTCCAGCGGATGCAGACCGATCGTGGGTTCGTCAAACACAAACACGGAATCAGACTGCCCCTTTCCCATTTCACTTGCCAGCTTCAGCCTTTGCGCCTCACCGCCCGAAAGGCTCGGCGTTTCTTCGCCAAGCGTAAGATAACCAAGACCCAGATCATGCAGCACTTGCAGTTTCTTCTTTACTTTCGGCAGATCCTCGCATGCTTTCAGCGCCTCGTCAACGCTCTGATCCATCAGTTCGGGCAGGGTATATCCGTTTTCTGAATGTTTGGGATATCTTCGTATCAGCCCCGCGTCTTTAGAATATCTGGATCCGCCGCATTCGGGGCAGGGGATGTCCACGTCCGGCAAAAACTGTATGTCCAGGCTGATTGTGCCTGTTCCGTCGCAGACGGGGCAGCGCAATTTCCCCGTGTTGTAGGAAAAATCACCCGCTTTATATCCTTTTGCCTTGGCGTCAGCCGTGCGGGCATAGATCTTGCGCAGTTCGTCGTGCACATCGGCATAGGTAGCAACCGTGGAACGAACATTTATGCCGATCGGCGTGGCGTCTATCAGTTTTACCTGTTTTATGCCCTCTGCCGATAGGCGCTTGATGTGGCTGGGCAGTTTTGTGCCTTTGATCATCGATTCAAGCGCAGGAATCAGGCTCTCCAGCACCATCGTTGTTTTTCCTGACCCGGAAACACCGGTTACGGCCGTCATCCGCCCTTTGGGAATGTCAACTTCCAGCGGCTTTACCGTGTGGATATTCGAGGTGGAAAGGTGTATCGCACCCAGATCAAACGTGTTTTCGGCAGGAATGGGATTTCCGACTTTTATGATTTTTTCTCCGCTTAAAAACCCTGCAATTTTTGATGCGGGATTCCGCTTGATTTCTTCAATGCTGCCTTGGGCAATGATCGTGCCGCCGTTCGCGCCTGCGCCCGGGCCCAGTTCAATCAGCCGGTGCGCGTTTTTCAGCACATGGATGTCATGGTCAACCAGTATCACGGAATTGCCGTCCGCGATCAGATCGTTCATAACGCCGGTCAGCCCCTCCATATTAGAGGGGTGCAGCCCGATGGAAGGTTCGTCCAGCACATAAAGCACACCTGTGGTGCGGTTTCGAACGGCTCTGGCAAGCTGCATTCTCTGCCGCTCGCCGGTAGAAAGGGTAGATGCCGCTCTGTCCAGCGTAAGGTAGGATAAGCCCAAATCGGTCAGCCGTTTTGCCGCCCCCTGAAATGAATCACATATGCTTTGCGCCATTGGCTGCATCTCTTCCGGCAGCGAATTGGGTACGCTTTTCACCCACTCGGTCAGTTCACAAAGCGTCATTTTGCAGGCGTCCGCAAGGGATATGCCGCGCAGTCTGGGCGCGCGTGCAGCGTTGGAAAGCCGGGTGCCGCCGCAGTCCGGGCAAATGCTTTGCCGCAGGAATTTTTCCACACGTTTCATGCCTTTTTCGTCTTTCACTTTGGACAGCGCGTTTTCAACCGTGTATGTGGCGTTAAAATAGGTAAAATCCATGTCGCCCGCAGCGCCGCTCGTCTTGTTTTGATACACAATGTGTTTTTTTACTGCCGGTCCGTGAAACACAATGTCGCGCTCCTGCGGGGTTAGATCTTTAAACGGAACATCTGTGCGCACGCCCATCTCGCGGGCAATATCTTTCATCAGCGACCACATTAAAGTCTGCCAGGGCGCAACGGCGCCTTCGTCTATCGTCAGGTTCTCATCGGGCACAAGCGTGGATTCGTCAACAATCCGAACAATGCCGGTGCCGTCGCATTTCTTGCAGGCGCCCTGGCTGTTGAAAGCCAGTTCTTCAGCGCTTGGCGCAAAGAAATGTTCGCCGCAAACGGGGCATACCAGTTCCTGTCCTGCCGCAACATTCAAAGAAGGGGCGGCATAGTGCCCGTTGGGGCATCTGTGGTTTGCAAGCCTGGAAAACATCAGGCGCAGGCTGTTTAAAAGTTCTGTTCCCGTGCCAAAGGTGCTGCGTATTCCGGGCACACCGGGTCTTTGCCGCAATGCAAGTGCGGCAGGCACATAAAGCACTTCGTCCACCTGTGCTTTTTCCACCTGCGTCATGCGCCGCCGGGTATAGGTGGAAAGGGATTCCAGATACCGCCTTGAGCCTTCGGCGTAAAGAATGCCAAGCGCAAGCGATGATTTTCCGGATCCGGATACACCCGCTATGCCAACGATCTTGTGCAGCGGTATATCCACATCAATGTTTTTTAAATTATGCACATGACCGCCGCGTATCTTGATAGATTCCGGCGCTTTGGTTTCGTTTTGTTTCACAGTCCTCACTCCTGTACGGTCATCGATTTCCTATTCCGTTTTATGAAATATTGCCAAGGTATCCGCCCGTGCACTCCGGTTTGTTTTATAGGATAAAATACTGATTTAATTATAATGTTCCGCACCGCTTTTGTAAAGACGAAGCATGCTTATCCGTCACATTCAAATGGTTTAACAGATTAACAGTACAAAAAATCGCCCTCTTATGGCTTGGCAAGTGGATTCTCTATACCGCCGAAACAGTATCAGATATCAGACAAACCGGTGCTTTTGTTATGCACTGTGTTCGTCAGGCAGTAAAAAGCGGAGCGCGATAATATGCGCCCCAAAAGTTAACTGTTTTTGGAGGTGTATACTTTATGAAAAAAGAACTTTACAGGGAATTGTTCCGGCACAGTGGTCTCCGAACGGGCAGTTCTATACAGGTCTTTAATCCCGCTTTATAATGGAAGGCAGATCGGGAAAATGATCAGAAATTAAATATGAAACGAGGCAATTTATGAAAAAATTAAATTCAGTTTTGGCAATCATAGCAGTTATCGCTATCCTCGCTGCAGCATTTTCTGGATGCAATGAAGAAAAGAAAACCGCTGTTGCAAATTATGATGCGCAATGCGCACGTATCCATTCCGAGTATGCCGTTTTGCAGCAATCCATAAGCGAAAGCCAAGCACTGATTGATGCGGGTGAAAAGCCGTATGATGAGAAAACAATATCTGCACTTGAAACAGAAATAGCCAATGCCAAAGCATCCGTAGTTGAAATTCCCGAAAGAAAAGGAAGTGCTGATGAAATCAATTCTCTTGTTAATAATGAGTTGAAAAATATATCCTATGTTGAAGTCAACGAGCGTTTGGCGTCAGCAAAAACAGCGCTGGAAAACAGCATTAAAATCATGCGGCAGGTTACAAACCCGCCCGAATCATTTATTATTGAGCGCATTAAGGATATTGACGGCATTACAGGTTATTCTTCAGTTACGGAAGATAATGACCCAAACGGAATGCTGAATAAGCCGGGCGGATATACTTCAACGGTTTACTTTGCTTATAACAAAGTGGAGGATCCGTATCATGTTCTTGACGGAACAATAGTGGATAACGGCACTTCCGGCGGAGGCGGAATCGAAGTGTATGCTACGGAAGAAGATGCCCTTAAAAGGGAAGAATATTTGGCGTCATTTGACGGCTCCGTGTTGGCTTCCGGTTCGCATACGGTGGTAGGCACTGTTTTGGTAAGAACGTCGGATGAATTAACCGCAAGCCAGCAAAAAGAACTGGAGGCAAAAATTGTTGAAAACTTAACGGAATTAAGGTGAATCCATAACCTCTTGCTATTAACTTAAGATATTAGTTGCTATTAAATGGATTTTATAAAATCAGAAGTTTCTACTTATTAATTGATTAGTAATTTAGGATATGATACAATAGTATTCGATAACATAATATTAAATTTGTGTTGTGTAATAGTTAAGGAGCAAAATATGAGTAACTATCAGTTAGAGAGTAATGAAACCGTATTATATAAAGGAATCATGGTTGATTTTAGTGGGAACGAAAAGCGCCATTCTATTGGTGTAACTGTTTCCTATGAATTGATACTTACAAATCTTAATATAGTTTTTGTCACAAAATTAAAAAAACTATTGTCTAAAGAGGAAGTTTCTAATATTATTGTGCCTATCAATACGATTAAAATTTATGAAGGCAAACCGCAAATTAAGCAAAAAAACACAACTTTTGAATTGTATTTTTCCAACAAAGAATATACATTTTCTCTACCAAATAAATTAGAAGCTGTTAAGTTTCATAACAAAATAATGGAACTTGTAACAGGAAAATCTATGTCTGTTCGCAATTCTGAAAAATTCAAGTCAGCAGTTGAACTTGTTGATAATACATTGGGTATAGATACTTTAGGTACCGTTACGGGAGTTTTGCAGAATGGTGTAAAAGGAGTTCTATTTGGAGGAATTTCTAAAAAAGCAGAAAATTCAAAGCCTTTATCAAAGAAGATAATTAATACAGTATTGGACGTAGTTGATAATGTTAATACCACTGAAGCCAAAGGTATAGAGCAAATAAAAAACGATAACTTTGATTCAGTCAATGATGAGAAAATCGAAACAATTAGAAAATTAAAAAGTCTGTTAGATTCAGGGGCTCTTTCACAGGAAGAATTTGATGCAAAAAAGAAGGATATTTTAGGTTTATAATTCAGGATGTTTAAGAGGAGAACAATATGGTGGCTGAAAAGGGCAATAAAGATGAAATATTAGATGCGCTTGACGGAATACAGCATGAACTTAAAGGAATTCGAAAGAAAAGTGCGCGCCAGGTATTTCAAATCATTATAGCAGTGGTTTTAACATTGATCATAGGCTTAGGTTCCGGAATGATTTGCGGCAGAAATTGGGACGACATTAAGTTTAAACTGATGCCCAATTCCTATTCAGATTCCACAACCGCCGTTCTTGAGGAAAAGTTAACCAAGCAGGCGGAACTGAATACAGGGCTGTATCAGCAAACATCCAGTTATGATTCCGGCAACTTATATAATAACAAGGTGGCGGAAAAATTAAAGGTCAACAGTAAATCGATGAAATTTACATATACCGGATATGTTGAGGCAGGAATACAAAATCTTGCCGATGCAAAAGTAAATGTAAATGCAAAGACGAATGAGATCACGATTGATAATTTGAAAATAGAAATTACAAATGTCTATATAGACCCGTCGTCCATTACAGATGCAAAGCAGAGCAAGAATATTTTTAATCAGCTCACTATAGAGGATTTCACCAATTCACAAACAGAATTGGAGCAAAAGTTGGTTAATGACGCAAAAGAAAACGGCTTAATGGAAAATGCGCAGAAAAATGCGCAGGAAACTCTGGAAAATATTTTCGGTGATACGATCGACGGCTATACCGTGCATTTTAATTGGGTCACTTTAGAATAAAAAATTCATTTGGCAGCTGCAATTGGCGTAAAGAAGCGCATGGAAAAACGAATATAAGTAAAAAGCGTTGAAATTTTTATGATTTCAACGCTTTTTATATATGAAGCAAGGATAGTGCGCTATGTTGGCAAACAAAATTTTAATCATGATTTTTAGCCGGAAATGAAATAAATATTAAAATCCTTGCGTTTGCCCTCAACAACTACCCGTTCAACTTCTTCATCCCAAAACGGGAGCAGATAGTTTTCATATCTGTTTTCAATTTTAAGTCTTTCTGAATAGTTGCTTTTGAAAAAAAGCTCATAATTTTTGATTACAAAAACATATTTGTCCGCAGGTAATTCATCCATATCTGTCATAAAATCATATTCTGTATGATTGTCTTTTTTCCAACCTTCGGGAATATCACTGAATCCGAAAACTTCCCACAATCTGTCAAAATACTGCTCATATGTTTCTATTCCGGCGCCGTCCATAACGATATATTTTGTATCAGGATACTTGTATAATATCTCCTTTTTTTCAAATTCTTCCTTTGTCATTCTGTATAATCTGTTCATTTTACACCCACAAAAACATCATCAATTATTTCCTTAAGCAACTTGCCGTAAAATTTTTGCTTTTGCTCCATTTCCGCATAGTTTTTGTATTCTAAGGTTATGCCGTTATGCAAAACAAGGATTTGTTCCGAATCGCCGCTCATTTCATATTGCACATTATCAAGCGATAGAACAACTTTATGCCCCTTATCGACGGCGGATTCTATTTCTTTTACTGTATTGGGCTCAATTTTCAATTTATGCCCAAGCTCGCATACAGTATGGTAACATTCTTCACAGAGCCATATTCTGCCATCTGTTGAACAGTAACCTTGTTTCTCGCTTCCGGGATAATCATAAAAGCTTAATTTTTTTGCATCAATTAAGCAATGATGGTGATCACCTTTTGTAACAGCAACTTTTTTAAATATTCTCTTTGTAATCCAATTACCTTCATTATATGTTTGATAGCAATCTTCAATCCAGTCTAACTTGTTGTTCATAGTTGCATCCTCCAATTTGAAATAACTTTTTGCTCCAGGTGTTATCAGGAAATATTCTGTATTCATTATCAATATCGCGCCTAAAATAATCCCAGTGCGGTCCAATAGGATCCGGATGATCCATATCCCAGTGAAACGATTCGCCCGTTTTTTTATTAAACCAGTTACCGATATTTTTCTTAATATCCGGATTTCCTCGCCATTCAAAATCTTTTCCGGGCGCTTTGTTTTCATATCCCGGAAAAGACGGCATATCCGTATTTTCATCAAATTCGTGTTCCGGATTTCCGGAAATTCTTCCTAACGCCGAACCTCCGCCCTTTTGAATAGGTGTGATAAAACCGTAAAACTTTTTTATGTAAAAACCTTTATCAAGGTTGTTTGTTTCGGCATAATCAACTTCGATTATATCGCCTTTCATATCGTCAAAAGGCTTTCCGTAGCAGATGATCTTTTCCGGCTTTATGCGCCGGCGCATCTCGTTGTAGCCGAGCATGAAGTGCGATTTTTCATTCTTTACGCCGAGTGTTGAAACTGCAACGACACAGCCCTTTTCAATGCCGTCAAAACAAAAATTAAAACTTTCAAGGTTTCCCCAGCGCACTGTCGGTATGACTGTTATGCCGTTTTGCTGCAAATATGCGCCTGTCCAACGATTCCTAAAACAATTATAGAGTTGAAGTGCAACGGACATTTCCGTATACATACTGAAATCCGGCGATAAAACAGCGTTGAATTTCTTCAGACGCTCTATTTTATCATCTGGATTTTTGTAGATACTTTCAAAACGGTAAGCTGCCGGGAGTCGAACCCGATATGCTGAAAATGCGTCATCGCGGCGCCTTTTCACTTTTTCGCCGTTGATGGGCGACAGCACATCTGCCGTCTCAAAAGCAAAAATCCATCCACGCCGCCACCATTTTCAGTGCTGCGCAGTTTTAAGCGAGTTGATTTTTGAGCGGGCAAGGCATAAAATCGCAGGTATACTGCCGTATACCGAGATTTTTAACGCTGAACGCACGGAAAGCAGCCGCTTAAAACCATATTGTGTTCGATTCCCGGCAGCTTGGTCATCAAGGAAAAAATGTACCGTTTTGTTCGTTTCATTGCTTTGATTAACCTTATCATAACCTATCAGCGCAAAATCTTCAAGCCGCACCTCCTGTTTCCTGATCAGTGGCATGGAAAACATACCAACTCCGTTAAATTGATTTCTGAGAAACAAAGGCTCGCTTCTGTATTCATAACTTGTAATTTGAATCACTCCTGTCCGAATTTTGTAAAAGCCAAATTTAAAATGCCTTTCACTTATAGCCGGAAAAGAGGGCTCCTATACAGTGTTTTAACTATATTTTTTATATTTTAATTTGATTTTTTAGAATCTGAACTGAAATCAGAACAGTGTGGTAGTTCGAAATATCCAGCCAGTATCTTCATAGTTGCATACATCAACTATAGCAACAATCGGTGTGTTTATAAAAAAACTGACTCCGTTTGAAAACGAAATCAGCATTTTGTTGAAATATAATCTTTTCGTGTACCTTTTGTGCTGCCTGTATAAAATGCGGCAGTTTAATCTGTTATTTTTTAAGGCCTTTTTTGTCAAAAGACGGGTTGAACGCATAGAAATTCTTGCTGTCCATTTTATCCGTCAACAGCCGCAGCGCTTCACCTCATCATCAATCTTGTAAAAAATACCGACCGATAACTTAAACATACAAATTTGATATTGCTCCACAGATTGTGATTTTTACTGTTCAACAGTCCATGTAAATTTATTTCCGCATCTGTTTTGAAATTCTTTGACATGCTCAAACATTCTGATAACATCTTTAATTTCATTTCTTATATCGTCATTTGTTTTTGATACATTGATAAATCTTACAACTCTGTCTTCTTCCCAAGGCTCTTCTAAAAAATCATCTATTCCATCAAGATTTCTTCCTGTGGTGTTTGGCAGTTCCAACTGTTTAATAAGCAATTCATAAAATCCATATAAATATCTTTCGTCTGCAACATCTATTATCATTTCCTTTGTTTTCTTCATAATTAGCTCTCCTAAACTATTTCGTAAAATGTATTTCCGTGATCATAGGATACAAATATCAATCCGTCATTGGAAAAGTAAATTCTGTGTCTGTTTCTTCTTCCTTCATAATAATTTATATCCGCTTCATACCAGATTCTTCCTAAGGCTTTTGGTAATTTACCTTTATCGTTCCGATATGTTTTTCCATACATCATTTTACCGGGAAACCATTTTGCAGGGGCTTGCTGCTTTTCCAACCCGCTTTTATATATTCTTCGCGTGAAATATAGTAGTCGGGCAGTTTTCCGTAATGTTTAAGCCAGTAATCAGCACCATTTTTACCATCCTTAGTCGCGTTGCCGGCAGTAATGGCTATATTGGTGCTTAATTCACAATGGCAGTTAGGGTGTACAGGTATACCGGCGTCTTCATCCATCGGCAGAATAACGCTGTTTTTGAAAAGCAGTATGCGCATGTAAAAGGCCCGATATGTGTTATCCATCGTTTCCAATTTTTGCTTTCCTGCGTTACAGGCTCAAATGTATCAAGCAATCCTTTTGCTCTGTATGGTACGATGTAGCCTGTTATTTTTTTAATATACATGATTTTACCTCCTTTTGCAAATGATGATAAATTGATTGCGCAGAAACGAAGGATCGCTTCTGTATTCATAACTTGTAATTTGAATCACTCCTGTCCGAATTTTGTAAAAGCCAAATTTAAAATGCCTTTCACTTATAGCCGGAAAAGAGGGCTCCTATACAGTGTTTTAACTATATTTTTTATATTTTAATTTGAATTTTTTATAATCCGTACTGAAATCGTGACCGTAAATAATATGAATTTAAAATTATAAAAGTTATGCCGGAATTAAGATATAAGATATAAGGAATACGCATATAAAAGGAAAAATTTTATTTTAGGCCGCAGATGTTCCGATTAAGGTACATCTGTTTTTTTATAATCAGTATGCGGATGGAAAGGGGAGAGCATTGTGACTTGTTTTGAAAAAGAATTAAATGTACCTTTGTGTTTCAGCGTTGTTGAAAAAGCAGAAAAGCGAAGTATATATAACGCAGACGATCTTTTGAAATTTAAATATCTTCGCAAATATTCAAAAATCGAAAGAACAGGCGGCAGTCTGATTTTATATAAAAAAACCGTGCGCTGCCCGAACTGCGGCAGGGAATATGTTGTGCCGAACAAATTTAGATATAATTCAAATGAAAGTACCGAATATTTAAAGATGCAGATGAAAGACCTGATCGAGCCTCAGATGCGCCTGCTGGTGAAGGAAAATAAAAATATTGTTCTTCAGGATGATGTGGATGACGGCGTTTTTTGCATATGCGCCCGCTGCGGTACGGAAACCCAAATCGGCAATGACTTGATAAGAATTAAAATCGAAAGCACGGAGTCCGAAATTATCGTTTCAAGATTCTTAAACAGCCTACAGGATCTAATGAATTGCCAATGGGCTGATGAGATCGACCTTGGTTCAGTTTTGGGCATAACGGAAAATATTTGTTTTGATTTTTCTTCAGGCAATACGCAGATCTGTATCAAAGATAATAACGGTCAGATCGTTATATCTGAAAATATTGAAAATACAAAAGTTGACCTTGAAAATGATACCCTGATAAAACTTATTAACGAAAACCGAGTTGTAAAAAGAAATCTGCGCCGTGCGGTTGAAACGGCAACGGGCAGAAAAATGCCTTTTTCCTGCACTGAACTTAATATGGAATATTTCGTTTTGTTTACAAGATTTCAGGGCTTTAACAGGGGATTTTATGACGCAGCGCCCTTTTCGGCAGATCCGTTTCGGCTCGATTTCACTTTTGATTCTATCGTTTCACGGCTGAAAACGCCCGAATCGGCAATGCAGGCTCTTAAGGATTCCGCACTGCCTTTTACAAAATCGGTTAAAAGGATTTTCGTAAATAATCAGGGGTTGTTTTTCTATATAAAAGATTGCGAATTGCTGTATTCTGTTTTAAATGATATTAATTATTTATCATCTGTTTTAAAATCAGATTCCATTTATACAATACTGCTGATTTTACATAAAAGCCCGCAAGCGATAGAATTTATCAAAGCGCTGTTTGAAGCAAAAGGTATCGGCTTTATGTGTAAATTTTTTTCTTTGCCTTTTTATGACCATTTTCAGATCGCTTGCTGCTACAGCGCTTTACTGCCGGAATATAAATCGATCGTGCGGTCTTCTTTAAAAAAATACGCTTATGAGGATTTTATGCGTGTTAATTATTTTAGTATGCTTAAAATATCCTATCCCTGTTCAGATATAATCAGCCGCATTCCGGAAAAAACGGTAAACGGTTTTTCCTTCAAATGGTTCAGCAATCTGCACAGTTGCTGGCGCGCAGGTGAAAAACTTCAAAATTGTTTGGCAGACTGGGATAAGACCCGCGGCGCGGTGGCAGGTATGTTTCACTCAACGGCGTTGATCGCCGCTTTGGAAATACGGCCGCATTATAAAGGCGGCTATGAAATTGCTCAGGCTTATGAAAAGGGAAATGCGGATATTGAAAAAGATTCCGCTGTATATTCCGCCATCGTCCGTTGGTGTGAAATGTTTAATGTGAAATATAAAAGATTTTTTAGAATCCGTTAAAGATATGCGTATACCTTGCGAACCGCTTAATATGAAAATCTCTGTTATGAATAAAAACACTGCGGTCAGAAAGAGTTTTTCGGCAACCTCAGGCAGTAAAGTGATTATATCAATACGAACGCCCGGCGATGAAAAGGCAGAGTTTGATGATGAAAATAAATCTATAAAAGATGTGCTGTATCTTGCTTTTTATGATGTCAGTTTTGAAAATTCGGATATTTACGCCGGTTATGCGGGCATGACAGCCGAGGACGCACAAAAAGTAAAAGAATTTGTTTTAAAATGGAAAGATGAAGTGTTGGAATTGTGGATTCATTGCGATGCGGGTGTTTCAAGAAGTGCCGGCATCGCGGCAGGCATACTTAAAGCCTTCGGCAAAGATGATTCGGAATTGTTCAAAACTCTGCTCCCAAATTCACTATGCTATAAGAGAATCCTCTGCGCATTTCTGGATCAAAATTAAAATTCAATTTGCTAAATAAAAAAGCGCCCTGATATTAGTGAACACATCATTCACAATATCAGAGTGCTTTTTATAGGATTAAACAGTGAGAAACAGGTATTTAAATATATTGCGCTGTTTTTTCGCTTTTGAATTTTCCAAATTGCAGTCCGCCGGATTTAAAATGCAATACTCCTGCCATTCGAATTTACTTTCTTTTACCCCCTCGAGCGTAATAGACGTTTTATGTCTTAAATCATTATCATTTTTATTGTTTTTATTGTTTTTATTGTTTTTATTGTTTTTATTGTTTTTATTGTTTTTATTGTTTTTATTGTTTTTATTGTT
>HF991810.1:39996-54010 GCA_000431535.1 Clostridium sp. CAG:678
TCTTCATACCAATTTAATTTATCTGTTTTTTTAATATCCGATCCATCGCCAATTAAAAATGCATTATGTTTAGTACAATCATCATCTTCATTTTCTGGTTCTGGAAGTCTTGAATATTTCCAATAATAGTTTTCATTTGTCAGGAATATCGCGCAGCCGCCTATGCATTTAAAAGATTTCAGATTGCCTCTGGTTGTGTTTTTTGTTAATTTATTAATTCTTTCAATATCCCAAAGATAGTCATAACAACCTGTATCGCACGCGCTGTGTTCGGTAAGGCTGATAAAAAAGTTGCCTTTGTTGTATTCTAATTTATCAGTCTTGTATTTTAGTTCAATAGCAATATACTGCATGTTCTTATTATCTAATATAACAATATCCGTATAGCATCTTTTTGTTTTTTCGTTACACTCATATGTATAATCATTCGTATATGCTTCCAAATAGATTTTCAAGTCTTCATTTTCGGCAATTTCCTTTTCCAATCTCATTGCAAGAATATGCTGAAATTGCGCTTCACTCTGAAAAATCAATTTGCTTTTTCCCATATCTTTAATAATGCTTTTTACTTTCTCAAAGCTGTTTTTTGAAAAATCCGTTAATTCAATCATAATTCTTCTCCTTTAATCACAATTCTGTTTTAATAATATCACTATTCGGCTCTGCTTTCAATGTAAAGCAAAACCTTTATGTGTAAAGATATTATATAATAGCCGGTGAGTAAATTTTATCTCATTATAATAAAAAATTGTATAAAAACGGACTAAATTCCTTTTCAAAAACGATTATAGCGCGCAGGGTGATGTCCCACAAAGTGCACATCATCTGCAGTATAATCAAATCACAAAAAGAAAAGGAGAAAATTTTATGAAAACAAATGCTTTTGACAAAATTATCGGTTACGAAAATATTAAAGAAGAACTCATGCAGATCACGGATGTGCTTACAAATCCAGATGTATATTCCAAACTCGGCGTTGCTCCGCCGGCGGGGTTATTGCTGTACGGCGAGCCGGGACTCGGCAAAACGCTTATGGCGCAATGCCTCATCAACGCCTGCGGCAGATATACCGTTACCTGCCGTAAAGATAAGCCGGACGGCGATTTCACAAAGCATATTAAAGACTGTTTTAAAAAGGCGGCGGAAAACGCCCCGTCCATACTGTTGCTTGATGATCTGGACAAGTTCTCAAACAGTGATGACAGGCGCCGAGATACAGAGGAATATGTTACGGTGCAGTCCTGCATAGATGAAATTAAAGGCAGAAATATTTTTGTTCTTGCAACCGTAAATGATATCAACAAACTGCCCCAATCTTTATGCCGCGCAGGGCGGTTTGATCGGATTATTAAAATAGAACCGCCAACGGGTGAAGACGCTGCGAAAATAATAGAATATTACCTCAGCAAAAAGAAATTCCATGTGGAACCCGACCCGAAGTTTATTGGAGATGTGCTTAACGGCTGTTCCTGCGCAAAACTTGAAACCGTTATAAACGAAGCAGGTATCTATGCCGGGGCGGAGCGTTCGGATCTGATCACGACGGAGCATTTCGTGCGTGCCTGTATGTATGTCGTGTTTGATGTGCATGAAAACTGCTTTTCCGCCAATATGGATCTGTGCAAAAATTTAAATAACGCAAACAGCCGCTCAGCTCAGGTGATTTACCACGAGGCCGGTCACGCAGTTGTTTCAGAGGTCCTTAATCCCGGCAGCGTAACGATCGTTTCCCTCCTCGGAGGCAGAAACGGAGTAGGCGGACTGACTGTTTGCTCGGATCTGAACAGTGAAGACGCAGATCCATTTAATCTTAAAATACAGCGCATTATTTCCGGGCTCGGCGGAATGGCAGGTGTGGAATGCAAATTCGGAATTGCCAATTGCGGTGCAAGCGAGGATCTGGATATCGTTTACCGACGGATGTATGGTCTGATCAGAAGTGATTGTGTATGGGGATTGTCAAATCATTCAAAAGGCTTTGACGAATCAGAGCATAAAAAGCATCAGCTTGAAGTAATTGCCTCTGCGCAGGTGGAAAAATATTATCATAAAGCAAAAGAGATCATCACACAGAATAAGGAATTGTTTGAGGCAATTGCCCACGCCCTTGCCGAAAAATCAACCATTACAAAAATGGATATTCAAAAAATAAAAAAACGCCTTGCCGAACAGCCGGCAGCATAAAACAACACCCCCGCAGTTTTGCACTGCGGGGGATCGCTTTAAGATTCGATTGTATCTATATGTGTATATGATTTTACAAAACCGAGTTTATATCTGATTTCCGGAATTTCATCAATCACATCATAAAGCATTTCAGCAAGACGGTTTCCGTTAATTAATATTATACCGTCATCGTCGTTTTCGGCTTTCTCATATACATAATTTGTAAAATCTCCGCTTGAGATTAATACATATTTTATATTGTTCTTGTTAGCCCGAACAATTTCCGGAATATTATTGATTTCATCAGATTTTATTTCTTCTTTAAACTTTATTATTTGGTCTATTCCAGCATCGCTTTTTCCGCTGTAATGTTTTGCTTGAATGTAAAGGATCGATGAAAACTCGTCACCAAGTTTTGATTCTTTTATCGCTAAGATGTCTGCATCTGCTGAAGTTGAGGATATTGCTGTAGGCAGATTAATGGTTTTATATCCATCATGCTGAAAAAGTTCTTGCAAAAGTTTTTCAAAACCATTTCCGTGAGGTTCTAAAGATGTTTTATTATAATCTGACAAAACATCTTTTATTTTCTTTTTAAAATCTTCTAGTTCCGCATTTTCAAAGTTTGCTACTCTTTCAGTTTCAGCGAAGTCTTTGTCATATTTAATTGATGAATTAATCAACGAATCAATCTCGCTGATGATATCTTTTGTGTAAATACTTAGAACAGTAAAACCTCTAACACTTAATTTAGTTGTAAGTGAAGTTTTCTTTCCTCCTCGCGAAAAGTAAAATGGATCATTATTATTCTTTTTATCTTTTATAAAATCAACTTCAATTTGGTTAGCAAGGTCATTATCAATGCTGTCCGGATCATATATGCGTTTTCCGGTGGCTGTGCCAATGTAGAATCCTTTATAACAAGGCACAAGAATTATATCTCCTTCTTTTATATTAAATATCCGTTTAACTTCGGATTTTTTTCTGCCTCTTAGCGTAGCGGAAAAATCACCTGCATAATAATTGTTCTCAACAGTTTTAGCCAGTAGTTCAGCATCGTCGAATTTTGAAAAATCCACTTTGCTCCATCCGAAGGCTACGCGCCCATTTTTTACATATTCATTTTCATTTGTTTTTATTCTTAAAACATAATAATTCGGCATATTAAACCTCCACAGTACCAAAAAATAGTATTTAAATTATAACACATGTTGATTTTAACATATATCATCCAACTTTTCCAGAATCTTCACCATGGCAAGCGTGTCCAGACGGCAATAGGCAAGCAGATTTTTGCGTATCTGAGCAACCTCCTCCGGCGAGCGTTTTTCAAGCCCGTCAAACGCCGCCATTGCTTCGCCGCCGTTATGTATTCCGTCAAGATTATGATAATTCAGTTCCGGGTCGTTCGGGCACATTGCCGGCAGAACATATTTTATGGAATACGAGCCTTCAAAAGCCCGGTCATAATAATATTTCTTTTCGAACGGCACCATCAGGTCTTTGATGTTTTCGTAAATATTCATCAGGTGCGGCGCAAGATCGGCAAATTCCTCGGCAAGCGATTTTATGATCATTTTTTCAAACTTCATATTGTAAGCAAGGGTGCAAACATCACGCGGTATGTCTTCGCATAGTTTTTCCGCGAGCGATCGGCGCGGGTCCGTGCCTTCTTTTGCCAGAAATTCGCGGTGTTCCGGTTCTGCGCCTTTGCAGTCTTGGATGTGCAGTGAGTACTGAAACGGTATCTGCATATAAGGTTTTGTGCCGTCAAATTTCGGTATGGCAGGCTGAAAGGTTTCAAAGTCAAGAAAATACAAGGGATAAGAGAATTCCTCAAGGCATTCTTTTATCTTCTTTTTATTTATTTTCGGAGGTTTTTCATAATATTCGGCCTCTACCTGTAATTGCTGGTTTACGCTTAAGCGTGCGCCGCTCTTGATAACATCCTCAAAACTTACGATTCCGCCATTAAACAGATCGTATTTTCGTTTTCCCTTCATGTTTGAGCGTATATCAAAAACATTCGGATGAGGCAGATTCCTGCGGCAGTAATCTGTATAAGCGCAGTTATACGGTTTATCGCAGTGCAAGCCAAGGATGGTTTCCGGCTCCATATCATCAGCCACTGCCATGAATTTTCTTATATTATCAATGTTTGTTCTAACATATTCCTGTTTACTTAAAACAATGTCCGTGCAGTCTTCAATGCTAAAAAGTCTGCCGAGTTCCAGTCTGCCCCGGCGCACATACTCAGAGTTCAGATGCATATTGTAAATCCCGGTTATGCTGAGCCCCGATTTTTTTAAAACATAATACTGAAACGCCATATCCTCTATGTAAACCGGCGTAATATGCGTTGAACTTTTCACTTCAATTATATCCCAGCCATATGGATTCTTGTGCAGGATATCGACACTGCAAAACAGATCGTTCCACATAAAACTCGCTTCCGCAATATTCTTTGCGCCGCTGTAAATGTATTTTTCCGTGTCCTCGATCATCTGTTTTTTGTCAAAACTGAAATCCATCAAGGCATATTCGCCGAAATAGGAGCGCGCAAGATTGCCTACTTCGTTTCCCGTTTCAAATATAGTTTCCAGATTGTCGTTGCAAACGGCTTTGTCAGGCATGAACTTGTCCATCCAAAGCATCTTTGGGCATTGCAATGCCCTTATGTATTGTGATTTGCTCAGTTTCATTTGTTATTCCTCGCTGTACTTATCCACCGCGCGGGCAAGGTCTCCTTTTATCTCATCAACAAGACTTTGCGGTGATAATACCTTTACTTGCAGTGCGTACTGAAATGCCCAGAGTCTCATATCCTTCTCGTTTACTTTTGCTGTAACGGTTATTTTATCTTTTGTCTCATTGGCGAATTTAACATCATCACCAAAATAATCAAGAATGTCGCTTATGATGAATTTCTCTGCAACAAACTGCGTCACAACGCTCTTTCCGTCAAACATATAGATATGCTCGCTCATGTGCTTTGAAAGGTCAAGCCCGTGCTCAATGCCATGCACTTTGCTCTTCGGTTTTACCGGCGTGTCAAGCAGTTCGATATCCATGATCCTGTCTACTCTGTAGTTGGATAGATTATCATACTTGTCATAATTGCACACAAGATAATATCTGCCGTTCGTGGCCACGATCTGATACGGGTTTATGATGTATTCCCGGATTTTGCCGTCACTGCTTTTTTGCGGGTGCAGTTTTTTATCCGCACCGTAAAGCCCGTAGTGAAATTTTACCTGCTTTTCCTTGCTTATCGCCTCGTCAAGTATATCAATCGTGTAAAACAATTGCTTGTTTTCAGGCTTGTTCTTCGGCAGCATTTTAATGTGCTTGACCTTCGCCTCAAAGTATTTGTTTGAAAGCCCCTCCAATTTTTCAATCAGTTCCTTACACTGACTGTAGGGGATATGCTTTGAAAACAGCAGGCTGTCGATCAAAAGGCGAAGTTCGGCGTCGGAAAAATCACGTTCAAGGTAAAAATCGGATAAAATCACATTTTCCTCAAACTCACCCGTATTTCTGTTTGGCGTCATTCTTATGGATTCGCTGTATTCAATAGGGTAACCGAAATCGATCAGGTTCATCAGGTTGCGCTTAACCGATTTCCTGTCCACCGCCATCATGTATTCAGTTTTCAGAATGTCAACGATCTCTTTCTGCGAAAGCCGGTGATCCTCGTCCGTGTATTTTTTCAGAATATCAAGAATGTTGATGATCAGCATCTTCTTTGGCTGTTTGGTATACATATCCTCACCTCTAATTTATTTTACATCTTATACTCGGATTTTACAATGCTTTATGTGACATTTTTGGCTCAACACTTTATGAACATGATCTTTTAGTATTCATCATTTGGCGCAATATCTATTTTTTTGTTTATTTCATCAAGTTCTTTCTCACATTTTTTAATTGCTTCAGCGTATTTTGAATCCGATCTGTGATTCAAGGCGCTGGTAATTATCAATATCGCTTTTTATTGCATATCCCGTTTAACAGTCAGTAACACCCATAACATCGCATATTGCTCCGCCTATGTTTTCTCCTGGTATATCCTTATCTCGCTGCTTGTCGTTTTTAAACATGAAATCAGTATTTTTCTAATCTTTTTGTCCTCCATACTTTACAACTCCTTCGCGAACATTATATAAAAACGCATGCACATAAAACAGCGCGTGCGTCATCGTGTCAAAAAGGGATTGTTCTGCTGAAAACATTCCCTATCATGGGGATTTCACTTTGGCACATCGGAAAGGTTTCCCTCAATTTGGATTTAGATTTTTATTTCAACAGGTATAACAGATGGTATGTGCTGAAAAAGGGATATGGCGAATAATATATTGGGAGTCGAGCTTTACAAACAATCAGGCCTATGATATATTGCTATTATAAAAACATAGGAGAGGAGCATTTTTATGAGTAATGAAGAGTTTAAAGAAAAAGAGTTGACAGTAAACACAAATGAGTGGCCAAGAAAATATGATAACGATCCACTAGAAATACATACCACTTCTTCCATTGAAAACAATCTAGTAAAATCAATAAAAATCGAATCGAATACTACTGTTCCATACCCAAGCAATAAACAACTACTCCATCCGAAAGAATACTGTCTAAAATATCATATTTACGAGAAAGTACGCTCGCTTCAAATAAATGAGGATGAAGTTTTACTTGCCACATATGGAGAACAACAAGAACCAGATAAAAACACGACTACGACTTGGAAAACAAGCTTTTCTATAATATAGGCAAAGGCGCTTTTTCATGTGTTTTTAAAGATTTCCCGAAACAAATTATATTTAAAAAAAATTACGAAAAATCATCTGACAGGTATCTTTATAAGTATGAGATTATCCCTGAGGAGAAAGTACCTGATAAGCCGAAAGAAGAAAATCTTATAGCAAAATGGACAGATATACCCATTGGCAATACTTTGCCTGATAAACCGGATCAGTATTACGCGGCAATCAGAAATAATGTTTCAAAGGTCAAGGTAGTTTCCACGCAGACTCCGATTCCTGATGATGCGTCTTTTGCTATCAAAATAACATTGACAGTTCCAGAATCTAAAAAAAGCATTCAACCGGTATCTGTCATGAAGCAACTTTTGGACGGCGTGATCTGTGCTTTTCATGGAGAAGATGGAGAAAAGATAAAAGAGGCAGTTAAGAAAAGATTTGGGTTGGAAAAAAATAATAGCGAACTCTTTGAGGCAAGCAAACTGAATATTTTCGGAAACCATAATTATCTTACGAAAAGCAATCGCTGGAACCCGGAGGATGACAGATTACAGTTTGGCTTGATCATTGTAAATAGTAGTGAGGGCGAGAAGTATAAGATGAGCGGAAGTATCTATAAGTGGTAATTTTGCTCCGGTAACTCAAAAAAAGGTCGGCACAGGAACAATTCCTGCACCGGCCTTTTATCATGCCTTTAAGCAGATGAAAAAAGCAAAGAGCCGCCATCTATGCGGGCGCGCAAAGAAGGTCATATAAAAAGATTGGCTGTTTACTGATTAAAATTTTTATGGCTTTCCGATTCTATTGTGTGGTTAAACATTTAACATGCTTGATTTTTGATCATCTATAAAGATCGCCATAATATTCATTTTTTAATATGTTTTCATATTTATCAGGAAGTATTGGCATATCGCCATATTTACTGCGAAATTCCAGCATAGAAACATTATTGCTTGCAATATGATCAATTATGCTTTTGTACTCTTCGGCAAAATAAAATTCACGCGTGCTTGCCAGCATACGAATACAGCCGTTTCTGACAGCCGTGTATTTACACAGAAGCTGATCCGCTTTGATATTTGGCATTTTCTGATAAAGGCCGGATAAATGTTCTAACCATGTATTCGCTTCATCTGTGTTCTCCAGAAAACTATCAAAAATAACTTTTTTATAATATTCGCGCGATGGCTTTGCAGCAAAATATTTAAAGTTGTCTGCTCTGTTAAATGGCATAATTTTAGAACGCCGGGCTTCATGTTTTAACTTTTTGCCTTTATGATATTCTTGCCCTTGGTGCTTCCTGCGGCGCGGATAAGAAAGACTGCCGATAAACCAAAATTTGATGCTCGCCATAAGAAGCCAATAATCATATTGCGGATGATCGTGCCCAAACGCAAGGCACGCAACAAGATTTTCATTGAGATCTGCTTTCTCAAGCTGAAAGTAAAGTTCTTCTCTCGAAACGATGATCTGATTGTAATGCCGGTGATAAAAATATCCGGCTTCGGCACGGCGTTTTTTGCGTTCGTAGTTTTGAATATCTGCAAAATTCTTTTTCATTTCTGCCCGCTCCAATTTGTATCAAGATAACAGCGATAGTGAGCAGTATATTCATAGTGTATTTCAGATTCGCAGGTAATTCCAAAAAAAGTTTTGATCTTTGGTAAGAATTCTTCTGTGATGTTCGGATTAAGATAAATATGCACAGAATCGTCTTGCCTTATATGTACCCTCCCTCTGGGATAATAATTATAAGGTTTATTACAGCCTTTCGGGCAAACCTCTCTCCACAGATTTTTATGAGTATAAGTAACCTTTGATTTTGCAAGTGCGCGCGGATATTTTCCCTCTTTATACACAAAAGCATACAGTTCTCCGTCTATGATCCAAAAAACACCGCGCTTAGGCGCATTTGTTTCACGCATATGCCTCCCTCCTTTTCGCTAACAGAATAGCAAACAGGATGGAACAAAAAAGTCATATGTGAATTATTACGGGTCAGGTTTAGAATATTTGCGCAGTATCACACAAGATAAAATAGGTTTGCAAGAGCAAAAAACAATATGTTGCCCCAAAAAACGTCAGGGCTGATAAAATGATTATATGTTAAATGAAAGTAAAATAATAGCAGCAATCAATGCAAACACGGACAAAAGAGAGCGTTGATATAGAAAAATATAAGACCGTGGTATTATGCCACGCAGAATTACAAAGCCGAATAATGCGCCTTGCCTTTGCAACATGAAATTGAGCGTGATAAGCGGCTTATAAAGCATCCCTGAAAATGGAGAAAAATACAGCCGTAGGAAACGGTTAGGATTTATTATCTTGCGTAAGCGGCAGTGTTTCCAAACTGAGGAACGCTGCCGCTTTTGCCTCTTAAAAAAAGAAATTATTTCATTTATTTTTGTTGTTTGCGTTGAGCCCGCGCTTGTCAAAAGACGGGTTGAACGCATAGAAATTCTTGCTGTCCATCTTGTCTGTAAGAAGCCTCAGCGCTTCACCAAATCTCTGATAATGCACGATTTCACGTTCACGCAGGAATTTGATCGGCTCAATAACATCGGGGTCATCAACCAGGCGCAGGATGTTGTCGTAAGTGATACGTGCTTTCTGCTCGGCAGCAAGGTTTTCGTTCAGGTCTGCAATTGGATCTCCGGTAGACTGAATGGACGCCGCGCTCCAGGGAAAACCGCTTGCGGCAGTGGGATAAACGCCTGTGGTATGGTCAACGAAATACGATGCAAAGCCGGGGTTTTCCTCGATTTGTTTCTCGGTTAAGTTCTTCGTAAGTTGGTGCACGATCGTGCCAATCATCTCAAGATGCCCCAACTCTTCTGTACCGGCGGAGCACACAGAATGGACCCTTTTGTACCGCAGTTATGCGTTTAGCTCAAACGGCAGAAATACCAATCCCGTATTTTTAGACGCTCCCAATCCGGACAGGCAGTATAAAATGCAGTATAAAGTGAATTTAATGCTGATTTAATCACTTTTTATAAGCAGATTTACAATCTGCTTTTTGCCTGCAAAGCTAATAAAGATCTCGTCAAAATCAATATTGTATGCGATTATATATTTTGCCCGGCTGAGCGTCAACAAGATCCAATTCTATTTTTGCCGAGCACATCGCATTTTTTAATAAGCATATCAAGTGATAAATTCTGCGGCCAGTTTTTTGTGCCACTTTTCTCCACCCAGATAATTACCCTAACGCTCCGCTTTGCATCAAATATCATGTGATAACAGAATATATAAAGTAAATATTTATTTTGCGTTATTTTATATAAATTTGTTAAAAATACTATCAGCGTTCTTAATTTCATCATTTTGCCTATAAATGATAAAATTAAGTCTTGACTTGATTCAAATAATATAATAAAATAAAGAAAATAGTATATTCAAATTGGAGCTTTTATGAGAAAAACCAACTATAAAGAGCAAAGTGAAAAACTGTTAACAAGCGAAACGGTTTCATTACTGACTCAAATCAATGAGTTTAAAGGGCAATTAAATCAATATGTTAATGTGAAAGAAGATACGCTTGATCAGCTTGTGGAAATCGCAAAAATTCAGAGTACAGAAGCGTCTAATAAAATAGAGGGTATTTATACATCAGATGAAAGACTTAAGAAAATTGTTTTATCTAAAACTATGCCCAAATCAAGAAACGAAGAAGAAATAGCCGGATATAGAGATGTGCTCAATACGATTCATGAAAATTATGATTATATTCCTGTTAAATCAACAATTATTTTGCAGCTCCACAGGGATTTATATAAATTTAGCAGTTTTGCAATTGGCGGAAATTTCAAATCGGTTGACAACTACATTCAAGAGACAGATGAAAACGGCAATAAATCTGTTCGCTTCACGCCTGTTGAAGCTTGGGAGACGCCAAGCGCTGTTGAACAGATCTGCAATGAATATAATGAAGTGATTGCGAATCATACCGCAGACCCGTTAATCGCAATGTCAATGTTTATATTTGATTTTTTATGCATCCATCCGTTCAGCGACGGAAACGGCAGAATGAGCAGACTGCTCACCTTATTATTGCTTTACAGGTCAGGATTTATGATCGGAAAATATATAAGTATAGAGAAGCTCATTGAAAAGACAAAAGTGTCCTATTATTCTGCACTTCAACAAAGCTCTGTAAACTGGCACGAAGGCACTAACGATTATATGCCTTTTCTTAAATATATGCTTGGTGTGATTATTGCAGCATACAGGGATTTTAATGAAAGAATAAAATTGTTAGGAGATAAAAGTATTTCAAAGGCAGAGAAAATAGAAAAGTATATCCAAAGTCGGCTTGGCAAGGTTACAAAAGCCGAAATTATGAAAGAACTTACTGATATAAGTCAGATAACAGTTCAACGAACACTTGCGGATTTATTAAATAAGAATAAGATTATAAAAGTCGGCGGCGGCAGATATACATCTTACATTTGGAATAGGGAGAATGAAAAATGATAACAGGTGAAATAAAAAATAAAATAGACAGTATATGGGATGCCTTTGCAGCGGGCGGCTTGGTTAACCCGCTTGAAGTTATTGAGCAGATAACCTATCTTATGTTTATACGTGACCTTGATGATTCAGACAATAAAAGGGCAAAGGAGAGCGCTATGCTCGGCCTTCCATATGAAAGCATTTTCAGTGGTGAAGTTGAAATAGGAGACAGAAAGATAGACGGCAATCAGCTTAAGTGGTCTGTCTTTCGTGATTTTCCTGCGGGGAAAATGTATACTACCGTTCAGGAATGGGTCTTCCCGTTTATCAAAACATTACATAGTGATAAAAACAGCGCATATTCAAAATATATGGACGATGCAATTTTTAAATTGCCTACACCACTGCTGCTTGACAAGGTTGTTACAGGGCTGGATGAAGTTTACAATATCATGAACAGTATGCAGGCTGCCGATGTCCGCGGAGATGTTTATGAATATCTGCTTTCAAAGATTTCTCAGTCCGGCAGAAACGGTCAGTTTCGCACCCCACGCCACATTATAAAAATGATGGTGGAACTTATGGCGCCGAAACCGGATGATGTTATATGCGACCCTGCCTGTGGCACAAGCGGATTCCTTGTTGCCGCCGGCGAATATTTAAAAGAAAACCACAAAGAAGAAATCTTTTTTAACAGAATAAAAAAAGACCATTATATGAATCATATGTTTTATGGCTATGATATGGACAGAACTATGCTTCGTATCGGCGCTATGAATATGATGACTCACGGAATAGAAAATCCGTTTATTGAGTATAGAGACAGCCTTTCAGACCAGAATCCCGATAAGGCAAAATATTCACTTGTTCTTGCCAATCCGCCTTTTAAAGGCAGTCTGGATTATGACACTGTTTCGGCAGATCTGCTCAAAACCTGTAAGACTAAAAAAACAGAGCTTCTGTTCCTTGCCCTGTTTCTGCGAATGCTGAAAATCGGCGGCAGATGTGCATGTATTGTTCCGGACGGCGTTTTGTTTGGCTCATCAAATGCCCATAAAGCTATAAGAAAAGCTATAATTGAAAACAATAAACTAGACGCTGTGATTTCCATGCCCTCAGGCGTTTTTAAGCCTTATGCCGGCGTTTCAACCGCAGTTTTAATTTTTACAAAAACAGAACATGGCGGAACGGAAAATGTGTGGTTTTATGACATGAAAGCAGACGGGCTCAGTTTGGACGATAAACGCACACCCGTCGAAGAAAATGATATTCCCGATATTATTGCCCGCTTTAAAAATCTTGAAGCGGAAAAAGACAGAAAGAGAACAGAGCAATCTTTCTTTGTTCCTAAACAGGAAATTGTTGATAATGGCTACGATCTTTCAATCAATAAGTACAAAGAGATAGAATATGTGCCTGTTGAATATCCGCCTACAAGCGAAATTCTGGCTGATTTGCGGTCATTGGAAAAGGAAATCAAAACCGCTATGGATGAGTTGGAGGCAATGCTTTCAGAATGAGTATATTTAACAGAAAACAGGCGGTTGAAATCGACTACGATAAACTGGCAAATGCAATAGTTAAAGCTCATAATAAATCTAATACAGAAACTATTAAAAGCGCAATTATAGAGGCACAAGAAGAAATTGAAGCAAAAGAACTAGAGAAAGTAAAAATCAAAACTGAGCAATGGCAAAAAACTATAGGGTATGACAAAAATAAACCTGAATGGATAAATGATTTTAAAATCTTGCTTAAACTATTTGTTATAAAGAAAAAAGAAGTTTTTACAGATTTTGCTAACAATGCTTTATTGAAGATTGCTACAAGTTTTTTGTATTGGCTATTTGAACATATACTCTATATTTTATGTATTGTGATTGCAATAGCCTGTGCATTTAATTTTTCTTCTGCTTTTCTCGCTATTACTGTTATCTTTGACATCTTAGCGATTATGGTTGCAAGGATTATTAGAATAGCAAGATTTGAATTAGAAAACATAAATGATAAAAATTATTTGATTTCCATTGTTTCAACTTCAGCTTCTGTTTTTGCCCTTGTGGTAGCAATTATAACTGTTTTTGTTAATAAATGAATTTTATTTGTGAGGATAATATGCAAACTAAAAAACTGGGTGAATTAGCCACATTTATAAATGGATTTGCTTTCAAACCAACAGATTGGGGAGACACCGGATTACCAATTATTAGGATACAAGATTTAACTGGTAATAGTTACAGAAAAAATTATTATGAAGGCAAGTATTCTAAAAAAATAGAAATCAATAACGGAGATGTACTTATTTCTTGGTCGGCAAGTTTAGGCGTTTATATTTGGAACAGAGGTAAGGCTCTTCTTAATCAACATATTTATAAAGTCATTTTTGATAAAGTAAATATTGATAAAAATTATTTTGTCTATGCCGTAAGATTTAATTTGGATAAAATGGCTTTAAAAACACATGGAGCCACTATGAAACACATAGTAAAAAATGACTTTTACAATATTGATATTCCATTTCCAAACCAAGAAATACAAAACAAAATATCAGCTGTTTTGTCAAAAGTTGAAAGTATTATTGAATATAGGAAGCAACAACTTGAACAGCTTGATTTACTTATCAAATCCCGATT
>HF991811.1 GCA_000431535.1 Clostridium sp. CAG:678
GGTTCAGCCGACTTTATCGACAGTCTGACGCCCGGGTGGTCCCGGGCGGAATGCCTGTGCATTATATCTGTTTTACCAGTAAATGCGGATTCAGTTTTGACCGGAACGCCTGTCTGCCAGCGCTTTGGAGATCTCCGCTTTCTTTTTGCCGACGATATTGTATTTAAACATCGGAATCGTGGAAAGCAGGGCGAGAATGCCGGGCATAACCGTATAGGCAAAGAAAACAATATCCTTGGTTTTGGTGCTGAAACCGGAAACCGTGCCGGCAGTGATCTGCGCAACCGTATCCGAATAGCCGGAAAACTGAATGAACACCAGACCGAGCGCCGTGCCGAGCGCAAGGCAGACTTTAATGGTAAGGGTCAGCACAGAATAGGCCGCGCCCTCCATTCTTTTGCCGGTTTCGTATTCATAATAGTCCACACAATCTGCGGTCATGATCATCGGCATAAGCGTTACTGCCGCAAACTGAAGGCCGATCAGGAAAAGCGTGATGTAAAACAAAACGGTAAGCACCATATTATCCGGATGGAGGAACCAGAAATGGCCTACCACAAACGATAGAACAGAAACACCAAAGCCGTAGAAAGACAGCAGAAGATAAACATTTCTCTCCCCCATCTTTTTGATGAGCAGCGGGCAGATCGCCATGCTGATCATGGAGCCGACTGCGGTTACGATGCCCAAAACGGCAACCAGATTCTGCGAACCGAGCAGAACATTTGCCGCCTGCACCTGAATACCCATTGCCATCTGCCTGCCAAAACCGAGAAAATAGGAAAGGATCACCAGCAGGAACGGCTTGTTGTTTTTCAGAGCGGACAGCATATCCTTAAATGTTGTTTTTTCGCCGGAAACATACGGTACACGTTCCTTATTGAGCATGGGGATCAGCGCAAAAAGCAAGCAGCCGAGCACTGCGGTGAGCACTGCCGTCCAGAAATATTCCGTAGAGATCATGGGTGTATCCGTTTCTCCGGAGGAGACGAACACCTTGGAGCCGCCGGGGATGATCAGGCATACCACCGGAACGATTACAACGCAGGCGGAAAATCCGATCTGTTTAAAGGTGTTGGAAATGGAAACCACATTGGTGCGTTCCGTTGGGTTCGGGGTCAGCACGGAAGCGATACCCTGGGACGGCACATCGCCCAAGGTCATGGCAAGGCTCCATATCAGGTAGGTTACAAAGATCCATACATAGACCGCGATCTTATTTTCTTTAAAAGGAACGTTTAGGAAGACCACTGCCGTCATAGCCAAGAGCGGCAGAAGCGAATAGAGGATCATGGATTTGAATTTGCCGCGTTTGCTTTTTGAGCGGTCTATCAGATTGCCAACAACGGGGTCAAAGACTGCCGAAACGATCTTGGCAACCAAAATCAGCACACCCACCACCGCGATATCCGCGCCGAGAACGGAGGCGTCAAATTCCGCCTGATAGGAATTAAGAAGGCCAACGATTGCCTGAAACCCGAAAAGGCCAAGCGAATAGGCAAGCACTTCTTTAAATTTCATATGTTTTTGCGTTGTAACATCGGTATTTACGCTCATAAGATTCTCCTTTTACAATAACATGTTCTGCCAAAAAGACAAAAGGGCGAAATAATGCCGTGCCGCATTATTTCGCTCCTTTGCAATAAATAACTCAGTCTTTAAACACTTCGCTGAACAGATCGATATCCGCCGCTTTCATCACTGCGCTGAAAAGGCGGGATCCGTTTACCGGCAGAAGTTTGCCGAAGATATTCATGGCATGCGCATCCACGCCGTGGATCTGAAGCGCCTGCTTATGCTCTATGCCAAACATGATCAGTTTAACCATAAGATCACAATCCGTGGAGATCATATTGATCACTTTCTGACCCTTGTCGCCGTCATTCTTCTGATCACGGAAAATATCCGTTTTTGTAAAGCCGGGGCAAACAAGGCCTACATATACTTTGCCTCTGAACTCTTCCCTGAGGGATTCGGTAAAGCCTTTCAGAGCAGCTTTGGATGCAGAATACATACTTGTGCCTGCAAGGCTCATGAGCGCAGCGGAGGAATCTATGTTGATGATTCCGGGATCACTGCTCTTCATCAGCATCGGCAAAAGCGCCTTAATGGAATAAACGCAGGAATAAAAGTTGATATTGATAGCTTTTTCAATCTCATCCATATCATAGCGGTCAAACCGCTTGAACTTCGGCAGGATGCCGGCATTGTTCACCAAAACATCCACCTGAATATTCTGTTTCTCCAGCTCTGCGGCAAGATCAACCCAATTCTCGTTTTTTGAAACGTCAAACAGTTTATAGGAAAACTGCTCGGCATAACTTGGGCCGAGTTCTTCAATAAACTTCAGCATTTTCGGTTCGCTTCTTGCAATACCGATAACGCGGCAACCGTGCTTTTTGATCAGTGTTGCGGCTATGCCCGCGCCCATACCGCCGGACGCGCCGGTAACGATACAGGTTTTTCCGTCAAGCCAGTTAGACATAATTTAGACCCTCCGTAAAATAAGGAATGATTATGTTTTTTATTATACTAAATTCCGGAAAAATTTACAAGGATAAATAAAAATTTATCAATATATTTTTCACGCAGCAAGGCTCACATCCGGATATGCTTTGCAAGTTTTGAGCAGATCACAGAGGCGGCGGCAATCTTAACCAGATCCGGAAGAATAAAAGGCACTACGCAAGACATGAGCGCTGCACCAAGCGTAGCCGGCGACCCGCTGTTTGCAGACCAAACCATAAACCAAGCCGTTCCGAAAGCATAACACACAGCCACGCCGAGGATCATGGAAAAAATATATACGCCGATCTTTCTGCCAAACTGTTTTACGGCGCCGCCAACGATCAGAGCGGTAAAAATAAAGCCCACAATATAGCCGCCTGTAATTCCGAACAATACGCCCGGCCCTGCGCCGAAATTGGAAAACACGGGCACGCCGATCAGACCCAAAAGAATATATACGATCACAGTGAGCAAACCGTTTTTTAATCCAAGCAGACCGGCAGCGGCGCACACTGCAAAAGTCTGGAGTGTGATGGGCACGGCAAGCGGGATCTGGATCCACGAACAAACAGCAATAACAGCGGCAAAAATGCCTATATATACCACATCTGTTGTTTTAAATCTTTTTTTGTTTTCTCTTTTAGAATTCATAGTATGGAACCTCTTTTGCATATCGATTGATGTGGCTGCGCCTTCTTTTTACTTTATGGATTATACTGCGAAAGAACATAATTGTCAACCTAATTTAAGATTTTAGGTTTACAATTATAAAATGTTCATATACAAAACATTGAATAAAAAAGCAAATTATGGTACTATAAATGTAATCGAACCGCACCACGTCTCCGGAGGTAACAGATCAAATGGCAGGAAAAAGGAAAAAATCGATTCCGCAGAAAACCAGAGATTTTAAGATAAATACAAGGATCATCATCACCTCTGTGCTTGCGATCGTGATACCGATTCTTATTCTTGCCATTGCGGCATGTATCTTTGTGTTCACTTCAATGGACAGATATGATTTTACTTCCGTAAACACGGAAAGTTACAATGTTGTAAACCAGATCCAGTGGAGCCAAACGGTCAACAACATTGCCGCTGTACTTGCCGGAGATGATGAGGAAAGCGAAAAGCTTGAAAAAATAAAAGAAACGGCGGACAGACTGGAAGCATTCGGCTCCATCCTTTACATAGAAAGAAATTCCGAGCTGTACTATTCTACAACCGATTCGGATCTTGCGCTGAAAGAAGCAAATGAGATTGCGCCGATCAATAAAAACGTGAACTCCTATTATTACGGCGAATCCGGCATTGTTATTGTGAATACGGCAACGGATCACGATTTAAACTACACGATCATCGCGGCAAACAACAACTACAGCGAGCAGGATAACGGCGCCGGCTATGCCTCCCAGCACATTTTGGCAAGCCTTACCAATAACGCAACGGTGGTTATGGGCGTCTGTGTTTTTACCTTTGTTGCGGCAATCATCGTGATCTCCCTTATAACATCAAAAACAATCATAGGCCCGATTGAAAAAATAACCGAAGGGGCAAACGAAATTGCAAAAGGCAATCTGGATTATGAGATCGATTACCAATCCGCCAACGAACTGGGGCAGTTGACCCGCAGTTTCAACGATATGCGGCTGCGCGTGAAGGAATCCATAGAAAGCAAAAACAGAGCCGATCAGCAGCAAAAAGAAATGATTGCCGGCATTGCGCACGATCTTCGCACGCCGCTTACCTCCATAAAAGGATATCTGGAAGGGATCAGGGACGGCGTTGCGGACACACCTGAAAAGCAAAAAAGATATCTGGAAACGATCTATGACTCCGCCGTTTCCATGGAAAAAATGCTCAACGACCTGCTTACGCTTTCCAAGCTGGAACTCGGGAACATTACGCTGAACCAAGAAAAGGTTAAGATATCCGATTTTACTTCTTTTGCATATGAAATAGGTGAAGAACTGAAAAAAAGCGATTTTGAATTTACGATCAAAAACAATACGAAAACGGATCCTGTGCTTTTGATCGATACGGACAGATTTGCCCGCGTGGTGGACAATATTATTTCAAACAGCATAAAATACAGGCGCAAAAGCGTTCGCGGCAAAATAGAGTTGATCATTTCCGAATATGACCACTCTGTTATTTTTGAGATCGCGGACAACGGAATGGGTGTAGATAAAGAGAGCCTAACGCGTATATTTGACACGCTCTACCGGGCGGACAAAGCCAGATCAAACGTCAGCGACGGCAGCGGGCTCGGGCTTGCGGTTTGCAGGCAGATCGTGGAACTGCACGGCGGCATGATCTGGGCGCAGACAAACGCAGAGAACGGACTTTCTATCTTTATATCACTGCCAAAAACGGAAGAACCGGAGGAAGATAAAAATGAAAAAAATTCTGATCATTGAGGATGACGCCAACATCTGCACGCTGGAAAAGGATTATCTTGAGGCAAACGGATTTGAAGTATCCACCGCGGCGGACGGGAATAACGGTTTGGAAACCGCTTTAAGCGGAAATTTTGACCTGATTTTGCTGGATATTATGCTGCCCGGCATGGACGGCATGGAAGTATGCAAAGCCATAAGGAAAAAGAAAGACATACCGATACTGATGGTGAGCGCCAAAAAAGAGGATCTGGATAAGATTACGGGGCTGGGTTACGGCGCGGACGACTACATAGTAAAGCCGTTTTCTCCCAAAGAACTTGTGGCGAGGGTGATTGCGCATATCAGCAGATATGAACGGCTGACCGCAAAAAACGAAAACAGCGACGCCAAAACCATTGAAACAGACGGGCTGAAATTGGACGGCAGAGCACGCCGGGCATTTGTAACCGGAAAGGAACTGACGCTGACCAACAAGGAATTTGACCTGCTCTATTTTCTTGCCTCCAGCCCGGACACCGTTTACAGCAAAGAAGAACTGTTCAGCAAGATCTGGAATTATGATTCGATCGGCGAGACCTCCACGATCACCGTGCATGTAAACAGAATCAGAGATAAGATTAAAGAAGTGGATCCCTCCATGGATTTCATCCACACGGTTTGGGGAAAAGGATACAGATTCAATAAATAAAGACAGATTAACAAAAAAGGCGCTGGCGTAGTTCAAACTACGGCAACGCCTTTTATTTTATATATTTTCTGATGTCTGTTCTTTCAAGCAGATAATCAACTGAGACATTAAAATAATCCGCTATTTTTATTAACATATCATAGCCTGCTTCTCTTTCGCCGTTTTCATATCTGCTAATAGTATTTTGATTCACGCAAAGATCCATTGCAAGTTTAACTTGCGATATACCCTTTTCTTTTCTCAATTCCTTTAATCTCATAAAATCCCCTTGACATTAATATACCAAAATGGTATTATTGTAATATCCCATTTTGGTATATTTGAGCGAATTTTATAGGTAAACACTTAAATCTTATAAAAATCATGTGTAGAGAATAAAGGAGAATTAGTATGGGTATATTCAACAAACTGAAAAACCTTCTTGAACAGGAAAAAGTAACGGAAATAGAGAAAATGGATTTTAAAAGATGCGACAGCTTTGGAGGAAAGTATATCCAAAATTTTGCCGACAAAAGTTTCCCGCTATGCCCGTTTTGCAAATCAAACCCTGCATGGGAGATACACATTGCAAATATATCTGTAGAATTATTCCCTCTTGAAAAAGTAAAATCTTTATATCACATGAGATGTCAAAACTGCTCCGCAATTATTCATGTCGAAAACTTACGTAATCCCGGAATAGATATTCCTGAGTTTATTTTAAATCCAAATCCGAAAAGCTGCGCAAAAAATGTAATAGTTGACTATTGCGGAAATCAAAATAAAGTTGCCGATATAACCGGAAAAGAGCTCACGATAAAAGAATTAAACGAAATTTGAGGTAAATTTATGGACGATAACTTAAACTTAGCAAATGATTTAAACCCAATTGAAGCACACTACATTAACGATGAAGAGAATCCAACTGAACCCAAACAAGCGGATAAATCATTTATTGAACAAAAAACAAAAAAACTTAAGACAACAAAAGCAGTTATCATTATAATATGTATACTGACTTTAATTTTCAGTTGCTACCAAGCATATACTTCGTATAATAATGCTGAATATTACAAAGAACAGGCAGTCTACTTTCAGCAATTAAGAAATAATGCCAGTAAATTATTAGGAGAATATGAAGACCTTATTTTTGAGTTAAGCGGAATTTACGGCAGTTATTTATATTCAGAATACAGTTATTATGAAGATTTATATTATGAATACAACAATTACTGCACAAAGTTTAATGATTTGAGCGATAAATACACCATCTTTAGCATAGTATATTCAATTGCAGCAGCTTTAAGTATAATAGTTCCGCTTATAGTATCAAAAAAAATCAACAAAGAACTTGACGACTTAAATAATTCATGCAACTCGGCAACCAGAAGTATGTATCCTTTAGAATTACCTAATGAACTTGCAGACAGTAATTCCACGCCACAAGCAGATGAGCAAAAATAGAAAGCCAACCAAAATATGCGCAAAAAAGCCGCCCGGTGATTTGCCGGGCGGTCAATTTTTATCTTATTCTGAAAGTATCATTCTGTCATTATCCAGTTCCTCGCCGCTGGTGGTCTTGAATTTTTCAAGCAGATCGGCTGTAGTAAGGTTCTTTTTTTCCTCGCCGGAAACATCATAAATGATCTTGCCTTCGTTCATCATGATCAGCCGGTTACCGATGGCAATGGCATCTTTCATATTATGGGTGATCATGATTGTGGTCAGATTGTGCTCTGAAACGATTTTTGTGGTCAGTTCAAGCACCTTATGCGCCGTTTTGGGATCCAGCGCCGCCGTATGCTCATCCAAAAGCAGCACTTTCGGCTTTTTCAGCGTTGCCATAAGCAGGGTAATTGCTTGGCGCTGACCGCCTGAAAGCAGACCCACTTTGGAGGTAAGGCGCGTTTCCAGCCCCAGATCCAGCGAACTTAAAATCTCTTTATAATGCTCTTTTTCTTTTTTGGTTACGCCGGGGGCAAGCGTTCTGAATTTGCCGCGGCGAGAGGCAAGCGCAAGGTTCTCCACGATCTGCATATCAGCGGCAGTACCCGTCATAGGATCCTGAAAGACCCTGCCGAGGTATTTTGCCCTTTTGTGCTCCGGCAGTTTCGTAACGTCCTTTCCGTCTATCAAAATAGAACCGCTGTCCACCGGATAAACGCCTGCGATCATATTGAGCAGGGTGGATTTACCTGCGCCGTTTCCGCCAATAACGGTTACAAAATCGCCTTCATTCAGCACAAGATCAATGCCGTTCAAAGCATGTTTTTCATTAACGGTGCCGGGATTGAATGTTTTATAAACGCCTTTAATCTCAAGCATTTGCGGCACCTCCGTTTCTCTTTACCTTTTTCGCCGCGATCTTGTTTTTCCAGTAAGGAACACCAAGGAAAAGCGCAACCACAAGCGCCGAGAACAGTTTCAGATCGTTCGCGTTAAGACCGAGACGAAGTACAAATGTGATCACAACATAGTAGATCACGCCGCCAATCACGCACGCAACCAAACGAAGCGCGAAATTCTTGAAGAGTTTGCCGAAAATGACTTCGCCGATGATCACGGCGGCAAGACCGATCACGATAGCGCCTCTGCCCATATTTACGTCCGCAAAGCCCTGATACTGGGCAAGCAGAGCGCCGGAAAGCGCAACAATGCCGTTTGAGAGCACAAGACCGATGATCTTATTAACATTTGTATTGATGCCGTTTGCGCGCGCCATTGCCTGATTATTGCCGGTTGCGCGGATGGAATGGCCGAGTTCCGTGCCGAAGAACCAATAAAGAATGGCAATGAAAATAAACACGATCACAAGCCCTACAATAATGGACTGCGTGATATTGCGCAGGGAAACGATCAGATCATAATTCATAACATTGATAGACTGATTGGCTTTATTCCCAAGAATCCTCAGATTTATAGAATACAGCGCAAGCTGGGTTAGGATTCCGGAAAGGATTGCCGGAATACCAAATACGGTATGGAAAATGCCCGTGGCAAGGCCGGCGATACAGCCCGCAAGAAACGCGATGATCATGGAAACATAAATATTCATACCGCTTGTGGCGCACATAACCAAAACCGCGCCGCCCGTGCCCATAGAGCCATCTACCGTTAGATCCGCAACATCAAGGACCCTGAACGTGATGTAAACTCCGATCGCCATCAGGCCCCAGATAATGCCCTGCGCAGCCGCTCCGGGAAGAGCGGATAAAAATGACATCATAATAAATTTTCCTCCGATACACATAGATAAAAGACGGCGAGCCGAAAACCCGCCGCCTTTTATGTTATCAAAATATCATGCTTTAGTCAATAGCAAAGGTTTATTCCGCTGTTTCCTCAATAGCAACGTAATCAGACGGAACGGTGATCCCGAGCGCCTGCGCGCGGGACGGAACATACTTTTTGGTAAGATCCGTTGCAGTCTCGATCTGCATTGTGGAAGGATCCGCACCGTTTTGCAGAATTTCTACTGCCATTTCGCCGGCTCTTACGCCGATATCATAGTAACTGATAGAAAGTGTGGCAACGCCGCAGCCTTTGCATATGCCTTCCTCACCTGCAATAACGGGGATGCCTGCCGGACCGGCGATCTGATCTACGGCAGCCGTTGCGGAAGCAATCGTATTATCTGTAGGGATATAAATAACGTCTACTTCCTGGCAAGCCTGCGTGGTAATACTGGCGATCTCATTTGTATCCGCACAAGTGTAAATATTGGCGGTAAGACCCATGGATGTGAGGTTTTCTTCCACTACATTTGCCTGATATACGGAATTCGGCTCTGCAGAACAATACAGTATTCCCACAGTCTGCGCATCGGGGCAGAGTTCCTGAATCATCGCCGCCTGCTGATCAAGCGGGGCCAGATCTGAAGTGCCGGTTACATTAATACCTGTAACGCCGGTCCAGTCTGCGATCTCAAGCGCGGTTGCGTAATCCGTTACGGATGTTGCAACGATCGGTATGCTTGCCGTTGCCTGCATGGACGCCTGAAGCGCAGCCGTGGCGTTTGCCATGATCAGATCTACGCCGTCCGCCACGAACTGGTTTGCGATCGTTGCGCACGTTGCGGAATCGCCGCTGGCATTCTGAAGTGTGATCTCCACATTTTCCGCGCCGAGCGCCTGTGTAACCGCATCCTGAAATCCGCGGGTAGCCTCATCAAGCGCGGCATGCTGCTGCGACTGTATAATTCCGATCTTATACTTTGAATCCTGCGCGGAGCAGCCTGCGAAAACAGAACCTACCAAAACTGCGGAAAGGCCGAGAGCCAAAACTTTTTTTATGGTTTTGTTCATATGTATTTCTCCTTAAAAGTAGTTCACTCTGCCGCTTTTAAGCGTTGGCGCTTTTAAGTGATAAAGTGATTATGAAACAATCATAGCACAAAAAAGAAAGACTGTCAAACAAAATCAATTGCCCGGCAGTCTTTTTGTGATTCTATACAAAGATTAAGTTTTAATTTTGTGCATAATGAGCGATTATAACTGATCCGCGATGGTATAGATCAGGTCTTTGGATTTTTCCCAGCCGAGGCACGGATCCGTGATCGATTTGCCGTAAACGCCGCCGTCCACCTTTTGATTGCCGTCCTCTATATAAGATTCAATCATAAAGCCTTTAACAAACTTTTTGATATCCGCGCTGTGACGCATGGAATGCAGCACCTCGTTTGCTATGCGCACCTGCTCCAGATATTTTTTGCCGCTGTTGGAATGGTTCGTATCCACAATAACCGCGGGGTTTTTGAACTGCTCTTTGGCGGCATACATATTATAAAGCGTGATCAGATCTTCATAATGATAATTCGGGTGGGTTATGCCGTGTTTGTTGACGCCGCCGCGCAGTATGGCATGCGCCAGTTCATTACCTTTTGTTTCCACTTCCCAGCCGCGGTATACAAAAGTGTGGCCGCTCTGCGCCGCTGTGATGGCATTGAGCATAACCGAATAATCGCCGCTGGTGGCATTTTTCATGCCGCAGGGCACGTCCATCCCGCTTGCCGTTAAGCGGTGATCCTGATTTTCCACGCTTCTTGCACCCACGGCAACATAGGAGAGCAGGTCTGAAAGATACCTGTAATTTGCGGGATACAGCATCTCATCCGCCGCGGAAAGGCCAAGCTGTTCAATTGCTTTGGCATGGATCGAACGAACGGCAAGGATGCCGGCATACATGTCCGGCACACCGTCCGGATCCGGCTGGTGGAGCATACCCTTGTATCCGGCGCCCGTGGTTCTCGGCTTGCCGGTATAGATACGCGGAATGATGATGATTTTATCTTTTACCTCTTCCTGTACTCTTGCCAGGCGGCTGACATAATCGAGAACGCTGTCCTCCTTATCTGCGGAACAGGGACCTATTATAAGCAGGAATTTACTGCTTTCGCCTTTCAGAACTTTGGCGATCTCCGCATCCCTTTGCGCCTTTACTGCTGCGCCTTTTTCACTTAAGGGGTAAAGCTCTTTTACCTCTTTGGGGATCGGGAGTTTTCTTATAAAACGCATATTCTGCATAGAATGATCTGCAACAATTTCCATTTCATCACCTCATAACGACCGCAATAAGCGGTTTTCTGCTTCTATTTTAATTCGATATCGGCACATTGTCAATAAAGAAATACGGCTGCCGAAACAAAGGGTGCAAAAAAGGCGCAGGCATAAGCCCGCGCCTGACAGACTGTCGATAAAGTCGGCTGAACCGCGCCTTAAAAGAATCGTCTGCTCTGATCAGAAGTTTTCCAGAAGTGATTTATAGAATTCACAGTAATCCCGGCGGTTTTCAGCCGTGAATGCCATAGCCTCCCTCGGGTGGCGGTTGAGCTGGCCCGTGAGCATATACTGGATATCATAACCCCAAGTGATTCCGCTTTCCTTAAGCGGCACCATATAGTTTTCCAGAAAAGTCAAAAGGCTGTATAAATTGTATTTCGGGTTTTTCAGAAAACCGAGCAGCAGTTCCATGGCGCAGTTGCCCGCACCCCTGCCCATGCCCATGGCAGTAGCATCCAAATAAGAAACACCGTAAGACATCGTTTCGATCGTATTGGCAAAGGCAAGATTCTGGTTGTTGTGGGCATGAAATCCGATTGCTTTTCCGTATTTCTCTCCCGCCTCTAAATATTTCTTTGCCAGTTCTTCCGCTGTTTCGGGATAAAGCGAACCGTAGGAATCCACAAGGTAAATAACGTCTACACTGGAATTGCCGAGCATTTCCAGCGCCTCTGCCACCTGATCCGTATTCGCCTGGCTGACCGCCATAATATTGCATGTGGTTTCATAGCCCAAATTATGGAAATGCTCTACCATTTCCACAGCCGCGGGAATCTGGTGGATATAGCAGGCAACGCGCACCATATCGATCACCGATTCGCTCTTTGGGATAAAATCCTCTTTAAAATCACATCTGCCGACATCTGCCATAACGGAGATCTTCATATCCGAAATGTTATCGCCCACGATACTGCGTATATCTTCCTCCGTGCAGAATTTCCATTTTCCGAATTTTTCCGGATCAAACATTTTTTTGGACGCGCGGTAACCGAACTCCATATAATCCACACCGCTTTTTATGTTGGTTTTATAAAGCTCCGTTACGAATTCATCCGTAAATTCAAAATTATTGCAAAGGCCGCCGTCTCTGATTGTTGCATCCAGCACTTTTATATCATTTCTGACCGTCATCATATTCCCTTTTCTGGGTGCCATAGGTATACCTCCCGTTCGTTACTTTGTTGCTTTAAAGTGTTTATGCTTTAAAGCGGATTAGTGCTATTATAGCAAAGCGGTCTTATTTTGTCAAGAAAAAAATCAGGCAAAACCCACTGCGCACTTTCGCAGCACGCAAAAAGCGGACCGGAAAAACCCGGTCCGCCGAGGCTGCCGATAAATTCGGCAGAAATGCACTTATTTGATAACTCTTACTCTTGTAACGCCGTCTATCTTTTTAATATCCGCAACGGCGTTTTCGGAAACTTCGGAATCCACATCAATAATGCTGTAAGCAACTTCACCGCGGTTTTTATCCACAAAGTTTGCTATATTAATGCCGTCCCTGCTGATCGTATCGGTAATCGTTGCAATCATATTCGGCTGATTTTTGTGGATGACTGTGATCCTTGCCGCGCCGCTCTTTTCCAGAGTTGCAGCGGGAAGATTGACGGAATTTCTGATATTGCCGTTTTCCAGATAATCAATAAGCTCCATAGCGCCCATGGACGCGCAGTTCTCCTCGCTTTCAGGCGTGGAGGCGCCAAGGTGCGGAAGCGCGATCACGCCGTCTACACCGATCAGTTCCGCAGACGGAAAATCGGTTACATAAGCCGCCATTTTGCCGTCCTCCAGCGCTGCTACGATATCTGCAGAATTCGCAAGATCGCCCCTGGCGAGGTTGACAATGCGAACGGTATCTTTCATCTTCTCAATATTTGCGGCGCAGATCATCTCTTTTGTATCCGGGGTAAGCGGAACGTGAACCGTAAGATAATCCGCCTGTGGGAAGATCTTGTTGAGGTCCGTTTCCACGGTTACTTCCCTTTTGAGCGCCTCTGCCGCTTCGTCGGAAAGGAACGGATCGTAGCCGATAACGGTCATGCCGAGATCAACGGCGGCGTTGGCAACGAGCCTGCCGATGGCGCCGAGACCGATAACGGCAAGGGTCTTTCCCTTGATCTCAGGGCCCGCGAATGCTGACTTGCCCTTTTCAACGGACTTGCTCACATTTTCGTCATCTTTTATGGTCTTGCACCATTCGATTGCCTTGGTGATCTTGCGGCTGGAAAGGAGAAGCGCGCATATCACAAGTTCTTTAACGGCGTTCGCGTTCGCGCCGGGCGTATTGAAAACGGCAATGCCCTTTTCCGTGCATTTTTCAATGGGAATATTATTTACGCCGGCGCCCGCCCTTGCAATCGCAAGCAGGGATTCCGGCAGTTCCATATCGTGCATGGCGGCGGAACGCACCATGATCGCGTCCGGGTTCTGCACATCATCGCCGTAAGTGTAGTTTGCCGGGTCAAACTTGGAAAGGCCCACGGGAGAGATCTTATTTAAAGTTTTGATCTTAAACATTATTGATTTTCCTCCTCAAATTTCTGCATAAACGCAACAAGTTTTTCAACGCCCTCTATCGGCATTGCATTATAGATAGAAGCGCGCATGCCGCCAACCGTTCTGTGGCCTTTCAGGTTTACGAAACCGGCCTCGGTTGCCTCTTTGATAAATTTGGCGTTGCGTTCATCGCTGTCCGTAACGAAAGGCACGTTCATAAGAGAACGATCCTCGGGCACAACGGTGCCGTGGAACATCTTGCTCTGATCCAGAAAATCATAAAGGATCTTTGCCTTTTTCTCGTTATGCGCTTTCATGCCCTCCAGGCCGCCGAAAGTATCTTTGATCCACTCCAGCACCAGTTTGCAGATATAAATAGTCCAGCAGGGCGGCGTGTTATAAAGCGAATCCGCATCTGCCTGCACCTTATAATTCATCATAACAGGGGTGATATCCCTTGCGTTGCCTAGCAGATCCTCGCGCACGATCACAACCACAAGACCGGCGGGGGCAACATTCTTTTGCGCGCCGAAATAGACCATGCCGAATTTAGAGATATCAAGCGGCTCTGAAAGCGCGCAGGATGAGATATCGGCAATCAGCACTTTATCTCCAACCGGAGGAAGTTCAGTATATTTGGTGCCGTAGATCGTGTTGTTCATACAGATGTAAACATAATCCGCGTCTTCCCTGAAATCTTCCGGCTTTGTTTTGGGAATATAACTAAAGGTTTTATCCGCAGAGGAAGCAGCCTCCCGGACATCGCCGTATTTCTGCGCCTCCTGATACGCCTTTTTCGCCCACTGACCGGTGATAATATAATCCGCTTTTCCGCTGCCGTTCATAAAATTGAGCGGAATGGCGGAGAACTGCGCGGACGCGCCGCCCTGTAAGAAAAGGATCTTGTAATTATCCGGAACCTGATACAGTTCGCGCATCAGTTTTTCCGCGCTTTTGATGATATCGTCAAATACCTTGGAGCGGTGGCTCATTTCCATAACGGACTGGCCGCTGCCGTGATAATCCAGGATCTCGGCGCCTGCCTGCTCCAAAACGGATACGGGCAGCGTGGAGGGACCCGCACTGAAATTATAAACTCTTGACATAAAAATTGCCTCCCTTTCTGTTTGTAAAAAATAACCGTGCTTTCTATTATAAAGATGTTTATTTTTTTGTCAATGATTTTCTGCAAACTTTGTTGAAAATCTATGTTTTTTGTTAATTATTTAACAATATTATGCACTTTAATCGTGTATTCAAAATATAGTTTCCGCATTTTAAAGATTAGATAAAAAAAACGGCATACTTTTCTTTACACAATAAAAAAGCCGTACGGAATCTTTTAGACTGCCGTACGACTTTATAGGATCATTATATGTTTTGAGTTTGGTCTGCGTTACTTCGGCTGCTGGGTCAGCGCGTTTTGCAGCATATTGCTCTTCTTCTTTTTAGGTTTATATGCCGGCGGATGAGCCAATTTTCTTGTAAATCTGTTTTTCTTTGCCGTAATCTTGTTGATCTCGTGCACGGGAGCGGACAAATAATCGGTCATATATCTATCTGCCACTTCCATCATGGCGGGATCGTTTTTCATCTCTCCGAGGATCGTAACGCCGATGATATCCTGCACTTCGTTGGTGCCGTCCTCATAGACCTCATTGAGCATTTTAAAAAGCTTTTTGCGCTCCGCCTCATTGCCGTTTTTGATCACGTCCAGCACACGCGGCGTACCGGTCTCCTTAAAAAACGTTTCGGGCAGGAACTCGCTGTAATCTGCAATATTCTGCTTTACCGCCTCTTTCAGATCCGGGAAAAGCACGCCAAAACGGTTTGCAAGAGAATCCACATCATAACTGATTACGCCGTTTTTTGCCTTGGAACGTGAAACCGCTTTGGGCATTTTGATCTTATCCAGATCCACTTTTTTTCTGGAGGCAAAAAGAGAATGGATCTCATCAGACACCTCATTTGCAAACGAACGGCATTCCTTTTCATCCGCGGCATCCAATTCAAAAAGGGATTTGGATATGGTTTCATACGCTGTGTCCGCGCCCTTATCCTCATACGAGCACTCCAGGCTCATAATGTTTGTTTTTACGTCATATACAACACGGAAAAGGCCTTTGTCGCTTTTATAGCCGAGTTCGCCTTCAGTGGTCTTCATCTTTTTAAATTCAAGATCCTTAAGATTTTCGCCAAGGGTCTTATCCATTAATCTGTATGCTTCTGTAAGTTCCATTTAAACAGCTCCTGTAAAACAGTGATCTCCCGTTTCGGGGTCTACATTTCTGTATTATAGCATCTGAAAAGGATTTTGTCATTAAAAATTTTTAAATTTATACGAAACAGTATTTTAACACGGCTGTATTTTGCTTTTTTATGTTGAATTTCGCTATTTTATATGATAAAATATTACGTATTATTTTAGAGGCGGTTTGATGGAAAAGATTTTGATTGAAATCAAAGGCACCCAGCGCTACGGAAAAGACACCGATGTTACGGAGCTGACAACATTCGGGACGATTCGGGATGACGGCGTTGCCTATATTATAAGATATAAAGAAGAACTGGAAGAGCCGGAAGAAAGCGTTACGGTCACCGTTAGGGTAAACAAGGATGAAAGCGCGGTGGAGATGACAAGATCGGGCAGATCGCATGCCAGCCTGCTCATAGAACGATCCAAGCGCCACCTTTGCAATTACGGCACAGAATTCGGCAATATGCTGATGGGTGTATACGGGCGCGATATTGAGGCGGATATAGAAAACGGCCGGTTTGATTTTGAATACGATATTGATTTTAACGGCGCGGTTGCCTCGCAAAACAAAGTGCGGCTCAGTTTTTACAAAACAGCCCAGTAAGTAATATATAAAATTTATTTTCGGAGACGGTAAACATGTCCATAATAGTGAAAGAAACACAAAAAGAACTGCGAACAAAAATCATAGACGCCCTTGGCAGAGCCGTTGCGGACGGCGAACTGCCGGCAGAGCCGATACCGGATTTCAACATAGAAAAACCGGCAAACAGCAAAAACGGCGATTTTTCCGCCAACGTGGCGCTTGCCGGCGCAAAAGCGTTTAAATGCGCGCCCAGAAAAATTGCGGAAAGCATAGCGGCGCATTTGGATCTGACGGACACCCTGTTTGAAAGATGCGAGATCGCCGGGCCGGGATTTCTGAACTTTTACCTTTCGCAGCGCTACTACGGCGAGATCGTGAAAGACGTTATGGCAAAGGGCGGCGACTACGGCAAATCGGACTATGGCAGCGAAAAAAAAGTGCTGGTTGAATTTGTTTCCGCCAACCCTACCGGACCGATGCACATTGGAAACGCAAGGGGCGGCGCCATTGGCGACTGCCTTGCCGCTGTGCTGGAATGGGCAGGCTATGATGTGCGCCGTGAGTTTTATGTAAACGACGCCGGCAATCAGATTGAAAAGTTTGCCACTTCACTTGAAGTGCGCTATCTTCAGCTTTACAAGGACGGGATCGAACTGCCGGAGGACGCATATAAGGGCGCGGACATAACCGAACACGCCAAAAATTTTGCTGCCGAATACGGCGACAGGTATGTTGACGCAGATTCAAAAGAAAGGCGCGACGCGCTTGTGGCGTATGCCCTGCCGAAAAACATTGAGGGGCTCCAAAACGACCTGCTGGAATACCGCATAAAATATGACAACTGGTTTAAGGAGAGCACCCTGCACGCAGACGGCTCTGTGGATAAGATCATAAACAAATTCAAGGAACTGGGCGTAACCTATGAGCAGGACGGCGCACTGTGGTTTAAGGCAAGCAAATTCGGCAATGAAAAAGACATTGTGCTGGTTCGCGCAAACGGCATACCCACATATATTGTGCCGGATATTGCCTACCACTACAACAAACTTGTGACGCGCGGCTTTGACAAGGCGGTTGACGTGCTCGGCGCGGACCACCACGGCTATGTGCCGAGAATGAAAGCGGCGCTGACTGCGCTGGGGCTGGACGCGGACAGGCTGGACTGCGTGATCATGCAGATGGTAAGGCTGGTCAGAGACGGCGAAACGATTAAACTTTCAAAGCGTTCCGGCAAAGCGATCACGCTGAACACCCTGTTGGAAGAGATCCCGATCGACGCGGCAAGATTCTTCTTTAACCTGAGAGAACCGAATTCTCATTTTGATTTTGATCTGGATCTTGCGGCGCAGAAAACGAATCAGAACCCTGTTTACTATGTGCAGTACGCCCACGCGCGCATCTGTTCGATTTTGAAAAAAGCGCAGGCGGACGGCATTACCATGCGCACGCCTGCGGATGAAGAACTGGCGCTTTTGAATTCGGAGGAAGAAAAAGAACTGATCCGCCATCTCTCCGCCCTTACGGACGAGGTGATCGCCGCTGCAAAGGCGTATGACCCGGCAAAGATTACCCATTTTGTGATTGAACTTGCCACACTTTTCCATAAATTCTACAACGCGCACCGCGTGATCGCGGAGGATGAAGGTCTGATGCAGGCAAGGTTGTATCTTTGCCTTGCCGTAAAAGAAACCATTAAAAACATTCTGGGAATGCTCAAGATCTCCGCACCCGAAACAATGTAAGGAGCTGCAAATATGCCATCTATGAAAAGCAAAACGCTTCACGCAATAGGAAACGGGCTTTTTAGATACATTTACAAGGATCCGAAACGCAATATGCTGCGGCTGGTAAAGGTGGGCAAAGCGTTTGCGGGAAAAATGTATCCCGAAAGCACTTTTACCAAACCGATCGAGATCATATCAGACGAAAACAACGTTTGGCACCGTTTTCTGTTTCGCGGCATGAAAGAAGTCAACGCTGATTTTCTGAGAAAAGCAGTCTTGACCTTCGGCATAGATCTGGGACTGATCGGCACATCCACCTTAAGAAAAAAGCGGGATGAACTGGGATGCAATATACCTTGGGTGGTTCTGCTGGATCCAACATCCGCCTGCAACATGAAATGCAAGGGCTGCTGGGCGGCGGAATACGGGTATAAATCCAACCTTACTCTGGATGAAATGCGAAAGATCATTCGTGAGAGCAAGGCGCTTGGCACGCATTTCTTTATGTTCACGGGCGGCGAACCGCTGATCCGCAAAAAAGATCTGATCACGCTTGCCAAGGAGAACCCGGACTGCATTTTTCTTGCTTTCACAAACGCCACGCTGATCGACGACGCTTTTTGCGAGCAGCTGATTGAATGCGGCAATTTCGGTCTGGCGCTTTCTATTGAAGGCACAGAGGAAACGAACGACGGCAGAAGAGGCGGAGGCGCCTATCAAACAACGATGAACGCCATGAAGATGCTGAAAGCGCACGGCTGCCTTTTTGGAACTTCCGTCTGCTACACAAGCAAAAACTATGAGGCGGTAACCAGCGACGAATTTTATGACCAAATGATTGAGGCGGGCGCACGATACATGTGGTTTTTCCACTACATGCCGGTGGGCGACAACGCAGACACAAGCCTGCTGCTGACGCCCGAACAAAGGGAGCATGTTTACCGCGCCATCCGGGCAAAACGGGATTCCAAAACGGGAAAGCCCATTTTCACTGTTGACTTTCAGAATGACGCTGAATTTGTAGGCGGCTGCATCGCGGGCGGCAGGAATTATTTTCACGTAAACTCCGAGGGCGATGTGGAACCCTGTGTTTTCATTCATTATTCCGATTCGAATATCCGGGAGAAATCTATCATGGAATGCCTCAACTCTCCCCTTTTCAAAGAGTATTACAAGGGCCAGCCGTTTAACAAAAACATGCTGCGCCCCTGCCCTATGCTTGAAAATCCGCAGGCACTGCGCAAAATGGTGCAGCGCAGCGGCGCGAAGTCCACGAATCTCATCAAAGCCGAAAGCGCGGATGAACTTTGCTCTAAATGCGACGACTACGCAAAACACTGGGCGCCGAAGGCCAAAGAGATCTGGGAGGAGAAAGCGCGTTTCAAACCGTTTACCCAGTATTACAGAGACACGCCGGAAGGCAAAAAAAATTACCGCCCGGAAGACTATTAATGTTTCCAAGCGATAAAATGTATACATTACGCTTTAAGAGCCGCTGTGCAGTAAAGAGCACAGCGGTTTTCTTTTTTATTCGCAATAGACGGGGCTGGTAACGGCAAGGATCTTGTTTTCGCCGTTGACCGTTCCCCAAAGTTCTGCACGATACCAATGCCCGCGCTCGATCTTTAAGCGCTCGTGGCGTGTATCGCACCTGGTTTCCAGTACTGTCTTTCCGCCGTTTGTAACGATCCGGATCGTCTTGTATTCCAGGATTTCCTTTCCGGCATTCTTTTCTCTGGAATGCAGATCCGTAAAGAAACTGAACGTAACATTCCCCTTGGGAATCGTTGAGCCGAGACCGTATGTTTTGCCAAGGCGGTGCACACGAAATATAAATTTCGCGCCCGTTGAGGCAACCGTTTTGCCAAGGCGGATCGCTTTTAACGCGCCCTGCGGCGTGGCAAGTCCGCCGTCAAAATGGAGATAGGTGCAGCCGTAATGTTTCTCCGGCGGGGTGGGTCTGTGCCAGTCCTTGCCGTATACTGCGGCAATATGGTACCCCTGATCCAGCAGAGAGGTATACATGGCAAGCGCCCGGTCATTCTCCGTATTTTCCGGGCTGAAATCCTCGTGCCAGACTTCCATATAATCCACATTGCGGAAATCGCGCACATGAAATTCCCATCTGCCGCCGGTGCATATCGGCGAACCCGCCTGAAACGGATGCGCTATGCCCACAACGCCGCCCGCCGCCCGAACAGCTTTCATCTTTTCATCTATATTATCCGGCACGGCGTCGCGCCAGTCCACAAAATCACGCGCACCAAGCACCAGCATATGGCCGAAATAGGTGGTCCATTCAATGCCGCGCACAACGGGGATGAGATTCGGATCCGTCTCGTCAAAACCGCTGTAGGTATTATGATCCGTTAAGGCGATCAGAGAAAGATGATCCTCCACCGCCGCCTGCTGAAGGGAAAGCGGAGTAAAGCCGCCGTCCGAATGGATGGTATGGCAGTGCAGTTCGCAGGGAAGATAACTCATTGTACTGTACCTCCGCTTATTTTAAGATTGTATGCAGCATCACATACGCAGCAGTGCACGTTCAGCACCACGCGCCATGTTCCGCTGCTGACTGCGCCTTTTGTAAAGCCGGGCGAAGTTTCTGCCCCGCCGATCACGATATGCTGCTCATTTGGCTGCCGGTGCGCCGCGCCCCTGTAACCGAGCGGGTCATCCACCGAAACGGTTATAAGATTTTTGACCGGCAGAAAATCACGCGGATCTTTTCCGTGATCCGTGCCGAGATATTGTTCAAGCGCTGACGAAATCAATCTGACAGCAGCGCTCTCATCATCAAGCGTTTTAGGCGAATAGGAAAAATCCATGTTCAAAGCGGAAACGCCGTCCGGCACATCAAAATTGAACGCAATATTTGTTTTATCCATATCGGGCGTTATAACGCCCTTTTTTTCCAATAGGATCATACTGCCGCGCCTCCCGAGCACAACCCAAAGTTTATATATATTCATTATACTAAATCTTATTTCTTTTTTCAACGATTGATGAAACGGGCAAAAAATGTTATAATAGCCAAGCAGGCAAAAGGGCGCCTGCCGCAAAACGGCTTTAAAGGAACTTGCCTGCGCATACAACGCCGTATTGAAAAGAGGGATTTTATGAAACTGAAAAACTGGATGGCGGATATAGACGGACAACGGGATCTGCTGTCTCTTTCCATTCCCGGCACGCATGACTGTGTAACCAAATACGTGCAGTTTGCGCACATATGCAAAACACAGGATCTGACGATCTATGCGCAGCTGATGCTTGGGATCAGAGCGCTGGATATCCGGGTGGAGAGCAATGGCAACCGGCTGAAAATGGTGCACGGCGTTGCGAAAGTATTTACCACGCCCAACAAGTTTGGCAAACAGATGGATCTGGATTACGTGCTGAACGCCTGCTATGACTTTCTGCGTGAGAATCCGAGCGAAACGATCCTTTTTCAGTTTAAGAATGACAGCGGCAAAGAAAATGAAAAGTGCTTTGACAACTTGTTTTTCCAGTACATAGCCAAAGCGCCAAACATGTGGTTTTGTGAAAACCGGGTGCCGAAGCTTGATGAAACACGCGGAAAAATTTATTTGATCCGCCGCTGTAAAATGACGGACAGGGCTGAATTCACAGCTGAAAACACCGGGCTGGATTTTTCCCGCTGGATAGAGCAGGACACGATCTCTCCCGATCCGCTGACATTGAGCACCGGCGGTACATATCCCGCTCAATTTGTTGTGCAGGACCGGTATAAATACAAGCCCGAGCCACGCTGGAACGAGTGCATAAAGCCGTTTCTTGACAAGGCAAAGCCATTTGACGGAACTTATATTATAGATTATCTTTCCACAGCGGGCGGAGCAAAAGGCCCGCGCAAAAACGCGGAATATATCAACCCGCAGTTTATGAAATACCCGCTTGACCCCGCCAAATACTACGGCGCCATTTATATGGATTTCCCAACGCAGGAACTCGTGATGAAGATTATAAACACAAATATAAAATAAACGCGCAAATCCGAGGTGCATATCGCTGGATTTCGATATGTGACCTCGGATTTATTGTTTTACTTGGTTATATTCGGGATCTAAGTCAAGGTTGATAACAGATTCGCCTTTCATTTTCTACATTCACCTCATTTATTGAACACAGATCCCGAATCAATTTTGAACAGCCTGCAATCCGACCATTTGGAAAAATTGCGGCAGATAAAATTAAGTGCTTCATTTAAACGGACAAGGGAACGCGAGCAGATTTTTTTACTGCTTGTTGTTTTATAGTTAACTTTAAAACTTATCTGATTCTCATTCATAAAATCGCCTTATAGAATCATTACAAGTATGAATTGTAACAACATTGTACAAGTTTTACTTGTAATTGTAAATACAATTCGTGCTTGTATGATAAAATTATTTTGAAGTGTAGCCATTGTATCAAAGAATAAAAGATCTAAGAGAAGACCGAAATCTAACGCAAAAAGATATAGCGGAAATTTTGAATATGACACAGCAAAACTATTCAAACATAGAAAACGGCACGACCGAAATAACAGCAGACAGATTAATACGTCTTTCCGTTTTTTATAACGTATCCATAGATTACATTCTTGGATTGACAAACAAAAAAGAAGTTAATAAATAATATCAATCACAAATAACGAAACTTAAAATAATGCCCTGCAAACCTTAGATGCTTGCAGGGCATTACACATTGTAAATATAATTTTTATATTACTCCTCCAGCAGATCGTTTTCGCGGAGCATAGTGATAAATTTATCCACGTCTGCGGCGGCTTTTTCCGGCGTTACCTCATAAACATCAAGCACCTTTTTTACCACTTCATCCGCAGTTGTTTCCTGCAAAAGGCAATCCCAGAAAAACGCGCCGGATTCGTTCAAAGTGATCATGCCGTTAAATTCAGACGCTGTTTTGCCTACCGGCACAACGATCTCCGAGCCGGCAATATTTCTTTTTACAAAACCGTTTTTTATTTTCATTTTCATCTTTCCTTTTTATGTTGATTTCGATTATAGTATACCAATTTGCACAAAACCTTGCAAGCGATACGGAAAAAATAAGGAAATATAACAAATTTTATATTCTTTTACTTGCAGATAAGCACAAGATTGGTTATAATAACTATTGATAATTTTAGTAATTATTAAATTTAAGCGAGGGAGTAGATACTATGGTTTATTCGCAAGAAGTAGAACAGATGTGCACCGTAAAAAAAGGTCCGCATCACGGCCCTGCTCCGATCCCGGAAGAGGGTAAATGGGTTAAATCCTACGAAATCAAAGACATAAGCGGCTTTTCACACGGCATTGGCTGGTGCGCGCCGCAGCAGGGCGCCTGCAAACTGAGCCTGAACGTTAAAAACGGCATTGTTGAAGAAGCGCTTGTTGAGACGATCGGCTGCTCCGGCATGACGCATTCTGCAGCTATGGCGGCGGAGATTCTGCCGGGCAAAACGCTGCTGGAATGCCTGAATACAGACCTGGTTTGCGACGCGATCAACGTTGCGATGAGAGAACTCTTTAAGCAGCTTGCTTACGGACGTTCCCAGAGTGCGTTCTCTGAGGGTGGTCTTGTAATCGGCGCTGCGCTTGAGGATCTTGGTAAAGGTCTCAGAAGCCAGGTGGGCACCATGTTCTCCACAAAGGCAAAAGGCGTTCGCTATATGGAAATGGCGGAAGGCTATGTAACACGCATGGCACTGGACGAAGAGGGCGAAGTGATCGGCTACGAATTCGTAAAGCTCGGCAAGATGCTTGAGGATATCCGCCACGGCAAATCCCCGAACGAGGCATATGAGGCAAACAAGGGCACATACGGCAGATTTGACAATGCTGCGAAATATATTGACCCGCGCGAAGAATAATTAAGACAGGAGGAACGTACAATGGCGAATGATGTAAAATTCGAAGGCAAAGAGAGAAGAATGGCCAAAATTGAAAAATGTCTTGCTGAATACGGTCTTTCAAGTCTTGAGGAAGCAAGGGATTTGTGCCTTTCAAAAGGAATAAATGTTGACGCGATCGTAAAAGGCGTTCAGCCGATCGCGTTTGAAAACGCAAGCTGGGCTTACACGCTCGGCGCGGCAGTTGCAATCAAGAGCGGCGTGAAATCCGCATCTGAGGCAGCGGAAAAGATCGGTATCGGTCTTCAGGCATTCTGCATCCCCGGTTCCGTTGCAGAGCAGAGAAATGTTGGTCTCGGCCACGGCAATCTGGGCGCGCGTCTGCTTTCAGAAGAGACAAAGTGCTTTGCATTTCTTGCAGGCCATGAGAGTTTTGCCGCTGCTGAAGGCGCAATCGGCATTGCGCGCACGGCAAACAAAGTGCGCAAAGAGCCGCTCAGAGTTATCCTGAACGGTCTTGGCAAAGACGCTGCTTATATTATTTCAAGAATCAACGGCTTTACCTATGTAAAGACCGATTATGATTTCTACACCAGCGAACTGAAGATCGTTGAAACAAGAGCATTCTCAGACGGCGAAAGAGCCGCTGTTAAGTGCTACGGCGCAAACGACGTTCTGGAAGGCGTTGCGATCATGAAACACGAAGGCGTAGACGTTTCCATCACCGGCAACTCCACGAACCCGACTCGTTTCCAGCACCTGGTTGCAGGCACTTACAAGAAATGGGCGATCGAAAACGGCAAGAAATATTTCTCCGTTGCATCCGGCGGCGGCACAGGCCGTACACTCCATCCCGATAACATGGCTGCCGGCCCGGCTTCCTATGGTCTTACAGACTCTATGGGCCGTATGCACGGCGACGCGCAGTTCGCAGGTTCTTCTTCCGTTCCGGCTCACGTTGAGATGATGGGTCTGATCGGTATGGGCAACAACCCGATGGTTGGCGCAACCGTTGCAACCGCAGTTGCAGTGGAAGAGGCTATGAAATAATAGCGTTTGAGCAAACTAAAAATTAACGCCCGGATAACTCCGGGCGTTTTCTTTTGCTTATTTTCTAGAATTTAAGATATTGCCATAATCAATCTCAAGGCGGTTCTCCCCTTCTTTTCCGGCATAGTGAACCATGCCTTTGCCGGGGATATAAATTAGATTCGCGTTATCCGAATATTTGCCGCAGGATGCATCCTGACGCCATACAAGAGTAAACCGGTGTTCTTTTACATCCGTATGCATCTCCTGAATATCACCGAACACGGCGGCAGGATACGGACGGTTAAAAACGGAAAGGAGCTTTTTATCATCAAACTTCATGCCCCAATAAATACTGCTCCACCCATACTTTTCAAAGACATGCATAATATGATCTATATGGGCAAGGCTGTTTTTGCCGCTTTGGGCGCCTCCCCATTCCCCCATGATTACGGGAACCTGCATTTTAAGCTGATTTTCACGGATCCGTTTCAGAATAAAATCCAGCCTGTGATTGCTGCAATATCTGTCATAAAGCGGCGAATCCACAAACAGATCATACGCATGCGGCGAATAAACGGAATTATCAGGCGTATCAATTGCAAACGGTATACCGAGGTTGGAATAATAACTGTGTTCAAAAACATTGAATCCTCTGCCTGCCGCGCCGCTGATCTTTTTGAAAAACGGCTCATAATAATTTTTGGAAAAGTCCGCTATGAGTTTCTCATTTCCGTCCACAAGCCGGGAAAAATGCTCCTCGTCATCCAGCGTGCGCATCAGTCTTTCAAATCCGGAATAAGATCTGATGACGGAAAGCAGTTTCAAAGCTGCAAGCAGCATGCCTGATTTTTCCCTGCCAAACGCAAAGCAGGAATGAAAATCAATATTTTTTCCGGCGGTTTCGGCAACGCCGTTTAGGATACGAATAAAGATCTCTCTGCCGCCGCTTTGCAAAAACGGCTCGTTAAAAAAGTCGCAGCCGATAATATTGGAACAATCAGAAAAGGTATCGGAAAGGAATTTCCAGCAGCGGATAAAATCATCCTGCATGCCGTTTTTGTTCTCCCAAAAATCAGAAAAGGCGCGCTGCACGCCGTTCATATAAAAATAGCCCTCCGCCCACACGGCGATCTGCTTTTTGCTTTTTATGGCAGGATCCACTGCCCAGTCGGGCGCGCCGTCGCCGTGAAAATAATGCGAAAACAGATCCTGATGCATATCCGGCATCACATAGATCCCCTCTTTTTCACAGCGCTTTACAAAGGTATGCAAAATCTTCGCCAGATCGGTGCTGTAAACGCCCCGGTTCTCCTCCAGCGCTGCCCAAGTGATGCCAAGGCGCACGATATTCACGCCGTTTTGTTTCAGATTTTTGATCACTTTCTTTTTTAAAAGATTCTTTCTTGCCTCAGATAAGCTTGCTTTTTTCAGTTTCAGGCAAATATTGACCCCGCGGAAAATACGCTGCCTGCCGTGCGCATCGCGTATAACAAGGCCATCGCAATAGAAATTATCCATAGATCCCTCTCCGGCGGCCAGCCGCCAATCCTAAAATAAATACCAATTTATATTATATTGCAGAAATCGTTTTTTTGCAAGGCGCTTATCAACAATAAAAAGATCCCTGCATAAGCAGGGATCTTCGGATTTACGCCTTGAAATCAGGCATTTGCTTTTTTTCTTTTTCTGATAAGCGTGGGGCTGTTGAAATCCAGCACAAGGGACAGCACGACTACGCCGACCACGGTGATAATAGCCTCAAACAGCATATAATAACCGTTGTAGCCGAAGCTGTAAGCCCAAACGGACTTCCAGCCATCCGCATATTCGCCCCAGATCGTAACGCCGGAGATAAAGTGGCATATAAATCTGAAAAGCGATGCGAAAGCGCCGCCCAGCGCAAGCGCAAGCGTCTGATTTTTAACAGCCTTTTTGAAGAGCGCGCCGCCGATACCGAGACATGCAAAAGCCACAACATAATCCGCAAAGATCAAAATAATGTAAGCGCCGATACCCTTAACATACGCGAAATTGCCGAGGCCCTGAAGCAGCATTTGCAGAATGCCGTGGATCACGCCCGTACCTGCGCCCCACTTGAATCCGTAACGGTAACCTATAATCACGATGGGCACCTGGCTGAAAGCGGTGATGGAGCCGCCCATGGGCGCAGTAAAGATCGTAACATAGGAAAGCAGTGTGGCAAGCGCGATCATGATCGCCGTTTCGGTAAGTTTCTGTGTTTCGCTGATTTTTGTATTTGCCATATTCCAAACTCCTTTCCGAAGCGCGTTTGCACCGCTTCAAAATCTCAACAAGCCAAAAGAAAAGCCCCGTTCCAAACAGAACGGGGCGCAATTGTGTTGCCTTACGCAGTCTCCGCCGTTCGTACTAACGAACGGGTCGAAGGGTATGATCTCAGCCTTTCGGCACCCCTGACTTATTAAGTTATACCTATTATAATGCCGGCGGCATAATTTGTCAATAAAAATCTGAACACGGAAAAAGAAGCAGCAAAGCAGAAACAGGATTATACGATCTGTACTTGCGCATTGTAACTTTTTTGCGCAAAAAAAGGCACATCTAAACCAAAATCACCCGATTTAAAGCCAAAAAACAGCAACCCGCATGAAAAAAAGCAAAATCTACATATCGTTTATTTTTTTGATTTTTTCAAAAATAAACACAAGATATTGTGATTTTTTTCTAATTTGTATTGACAACCACACTGTATTTTGGTATGATGTATAAGCAACGTACATTTGATGTAATCATTTTGTAACCAATTGAATTGTATTGTAACTTTTATCGGAGGTGAAATGTAATGAAGATCATAAAAAGAAACGGCTCTGAGGCGGAATTTGACCTCACCAAGATCATCGCCGCGGTCACAAAGGCAAACGCGGCCTGCGAAAAAGAAGAACTTACCCCCTCTCAGATCAGGGATATTGCCGAATTTGTTGAGTTTAAGATCACCAAGGCGGCGCGTGCCCTTTCCGTTGAAGAGATTCAGGACATTGTTGAAAACCAGATCATGGCGCAGGGCGCATTTGAAGTTGCCAAGCGGTATGTTAAGTACCGTTACAACCGTTCGCTCATCAGAAAATCAAACACGACGGACGAGCAGATCCTGACGCTGATTGAATGCAACAATGAAGAAGTTAAGCAGGAAAACTCAAACAAGAATCCCACTGTAAACAGCGTACAGCGCGATTACATGGCGGGTGAAGTTTCCAAAGACCTGACCAAGAGAATCCTTTTGCCGCAGGATATTGTGGAGGCGCATGAAAACGGGCTGATTCATTTCCATGACGCCGATTACTTTGCGCAGCATATGCACAACTGTGATCTTGTAAATCTGGAAGATATGCTTCAAAACGGCACCGTTATCAGCGGCACGATGATTGAAAAGCCCCACACGTTTTCCACAGCGTGCAATATAGCCACACAGATCATTGCGCAGATTGCTTCCAGCCAGTACGGCGGTCAGAGTATCAGCCTTGCGCACCTTGCGCCGTTTGTTGATCTCAGCAGGCAGAAATTCAGAAAAGACGTAAGAGCAGAATTGGAAGAGGCAGGCATTGACCCAACGGATGAAGAGATCAACAAGATCACGGAAATGCGCGTTAAGAGCGAGATCAAACGCGGTGTGCAGACCATCCAGTATCAGGTAATTACGCTGATGACCACAAACGGCCAGGCGCCTTTTGTTACCGTATTTATGTATCTGGACGAAGTTCCCGAAGGGCAGACGAGAGATGACCTGAAACTGATCATAGAGGAAGTGCTGCGCCAGAGGATCCAGGGCGTTAAGAATGAGAGCGGTGTTTGGATCACACCGGCATTCCCGAAACTGATCTATGTGCTGGACGAAGACAATATAACCCCGGATTCCAAATACTGGGATGTTACGGTGCTTGCCGCGAAGTGCACGGCAAAAAGAATGGTGCCGGACTATATTTCCGCAAAGAAGATGCGCGAACTTAAGATTGATAAAAACGGCAACGGAAACGTTTACACCTGCATGGGATGCCGTTCTTTCCTGACGCCGTATGTTGATCCCAAGACCAACAAGCCAAAATATTACGGCAGATTCAATCAGGGTGTTGTAACGCTGAATCTGGTAGACATCGCCTGCTCCTCCGGCGGAGATATGACGAAATTCTGGAAAATATTTGATGAAAGACTTGATCTTTGTTACCGCGCACTGATGTGCCGCCACAACAGACTGCTTGGCACGCCGAGCGATGTGGCGCCGATTCTTTGGCAATACGGCGCGCTGGCAAGGCTTAAGAAGGGCGAAAAGATAGACAAGCTGCTCTTCGGCGGCTATTCCACGATCTCTCTTGGCTATGCAGGCCTTTATGAATGTGTTAAATATATGACCGGCAAGAGCCATACGGATCCCGCCGCAAAGGATTTTGCAATATCCGTTATGCAGAAGCTGAATGACGCGTGCAAGGAGTGGAAAGCCAAGGAAAACATTGATTTTTCCGTTTACGGCACACCGCTTGAATCCACAACCTACAAATTTGCAAAATGCCTGCAGAAACGTTTTGGAAAGATTCCCGGCGTTACGGACAAGAATTATATCACAAACAGCTATCATGTTCATGTTTCCGAACAGATCGACGCGTTCACGAAACTGAAATTTGAGGCGGAGTTCCAAAACCTTTCACCGGGCGGAGCAATCAGCTATGTTGAGGTGCCAAGCATGCAGGATAACATTCCGGCTGTGCTTTCCGTTATGCAGTATATTTATGATCATATTATGTATGCGGAACTCAACACAAAGAGTGATTATTGCCAGATATGCGGCTACGACGGCGAGATCAAGATCGTTGAGGAAAACGGCAAACTGGTTTGGCGCTGCCCCAACTGCGGCAATGAGGACCAGAGCAAAATGAATGTTGCCCGCCGCACCTGCGGATATATCGGCACACAATTTTGGAATCAGGGCAGAACACAGGAGATCAGGGACAGAGTGCTTCACCTGTAATCAATTAAAAGGAGCGGGAGCGCGGCGAATCATCGTGCGCTCCCTTTTGTTTTAGGATGAATATTGCAGAGATAAAAACGAACGATATTGCAAACGGCGAGGGTGTGCGCACCTCTGTTTTCGTTTCCGGCTGCCGCCACCACTGCCCGGATTGCTTTAATGAGATTGCCTGGGCGTTTGACTACGGAAAAGAATGGAATCAAGAAACGGAAGAATATATTTTATCCTCCTGCGCACCGCCGTGGATCGCCGGACTTTCCCTTTTGGGCGGCGAGCCGTTTGAACCTGAGAATCAGGACGGCATGCTGGAACTTTTAAAGGCGTTTAAACAGCGGTTTCCGATGAAAAATGTTTGGTGTTACAGCGGATTTACGCTTGAGCAGATCACGGGAAAAGAAAAGAGCCGCGCCGCCACGGATAAAGCGCGCGAGATGCTGTACTACATTGATATTCTGGTGGACGGCAAATTTGAAAAAGAACGGAAAAATATATCCCTGAAATTCCGCGGATCCGAAAACCAGAGGGTGATCGATCTGAAAAAAACACTGGAAAACGGAAAAATTATACTTTATCTTGAATAAACCGAACAAAAGCGGCAAAGCCATATTGGTTTGCCGCTTTTTGTTTAATTTCAAGATCACGCCTTGCAGGTGAATGATTGCGTTCTGCTTCCCCGCCGGCTGCCTCCAATTTAAGAACACGGATCGGCGCTGTTTTGTTACATAATATTTGTTTCCATACGGATCGTTCCGTTTTCAAACACGGCTTTCAGCCCATTGAGATCAGCGGAAGTATAGGTCTTTGCGCCGCTGTATTTTTTGATCCGCGCCGCCACGCTTTTATGCACACGGTTTGCAAAATTCAGAATGACTGCAATATTCGGATCCAGCGTTTTGAGCCAGAAAGCAGAAGAGGAAAATTCGTAACCATGGTGCCCGACCTTCAGCAGATCGATCTTGCCGACTGCTTTTGCGATTTTCTTTTCGCCGCCGCACTTCCAGTTCATATCTCCGGCAAGGAGCGCGCGGCAGCCGCCGCACTCCACCAGCGTAACCACGGAATTTTCATTTTCTCCCGTTTTGCGGAATCTGTGAACAGACGCACCGTTAAAAAATGTGATCTTCATATCCCCCATATGAAAGGATTCGCCGTCAAACGCCGTACAGATCGGCACATTTTTGCGGATCAGGGCATCGTGCATCTGCATATAGACCTCTTTATTATCCCACTGCGTGCGTTCAAACAAATTGATGCCGCTTTCGTCATACGGCTTTAAAAACGCTTTTTGAACAACAACCTTATCCGCATCAATCACGGTGTCAAAACCGCCGATATGATCCGAATGGGCATGCGTGCCGAGCACAAAATCAAGCGTAACCATGCCATCCGGCCCCATACAGTTTTTATACAGGTAATCCACAACTTCTTTTTCATAACCCGGGTATTTCAGCGCCGGCTTGTTTGGCGGATAATCCGTATCCTCGCCGGCATCCACCATAGCAAAACGGCTGCCGCTCTGAAGGATGATACAATCCGAAGAGCCAGTATTCAAAAAGTGAATGCAATTCATACAACAACGTTCTTTCTTATCAGATTTTCCATACAGCACATGATATTTTCATCGTTAGAACATATAACGCCGTCACTGATTTCCTTTAGTTCCGCGCAGGCGTTTGAAACGGCAAGGCGGTGCTTTGCCGCGCGGAAAAGGGAAAGATCGTTTTTACTGTCCCCGATCACAAGAACGCCATTCAGATCTATACCGGCAATCTTACACAGCGTCAGGAGACCGGTGCCTTTATTGATCCCGCCGTTCATGATCTCCAGATTGTTGCGCATGGAAGTGGTGATCTCCAGGTGTGGAAAGCGGGCGCGTATTCTTCTTTTGCACTCTTCCCTTTCCGCCATATCCCGAAAGAAAACATCAAACATCTCCAGTTTCAGATCCGGATGGGAAAGAATCGAATCCGGGTCTTTCACCGCCTTGCGGCTTCTGCGCATTTCGGGCAGAAACGCCGGATCGATTCTGTAATACGCAAAACCGTTTTCATCAAACTGCTTAGCATCCACAAGCGGGATGCCGTTTACGTAAAGTTCAATAAAAGTCTGCGCGGTATTTAAAATGCGGTAGACGCCGCGCGCGGTATCCGGCGCAATATAGTTTGAAAAAACAACACCGCTGCCCCGTTTATAAATTGCCGCGCCGTTTGAATAAATGATATAGTCTATATATTCGCACTCCAGCAGTTCTTCCGGAATCTCAAAAAAGGTTCTGCCCGTGGCGATCACGGTATGCACGCCGTTTTCATAAAGCCTTTTGATAGAATCCAGATTTTCCCTGCTTATTTTTGTGCTGCTGGAAAGCAGGGTGCCGTCCAGATCAGTTGCAATGATCATTTGTTTTTCTCCTGAAAGTTCCCCGCTTTATCTGAATTATATACCTTTCCAGCGGATAAGTCCAGAGCGTGGGGATATTGATGATAATAAATTTTGAAACGATCTCCGTAAACGGATTTGAAATGGCATAGCGGGTCATAAACGTGCCCGCAATGCCGCCGAACCACGAACTGAACAAGATATTAAACACCGCCAGCAGCAAATACAGAAAGGAACTGTACGCCGGATTCACATCTGAATGAAACGTGATCTTTCGGTTCATCAGATAAGCGGCAACATAGCCTGCAGTGGTGGAAATGAGATAGGCATACAGATATCCCTGATAGCGTATGCCAAGGAAGGAAAGCAATTCGCTGTCCGGCAACGGGCTGGAATTGAGCGGCGCAAAAACCAGATACAAGAGCAGTAGATATACGCCGATATCCAGCGCCGATGTAACGATAACCGTAAAATTAAATTTTATAAATTTCCACAGTTCGCGGTGCTTTGCCGCGAAAGATCTAAGCCGCCTGAACCGCATAGTTAGGCTTTTTCTTTCTGTGGATCACAAAGCGGTTAAGCGGATAAGTCCAGATCGTGGGAACCGTCATAACAACGATTTTGGTAAGCATTTCAACAAACACATTATTATAGCCGCTGTTTGTAACCAGTGTGCCGAGGAATGCACCAAACCAAGTGTTGAAAGCAATGGTGCAAACCACCATCACAGCATACAGGATCGTGGAAAGGACGGGATTGGCATCCGCCTGGAATGTGATTTTTCGGTTCATAATATATGCCGCCGCATAACCGATCGTTGCGGAAATGGCATAAGAATAAAGATAGCCCTGGTATTCGATACCAAGGAAAGATAAGATAGGATTATCGGTAACCGGCACTGCATTGAGAGACCGGAACACCACATACTGCAAAAACATAAACACAGCCAGTTCCAGCACGGAAGTGCTGACGCCGGTAAACGTGAATTTTATAAATTTCCATATTTCCGCGTGTTTATCCGTAAACTGTTTTAATTTCTGTTTCATGCCGTTCTGCCCTTTCCCGCGCTGACTGCGAATAGGATTTTAGACACGATTGCCGCCGTGCCGGTAAACATAAGAACAGCGCCGGAAAGATTCCAGATCAGATCTTCCGGAAAATTGTGCACAAAAAGCACAGCGCCGCCTGCAATGCTAAGCAAAGAAAGCAGGATGCAGAATATATTGCTTACTATCTTTTTCATAAATTTCATCTCCTTACAGATTACGCATATATTGTGCAATACCGATTTAAAGAAAAGATTTATAAAACGTCAAAACTAAGCAATATTTTTCGGTGGATGTCAAATTCTTGTTTGCTTTGTAAAATCAGTGTAAAGCGAACTTGCAGAGGGTGCATGCAAAAAGCCGCTTAAGCACAACGCTTAAACGGCTTACATGAACTGCAATCTATTATTTTACAAATTCTTTGGTTACTTTCACGATATTTTCAGCCGAAAGACCAAACTGCTTTAGCAGATCCTTTGCAGGGCCGCTGTGGCCAAATTCATCGTTGATGCCTATTCTTTTAACAGGAACCGGGCATTCCGTGCTCAGCGCGGCGCAAACAGCCTCTCCGAGACCGCCTATAATATTATGCTCCTCAACGGTGATCACCTTGCCGGTTTTCCTTGCGGATGCAACAACCAGCTGCGCATCCAGCGGCTTGATCGTTGCCATGTTAATAATCTCGGCATCAATGCCCGCTGCCTGAAGTTCTTTTCCTGCCTCAATTGCCTCTGCCACCATAAGACCATTCGCAATGATCGTAACATCAGAGCCTTCTTTTACAAGTTCGCCCTTGCCGATCTCAAACTGATACTCCTCGCTGTGAAAAACAGGAACCGCAAGTCTGCCGAATCTTAAATAAACGGGGCCGTTATGCGCATACGCTGCCTTTACAGCCTGCTTTGCCTCCACATCATCTGCCGGGCAGATCACAACCATGCCGGGGATAGAACGCATAAGGGCAAAATCCTCGCAGCACTGGTGGGATGCGCCATCCTCACCCACGGAGATGCCCGCATGTGTAGCGCCGATCTTTACATTCAGATGCGGATAGCCAATGGAATTGCGGATCTGCTCAAACGCTCTGCCGGCAGCAAACATGGCAAAACTGGAGGCAAACGGAACAAAACCCATGGTGCTGAGCCCTGCGGCAACACACATCATATTGGATTCCGCAATACCGCAGTTGATATGGCGATCCGGAAACGCTTTTTTGAATATAGCGGTTTTTGTTGCGGCGGAAAGATCCGCATCAAGCACAACAAGATTATCCGCACCGTTTTCGGCAAGCTCCTTTAAAGCGTTGCCGTAACTTTCACGAGTAGCAATACATTTTACATCTGCCATGGTTACGCCTCCAGTTGTGCAAGTTTTTCATCAAGTTCTTTAACGGCAATCTCATATTCCTGCTGGTTCGGCGCTTTGCCGTGCCAGTCGACCGCATTTTCCATATAGGAAACGCCAAGGCCTTTTACAGTTTTCATCACAATTGCAAAAGGCTTTGTGCTGTTTTCAAAAGCGTTAAACGCTTTTTCCAGATCATCAAAATCATTGCCGTTGATCACAACACAGTCAAATCCGAAAGCGCGCACCTTTTCATCGATCGGTTCAGCGCTCATCACATCCTCGCAGGCGCCGTCAATCTGCAAGCCGTTCACGTCAATGATCACACACAGATTATCCAGGCCGTACTGCGCGGCAAACATCATGGCCTCCCAGACCTGACCCTCTTCTATCTCCCCGTCGCCCAGAAGCGTATAGACTTTCATATCCTTTTGCCCAAGCATTTTTGCGCCCTTTGCCATTCCGCACGCGGCACTGATACCCTGGCCGAGCGAACCCGTGCTCATATCGATGCCGGGAACCGTATTCATATTCGGGTGCCCCTGCAGATAGGAATCTATATGGCGCAGGGTTTTCAGATCTTCTACCGGAAAGAATCCCTTATATGCCAAGGCGCTGTAAAGCGCGGGAGCGGCATGGCCTTTGGAGAGGACAAACCTGTCCCTATTCGGATCCTTCGGGTTTTTCACATCATACTTCATCTGCCTGCCGTAAAGATAGGCAATCACATCTGCGGCAGAAAGGCTTCCGCCCGGATGGCCGGCCTTTGCATTATACGTACTTTCGATAATGCCGAGCCTGATCTCTGCGGCATAGATCTCCAGTTCTCTTTTCTCCTGACTGTTCATGGCTTGCTCCTTTAGTATTATTTAACCTGCTCATAAAAGCAGTTTACAACAACTTCCATAACCGAATCCTCATCCAGATGATATTCGGCAAACACATCTTCCGTTGCGGAATCAGACGCCTGCATCTCGCCCTCCAGCGTATACTGGGTAAAGCCCGAAACGCCGTGAGAAAGCGCAACGGACGCGAGATAGGTTACTTCATTGAGTGAAATATTGGTTTGACTGTACGCAGCCGCTGTATTATAAAGATCGGAAATCACCGAAAAATCGCTGGTTACGGCTTTTCTGAGCTGCTCAACATACGCTTTGATATACTGCGTCTGGCGCTCGGTTCTGTTTAACGATGCGTCTATGGAATCCATATTTCTCTGGCGGACATATGTTTCCGCAAAATCGCCCTGAATCGTTACCGTATCGCCCTTATAAACGCCCTCTGCCGGAAAATCATACAACGATGTTACCGTTACACCGCCCACTGCGTCATTCAGGGGCGCAATTCCGCTGAGATCGAGCGCAAAATACTTTTCAACCGGCACATTGCCTAAGATACGGCTGATCGCGGTTGTAACATTTTCGCAGGAAGACGTACCGCCGTCTCCGTAAGCATACGCAAGGCAGAGCTGCATATTTTCCGTTCTTACAAATTCGCCGCCAACGGTATAGAGATCAATATCCACCATGGAATCACGCGGGATCGTGATTACGCTGATTTCGCCCGTATTCGTGTCTATAACCCCAACAATATCCGTATCTGCCTGACCGGAATTGCCGATCACCGTATCCGCATCCGGAGTGATGCTTTCACGGTCTACGCCGATAAACGCAAAAGCAACTTTATTTCGGTCATACACATATGTATGACCGTTATAGATGATCGTTTCTTCATATTTCGGATTCGCCGGCTCCACAACCAGCGAATCATGGCCGGTCTCCCGCAAATAGAGATACGTGCCGCCGATAATGGCAACCGCCGCAAAGAGCAAAGCAAGAATCACAATCAGTATTCTTACGATCAGAGGTAATTTATGTTTTCTTCTGTGTCTGCGCCTGCCGTGCCGGTGATGATGGTGGTGGTGATGGTGGTGGTGATGGTGGCGATGACTGTGGGAACTGCTCCCAGAAGAATGATGATGGCGGTGCACTTCCTGTGTAAAGAGATCACCGCTTTCCTGCTCTTCCCGGCTGAAAGCCATATTTGAGTCATTGCTTTTCAAATCAGCATCGCCGGTCTTTTCCGCAAAAAGGAAATTTGCATCGGCAGAATCTAAATTCGGATCAATTGGTCTTTTCATCTTTTACTAACACTCCGCAAACAAGATATCTGTTGCTCTTTTGATTGGTAATACAGGTGGAGAGCACAACAATTTTGCTGTTTTCATCCATGGGAACATCCAGATCCGTTCTTACGTTTTTAAGCGCGGAACTTGGATTTTTAACGGTTTCCTGAAAATTGGCAAGATCCTGAGGAACCGCGAAATTAAAAGAATTCATAATATGCCTGTCGTCATACTTAAAAGCGGAAACAACCTGATAAGTAAGTTTCCTCTGCGGCATATAGATATAAAAATATTCGTGTGAATCAAAAAAGGCTTCATCCTCAAACTGATGCAGCGAGGTAAACATCGTTTCCCTATAGCCGTTGTGGCCGTAGATAACCGTTACCGGATCGGAAAAATCCTTGCTGTTCATACCTTGGGTATAAATCGCGCCGCTTGCAAGCCATGATTTGTCATAAGCACTGTGACGCAGATAAAAATCATCATCGTTTTTGCTTTGCACAATGGGGTAATCCACATCGGTATCCTCAATCTTGATCCAAGCGTAAATCTCATCATTACCCTGTTGAAGCGCTGCAAAATCAACCGGATTATCGGCAAGAGGCCCGGTTTGGGAAACCGTTGTATCCGGCGTTGTAACCAGATCCGCCTCACGCTGCGCCATAGAGGAATTATAAAGATAGATCCCTATATGAACACAGGCACACACAAAAACAACGATGGCAAGTATTAACAGAATAATGCGCTTTTTATTTTTCTTTTTATCCTGATTTTCTGTTTTCGTTTCAATAGGTTCTTTGTTTTCCCTGTTCTTTTCATTCATGAAAAACACCGCAATCTAAAATTAATAACCAAAAATACAGTTTATGACAAGAGAGGTGCACATTAAAAAAACCTGCTCACAGCGGAACAGGTTTTTTATAGAGTTCAATTGAAATTATTCAGCATCCTTCTTTTTGGAAAGAGCAAGAATAGCAGCACCTGCACCTGCTGCGCAAACCGCTGCCGCCGCTACGGAAACGCCGGTATCCGGTGAAGTTGCAGAATCGTCTTTATTCACGGTTGTAGTCTCGCCGGAAGTTGTGCCCTCTGTTTCTGCAAGCGCATTTACGGTATAGCCGTCCGGAGATTCAAAAGCGCTCCAATCAAGGATTTCTATCGTAAGAGTATTGCCATCCTGGCTAACCACTCTGCACACATCGCTTACATCGCTGAGCGCAACTGCGTTGCCGTTTTTATCAATCAGGTTCCAGCCGGAAAGTTTTGCAGTGCCTGAATAAGTAAATACAAGCTGATTGGAGCCTGCGCTTACCTGTGCACCGCTAACCTGCGTTGTGGGCTGACCGTTTAACAAAGGATCATTTGCCGAATGAACGATAGCAACGCCCTGCGGGCTGTAAACATGAATGGCGGCTGACGCAGGAACTGCAAAAGCGGCACATACAGATACCGCGGCAATTACGGAGATCAGAACCGAAAGAATCTTTTTCATAATAAACACCTCGTTAAATAGCATAATATAATCCACCGCTAATATAATACGATTGAATTATACCATTTAAGTTTAATTTTGTAAAGACTTTTGCAGAAAAATATTTTACAAATTTATGACAATCATCAGGTAAGCTGAGATTTTCCGGTGCAGAGCTCATAATATCTGCCGTGATTTTTCAAAAGATCCTCATGATCGCCGCGCTCAATGATTTTGCCGTGCTCCAGAACCATAATGGCATTTGAATTTCTGACCGTTGAAAGGCGGTGCGCAATAACAAATACCGTCCTTCCCGCCATCAGGCGATCCATGCCGTGCTCTATATGAAGTTCCGTTCGCGTATCAACGGAGGAGGTTGCCTCGTCAAGAATCAGAACGACCGGTTTTGCGACTGCCGCTCTTGCGATTGCAAGGAGCTGGCGCTGCCCCTGGGAAAGATTATCTCCGTCGCCGGAGATCACGGTGTCATACCCTTGCGGCAGTCTGCGGATAAAGGAGTGCGCGGACGCGAGTTTGGCAGCTGCAATACATTCCTCGTCCGTTGCCTCCAGCCTGCCGTAACGAATATTATCCATCACCGTGCCGGTAAACAGATGGGTATCCTGAAGAACGATAGAAAGCGTTTTTCTGAGATCGTCTTTTTTGATTCGTTTGATATCAATGCCGTCATAAGTGATAGAGCCGTCCTGAATATCATAAAAGCGGTTGATCAGATTGGTGATCGTTGTTTTTCCCGCACCCGTGGAACCAACAAACGCGATCTTCTGCCCGCTTTTCGCGTAAAGCGAAATTTCTTTAAGCACAGGTTTTTCCGGCACGTAGGAAAAGTTGACGTCTTTAAACACCACATTGCCCTCAACGGGAACAAGGTTTCCGCCGTCGTTCCAAAAGAGTTTTCTTTCTCCGTTTTCATACTTCTCTTCAAGCGTGACCGTTCCCTCATCTACTTCGGGCTCCATATCCATAACCTCAAAAACACGCTCCGCGCCCGCAAGCGCCGAAAAGATCGTGTTCATCTGGTTGGCGATTTGGTTGATCGGCTGCGTAAACTGCTTGGAATAACTCAAAAAAGTAAAATACGCGCCGATATCTATACCGGAAGTGAGCGCCAGCAGGCCGCCGGCAAGCGCAATCGTGGCGTAGCTTGCGTTATTGATACCCGTTGAACTGGGGCCCATAATGCCGGCAAAAAAGTTGGCGTTCGTTGCCGCTTTTCTGAACTTTTCGTTGCACGCGCAGAACTCTTCGTTAATCTTCTCTTCATGATTGAAAACTTTAACAACTTTAAGGCCCTCAACGGATTCTTCTATATTTCCGTTCATGATACCGAGCTCTTTTTGCTGCGCTCTGAAATATTTTCTGGACTGCTTGCCGATCTTGGTAACGGCAATAACCATGATTACAAGAAAGATCAGCGCTATGCCGAACAGCAGCGGACTTAAAAAGATCATCATAACGATGATGCCCACAAATGTAAACGCAGAAGAAACAAGCTGCACCATAGACTGTTCCAGCATCATCTGCACATTATCCACATCGTTTGTAAAGCGGCTCATGATCTCACCGTGCGTTTTGCTGTCAAAATACCTGAGCGGAAGTGACTGCATATGATTGAACAGTTCTTTTCTGATCAGGTTTGTTGTTTTATACGCGATCGTGACCATAACACGGCTCTGAATATATGAAAACAGAGCGGTTCCGCAGTAAAGCGCGCCTACGATCACAAGATTTTTAACGAGCTCTTTAATACCCTGCGTCATGAAATTGCCTGCAAGCACAGACTCCTCTATTCCATTCAGGATCGGGCGAAGCCAATAGGAGGCGCCGATCTGGCAAACCGTGCTTAAGATGAGCGAAAGAAACACAACGATTAGAAAGATCTTGCTTTTGCCCATATATTTCAGAATTCTGCCGAATGTTTTCTTGGCGTTTTTGGGTTTTGCGTAGCCGTGTTTATTGTCCATAGGCCCCGGCATTATTCGCTCACCCCTTTCTGTTGTGTCTGGTAAATTTCCTGATAGATCTCATTCGTTTTCAGCAGATTATCGTGGGTGTCCATGCCTTTGATCTCGCCGTCATCCAAAACAATGATCTGATCCGCATCCTTAACGGATGAAACACGCTGCGCGATGATAAAAACAGTAGTATCTTTCAGTTCGTTATAAAAGCTGTCTCTGATCTTCGCCTCTGTAGCTGTATCCACGGCGGAAGTAGAATCATCCAGGATCAGTATCTTGGGGTGTTTGATCATGGCGCGCGCGATGCAAAGGCGCTGTTTTTGGCCACCTGAAAGGTTCAGACCGCCCTGAGAAAGATCCGTATCATAGCCGTGCGGCTGGCGCAGCACAAAATCGTGCGCCTGGGCATATCTGCACGCCTCTTCTATCTCCTCATCCGTTGCGTCTGCCTTGCCCCAGCGGATATTATCCTTGATCGTGCCGCTAAAAAGCACATTTTTCTGCAGCACAACGCCGATCATATCCCGCAGCGCTTTGATATCATAATCGCGGACATCCACGCCGTCAACAAGCACCTGACCGCAGGTGACGTCATAAAGGCGCGGAATCAAATTGACAAGGCTGGATTTTCCGCAGCCGGTGCCGCCCACAACACCGATCACCTGCCCTGCCTCGGCAGTAAAGGTAATATCGTGCAGGATATCATCTCCCGCATCGGAAGAATCATATTTGAAATTCACGTGACGAAACTCCACTTTACCTTTTGCGTGCGCGGCATCCGGGATGTAATCCTTTTCGCCGTTTGTGATATCCACCTTGGTATTCAGAACTTCCACAACTCGGTCGCCGCACGCCTTGCCCCTTGCCAGCTGAAGGAGCATCATGGAAATCATCATCAGATTCATCAAAACCTGAATGATATAAGAGGCAAAAACAGAAATCTGGCTTACATCCATAACGCCGTTGCTGGCGTCTACGCCGCCCCTGTAATACACAAAGACCACAACCGCGTTTAACACGAGCATCATCAGGGGCATAACGGTAACCACAAGGCCGGACGCCCTTGCGCCCTGCGCTGCAAGGTCATCGGAAACGGCTTTAAATTTTTCCTTTTCATGATCCTCACGCACAAACGCCTTAACAACCCGCATGCCGATCAGGTTTTCCTGAACAACCCGGTTTACGTTGTCTATCTTTTTCTGCATTTTCTGGAACATCGGGAATCCGAACTTCAAAACGCAGACCACTACAATGATCAGCACGGGCAGAATAAAGAGCAGCAGCGTGCTCATCTTTGGATTGATGGAAACCGCAAACGCCGCCGACACAACCAATAGCGCCGGTCCCCGAACCAGAATACGCAGCGCCATCATGACCACCATTTGCAGCATGGTAATATCATTTGTGAGCCTGGTGGTTAAAGACGCCGTTGAAAAGGTATCTATATTTTTAAAAGAAAACGTGCTTATTTTTTTATAGACGTCATTCCTGAGCCGGAACGCAAAATCCTGGCTGCAAACAGAAGACGCTTTCATGGTAGCAAGGCCGCCTGCAAGGCCCACCAGAGCAAGCAGAAACATGCCTATACCATACAGTATAACCTCTTTTCGGACTGCTTCCGGAGACGAAGTAGTGCTTACCATATTGTAAATATGGCTGGCAATGGACGGAAGCGACAGTTCGCAGATCGCTTCTATGATCATGCCAAGGGCGCTTATGGCCGCAAGGTGCCAAAGCCCTTTCATATAGGATGCCAGTTTTTTCAGCATATATATTCCTCCGAAACAATATTCCCGTGATCTGCATCATTACAGACCGCTGCGCGAAAAATCAGTAAGATGTATTCTACCATTATAAAAAATTAAAATCAAGATGCTATCTGTTAAATTTTGCGGTTGTAAAAAAACGAGCTTTATGATAAAATATGCCGTGATCCCGGAAAGCAGGATCAGGCAGTATGAACCTTTTATGCATATGCACAAAAGGTTTACTATTCCGTATCGGGGGCATTTATGGATCTTTGCAACTACAGAGAAATAAAAGACCTGCTTATGAGGCATGGTTTCACGTTTTCAAAATCACTTGGGCAGAATTTCATCATAAATAAAAGCATATGCCCCGCCATGGCGCAAAGCCTTGGAGCAGATGAGACAACCGGTGTGCTGGAGATCGGCCCCGGCATCGGCGTGCTGACGAAAGAACTGTGCGCGGTTGCCGGAAAAGTGATCAGCATTGAACTGGACGAGCGCCTGTTTCCGATACTGCATGAAACGCTTGCAGATTGCGCAAATCTGGAAATCGTAAAAGGCGACGCACTGAAAACAGATCTGAACGCGCTTGTGCAGGAAAAATTTCGTGATATGAAAGAGATCAAAGTATGCGCAAATCTGCCGTATTATATTACCTCGCCCATCATCATGAAACTGATCGAAAGCAGGCTGCCGGTAAGAGAGATTGTAGTTATGGTGCAAAAAGAGGCTGCGGACAGACTCTGTGCAGAGATCGGATCCCGTGAAAGCGGTGCGCTTACCGTTGCGGCGCAGTATTATGCCGAAACGGAAAAACTTTTTGAAGTAAGCCGCGGCAGCTTTATGCCGCAGCCGAAAGTAGACAGCGCAGTGATCCGGCTATCCGTCAGAACAAGACCCGCCGTGCAACCGGAAAATGAAGAGCGTTTTTTCCGAATCATCAGAGCGGCATTTTCCCAACGGCGAAAAACGGCACTAAACAGCCTTTCGTCCGCCCTGAATCTGCCAAAGGATCAGGTGCGCGCGGCACTTTCCGAGATCGGGAGAAACGAAAAAGACCGGGCGGAAAATTTCACGATGCAGGAATTCGCACAACTCTCCGCTATCCTATAAACAGTAAAACACAGAAAGCAAGATCTTTTTGTATATTTTGTTAATTTTTTCCGATAATATTGCATGGCATGATCCTATGTATTAATATAGTATTCGATAGACAAGAACTGAGAGGACAATATGGAAAACAACAAGATACAACTGAATCTTTCCGCGCTTCCGGGCGAATATGCGCGGCTGTTTATTAAGGACCCGCTTTTTATGTTTTTATGCCCTGTTAAGGCAAACCGGGCGGATTTTATTATAAAATACTTTCAATATTATCTTGAAAAATGGGATTCGCGCGGCGAACTGATAAAAACGAGCAGTAAAAACATTGCCGCCACACTTACAGATCCCAACGCATTTCCATACAAATTTCCCGGCAAGCACGGATTTTCATTAAAAATGAACAAATACTCCCACAACATTTTAAATCATATGGAAGTGGTGCAAAACATTATTGACATCGTTGTGCCGGAACAATTGAGCAAGCGCCTTCTTACGATCTATTCCGCGCCTGAAGTGCCCGAAAGCGAGATAGAACGAATCATTCAGGAAAGTAAAAAGAAAGCCAAAGAAGAAAATTTTGTGCTGGTATACGAAACCTTTTCCAAAAGATTTATTGAAACCTTTGAAAAGGCAGGCTTTGAAACCGGTTATTCCCGGCAATTCTTAAACACGCAGTTCTTTCAAACGGTTATGACTTATAATATTTAAAAAAGCATAACAAAGCCATACAGAATAAAACAAGAATGATATAAAAACACCGCTTAAGTGCAGCACTTAAGCGGTGTTTTATTACTTCTATCTGATTTTCAAAACTTTAAACAGTAACATCCGCAGCCGAAACGAACACGCCGTCTGCCTCACTTCCAACGGTAACCGTTACCGTATCACCCGTCTGAACGAGCAGAACATCCATACAGTCTGCAACACTGATATAATAATAGGTGCCGTTGATCTGCAGGTAATAATATGTGTTTCCGTTATTTACGGAAGTCAGAATGGAGGTTACCTCTCCGGTTACCTGGGAGCCGTCCGCTGCCGGCGCGGAGGGCGCCGCTGTGTTACCGTTTTCGGCAGGCGTTTCCTGTGCCGTGCCGCCGGCATCTTCGTCCGTCTCGTCCACAAGATATTCATCTACATTGATATCTGTGCCGATAATGTTTTTATCTTTCAGCGCCTGAATATAGTTTTCAACCGCGGCGTTAAGCGCTTTGGCATCACTCTTCATCTCATCCACGATGCCTGTGCCGACGATGGTTTTATCCGCCAGGTTAACAAGTGCATAGCCCTTGACCGTGTTACTGGAGCCGTAAAGGCTCATAAAGTAAGTCGGCTGGCCCTCAATATCCAGAAGAATCGGGAATGTGGCGGCATACTGGTAGTTCTGCACCGCGTCTTCCGCGGACTGCTGGGCAGCGGTCTCGATCGCGCCGCCGTTTTCATAATATCTGGTTTCCTTGGTGCGCTGGTTGCTGAGGATAAAGCCGAAATTTGACGCATCGGATTCAGAAGACGTTACGCCGGTATAGATCCACACATCATCATCCATAGCGATATAGCCGTTGCCCTGCGACGCCTGGCTCACATCATTCTGGAAAATGATGGAGTTCCAGAAACCGTTTTGGAATTTGCCGTAATAATCATACTGCTGAACCAGCAGGTTTGCGGAATATACCACATCGATCCACTGAAGGGATTCATCCGAACGCACTTGCTCAATATCATAATACACGCTTTCGCCGCTGAGCGCATCCGTTATAATGGCGCCATTTACATCCGTTCCGCCGAAAAGGCCGATGGTTTTATCCAGCACCGGGGTGATCCAATAAGGATGCCCGTCGTCACTGATCTCAAAATTCGGGGTATCCAAAAGCTCGGTGGGATACTGGAAACGAATGTGGCGGATCAGTTTTTCATTAAACAATTCCGTGGGGCTGTACTGGATGCAGGAACCAAACTGCTCCACGCAGTTCACAACCGTAACCTTTTGCGAGATCAGGTCAATAATCATATAAGCGGGAACGCCCTCTTTGGTATTATTGAACCATTTGAACACATCGGCGTACTCCAGATATGCCACACGAACCGGGCGGTTATTATAATTGATCATCGTAGTGGTGTTTGAAACCACATACTGGCTCTTATATTCGGAAAGAGAACCAAGCTGCTGGTCCGCAAGCGTCAGCGCCCGGGATTCATCCACACGGGGAACGCTGTCCACACTGAGTTTTTCAAAATCCGTTGAAAATTCACTGGTTGTAACCGGCAGCAGTTTGTTATAAGAGGACGCTCTGAAAATCGTTGCACCGCAGAGCCAGCCAACCGCCATGACCACAACAAGCACAGCTGCAATAATCACCGGCACCTTTGATTTTTTCTTAATATATTCGCGGCGCTCTATCTTTTTGTTTGCCTTGCAGGCAAGCGCAAAAAACACCATAAACAGCACGATGAGAACCATGATGAATATATACATATTTACATCTTTAAAATTCAGCGCCGGCAACATCATATAATAAACGATTCCGCCCGCAATGATCGTTAATACAGCGGAAATAAGCAGCCTGAGCCACACTTTTTCCGGTTTAACCACAACATCCACTTCCTCTTTTTTGGGCCATTTGAATTTGGATTTGAAATCATTGATCACTTCATCCGCATCATAATCCATATTGGGGATCTGTTCGCTCATAATTTATTCTCCTGTTCCTTATATATGCCCGGCATTCCCGCGGCATTGAGATAATCATAACATAATACTTCATATTATTCAATAAGAATATATTGAATTTTCTTTTAACAAAATCGAGATATTGTAAGTGTTTCCCAAAATGCCGGGGCGGCAGTCCTGCTGAATGCCGGCATAAAAACGAGCCGCCCTAACGGGCGGCCCTGGGTTTCATTCAAATTAAATTATGCTTTATATGCTTACGCTCTTGTGATTCCTTTTGCTTCCATAAGATACTCATCTGATGCAGGATAATGCATATCATAAGAAATATCGATAGAAGCGCTCTTGTCTTTGATAACAAGCACGTTTGCGTGATTTACGGAAACCTGAACGGCCATATGATAATCAGCCTCTACAACCGTATTGGTTGCCGTATCTATTTTAATGGTTCCGGTACCGCCGGAGTAATTAACAAGGCAGTTTTCAGCAGTTGTGCCGCTTGCCCAAGAAAGCTGAGAAATAGAATCTACCGTAGCGCCGATATCGCCGAGAACTTCAAAGAATCTGCCCTGGGAATCCTCGCCGCGCATGGACATGGAGCCTTCTTTCGGCTGGATGGTGATGGTAATTGTACCGTCTCCGTTATCTACTACGTTACAAGCCTGGCAGTCTTCCGGTGTGAAATAGGACTGTCTGAAATCAAACTGACCCGGATTGGAAGCGTCACCGTTTGAATTATCAAGCAGCGGATCTCTGTTGTTGCACGGAGGAAGACCGTAAGTGCTCTTTGAGAACAATCCGCCTACAATGGTGGGAACAAGATTGTTGATTACGGAGTTTTCCTGACCTTCGATCAGAACTTTACCGATCTGAAGATCTTCTTCACCAAGAAGCGCATAGTAAGAAACCGCATTGCCGTCTGCATCGGTATAATTTGCAGTCTGAGATTTCGTGTTGTTATATGCCTGAACATAATAGTTTACAACAGAAGCCTCATCAGCAAACTCAATACCGCCGTATGTACCTGCAACAAACGGTTCGATTGTGGTTGCAGCGCCGGCATCTTCGCCTTCGCCCTCATCGGTCTGGTTCCAAGTGCCGTCCTGAACCTCTTTGATTGCCTGTATCGTTCCGTTTGTTACGTAATTTAATTTCGCACAACCTGCAAGCGAAAGCACGAAAGCAGCAACGAGAACAACACAGAGAATTGCTTTAATTGTTTTTTTCATTACTTTGGTACCCCTTTCAGTACGAACTAAGCATAATCAATTTGCTACTACTCTAATTTATTATAAAATCGACAAAAAGTCAATACCAAAAAACGGAATTAGCAAAAATTATTATCATTTCTTTTACAGAATAAGCAGTTGTTATTTTGTTTTTTCTGTGTTATACTTGCTTTGTTAAACTGAAATCTATAGAAAGGTATGTAAAATATGAGATGCAAAAACTGCGGCTTTGATAATCAGGAAGGCAGATACATATGCGAAAACTGCGGATCCCCTTTGTTTGACGACAATGATCAGATCGTGCCGGAAGAGGATGATCCGGATAACCAGCCCGCGCACAAACTGGATGAGCCTGATGAATCCGATGCCTATGAGGAAGACAGCGCAGAAGACGAAAAAGCAAAAAACAAAAAAAGCATTATCATTATCATCGTGCTGGCAGTGATCCTGGTTGCCATGATCGTGGGCATCATCGTTGCCGCCGTGGTAAATAACGATGATGAAACTACAACCAATCCCTCTGTTACCGTTACTTCCGATCTGAGCGAGACGGAAACGGAAAAAACAACAAGAAACCGGACAACGGAAAGAACAACGGAATCTACAACGGAGTCAACAACCGAGCGCACCACAACAACCACAACGGTTGCGCGTTATACCATTTCCGTTGATATTGACGGCAACGGTTCCGTTTCAGGAGACGGAACTTTTGAATCCGGAAAAAGGATAACGCTGACCGCCACGCCGGACACCGGATATCAGTTTACCGGATGGTATGATAATGACACGGGCGCGCAGGTTGCGTCCGCAACAAGATACACAATCCGCGTGGATTCAAACCGAAATCTGACTGCCCGTTTTGCCCCGCTGCCGGAACAGAACGAACCTACCGGAGGTACTGAGCCAAATGAGCAGGGGTGATAAAGCAAAAGAATACTTCTGCACAGGCAGAGGATGTTCACAGTCCGTTGCGCTTGCGTTTTGCGATAAAATGGGGCTTGATCCCGCGCTGGTTGAGAGGCAGACGATCGGTTTCGGCGCCGGAATGGGCAGGCTCCGGGAAGTCTGCGGCACCGTATCCGGAATGACCTATGTGCTTTCCACGCTGTATGGCGATGAAGGCAAAGCCAGCGTATACGCCATGGTGCAGGAAGTGGCAAATGAATTCAAAAAGCAAAACGGATCCATCGTATGCCGGGAACTTTTGGGCATTGCAAGCGGCAAAGTCTCCCCTCCCGTTCCCGACACGCGCACACCGGAATATTACAAGAAACGCCCCTGCCCCGAGCTTTGCAAAATTGCAGGAGATATACTGGAAACATTCATAGAAAAGAAAGAAAGCGAAGCAAAAAGCAAAACTTAACCTGTTTTAAGCAAAAAACTCTTGCATTTTTATTTGCAATGTGGTATATTATTTGAGCGTTAAATATACATAGGTATGTTTATGTGTGTTTCGCATGCGCCGGTAGCTCAGCTGGATAGAGTGTCTGGCTACGAACCAGAAGGTCGGGGGTTCGAATCCCTTCCGGCGTACCAAATAAAAAATCCTTGAAACCGTTGGTATCACTTGGTTTCAGGGATTTTTCTTTTGCCCACTTGTATATATTCTCAATGTGGGGTTTGACCACTTATTGACCACTTATTTCGCATTATATAATCTTTTGAATCGTCATTTAACAACCCATTACATTGCTGTAACTTGCTGAAAATGCCGTTTCCATTTTATCAGCAGCACCTGTTTTTAATTTCTTGGTAGCATGAACATAAGTATTCATAGTAAAACCGCAATCCGTGTGCCCAAGCATCGCAGATACCGTTTTAATATCAACACCTTCTTCAAGTGCAATAGTAGCGCACGTGTGTCTTAAATCGTGGAACCGCACATTAGGAAGATTTGCTCTTTTCAACATTCTTTTAAGTTGCCTCAGCACAGCATTTTTATCTCTGTAAGTACCGGTTGCCGGAGACGGAAACATAAGTTTTGTCCCTCTCGCCTGCTGCTTTTTTAATTTTTCGAGAGCTTTAACGCAACCTTTACTTATTGCTATTGTGCGAATAGATTGTCTTGTTTTCGGTGTTTCTACTTTCTGAACACCGTTTATCCGTTGAACTTGCTTATCGACTGTGATCGTTTGATTATTTGAATCTAAATCAGTCCACTCAAGAGCCAATATCTCTCCGAGTCTCAAACCTGTTGTTAATTCAAGATAATAAAATTCAAAGCAACCGCTGTTATACGCTTCTTCAAGCAAACGGTTGCTTTCTTCTTTTGTAAGAGTTCTCATACCCCTTTCTCTGCCCTTTGGCAGATTCAGTTTATCTGTCGGATTTTTCACTATGATTTCTTCCTCAACCGCTTTTTGAAGAGATGCATGAAAAACGATTTTTATGGATTTAACTGTTCGTGAACTTAGCCCTTCATCCAAATCGCTTTCCCGTTTCTTATGCACTCTGCCGTGCTCGTATACATCCATAATATACTGCTGACAAACAAGTTTTGTGAGATCCTTTAGCCTAAAATCACCGAGGAAAGGATTTATATAATTTTTAATAACATTTGCATAGCCATTCACTGTTTTTTCTTTCAAATAGCCTTTGCAATAATTGTTGATCCAAATCTCATTCCACTCTTCAACAGTAGGATTGCTGCAATTGCCGTATCTGCACACCTTGTTTTGTTCGATTGTTTCTTTTTCTGCAATTAACTGATCTAATTTCTTTTGGCACTCTATTTTCTTGGTGCTCATTACAGACTTGTACTTTGTTTTGCCGTTTTCGTCTTTACCTATTACGATACGGCCTTCCCATCTACCGTCTGCTCTTTTACGAAGAGTTCCGCTTCCTTTGGCTCTTTTGGCCATATGATCATCTCCTTATCAACACGAACGATACCATACAAGTTTCTGAAAGTCCAGATAAAAATGTAAACGGTTAATATCGTGAACAACCTTTGGCACTTGCCTTGATCCATGCCTGAAATTCATCACGGGGAACCACTTTTCGTCTTCCCAAAATAACAACAGGGAAATTTTTATCCGAGTTAGCAATATCATATATTCGCGAAACGGACAAGCCTACGGTTTCCGCAACATCTCTGATGGACAGAAACATTGGCATATCTTTGTATTCTTTATATTTCATACTATTAATCCTCTTTTTTAAATTAAAGGAGATACAGATATGAATTATAATTTTGCATAATTTATATATTAAATCATTATATAATCATATCTGCATCTCAATTGGTTGTTTTGCGTGTAAGTCATATTTGCCCACGGCGCCCCTGACTGGCGGGCATACAGTAAACTAAGACCGGTTAGTCTTATCATTGGAATCTCACCACCCCGAGGTTCTCTCCGGGCTGCCCTCTTTGGTTGCGACGGTTTTATCACGCTCGACTTTTGACTGGACAGAAGTATCATTATCCCCGCTATCTGTCATCGCACACCTGCCGGAACCGCCGGCAGTTTAAAGCCAACAAACAAAGAGCCCACAAAAGCCATTGTTGTACTTAGTCTGCTTGTCCCTGTTCGTCAGAAACAATAACGGGAAAGTATTTACTGTAAGGATATTCAATTTTCAATGTTCATCGGGTCAAAAAAAATTAACCCCTTCACCTATAGCCAGAAAATCAGCAAAAAATGAGGATTTTTCAGAAAAGTTTTTTCAATTTTCTTTTAGCCGTTTGCAAACGATGTGAAATTGCTGACGGTTTTACTCCTTCTTTCGCCGCATATTCACTGACTGAAACGCCGTCAAAGTAGATAGCTTTTATCAATGCTTTCTGCTTGGATTTAAGCTTATTGATGGCAATATGCAAACGCTCTTCATTTGTTAGATCACTTTCACCGTTTATAATTTTTTCTATTGACGGATCTGTCACCTCCAGCCATGAACTATACGCATTATCAGCATCCAAAGAAATTTTCCGTCTAAGTTCCGAACGATCATTGCTCTGCTCGGTTTTATCAAATTCATTTAATATACCGGCCCATTTTTTATTTATTTCTATAGTGTTTTCTTCATCTGAAAACGCATATGTATATTTCATATTTTGACCTCCGATTTGGTTATTCATATTTATAATCAAATCGAAGATCAGGGATACTTGGCTATATAGCATAGCCATATTATTTTAAAAAGCAATTTTATATTTATCTACAAAAAAAGAAGCCTGACTTTTCGCCAAGCTTCTTTTTTTACAAACTTATTTACTTTTCATTTTCTTAATATTTGTTATTTGTTTTATTTTGCCTGCAATGATGAGAATCGATTCGAGGATCAGACTCATACAACATGGAGCAAATAACACATTAAATCTAAAGAAATAAGAAATAACAATGGTTCCAGTTATCACGAAAAGTATTACCCATGATATCTTGCGAAAATACTTAAATTCCTTTTCTGACAGCGGCTTTTCAGGGGTATCCAACGGGCAAAATACTGCTATTGATATCGCTACAACGATTGCTAAACAGAGCAATACTGTATCAAAGCCATACAAATCAGACAGTCTAATAATGACTAAGCACGCAAATATAGAAAGAGTTGACATGATTTCACATCTTGCTTCCGTTTTTGCGTGATATCCGCCGGCATACCTCCTAATGAACTGGAATGCAATATAGAAAACAATGCTTTCAATAACGCAATTTAATACTAATCCAAAAACAACAGTTAATAATATAAACATTAACTGAGACAGAAGCATAAATATACCATAGATATATAAATCTCTATCTTCTTGCTTGACAATATTAGAAGAAATTAATTTCTCCGTTATGCGCGTTGACAAATTATTTATCATTTTCTATTTTGCTGAACTTTTTAAGTTCGGCAGGCGCTTTGGGTTGAAAAATCGAACCACAAGTTGTACTGTTTGCATTTCCTCTTAATGAAAAATGTACCATCTTTTCAAGGATAGAAACTGCTCTTTTTTTATTCATAATTAATACTCCTTCACTTTATTTCTAGTGCATTTTTAAAATAGCAAATATTTTTATAAAATTCAAGTAATCTGCAAAAACACTTTTATACAATGAACAAAAAATGCATAATCAAACAAATTAGTTTACACTATCACATTTTGTGATAAATATCTACTTATATGTTATATTATATACTTATATGTGCGTTTATTTCTTAATTACCAAATGATAAAATTTTATTGGTGATAATTATGGACATAAACTATAGAAATATCGGATTTAGAGTAGGTCAAAGGCGACGAGAACTTAAATTGACACAAAAAGAAGTAGCTGAAACTATTGGTGTTACCGATAAATATGTATCTAATATAGAAACAGGCAAAAGAAAGATTAATTTAGACTTAATTGCTGAATTTTGTGATATTTATAATGTTACTCCTGATTATTTTTTGCTTGGAAATATTCGAAAAGATATAGATTCAAATATTATTGATAATATAAAACTATGTTCTGAAGATGATAAAAAACTTATTTATGCTATGTCTGCATTTTGTGCTCAAAGAAACAAATAATATATTTGACAAATGAAATGAAAATGCTGTAAACTCTATTTGAAGAGTTACAGCATTTTTTGTTGGAGATGATTATTTGGTTATTGCAATATGTGATGATGAGCAGGAATTTATAAATGACATCAGAAAACATCTTAAACAATATTCATCAGAGCACGGATTAACATTTGAAATATATGAATTCTGTTCCGGTGCAGATATTTTATCAAGCAAAATTGTGTTCGACATTGCATTTTTGGATATTGAAATGAAAGATATAAACGGAATTGAGGTAGGAAGAAAACTACAAAATGAGAATCCCGATTTAGTTCTGATTTATGTAACTGCGTATAATCAATATCTTGATGAAGCTCTTGACCTTGGTATTACCAGATTTTTTGATAAACCAATAGACAGTCAGCGGTTTTACGAAGGAATGGACAGAGCCGTTTCCAAAGTGGATAATACCGAAATTAAATTTTATTTAAAAGATGATAATAAAGGCGTTGTAACTGTTCGCTGCAAAGATATAATTTTTGTAGAGATCCAGGGCAGAAAAACCGAAATACATACAAAGGAGCATGATTATCTTTCAAAAGACGGAATCAAGGTTTGGAAAGCGAGATTAAATAAATCTTATTTTGAAATTCCACATAACAGTTATATAATTAATACAAATTTCATTACTTATTTTTGCAAAGAATACGTGATTCTCGACAATAAATACACCATCCCTATTGCTTATTCCAAAAGAGCGGAATTTAAACGGAAATTCATGAAACTTATGGGTGACTGACTATGATATCAAATTTATTTTTCCTGTTCATATATATTGTTGAAGCGTTCATTGCTTTTATGTATTTTTCTGATAATTATGAGAAAAAGCTTAAACCGTGGATTTCAATACTGATATGCTGTGCCTTATATTTTTTTGCTTTTATAATCAATATTATGGGCAGCAATAATGTTTTAATTAATTTATTCGTGTTTTTGGTTATTAATATCATTTATGCAATGTTGAGCGTGAACATTACATTTTTAAGCGCACTTTTTCACTCTTCGATACTTCTTGCTTTAATGTTTTTAACTGAAGCAATTGTTCAGGCAATTTCCTCATTTATCCTCAATATTCCATTAGACGCTTATAGGGATAGTTTATCAGCATTGATCATAATCGGAATTATAAGCAAAGTGCTTTATCTGATGGTAAGCAAACTGATATCAATATTGTTTTCTTATAAAAATAATAATGTTTCCAAAGAGGTTAAGAAAAATTTTGCCTTATTTTTGTATCCGATCATCATCACTGTCATGCTTGCGCTTTTTCTATATACATCAACAATTTATCAGTTTTCGGAAAAATTGCACATAATCTTTGCCGTAATAAGTATGGTTTCACTTGTATTTTGCTGTTTAATATTTATTATCAACCAAAGAATCCAAAAGCAAGAAGCAGAACTTGTTACTTTGCAGGCAGAGAACCAAAAAAATGAAATAAATAAAACCTTTTATGAATTGTTGGAAAAGAAAAATGACGACCAGCGCATATTGGTTCACGATATCAAGCATCATTTTGCTGTGATCAATTCCATGCAGAATATTAATGATGTAAAGCAGTATCTTTCAAAGATAGAACCTGAATTTGATGAATTTAATTACATAGGCAAAAGCAAGAATAAAATGCTTGATCTTATTTTAAGTAAATATTCACATATCTGCGAAAATAATGATATAAATTTTACGGTTGATATAAGAAGTTCAAATTTGAGTTTTATAGCGGGCAATGACTTAACCTCTATGCTTTCTAATCTACTTGATAATGCTGTTGAAGCAGCAAAAGATTCAGATGGTGCCTTTATAAGATTTACAACAAGAAAAGAAAAAAATTTCGTTATTTTAAGTGTAGTAAATAGTACATCTGCTGCTCCTAAATCGCAGGGTGAAAAATTGATTACCACAAAAAAAGATAAAGCAATTCACGGATACGGATTAAAAAGTATAGAAAAATCCGCTAAAAAGTACGCCGGTATCTGTGATTGGAATTATAATGAAAGCGATAAAACTTTTCACTTTAACATCATATTTAACAACATCAACATTTCGGGTTGATTTCAATCAAATATAGTTTATGACATCACTTCTTTTCATGGAAGTGATGTTTTTTTGTATCAAAATGATAGTATTTTTGCATTTTTTAACAATTTCCGTTTTCCATATGATAATTTATAAATATCTAGTGCAAAAAAGATTTAAGAAAGGATGATTATGAAAAAGGCTACAATTTTGTTTTTATGTATTTTGTTATTAGTGTGTAGCGCATGCTCTAAAACGAACACTGATATCGAAAATACAACGGATGTCGATACAGATTCGACATCTGCAGCAGTTGATACTTCGGAAAGCAAAACACCGGATACCGATATATCCGGAATATATTTCAACATCTTCGGAAGCGAATATGAAGTTTCTGTTGATAATGAAACGCTTGAAATACTGAAATCTGCTGAAACGGCTACCGAACCGCTTGCAACATCTTTGTCTTTAGATGAAATAGGCACTGTTTCAATTACATATAAAGATGAGGACGCCAAGCAGGAATTCGGAAAAGTATTTTTAAACGGTTCCGATATATATATTCAAAGTAATGAAAATGAATATGGAGCCGTTGTAAAATTTTACTCTTTTAATCAAGGATTTGATTCGGATAAAGGACCTCAAAGTGTATTCGAATCAATATATGGAAATATTAATTAAAATTGAGGAGATGTGTATATGATAAAAAACGGTAAGAAATTTATCTCCGCTCTTCTTGCTGTTGTTTTGATAACAACAGTGTTCCCGATAAGCACATACGCTGCTGAAACGGAAGATTCAGATGATATTCAGGTTTCAGAAGTTGAAGAATCGCGCGATCTGTATTCTAAAACTTATGAAACATCTCAAGGTACTAATGTTGTTATTTCAACAGCCGTACCTATGCACTATGAAGAAGACGGGGAACTTAAGGATATAGACAACACTCTTGTGGAATCGGATGCAGACAATTCCGTTTTAACCAATACAGCAAATGCATATAATGTTGAGTTGCCTGAAAAATATACAGACGATTCCGAGATTAAACTTAATTATGAAGACAACACCATCAGTTTCAAACTGCTCAATGATGTAAACTCAAGCAACGGCACCGTAATCAGCAATGATGAAACTGATGTTGATAAAACTGATGCGGAAAGTGTGGCATACGCAGAAAGTAATATAAATTCTTTGACTTCAGGCATCACTTATGCTGATGTTTTGCCTGACACAGATGTTGAATATAATGTTCAGCCGAATTCACTTAAGGAGAACATTATTCTCAGCGATGTGCCTGATGAAGATTATGCCATTCAGTATGAACTTGATACGGCCGATATGTCCGCTGTTTTGAATGATGACAATTCCATTTCGGTTGTTGATGATAACAGCAATAAAGTATTCATTATAGCAGCGCCTTATATGGTGGACGCTAACGATAATGTCAGTGAAAGTATAAATGTGTCTTTTGAGGAAAGTGAAAACGGATATATCCTTACCTATTCTCCGGATTACACATGGCTTACAGATGAGGATACGACTTATCCTGTAAATATTGACCCGACAGTCACGATCGTAAGCAATAAGGCAAATCAGAATATTGAGGATACATTTGTTACGACTACTACCAAAACAAAGAATAAATCTACAATGACAACTGTAGCGGTTCAGAATTCATCATCACAAAGTTGGGGATATTATAACATTAAGACTCTCCCCGAACTTCCTGATAACGCTAAGATAACGAATTGCACACTTAATCTGTTTACTACAACGGATGTATACGACCCATACAGTCTGGCAATGTATGCACTTCCCGAAGATGCGCAGGTTAATGACGATTATATCTCAAAAGTTAATTGGAATAACAAGATCGAGCCAACAGATGTGGCTATTGATCTTCAGATAACACCTGAAAATCCAAATCAGATTTACTTTGATATAACCAACTTGGCAAATAAGTGGTATCAAAATAATGACCTTAACAGGATCCTTGTTCTTAAAGCTCTTGACGGAACTCTTAAGACAACGATTGCTTCCAGTGAGTATACTATTTATGCAAACAGGACACCGTATCTTTCATTGGAATACAATACAGTTGGTGGGCTTGATTCAAACTCTCAGTTTCACATTCAGAATGCCGGCATAGCAGGAACCGCTTATGTAAATGATTATACCGGTAACCTCGTTATAGAGAGAACTGATTTCAGTTCCAACGGTTCTATGGGTGATCTTACATTCTATATGGGCAAAGGAGTAAACACTCCTGAAGGCAGTTGGCTTGGTGATAATGTTTCCGTTAATTATTATAAAACATTGATGGTTGACAGTGTCAATGACGATTCAGAATATGTACTGACTTATGGTGACGGCACTAAAGAGTATATTTCTGATGGCGAAAAATATACTATAGATCATTCTGAAGAAACTTTAATAAATATTTCATACACTCAAGATAGCAGTGTTGTTAATGAGTCTTATTCATCGGCAGTGATTTCGGAAAACAGCGAAAAAAATATTGAAGATCGCATCTTTGCTCTTGTAGAGAAAAGTACAACAAAAAATGCAAAAGCAAATCCTGATGCAAATTCTTCAACTGTTACAGTTACATATGCTGACGATAAAATCACACAAATAGCAGATGAAGTTGGATATACAGAATTTGGTTATGCCGATGGTATTATTAATAGTTTGGCAAGTTTTCCTGATTTTGACGATGAAAGTGTAAATAAGCAAGATTGTGAAGGTGTCGGACAGTTAACTTCATACTATACGGATAATGGCGTTAGTTTATCGATAGATTTAAATGAAGATGATACAGGTTATCCAATACAAAATATAACTTATGACTATGCAAATTCTGGTAATATCACTAAAATAACTAACCAAACAGATTTATCATATGAATACACTTACAATGACAATGATCAAGTTATTAAAGTTCAGGAATATTCGACTGACAGCACTGCCGGTGAGTATCTAACATTCAGTTACGGAGCAAATACTACCACTATTTCTGACGGAACAAATACATACACTGAATATTTTGACCTAAGCGGAAAACTTATGTCTGTTATTGATCAGGACGGAAACGCAGTATTTGCCCAGTATAACGGTGACCTTATTTCAAAAGTATCTGCCACAAGAAACAGCGCAAGAAATATTGCTGATTTTTACGGATTTGAAAGCAATAAAGACAGTTTCTTCAATACGGAAAACGGTTATGTTGGCATTTCATCGGATGCTAAGTTCAACGGAAACTCATCCGTTAAACTTACAACTCCGGCGCAAGTCAACGCTGTTTATACGAATAAGATAAACGGGCTTGAAAAGAATTCCACATACACAGTTTCAATGTGGCTTAACCAGCCGGCATCCGCTAACGCATCGCTGACTCTTACAAACGGAGACTCAAGTGGAATATTTACAACTGCAAATGCGCAGAATGCGGAAGGTTGGCAGCAAGTGTATTGCACTATTGATACTGAGGACAGTACATATATAAATGTGTCAGTATCTGTTGATAACAGCACTTCATCAGCAGAAACCGCAATATATATCGATAATATGTATGTTCAGCAGTCACCCTATCTAACTAATGTTAATCTTCTTAGCAACAGTGATTTTGCTGACTTATTAAATGGCTGGTCAACAAATGCAAATAGTTCCGTTGTTTCTGAAGACGCTGTTATTTCAACCGCGGATAATAACAGATTGAAAATTACTGGCGATTTTTCAGCGGAAAATTCTATTTCTCAGACAGTATCTATCACTGCCTCGGAAGGAACTAAGTATACATACGGCGGCTGGATAAAGGCAGTGAACGCTATACCTGAAAAAGACGGCACAAACAGAAAACTCGGATTTTCCGTATATGCTGTTTCCGCTGACGGCAGCAGTCAAGAACTGCTTTCCGAAAATACCTATTCAACATATTATTCAGATTGGCAGTATCTTGAAGACGAGATTACTCTGCCCGCTGACTTCGGTCACGCAGGAGATACATATTCGGCTCTGAAATTTGTAATTAATTACGATTATCAGATGGGATATGCGCTATTTGACGGCGTTTCACTTGCAAAAGATGAATTGTTTACTTCCGAATTTGAATACGATGAAGACGGTAATATGATTGCGATAACCACAGGCGAAACTACAGTGTCGGTTAAAGATTCAAATGAAGATACAGACCATTCTTTGGCAGAAACTACATACACATATGATGATTACGGCAATATTACCGGTATAACAGAAACAGCTACAGTAGATGATGTAGCAAGAGATATTGTTTCCAAGTTCGAATACGGCAACAGCGGATCTCTTCTCACCAAAGAACTGACGCCTCTTGGACGCTGGACAACATATGAGTATGACTATTTTGCCAATGTAGCAAGAGTAACTGATGCTAACGGTAACACAGTCGACTACGAGTATGACAACTTTAACAATCTCTCTGGCATCATTAGTGAATTCGAGAATAAATACATTCAATTCAATGACAGAGAGTCTCAGTCACCTGAAGTATATACTATGAAGGTCCAGTATACATATTCCGGCGACAGGTTGGATAAAATTGAAACCGGCAATATTGAGGATGATGAGTTCGTTCCGTTCAATACTTATGCCTTTGAATATGATAATTGGGGTAATTTGGAAAACATATATATTAATGACATGGATGACCCGTATGTTCATTATATATATGATGGAACTGATTATCGTAGAATTAATTCCATCGAATATATTAACGGTCAGGAAATCAATTATGTATATGATGATGAAGGCAACATTATATATAAATATGATACTAACAATGCAGACGGTGACACGCTTTCATACAGTTACTACTATTATGACAACGGCACTTGTTACGGCAAAAAAAATAACATAGCCGGCACAATTGAGTCATATCAGGATGGTTTAACTTCCGTAAAGGATATGGACGGAAATGTTATCCATGTTTACGGCTATGATGAAGATGGAAATTTACTTGAGCAGATAGGAAATAATTTTGTAAAGATCAGCAAAACCTCTGACGATAGTACATCACAACTTTCATCTACTGTCAACAACAGTGAAACTGTAATATCAACAGAATATGATGATTTCGGAAGAGTTATTTCGGAAAAGATTCAGGCTGAAGGCACATCGTCATATATTCTCCGGGAATATACATATTATGAAAATGAAGAAGAAATGGACGAAGCGATATCCAGTATTAGTAATATTATTACCGGAAATGAATTAGAGGAAATAGACACAGATGTAGACTCTACAGATCTTGTAAGGTACTTAACATACTACTCAGTAGATGAAAACGGGAATAAGGAAGTCATCGAAGAATACAGATATCTTTATTATGCCAATGGGAAAACTTTGTCATATACGGTATCCCCAGTTTCCGGTGGAGACATATTTGATGTTGAATCCATAGTTTTAAATGCTTGTAATGAAGCCGGAATGGCAATGGGCGGTACTGGTACTTTATTTGAATATGATAAATATGGCAATATAATAAAAGTTTACGAAAATTCCGATGAACTTACACCGTATATCGACCTTTCATATGATTCTGAATCGAATACTGCTTTAAAAAATCTCCTTACCGGTTTTACATTAAGAAATATAAATAACGAGGATTTTGATTTTAATATTTCTTATGATGAATTTGGTAATATAAGTAAAGTAGAAACAGAAGATCTTACTAGTGAAATGGCGAACGGGGTTGGAACAATTCGTTTCTCTGGCGTTGATTTGAACTGGTCCAGAGGTTCTACTTTAACGAATATTACCGGCAATATAGATATTTCATTAACGGATTTACCATTAGTCTCATATCCAATTTCAGTTGATCTGTTCGACTATAAATATGATGATAATAATCTCAGAACAAATAAAACCATCAATTTGTCTTTGGACAGTATACCAACTTCAATTCTTTCCGCGTTAGGAATATCCGAAGAAGAGGCAACTCTTGCAAAAGCGGATATTGATTATATTTGGAGAGACGGACTGCTTGCCGGCATTAATGTTGACTGCAATGGAACTCTGTTTGATGAAGGAAATGTTACTCACGGTAATGGCGGCGGCAAATATAGTATTGTTATTCTCTATGATGAAAATAACAATGCCTATGGTCTGGTCGTAAATAAAACGGAAGACGCAGACGGAAACGCCGTTAATGAAACGAACACTTTCTATTACATGAAAGATGCAGATAATGTTATAACAGCCATAATTGATGAAAATGGCAAAGAACTTGTTTCATATGGATATGACAACAATGGTGCCGTTATGTCTTTGAATAATGCTGATGGATACAGATATCTTATGCTTTTAAATCCTCTTGCATACAAAGATTCGGTATATGATATTGAGAGTGGCCTGTATTATCTTGAATCCAGGTATTATGAGCCTTATCTCGGCAGATTTATAAGCCCGAATTCGGTATTGGATACTGGTTCTGATTCTGTTATGTGCACGAATTTGTATTCATATTGTGAGAATGATCCTGTAAATAATGTTGATCCTTCTACAGGCACCAATACAGTCAATAGTAACATCATTACTAATAATGCCGCTGATATAGTTCTTCCATTTAAGCAAGTCGATTCCGATTTGTCAAAATTTTGGAATACGGAAAATATGCTGCCACAACAGAAATACGGAACATACCTTTGGTAACTGTTAAAAAACGATTTTATAATTAAAAACTGATTTTGAAAGGAGTGTTGTTTGTGAAAAAAGTCATTTCACTAATATTGTCCATATGCGTGGTAATAGCGGGCCTGCCGATAACGGTATACGCCGCAAGCAGCACTCCTGAGATCTCGCTTGACGAGTTTTCGGCGCAACTGAACGCTTTAACAGAAGAATATGACAGCGAATATATACCTGAGATCACAATAGAGGACGGCAGTGCGTTCTGCCATGTCGGCGGCGAGGCAGTGCCGCTCTCTGTTGAGGACGAAGAGACCGCTACTGTTACAGAAGATGATTTTGAAATACCCGTTGACGGCTTAGCGGAATACGAAATTATACCCGAAGAAGAACAGAGCATATCAACTTTTTCCGCTAATGATCTATCCTCAGATACACTCAATAAGGAATCAGCCGAAGACCTCGGCTTTGAAGTGGATATTGATGATGATACCGTAACGCTTTCCCAGCCCTACCAAACGCAAAGACTTATCGTTAAATCAAAGTACGATATTGACCCGCTTGATTCCGTTGCCATAGTTGAGGGATATGACGATCTGCACATCGTTCAGTTTGACAGCGAGGAAAGTGCAAAGGCGGCGCAGGAATATTACGAAAAACAAAACCGCATAGAATATGCGGAACCCGACCTTGTAGTTTCCGCCGCAGAATATGACGAGGTGGAAACAACTGCCGCGGATGAAAATATGGGTATCAACTACGGCAACCACCTTTCCTGGGGCAGTGAGGCAATTGGCGTTGATGATTACATCGACTATCTGCCGTCTGTTGATCAACTGCCTGAGATCGTTGTTGGAATCATTGATACGGGAATAGATTACGACCACGAGTTCCTGAAAGACAGAGTCATTCGCTCTAACTACAATATCAGTTCTTCAGGCAATGAAAACGATGAAAATGATGACAAAGGCCACGGTTCTCATGTTGCCGGCATAGTTGTAGATAATACTACCTCAAATGTTAAAGTTAAAGGATATAAGGTTCTTAACAGTGAAGGTGTTGGAATCATAAGTAATGCAGCAATTGCAGTTGAATACGCGGTTGCTGATGGCGTAAATGTTATCAATATGAGTTTAAGCGGCAAAGGTACGAGTCGAGCAATGGAAAGTGCTGTTGAGTTAGCCGTAGATGAAGGAATATCTGTTTGTGTTGCCGCCGGCAATAAGGGTAAGCCTGCTGAAGACTATTGCCCTGCCGGAATTGAGAGTTGCATAACCGTTATGGCATTAGGAAAATCCGGTGATAATTATACTTTGCCTTACTGGACCAACTGGGGCAGCCTTGTAGATCTGGCGGCACCGGGTGTTTCCATATATAGCACATATATGGATAATGGATATGAAACTTTAAGCGGAACATCAATGGCCTGTCCGTTTGTTGCTGCAGCAGCCGCAATGCTTCTTTCACGAGATCCTAACTTAAATAGTGAAGAAGTTTGTACCACATTAGAAGATAATGCAATCGTTCTAAAAGACAAATATGATACTTATCAATTTCTTTATATTGGCACAATAACAGAATACAACCAGGATAGAACGACTCCGCCTGAATTCACGGTAGAAAGCGGCAGATATTCAGACAGTGTAACGATAGAGATCGTGTGCAGCGATCCAAACGCCGAAATATATTATACACTTGACGGTTCAAGGGCATCAAAAGTAACAGGTATTCTTTATACAGGGCCTATCGTTATAGACAAGGTAACAAGAGTACACGCCTGTGCTTATTCCGGCGATAAACTGAAGAGTCTGCAGGTGGTTGCGGACTATTATATAACCGTAACCGACCCGGAGGAAAACTTTATTATAGACACAAACGGTATCATAACGGACTACAACGGTAACAATAACTACCTCACTATTCCCGACACTATAGGTGGAATTGCCGTGACGGGAATAGGAAGAAATGTATTCTACGCTTCCGATATAGCAATGGTAAAATTTCCAGATACATTAACCTATATAGGACCATGGGCGTTTTATAACTGTCAATCACTTACTGCCGTTTACTGTGAAAACATGAAAGTTGTTGATGACTGGGCATTCAGATTATGCGTTAATCTTGATACAGTGGATATCTCTCAGGTGGAAGAACTTGGTGAATATGGATTTGGTAACTGCAGTAGTCTGCCCTCGGTATATAATGACAAATTAAAGAGAATCGAAAAAGGTGGATTTGCCAATTTGACATTTACAATTGGAATTGACCTGCCGAATGTTACATATGTAGGTAATATGGGACTTACCGGTCTTCATAATGCAGAATATATTAATCTGCCAAAAGTTGAAGAATTGAGCACAAGTGCTCTTTCTCATGCGTTTGTGGTTGAGGAACTTTATTTCCCCGAACTTACCACAATGACAGGACACTTACATTTTGCTCAGACGCATAAATTAAAAAATTTTTATGCGCCTAAACTAACCATACTAACGGAAAAGGCTTTTTCGGATTCCTATATTGAATACCTTGACTTGCCGAGTGTTGAATATATTGAAACCGAAGCATTTTTCAATTGCAGAACAAAAGTGATTAAGTTAGAAAGTGTATCTGAAGTCGAAGAAAAAGCATTTTCCAATTGTCTTTATCTGGAAACACTTTATTTGCCTTCTTTAACACATATGCCGTTAAATGCTTTTACCGGTAATATCGATGATTCATATATGGAAAATAACATTTTACTATTTGCTCCTTCGTTACAAACAGCAGAATCTCTTCCTACAAACATAGGTGGAATGACTCTGTATGTTTCTGAAGATTTTGAATCATCTTTGGTCAATCCCGAAAGAGATTACACAATAATCGCTCCAACAGGCTCTCATGCTGAACAGTGGGCAAATGAGAATTCATATGAATTTATACCCAGTGATTATCGTGATTATTCAGTCTCCTCCCCTGTTAATGTGGAGGATAAAGGTAGATCCATAAGAGTTACGAAAACCGGGCTTCGTTTTGGTTTCTCTTGGAATG
>HF991812.1:0-19704 GCA_000431535.1 Clostridium sp. CAG:678
GTGCTTGTTCTTTTCTTGGCGCAGATGAAGAGATTCGAACTCTTGAAACGGTGGTTGCCGTTTACACGATTTCCAATCGTGCTCCTTCGGCCAGCTCGGACACATCTGCATATAAGGCGGAATAATCACCGCCCATATAATTTACTATATTTTCGGCAATTAGTCAAGTACTGATTTAAAATTATTGCATAATCTTTAATCCAAAACCTGATAATATGCCGAGAACTGATTGAGTTTTGTTTCAAACTTATCCTTTGGCTGTTCTTTAGGTACTTCAACCGGGTATTTACCCGTAAAGCAACCGTCACAAAAGCCCATTCCGGTATTTTCCGCAAGGTGGTGCGTTGCCTCTACAGAAAGATACGCAAGGGAATCCGCGCCGATCACCTGCGCAATCTCCTCCACCGTATTATACTTACAGGCAATCAGATGATCGCGGCTGTCCACATCCGTGCCGAAATAGCACGGAAATTTAAACGGCGGAGACGAAACGCGCATATGCACTTCTTTGGCGCCCGCCTCGCGCAAAAGGCTGACGATCCGGGCACAGGTTGTGCCGCGGACGATGGAATCATCTATCATAATCACGCGTTTATCTTTGATATTTTCCCGAATAACATTCAGTTTGATTCTTACGGCATCCTCCCGCATATCCTGGCTTGGCTGAATAAAACTTCTGCCGATATACTTGTTTTTGATAAAACCAACGCCATACGGAATGCCGCTTGCTTTGGAGTAGCCAAGCGCCGCATCCAGCCCGGAATCAGGCACGCCGATCACGATATCCGCATCCACAGGGCTTTCCTTGGCAAGAAATTCGCCTGCCTTCATTCTTGCATGCTGCACAGACGCGCCCTCTATTACGGAATCCGGGCGTGCAAAATAGATATATTCAAAAACGCACAAGCCGCACGGCTTTTCCACACAGTGCGACGTATCGGATTTTATGCCGGATATACTGATCGTCAGGATCTCACCGGGTCTGATATCCCGAATAAAATGCGCCCCGATGGTTTCAAGCGCGCACGATTCAGACGCCACAACATAAGCGCCGTCCTCCGTTTTGCCGAGGCAGAGCGGGCGAAAGCCCATAGGATCTCTGAACGCGATCAGTTTGGTAGCGGTCATAACCACGCAGGAATACGCGCCTTTCAGCCTGTTCATGATTTTGGAAACTGCCTCTTCCGTGCTGTTGCTGGTAAGCCGTTCCTTTACGATCGAATAGGCAATGGATTCCGTATCCGAAGTGCCGTGAAAAATTGCGCCCTGAAGTTCAAAACTTTTTCTGAGTTCCGCCGCGTTCACAAGATTGCCGTTGTGCGCTATGGCAAGATTGCCCTTGATGTGGCGGATAACAAGCGGCTGTATATTATTGTGGTTTTTGCCGCCCGTTGTGGAATAGCGCACGTGCCCGATTGCCATATTGCCTGTGCCGAGCGCATCCAGCTTTTCCTTGGTGAAAACATCGGGAACAAGGCCGTCGCCGCGGTGATGCGTAAATACGCCGTCATCATTTACGGCAATGCCGCAGCTTTCCTGGCCGCGGTGCTGAAGCGCAAAAAGCGCAAGATAAGCGGACCTTGCAACCTGGGTCGTTTTATTTTCAAATATTCCGAAAACGCCGCACTCTTCGTGAATACTGTTAAACATATGTATGAACGCCCCCGTTTTGATTAGTTTGGTGTATAAAGATTTGCATAAGGCCTTGAAGTTGCCGGAGAAAGTTTTTTAAACGGCTTTGCCATGACCTCCTGAAAATCCGCGCCGAAATATTTGCAATATTTCTTGACGTAACTTTCCAGTTCCTTTTCATCCTCTTTTGTAAGTGAGGAAACTTTGATGTTGGGAGAAAGATTTTCTTTTGGGAACGTACCGCGCACGAAGATTTTGCCGCCGTGCATGCCGGACGCGCAATGCGTGCCGAAAAGTTTTTCGCCGCGTTTCAGCCCAAGCCCGAGCAGAACGATCGTGCCGCCCGCCATATATTCGCCAAGAAATGATCCGGCGCTCTGGCCGATCACGATTACCGGTTTCATCTTTTCAAATTCCTTGATATGGATTCCGCCGCGGCAGGCAACATTATCCCGAACATAGATACTGCCGTCCCGCATACCATAGCCGAGCGCGTCTCCGCTGTGGCCGTGAATAATGATCTCGCCGCCGTTCATCGTATTGCCCACGGCGTCCTGACCGCTGCCGTACACCACGATCTTTCCGCCGTTCAGATAACACGCAAGGTCATTGCCCGGCGTGCCGTGAATCTCTATGGTCTTGCCGCTGTCCAGCGCACAGCCGATATATCTTTGGCCGTTTACATCTTTAACGGTAACTTTATTGCGTTTGGAAAGTTCCGCCTTGATCAGGTTGTTTACTGTTTCATATCTCTGAAGTCCCGCTTCAATACTCATAAGGCAATCCCTCCCGTCAGTTTCTGCGTTCTGGTTTTCCTGTCAAACAGGAACAGGGACGGCGTTTCCATAATATCGCCCTCAAGCGTGCTGAGATCCACTTTCTTTGCGATCAGATCCGTATAGATCCCGGCATTTTCGCTGGAATTGATCAAAACGAATCCAACAAGCCGCGTACCTTCAAAGATCAGGCGTTTATAGGCGTTGCCGTCTGTTTTTACCCGGTCACTGTACTGCGCCCCGGTTGCGTTGATCAACCCGCAGGTGCAGATGCGCAGACCGTAAAAATCGATCGCGTTTACACTGTATACGCCGCCTGTTTCCAGATCTCCGCCCGCCATATGCGAGCCTGCCGCCATGCCCTGATAAACGGCGTTTGGCCAAAGGGCAATGATCTTATTTGATCCGTCCAGCATATCCACGGAAACGGTGCAGTCGCCGGCGGCATAAATATCCCTGTCGCTCGTTTGCATGGTGGTTTGATCTATAAGGATGCCTCTGTTCACTTCCAGACCCGCTTTTTCAGCAAGTTCCGTTTCCGGCCTTACGCCTACGGCGATCACAAGCACACTGCACTCCAGTGTTTTGCCGCTTTTCAGTTCAACAGACTGCACGGCGCCGTTTTTCACATTTGCCTTTACAACCGTATCCTGAAGGTGGAAAGAAATGCCGTGTTCCTCCAGATACTTCTTTACAAAAACTGCGCTTTTTTCATCCAGAATAGACGGCAGAACACGCGGGGAAAGCTCCGCAACATCCACGCTTCCGCAGATCTTGGAAAGACCCTCTGCCGCTTTCATGCCGATCAGGCCCGCGCCGATCACAACGGCTTTGGTATTTTTGTTTACCGCTTTTTTCAGCGCTTTGGCGCTGGCGAGATCCAAGAATGTAAACACATTTTTGCACCCCTGCGCGTTTTCAACATGGGGAACAAAGGGCTTGGAGCCGGTGGCAAGGCAAAGTTTATCATAAGGATATTCTTTCCTGCCGGCTTTTACAACTTTCTTTTCCCGGTCTATCTTACTGACGCGTGTGCCTGTAATTACATTTATATTATGATCTGCATAAAACTGCGGCTTTTTCAGAAACATTCTTTTTTCTTCAACCGTGCCCTTAAGCAGATAACTGATAGACGGACGGCTGTAAGGATAATACTTTTCACCGGTGAGCACAGTGATCTGGCCGTTTGGATCCGTCTCCCGAATCGTCTGCGCAGCGGAAAGCCCCGCCGCTGACGCGCCTATAATAACGTACCGCATCACTGCTCACCTCCTGCTTCTGCCCACACAAGGGCGTGATTCGGGCAGTTTTTCACACAGGCAGGCTCATCGCCGCCGCAAAGATCGCACTTAAAGGCGATCCTGCCCGGTTTTATACAGCCGTAAGGGCAGACCGCAAGGCAGGTCATGCAACCGATACATTTATTTTCATCCACCGAAACAATGCCGGTTTTCGGATCCTTATGCATAGCGCCTGTAATACACGCCTTAACGCACGCCGGATCCTCACAATGGCGGCAGTTTACGGCAACGGAATCCTCCCGGTCTCCGTAAACGGAGATCCTTGCAACGGGAGCGGGGTCCTCCTCTTTATAAGCCGTAACGATATCTTTGGATTTGCTGTGCGCCGTTTTGCAATACACTTCGCAAAGGCGGCAGTTTATACAAAGATCTTCACGAGCAAAAACTTTTTTCAACCGTAACTCCTCCTTATTCTCCCGCGTGCTTGATACCGAGTATCTCAAGCTCCTTTTCGTTTAAGCCTATGCCTCTTAACATCAGCCTGTTGCCGCGCAGCGAATCAATGGAATTGATGCCCATGCCGCCCATGATCTCTTTGATCTCATGGTTCCATGCCTTAACAAGATTGATCACACGCTGATGGGCAATTTCCGGATTCAGCCTTCTGGTAAGATCGGGGCGCTGTGTGGCAATACCCCAGTTACATTTGCCGGTATTGCAGGTCTGGCACATATGGCAGCCCATTGCAATCAGCGCGGCAGAGGCAATATAGCAGGCGTCCGCGCCGAGCGCGATGGCTTTGACGATATCCGCCGAGCAGCGGAACGAACCGGCAGCAACCAGCGAAACATTGGAACGTATGCCCTCGTCGCGCAGCCTTTGATCCGCCGCGGCAAGCGCAAGTTCAATGGGGATGCCTACATTATCCCGGATGCGGGTAGGCGCTGCGCCTGTGCCGCCCCTGTAGCCGTCTATTACAACGATATCCGCGCCCGCCCTTGCAACGCCGGAGGCGATAGCCGCAATATTGTGCACTGCCGCTATCTTTACGGAAACGGGCTTTTCTCCGTTTGTTGCCTGCTTTAAAGACCAGATCAGCTGGCGCAGGTCTTCAATGGAATAGATATCATGATGCGGCGCAGGGGAGATCGCGTCCGACCCTACAGGGATCATTCTGGCATTTGAGACCTCCACATTCACCTTTTCGCCGGGCAGATGGCCGCCGATACCGGGCTTTGCGCCCTGGCCGATCTTGATTTCTATAAATTTGGAATTTAAAAGGTAATCTTTATATACGCCAAAGCGGCCGGACGCCACCTGAACACCGGCATATTTGCCGTATTCTTTCAGTTCGCTGTGCAGACCGCCCTCACCGGTGTTAAATACAGTGCCGAGTTCCTTTGCCGCCATGGCAAGGGATTTCTGCGCATTCAGGCTGATTGAGCCGAAAGACATGGCAGAAAACATGATCGGCGTTTCCAGCACCACCTGAGGCGGCATTTTGGTTAAGGATTTGCCCTTTTTCTCCACCGCCATTTTATCCGGCTTTCTGCCCAGAATGGTGCGGATCTCCATGGGCTCTCTGAGCGGATCTATGGAAGGATTGGTAACCTGAGAGGCATTCAGCAGCATTTTATCCCAATAGATCGGATAAGGCTTTGGATTGCCCATTGCCGAAAGCAGCGTGGAGCCCGTATTTGCCTGGCGGCAGATCTCCTGCTGGTAATCCGGAGTCCAGTTGGCGTTTTCCCTGTAATCACACACATATTTTTCAATTCTTAACGCGCCTGTGGGGCAAAGATCCACACACCTGTGGCACGCAACGCAGTTATCAGATTTGGAAACTACGGTTTTGCCGTCTTTCGGCGAATAAAAATGGCATTCGTTTGCGCACTGCCGCACACAGCAGCCGCAGTTTATACAAAGATCCCTGTCTCTTACAACGGTAAATCTTCTGGGGATATAATTGATCATTTTGCGCCGCCCTCCTCTTCATCAAGTTCCAGCGGTACGAAAACCGGCTCCGCGCCGCTTACGGACCAAACCTTTTCCGGATTCGGGCATATGATTCGGATTGCTGATTCTTCAGACGCGAAATACGCCCTTGTGCCCTTTGTTGCCGCTGTTAGGGAGCGGAGCTTCAGGCGGTCGTTGATAGCAAGAAGGCCCTTGTTTGAACCGAGAATAACAGAAAACGGGCCGTTTACGAGCGCGGCGTTATAAATGGAGCGCAAAGTGGTAAAATACTCTTTTCTTTCCGGATCCATTCTGTCTATCTCCTCCCACTCGGGAGCGGTCAGAACATCCGCGGCAACCTCAATCGGCAGCCCGTGGTGGCGGATCAGATGATCAAAAAGATAGGTGATGACCTCTGTATCCGTCTGCATGGTGCAGACATAGCCGAACTGCTCTATGTAGCGCCTGTTGGCGTCATAGGAAGAGATCTCACCGTTATGCACGATGGACCAGTCCAGAATATTGAACGGATGCGAGCCGCCCCACCAGCCGGGGGTATTGGTTGGGAATCTACCGTGCGCCGTCCAGAGATAGGCGTTGTATTGATCCAGCATGTAAAATTCGCCCACATCTTCCGGATAGCCCACCGCTTTAAAGCAGCCCATGTTCTTGCCGCTGGAAAAGATGAACGCGCCGTCAATATGCTGATTAACATGCATAACGCACTGAACGGTATATTCTTCCTCGTCCATACGGGATTCCCGCATTCTCACCTTATTCGGCTTGGCGAAATAGCGCCAGATATCCGGCCCTATTGCAATGGATTCCACTTTTTTGGTGGGTATTTTTTCCGAAACATCCACATTAAAGTGTTTAAACAAAAAATCCTCACATTCGCTTTTGGCTTTTGCATTATCATAAAAAACGTGAAACGCATAATCATCCGCGTGTTCGGGATAGATTCCGTAAGCGGCAAAACCGCCGCCGAGACCGTTTGAACGATCATGCATCAGCGCAATGGACTTGATGATTTCAGAGCCGTTGATCTTTCCGCCTTTGCGGTCTATGATTGCAGCGATCGCACAGCCGGACGGGATCCTTACCTGACCCTCTTTAAGCATGAAAACTCCTCCTTCAGAAGCTTTTTTACAAAGCAATTATACGGCGTTAAAACAACTTTTACAATGAAAATCATACAATTTCATCATTTTATAAAAAAATACGGCGATCCTTTGCCCCAGATATAGAATAATTCACAAAATTCAAAAATATTTGTAAGTTCTTAACAATAATTTGTTTGTTTATAACGCCTAAAATATCATTTTTCAGTAAATATTGATAAAATTATACAACAATTCAAGCCACACAAAAACCTTAAAACCGATTTTCGGCATTTGACGGGACGAAATTTTGAATTTATAATTTTGGTAGAACAAACATATCTTTCAAACAGGTGATACTTATGGCAGTTTGTGCAGAACCAAAAAAGAAAAAATTACCAAAAGCGATAAAGGCAGTAATCGCCGTTCTGTGCGTGATCGCAGTGATCGTTGGCGCAGAACTGATCTCCTACGGCTACCGTTCCGATCCGGAAAAAGTAAAAGAATTTGAAACACAAAATCTCTATATTGCCAAAAACGGAATAACGCAGATCAGCGCCCACCGCAGCGGCGGCGGGATCATGCCGGAAGAAACGATGATGGCATTTAAAAACTGCGCTGAAAATCCCGATTTTTCCGTGGACTGGTTTGAATTTGACCTGCACATCACAAAAGACGATGTGCTTGTGCTTTTGCACGACGATACATTGGACAGGACTTCGGACAGCGAAACCGTTTTTGGTGAGGAAGACGTGCGCCCGGAAGACAAGACCTACGAAGAGCTCAGAACACTGAACATGGGCGCGGACTTTGAAACCGAAGACGGCGAAAAACCCTACGCCGCGCTCAGCGGCGCGCAAGTGCCGGACGATCTGAAAATCGTTCGCGTTGATGATGTGCTGGACTATCTGGAAAGCGTTGGCGGCGGAAGATATCACTATATCATAGAGATCAAAAACGGCGATGATCTTGGCAAAAGAGCGCTTGATGTGCTGTATGGCATCCTAACCGAAAAAGGGCTGCTTAGCCGTGTGATCTTCGGCACATTCAACGAGGAAGTTTCGATCCATGCCGATGAAAACTACCCCGATCTGAACCGCAGCGCAACCATCAAGGAAGTTTTGGAGTTTTATTCCGCAGCCGTTACGAATGACGAAGATTTTGAGCCCGCTTACACGGCGCTTCAGATTCCGTACAGCATGCCGTTTCGGCTGATCGCGAATCTCGGCACCGCGCAGGTAGTAAACTACGCGCACGAACACAACCTTGCCGTGCAATACTGGACGATCAATGACAAAGAAGATTATGATTACCTCTGCTCTATTGATGCGGATTGCATTATGACGGATTATCCCGATGTGATGTCTTCCGGAAGCGAAGAAACGCCGGCGGAAATAGAATAAGATACAGTGTAACGGTTAATAGAAAAACAAAAAAACGGGGTTTGCCGCTTTTGCGGTGAGCCCCGTTGTGCTTTTATTCGGCCGACGCGGAATAAACCGCGCCGACCTTAACGGCATTGCTGCCAAAGAGAGGGTGAATTTATTTTTTAAGATATCTGTTTACTTCCCACTGAGAAACCTGGGTTCTGTATTCATCCCACTCGCTCTTTTTGCCCTCGATATAGGCATTGAAAACGTGGTCGCCAACCGTTTCTTTAATGAACGGATCTTTCTCAGCCTCATAAACAGCCTCAATCAGGCTGCCGGGAAGGCATTCGATATGTTCTTCCTCTATTTCGTTGGAATTGAGTCCAAATACATTATAATCCACAGGGGCAGGCGGTGTCAAACCTTTTTTTATACCGTCCAGTCCGGCGGCAAGGCAGAGCGCCATTTCAAGATACGGATTACAGGTTGGATCCGGGCAGCGAAGTTCTACACGGGTTCCTTTTCCGCGTGCCGCAGGAATCCTTACAAGGCAGGAACGGTTGGATGCGGACCAGGTAAGATAACACGGCGCCTCATAGCCGGGAACAAGCCTTTTATAGGAGTTGACCGTTGGATTAGAGAAAACCGCGATGCCTTTTACGTGCTCCATAACGCCGGCAATGAACTGATACGCAGTCTTTGAAAGGCCAAGTTCATCAGAGGGATCATCAAACGCGTTGGAGCCGTCTTTCAGATTGAACAGGCTCATATTGGTGTGCATACCCGAACCGTTTATACCAAAAATCGGTTTCGGCATAAACGTAGCGTGCAGACCGTGCTTTGTGGCATATGTTTTAACCACGTGCTTAAAGGTCATTACCCTATCCGCCGTTGTCATAACATCATCAAATCTGAAATCAATCTCGTGCTGAGATTCCGCGACCTCATGGTGGGAAGCCTCGATCTCATAACCCATATCTTCAAGAGCAAGGCAGATATCACGGCGGCAGTTTTCGCCCGCATCGTTGGGGTTCAGATCAAAGTAGCCGCCTGCATCCGTAAGTTCTGTGGTGGGGTTTCCGTTTTCATCGCGCTTGAAAAGGAAAAATTCAAGTTCGGGGCCAACATTAAAGCCGAATCCCATTTCATTTGCCTCTTCAATTACTTTTTTCAGCACGTTTTTCGGATCGCCCATAAACGGCGTTTTGTTATCCGCCATATAAACCGAGCAGATCAGACGCCCTGTTGTTTTACCGCCGAAAGTCCTCCACGGAAAGATTGCCCAAGAATCCAAATCCGGATGCAGATACATATCCGATTCATCAATTCTTACAAAGCCGTCAATGGAAGAGCCGTCAAACATGCACTCGTTATCCAGCGCTTTTTCAAGCTGTGATACCGTTACGGCAACATTTTTCATAAGGCCGAAAACATCGGTAAACTGCAGCCTTACAAATTCAACGTTTTTTTCTTTTGCGTCTCTTAAAATGTCCTCTTTGGTAAGCTTGCTCATAAACATATACTCCTTTAAAAAATATAAAAAGGCATTCCGAAAAAACTCCGGAACGCCTTTGTTCTGAATACAATATCATTATATTTTTCTGCCGCCGAAAAGTCAACTGTTTTTCTGAATTTTGTTTGGATTGTGATTTTTACACAATAATATATCTGTTCATTTGTGCACTTTTTACAGTCAGCCCAGATTCAAAAATTCCTCGCTTACGATATCCGTTGCATATTCGGTAAAATACTCCGGTGTGGCGCCGCTCTGCGCGTGGGATTCGCCGAGCGCATCCGTATAATCGGAAAGTTTGTAAACCGAAAACTCGTAATTGCCGCCTGATGAGCTGTACCAGCACACTACCGGGGTAAGTTTAGCGGAAGTGATGGAAACTTCATCATTGCGTTTTTCTATTTTGATCTCCGCCATACCGCCGCAAAGCTGGTTCAGACTGGTCTGGTGAGAGATGAAATTGCCCAGTGAATAATAAACAAGCATTTTTTTGCCCGTTGTTTCATTTTGCACCCACTCCACAGGCTGCAACACATGCGGATGCGTGCCGATCACAATATCCACGCCAAGATCTGAAAACAGCTGCACATATTCACGCTGGTAATCAGAAACAGATGTGTTGTTTTCCGTGCCCCAGTGCGGAAAAACGATCACCACATCGGCATTCTGCCTTGCCGTATTCACGTCAGAAGTGATCTTATCCTTATCCATCATATTTACGCACCACGGGCTGCTTTCCGGGATGGGGATCCCGTTTGTGCCGTAGGTATAATTCAGAATTGCAAAACGGATGCCGTTTTTTTCATAATAAACAATGGAATTATAATCTTCCTCGCTGTCATTCGTGCCGACGTGCACCACTTCCGGGTGCTGATCAAAAAACGCGCATTCCTGCTCTATGCCGGCATAGCCCTTATCCAGCGCATGATTGGTGGCGCAGGTAAAGATATCAAACCCGGCGTCTATTGCCGCCGTGCCAACCTCCCACGGAGAGTTAAACGTGGGATAGCCGGTATACTCAAACTCACTGCCGCCCAAAATGGTTTCCTGATTGATCACGGCAACATCGGCGGAGGAGATGTCATTTTTAATATGCTCGTAAAACGACGTGTAATTGAGAGTTCCGTCCTCCTGCTCGCCAGCGGAGATCAGTGTATTATGGATCAGATTATCCCCAACGGCAACAAGGGAAACACTGGAAACGGCATTTGTGGTTGCCTGGGTTGTTACCTGGGTTGTGGTCTGCGCGGTGGGCATTTCACTATCCATATTTTTTGTAATATGCCCGCTTACGGCAAAGCCGCATATCACCAGCACGGCAAGCACAACGGGAACAATCACGCCCGCGATTTTCTTTTTATTTGCATTTTCCATATCAGCACATCTTTCAGATCTAATTTTTTCTATTTTAACATATATACGCTTCCTTGGCAAGCGCGCAAAAAAAACTGCCCGCTGAAAGCGGGCAGGGTGTTACCTGTTTTTATAAGTAAAAATTAAAGATCCACTTTTCCGGTCTCGCCGTTTGCAAGCACATAATAAGCGGCATGGTCTTCTGCTTTTACATAAACCTTAACGCCTTTTACATCTGCGCTTTTAACGCCGTTAGCCTTGCACGCGGCCTCAACTGCCTTGGTTGCGTCCGCGGCGCTGATCTGCCTTCCGGCAAATTCAAAATAAACTTCGCTTTCCGCTTTAACCGTTTTCTTAGCGGGCTTTTTCGCCGGCGCTTTCTTTACGGCTTTTTCTTCTTTAGCCGCCTTTGCAGGTTTCTTTTCTTCTTTCTTTTCAGCAGGCTTTTCCGCTTTAACTTCCGCTTTCTTGCTTTCCGCCTTTACTTCTGCGGGCTTTTCTTCCTTTACAGCCTTAACCGGAGCAGCCGTCTCTTTTTTTACGCTTTTTTCAACAGATTTAACATCATTTTTCTTTGCAGCCATAACTAAAATCCTTTCCAAATAATAATACAGATGGGTAAAGTAAATCGCTTTACAGAGATATATTAGTATTTTTGCATAAAAAAGTCAATGATTTTTAGGTATAATCTACAATTCGCCGCTATAATTTACAATGTTAAAGCGTGTTTTCGGGCAGTTTGCATAAAATATTATGTCAAAATTTGTTTAACATTTTTGCAACACCATCCTGTTCATTGGTGTCTGCAACCACATTCGCCTGCGATTTAAACTCCTCTGCCGCGTTGCCCATAGCAATGAAAACGCCTGCCGCCTTAACCAAGGAAAGATCATTTGCATTATCGCCGAATGCGGCTGTGTGTTTCCGGTCTATACCCAGCAATGCACAAAGGTGCAGAAACGCGGTGCCCTTTTCCGCCCCGCGGCGTGTGATCTCCAAAAACGTATCTTCAAGCCGGCACAGCTGGATCTCCCTGTCTGCTGCGAACTTTTCGGCAAGGCGATCCCTCTCCTCCCTGCGCTTGCAGGAAATGAAGATCTCGTCCGCACATTTTTCTTCGTCTGAAAACAGCTGCAAAGGATCTTCCGCGATTTTTCTTGAGGAATGGATATAATCGCCGACCGGAGTGTTTTTATACTTGTGATCATACCTTTCCATCAGTTCCGGTTTCAGAAAGCCGAAACCGTCCGCAAAGGCCTCAAACAGCACGCCGTTTTTCTCCAGCGTTTTCATAAGCAGCACGGTTTTTTCATGCCCTATCGGCGCGCTGTAAACGCGCTTTCCCGTTTTCAGATCGGTGATTGCCGCACCGTTGGTTGTGATTGCGTAATCACAGACCCCAAGTTCCGTTACGCATTTTGGGATTCCGGAAAGCGGTCTGCCGGTAACGGGCACAAGCTGTATACCCCGTGTGCGGGCAGATCTCATGGCAGCAGCGGTAAAAGCGCTGATTGTTTTATCGTTTTTCAGCAAAGTGCCGTCCAGGTCAAGGCCTGCCAACAGAATTTTATTTTCAAAAGCCATCTTATATGCCGCTTTCTTTTTTAAATATTTTTTGATCTAATACGTTTCTTGCTTTTTGTTCGATCCATTCAGTGAATGGATCTACCTTAAGCCATTTAAACAGCGTCATACGCAGCCACTCAATCAAAGAGCAGGCAAGATAGATTGCAAGCGCCGTTGCGATCACGGCAAGCACCAGCACGGGGGCGGACATGGAGGAGAAGAACCCAAACGCCCCTTTCAGCACGTGATCCCATATATATTCGCTGGTATGAATGATATAAACGCCGAATGTAAGCGGCGCGAGCGCGCGTATGATGTTTACCGGCGCTTGCCGTTTGATCTTCGTTTTTGCACCGGCAAGCAGCAGACACACGGAAGCCAAAAGTATATTAAAAGCGTAATAAGACAGCAAATTGTTTTCCGCTACCGGCCAGTTCCATTCCTCAGCTCCCGCCATAAACGCCATGCCGGAAAGGGTCAAAACAAAATACAGCACAACCATCAGGCGCATATTGACCCGCTTATACAGCCCGAGTTTACGAACGCATCCGCCCAGCAAATACAGCAAAGACAGCCATAAAAACGAATAGCCGTTGTTCAGTTTCATAATATCCGTCTGCCAAACCGTTGGCCAAAGAGAAGCAAATATAAAAATAATGCCAAACAGATATTTCATTTGCCTTTCATGCAGGGATTGAAGCAGTTTGTTGAACACCGGGGTAAAGAAAAACATAATGAAATATGCAGTAAAATACCAGTATCTGTTTGTAGAAACCGGCGCAAGGCGGTTGATCAGTTCTGCAAAATCAAACGTATCGGTTTTTGTGCAATACAGAATAACCGTAGAAATAATGCAGTAAAACTCTACCTGGATCCACATGGACAGAATCTTATAAAAGCGAGCGGATCCGGAGGAAACGCCCACAAAGCCGCTGATCAAGGCGTAAATATTTACTGCGCATAATGAAAGCGATTCCAAAGTCCACGCCGTAAAATATTTCGCCGTGCCCGTATCCAGCACCTCAAGAATACCGCCCTGCCGAAGCACGTGCAGCGTTACGATCATGATCATGGAAAGAATGCGCAGCAGATCTATGCTGTAATTTCTGCCATGTTCATGCAAAGAAACACTGCGGTTTTCAAGACAGACTGATTCTGTAGTCATACCCTCGTCTCCCCTTGTCGCTCTCCGAAATCAGTCTCTTATATCAGTCTGCCAAAAGTTCGTCTGCAAGCGTTTCGAGCGCTGCTGTATCGCTGTCTTTCAGCGCGGATTTGATCGTTACGGTGCTTTCGCAAACGGAGATATTTTTCATGCCCTCCAGGGATGCTTTCATCACTCTGCCGGCACAGGGCGCCCAGGAGCCGTTTTCAAGGATTCCGGCTTTTCTGTTTTGAAACGCCTTGGCTTTCAGATGGCAGAGCAGTGTTTCCATAGGCGGGAACACACCGCCGTCATAACTGGATGCAGCCAGCACGATTCTGGAATATTTAAACGCGTCTTCAACCGCTTCCGCCATATCGTCCCTTGTAATATCGGAAAACGCAACCTTAACGCCTTTGGATTCAAGGATCTCCTTGAGTTTCAAAGCGGCGTTCTTTGTGTTGCCGTAAACAGACGCACAGGCAATGAATACGCCGTCCGTTTCCGGCGCATAGGAGGACCATGTGTTGTAAAGGCCAATATAATAATCCAGATCTTCCGTAAGCACAGGGCCGTGCAGCGGGCAGATCGTTTTGATATCCAGCTTAGCCGCTTTTTTCAAAAGGGTCTGCACCGGCCCGCCGTATTTGCCCACGATGTTAAAATAGTAACGCCTTGCCTCGCACGCCCAGTCCTCTTCCGTATCCAGAGCGCCGAATTTGCCGAACGCGTCTGCGGAAAAAAGGATCTGCTCGCTCTTTTCATATTCCACCATAACCTCCGGCCAGTGCACCATGGGCGCCATAATAAAGGTGAGTTCATGGCTGCCGAGGGAAAGCGTATCGCCCTCCTTAACGGCGATCTTTTCCACAGCGTCATCTACAGCAAAAAACTGCGGCAGCATGGCAAAGGTCTTGGCGCTGCCGACGAGCGCCGCCGAAGGATATTTTTTTGTAAAAGACAAAATATTCGCCGCGTGATCCGGCTCAAGATGGGAGATCACAAGATAATCCGGCGTTCTGCCGCCAAGCTCCCTTTCCAGATTGGTATACCATTCATCCGTTTTATGAACGTCAATCGTATCCATGACCGCAATCTTTTCATCCAAAATAACATAGGAGTTATAGGAAATACCGTTCGGAACCGCATACTGGCTCTCAAACAGATCGATTTCCTTATCATCCGCGCCGATATATTTTACAGAATCTGAAAAATGTTTCATAATTTCCTCCTTGTATTTATCTCCGTAAATTTTACAGATATATAATAATATATTGTTTATGAAATCTCAACACCAAATTTTAAAAGTTCGCAAAACCGCTTGATTTTTTATGCCTTTTTTTGCGCAGCATGCCTTTTTTTCGCCGCGTTTTATTGACATTGCTTACTAATGGTAGTAAAATTATTACAATAAAAATTAAAGGAAAGAAGTCTTTTTTATGGAAAAGAAAAATCTTGACTGGTCCAATCTTGGTTTCGGCTATATGCCGACCGACGCAAGATACGTATCAAATTTTAAGGACGGCAAATGGGATGACGGCACCCTGACTTCCGATCCGAATATCACAATGAATGAATGCGCGGGCGTACTTCAGTATTCCCAGTCCGTATTTGAGGGCCTTAAGGCATATACAACGGCAGACGGCAGAACGGTATGTTTCCGCCCTGATCTTAACGCCGCTCGTATGAAAGCTTCCGCGGAAAGACTTGAGATGCCTGTGTTCCCGGAAGAGAAATTTGTTGACGCAGTTGATCAGGTTGTTAAGGCAAACTATGCGTGGGTACCGCCTTACGGTTCCGGCGCAACGCTTTACATCCGCCCTTATATGTTCGGCTCTAACCCCGTTATCGGTGTAAAACCTGCGGACGAATATCAGTTCAGAATGTTCTGCACACCGGTTGGCCCCTATTTCAAGGGCGGCGCAAAGCCGATCACCATCCGCGTTTCGGATTATGACAGAGCTGCTCCGCACGGCACAGGCCATATCAAAGCCGGTCTGAACTACGCCATGAGCCTGCACGCCATTGTGGAGGCGCATAAAGAGGGCTATGACGAAAATCTGTACCTTGACCCGGCAACCAGAACTTATGTTGAAGAAACCGGCGGCGCAAACTTCCTGTTCGTAACCAAAGACGGCACTGTTGTTACACCCAAATCCGGATCGATTCTGCCGTCTATCACAAGGCGCTCTCTCTGCTACGTTGCAGAACATATGCTTGGCATGAAAGTGGAGCACAGGCAGGTTGCCCTTGAAGAAGTGAAAGACTTTGCAGAATGCGGTCTCTGCGGCACGGCGGCAGTAATCAGCCCGGTTGGCAAGATCGTTGACCACGGCAAGGAGATCTGTTTCCCGAGCGGAATGGAAAAAATGGGCCCCGTTATCCAGAAACTTTACGATACACTTACCGGGATCCAAATGGGCACGATCGAAGGCCCCGAAGGCTGGGTTCATGAGATCAAAATGGACGAATAATCCATCGCCCCTCAACAAAGGATTTAAGCGGTCTGAACAAAATGTTCAGACCGCTTTTATTTAAACCGGAATCGCCGGGATTATTGATACACAAAAAACTGCACAATGAGGCGGCCTTTTTTCGTTTTGCCAAGGGTTTCGCCGTATTTGAATCTACCTTTGCCGCGCACGGAGATCACATCCCCCTCTTTCGGGATAAACGAAAAATTCTCGCAAAGCGCGGAATTAACAAATATTTTTCTTTGGTTAAACAGTTCTTTTACCGCATTTCTGGAAAGATTATAAACCGCCGCAGTAAGGACGTCTATACGCAGCGATGCAACGATCTCCTCCTGTTCCTGCGGCTCGCTCTGCATTCCCTCTGGCAATGCGCTGACTGCGTTGCATTTTACACTTGTGTGCTTAACCCTTGTAAGATCGTTCGCGATAAAATCAGCAACGGTATCAAGGCATATCAGATACCCGGTATTGTCTTTTATGATGATATCGCCCAGCGTTTCTCGCTTTATGCCGAGGTTCATAAGCGAGCCTAAGAAATCACGGTGTGTCAGTTTATCCGCAAATTTCTTTGCCACGGGCTCGATCTTTATATAAGAAATAGGGAAATCAGCGTTTTCGCAATCCTCGCCGAAAGCAGCAACGCAACGCTCCGCGCCCTCATACCCGCCGAATAATTTAAACGGCGATTCAAGGCGCAGAGAAAGCAGTTCGCTCTGCTCTTCCATAGTAAGAAAATCTGAAAAGGCGGTATAATACCGCTGTGCGGCACGCGAAGATAATTCCTCAAATCTTTTTTGCATAAAATTCATAAAACTACCTGAAAACTCACAAACGGTCCGGGCAATGCCCGGACCGCCGAAAAGTATACAATGTTACGCGTTTTTGCGCGCTTTAACAGCCTCTGTAATCAAAGGAACGATCTTGTTGAGATCGCCTACGATGCCATAATCGGCAACATCAAAGATTGGGGCGGATTCATCCTTGTTGATCGCAATGATGATATCGGATTCCTCCATGCCGGCCGTGTGCTGAATAGCGCCGCTGATGCCGATTGCGAAATAAACATTCGGGCGAACGGTTTTGCCGGTCTGGCCAACCTGAAGGTCTTTTGGCATCCAGCCGTTATCCACAACGGCTCTGGAGCAGGAAACCGTGCCGCCGAGCGCATCCGCAAGATCCTGAAGAATCTTGAAATTCTCTTTGCTGCCAACGCCTCTGCCGCCGGAAACCAGGATCTTTGCCTGCTGGATATCTGCAACTTCCGCAACTTCCTTCACAATATCAAGGATCTCTACATAGCAGTTGTTTTCCTTGAGTTCGGGATTGAATTCAACCACTTCCGCCTTTGCGCCCTTTACGGGATCAATCTTCTGCATAACACCGGGGCGAACGGTTGCCATCTGCGGGCGGTTGTCCGGGCAGGCGATTGTTGCGATCGTATTGCCGCCGAAAGCAGGGCGGGTCATAAGAAGCTGGTTGTGTTTCTGCTCTTTACCGGGAAGCGGATTGAGCGGGAAATCACCGATCTCAAGCTTTGTGCAGTCCGCAGTTAAGCCTGTGCCCACTCTTGCAGAAACGCGGGGGCCGAGGTCACGGCCGATCGCCGTTGCGCCCACAAGCATGATCTCCGGCTTATATTCGTTGATCACAGCGGTGAGCGCCTGCGCATAAGGCTCCGTTCTGTAAACTTCCAGAACGGGATCGTCAACAACGATAACTCTGTCCGCGCCGTATTCGGCAAGCTGATCTGCAAGGCCTTTTATCTTGCTGCCGAGCAGAACGGCGGTAACATCCGTATCCAGATCTGCCGCAAGATCCTTTGCCTTTCCAAGAAGTTCAAAAGCGATCGGGCTGATCTCGCCGTCCACCTGCTGCGCATAAATGAAAACGCCCTTATACTGTTCCATATTTTCTGTAACCATGATGCAGCCCTCCTTAAATGATGTGTTTTTCTTCCAGTTTGGAAAGAATGTAATCCGCGGATTCCTGAGGCGTATCCAGCTGAACTTTCTCGCCCGCGCCTTTTCTTACCTTATCCGATGCCTTGGCAATTTTGGTGGGTGAGCCGCTCAGACCAAGATTGGAATCATCCACATCTTTCAGATCTGCTCTGCCCCAAACTGTTATATCTTTTTTATACGCGTCAAAAATGCCGCCGGGCGTCATATATCTGGGGTCATTAAGTTCAGAAAGCGCCGTGATCAAAACGGGCATTTTTGCCTTCAGCATATGATATCTGTCGTCAAACTGGCGCTTAACGATCACGCTGTCGCCGTCCAGTTTAATACCTTCCGCATAGGAAATGACCGGAATGCCAAGATGCTCCGCAATCTGCGGGCCTACCTGCGCGGTATCGCCGTCGATTGCCTGACGACCCGTAATGATGATGTCATAATCAATATTTCTAAGCGCGCCGGCAATCGTGGTTGAGGTTGCCCATGTATCCGCGCCGCCGAGCACTCTGTCCGTTACCAAAATGCCGTCGTCCGCACCCATTGCCATAGCCTCGCGCAGAACTTCTTCTGCCTTGGGCAGACCCATGGTGAGCGCCGTTACGTGCGCGCCTGTTTCATCCTTTATGCGAAGCGCGGCTTCCAGACCGGCTTTGTCATCCGGATTCATGATAGAGAGCATGGCCGCTCTGTTCAAAGTACCGTCCGGGTTAAACTGAACGCCGCCCTTTGTATCCGGCACCTGCTTAATACAAACTACTATATTCATTATTAACCCTCCTTATTTGAGCAGACTTCCGCTGATAACCATACGCTGAACTTCGGAAGTGCCCTCGTAGATTTCGGTAATCTTGGCATCACGCATCATGCGCTCAACTTCATATTCTCTGATATAGCCGTAGCCGCCGAAGAGCTGAACCACCTTTGTTGTAACATCCATAGCCGTTTCCGCCGCAAAGAGTTTTGCTTTTGCAGCCTCAACCGAATAGGTCTTTTGCGTAGCCTTTGCCATTGCCGCTTTATAAACAAGCAATTGCGCAGCCTCTACTTCCGTTGCAAGGTTTGCAAGCTGGAACTGCGTGTTCTGGAACGCGCCGATTGCTCTGCCGAACTGCTTTCTTTCCTTAACGTAATCCACGGCCCTTTCCAGCGCGCCCTCTGCAATGCCGAGCGCCTGCGCGGCAATACCGATACGGCCGCCGTCCAGCGTGTGCATGGCAATGCCGAAGCCCTTGCCCCTTGCACCAAGAAGATTATCCTTGGGAATTCTGCAATCCTGGAAGATCAGTTCATAAGTGGAAGAACCGCGGATGCCCATCTTCTTTTCCTTGGTTCCAAAAAGGAAACCGGGTGCGGTTTTGGGAACGATAAATGCGGAGAAAAGCTTTTTCTTTCTGCCTCTTTTATCCTCCACAACATCGGTAACGGCGATCACAATATAGATATCCGCCTCTTTACCGTTTGTAATAAAGCATTTGGAGCCGTTGAGCACCCATTCATCACCGTCCAGCACCGCTTTGGTCTGCGCGCCCTGCGCATCCGTGCCGGCGCCCGGTTCGGTAAGTGCGAACGCGCCCAAAAGTTCGCCGCTTGCAAGCGGTTTCAGGAACTTCTGTTTCTGCTCTTC
>HF991812.1:19754-22775 GCA_000431535.1 Clostridium sp. CAG:678
CAGCACAGGGATGTGTGCGCAGAAACGATAACGCTGGTTGTTGCGCACGCCTTTGCAAGTTCCTCTACACACATAACATAAGTAAGCGGATCGCAGCCCTGACCGCCGTACTCCTTGGGGATCGGAATGCCGAGGAAACCGAGTTTCTGCATTTTTGTAACCGTTTCTCTTGGAAAGGTTTCGGTTTCATCCGTTTCGATTGCAAGGGGCTTTACTTCATTTTCAGTGAAATCGGCAAACAGTTTTCTTGCCATTTCATGCTCTTTGCTGAATGTAAAATCCATTAAAAATATCCTCCGTATACATTTTGCATCCTATATTGCCGCGGGCACAGCCCGTTACAGCCTAAAGGCTTTCGCCCTGCTGCGGGCGAAAGCCTTTATCCTCTTTTGCGCATTACTTGCGGTAATCGTAAAATCCAACACCGGTTTTGCGGCCGAGCTTGCCTGCGCGCACCATCTTCTTAAGAAGTGTTGCCGGGCGGTATTTCGGATCGCCCGTTTCCGTGTAGATCGTTTCCATGATCGCAAGCACGATATCAAGACCTACATAGTCGCCGAGTTCCAGCGGACCCATAGGATGATTTGCGCCAAGTTTCATGGCGGTATCAATATCCTCTACGCTTGCAATACCCATTTCATAAACGGTGATGCCCTCATTGATCAGAGGAATCAGGATTCTGTTTACAACGAATCCGGGAGCCTCTTTCACCTCAACCGGTGTTTTGCCGATCTCAACTGCAATAGCCTTGATCTTTTCCACCATTTCAGCAGGTGTATTCGCGCCGGCAATCACCTCAATCAGTTTCATGACCGGTGCCGGGTTAAAGAAATGCATGCCGATCAGCGGTCTGTCCAGACCTGCGCCGATCTCCGTAATGGAGAGGGAAGAAGTGTTTGTTGCGAACATGCATTCCGGCTTAACGATCGCCTGCAGTTCCTTAAAGGTCTGCTTCTTCACATCCATAACTTCAAGAGCTGCCTCAACGATCAGATCACAATCTGTGCAGATCTCTTTTGTGCCTGTTGTGATCTTGGCAAGGACGGCGTCTGCCGCCGCCTGATCCATCTTGCCCTTTGCAATTCTCTTTTCAAAGCCTTTTGCAATCTTTGCCTTGCCTTTTGCAGCAAATTCATCATTGATATCGCAAAGTGCAACTTCATATCCGTCTACCTGCGCAAATGCCTGCGCGATGCCGGAACCCATTGTGCCGGCGCCTATAATTCCAACTTTCATTCTGATTTCCTCCCTGATTATTTGTTTTTAAATGGCTCTTTGACCTTATCTTTATTTCTGTCCAGGAAAAACGCCATGCCGTATCTCTGATCTTCTGTCTCAAAGCAGTCGCCGAACAGTTTTTCCTCAATTGCAACGCCGCTTTCAATATCCGTCTGCAAGCCGTCATTGATCGCCTTTTTGCAGTTTCTTACTGCGATCGGCGCGTTTGACGCAATCATGGAAGCCATTTTCTTAGCCGCGACCATAAGTTCTTCTATCGGATAAACCGCGTTTACCAGACCGATCCGGAGCGCCTCCGGCGCCTTGATGTTTCTTGCCGTGTAGATCATCTGCTTTGCCATGCCGACGCCTACCGTGCGCGCAAGGCGCTGTGTGCCGCCGAATCCCGGCGTAATGCCAAGGCCGACTTCAGGCTGGCCGAAAACAGCGTTTTCCGAGCAGATTCTGATATCGCAGGCAAGCGAGATCTCGCACCCGCCGCCGAGTGCAAAGCCGTTTACCGCCGCGATAACGGGAATCGGCAGAGTTTCAATCTTTCTGAAAACATCGTTGCCCTTTTTGCCGAATGCCTCGCCCTCTGCCTTGGTAAGCGTGCTCATTTCGCCGATATCGGCGCCGGCAACAAAGGATTTTTCACCTGCGCCGGTAATAATCAGAGCGCGAACTTCATTCAGATCAATCGCATCCAGCGCGGCATTCAGTTCATCAAGCACCGCGCTGTTTAAAGCGTTGAGCGCCTTAGGACGGTTTATAGTAAGCACCGCAACCGCTGAATCAACTTCATAATTAATAAATTCCATCTTCAAAGTCCTCTTATATCAAATTAAAATCAGTCTCTTTCCACAACGGTTGCACAGCCCATACCGCCGCCGATGCAAAGCGTTGCAAGACCTTTCTTTGCGTCTCTCTTCTGCATTTCATGAAGCAGGGTTACCAGGATACGGCAGCCGGAAGCGCCTACCGGGTGGCCGAGTGCGATTGCGCCGCCGTTTACATTGAGCTTGGATTCGTCAAACTTCAGATCCCTTGCAACGGCAATGGACTGCGCGGCAAATGCTTCGTTCGCCTCGATCAGATCCATATCATCCACCGTCATACCGATCTTCTTCATCAGCTTGTTCGTTGCGGCAACAGGACCGATACCCATGATCTTGGGATCTACGCCTGCAAGTGCGCCGCCTACCCACGTTGCCATCGGTTTAACGCCGAGTTCCTTAGCCTTTTCTTCGCTCATAACAACGATTGCGGCTGCACCGTCATTGATGCCTGAGGAGTTGCCGGCTGTAACGATGCCGTCTTTCTTGAAAGCGGGGCGGAGTCTTGCAAGGCTTTCCGCCGTAACGCCTGCTCTTGGGCCTTCATCCGTGTCAAATACGATCGTTTCTTTCTTTTTCTTTATTTCAACGGGAACGATCTCGTCCTTGAATTTGCCCTCTTCTCTTGCTTTTTCGCATTTCTGCTGGCTGTTTGCAGCAAATTCGTCAAGTTCTTCACGGGTAATACCGTATTTTTCGCATACGTTTTCTGCAGTGATGCCCATATGATAATCATTGAATGCATCCCAAAGCGCATCTTTGATCATTGTATCCACTGCCTGCGCATGGCCCATGCGGTAGCCGTAACGGCCCTGCATCAGCGCATAGGGCGCCATGCTCATATTTTCCATACCGCCGGCAACAACGATATCCGCATCGCCTGCCTGGATCATCTGCGCCGCAAGGTTTACACAGTTTAAACCTGAACCGCAAACAACGTTAACGGTAACAGCGGGAGCCTCGATCG
>HF991812.1:22817-39942 GCA_000431535.1 Clostridium sp. CAG:678
GAAGCCTGGCGCGCAACATTCTGGCCAAGACCTGCCTGAATTACGCAGCCCATATATACGTGATCTACCTGATCTGCGGGCACGCCTGCTCTTTCCAGAGCATTCTTGATAACGATTGCGCCGAGATCAACAGCCGGAGTGGTGCTGAGTGTGCCGCCCATGGTGCCGATAGCAGTACGGCATGCGCCGGCAAGAACTACTTTTTTAGACATATTGATTACCTCACATTCATTATTTGCGCCCCTAAAAACAGAGGCGGGTTTCAAACCTTGCTTATATAATAATATAGGAATTTGCGATTGTCAATATTTTAACAAATTTTCGGCAAACATAATAAAATTATCGTTTATAAACGTGTATTTTCGTGCATTTTGAAAAGGTAAAAAATCCGAAAAAAGCGTGCTGTTAAGCCGTTTTTATAACTTTGTGCCGTTTTTATCATTCTTTTAACATTTTTTGGCATTCGCCTATATTATTGATTCGTGACGTGGAAAAATCTTTGCATTTTCGTTTTACACTGTGCCAAGCGCGGCGCGTGTTTTTCCGCTTAACACAAGTCATTATATTATAACATCAAATACACCCTGCGCCGGAAAAATCCCTGCAACTCAGTAAAAAAATAAGCGGCAATTTTGCTTGCCGCTTAAGTTTTATGATTTTATGCCGCAGTGATACCTTTTTCCGTAAGCTGCTCCGTAGTAGCAGGGAACGTGTTTGTATAAACGATATCAAGAGACGCGCTCTTATCCTTAAGAACCAGTACATTTGCATGTGTTACATCAACATGAACGTTCATCGTATAGTCACCTGAAACTATCTCATTCGTTGCCGTGTTGATCGTAACAGTACCCGAACCGCCTTTATAAGTTACCACAAAGTTATCACTGATAGAACCGGAAGAGAAAGAAAGTTGCTCAATGGATTCAACCGTAGAAGTAATATCGCCGAGTGTGTTGAAGAAATGACCCTGCGCGTCAGAACCGGGCATTGAAAGCTCAACCGCCTTGGGCTGGATCGTGATATTAATTGTGCCGTCACCGTTATCCACAACATTTGCCATAAGCACATCGTCTGCCGTAAGAAGTGACTGAGTAACATTTATTCCGTCACCAACTGTATCCGCGGTGGGGCTGATATTGCCGCATGGCGGCAGACCTTTAAGACCGCCTGTGAACAGACTGCCAACTATTGTGGGAACAAGTTGATTGATAAGATCATTTGAGTTGCCCTCTACCATAATGTTTTCTACTTGAAGGTTTTCCATGCCAAGCAGTTTGTAATAGGTAGCCGTAGTGCCGTTGTCATTATACTGCGCGGTAAGAGATTTTGTATAGTTATAACTTTTAACGTAATAATTTACAACATCTTCAACTGAGTTAAATTCAATTCCACCGTATGTGCCCGCTACGAATTCATCAATCGTTGCAACATCTTCGCCACTGGAAGCGTTTGCATCCACGGGAGCTGCTTCATAAGCGCCGCCCGGTTTAATAACGGTAACTACGAGTACTAAGAAAATGATAGCCAGTACTAATAATACAGCTAAAAATTTATTAAAATTGCCGAGTTTTGAATTAGCTTTCATAGTGAATTCCCCCTTGCCATATAATAATAACCTATTTGAAACACTTTTTCAACAATTTTTTAAAATTATTATAAAATTTGTGAAATGAAAAATTCTGCCACTTTTCATACCGAAATCCGCCGTGCATATAAGTTTATTATTGCATTCGCCGCTTTATGTGTTAAAATTGAAATAGAACGCCGCGCCAAACGGCGCAAAACGGTTTGCGTTTGATTTTCAGGATAGTTAAAGATGAATAAAAAAGAAAAAAGCACAATCAGAAAATTGAAGAATAAAAAATACGAGGGGTTCCTGCTGATCATAAGAGGGATCGAAACCGGAATTGCCGCGGGGCTTGTCTGCGTTCTTTTCCGTTTTCTGCTTTCAAAAGCGGAAGAATATCTGTATACAATAATAGATGCGGTAAAAGGCAGACCCTTAATATCCGCGCTGTGGATCTGCGCGCTTGCGGCAATGGGAATCCTTGTTGCCCTGATTATAAAAAAAGTGCCCGATTCGGCAAGCAGCGGTATACCGCAGGTAACGGCGGAAATACGGGGCAGAATCTCACCGAATTGGTGGAAAGTGATTCTTGGCAAACTGTTCGGCAGCACCGTTTCCGTATTCTCCGGCCTCAGCCTCGGCAGAGAAGGTCCAAGCGTGCAGTTCGGCGCCATGGCGGCAAAAGGCGCGGCACGGATCACCAAAGCGGATAAAACAACGGAACTGCGCATGCTGAGTTCCGGCGCAGGCGCCGGGCTTGCAGCGGCATTCAACGCGCCGCTCGCCGGCATTATGTTCGTTTTGGAAGAGATCTACAAAACGTTTGACAAAGCCGTGCTGTGTATGGCGATCGTTGCCTGCGTAGTTGCCGATTTCATTTCCAAGCTGTTTTTCGGGCAGGATACAGTGTTCAGTTACCAGTCCGAAACGATTCCGCTTAGATGGTACTGGCTTTTGGTTCTGTTTGGAATTGTCTGCGGCCTTTTCGGCGCGTTTTACAACACCTTTATGATTGCATGCCGGGATCTGTTTGCAAAGATCAGAAAAATACCGCAGTGGATCAAATTTGCATGCGTGTTCGCGGTGAGCGGCGTGGTTGGGCTGGTTCTGCCGCAGATACTCTGCGGCGGGCACAGCATGGCGCAGATCCTGATACAGGAGCGCCCTGATCTGTGGATCGTGCTGGGTCTGTTCGCGGCAAAATTCCTTTTCGGCGCATTCAGTTTCTGTTCCGGCGCGCCGGGCGGCACGCTTTACCCCATGTGTATCCTTGGCGCCTACGGCGGCGCCGCGTTTGCGCAGGCGGCAATCGCGCTCTGCGGTATGGACGCTACCTTGTGGCAGGATTTTGCCGTGCTGGGCATGGCAGGGCTTTTCGCATCCATCGTGCGCGCGCCCGTAACCGGAATCATTCTTGTTTTTGAAATCACGGGAAATATCAACACCCTTTTGCCGCTTGCCGCCGTCAGCCTGATCTCCTACGCCATTGCAGACGCCGTGGGCAGCACGCCGTTTTACGCCGCGCTTGTAGACAGGATCACAAACGGCGAAAATGCCAAAGCGGAAGAAAAGAAGAGCGAAAAGGTGATCAAGACCTATGTGATCCCCACCGGCAGCCCGGCGGACGGAAAAACCATCTCTCAACTGGATTGGGGCAAGCACAGCGTTATCGTATCGGTGGAACGGGGCGAAACGCCCATAACGCCTAAAGGGGACACATTGCTTCAAGCCGGAGACGTGCTTGTGTTTATGATCAGCCAAAGGCGGTTTGCCCAAAGCTGTAAAAAAATAGAGACGATAATCAGCGAAACAAACAAGATACAATAGAGCGTTGCCGGCGGAGGCGTGCCGCAATGCCGTAAATAAAAAAACGAAACTGCCCATCCGCAAAAAAACAGAAAAAAGCGGATGGGCAGTTTCCGTATGTGAAAATTATAGAAAGGAGGTAAAAAATGATATTTCCCTAACGCAAGGCGGCGTTTCTTTAAAGGTTGGAGTAATCGGGATCTACGCGGTTTACCTATTAAACGGATTGCGAGAAAAACAGACCGCCTTGCAATTCTATTTTAGCACGCTGTGCTAAAAAGTCAACTGTTAATTTTAAAAATGTCAATGAATCATTCAATTTATGCGAATTTGGCATCAGATGTATTTGCAGTATTCCGTAAAGCAAAAACAGACCGTTTTCTTGTTCAGGTCTTATTTTTCTTAAAACAGCAAACTTTTTCTTAATAAAAAATATAAAAAACAGCAATTTGTTTGCAAAAACCGGAAATGCATGCTATAATTCTATTAACATTTCATTCAAAAAACGAGGGACATAAAATTGAAAAGAGAAGAAAAAAATAAAAAAAGCACAACAGAGATTATTACCGCCGCGATCAGGCTGTATGCAAAAGCAGGAAACACAAATATATCTTTGAATGAACTGTGCCGTGAAAACAAAATTTCAAAAGGCAAATTTTATCACTATTTTTCTTCTAAAGATGATCTTTTTATGGTTACCGTCAGTTACATTGTTGATGACATGTGTCAGGATATAAATAGTTTTTATACCGACCGGAATAAATCTTTGGAAGATAACCTGAAAGGCTACTATGCCGCAAGGGTCAAATATTGGCTCAGCCATCCGGACCATTTTGTGATTATATACAACCTTCGGTCAAATCTTCGGTCAAATTCCAATTATGAACTCAAAACGCAATTTCTTCCGTTAAAAGAGAAATTCAGTTCCGCTCTGGACAATAAAACCATAGAAATCATTCATACGGCAAACGTAGAAAAAAACATTCCGGACGACGAACTTTTGGAAGTGCTGTGGGTTGTCTATGATAATATGTTTCTTATCGATATGCATAAAATAATCACTGCATACACAAAAGGAGAGACTGCGCATGCACAAAAGCTCAGCGCGGATCTGCTTGGTCTGTATTCACGGCTGATAAACGTGCTGCTTTACGGAATACTTGCAAAGAAAACGCCGGAGGACTGACCTGCCGGCGTTGTTTTTAACCTAAAAAAATGTACGCCCCGCAAACGCGGGGCTTTTTTGATGAAAAACGCAGCAAAGAGTATGGGAAAATCTTCTTTCTCCGTTACTCCACGCCGCCGTCATAAACGGTAAAGCCGCATTTATAGGCGCTTGTGCCGTTTACTTTATAAATAACAAGAAACATGCCGTCCGTTTTTGTGGGGCACAGGCACGCCTCATTCTTGTCAAGGCTGCCGGCAACTGTTTTCTTAGCCGTATCGGCATACACCGTTTCCGCTGTTGAGCCGTTTTTATAATTTCTGCCGCTTGCAGGTGCATTTGTTACGCCGCCGGCATATTTTACAAAACCGACCTTGTGTTTGCTTGTGCCGTCCAGATCATACTGAACGCAATACGCGTCTCCCTTTTTGCCGAAGCATTTTGCAACTTCACGCGGCGCAAGAGCGCCGATCTCTTCTTTAAAATCGCTGCGCTTATAGACGATCTCTTTTGTGGAACCGTTCGTCCATTTCACGCTGGGCACATAAGCGCCCGCGAAACCGCCGGAGGAAGCGGCGCCCGTGACCTTGCTTTGATCTTTGGGGCGCAGCACGCCGTAAACATCATCATAGTCGTGATTGATTTTCTGCATTTCCCTGCCGTTCCAGTTCTGGTCATACGAATAAAAATAAGAGGTAGAACCCTCCCCGGTGCAGATCGCAAGGTGGCCGGCGCCGCCGCCTTTATTGCCGTTCCACACCATGATATCCCCTTTTTTCGGCACGAACGACGCCGTGTTGCTGATCCGGTCAAACGCGCGAACCAGTTGTGCATGTTTCGGGTAATCGATCCAGTAATACATAGCGTTGCCCCAGCTGCCCGGTTTAATGCCGAACACTTTATCCAGATACGCTTTGATCAGATCCACGCACTGCGCGCCGTACACGCCGTCATAATCCGTTGCTTTGCCGTTGTAGGCTTTTACAAATTCATCGTAATTCATGCGTCCGCCTCCGTATTCTGCGCCGTTTGCGTAGTTTCGGTCTGTGCCGCCTTAAGTTCCGGCAGGCTGATCACCGAAGTTAAAAGAGAAAGCACGCCCGCAAGCCCTGCTGCGCTTGCCGCCATTGCCCAGTTGACCTCTCCCAAAGTCATCGCCGTGGTGCCTATGCTTGCCACCGCCGTCTGCGCCATGGTTCTGACTGCTCTGAGTCCTGCCGCCTTGAGCCACGGCAAAAATTTATTTTTCATCCATTCCTTCATTCCGATCTTCCTTTCTTTCAAGAGCGTATATCCTGCTCTCATGTTCAATTATCGTTTTCTGGTGCTCGCTGAGCCGTTCAAAGAGGAGTTTGTGTTTCTCCGCCGTTTTCAGTTTCAGTTCACCAAGGGCGCTTTCCTCGCGCTCCATTCTGAAAACAAGATGATTGATTCTTTCGCTGAGCTGCGTCATTGCCTTTGTGTTTTTGGCAAGCGGCACGGCAACGGTGCCGATCAGCCCCACGATCACAACGATCACGCTGACTACCGTCCATTCCATTCCGTCACCGCCCCTCGGTCATGCCATGCGCACCGCGCCGGGCAGTTTGATCAGGAGCTCCGCACAGACCCCATCTGCCGGCGTAAGCGCCGCGTTATTGACCTGACCATATTGAAACGCCACATAATTCACGCCGTTTTCAATTGTAACAAGCGTGGGATCGCTTACCCAGCCTGTTGCGGTTTGTTTCACATAAGTTTCCCCGTCTTTGGAATACGTTATGGCAGCCAGCCAGTAATTTGCCGGCGGTTTAAGCATGATCTGCGTGCCGGTTTCATAATAATGATAGCCGCTTCTTATTCTTGTGGTGGAATCAATGAAAACGCCTGCGGCGTTCATAGCCCCCATAACCCAATCATTATACCTTACGGAAAGAAAAAGCGCCGCCGGGATCTGATCCTGCTTGCCGGAAAGCGCCCGGGTAATCACTTTGTTTTGCACGGGCGCCGTACTTTCCGCATCCAAATGATCCTCCGCTTCGGCAAATTCGCCCTGCGGGCCGGGAACGCCCTGCGGACCCGTATCTCCTTTTTCGCCCGGATCTCCTTTTTCACCCTTTTCCCCTTTGGGGAGCACAAAATCCAGCACGGCGGCATTTTCCGTTCCGCTGTTGATTACGCTTGCCTGCGTGCCCGGCACGGCGGTGGCAACCGTGCCCACCGTTACCGTTGCGGCAGCGCCGTCCATGCCGTTCTCGCCTTTTGCTCCCTGCGCGCCGGTTTCGCCCGGATCGCCCTTTTCTCCTTTAAATTTTCCGCTTTCGGCGTCCGCTTTAACGGCGTTTGCCGTTTCCTGCGCCTGTTTTGCCGTGCTGACGGCACTGGCCGCAAGGGAGATCATCTGTTCGTACTGCGTTTCTTCCGGCTCCTCCTGCGGCTCACCGCCATAGACCGCCTTTCTGTTCAAAACACTAAGCGCCGCCGTGGTGATTCTGTAATTCTCTTTTTCGCCAATTACAGAAAAGCTGAAATAGCCGTCTTTTTCCAACACTTTAGACGGCACAAGGCATTGATCCTCCTGCAGCACTGCGCAGAACACCTCGCCGTCCGGCTCAGCCCGGAAATGCGCCGTTTTAACAAGCCCCTGCCATTCCGGCGTAATAAAATCAAACGCGCATTCCAGGCAGTTTTCACTCTGCTGGGCGGAATACACTGCGTTTTTGATCTCCTGCCGCTGGCCGCGCACTTCCACCTCTATCCGCATAATACTTCCTCCTTTTTATAAAAGATCTCCTGAGCAGGTTTCAAATAAATCCCGGAACTCAGCTGATCTTTTCTTTTTCCCGGCCCGGCGGCACACCTGTTTCCGGCAAAATCAGCAGAGGAAAATGCCCCCTTGCTATTCTATGAACAATGCCGAAAAAGGTGAATCCCGCGCCCCCTGCTCTGCCGCCGCCCCCGAAAGCAGAGCCGAGCGCATACAACTGAACGCGCGTGCGCGCAAGCGCCGCTGTGTTTTTTGTAAATGCGCGCAGGGCAGCCTGAGCCGGTTTGGTTACAGATATTACACAAGGCATGAAAACACGTCAAGAAAAAAGAAAAAAGCACCCTGAAAACCGGATTCAGGGTGCTCTTTTTAAGACCATAATTTTTTTCTTTTTGATTTTATACGTGTTTTACGGCATAAAAATCCGTTTTCCGCAGCGCTTTTCAGATCAGATGCCGGAAATGGCGTCTTTCATGCTTTTAACGTATTCATACACTTTTTGCGGCGCGCTTTTTCCGTATTCCGCAACAAGTTCCACGATTGCCGAACCAACGATCACGCCATCCGCATACCTGCACACATCCGCAGCCTGCTGCGGCGTATTTATGCCGAAACCGACTGCAACGGGGATATCCGTGGCAGACCGAATGACCCCGGTTATGGATTCCAGATCCGTTTTGATCTCATTTCTGATCCCGGTTACACCAAGGGAAGAAACTTCATAAATAAAGCCTTTGGCAGAGGCGGCGATCTTCTGTATTCTGCTCTCGCTTGTGGGGGCAATCAGGGAGATCACGTCTATATCATACAGATCGGCTATCCCGGTGAGTTCCTCTTTTTCCTCATAAGGCAGATCCGGAACGATCACGCCGGAAATGCCGCTTGCCTTGGCTTTTTTCAAGAATTTATCATAGCCGTATTTAAAAAGCACATTCAGATAGGTCATAAACACAAGCGGCGTGGAGATCTCTTTGGAAATGCCGGCTGCAAGATCCATAACCTGATCCGTTGTGGTTCCGGCAGAGAGCGAACGCAGATCCGCCTCCTGAATAACCGAGCCTTCCGCTATAGGATCTGAAAACGGTATGCCGATCTCGATTAGATCACAGCCGCCGCACGCCATCTGAAGAATGACCTCTCTGCTTGTATTCATATCGGGATCCCCGGCAGTAACGAACCCGATAAACGCTTTTCCGTTTTCAAACGCCTTTTCAATCTTACTCATAGATCTCTTTCCCCCTGTATCTTGCAATCGCCGCAACATCTTTATCTCCCCTGCCCGAAAGGCAGCAGATAATAATATCATCCCTGCTCATCTGCGGCGCCATTTTCATCACGTGGGCAACGGCATGTGCGCTTTCAATGGCGCATATAATGCCCTCCGTTCTGGCGATATATTCAAAGGCATTGACCGCCTCATCATCCGTTACGGCAACATACTGCGCCCTGCCGGTATCTTTCAGATTGGCGTGCTCCGGCCCGACGCCCGGATAATCCAGCCCGGCAGAGATACTGTAAACAGGCGCGATCTGCCCGTATTCATTCTGGCAGAAATAAGATTTCATGCCGTGAAAAACGCCGAGGGTGCCCGTTGCCATCGTTGCGGCGGTTTCTTTTGTATCCACGCCTTTTCCCGCCGCCTCGCAGCCGATGAGTGCAACCTCTTGATCGTTTATAAAGTTATAAAACATGCCTATGGCATTGGAGCCGCCGCCCACGCAGGCAACAACGGCGTTCGGCAGCCTGCCCTCTTTTTCCAGGATCTGCTGCCTTGCCTCTTTGCTGATCACGCTCTGGAAATCGCGCACCATGGTTGGAAACGGATGCGGCCCCATGACCGAGCCAAGCACATAAAGCGTATCCTCCATGCGGGCCGCCCATTCGCGCATCGCCTCGTTCACCGCGTCTTTCAGAGTCTGCGTTCCGGTCTCCACCGGATGCACCTTTGCGCCCAGCAGTTCCATGCGGTAGCAGTTTAAAGCCTGCCTTACGGTATCTTTTTTACCCATAAAGATTTCGCACTCCAGCCCCATCAGCGCCGCGGCGGTAGCCGTTGCCACACCGTGCTGGCCGGCGCCGGTTTCCGCGATCACACGGGTCTTGCCCATACGCTTTGCAAGCAGGCACTGCCCCAGCACATTATTGATCTTGTGCGCGCCCGTGTGGTTAAGATCCTCACGCTTAAAATAAATCTTCGCGCCGCCCAGATCTTTCGTCATATTCTCCGCATAATAAAGCAGGGACGGGCGGTTCGCGTATTCGCGCAGCAGCGTATCCAGTTCCTGCACAAAATCAGGGTCGTTTTTATAATGTTCATACTGCTTTTCAAGGTTGATAACCTCATTCATAAGCGTTTCGGGTATATACTGCCCGCCGTGTATGCCGAATCTTCCTTTACTCATCTCTTGCCATCTCCATAAATTTTTTTATTTTATCAAAATCCTTGTATCCGTTTGTTTCCACGCAGGAGGATACATCCACTGCATACGGCTTTACCGTTTGGATCGCCGTTTTTACATTCTGTGCGGACAATCCGCCTGCCAGAAAAAACGGCCGATCGGTTTTCGGAATATGATCCCAATTGAATTTTCTGCCCGTTCCCGTGCCGGAATCAAACAGATAGAACGCTGTATCATAGGCATCCGTATCATCAGGCGCCCCGGCGGCGCAGTTGAAATATTTGATCACCGGCGCTTTGATTTCTGCACAGAACGCCGGGTTTTCACTGCCGTGGAGCTGTGCCAGATCTATGATTCCGTTTTCATACAGAGCGTTGATCCGCGCCGCGCTGTCATTTACAAAAACGCCAACCGCTCTGATCCTGCCGCTCAGCCGTTTTTTCAGTTTTTCCGCCGTTTCTGCGGTTATGCTGCGCCGAAACCCCGGTGTCAGCACAAAGCCGATATAATCGGGCAAAAGGGCGTTTGCATAATCCGCATCCTGCGCACGCCTAAGCCCGCATATCTTGATCTTCGTCACCTTTCAGTTCCCTCATTTTTTCATAAATATCATCGGCACGCATAAGCGTTTCACCAATCAGAACGGCATCCGCGCCGCTTTTTTCTATCTTAATGACATCCGCCCGCGTTTTCACACCGCTTTCAGATACAAATAAAACATCTTTCGGCACCATAGCCCTAAGCCTTGCCGCATTTTCGGTATCTACGGAAAAATCACGCAGATTCCTGTTGTTCACGCCGATCATTCTTGCGCCGCATGCAAGCGCCGTTTCAATTTCCCGCGCATCGTGCGCCTCCACCAGAGCGCTTAAACCAAGCGCGTCGCAAACAGCAAGATATGCTTTCAGCTGTTCCTTTTCAAGGAGGGCGCATATAAGCAGCACGGCGCCGGCGCCAAGCAGTTTTGCCTCATAGATCTGATACGCGTAAACCGTAAAATCCTTTCTTAAGACCGGAGCGGGAACCGCTGCGGCAATTTCACTTAAATACCGATCGCTGCCCAAAAACCATTTCGGCTCCGTCAGGCAGGAAATACAATCCGCGCCCGCCGTTTCATACTGCTTTGCAATGGAAAGATACGGAAAATCCGGACTGATCAGTCCTTTGGACGGACTTGCCTTTTTCACTTCGCAAATAAAGGAAAGCCCCTTTTTGCCGATTGCCTTTTCAAATTCAAATCCGCCCTTTTCCATGCCCAAGGCCTGTGCCCTGACCCGCGCAAGCGGATTGGATCTTATGATCTCTTCATACCTTTGCCGCGTGTGTTCGGCTATCACGTTCAAAATATCCTTACGCATTGGTTATCCTTATAAAATCATCCAGCGCCTTCAACGCCTTTTTGGAATCGATCACTTCTTCTGCTCTTTTCACAGCCTCCTCTGGCGTTACATCGCCTTTTTCGGCAACATAGATGCCCGCCCCGGCGTTCATAACCACGGCAAGCCTTTGGGCGTACGTGCCGCCGCCGGAGAGCACCGCTCTTGTGATAGCGGCATTCTCGGCAGGCGTGCCGCCTAAAAGTTCTTCTTTTTTGCACCGCTTATACCCAAACTGTTCCGGCGTAATGGTGTAATATTTGATTCTGCCGTTTCTGACCTCCGCCACACTGGTTTCACCGCAGGCGCTGACTTCATCCAGGCAGTCGTTTCCGTAAACAACAAGCGCGTCCGTTACGCCGAGTTTCACAAGCGCATTGGCAACCTTGGAAACAAAATCCTCGCTGAACACGCCCAGCACCATCATCTTGGCGCCTGCCGGGTTGGTGAGCGGGCCGAGAATATTAAACACCGTTCTTATGCCGATCTCTTTTCTGACCGGACCAACATATTTCATGGCGCTGTGATACTTTTGGGCAAACAGAAAACTGATATTGTCCTCTTCCAGCGCCTTTTCCATAACTTCCGGCGCAGCGGTTATCTTTACGCCGAGCGCCTCCAGGCAGTCCGCCGCACCGCTGCTGGAGGACGCCGCCCGGTTTCCGTGCTTGGCAATCTTAACGCCAGCGCCGGCAAGCACGAACGCAGCCGTTGTGGAAATATTAAAGCTGTGCGACCGGTCTCCGCCGGTGCCGACGATATCCAGCGTATCGCAGTCTGTATCCATTTTCAGCGCGCGGCTGCGCATACCGTCCGCACAGCCGGCGATCTCTTCATCCGTTTCGCCCTTCATGGCAAGCGCCGTCAGAAAAGCGGAAACCATTTCCGGCGTGCATTCGCCGCTCATGATCTCCTTCACCGCCGTTTTGGCTTCGTTATAGGAAAGGTCCTCTTTTGAGGCAACCTTGGAAAGCAATGTTTTGATCATATCTATCCCTCCAAAAAATTTTGAATGATTCTGCCGCCAAGCGGCGTCAGCACCGATTCCGGATGAAACTGAACACCGTATATGGGCAGTTCTCTGTGTTCAACGGCCATGATCTCGCCGTTTGCCGCAGCCGTAACCTTAAGGCAGCCGGGCAATGCCGCGCCGTCCGCTGCAAGCGAATGGTAGCGCGCGGCCTGTATCGTTTTGGGCAGATCCTTAAAGATCGCCGAGGTATTGTCTATTGCACATTCGCACTGCCTGCCGTGCATCAGTTCTTTGGCATAGGTGATCCTGCCGCCGAAAACTTCACAAATTGCCTGATGGCCAAGACAGACGCCGAGTATTTTAGATTTTCCCGCGCGCCATCGAACGGCATCCTCGGATATTCCGGCTTTTGCAGGCGTACCCGGTCCGGGGGAAATGATTAGATATTCCGGATCCAGTTCGTCGATTTCCTGCAAAGTGATCTCATCATTCTTGACCACTTTTATCTCTGTGCCGAACGAGCCGACCAGCTGGTAAAGATTATAGGAAAAGGAATCGTAATTATCAATCAGCAGCACCATTGCCGTCACCTCCGCTGCGCTCCAGCGCCGCCATAACGGCGCGCGCTTTATTTTTGCACTCCGCATCTTCTTTTTCCGGCACGGAATCCGCCACGATACCTGCGCCGGAACGGATATATACCCGCCCGTTCTTTGCGTAAGCAAGCCTTATGGCAATACAGATATCCAGATTCCCGGCAAGGTCAATATAACCGATGCCGCCGCCGTATATTCCGCGCCTGTTGTTCTCCAGTTCATCTATAATCTCCATCGCGCGAAGTTTTGGGGCGCCGGAAAGCGTGCCTGCCGGCAGCACCGAATCCACCGCGTCCACGGCGTCCAGACCGCGTTTGATCTTTGAGGAAACCTCAGACCCGATATGCATCACATGGCTGAATTTCAGAATATTCATATATTTTTCAACCCGAACGCTGCCGAATTCACTGATCCTGCCAAGATCATTTCTGCCAAGATCCACAAGCATATTGTGTTCCGCAAGTTCTTTTTCGTCTCTTAACAATTCGTTTTGCAGTTCAGCGTCCTCCTGCGGCGTTGCCCCTCGTTTTCTGGTGCCGGCAAGGGGATAGGTAAACAATCTGCCGTTTTTCAGTTTGACCAGCGTTTCCGGCGACGCGCCGGCAAGTTCAAGATCTCCGGACGAAAAATAAAACATATAGGGGCTGGGATTGAGCCTGCGCAGTGCCTGATAGGTGTAAAACAATGAACCTTCAAATTCCGCCTCATACCGGTTGGAGAGCACCACCTGAAAAATATCGCCCTCCCGGATATACTGCTTGGCGCGTTTCACCATTTCGCAGTACTGCGCTCTGCTGAACAGGGGTTTCGGTTCCGCCTTCAGGCGGGGTCTGCCGATTTGCGCGGGTCTGCCGTTTTCAAGAATATCCCGCATGAGTCCGATTTCTCTGCATGCGGCGCTATAATTCTGTTGCGGGTTATCCGTTTTCATATTCACGATCAGAAATACCGTTGCGTTTTTATTATCAAACGCAAGCACCTTGTCAAACAGCATCAGATCCACGTCTTTAAAATGCGCGTCATCCTTTGCCTTCGGTGAAAACCCTTTCACCGAATATCTCGCGTAATCATAGCCGAAGAACCCCACAAGTCCGCCCGTAAAATCCGGCAGCCCTTTCATTTTGGGACTTCTGTGCTCTTTTAAGATTTTTCTGATATGCTCCTGCGGGCTGCCGTTAAACCTTTGCACCCCGAAAGCATCCGTAATTTTTACCTGATGATCGCGGCACGTAATCTCCAGTTTGGGATCATAGCCGATAAACGTGTATCTGCCGTGGTCTTCTTTTTCCTCGCACGATTCCAGCATGTAGCAGTGCGAACTTACGTTTTTAAATTTCAGCAGCGCCTCGGACGGCGTTACGCCGGTTTTTATTTTGCTGTAAAGCGGCACCGAGCCGTAATCCGCCGCCGTTTTTGCCGCTTCCTGAAAAGAGGGAAAAACAGTCATAATAACCTCCTGCGAAAAAGAATTTTGCAGAGAAGGCCGCAGAAAAAACAAAAAGCCCCGGCAGTATACTGCTTATGCAATATACTGCCGGGGACGAATCAACTATCATTCGCGGTGCCACCCCGTTTTGCGGATAAAATCCGCACTCTCTGCAAGGTACCAACATACCTCCGGCCACTTACGCAGGCCTCGCGTTGCGTGATACTCGGCAAAAATGCCTTTGAACGCACCCTCAGCGGTCCATTTAGCAAGCCGTTTACTGCCGCATTCCAGCTCCCGCGGCTCTCTGTGAGTTCGTATCCTGCTTTTATCTCCGCCTCATCGGTTTATGGGTATTCTGTTGTTTAAGGTAATCATATCACCGTTTTGCGCATTTGTCAAGCGCAAAATCATATGGGATATGCCGCTTTTGCGGCAAAGGCATTACCAGCCAAGGCGAACGATCGTAATATCGCAGCTTCCGGTGCCGCCTCTGAGCGCTGCCGCATGGCCTTCCGGCGTGTAGATATCGATTCTGCCGGTTTTTGAAAGCTTGCTGCCGCCGCGGTCAACCACCGTGTAATTTGTGCCGTTTACGCTGATCACAGAGCCAAGCGGAAGCCAGTTGCACGCAACATAATACGGATTCGGCATTCCGTTATACACTTTTTTACCGGACGCCGTTATGCCGTTTGACTTGCCGCAGCACACGGCGCAGGCACAATAATGGGTATACTTGCCTTTGATCTTCTGACCAAGCGTAAATCCATTCATGCTCTGCACGCCGTTCGGCGTAACGCCCGGTGTTTTGGAACCAACATATTTAATCTGGGTAACCGGCTGCTTTGTAACGGCGGAGGAAAGTTCCTCTCTTGCCTGCTCCTCACCGTTTACATACGTAACTTTGTAAGTAACAAGCCTTTCGCCTGCAACACCCTTGGTTTCTATTCTTGTTTCGCCGATCTCCATATCCGGATCGGTCTTTGTTTTGGTTTCGAAATCTATAGATTCCGTAACGGTAATGGTTTTCGTCTCGGTTCTGTAAACAGTGATCTGCATACCGTCTTCTGCAACGGCGCTCAATTCCGGCTCTGTGTAATCGCCTGAGCCAAGGCTTATACCTGCAAGAGAAATAACATCCTGAACCGTTCCGCCCGAAACACTGATCGTATAGGTTTGCCCGTCCGCATAAAGCGAAACATTTATCGGAGCGGAAACGATAATAACCATTCCGTTTTCCACAGCATCGCTGTTTTGATAATTCTGGGCACTGTTTGTATCGTCCATACCGATCTCCGCCAGCGCTTCGCCAACGGTATCGGCGTAAACCTCATACGGCGTAATCACATCGCCGAACTGAATGTTTACGATATTTAATCTGTCCACCACAATGGTGCCGCCCTCGCCCGCCGTAAAACCGGCTATATTGAGCCTGTCATTCGCGCCGAGGGTAATGTTTGCCTCATTAAGGATTTCGATAGGTTCTGTTTCTTCTGTTGCAACCGTGAACTGCTTACCGTTGTCATCAATAACAACATTATATTGTGCCGCCATGCCTGCAAAGGCGTTTGTGGCAAATATACAAATCATAAGCACGAACGCGATTACCGCCGTCGCCATTATTTTGGTTACCCGTTTAAACGGCGAAGCGTTTGATTCATTAATCATCTTAATCTCCTTTTTTTGCACTTGAGCCATAGTATTGGCTGTGCTGAATCAAAAGCGGGGTCATTACGTATTTGAACTGCTGTGCGCAATCCATAACAAACCCGCCGGCGGAAAGAATTTTTCCGCTTTCAGAGCCTGTGTTTTTCAGAACACACGCCGCTCTGCCTTTAGTATTTCTCAAGCCTTTGGCATTATAGTTATTTTTGCATAATGTGTCAAACCAAATAAATCGTGTTTTTTGTGCATGTTGCACAACGACCCAAAAGGTTACATTGTTGTAATATTTGACCGAACCCAACATCTTGTGGTTATTTTCTTTACCGATTTAATGTGCAAAAGCGTTTTTTTGGTTAAAATCAAAGAAATCCAAAAAGCGTTCTTTATTATTTTGTAACTTTTTAGAAACAAAAATTCAAAAAACACAATATATAGTAGTTGCGCTCTGATGTTTCGCCATACAATGCCCATATATAGGTTTCACTTTTGTAACCTTTTTTGAATAAACTTTTGCTTTTTTCATATATATAATAGGTTTTATATTATTAATATTATAATATATAATAAAGGGGCGCCGAAAAGCAGAAAATTCTTTCGGATTTTACCCCTCCCCGCCTGCGCCTTTTTCGTTTTATGATTGACAATGAAAAATCTATAATATATAATATGACATATAAAAAATTTGTCTCAGTAGCTCAGTTGGATAGAGCGACCGCCTCCTAAGCGGTAGGTCGGAGGTTCGAATCCCCTCTGGGACGCCAAAAACTCCGCCGGAAAACCCAGTAAAATCAAGGGTTTCCGGCGTTTTTTCATTTTTACGGGAAAAGAGAAAAATCGTGAAATTCACAGATTTTCATTAGCAAATTCTCCGTCAGCTAATGGAAATTAGGACTAATGTCGTCCGCCTTTCAGGTGTACGGCTTGCGAATAAAAATTAGCAGGATTTTCGCTATTTTGCTAATGAAAATGCCCTCTCTGCTAATGAGAGAAAAAAACGAGCAAAATTCTTGCTAATGGACAAGGCGGTTGTTATCCTGTTAATTTGTTCATTTAGGGGTGGTCAAGAGACAATCGCACACTGTCTCTATGTCCTTTATTATTATATAATTACGGTAACAGGAGGTGGTTGTTTTGAAAGAACAGAAATATCATTTATACCTTTCCAATGACGAATACAGCAGATTGATACAATCACTTATCCGTTTGAAGAACAGCTTGATAGCACAAGGCAGATACACCGATGGGGTTGATGATGTTCTCTGTAAGGTGCTTTCAGCCAAGAAAAGAAAGTTCAAAATCAAAATATCTAAACACGAAAAGAGACCGCCTACACGATGTAAGCGGTCTTTGATTATTTAAAGTGAGTACGACAAACTTAAATTTATATAATTATTCCTCTAACTTTC
>HF991813.1 GCA_000431535.1 Clostridium sp. CAG:678
TTTGATGTATTTTATGTCCGTCAAGAGAACTAACTGAGTTTATTATTATGTGTGAATGTATGTTATCTGTATCCATATGAGTGCAGACTAAGGCTTGGTAACCAGGATAACATTTCTCAACCCATTCCATCGCAATCTGATGAGCAAGCATAGGCTCTATGTTTGTTTCTTCTTCAAAGGATTGTATAGCATAGTAGAACTGAACACCGTCTACCTTGTTGAATTGTTTTTTCGTGTCCATAAAATCTTTGAATGCTCTTTGAGCAATGCAGTTTACTCCTGATACTAATCGAATCTCCGTATCTTCAATCTTGGTTTTGTATTTCTGCGTACAGTATGCAATCACACTTCCGAGAGCACCTGAGTTCTTACTGTCTTTTCGTTTCAAGAAATTTATCGTTGCCATTTGTTTGCCTTTCGTATGATTGTGTTAAGAGCTTTGCGGATATTATCAAGTTCATCCGTGCATTCTTGCAGATTAACACACTCAATTCTTCCTAACTGAGACAGCATACGAAGTTGGTTTATGTTACTGCCAATCTTCTTTACTTGATAAACAAGTTC
>HF991814.1 GCA_000431535.1 Clostridium sp. CAG:678
CTGCGTTTGCGAAACAACCGAATTATCATAATACTGTTCCGTTATTTCCGTTCTGAAAGACGCGCCTGCAGAAGTTTCCGTATTTATCGTGTTGGTAAAAGAATACGGGCTGTCTTTCATAATGACCTTATGCTGGTAGGATTGCAAATGTTCATATTCCGACTGCGAATAGGTAAACTTTGTGTATGCACCGTTATCATACATATAGTTTACTACTCTGCCGGTTTCATCATAAGTGATCGACTTATCCGAACTTTTGACCATAACGCCGTCTGCATTATACTGATACTCGGAAAGGAGCGCACCTGCCTGATCCGTTACTTTTATAAGATTGCCGCTGTGATCTCTTTCATACGTAATCACGCCGCCGGCGGGATCAGTTAAGGAAACAATATTTCCGTTATCATCAAGCAAGGCGGTATAGTTTCTGCCGGCATCATCCGTAAAAACAATTTGATTTTCGGTTCTGCTGATTGCAATCTGATTTCCGGAACTGTCCGCCACATAAGCGAGCAGACCGTTTGCATCATAACCGTAGATCATGCCGTTATAGGTAACCTCATAAGAGGAAACCGCGCCGTTTTCGCCGTAAATCAGTTTAAGGGGCAAATTGGCCGATTCGTTATAAAATTCCGTTTCGCTCTTATAGAGGAACGCGCGGCGGGTACCGTCCGGCATATCGCCGTAGATCAGGCCTTTATCCGCAAAATCCAGTTTGCTTTCAAACGAGAAGAACCAGCCGTTTTGAGAAGTATAATATCTTGTGAAATCAAAATTCGTGTTTTTATATGTAAACACGGCATCCGTATTGCTTTCGCTGTATTGCCCAACGGAATCGGAGCCGGTGAGGGTTTGGAACCTCTGCGGATACTCTTTTTTTAAATTGAGAACCGCTCCCGGCACACTGCCGCCCTTGAAATAGATGTAAAATTCAACCGGATCATTTTTAACAATAAACGGTTCTTCATAATCATAAGAATCTTGAAACAGTAAACCTCTCTTTAAGCCAAAACCGATCTCTTCCTGCACCGAAGGATTCGGATTATACAAACCGATGTAACCGTTTTCTTCATATATTTGCGGAAGATAAAGGTCAAAAACCTTGGACAAAGTATTGCCTGCGTTATCTTTAACCTGTATTTTCAGGTAATTGTGCACACCGTCTTTAAAGGTTACAAAATTTTCTTCCTGCCAGGTAGCGCCATCGTCAAAACTATAGAGTGCAACGCCGGATTCATTGTCTGTTGCCATAACCGTTACCGTGGTGTATCCGTCTTTATCTGTTTTGCTGATTGTGGCCTCCGGCAGGGTGCGGTCTATCTTATCGATCACAACTTGATCCACAAAAGTGATATTGCCTGCTGCGTCCCGGATATGTACATACACTGTACAGTTCGTAGTGAATGATTTACTGTTTTCCGCCTGCCATTCGTATTCCGTTTCTAAAGTGCTGAAACTGTAAGCCGCGGCATCAAGGCCTGAAATATCATCTACTGCGTCATTTATCGTAAGAACAACACTGTTTGTCCAGTTTGTTGCATTGCCACTTACAGATGCCTTGGCAGGTGCCGTCTTATCTATTTTTATCTGTACCGTATTCGGCTCTGAAATATTTCCCTTGTTATCTTTAGCATAAACATATACTGTTGCACTTTCCGTAAAAGTTTTTACATTTTCCGTCTGCCAGTTGTAAATACCTTTTTCAGTGGAAAAACTATAAGCCGCCACTCCGGATTGCCCATCTGTGGAAAGTGCGGTGATCGTTATATCCGTTTGCGACCAGCCGTCCGGATTTCCCGTTACTTGCGGAACGGTAGGCGCCGTTTCATCAAACCGGGAAATGATGTATTCAAAGGTGGGTGAAATATTACCGGTTTCATCTTTTGCATTCACATAAAGAATCCCGTTTTTTGTGGCTTCAAACAGATTATCATCCGTCCAGTTATATTCTCCGGCAGCATAAGAAAAACTGTATTTTGCTACTCCGGATTCGGAATCTGTTGCGTCTGCAAGCAAAAGCACAGAATCCTCACTGCTGTCTATCTCCGCAACAGCGTCTATGATTGGTGCATTTCGGTCTATCTTTACACTTTCACAGCCGCAAAAGCATATATTGCCCGCTCGATCACGGATATAGATCCAAACATCGCCGGAGGATGTTGCGATATATTCATTGCTTGCCTGCCAATTGTATTCATTTTGATTCGTAGAAAAGGAATAGGCCATTTCGGCAAGACCGCTTCCGCTGTCTCTTGCTCCGTTAACCGTTAATACAACATTATTGCCGTTCCATGCTGCCTCAGGCGACTTAGAAACGCTGTCAAATACCGGAGCAGTTGTATCATTTGTATAGTTAATAACGATATATGGCGAAAGCGAGGAATCCGTTTCATCAAAAGCGGAAAAGACACGCAAGGTTTCCGGAT
>HF991815.1 GCA_000431535.1 Clostridium sp. CAG:678
CGGCTGTGCGGTCTGTGAATATGTGCAGACTGAAGCCATCCCTGCAACGGAAACCGGAGAGCCAACCGATCCAGCCAAGCCCGAACAGCAGGGCAAGCCTTCTGGGCAAACAGAAAGCCCACAGACCGGGGACAGCAGCGATATGGCGCTGTGGATCGGCCTGATGCTGGCCTCCTGCGGCGGCGTGCTGGGAATGCTGCTTTACAGGCGGAAAAAGGCGGCGGCCGAGAAATAAGGTTGAGAGATAAAACAAAACCGGCAAAAGCGCCTGCGGGCGGGCTTCGTGCAAAACCCACAGCCCGCCCCGGCGCAGCCGGTATCCTTTTCAAGAAGGGATATCCCTTCTATCCTTTGGTATGCACCAAAGGATAAGCAATCTTATTTGACAAGGAGGAGAAACCAAATGCAAGCAAAAAAGAAACTGACGGCGTTGCTGCTTTCCCTGTGTATGGTGTTGGGAGTGCTGCCCATGACCGCTTTTGCGGCGGGTGCGCCGGCTGCTCCGGGAGATTTAAAGCGGGAGTGGACAAACAGCGGTTTGAAAGTCAGCTGGAGCCAGCCGGAACCCATCGGAGAGCTGGAGATCTTTGAGTATGAAGTGTCCCTTTTCGTCGATGAGAATCTAAAGGAGAAAGAAACGGTTCGCCAGGCTACTGACTATACCTTTAAAACGTTTGGGGATTTAACAGAACCCACAAACTTTCGCGTGGAGGTGAAAGCGCGGGAGGCTATTTCCGGCACCGGCGATCGGGGCAATCCGGCGAGCTTTGATGTGACGGAATGGACTGAGTGGAGCAGCGCGAGCAAAGAGACATTCGTTGAAGACGACTCACCTAAAGTCAACACGGAGATCATTAAGCATTATACGGGTGTTGTAGATGTGGCTTTGCCCGGCAGCGACCAGAAGCTATACAAGGAGGGCATAGAAGCTGCAGATGATGCTGATATAGAAGCCATAATTGATCTGCTCTATGCCTATTTCGAGGAGAATAAGGCAACGGTTCCTGAGCTGGCGGATGTCGCAAAAGCAGACCTGACGACGGAAATGGTTTTGACCAGGATCTTATCGTCGAGAACAGTAGGGTCTATAAACACTGAGGGAAGACCTGTGGTAGTGGTACATGAGGTGGTGGATAAATATTACGATCTCAGGCTGGTATACAAAGAGCAGCACGAGCATGTCTGGGCGGAAGACTGGACCAGCGACGGCACACATCACTGGAAAGCCTGCACGGCAGAGGGCTGCGCCGAAAAAGACCAGTACGGAGTGCATCAGATAGCAAACGGGGTTTGTACGGTGTGCAAGGCTGAAGTAGAAACATCCGGGGTACAGACGTATGCGGTAAAGGTGAACGGCATCACCGTCACCAGCGCCAACGCCAGCGACATTCTGGGTGATGCCGACGGTGACGGCGCCACGGCGTACTATGATCCGGCGGCCAACACCTTGACACTGGATAACGCCCAGCTGACATCCAGCGGCTTCGGCGCTGTATGGGCGCAGGAAGAGAACTTTACCCTTGTGCTGAAAGGTGAGAATCAGATTACCGGAGAAGGGGACTTCCCTCACTCCGCGGTTTATTCCCACGGGGCTATGACGGTCAAAGGAAACGGAAGCCTGACCACCAGCGGCACCTATTTCGGCCTGTTTGGCAACAATACCATTACCATTGAAGACGGGGCGTCTGTAGATCTTACCGTTGACTTTTCCAGCGACGAGCAGGATCAGCCATATGCCGCAGTCAGAGCAATCGGCGGACTGACGGTGGACGGCGCGACGCTGAATGCGAAGAACAATGCAACTCAGGATGCCGGTTTCGGCACTCCGGGCATTAATACTGACCTTACGGCGATTAACGGAGCGAAGGTGAATATTTCTTCCGTAAACGATCACGGCATCTGCGGTGATGTCATCGTCAGCGGAGCCGGAACCGTAGTAAATGCCTCTTCTGCAAGCGGCGAGCACTATGGTATCTTTGCTGGCCAGGAAGATATCTTTGGTGTATTGGGCGGCGATCAGAAGGGGATCTTCACCATCTCCGACGGAGCGGTTGTCACTGCCAGCGGCGGAAAGGGCGCCATGCGCTGGAAACCTGACTTATCTGGCTACACCGATCCTGTTGTAGCGGCCGGTGATTCTGCTGCGGCTGAGGAAATTATTGGCGATCCTGCCGGCACAGAGTATCAGAACGAAAAATATGTGCAGGTTCGTTCCTCTTTGGAGCCGGTTGAACCCACTGAGCCAACGGATCCTATTGACCCAACGGATCCTACTGACCCAACGGATCCTACTGACCCGACCACTCCTACCGACCCGACTGAGCCAACCGATCCAGCCAAGCCCGAACAGCAGGGCAAGCCTTCTGGGCAAACAAAAAGTCCGCAGACCGGCGACAGCAGCGATATGGCGCTGTGGATCGGCCTGATGCTGGCCTCCTGCGGCGGCGTGCTGGGAATGCTGTTCTACAGGCGGAAAAAGGCGGCGGCCGGGAAATAGCCCGTCTGCCTGAAACCAAACGGAAAAGCCGGCGGGAAGCGGCGGACGGAAACGGGACTATGTGTCCTGGCCGCCCTTCCCCGGCTGGACCGGAAAGAAACGGAGGCGACTTATGAAAAAACTGTTTGCGGCGCTGTTGACGCTCTGTATGGTGTTTGGGATGGCCGTCCCGGCCTTTGCGGCCGGAGATCCCCTTACCATCCGCTTTTACTACGGCGGCGCGGACTACGGCAGATATAAGGAAGGCTGGATTGACGTCGGCAATATTGATACCGGCGCCGGCCGGTTCTATGCGGCAATAAACTTCGGGGATGAGGAAATTGGAGGGGACATCAATCCTGCGGACAAAAGCATCACCGGCAGCCATGACCTCATCGGTTCAGCGTGGCTGTATTATGATGTGGAGGTTGCGGACAGCTCCAGCTTCTCCGTTGCGCTCCCCAAGGGTCCGAGCTACCACTACCCCGGCAGCGAATACAGCCCGCCCGAGACCACCGAGTTTGCCGCATGGGTGGTGAGCGACGGAAACGGCGGGTATAAGGAGCTGGATGGTTCCGTCACGGCGGAGGATGTTCAGAACGCAATCGTGACGGACGAGGAAGGAAAAAGAGTCGCCGTGATCAAGGCGGCTTTTCCGGCGGTTGTCATAGACAAAAACGCGCTGACCTATGAAGAGACCGGACATCCGAAATATGCCGTCATCCTGCGAGCCAATGGCGGAACCTTTGCGGAGGATGGCAGCGACCATTTGTATGTGTGCCCGCAGTCGCTGGAATATTCCGCTCTGAACGACTTTTTCGTGGAGGCATCCTGTCCTAAGCCGTCAAACGGCGATATGGTGTTCGCCGGCTGGTACAAGGACGAGGCCTGCACCGACGGGCCGGTCACCTATCTGAACATTAACGATGATTTGAAGGAAGAACCCGCCTATGTCGCGCCCTATGTGCCGATGGATTTGTACGCAAGGTGGGAGCCGGCCGGCTTTGTGCCGGGCAATACCTCCACGCCGGCGGATGAGCCGGGCGGGCCTTCGGAAAACAATACCCCCGCCCCTTCGGACAACAGTGCCCCCGTCCCTTCGGACGAGGGAAACAGCAACCTCCCGTTTGCCATCGGCGCGATTGCCGCCATTCTGCTTTTGGGCCTGCTGACTCTGCTGTTCCTGCTGTGGAAGGGACCCGTTACCCTGAGCTTTTACTACGGCGGCGCGGACTACGGCAGTTACAGGGACGGCCTGGTGAATTTGGGCCGTGTGGATACAAAGGCCGGCAAGCTCCAGGCGGTTTACCGCTACCTTGACCCCGAGACAAAAATGTGGAAAACACTGGTCGGGACGATCAATCCGGAGGATAAGAGCATTGACAACGATGACCCGCGGCTCCTGAAGGGCAAGCTCTATTACAACAGGAAGCCGTTTCTCAGGCTTAAGTTTTCTGTCCCCCTGCCGGATGGTGTGGACTATCACTTCCCTGGCGGCGAGGGCGCCGAGCCGGTCACCGTAAGCTTTGCCGCATGGATGTTAAAGGACGGAAACGGCGGCTACAAGGCCCTGGAAGATCCCGTCACATCCAAAGCGGTAAAGCCTGCCGTGGAGACGGAGAAAGTCAAGCGGTGTAAGGTTCTCATCACGGCGGCGTTCCGTTCGGAAATGGCAGATGAGTATGCCCTGAATGACGAGAACGGGAATCCCCGGTACGCCGTCAGGCTGCATGCCAACGGCGGGGCTTTTGAAGCGGACGGGACCGATCTGCTGTATATGAAGCCGCGGTCGCTGGAATTTGCAGACCAGGAGCTTTTCTATGTGGAGGCTACCTGCCTGAAACCGACGAGCAGCGGCAAGGTATTCACCGGCTGGTACAGGGATAAAGCCTGCACCGCCGGCCCGGTAACAGGGCTTAAAATCCTTGAAGAGCTGAAAGAGCGTCCCGTCAGGGAAGCGCCCTATGCGCCGATGGATCTCTACGCCAAATGGGAGACGCAGGAAAGCTGAAAACGCAGAAGGGATATCCCTTCTTTATGCTTTGGTATTCACCAAAGCATAAAGAACTTTAACTGCGGCAAAGAAGGTTATTCGTTCCGCCCTGGCTGCCTGAACCGACGCACCGGGGAACGGATGGCATAGAAATATAGAGAAAAAGGCGGTGATACCCTAAAGAGAATCATCAAACCGTTTATTCACATGAATTTTATCTTGAAAGGAGAAAAATCAGTTATGAAATTGAAGCGAAAACTGCTTGCAGGACTGCTGACGCTTTGTATGGCTGTTGGAATGGCTGTGCCGGCGTTTGCGGCGAACGGCCCCTCGTCCGGGGACATGAGCGCCGCATGGGTGCAGCTGTATGATAGCAGTGTAGAAGAACCCGATGGCAGCTATTTTGGTTATGTACTTTATAGCAACGGCGGCGAGGCTGACACGGTGGAGGGCGCTGTCTATGACAAGGCTACCAACACCATCACCCTGACAAACTACAACCACCCGGAAATGACCCTTGCCACCAACGAGATGGGCGACGATTTGAAGCTTCATCTGGTGGGTGACAATCATATCGCCGAACTGGTTGTATGGGGCTTCGGCTGGGGCGGCAATCTGGAAATTACCGGAGACGGCTCCCTGACCATCAATGAAAACAAAACGTCTCAGACTGCGGCGATCCGCTTTATGGCCGAGGGAACACAGGGTCTGCTCAAGGTCGGCTCAAACGCTTCTGTGACAGCGTATAAGAGCGCAGGTGAAAACACTTATTCTGCGGCCTTTGTATCGACAACATCCTCAACCCTTCCCTTCACAGGTAATCTGGAAACAGAGCTTGCCCTGACCGCCAATTCCGGCATCGAGGGGGAGACCACCGAATGGGAAAATGTCATATATGAAAGTAACTATGTTGCTCAAGACTGGAAGGTTCTCACCAAGGGCGAGGACGGAAAGAAATACGGCGTTAATTACGGAACAATCTACACCGGCAGCGATTTAACAAACGGCAAGCCTGTGGGCTATATCCACGAGCTGGTGAAGGTGGAAGGACTTCCTAGCCAAAATGAATATCTTGCCGTTCAAATTGCTACCGTTGACGGACTTGAAAAGGACGTTCTGCCTGAGGGATATACCGACTCAGGGGAAACCATCAGCGCCAAAATAGGCGATATCAGCTCTATGACAGTGCTGATCAAGGACGGGCAGAGGTTTTATTGGGGAGTAGACCCGAATCAATCCCAGTGGTTGGTCTATCAGACCGCCGTTGATGACGTAACTGCGGAGGATTGGGGTCAGACAACCCTGACAAAAATTGTAGTGCCTGTGGCTGGAGAAGGCGTCAGCGGTGCGACCGAAGAAGATATTCCGGCAGGCTATACCACCAACGTGGTAAAGACCGGCATGTATAGCTACTACTGCACCAATGATGTGATCA
>HF991816.1:0-35103 GCA_000431535.1 Clostridium sp. CAG:678
GACACCCTGAAACCCGATTGAAAGGAGCGTATAATGATTAAACTTTATCTCACCAAAAGTGAATACAATTATGTCAATGAACTTATGAAAAATCAAATTGAAAAGCTAAAGAAAATGTCACCAACCGAAAGAATAAATTGGTATAACTTTTCTCTTTTTAACAAACCCATCAATTTTACTAAAGAAATAGACAATACAATCTATACAGTCAATACTCATTTTAATGAAAACTCAACAGAAAGCATTGAAGAAAAGACAGTCCGTATTTTAGAACAGACAGAAAAGTAATATCAAAATTACACTTTAAAGTGTTGAAGTACAACAGAGAATATGTTATTATTCAGTTAACCTGCAATCAAACATATTCGGCTGTGGAAAGGAGAATAGTTTGAATAATAAAACAGACCGAATAACTGCACTGTACTGCCGCCTGTCAAGAGATGATGAACAGGACGGTTTATCAGGCAGTATTAAAAATCAACAATCAATATTAGAAAAATATGCAAAAGACAACGGTTTTACTAACTGCAAGGTATTCATTGATGACGGTTGGTCTGGTACGAATTTTGCAAGACCTGCATTTATGGAAATAATGGAACTTGCAGAACAAGGCAGAATAGAAAACCTAATAGTAAAAGACCATTCAAGACTGGGCAGAAACAGACTTGTTGTGGGACAGCTGCTTGAAGAAGATTTTGACAGACTTGGTGTTAGGTATATAGCCATTATGGATAACATTGATACTGCAAAAGGTATAAGCGACCTTGTACCTATGCAGGACTTGTTTAACGAATGGCACGCAAAGAACACAAGTCAAAAGGTAAGAAATGTTTTCAAGAACAAAGGTAATTCAGGAGTACCCCTTACAACCAATCCACCATTCGGATATACAAGGGACTGGCAGATTGATGAACCTGCGGCTGAGATAGTAAAGAAAATATTTAATCTCTGTATTAAAGGGTACGGACCTACACAAATTGCAAGGCAGTTAAGAGCGGCAAAGATTATGACGCCTTGTGAATATTGGGCAAGTATCGGCAGAAATTGCAGTACACCGCCAGCAAAGCCTTTTAACTGGTGCGGTGATACAGTTTCAAGCATACTTGCAAAACAGGAGTATATCGGAGATACAGTTAATTTTAGAACTACAAGAAAATCCTTTAAGAACAAGAAAAAGATTGAAAGAGATCCGTCTGAATGGAAGGTATTTAAGAATACTCACCCTGCCATTATCAGTGAGGAAGACTTTAATCTTGTTCAGGAATTGAGAAAGAACAAGAGAAGACCTAACAGAACAGGAGAAATCAGTATGTTTTCAGGACTTGTATACTGTGCTGACTGTGGGAAAAAGATGTACTATTCTTCAACCAACAACTACAAGCACGAACAGGCAAACTTCTTTTGCTCAAGTTTCAGAAAAGACACCGATGTATGTTCAATGCACTACATTCGTGAAAAGGTGATATATGACCTTGTACTTGAGAATATGAGAAGAGTATTCTATTTTGTAACCGCATATGAAAAAGAATTTGCAATGTTTCAGTTAGACGCTTTTACTGCTCAAAGGGAGAAAGAGTTAACAGCAAAGAAACAAGAGCTTGAGAAATCAAAAAAGCGTATCAAAGTAATTGATACACTTATACAGAAGCTATATGAAGATAATGCAAAAGGTAAGATTTCCGACGACAGATTTGCAACACTTTCAATATCTCTTGAAGCAGAGCAAAAAACACTAAAAGAAACATTACCCACATTAGAACAAGAACTCAATACAGAAATAAGTAAAATTGACAGTCTGCAATCCTTTATTATGAATGTCAAAAAGGTAACACAGCCAAATGAACTAACGGCTGAGCTTGTTCACGAATTTATTGAAAAGATTATTGTATCAGCACCTAAAAAGATAAACGGTAAACGGTATCAGCAAGTTGATATTTATTACAACGGTGTGGGCATAATCAAAGAGCCAACCGCTGAAGAATGGGAACATAGTTTTCAACAGAAGTACTTAAAAGAAAAAACAGCATAGCCTAAACTATGCTGTAATCATTGAAGCCCTGCGAGCACCCTCTTTATCAAGGGTGCTCGTTTAACGGCGCTTTTTTTTGCTGGAGCTTGAAAGAGAAATCTTATTTTCTGTACCCTTTATTAATCTTTTTATATTTTCTCTGTGCGCCACAATTACGATTATGGTAAACAGGAGCGCAACAGCACATAGTAACCAATCTTGATAAAAAGCAATAATAAGGACAGGATAAAACACAGCTATAACGATAGATCCCAGACTGACCCATTTGGAAACGGCAATCACAAGCACAAAAATAACAAACAGAATCAGCGCTATACGCCAATCAACCAGGATAACCATGCCTGTACATGCCGCCATTCCTTTTCCTCCTTTGAATTTAAAAAACACAGGAAAGATATGGCCAAGCACTGCAAAAAAACCGGCAAATTCTTTATACAACATGATCTGCCTGATCTCTTGCGCGCTTTCTGGAATAGCAAAAAGATATTTCATAGGCGCGCCGAGGATAGCAAACGTAATCATAATAGCGGCGGCTACCTTTAAAATATCCCCGATCATAGTGATCACTGCAAACCGTTTGCCGTAAGTTCTGAGCATGTTGGTTGCCCCGGCATTACCGCTGCCGGATTCCCGGATATCTTTTTTTGCAAGTAACTTGGAAAAAATGATGGAAAAATTCAAACTGCCCAAAAGATATGAAAGAAGAACAACCAATACGTATTTTAGAATCAGAGCGGAAGTCATCACTTTCTGCCCTCTCCCCTTTCTCGAATAATAAATCTTACGGGCGTTCCATCCAGCCCGAAAACTTCTCTGATCTGGTTTTCCAGATATCTTTGATAAGAAAAGTGGAAAAGTTCCGAATTATTTACAAAGAAAACGAATGTGGGCGGTCTGGTGGATGCCTGCGTCATATAATAGATTCTAAGCCTTTTGCCTTTATCCGTTGGCGGCTGAACGCGGGATGTAGCCTCTGCAAGCACTTCGTTAAGCTTACCTGTAGAAATCCGCATGGAATTCTGTGAATGCACAAACGCGATCAGATCAAACAGTTTATCCAGCCGCTGCCCTGTTTTAGCCGATATGAACAAGACAGGAGCATAAGACATAAACGAAAAGTCAGTGCTGAGTTTTTTCTTATAGTTTTTCATGGTGTCGGAATCTTTCTCAACAGCATCCCACTTGTTTACCGCTATAATACAGGCCTTTCCCGCTTCAAGCGCAATACCTGCAATCTTGGAATCCTGCTCTGTAAACCCTTCTACGGCATCGATCATAATTACGCAGACATTTGCCCGCTCCACAGCAGATCTTGCGCGAATTACGCTGAATCGTTCAATCGCATCCGTTACTTTGCTTTTCCTGCGAATCCCTGCCGTATCAATAAAATTAAATTTTCCAAAAGCATTTTCCACAAAAGTATCTGTCGTATCTCTGGTTGTGCCGGCAATATCGGAAACGATCGCTCTGTTTTCTCCGCAGATTCTATTAATCAAAGAGGATTTGCCCACGTTTGGCTTACCGATAACAGCAACGTGAATGATCTCATCATTTTCCTCATCATTAGTATTCTCATTCGGAAGATATTTTATAACTTCATCCAGCAGGTCGCCTGTGCCGTGACCGTGTACAGAAGAAACCGCAAACGGGTCGCCAAGACCAAGATTATAAAATTCATAAAATTCAGCCGGAGGCGCGCCGATACTGTCACACTTATTCACACACAATACAATCGGTTTTCCGCTTTTTTGGAGCATAGACGCCACTTCACTGTCCGCAGCTAAAATGCCGGTTGTAACGTCTGTTACAAAAATAATCACATCCGCTGTTTCGATTGCAATATCCGCCTGGGCACGCATTTGTTTTAAAATCACGTCGTCCGAATACGGCTCTATACCGCCTGTATCAATCAGCAAAAATTTGTGCCCCAGCCATTCGCAATCACCGTAGATACGGTCTCTTGTAACGCCGGGCGTATCATCCACAATGGAAATCCGCGATCCCGTAAGTTTATTAAAGAGCGTAGATTTGCCAACATTCGGCCTGCCTACGATTGCAACGGTGCCGTTCACAGCAATCCCTCCTTTCAAAGCAATGAAAAAGAAAGGCGGACATATTTGTAATATGCCCGCCCGAAATGTTCAGAACTTATGCTTCTTCTTTAACAACAACCTGTTTGCCGTTATAATATCCGCAGTTAGAGCATACTTTGTGCGATACTGTGTATGCGCCGCAGTTTGAGCACTTAACAAGTGTTGGTGCACTCATCTTCCAAACGTTTGAACGTCTCTTATTCTTTCTTGCTGTAGAAGTTCTTCTCTTTGGTACTGCCATCGTTATTGCCTCCTTAATTTATAATCAATATAACTTATTGTTCATCAAGCAACTGCAGAAGAGCTTCCATACGCGGATCAACATCTTTCTTGCAGCCACAATCCCCTAAGTTCAGGTTTTTGCCGCACTTATAGCAAAGACCTTTGCAATCCGGCTTGCAAAGAATTTTAGACGGCAAAAACAAGTTGACTTCCTCTGTTATAAACTCATCCAGATCAAGCACGCCGCTCGGAACGATTACATATTCATCAAAATCTGCATCTGAATCATTTGCAAGTCTGGAAACAAGAATTTTTTTAACAGGAAAATCCATATCCTTGATGATCTCTTCAGCACAGCGGTCGCAAAAGCCAAAAAATTTGAAAGAAACTTTTACATCCAAAAAAACAACGCCGGCCTTGGCATATACCGAACCTTTGACCTTGGCCCCGTTTTTGATGGGATTATATGTGCTGTAGACAAGATCCTCTAAATTGAGTGTGTAGTCTATTTTAATGGGCTTTGTATCTCCGTTAAACAGATTCGAAACATCAATTTTCATAAAGCCACACCTCATCTGCACTTTTAGTATTATATATATAAGAAAACTTTTTGTCAATAGTAAAATTAAAATTATTCAGGTTAAGAAATTCAAAATATTCATTAAAAACAAAAGCCGCTGAAAACAGCGGCTTAAGATTCAATCAAAGTTCTTCGCAATAATCAAAGATCTCTACGGGAAGATCTTCCTTATCGCAGCTGATCGTGAAATAGAAATTAACATCGGTTGCTTCCGAAAGTTCAGAAAGCATATCAAAGAACTGCGGAAGTTTGGAATAATCACGGCCTACGATCTTGAACGTAGCGTCAATAAGAACATCGGTAACATCATAGTTTCCGGCACAGATACCGGCAAGGAATCCGTAAAAAGCCTTGCAGCCGCTGATTCTGTAAGTTTCTGTTTCAAGAAGCCTTGCTTTTGAAGAGATATCATAGGTCAGTTTCGGCTCTTTCTCCACACAAACAACATTGCCGTCTGAATTTTCAACGCAGGAATTTACAAGGTCAACAAGTTTTTTTGTTTTTCCGGAACCTTTATTTCCGATAATAAGTTTTATCATTTATTATTCCTCCAAGGTTAAAATCAAATTTTAATTCCAACTATATATTATCATATACCAAGTTCTTTTTCAAGTTTTTCTTTTTCGCTTTCATAACCGGGTTTTCCGAGAAGCGCAAACATATTCTTTTTATAGCTTTCAACGCCAGGCTGGTTAAACGGATTGACGCCAAGCATGTAGCCGGAAACGGCACAGGCCTTTTCAAAAAAGTAAATGAGATAACCGACGTTTTCTTCTGTAATGGCAGAAGATTCAAGCACAAGATTTGCAACGCCGCCCTCTGTATGTGCAAGCAGCGTGCCCTGTCTTGCCTTTTCATTGATATAACTCATGGTTTTTCCGGCAAGGAAATTTAAGCCGTCTATATTGCCTTCTTCTGCCTCAACCGTGAAATCTGAAAGCGGTTTATTAAACTTAATACAAGTCTCAAACATAAGACCGGAACCGCTTTCCTGAATATACTGACCAACAGAATGAAGATCTGTTGAAAATACGCAGGAAACAGGATACAGACCTTTGCCGTCCTTTCCTTCGCTTTCAGCAAAAAGCTGCTTAAGCCACTCGTTAAACATCGTCATACAGGGCTCATAACAAATGAAACATTCCAACTTTTTGCCCATTTCATAGAAACAGTTTCTGATAACTGCATATTTCAGGCAATCATTTTCTGCAATCTTTTCACTGTTCAGACTGTCCTGCGCATATTTTGCGCCGTTCATCAGTGCTTGGATATCAATGCCGGCGCAGGCAATCGGAAGAAGACCTACTGCGGTAAGTACAGAATATCTGCCGCCGACATCGTCCGGAACAACAAAGGTCTCATAACCTTCTTTATCTGCAAGTTCTTTAAGCGTGCCTTTTGCTTTATCCGTTGTGCAGAAAATGCGTTTTGCAGCTTCTTCCTTAGAATATTTTTGATTAACAAGTTCACGGAATACACGAAACGCAATAGCAGGCTCCGTTGTAGTGCCGCTCTTGGAAATGACGTTTACGCAGATATCCTTGCCCTCACAAACAGCAAGCACATCATTAAGCATAGCTGGGCTGATACTGTTTCCGATAAAATAGATCTGCGGCGTATCTTTGGCAAGCGCATTATAATTAGAAGATCTGAGCGCCTCAATAACCGCTCTTGCGCCGAGGTATGAGCCGCCGATACCGATAACTACAAGCACATCGCAGTTCTTTTTAATATAATCAGCCGCTTTTTCTATACGCGCAAACTCCTCTTTGTCATAATCTGTCGGCAATGTTACCCAGCCTAAAAAGTCGTTTCCAGCGCCGTTTTTTGCATGAAGCGTTCTAAGGGCTTGAACACCTCTTTCGGCATGATCGGCAATTACTTTTTCCGAAAGAAATTTTTCCGTGTATTTATTAATAAGTTTTACTTTTTCCATATATAAATCCTCTCTTATCACATATTGTCAATTGCCTATTCTACAACAAAAGGCGCGTATAATCAACTGTTTTTTGTTAAATATTAAACATGATTTCTTTAAAAATATATGAAAAACTGATCTTTCCAACAGATTTTCCGGCATAAAGTTTAATTGTTTTTATGGTTTCACTTCCGGATTTTATAGTGATCTCACCCAGAACATCCCCTTCAGCAATGGGTGCCGCAACCGATGGCTCGATCTTATATTCATACGAAACCTCGCCGCTCCCCTTTTTAACAAGAAGCTTGTTGGTTTCATCATAAACCGGCACAATAGATTTTTCTATACCGTTTTTTATCTTGACTGCCGTGATCTGCGATGCATCTACCTGCGGCGCAACAACCTGATAATTTGCGAAACCATAATCCAGCATATTGGAGGCGCTGTTGAATCTGCCTTCACTGGTTTGAGCACCTAAAACAACAGAAATGAGATTCATGCCGTCTCTCTCCGCTGTGGCGCACACACAAAAACCAGCTTTTGACGTTGTGCCAGTCTTAAGACCGGTTATACCGGAATAAGAATTGACAAGTTTATTTGTGTTATTCAGTTCCGTCTCTCCATCACGAAGATAATCCAACCATATCGTGGTGTAATTTTTGATCAGATCATGCTGCATCACTTCACGTGCCATAACCGCAATATCATAAGCGCAGGAGTAGTGGTTGACGGCCGTATCGTCAAGCCCTGTGCAGTTTTCAAAATTCGTGTTTTCCAGCCCGAGTTCTTTGGCGCGTTCATTCATCATGGTTACAAAAGATGTGGTAGAACCCGCAATGTGTTCTGCAAGTGCTGTGCACGCATCATTTGCAGAGGCGACGGCAACCGCTTTTAAAAGTTCATCGACCGTCATTTTTTCGCCCTCCTCAAGCCAGATCTGCGAACCGCCCATCGCAACAGCATTTTTGCTTGTAACCACTTCATCATCCAGTGAGATTTTGCCGCTTTCAATTGCCTCAAGAATGAGCAGCATACTCATCACTTTGGTAACCGATGCAGGTGAAAGATGCTCATACGCATTTTTTTCATATAGGATATCGCCCGTATCCGCACACATTAGTATGGAAGATTTAGACAGATCCTCAAAAGGCGCATTGCTGCTGTTTTCTTTCTCTGCCGCAAAACAGTTTAAAGGGGAAAAAAACGCCATGATTATACATAAACATAACGGAACAATTTTCTTCATATCAAACAAATCCTTTCGCATAAAGCAAAATAAATCAATACATTCATATTCATATGTTATTGATAAAATTCCTTTCATTTGTTATAATCATTAAGAATTCAACAGCAAAGTTGGAGGATCGAAAATGAAAGCAGCATTTTACACGCTCGGATGCAAGGTGAATCAAGCAGAGAGCGAATATATGGCGGAACTTTTACAGAAAGCGGGATTTGAGATTGTCAACCCAAACGATGAAGCGGATTATTACATCGTCAATTCCTGCACAGTAACGGCAACAGCGGATCAAAAAACGAGGCAGAGCGTTCGCCGTTTTAAAAGGAAACACCCAAACAGCACAGTCATATTGACCGGCTGTATGCCGCAGGCTTTTCCGAAAGACGCCGAAAAACTGGAGCAGGCAGATATCGTTTTGGGAAATAAGAACGACAATGATATTCTGGATTTAATCAATAAACACACTGCACAAAAAAACAGAATCATCCGTTTAAGCGAACACCAAAACGGTGAAAAATTTGCACCGTGCAGCGTTCGTGCTTTTGGCGGACGGGTCAGAGCATTTGTTAAGATCGAAGACGGCTGCGACAGATTCTGCTCTTACTGTATTATTCCAAAAAGCCGCGGAAGAGTTAGATCAAAACCTTTAGAAGATTTAAAACAAGAAGTAACAGATCTTGCCGCAAATGGGATAAAAGAGGTTGTGTTGGTGGGAATCAACCTGTCCGCATACGGAAAAGGCACAGACTTCAACATTGCAGACGCAGTTGAAACCTGTGCCGGAGTCAACGGTATTTCAAGAATAAGACTCGGAAGCCTGGAGCCCGATCACATTACAGATAGTATTATCAGCAGACTCTCTACAGTACACAAATTCTGCCCACAGTTTCATATTTCACTGCAAAGCGGATGCAATAAAACACTGAAAAACATGAATCGGCATTACACCGCCGAAGAGTATGAAGAACTGTGCAATAAACTGCGTGCCGCTTTTAAAGACTGTTCTCTTACCACAGATGTCATGGTGGGTTTTCATGAGGAAACGGAGCAGGACTTTGAGGAAAGCCTTGCTTTTGTGAAAAGAATCCGCTTTGAAAAAGTGCACGTTTTCCCCTATTCGGAAAGAACAGGAACTGCCGCATCCAAACGCGGTGATTCCGTTTCAAAGCAGGAAAAAGACCGTCGGGCATCCGTAATGATAGCAGAAACGGAAAAGATACGTCAAAGCTATCTGAAAAGCCAAATCGGGAAAGAGGTACAGCTGCTTGTGGAAGGCAGAGTAAACAGCGAATATCTGCGCGGCTATACGAAAAATTACCTTCCGGTGCTTTTAAAAAGCGCGCAGGATCTAACCGGCTGTGAAACAGATTGTATTATACAGTCTGTAAAAAACGATGAATGCATCGCTAATTTAGATTTTTAATATTTTCTACTTCATTTTTAACGGCATCGGTTTGGCCGTCTGCAAGATAACTAAAAGAATAAATATAATAGCCGCCAACATTTGACAGATTTTCAAGATAAAGAATCTGCCTTGATATGATGTTGTTATTTTCAACAAATTCATTGATTGCGTAATCCTGGTCGGCGGACGCAAATTCATCTTCCGCTCCTGCCTTATAGAGCGGCAGTCCGACATACAGTTTTACAGCAGTGGTTCGTTCGCTCCACTCTTTAGCCGTTCTTGTAAACGGCTGCACCTCGTTATAAAATCCAAAATAAATCTGCGGGCATATGTAATCCACAAAACCTTCTTCCGACGCCCATCGCTCTACATCGGCATATAACGTATTATAATCCGTTGAAACCTTTGATTGCGGACTGATCCCGAACTGTACCGAAGAATTGGAATCCTTAACAGCTGAATAGACACTTTTTACCATATTGGAAACATTCTCTCTTCGCCAGTCCCCCAGCGATAATTCGCCACCTGCGGACACATACGCGGAATACTCTTTTGCATCAATCTCTTCTTTATCGGTTGGATAAAAATAATCATCAAAATGAATGCCGTCTACGGCGTAGTTCATAACGATCTCCCGCACTCCGTTTACGATCAGTTCTGTTACGGCTTCGCTTGCCGGATTAAAATAGATCTTATCGGAAATATACACATTACTTTTTGTATCTTCATTCTGATACCAGATCTTTGCCGGATTGTCGTTACTGAGTTCATTGATGTCATTAGACTGGGAAACTCTGTACGGGTTGATCCATGCCTCAATTCGCAGACCCAAGGCATGCGCGGCGCTGACCATAATTTCAAGCGGGTCATATTTCAGTTCCGACCCCTGTGTACCAAAGCAATACTGTGAGACGGGAAAATATTCTGACTGATAAAACGCATCTGCGCAGGGCCTCACCTGAACCGTTACCGCGTTCAGGCCGGTATCCAAAATGATTTTAAACGCCTCTTTGATCTTTTCTTCAAAATCCTGTGCCGTTTCACTGGAGGAAGTAAACTGCTCCAGTTCAAAATACGTCATCCAGACAGATTTGACTTGATCCGTACCGGAAGAGGACGGCTCTTTTGTATTTTCCGCTGCTGTACAGCCGGAAAAAAGAAATAACACAGAAATGATAACTGCAAATATTTTTTTCATACTTGACACTTTCCTTTGAATCTGTAAAAATAGAATAGAGTAAAATGCTATGTGAAACCGTTTCAAAACCTTGCCCGCTACAGCAAGGCAACGATGCTGATTTAAACTACTTTTGTAACCCGAAAGGCTGTGGTGATACTATGGAATACAGATTAGGCAATTCAATACGCGTAAAAGACAAAGGTGATACAGACCCGATAGAATGCCCCAACTGCAAAAATACGGTGCGGTTTAAGGTGTTCAGAAATATGGATCTGCGACTGATTCCCGAATATCCGCTAATTAACGCCCAAGGTGTTTATTTTTTGATTTGCCCAAAGTGCGCATCCATCTACACCGTGGATGAAGATCAGGGCGATCTTCTTGCCAAGGGTGAAAAATATGCTGTAGGCCCCTATGACCTAAAAAAACTTAAGGAATTCAAAAAATGACGCATGCGGTTGCGGCAGTTTATTTTGCCGTCATAAGTGCTGTTGCAATGATCCTGACAATAGCTGATAAACACAAGGCGGTAAAAGGAAGATACAGAATATCAGAAGATATGCTGCTGACGATTGCACTTATCGGCGGCGCTGCGGCTGAATATATCACAATGAAATGCATACGGCATAAAACGCAGCATAAGAAATTTATGATCGGTCTGCCGCTCATGATCCTATTGCAGATCGCGCTTATCATACTTGTCTTATATATTTCAAAACTTTAAGAGGTTCTTATGAACCTCTTTTTGTTTTATGCGGTTTCCATACCAAATCAAGCACCGTAAAAGACTTTTTCTTAAAGAATGATACAGATCAGACCACTACAGCCTTCGTTGATTACTCGCTCAATCGTTTCCCTGAACTTGCTTCTGGCGTCATCCGGCATTCTTTCCAGTTTGCCGCGCAGTCCCTCGTTCACAAGTTCATGCAGCGATTTGCCGAATATATCCGTTTCCCAGATCTTGTTGGGATTTTCCTCAAATTCTTTAAGCAGATACATCACCAGTTCTTGCGACTGGCTCTCGCTGCCGACAATCGGGGCAACTTCGGTAAATGTGTTGCATTTGATCATATGGATGGACGGCGCCTGTGCTTTTAGTTTCACACCGTATCTGCCGCCTTGTTTAACGATTTCCGGCTCTTCAAGGGTCAGTTCGTCAATATCCGGCATCACGATGCCATATCCTGTTCGGTCCACTTCCATCAGTGCAGACGAGAATTTTTTGAATTTTTTTCTGATCTGCGCAAGATCGCACACCAGACGCATAAGATCTTTTTCATCTCGAATCTCATCGCCGCATTTTGAAGAAAGCACGGAATAATAATAAGTGCTTTCTATGCTGATCTTAAGGCTGATCCTGCCTGTGGCAAGATCAGAATCAGACATAAACACTTCTTCAATATCTTTATAGTCTTTTAGTTCAGATGCGAATGTTTTTACGCTTCTGATATTAGTGATCGATTTGCTGATCTCTTTCACATAAGTAAACATTGAAGTTTTAAATTCATCGTCCTGATCCAGGCTTTTGATCCAGCCCGGGAAATTCAGTTCAACGCATTTTGCCGGAAATTCATATAAAACGGTTTCCAAGATTTCATTGATCTGCTTTTCATCAAGTTCCAAGCAGTTGATCGGAATAACCGGAACATTGTATTTATCACTTAAATTCTGTGCAAGCGATACAGAATCGCTGCTTTTAGGATCCACACAGTTGAGCGCAACAACAAATGGCTTGCTGATCTCTTTCAGTTCATTAATCACGCGCTCTTCCGCCTCTTCATACTCTTCACGCGGAATACTGCTGATTGAACCATCCGTTGTAACAACAAGGCCGATCGTAGAATGCTCGTTTATAACCTTTTGCGTGCCGATTTCCGCCGCCATATTGAAGGGGATCTCTTCCTCAAACCAAGGAGTGTGCACCATGCGCGGCTGATCTTCTTCTATATAGCCCACAGAACTCGGCACAATATATCCCACGCAATCAATCAATCTGACTCTGAAATGGAGGTTATCATCCATGGAAAGTTCAATAGCCTCTTCGGGGATAAATTTCGGTTCAGTGGTCATGATCGTTTTACCGGCAGCGCTTTGCGGCAGTTCATCTCTTGCCCGTTCTTTCTGAAACTCACCGTCAATCCGCGGTATGACAAGCGTATCCATAAACTTTTTAATAAAAGTTGATTTTCCTGTCCTTACCGGCCCAACAACGCCGATATAGATATCGCCCTGCGTCCTTTTCGAAATATCTGTATAAATACTCATCTGTGCAACTCCTTATACTCCGGGAATCAAAAGAACTCGTTTTGTTTCGCAAAAGTCTTTTGTGATTTCATTTTCTTTTTTGATCAGCTCAACGGAAGTTTTAAAAGTTTTCGCAATATCCCAGAGCCTTTCGTTTTTATCGGCAAAATACACAACAAGAGCCGGCGATTCAAAATTACTGTTTCCTTTCAGTTCAACATCTGAAAGAATGTTGAACTGCCTGCTTTCATATTTCAGAGAAACATATGCAATGACTACCCTGACTTCAATACTATTCTCCGATTTGATTACGAAATCAAAAGAGGTTATGTATGCCTGAATCTGACTTGAATTTGTGATTTCTATCTTCTTTTTATCAGCAATAAATTGCAATTCCCCATTCGAATCATAAATGAAAGCGCCCATTTCAACGGTATTTTCATCACTGAGCGAAACATGCAGATCCAGAATTTGTTTGATACTTACGGATTCAAATTCAAATCTTAACGTTTCATTACTTGATTCTTTTCTCAGCTCGTAATCCGTATTCAGCTCTATCCGGGAAATTTTGTTTTCTGTATCGCATTTTAAAGAGTAGCAGTCGTCAGCAAGATCAATGCTGCACTGCCTGTAAACAATACACGCAAGATTGATATCGCCCATCAGTTCAATAACTGTCAGTTCATTGTTTTCATCCGCTTTGATTTTATAAAAAAGATTGCCGACTTTTACTTTAACCATCGGAATATCATTTTCACGTATCCCCGGTATATCCACAATGGTGCTTACTTGCGTGCTTTTTTCGCAGCGGCGGATCTCTTCTTGCTCTCCGTCTACCGTATACAGAATCGAAAAGACAAGGTCTGTTTTTACAAGCATTTTATCTTCAATCAGTTTTGCCTCTTGGCAAATTGCGCTTGCAAAAACATTTATGATCTTTTTTATCGTTCCGTCTGATACGGAAGTTTCATCCTCAAAATCAGACTTTACATAAGCGGAACCCACTCTTGACACATAGGAGATCGTTTGCTTATCGATCAAGACATCATCACATGCATCAAGCATCTCTGCCGAGGTCTGCGCATAGGCGCACACGTTCAGCTGAAAGGAATTATGAATATCTACTCGGCGCTGATTGATAATCCGGCAATTGCAGTATTTATTGCAGACGCTCACATCGGCAAAAAGTTCCTGTTCATCCGTATCCACCGGAATATTTTTATCAAAATCCTCTTCAAACTCGGCACAGGATAAGCAGGCGCTGGATTCACTGATATATGTTATAAATATTTTCGTTTTGCCGTGAACAGTGATCACGCCGTTTTGAAACACGGAATTCACAACAAAGTTATTTACGCTGCACCTGATTATCTTTAAAATATCATCATTATAAGACTGAAGATTTTCCTGATAATCAAAATCAGCGTCTATGTTTTTGGAAAAAATGCAGCATTTTTCTTTAATTTCTGTTTTCCTGTTGTCCATACTAATGCTCCTTTTTAATTACTGCTAATTGATATGCGAACAGAAAATAAAATATAACAGATTTAAAAAAGAGCATAAAAAAATCCCGGGAACCTGCCCGGGAGATAACCATCTTCTTTATGTTCACAAATTTCAATCACTCTTTTTTATCTTAAAAATCATCCTGATCAGCGGCGCCGCAAATTTCGGCGGCGTAATAACAATTACTTTCATAAAACGCATCCTCCCATCATTTCGTGCAACAAATAATTCCGAGTATTATTACTGCAATGGCCAAAATGCGGACAAGCCATTCAACAGGAAGGCATATGGTAATTGCACAACCAATGCCAAAAGCAAGCCACAAAAAATCTCTTCGGCACATTTTTTTCATAGTAACAACACTCCTTAAGCTGCAGCTGTTACATTCTATGACGGAAAGAATTAATCGTTACTCAAAACCAAAAGAAGAACGCCGCTCACAAAATCTATATTTACCGTGCTGTTTTTAAATTCATTGCTTTGACCGATGGAATCAAAAGGGCTTAAAGTAAAACGATCCAGCTCATATGCCGCACCTCTTATACAGAGCCCCTGAACCGGCCCGCCGAGGGCGAAAAGTGAAAAGAACTTAAAATTACTCTTTTCAAGGGAAAAAGCCGTTTTATGCAGTGAGAGGACGCTCTTTTCACTAATGATAGAAGCCGGAATATTATTTCTAAGGCAATATTCAAGATTAACGATATTCGATAAGGTGTGATCTGCCCTGCCGCCGAGCGCACAAAAGATCTCCACAGCATCCGCGCCGCGTTTTACCGCCTCTTTGATACAGCAAAAAGTATCCGTATCATTTTTCACACTGGGAAACTGCATAATAGCAGCAGAAGTTTCCGGGCGTTTTGAAGAATCAAAATCCCCGATGATAAGATCCGGAATGATCCCGGCGCTCACACAGTTCAGGTATCCGGAATCCGCAGCGATGATAAAGGAATTTCTGTCAACATTGTCTTTTAGGAATCGCACGTCCTGACCGGGCGCACCCGCTATGATCGTTACTTTCATTTTAAAATTTCCCATTCTTTAATATTTTTAACGTCTTGATACATTTTCACATAACTGTTATGCCGGCTTTCCGGAATCATTCCATTTTGAACCGCATCACAGATCGCGCATCCTTTTTCATTTATATGCGCGCATGTCGTAAATTTGCACTGCCCGAAATAAGGCTGAAACTCCCTAAAACAGTCAAACAACTCATCTTTCAGTATCGTTTCACCTTTCACAAAATCAAGGGAAGAAAATCCGGGCGTATCGGCAACATAACCGCCGCCAACTTTATAAAGCTCACAGTGGCGGGTCGTGTGCCTACCTCTGCCAAGTTTTTTACTTGTTTCGCCGGTCTTGAGCGCAAGATCCGCATCTATGGCGTTTAAGAGCGAAGATTTTCCGACTCCGGTATTGCCTGAAAACGCACTTGTTTTTCCTTTCAACAGGGGCATTACCTGATTCACACCCTCGCCGCTTAAATTATTGCACATGATCACTTTAAAACCGGCTTGTTTATATATATCTGCAAAGTGAATATAATCCACGCTGAGATCGATCTTCGTAAAAACGATGATCGGCTCTATCCCCTTATATTCGGATATGGCGGTCATTTTATCAATATTAAAAGTATTGACGGCAGGATCAACAATGGAAGATATAATAAATAACTGATCCAAATTGGCAAGCGGAGGGCGAACAAGACTGTTTTTTCTTGGCTGAATCGTTTCAATTCTGTTCTCCGCATTGTTATTCAAAGAAATCTCTACATTATCCCCAACAAGCGGGGTTATTTTTTTATTTCTGAAATTGCCGCGCGCTTTGCACTCATATACAGTATCGGCGGTCTCCACATAGTAGAAACCGCCAATGCCTTTTACAATTTTTCCTGTAACCATATTCACCTTTTCGTTATGATAAATAGAAACTGGATTCTTTATTCTCGTTCATGTTGAAAGAAAGAGAATGTGTGGCACTGATCTCCGTTAATTCAACCAGTATCTGCACCGTCTCACCCGCATTCACGGGAATTGCCACCTGCACGGTTGATCCGTCCAGCGTTACAGTTTGGGAAGAATACTGCGTGCCGTTCACCGTAACAACAAGCGTATCATGCGGGTGATTGCCAGAGGAATCCACTTCGCTCGGCAGAGTAGCATTCAGTGTAACCGTATATTGCTGCGGCGCAGTTGTAGGCGGAGTACCGGTAGAAACCGTTATGGTGATCCGCTCATCCTCGCGTGCAGACGTTCCGGAGCGAGGAGTCTGGCTCAGTACAACTCCGCGTCTAACAGCGCTGTCCTGCGTTTCCACACTTACATTGGTAAAACCGCTCTTTTCAAGGAACTCCTGCGCATCCGTCTGACTCAGGCCCACTACATCCGGCACGGTGTAAGAAGCAATCTGTGTTGTAGTCGGTCCGGAGGAAACATACAGTACAATCGGCGTATTTGCGGAAACAACAGAACCGGCTTTCGGCTCCGTGTAAATCACACTGCCTTCATCTACCGTTTCGCTGGAGACCTCGCTCACCGTATAATTGGTAAGATTGCTGGCGTTGAGCACCCTTTCGGCGGCCTCAACGGTATATTCATAAAGATTCGGCACTTCAATATCATCATTGCTGGCAGCAACATAAAGAGTAACCGTAGATCCGGAGATTACCCTTTCGCCGGCCTCCGGCATCTGCGAAATCACAATGCCGGGTTCATATTCATCCGTTTTTTCATACTCGGCAACAAACACATAATCATATTCTTCGCTGGAGGCAAGATCGTCATAAGACTGCCCTACAAAATTTTCAAGCTGACGCGTGGAGGTATTGACCCCCTGCGTCATAAACACAACAATTCCAATGATCGCGGCAATTAGAAGCACAACGCCTACCACAACAGCTGTAATCACTTTTTTCTTATGATTCGGATCATAATCCGTAACCATATCCTCTTTTGTATCTTCACTATCCTCGTCCGTTTTCTGCGGAACACCCTCTTTAAAAACATATTTTGTGGGTTCCTTATCCACAAAATAAGTATAATCAAAAGTTGCCTGCGGATTGCGGATCACTTCTTCAAGATCAAGAAGCATCTCGGTTGCGGTCTGATACCTGTCATCCGGATTCTTCTGCATAGCATGAAAACAGATCTGCTCAATACCGAGCGGTATATTCGGGTTAATCTCCGTCAGTTTCTTTGGCTCTTTCTGAAGTTGCATTAAGGCCACAGAAACGGCGCTGTCCGCATCAAAAGGCACTTTTCCGGCAAGCATTTCATAAAGGACTACGCCAACGGAATAAATATCCGCGCGTTCATCCGTAAATTCGCCTTTTGCCTGTTCCGGTGAAATATAATGCACAGAACCGATCGCATTTTCTGTTAACGTTTTTGTTTCCGTTCTTGAAAAACGGGCAATACCGAAATCCGTTACTTTGATATTGCCGTTTGCCAGCAGAATGATATTTTGTGGTTTTATATCTCTGTGAACAATGCCTTTATCGTGCGCATGCTGCAACGCTCTAAGAATTTGCGTAGTAAAAAACACAGCATCATTCCAAGTAATGATATGCTGCTTTTGGATGTACTCCTTAAGGGTAATTCCGTCCACATACTCCATAACGATATATTGCAGTTTTTCACCGAAACTAACGTCGTATACCTTTACAATATTGGGGTGGGAAAGCACTGCGATCGCCTTAGATTCGTTTTTAAATCTTCTTAAAAATTCGGCGTCATTTGAATATTCATCCTTAAGGATCTTAACGGCTACAATTCTGTCGTCAACATTATCATAGGCTTTATATACAACGGACATGCCGCCCACACCGATGATTTCCTGAACTTCATAACGGCCGTCCAGCCTTTTACCAACATAATTTTCCATTTATCAAACACAGCCTTTCGGGCAAATTAAAATATTTATTTCGCGATGGCAACAACAGTAATGTTATCCCCGCCGCCGTTATAATTGGCCTTTTTGACAAGCCGGTCAGCAAAAGCGTAGTAACGCCCGTCTTTAACCTCGCTGATCATCTCATCATCCGTAACATAATTGGAAAGGCCGTCTGTGCAGAGAATCAGGACTTCATCATCCTCCAGATCCACTTCATCAAAATCGATCTTTATGTTTTTATCAACGCCGATGGCTCTTGTAATAATATTTTTATTTGGATGATGCTCCGCCTCTTCTCTTGTGATCTTTCCCCTGTTCACAAGATCCTGAACCAGGCTGTGATCCGTTGTAACCTGCACGATCCTGTCATCATTCTTAAAAATATATGCACGGCTGTCCCCGGCATGCGCAATATACGCACAGGAATCCTTAACGATAGCACAAACAACCGTGGTTCCCATGCCGCGAAGTTCCGGTTTTGCGTCCGCAAGATCATACACTTCAATATTTGCGGCAACAAGCGCGGAATCCAGCATGTTGTGAATAGACGATGGTTTCATATTTGCGCGATAAGCAGCATTAATCTTATCACTGATCACTTTCACGGCAAGCGCGGACGCGATATTTCCGCCCGCGGCGCCGCCCATTCCGTCACAAACAACAGCCCATGCAACCTCATCCGGAAATTCGCCAACGGCATAAGCATCCTGATTAGATGACCTGACTTTACCTTTATCGGTTTTAGCGACTATTTTCATTGAGCCACCTCTGTTTTCTTTCTTCTAAGCTGACCGCAGGAAGCGTTTATATCACTGCCGAGAGTCCTTCTTATTGTAGCATTAATACCGTTTTTTTGCAATATACGCAAAAATTTATGGATCGCCTGATCGCTGCTGCGTATATTTTTGCGTTCTTCCACATTATTAACAGGTATCAGATTCACATGACACAGCATGCCTTTCAGCAAAGCGGAAAGTTCCTCTGCGCACCGTTCATCATCATTCACATCTTTGATCAGCGTATATTCAAAAGAGACCCTTCTGGAAGTTTTCGCAGTATATTTTTTACACATAGACACAATTTCGTTAATGTGCCATTTATCATTGACGGGCATGATTTGACTTCTGATCCTATCATTCGGCGCGTGCAAAGAGATTGTAAGTGTGATCTGAAGGTCAAGATCCATCAGTTTCTGAATGCCGGGCACGATTCCACAAGTAGAAAGCGTGATATTTCTTGCTGAAATGTGAAGCCCGTTTTCATGGTTCACATTGCTGATAAACCGGATCACCTGTTCAAAATTATCCAGCGGCTCGCCAATACCCATCAAAACAATATGAGAAATCCTGATATCCAGATCCTTTTGCGCGGTGTGGATCTGGCTCTCTATTTCTCCGGCGGTCAGATTTCTTTTAAACCCGGCAAGCGTAGACGCACAAAAGCGGCAGCCCATTTTGCAGCCGACCTGGCTTGAAACGCAAATCGTGTAGCCGTATTTATATTTCATTATGACGGATTCAACAAATTCGCCGTCATTCAGTTGAAAAAGATACTTCACCGTACCGTCCACAGCAGAAACAAATTTATCTTCCACCGAGCAAACCGATATGTAGAACTCGTTAGAAAGAGAATTTCTCAGGTCTTTTGAGATGCTGCTCATTTCACTGAAATCGGCAACGCCGTATTTATGCAGCCATTCATAAATCTGCTTAGCCCTGTAAGCCGGCAATTCGTTTGCCTTAATCCAAGTCAGGATTTCATCCAAGCTTAATGACTTGATATCTTTTTTCATTCAATTCCTTTCAATGATGCAGTAAAAGAATCCGTCTCCTTCATTTTCACCCGGAAAAATCGTTTTCATCTCCAAAAGGGAAAATTCAGGATTGCATTGCAAAAATTTTGTTACAACATTCTCATTTTCCTTTTTATTGAGCGTGCAGGTGGAATAAAGCAGCCTGCCTTTCGGCTTTAGATATTTTGAAGATGTACTCAGAATATTGAACTGTATTTCAGCAAGACCTTTTACGGAATCCAGGTCTTTATATCTAATCTCCGGTTTTCTTCTGATGATGCCGAATCCGCTGCACGGAACATCACAAATGATCTTATCTGCAGTGCCAAGCCCGGCACAGAACAAGGATGCGTCATTCACCCGTGCTTTCACATTTTTCAGAGAAAGGCGCTCTGCGGAATTTTGAATCAGACGAACCCTGCTTTCATGCAGGTCAAAAGAATAAACCGTTCCGTTTTTACCGCAAAGGTAAGACGCGGTAAAAGACTTTCCGCCTGGTGCGGCACAAAAGTCAAAAACAGTATCTCCATCATGGATATCCAGCGCTTTCAATGCCGTTACACATGAAATATCCTGAATATGAAAAAGCCCGTTTTCAAAAGCTGTAAGCGCCGTGAGATCAGCAGAAGCATTGATCTTTACAAGTCCGTTAAACACACTGCAGTCTGCGCCTTCTTTATTCAGAATCCCGCATAAGGTTTCCGCATCCGTAAGATTCGCATTCGCAACGGCAAAAACCGGCGGGCGCCCGTTAAGCGCAGGCAGAAAATGTAAGACCTTATCCTTTCCATAAGCCTTGATCCACATATTAATCAGATTTTGCGGAACGGAAAACCTGACACTCAGATCAGACAAGCACTCTAAGTCTATTCGGTTTGCATCAATCTTATGCAGCACCGCATTAATAAATGAAGAATAGTAGGTAAGCCCGTTGGCCTTTGCAAGTTTAACACTCTCGTCAACCGCAGCGGCAGAAGACACCTTATTCATAAAATAGAGTTGATATGTACCCATTCTCAGAATAATCCTGAGTTTGGGTTTCGGTTTGCTGCAATACTGATTAATTAAAAAATCAAGAGTAATCTGCCTTTCCAACACGCCGTAAACAAGCCGTGCGGCAAATGCCTTTCCCTCTTTCAGCCCGGAAAGCGCATGGTCCACAGCAATATTGGAATAGGCATGGTCGTAACAGATCTTATACAGCGTTTCAAACGCTGCCTGCCTTGCGTTAATCACTTCTTCTGCCTGCCACAAGCAGCAGTCTCAGCAAGGTTGCAAGCGAAGACGCCAGCGCGGCAACATACGTTAAGGCGGCGGCAGTCAGAACTTTTCTTGCACCGTTATATTCCGCCCCAACAAGAAAGCTGTTTGTTCTGATCGTTTGCAAAGCTCTTTTAGACGCATTAAATTCAACAGGCAGTGTAATTAATTGAAAGACTGCCACAGCAGCATAGAGAATGATGCCGATATAAATCAGCGGCTGCCAACTGAAAATGATGCCGATCAAAGCAAGCGGAATGCCAAGATTAGACCCAAACCGGGTTACAGGAATAATAAAATTTCGTATTTTTAAAGGAAAATAGCCTTGCGCATGCTGGCACGCGTGCCCCGCCTCGTGGCAGGCAATACCTACCGCAGCAATGCTGTTTGAATTAAAAACGCCTTCTGAAAGGCATATTTCCTTTGTTTTGGGATTATAATGATCCGTCAGATTCCCGGAAATACGTTTGATCCGAACATCCGTAATTCCGTTCATCTGCAGCAGCTCATACGCAGCCTGTGCACCGGTCATATTACGTGCATTGCGGATTCTGCCGTACTTTTTATAGTTGGACTGCACTTTCAACTGGCAGATAAAAGCAAAAATGATTACGGGAATCATGATAAAACCAGTTATATAATAAAGAAAAATATCCATATACATCACCTTTCCTCTGTATAAGGTACGAAGTGCATAGAAATTGGTGTAAAAAATGATACTTTCCGGTTCAAACGCCTAAAATGGTTCCGGGCTTCACAGGATTCCCGGCAAGAAAAGCGCGGATATCCATCTTGCTTTTACCTGCGGGCTGGACCCGGGTAACGGAAATGCATTTACCGTCTCCGCAGGAAACGATCAGCTCTTTGCCTGAGTGTATCACTTCTCCTGCCCTGCCGCCGCTGACATCGGATAAAACAGACGCGTGAATTTTAACAGGTTTGCCGCAGATAACGGTCTGCGCGCACGGCCAAGTCTGAAGCCCGCGTATCTGATTATGGATTTCAAAAGCGGTTCTGTTCCAGTCTATCGGACTCATAGATTTATCAATCATAGAGGCGTAAGAAGATTCGCCTTCCTGTTTATACGCCGCGGCGCTTCCGTTTTCAATGTTTTTTACAGTATGAATCAGCGCCTCAGCCCCTAAAACAGATAATCTGTCAAAAAGCTCGGCAGAAGTCTCATTTATGCCGATCTTTGTTTTCACAATGTACAGAAGATCGCCGGTGTCAATCCCTTCGTCCATTTGCATAATGGAGATGCCGGTCTCCTCATCGCCGTTTAATACGGCTCGTTGGATCGGTGCGGCGCCTCTGTATTTCGGCAACAGAGATGCATGCACGTTCACACAGCCGTATTTTGGCAGATCCAAAATACTTTTCGGCAAAATCTTGCCGTATGCCGCCACGATGATCATATCCGGCGCAATACTTTTTAATATTTCATAAGCACTGCCGTCTTTCAGCGTCTGCGGCTGGTAAACGGGTAACTCATAACGCTCGGCAAGTTCTTTTACGGCTGACGGCGTTAGGATCTGTTTTCTGCCAACTTTCTTATCCGGCTGTGTAAAAACACCGGCAATCTCATAGTGTTCATCAATCAGTTTTTGTAAAGACGGCACAGCGTAATCCGGTGTGCCCATAAAAACGATTCTCATTATTCCTCCAATTTGCCGTCAACAAGATGTGAAGTAAACAAAATTCCGTCCAGATGATCAATCTCGTGGCAAAAAGCGACGGCTTTCAGATCCTCACCGGTAAATACCTGCCATTTTCCGTTTCTGTCCTGCGCTTTGACCTGTACTTTTTTCGGACGCAGGGTCACCCCGAATTTTCCGGGCAAAGAGAGGCATCCTTCGCTTTCTTTCTGTTCGCCCTCTTCAAACGTGATTTCCGGATTGACAAGTTCAATGGGTCCTTCACCGATATCGATAACGACCACCCTTTTCAGTATGCCCACTTGAACCGCGGCAAGTCCTACCCCATTCGCGTCATACATGGTTTCCAACATATCATCAATCAGCACGGCAAGTTTTGAATCAAATTTCTCCACTTTTCTGCTTTTTTTATAAAGAATCGGATCGCCTAATTTTACAATATTTCTCAGCGCCATATTTACACTGCCTTTCCGGCCGCAATCTGTATTACTTTGCATGAGGCAGCCGACTCATGCAGAAATCAGTTGAGTTCATAAGGGTTTAAGTCCACAGAGACCGCCACGCTCTTATACTCTTTCATTTTATCAAGTTTTTTTAATATTTGATTTAACATTCTGCGAACAGATTTTGAATTCCTGCATTTTACAGTTAATCCGTATCTGTAGTTATTGTTTAATTTGCTGATTTTGGACGGGCTTGGACCTAAAACGATCAGTTTTTCAGTCTGAAACTCCGTTTTATTCAATTCAACCAGATTTTCAAGAAAAGCTTTCGCGCAAAGCGCCGCCTTGTTTTCCTCCTCACAAATGAATGAAATAAAATAGATATCGCAAAAAGGCGGATAAGTCAGAACGCGCCGCAAAGAGAGCTCGCTTTCAAAAAACGCTTTATAGTCCTGCCGGGAAGCGTATTCAATAATTTCATTATAGGGATTGATCGTTTGAATGACCGCTTTTCCGGGTTCATCCCGCCTGCCGCTCCTGCCGACCACCTGGGTGATCAGATCAAACGAGCGCTCATTTGCAAGGTAACTTTCATCATAAAGGGAGTTATCCGCATTGACAACGCCAACCAGCGTTACATTCGGAAAATCAAGACCTTTCGCCACCATCTGCGTACCGATCAAAATATCATATTTGCCGCTTGAAAAGGCGTCAAATAATTTTTCATGGCTGAATTTTGCAGAAGTTGTATCTGCATCCATTCTAAGAACCGCGGCGTTAGGAAAAAGCCTTGAAAGCTCATCTTCAATACGCTGCGTTCCGTAACCGCTGTAACGTATACTGTTTTTACCACACTCAGGGCAAATATGATCCAGCGGCTTTGAAAAGCCGCAGTAATGGCACATCAGGCGATTGTTGTAGCTGTGATACGTAAGGCTGATGCTGCAATTCGGGCAAGTTATAACATGCCCGCAGTTATTACAAGCTATAAAGGTATTATAACCACGTCTGTTAATCAGTAATATCGTTTGTTTGGCGTTATCAAGATTTTCCTGAATCAACGATTGCAATACTGCGGATATGGGTGATTTATTGCCGGAAGCGATCTCGTTTTTCATATCAACCGTAATCACTTCGGGAAGTTTGGAATTTCCGTATCTTTCGTGTATCTCACAGAGTTTATACTTTCCGTTAACTGCGGCGGAATAACTCTCCACGCTCGGCGTTGCAGAAGTCATCAACAACAGAGCATGATTATATCTGCATCTGAAATGGGCAACTTCACGGGCATGGTATCTTGGCGTTCTCTCGCTTTTATAGGTATGCTCCTGTTCTTCATCCATAACGATCAGACCTAAATGATGAACGGGCGCAAACACAGCACTGCGCGTGCCGATTACGATCTTTGCCTCGCCTCTGTCCGCCCTTTTATACTCATCCGTTCGCTCTCCGATAGAAAGTCTGCTGTGCAGCACGGCAACTTTTTTTCCATATCGTTTATGAAATATGGAAAGCATCTGCGGCGTCAGTGAGATCTCCGGCACCAAAACAATCACATCTTTGCCGAGTGCAAGTGTTTCATCTATCAGTTTCAGATAGACTTGTGTTTTTCCGGATCCCGTCACGCCGTACAACAAACCAGTTCCGCCGTTGTTTTGAAGCATATCCAAATAGGTGTCAAACGCGTCCTGCTGGCTATCTGATAAAACAATGGGCGTTCTTTCTCCGTTTTCCGAAACATTGCTGTAAGGGGTTCGATAGACCTCTTTTTCAAAATATTCGCAGACGCCGTATTTTACCAGATTATCCAGTACGCCTTTACCGACTGAGCAAAATTCGCATACTTCGTTTACACCGGCACTCTGCACATCGCATAGCAGGTTGTAAACCGACTGTTGTTTCGGAGTTAAACGCACGGCAGAAAAGTTGGTATCCTCAACCGAAAGACGGATCATTTTACTGCTTTTGTCGCGAATCTTATCCGTGCCTCTCGGCAGCATCTGCCGCAGGCAGTCATACGTTGTACAAAAGCATCGTTCTTTTAGCCACAGCGCAAGGGAAACCATTTCCTCAGATAAAGGAACGGTCTTTTCATCCACGGAGTAGATCTCCTTAAGCTGTGAATTTACGGCATAAAACAGTTTTACCACAATTCCGTGCCGTTTGATATTGGATCTGCCGAACGGAACGGTAACACGCGTTCCGCATGTAATTCTTGTATTCAGCGCTTGGGGAACATAGTAATCATAATCATCACCGGCGCTGAAAAATGTGTTTTCAACCGCAACGGTGGCAATCAGCCTGTTCATTACTCGTCGGTTTCCGCGTCGCCTGTACTGTTTTCTTCTTGCTGCGTTTCAGCTTTTTTGGCGTCTTTTTGCTTTTGAGTGTGGATCTCTTCCGGCTCTTCCACTACGAATTTACCGTCATAAATATCATTAATGGCCGTGGATACGCACTTTTCATCAAGCAGCACTTCGTTTTTCACAGCCTCATCTCTGATCTCTCTGGCTCTTTTAGCAACTCCAACAACAAGGCTGTATCTGCTGTTGCAGTCCTTAAGAAGTTTTTTTAAATCAGGATTAAACATAACAAAATCTCCTTCAACTATAATCAGTTATTATCATTACGCTTTTCAAGTTCAGCGTTCAGTATATCATTGATTTCATGAACCGCAGTCTGCAGTTCATCGTTTACAACAACGTAATTGAATTTTGACGCGCCTTCGATCTCTTCTTCAGCAATCTTAAGGCGTTTTTGTATCACATCATCGCTCTCGGTATTTCTCTTTTTCAGGCGATGTTCCAGCGTATTCATATCCGGCGGCATCAAAAAAATGGAAACTGCATCCGGATAATTTTTCATGATTTTTTGCGCGCCTTTACGTTCTATAATCAAAAAACAGATCTTGCCTTTTTTCACAGCAGCAAGCGCCGGAGCGGCCGGTGTGCCGTAATAGCAGTTATTGTAACTTGCATATTCAAGAAAACTGTCTTCTGCAATCATTTTTTCAAACTCATCCGTTGTTTTAAAAAAGTAATCCACGCCGTCTATTTCACCGGCTCTGGGCAAGCGGGTCGTTGCGGAAACCGATTCACAGACATCGTTTCTGATCTTAGAAATCTCTCTGAACACCGTATCCTTTCCGCACCCGCTCGGAGCGGATAATATAACGATCATTCCTTTTTTCTTCATTGATCCTCCCCCTCTGTGCCGAATCTCTGCGCGATCTGCTTTAGATCAAGATAAGATAAAATAACATGATCCGAATCCGTAATAATGACGCTTAGGGTTTTTCTGCCATGTGTAGCGTCAATCAGCGAACCGCTTGATTTTGCCTCCTGAATCATCCTTTTGACAGGCGCAGATTCGGGACTTACAACAGAGATCACACGCCCGGCGTTTACCAGGTTGCCGAAACCGATATTAACAAATTCCATAATCAAACACACTTTCAAATTACAAATTGTTATTCAATATTTTGAATCTGTTCGCGGATCTTTTCAACCTCCGCCTTAATATCTACAACTTTGCGGGCAATCTCCACATCACTTGCCTTGGAACCAATGGTGTTCGCCTCCCTGTTGATCTCCTGAACCAGAAAATCCATTTTCCTGCCGATCGGCTCCTCGCTTTCCAGAAAGGTTTGCAACTGGGAGATATGGGAACGCAGGCGAACCGTTTCCTCAGCTACTGCAACCTTATCCGCAAAAATGGCTACTTCCTGAATGATTCTGCTTTCATCAAGCGATACATCACCGATCAACTCGTGAACGCGTGCTACCAACTTATCGTTATACTCTTTAACGGTTTCAGGCGAACGTTTTTCAATAAAGGACACGCAGTCAAGGATATATTCAGCGCGAGACGCAATATCACGGCGCATTTTTTCGCCCTCAATCTCGCGCATTCTGATGAATTTGGAAACCGCTTGATCAGCAACCGGCTCAATGAGGGACCATAATTTTTCCTCATCTTCGTCTGCTTTCCTCAAAACGAAAACATCAGGAAATCGGGCAACAGCCGAAGCGCCGTAATCTTCTTTTAAAGAATAGGTATCAGACAATTCCTTGAGCGCATTTACATAAGCGGAGGCAAGCGTATGATTGACTACCACCTGCGCGTCATCTGTTTTAAGCGCATCTATTCCTAAAAAACAATCGACCTTGCCCCTCGAAACACGCGAATTGATATACGATTTCAGTTTTTCTTCCGCAAAACCGTACTGCCTTGGCAAACGGCAGTTAAAATCAAAATAGCGATGGTTTACGGATTTTATCTCTACGGTAATAAAATACCCTTCCGATTCAGCAGTGGCTCTGCCGAATCCCGTCATAGATCTAATCATAAGCATCCCCGAAACATAAATTTTATTATATCTTAGCAAATAATTATAAAATATTATATAGCCGACATAAGCACTGGTCAAGCATTTATTCATATTTTATTTACATTATTCATTAATTGTTTACATTTTGATTTTTGAAAATAAAAGCAAGGCGAAATGCGGGCTGCATTCAAGCCTTGCTTTTATGTACTTCATTCATATACTTTTAGGATCTTTTGTGCTTTTTCAAGCACCATATCTGCAAGATACTGCGGCTTTACCACCTTTATCATATCACCGAACTGCATGATCCAGGAAACAAAACCATCGCTTACGGCTGCTTTTACATCTGTATCAAAATGCCAGATATCCACAGCTGTAAGCGGTATTTTTGAACCAAACCTATCCAGAATCTGTTCGCGCAGATCAAGATGGCACCTGAGTGTTACCGTTTCTACCGTTCCGCTGAACATATTGAACATCTTTGCGGAATAATCAGCGGGATCAAAAACCTCATATTCACTGCATTCCGATACCGGCCTGGCAGGCGCATCCAGAATCATCAGGTTTCTGATTCTGTCCAGCCTTAAATTCATCAGGTTATCATGACTCATTTTATTGCAGACCAAATAATACCTGTCATCCTTCCAAATCAGCGCATAGGGAGAAACAACAAACGACTTGGTTGTATAACTTTTTATGTTTTCTTTATCGATTTTTCTTGTTCTGTATTTAAACCTGACCTGTTTTTGCCCGGCAATGGCGTTATCAAGCAAATCAATAATTGTATAGATTTCTTCATTATCGCATTTATTGGCGCTTTCTTGATAGACTTGCGAAGAAAGCGATCCTGCCTGATGATCGGAGAGTAGCCCTTTCAGTTTATCCGTAAGGGAAACGGTTTTCTGCGGCGTAATAAAACCGGCAGAATTTACGGCATCGATCAGCAGGCGAATTTCCGGTGTGGAAAACTCCCTTGCTTTCAAATAAAATCCTCTTTTGGGCGAAAGCACAGACTCAATCTCAAATCCGCACTGATTCAGTGCTTTCACATCGGCATAGATGCTCTTTCGTTCACAAACCACGCCGTCTTTTTTTAGAAGATCAATCAACTGATGGGAAGAAAGCGGGTTTTCCTCATCAGAAAATTTTCGCAAATATTTATAGATAAGCAGTGTTTTTAATTTCGTGGACTGCATGATTTCACTCCTCTTCATTCATACCGGTTCATTATAACACAATCAGGTTATATTTTCAACAATAGTACGAAATATAGGACAGCAATCCGAAGAACCGCTTTTTCCGTCCTCCGTCATTACCACAATACAATACTTTGGGTCATCATACGGATACACACCGGCAAACCATGTGTTCAAGACTTCTTTGCCGTCAACATAAATTCCACTTTGCGCTGTAGACGTCTTGCCGCCGGAAAGATGATTATATTCGGCGGAAGCTCCGGTGCCGTTTGTAACTACAAAACGCATATATTCTCTCAATGTTTTTACGGTTTCTTCACTGATTACGCGGTTTGACGGATTATAAGGCAGGTCTTCTCTGTTTCCGCTGCTGTTCAGCGTTGCCGAAACCAGCTTTGGCTCCGCATAAAGCCCATTTGCGGATAAAGCACACAGCGCTGAGCAAAATTGCAACGGTGTTGCGGTCAGAAGTCCCTGTCCGAAGCCAAGCAGAGCAAGCTGCCCTTTGGATTCTTTCAGCGTATTCATACTGGGCAAATTCCCATCTGTAACCACATAGCCGGGCATAATTTCCGTATTTCCTCCGAAACCAAGTGCCTCTGCGGTTTTATGAATATTTTCCGCGCCGAGTTTCAGCGCAAGCTCTACAAAAAAACAATTGCAGGAATTGGCAAGCGCCGCTCGTATATCCTCTTTACCGTGCGCTTTTTCATGTTGGCAGGAAAATTCCGTATCGCCCACCCGAACACTGCCTGTGCAGGTAAAATCCAGATCAACGCTGTTTTCAAGTGCGGCAGCAGTAACCACAAGTTTAAAAACGGAACCAACAGTATAAGGCATAACCGGTCGAAACATATTATCATCCGGCGCAGAATACATTGCCAAAATCTCGGCAGATTCAGCGTCCATCACAACCACAGCGCCTTTGCGCATATACTTTGCAGCGTCTTCCACCGCTTTTTGAATTTCACGATTGATCGTTAAAACAACGCCTTGCGCAACTTCGGAATTATATTCTTCATAAACTTCCCCCTCATCCCCCTCCAGGATTCTTCCGACGGCGTCAATACCAAAATTGATATTCATTTCATAAGCCGTTTCATCATATTGCTTTTGTATAAACTTTAAAAGCTCTGAAGTATCAGAGCTCTTCACTTCAAAAATTTTAATGTACTGGCAGGATGCGTAATGCTCTACCGACCGAACGACAGGATAACCCTGGGACAACTCTTCAACAATCTCCTCGATTTCATTTTGCGAAAACAGCAAATCGAGTTCGGAAAGGCAATTCTCATTGGGTCTGATCACTGCCACAAGCGAGTCTTTGTTATTATTCATTTTTTGCATATTTCTGTCATAAATTGTTTGTTTTTGTGACGCGATTGTTACCGTATAACTGTTATATCCTGAAGAGACCGTATAATTCCCGCTAAGCGCTACAAAACCGACTCTGCCTAACGCGGCAGCAAATAAAACAGAAATGGCAACGGCGACGCTGACAATTCTTTTCCCCATATAAAAGCCCCCGTGATAGTATTCACGGGGGTGTAGTTGTTTAATCACTTTTTCTTCTGAAAATCGCGTCCGGCGAAACCGGTTTATTAGCAGTAAAGGAATATACTGCCGTCGCTTTATTGGCAACAGAGGTCTTCTCCTGATCTGTTTCACAGAAAAGATCGGAAACTTTAACTAAGTAAGGTTTTGTGAAAGGTTCCAGAACCTCTAATTCTTCGCCTTCGAAAAAACGATTTCTCTGATCAACCGTAATCCGGTTTTCGTTTCTATTTTTAAATAACGCGCATACTTCCCACGACCGCACATAACCGCCGTATTCCGTAACCTGCCCTTTTTTTATTGGGCCGAAATAGAAACCGGTTGTATATTCTCTGTGGCTCATGCGGTTCATTTCATCCAAGATCCATTTTGACGGCTTAAAATCCTCAGACGGATCTTGCAGATACGCATCAATTGCCGCGCGATAGGCGTGTGTAACGGCAGCGGTATAATATTCGCTTTTTGCCCTGCCCTCGATCTTGAAAGAATTTATGCCTGCCTGTACAAGCTCCGGTATGTGCTCTATCATACACAGATCACGGGAATTGAAAATATAGGTTCCGTTTTCTTCCTGGTTCACCGGAAAATATTCTCCGGGGCGTTTTTCTTCTACCAAACTGTATTTCCAGCGGCAAGGCTGTGCGCAGTCACCCCTATTGGCGTCGCGCCCGGTAAGATAATCAGAAAGAATGCACCTGCCGCTGAAACTCATGCACATTGCGCCATGCACAAACGCTTCAATTTCAAGTTCCGGCGGGCAATGATCGCGAATGGTCTTGATTTCATCCAAGGAAAGCTCACGTGCGGTAACGATCCTGCACGCACCCATTTCATAATAAGCGTTTGCGGCGGCATAATTCACTATACCTGCCTGTGTGGATACATGTATATCCACAGCCGGCGCATATTTCTTTGCCAGTTGAAGAACACCCATATCCGCAATGATAAAGGCATCCACGCCAACATCCTGGGCATGTTTCAGGAACTCCGGCAAATCCGCAATCTCATGATTTCTCGGCAGCGTATTGCAGGTAAGATACAGTTTTTTGCCGCTTTTATGCACCAGATCAACAGCATCTTTTAACTGCGTTTCGTCAAAATTAGAGGGATTGGAGCGCATGCCGAATTTTGTGCCGCCAACATAAACGGCATCGGCGCCGAATTTAACGGCAAGTTTCAGGCGTTCAAGATCGCCGGCAGGTGAAAGAAGTTCGATTTTTTGCATAGTTTCACCTGCTTAATAACTCAAATACGGCGCATATCTCTGAATCAGCGTTCTAAATTCAGAATATGTTTCAGCTGTATAAAGATTGCCGTCCATATCGTGGAAGAAGAAGTAATCATCCGTATCGGCAGGATTCAAAACCGCCTCAATTGCCGCAAGACCCGGATTGCAGATTGGACCCTCCGGCAGACCCACAACAGTGGAATCTGAATTTGTATTATAATATTGCAGATAATAATCCGCCGTGTGCGCGGAAGTGGAAGAAAGCGCCGGAGCTACTTTATTGTTGATATAATCCGTAGTAGACTGGCAGCCGAGAGACGGATAGTTTGTAGTATCCGCAAGCCTGTTTTCAATAACAGACGCAATCGTCTTCATTTGATCCTCAGAACCTGCCTCTGCCTGAACAATAGAAGCAATCGTGATCACATCATGCATGGAATAACCCATTTGCTGCGCTTTTGTTCTGAGTTCTTCTGTAATCACTTCTTCGCCGTGATTCAAAAATGTTTCAATCACGCTGGATGCACTTTGGCCGATATAAAAGTCATAAGTGTCCGGAAAAAGATATCCCTCCAGCCGGTAAGGTGCGGTTTCCTTAGACTGAAGATCGGAAACAAGAGAATACGTGAAATCCGTGGATTCAATAACAGACAGAAGAGAAGCTCTGTCGCACACTTCATTTTCAACAAGCAGATCAACAATCTCCGGAACCGTTGAACCTTCCGGAAACATGATTCTAACCGTTTCCGTCGTATCCGCCTCGCCCATCATGTTTATGAGCATACCTTCAAGACCCATCTGGCCGTTAAGATAATATACACCCGCTTTAAACGGGCCGGTAACATCGTAGTCGCCAACAACAACAGACGCAAGTTTAATATAGAATTTGCAGAAGTTTTTACAGGTAATGAGATCATAATCCGCAAGAAGATCAATAGCGTCAGACGGCGATTCAATATCCTGCGCATAATTCACGGTAACAGAAGATTTAGATTTCGTCATTCCGAAAATATCATTGATGCAGAAAATAGCATAAACGGAAATGATCATGGAAACAACGATTACTATAATAAAGAACCAGTAAGTAGACGCTACGCCGCCTTTTTTACCCTTGCCCTTTTTGCTTTTCTTGCCGGATGCGGCTTTGGACGGCTTTTTGCCGGTCTTGATGCCGGAATAATCCTGATTGGTAAAATAAACGTCTTTTTCCTCATCTCTGGTATCGGTTTCAGAAAGATTTATACCGGTTTCATCCAGTTTGAAATCATCCGCCATAAAATGCCTCCTCTACGTGTTGATTATCTTAAGATCTGTAACTATGTAATTCACCGGCCGATCATATTCATCTGCCGGAATCGACTCGCTTATTAATTCATTATAACACAATCCCGCGCTTTTAATTGTAAATTTTTCTAAAAATCTGTCATAATAGCCCTTGCCGTAGCCAAGCCGGTAGCCCTTTTTATCAAAAGTCAGCCCCGGCACCACGCATAACGCATTCATAAATTCAAAAACGGGTTCACATTTTTTTATATCCGGCTCTTTAATACCGAAAGTGCCTATTACAAGATCGGAAACATCCTTGATCAAGTAAAAATTCATATTGCCGTTTTTATCCTCGCACCGCGGTAAAAGCAGCTTTTTACCATCTTCCATTGCGCAACGGATAATATCAAAAGTATCAGGTTCACTGCCCATACTGCTGTAGCAAAGGATCTGCTCTGCGTTTTTATACAGTGCACTGCTCAAAAAATGCGCACAGATCAAGCGGTCTTTTTCTGCTTTATGAGCGATGTTTGCTCTTTTTGCCTTAAACTGCCTACGAAGATCATTTTTCATTTGCACTGAATGGATGCCCTGACTCTTTCCGCTTCTGCCTTGCCTTTTAGTGCGGCAACGATCTCGAGCCCGAAGTCAACAGAAACGCCTGCGCCTTTTGCAGTAATAATATTGCCGTCTTTTATAACATGTTCACAGGAAAGGTCAGCGCCCTCAAGATAGGATTCAAATCCGGGATAAACAATTGCTTTTTTTCCTTTTAAAATACCCAGTTTTCCCAAAAGCGAGGGACCGGCGCAGATCGCGCACACCAATTTACCGTCTTTTGCTGCTTTCACAAGGGTGTTTTTCACAAAATCGCTGTTTTCCAAATTTGTTACACCTGGCAGTCCTCCGGGAATCACAACTGCGTCCGCAGAATCCAAATCCACCTCATCCGAAAGTATATCTGCAGTTACTTTAACTTTGCATGAAGACTCAACAACCGAGCCGGTAATACCTACGGTTTTTACCTCAATGCCCGCTCTTCTCATCATATCAACCGGGGAAAGCGCCTCAATAATCTCAAACCCGTCTGCTAAAAATAAATAAACCATAAAAAAGCTCCTTTAATCATTTTAATTCAAAAAGACCGGTTCCTCCGCTCGGAAAGTTACGGCGTGAATAGATCATACCAACCGGAAATTCATATTCGCTGCCTTCATACAAATAGGCAAGAATATCTTTTTTCTGCGAAAAAACAATATGTTCTGCATATTTTCTGTCTGAATATAACTTCTTTTGAAAACCAAAACGCGCATAGAAGTCAAACAAAGAATCGTTAGCGGGGATCAACCAAAGAAAAACATGATCCGTATTCTTTGCTTCTTCTATCAGTCTTGAAACACAGCCGCGCCCTCTGTAAGCCTTGTCAGTGCAGACGGCATAGAGATACGCCCCAATCTGATTGCAGTATGAACATTCCACAAGAAACAGCATGGAAACCAAAACGCCGTCAGAGAAATATCCAAGGCAGGATTTATGTTTACAGTTGTCAAGGAAAAAATCTATATCCTCTTTGCTGTCTCCAAACACGCGGGACCAAAGCGGCAGGATCTGATCGCGATCTTCAGTAAACGCAATTTGATCAGCCATGATACACCGCCGTTTCCTTTTCCAACCAGATCGCCGGTTTATAAGACTGTTTTGCTTTTCTGAGCCCGGGCAAGCCAAGATCTTCTTCCCGGTTTACATAAACAAAACCGGAATCTTTCAGCCGTTTTGCAAATTCCCTGTTAATAATGGCGTAAGCGCCCTGCATATCCGCAGGCGCTTTTTCAAAGTGCGTAACAAAGCAGTGCTCACTCAGCCTTTCCCCGTAAGTATAGGCGATCGGCTTATGATTTACACGAATCAGACCGCCTTGGAAACCGATTTCAGCATAACTTTCAAAGCCGGATAATACAGCCTCAAATTCAAGAGAATAATCTGTATCGCTTTCGGAATCGTTTCTGTTTTCAATCCAGTTCGTGTGCAGATCAATGCATTCGGAAATATTCTGTGCAGTGATATCTTCATA
>HF991816.1:35151-35404 GCA_000431535.1 Clostridium sp. CAG:678
TCTTAATAAAATTTGAAATGTGATTACGCTTAGAATGGTATTTTTTGCCTGAAAGAGAGGCAAGATCCTCAACGTGATAGATATAATCGTTATTGCCGTCATCATATTCATACGAAAATCTGCCGGGAAAGTCCGAATCCAGAACTGCTTTATAACTTTCCGTAACGCCGTAAATGCGCGGCGTTAGACCGGCAGACACAGCATCGCTGATGATTGCCTGCACAGCCTGTCTGAAATCGCCCCTGCCGATCGG
>HF991816.1:35461-110341 GCA_000431535.1 Clostridium sp. CAG:678
CCCAGCGGCAGATCACAAACCCATCATAATGGGCAACAAGCGATTTGTATGCGGCACGCCAAAGATAGATATTTCCGAATGTGTATTCGCAGTTCATACTGTGTGCATAAGAATAGCATTCTGAAATCCAGTTTTTGTCTTCTAATTCCGGTGTTTTAAAATTCAGCATATAACCTCTTTGATAAAATCTTTTATTTGGCTGTGGATCAATTCCATCGGCAGCGGCTGATTGCCGTCTGAACAGGAAATGATCTTCCAGCCTTCTTTTTCAGCTGCGTAAAGGGCGGCATCACGGCACTTTTCAAGAAAAGAAACATTATTTTCATGCACATCTTTTTCCGATTCATCGCCGCCGTAGCGTTCTGACATAAGCCTTTGGGATATCTCCACAGGCATATCCAGAAACAGAACAAGATCCGGCTTGGGAATACCGAGTTTTTGATATTCAAAATCCGCACTCCAGGAAAGATACGCATTCCATTCACTTTGATCCAGTTTTTCCATCTGATAGATCGAATTGGAAGTGGCATATCTGTCCGCAACGATCAGCGTGCCGCGCTCGTAATCTTTTTTCCAGTCCAGATTATAGGATGCATATCTGTCCACGGCGTAAAACGCGCCCGCGGCATATGCGTTCACGTTATCTGCATCTTTACCGAAATCACCGGAAAGATACATTTTTACAAGTGTGCTGGAAGGGCTGTCATAATCCGGCAGCTTGATCTTTCTGAAATCTACGGCTTGCGCTTTAAGAAAATCAGTAAGAAGTTCTGTTTGCGTTGATTTCCCGCTGCCGTCAAGCCCCTCTAAAACGATTAATTTTCCCATTTGTCTTTCTTCTGTACTTTCTTTTTATTTCCGTGCTCGTCCACAATATACGTGTTCTCAAGCTGGGAGATCAAATTTTCCTTAAAACTGTCAATATACAATCTTCTCAGTTTTGCCTGTTCTTCTTTTTCCTCTGCCGAAAGCCCGCTTTGTTTGGACTTTCTGGCAAGTTCGTTGATTCTGTTAATCTGTTCTTTACTGATCATCAGTCTAAAAAGTCCTTTAATTTTTTACTTCTGCTGGGGTGGCGGAGTTTTCTGAGCGCCTTTGCCTCGATCTGGCGGATACGCTCTCTAGTAACATTAAATTCTTTGCCGACTTCTTCCAGCGTTTTCGGGTTTCCGTCTTTGAGACCGAATCTGAGGGAAAGCACCTTTGCCTCACGGGGCGTCAGCGTTTTCAACACTTCGTCAAGCTGTTCCTTGAGCAGGCTCATGGAAGCCGCATCAGCAGGCGCCAAAGCATCATCATCCGGAATGAAATCACCAAGGTGTGAATCTTCTTCCTCACCGATCGGCGTTTCAAGAGAAACCGGCTCCTGAGAAACACGCAGGATCTCGCGCACTTTTTCCGTCGGCATGTCCAGAAAATCAGCAATTTCTTCCGGCGTTGGCTCCTTGCCGTTCTGGTGCAGCAACTGGCTGTTTGCCTTTTTAACCTTGTTAATGGTTTCCACCATATGCACAGGTATCCTTATGGTTCTTGCCTGATCGGCAATTGCTCTTGTAATTGCCTGTCTGATCCACCACGTTGCATAGGTTGAGAACTTAAATCCTTTTGTATAATCAAATTTATCAACCGCTTTTATAAGACCCATATTGCCTTCCTGAATCAGATCCAAAAACTGCATTCCGCGGCCGACATACCTTTTTGCAATGCTAACAACAAGGCGCAGGTTTGCCTCTGCAAGGCGCTTTTTGGCAACCGGATCATTATCCGCGATCCGCATGGCGTATTCAATCTCCTCTTCAGGGGTAAGCAGAGGCACTCTGCCAATCTCTTTCAAGTAAACCTTGACCGGATCATCCATTGCGGCATTGTCGTTCGTGGCAACCGTTTCCGCAGCGTCCGTCTCCTTGGGCAGATCCACTTCAAGCGGGATGCCGTCCAGCGCCTCGGAGGAAAAATCATCAATGATATTGATATTGGCGCTGTCAATCATATCATTTAATTTTTCAAGTTCATCCACATCCAGATCCAGATCAACAATCAAGTTGTCGATCTCCTGCGCAGTAAGATGACCTACACTCTTGCCTTTCTCAACAAGTTTTTTAAAAGCGGCGGTCTTTTTATCGTCTGCCGCCTGCGGCGTGTTGTTTTTATTTTTGTTTTCCATAATCATTCTCCTCTGTAATTATGTATTGAACATCTTTCTGAATTCATCGTCTGACATATCTGCCGCCGATTTTTTATGTTTTTTTGCATTTTCTTTTCTGATTAGATCCATGCAGTCCATAAATTCTTCTTTTGGGTTATCGCTGTGATTACCTCGGGCAATGATTCCCGCAAGTCTGCCAAGTTCATCCGCGGAAAGCACGGAAGAAAAATTCATAAGATCGTTATCATATCCGTTTTTGATATTTTCGCAAATTTTATCAAAAACTTTTCTGAAAAAGCCGGCAGGCAGTTCATCCGTCTCAAAGGAAGACGCAAGCTTCATACAGTCCGGATATTTTATCAAAAGATAAAGCAATCTGTCAACCGCTTTTATCATTTTTGAAGTTTCGCCCGTGTCGTGGCTGATCTGCTGATTTTCTCTAATCGCGTTCTGAACAGTCGCATTCCATTCTTTTTTTCTTTGCCTGCGCCTGTTTGAACGGATATATTCCTGCAGCTGCGCATCAATGGAACTTTTATCAATACCGATCTCCTCCGCGATCCTGCTCATATACAGATCCCGCTCAACCGGTTCCGCCTGCGCAAGTACGGGCACAACAGCGGACGCGAAATCAATCTTACCCTGCGTTGTGGCAATGTTGTATCTGCCGCGCATACGCAAAATGTTATATTCTGTTTCATTCATTGCCCGATCAATCATAGCGCCGAATTTTTCCACGCCAACATTTTTTATGATTTCATCAGGATCTTTGCCGTATTCAAAAGCAGGAATCCTGATCTTAATATCTGTGTTTCGGAAGAGGTTTACAGCCTTGTCCAGCGCTTTTCTGCCCGCCTCATCATTATCATAAGCAAGCACAACTTCGTTTGCATACCGGCTGATAAGATGCACCTGTTCATTGGTCAGCGCGGTACCGCAGCCGGCAACGCAGTTTGTAAACCCGGCCTGATTCATAGCGATAACATCCATATACCCTTCGCAAAGGATAATTTCGCTTTTACCGCTGTCCTTGGCAAAATTCAGACCGAAAACTTCGTTGGTTTTCTTATATGCCAATGTATCGTTTGTGTTAATATACTTCGGTTTACTGTCGTCCAGCACACGCCCGCCGAACGCCACTACATTGCCTCGGACATCGATGATAGGCGTCATAACACGGTTTCTGAAAAAATCATAGTAATTATTTTTCTGCCCTTTTCTGACAAGACCCGCCTCATAGAGTTCTGTCAGGGAAAAGCCCTGGGAGCGCAAATGCTTTAACAGCCCGTCCCATTTATCCGGGGCATAACCAAGGCCAAATTTTCTAATGGTATGCAAAGTAAATTTTCTGTTTCGATAATATTCAAGGGCTTTGCTCCCCTCTTCGCTCATTAAAACCGAATGAAAATATTTTGCGGCAGCCCGGTTTGCCTCATAAATTCTGCGCCGCCGTTTGGAAATGCTGTCATCAAACCCGTCTGTCGGCATTTGAAGCCCGGCGCGCTGGGCAAGCATTTTAACAGCGTCAATATAATCCAGATTTTCTATTTTTCGGATAAAAGTAACCGCGTCTCCCCCGGCGCCGCAGCCAAAGCAGTAAAACGACTGCGTTTCTGGATATACTGTAAAAGAAGGCGTTTTCTCGTTGTGAAACGGGCAGAGTCCTACAAGCGTGGCGCCCCTTTTTTTCAGGCTGACATAAGTGGAAACGATATCCGTTATATCGGTTTTATATTTCAGTTCCTGCAAAAAGGATTCGTTCACAGGCAAAATGACTGCTCCTTTCTTTCAAAATCAAAATTCCGCAAACTTCGGAATAAATAATCGATTATATTCTTTTAATGCATATGTATCACTCATGCCGGCAATGTAATCACACACAGCTCTTTCCGCGCCCTGCGAATCCGCTATATTCCTATACATCTGCGGCATTTTAAAAATATTTTTGATGTAATATTTATAAAGCCGTTCCACAATAGAATATGCTTTTTCGTCCTCCGCACGGCAGATCGGGCTTTCGTATACATTTTCAAACATAAACGCACGCAGTTCTAAAAAAGCCTTTTCACATGGTTCGCTCATACGAATGTCATCACTGCTGTTTTGTATAATATCGGAAACCAAAGTGTTGATTCGCTGTGTTTTTCTGAATCCAAGCGTTTGGCGAAGATGTTTCGGTATCTCTTCTTCCGCCAAAACTCCGGCGGCGATTGCGTCATCAATATCATGATTTATATAAGCGATCTTATCGGCGTAGCGCAAAACTCTGCCTTCAAGGGTAAAGGACTTCATACTGCCGCTGTGGCAAAGAATCGCGTTTCTTACTTCCTTTGTTAAATTGAGACCGTCCCCTTGTTTTTCGAGTTTTTCTACTACACGAACGCTCTGCTCATTATGGCGAAAACCTATATCAGAAAGATCTTTCAGCGCCTTCTCGCCCGCGTGGCCAAAAGGCGTATGACCCAAATCATGCCCAAGAGAAGCCGCCTCGGTAAGATCCTCATTTAATCTTAACGCCCGGGCGATCGTCCGCGCGATTTGTGCAACTTCCAGCGTGTGGGTAAGTCTGGTTCTGTAGTAATCGCTTTGCGGTGCCAGAAAGACCTGAGTTTTATGCTTAAGGCGCCGAAACGCAGAAGAATGCAGGATCCTGTCTCTGTCTCTCTGATAACTGGTACGAATGGTGCACGCTGCTTCCGGCTTGTCCCTCCCCTGCGATTCACAGGAAAGCGCGGCATACCGACTCAGAAATTCCTTTTCTGTTATCTCTGCTTTTTCTCTGATAGTTTTTTCCAAAATGATCACCGTTATCACTATTCTGATAAATAATACGTATTATAGACTATAAACCCTTTTTTATTCAGAATTTTTTCACTTGACATATTCCGCCATACCGTTTATGATCAAAAAGAGGTTAAAAATATGATCTACTTTTTTATTGCACTGATCGTGATAATCCTAATCGTGGTATTTTGCTATTATCAAAACAACACGATAGACAAAACAGAATACATCATTCTAAGCAACGAAATAGAGGGCGGGATCACGCTTGCGCAGTTATCCGATCTTCACTCCAAGCCATTTAAAAAGGTGCTGAAAAAACTGGATGAGATCAAACCGGATATCATTGCAATCACCGGTGATTATATAAATGATAAATGCAAAAACAAAAGTAAAATGCTTGCATTCGGTAAGGAACTTTTAAAGCGTGCACCCGTATTTTACATTACCGGGAATCACGAAAGACGGCTTGAAAATTTTGATGAACTCATGAAAGAACTTGCCGATATCGGCTTTCACGTGCTGCTAAACCAAACGGCACAGATTACGATCCATTCAAGCCTGATTACCTTTTTGGGGCTGGATGAAGACCAAGCGGATTTTAAAGACTATAAGGCGCGGAAAAACGGCACTTTCCAATATAAGGATATGAAGCCCTATTTTGACGAACTGGACAAACTGGGCGGTTTTAAAATCGTTTTAAGCCATTTTCCGGAAAACTTTGAAAAAGTGGAGGAGAATAATTACAGCCAGTATGATTTTGATCTGCAATTATCGGGTCATGCACACGGCGGCCAGTTCATTTTGCCGTTTATCGGACCGGTATACAGCCCGGGGCAGGGGCTTTTCCCGAAATATGCGAAAGGCTCATTCGGAGAAAGGCCACAATTGATCGTCAGCCGCGGACTTGGCAATGCAGAATTTCCGCTGCGGCTTTTCAACCACCCGGAAATCAACGTGGTCTATTTAGAAAAAGATAAATTTGACTGAATCACATGTAAAGATCTCACGCAAAGCGGCGCGGGATCTTTTATATTTTTGCATACTTTTCACCGGTTTTCACAAACGAGTACCGCCCGCCGCTGAGTTCCGTCAGCTTTTCAGATATTGATTTACAGGCGGTGTCCCTTGCAGAGAAAATCATTTTGACTCGATCGGTAAAAACGCAGTCTTCAACATTTGCACCGCACTCTTCCAGGAGAATCCGTGCTCTTTCATAAAAAGAGTAATCAATCTCGATTTCGGCAGCAATGCACGGCGCCATGGTAACAATTCTGCCGGCGTCCAGCGCAATCTTTGATGCGTGTGAATACGCGCGGACCAAACCGCCTGTGCCAAGCAGCACCCCACCGAAATATCTTGTTACAACAACACACACATCCTTGACTTCGCTTTTCAAGATCACATCCAGCACGGGAACACCGGCTGTTCCGGAGGGTTCGCCGTCATCACTGCAGCGCTGAAGGTGATCTTTAAGCAAAACATAGGCGGGCACATTATGTGTTGCCTCACGGTTTGCCATTTTGATCTCATTAATAAAATCCTGTGCCTCCTGCACTGATTTTACAGGTTTGACATAACCGATAAACCTTGACTTTTTTTCAACAAATTCAGATGCTGCCTGTTTTTCAACCGTTTTGTACTCAACCATCAAAAATCACCAAAGAAAAAAGGCAACGCAAAACGCTGCCTTCAATTTCATTTACGCTTTTTTGCCGTATCTCTTATTGAATCTGTCTACACGGCCGCCTGTGTCAACAAGCTTCTGTTTGCCGGTAAAGAAAGGATGGCATTTGGAGCAAATATCTACCTTGAGTTCTTTTTTTGTGCTCTTGGTTTCATAAGTTGCGCCGCAAGCGCACTTAACAGTACAAGTATCATAGTTGGGATGAATTCCGTCTTTCATTTCTTTTCACCTCTTTAATTAAATTCTTCTAATGCTAAAGAATAATACCACAAGTAAACATAAATTGCAAGTGTTTTTTTGCATTTTATCCGTATTTGCACACTTTTGAAAGAGAAAATGAGTATAAAACAGCAGATTTAACCGGCTTTTGCAACGTTTTTTCAATCACTTTTCTGTAAAAAGCAATTTGGTTTTTATATCTTTCCAAGAGTTCCGATTCCGTTTTTACTCTATCCGTTTTATAATCCACAAGCACAAGCTCGCCGTTCTCCTCAAAAACGCAATCTGAAATGCCACGTACAAGCACCTGCTCTTCTGAATCGGTGTCAAACACTTCATTCGCTTTTACAAAAGAAGAAATCTTAATTTCCCTGTAAATATGACCGGAAGAAAACATCCGGCTTGCAAAATCACTCATAAAGAAATCCCGCAACTGCTTTCTGTTCAGAGACTGCGCCTGAATTTCAGTAAGAAAGCCGCATTCAGCAAGACGGGATATTTCTTTTTCAATATCCTCACTTGCCAACTTGTAGTTGCAAAACTGCATAAAGGTGTGCATAGCCGTACCTTTCTGGCCGGGCGTGAGACCCCCGTCATTCATGAAAGCAGGTTTGGAAAGTGCAAAAAATTCCTGGTGTGCATCCTTTTTATCCAGCTCGGACGCATTTAATTTTGCTGTGATATGTATATTTTTGAGACCCGGATATTTATAATTTACGCGTTCATCAATCAGTTCAATAACAGACGCATCCGGCTCCGCCGGCTCAAGATCAGAAGAAAATGTATCTTCTGTTTCAAAATTGCACACCTCTATATTCATCGAAAAACTGCTGTCTAAAACGCGAACAGCAACAGGCGAAGACGATCTAAGTTCGCCTCCATCCGGATGCAAAAGCGCGCAACAGAGCAAAAAATCCGCGTCGCAGCTGATATCCCGGCATATGCAGGGATCCATGGTTCCGCCGGCGATCTTTACGGCATCGGAAAGGATCCTGTTTTCAAGATTTTCATAAGAGAGCATAGCAATAAACTGCTCTTTTGCCCTGGTAACAGCCACATAAAGCACACGCAGATTTTCGCTGAGCGCCGCACTTTTATTGATATTTTTCAGAATCTTATTCGGAAGTGTTTCCATACGGTAAAGCTGCTCTTCATTATGGCGCTTTAAAGAAACGCCGAAACGCTCATTAAAAAGAATATTGTTATTAAGATCGCTGTAATTATACTTTCTGGAAGTTCCGGCAAGAATCACGACCGGGAATTCAAGCCCCTTGGAATGATGAATGCTCATGATCTTTACGGCATTTTCACTTCCTGCATTCAATTCCGCAGCCTTTATCCCCTCCCCGCTTTCCGCGATCCCGTCTATCAGGCGAAGAAAAGACGTCAGCCCCACACCGGAAGATGCATCAAAATTACGGGCAAACGCAATAAACGCATTGATATTGGCATTTCTCTGCATCGCGTTGCCGAGCGCATTCATATAGGCAAAAACACTTTTATATTCGCAGATATATTGAATAAAGGAGGAGATATTCATTGTTACGGCGGTTTTGGAAAACATCTGTATTTCTTTAATAAACGAAACCGCCTTTTCCGATTTGGAATTCACAACGCTGGTATAAAGGCTGTGTTTAGCGCCGCCGCTCTCCAGTTTGATCTCTGCAAGCTCATCAGCGGTAAAACCGTAAAACGACGACATCATAACGGACAGCATAGGAATATCTCTTGAAGGGTTGTCAATGACTTTTAAAAGAGACAAAAGCATTTTAATCTCTGCGCACTCCAAAAGATTTGCGTTGGTTTCACACACCGTGGGAATACCAAAAGAATTCAGAACACGATCATACGTGTCAATATGGTTTTTACTGCTGCGCAAAAGTATGGCAAAATCACCGAATTTTATATTGCGTTCTCTGCCGTTATCGGTAACCTGTTCCTGTGCTTTTATCTTTTTCTGTATCAGTTTCGCAATCTCCGCAGCCTCGCACTCGTCCATATCTGGAGATTTGCAGCCATCCGTGATTTTCAGGCTGATGCAGGGTTCCTGACGTTCGGGATAGACAGCGCCGCAGTTCAGGTACTCTTTTTCATTGTAATCGAGTTCCCCTGCTTTTTTGCTCATGAAAATTGAGAACAAAAAATTGGTGAAATCGCAAATATCTTTTCGTGAACGGAAATTCCGATCAAGAATGACCCTCGCGTCCCCAGCCGGCGAATCTTGATTATAATCCCGGTATGTTTCCTTTTTCTGATTAAAGATGTACGGCATGGCAAGGCGGAACTTATATATGCTTTGCTTAACATCACCAACCATAAATCTGTTGCTACCGTTCGAAAGCAGCCAAAACAGCGTATCCTGCGCCTCGTTTGTATCCTGATATTCATCTACCAAAATCTCATAAAAAGAAGACTCCAGTTCTTTTGCAACATTGGATTTAACGATATTGCCGTCTTCATCCACATCCATCAAAAGATCAAGTGCAAAATGCTCTATATCGGAAAACGTGTATGCATTCCTTTCCTGTTTGTGTTTCATGTATTCTTCCGAAAAGCGCGCTACAACCTTATAAAGCGTTTGCAGGATCGGATAAAGCGCTGCGTTATCTTCTTCAAAGCGGGAGGACGGTATAGTGATCTCTTTTCGAAGCGCATTCAGGATATCTTTATAGAAATTTCTGCGCGAAACGATCTCATCCTTATAGCCCGGCGTTTCAAAACTCTTTTTTGAAGGATAAAATCTTGGAAATTCAAGATTTGATAATTCTTCAATTAAGTTATCCCAACCAAGTTCAAGGGCACAAATCAGCCTGTTGCACTGCGCATTTTCTGCGCCAAGGATCTCCATATAATAGCCGGCGCAACTGTCCTGTTCGTCAATAAAGGCAAGGCATTCGTCAGACAGTTTCATTGCATAATGCAGTTTATCTGATACAGATTCCACTGCTGCTGCATACCACACGCTGTTTTCAAAAGGCGTGCCCGGTTTATAAGCGTCTATCATACGTGAAAGCCATAAAAGCGGCATTGGCTGTGCAGAAATATAATTGTAAGTATTTTTTACAGCCGAAATCAAGCCGCTTTCGTCCTTTGGATTTGAAAGCGTTTCCACCAGTTTGATGAAATCGGGATCATTCTCCTCGTAAAACGCATCCAGAACCGTATTCAAGGCGTTATCGGAAAGAATATCCGCTTCAGCATTATCCAGAATGGAAAGATCCTGACTGACGGAAAGGTCAAAAAAATTCTCTTTAACCAGATTGAGGCAAAATGCGTCTATCGTGCATATTTTTGCCGATGGTATCAGGGAAAGTTGGCGCAGGATCCGCCTGTTTCCCGGAGCATCTTTCAATAGTTCTTCCAGTCTGGAGGATATACGCGCCTTCATTTCCGCAGCGGCAGGGATCGTAAAGGTTACGATCAGAAGTTTGTCTATATCCACCGGATCCGATTCACTTGTGATAATACGAACTACGCGTTCCACAAGCACTGCTGTTTTTCCCGAACCCGCGGCAGCGGAAACAATTATATTGCCGCCTTTGGCAAGAATCGCGTCATTTTGCGGTTCAGTCCACTGTTTTGCCATCCTGCACCTCCTCCAAAACCGAGATCACTTTACTATCATCCATCTGGATCATTTCGCGTTTATGAATATATTTCTTACTTGCGCACACATCGCTGTAATCGCAGTAATCACAGGTGTAATTATGATCTTTGCCGTTTATGGGATTCTGTTCAATATGGCCCGCATGCAATCCGTTCCCCATCTCGGCGATCAGGGTATCGATCTTTTTTGCGATCCTGCCAAGTCCTTCAAGGGAGGCAAAACACCCTTTCAAACCGCTTTTGGTGTAATGAACAGGGATAAACCTGCCTTTTACGCCATCTTCCATCTCATTTAAAATATCATGCTCCTGATCATAGAGGACGATGCCTTTCATTTTATACTCGGAATCCGCATCCGCTTTAAGGGTCTGCTCTGCATCCCCGCCGTCCACAGAAAACACAGATCTCGCGGCATGCATATAAAGCACACCGGCAGGTATGCCGCTGAAGCGGCTTTTCTTATCCGAACAGATCGTAAACAAATACACAAACATCTGCAGGTTCAGACCATAGAGCACATCTGAAAGTTTAAACTTTTTATTTCCAGATTTATAATCTACAACGCGAATATATTTTTCGCCGTCCTTATTTAGCACGTCTACCCTGTCCACAGCGCCCCTGATACGCACTGTGCCGTCCTCCAGTTGTATAACGGAGGGCTGAACATCGCCGTCCTGATCAATGGAAAGTTCAAACGCCTCTGCTTGAAACGAAGAATGCGCAAATTCATCCGCAAGACGGATCACAACACTATACAGCATTTTGGACAGGCGCATAAACTGGTACTTAAAACGCTTTGTAAATTCCGTTGTGTCGCCAAGCTGCGTTTCAAAATACTGATTTAGATATTTATTGACAATGATACGAATGTGCGCTTCGCTTTCCCCGGAAAGTTTTTTGGTTCCGACTTCGCTTAAAACATGTTCAAGCACATAATGGATAACCGTGCCCGTTTGCATTGCGTTCATCTGGGCTTTTTGGAGCGGACGCGCCATCAGACCGAATTTGCAGAAATAACGAAAACGGCAGTTAAAATAATCTTCTAAACGTGATGCGGAAAGATACATATCTTTGCCGAAAAGTTTTTTTGAATTTTCCTTATTATTAAGAGAAATCTCTTCATTTTCAAAAAGAAGTTTCACAGAATGATATCTGCTGTCTTTTTCAAAATACTTCTTTAAAGATTCCGAAAAGGAAGTATTCTCGCCGAACTTTGCCGCCATAAGGTCAAAGGCAGAAGTCCGGCTCTCAACAAGTTCCGTTTCCGGAATATCCTCATATCGGTAAACTTCCATAGCGGGAAACATGGTGCGCAGTGAAGTAATGAGCGATGAAGGCGCGTCATTTTTGACATTACCCTCATAGGAGACAAACAGTTTATCCGATGCAACACTAAGCGCCATATAAGCAAAATATCTTTCCTGGTATGTAAGGGTTTCGCCGAAAGAATAGAGCGTAAAATCATTTTCACTGAGGGCTATCCTGTCATTCTCCGTTAGCAAACCGCCGCTGAAAACAGATTTTGGAAATTCGCCTTCATTCGCACCCAAAACAAAAACGATTTTTGGGTTATCGGCGCGCATTCTGTCCGCCTGACCAAACTGAACACAGTCAATGCCCTGCGGAAGAACGCCGAGATCCTCAGAGTGAATCATGATCGAAAACAGATCCGCGTAATCTTTTACACGCATAGACTCGCTGCCGGATACCACCGCAAGATCATTCAAGATATTCATCAAAAGATCCCAAACACGCTGCTGTTCATCTGCAAGCGCATCTTTTCCGAGTTCATTCAGGTCAGATGCAAGCGATTTCAGTTTTCGATTTGCGCCAAAAGAGAGCAACGCATGATAAACGGCTGCACTGATTCCGGCGGCATCAGAATCCTTAACGGCATTTTTAAATTGAATGAGCCGGGAATATAAGTATTCCCTTGCCTGATTGATTTTTTCAAGCACTTTTTTATCATATTCTGATAATTCAGACGAAAAGCCTTTGGCGGAATTTACAAAAGGCACGCCCCATTTTTTAACGCCGCTGATGTTCCACATGTATATATAATTTTCCAGTGTGTTCACATCCGTGGGAGCAAGCGCCGGCAGTCCTGTTTTTGCAAGGCTGAGGATATCTTCTGATCTGAACGAATATACAACGGTTCTTAAAAGAAAGCGTACAAAAGCAACTACGGGCTGGGCGCCAATACTTTGCCGTTCATCATCAAAAAACGGAATTTCATATTTTCTGAATGCATAGGAAAGTTCACTTCTGTATTTTTCGGTATCCCGGCAGATAACGGCAATCTCACCAGCCCTGCAGCCCGCTCTTAATTCTTTTTTGATCATTAAAGCTGCATGATCGCACTCATCAGAGATGCTTTTTGCCTTAAAAATACTTATGGAATCAGGCTGTTCATCGATTACTGCGGCATTTTGCGAATAGAGCTGTTTTTCGCAAAGCAAAAGGAATTTGTTTTGTGTTCTGTAATTTTTATCAAGTTGTATTATGCGATAATCCAAGCCCGTATCTGCCGCGATTCTGATCACGGTTGCCGCGGTTTTATTAATATAGGAAAACAGATCATATTCCTGCTCTTGCCCGAATGAATCCGTTGCAAGCGTAATATAAACATCTTGTGAATCCTGAATGATCCGTTCGAGGATCTTTATCTCATTGGCAACGAACCCGTTAAAGCCATCAATAAAAACCGTTTTTCCTTTCAGAAAAGACGTTTCGGCAAGTCTGGTGTAAAGACGTGTCATCTCATCTGCAGAGTCGAAATAAACGCCGCTAATGAGTTCTTCATATTTTTCAATGATCTTTGAAATATCAGATAATTTACCTGAAAGCAGTTTTCTGTTTATCCGCTCAGAAGCAGATTGAATATCCTGCCAGGATTTTGCGCAGGATTTCATTTCATCATAAATATCCGTCATGGAGGATATGAAAGACGCCGTGTTTGTTTTATTGGCAAAAACGGTTAGTTCATCCTTAACAAAATCCATAGCCTTTTTCATCAGGACTGCCTTGGCGCCCTTGGAAAGGACAGGCAGTGTATCTCCGCCGTACAGGCGTTTGAGTTCATTGGAAAGCCGTGTAAAAGACAGATTCTGAACAGAATTGACCCGGCTTTCGCCGAGCATAGAAAGCAGCCTTTTTTCTGCGGTGAAATTATACTGCTCCGGAGTCAGGAGCAGTATATCTTGATTTCCGCTTTCGGCAAGAGATTGAATTTTATGAAAGCAATATTCAGTTTTGCCGTAACCGGCACGGCCTAAAATTAAATACAGCATTACAATACCTTATTAAAATCCTTAAGATCCAGTTTATCAAAACAAATTAAATGCTTTTGGACTTCTGCCGCAACCTTTGCGCAGATTCCGATTTCCTGTGATTCCAAATTGAGCGGCAGTATCGGATCGTGCACGGAAAGCCGCAGCAAAAACCAACCGCCGTTAAAATTGATACGGACACCCTCATAATTTTCTGTTTCTATTTGCCACGAATCGTTTAACGCCGCATACGCCTTAAGAGAATCCATTACCTGTTGGCCATACGCTTTGAAATCTCTATCGTTTATGGGGATTCTGATCTCTATACTTTCAGCAGGTTCTTTGAGATCAGATATCAAATCATTTATATCCTTGCCCTGCTTTTTCAAAACGGCCAGCAGAGATATAATTTTTGCGGCAAGATAAGCGCCGTCATCCAGAAAATAATTTTCTTTCAGCGCAGCGTGCCCGCTGGTTTCGATCGCAAGAGGGCAGTTCACACCCTGCGCGTTTAATTCAATGGCTTTGTCGATCACATTTTTATATCCGCGTTTAAATCGGAGTTGTTTGCCGCCGAGACGGTGTTCAATAAAATCACGCAAACCGTCAGAAGTCAGGCTGTCCGTCACAATTGTACCACCCGGCGCGTTCTGGAGCACAATCGCACTTGCAAGCGCAACCAAACGGTTTCTGTTAATCTCTTTTCCGTCGCAGGAAACACAGCCCATGCGGTCCACATCCGTGTCAAAAATGATTCCAAGATCCGATTTTGTTTCCAAAACCATATTCTTTGCACATTCCATTGCGCGAGTGTTCTCCGGATTCGGCACATGATATGGAAACATACCATCCGGCTCCAGGTATCGGCTGCCGGAGACATCTGCGCCCAAAGGCGCAAGAACCTGCCTGGCATAAAATCCGCCGGCGCCGTTCCCCGCGTCAACGGAAATTTTTATACCTTTTAGCGGCTTTTCTCCACTATTCACCGAATTTTTTATTATGTTTCTGAGATAAGCCGAATAGGCGCTCATGAAATCATAGTTTTGAATTTTGCCGTTTCCACTGCCGGGAGTGATATCGTAGGCAAGATTCAGGATCTCTTCTACCTCATATCCTTCCAGCCCGCCGTTCGGTGTGAAAAACTTAAGTCCGTTTTTCTGAAACGGGTGGTGAGACGCAGTGATCTCAAGCGATGCGGAAACCTGAATATCGGAAACAATTGCCATAAACATGGCGGGCGTTGCGCAAAGACCGCAGTCATAAACCTCCGCTCCCTCTGCGCAAAAAGCGGATACTGCAGCTTTTCGGATCCGGTCAGCCGAGATTCTGGAGTCATGACCCACAGCAATGCGGAAATCCTTACATTTAAATTTTGCTTTGTACCACCTTACAAATGCTGTGCAGACAGAACGCACAACTTCATCCGTCAACTGTATCTTTTCTATATCGGTTTCCACGGCAGTGCCTCTGATATCGCTGCCGCTCTTCAATTTCATCAGTTCATCTTTTGTAATAGTCTGCATTGATAAGTCCCTCATTAAAAGCGTTGTCATATGCCTCGATCAAAAATTCATACATGGGAGACGAGGTTTTGATCATTTTTCTCATATCGTCTATGATTTTGGTGGTAGCGATCCTTTTTAAATCCTTCTTCCAAACACAGAAAACCATGCTTTTTGCGTTCAGATATTTTTTCAGTTCCTCGGGCGCATTCGGTATTTTATCTTTTTTATAAAATTCGTCCGTTGCGTATTTCAGACCGGCCTTTTCTGCGCAGTCAACCGCGTTCAGCCACCGTTCAGGCTCTTTGACGATCAGTTTTCTGACCTCATCAAACTGCGCGGGTTTTCCGGTCCACATGCCCAGTCCGTAAGCATAGCCCTCCGGTTTAAATTCAAACCAATAAAAAGGCGCAAAAGGATATTCAAATTTATTGCGCCTAAACATGACCCAAAGATTCTCTCTATACAGGAGTTTGCTTTTTGTGCGCCGGGTATCTCTTCTGATACGGGAAACGATATAGGTTGGACTTGTATCCATAAGCGGATCCAGATCACACAAAAGATCAGAAAGGTCAAGCACCATCTGCCGCATCGGTATAGTAGCGCCTTGTTTCAGTTCTTCCTTATGCGCTTCATAAAACGCTTTGGAATCATGAAAGCGGTTTAAAGAAAGCAGTTCGATTGTTTCAGGCTGAATGCCTTTATAATTATACATTAAGCAGACCTCCGTCAAGCATTTTCTGCGCAGCAAGCAGCGCGCAGAGTTTTGCGGCATGAAATGTAAGGCCGCCCTGGATCCAAGCGTAATATGGTTCTCGTATGGGAGCGTCAGCAGAAAGTTCTATAGACGATCCCATCGTAAACGCGCCGGCGGCCATCACCACTTTGCTGTCATAACCGGGCATATCCCACGGTTCCGGAGTAAGATAACTGTCTATCGGGCTACCGCTCTGGATTCCCTGGCAGAAAGCCACAAGACGATCTTCGTTCCCGAGTCCCAGAGACTGAACAATATCTCCTCTTTGCGCATCATACGCAGGAGTTGTATCAAATCCGAATCCGCTGAAAAGCGCGGCAATATAAACGGCGCTTTTCAGCGCTTCTCCAACCGTATGGGGCGCGTAAAACAACCCCATATAAAGTTCACGGTTCATGCCGAGAGTAGCGCCTACTTCTTTGCCGAGACCTGGCGTAGTTAACCGATAAGCGCACTTTTCAACAAGATCTTTTCTACCGGCAATATAACCGCCTGTTCTTGCCATGCCGCCGCCTGCATTTTTAATCAGCGATCCGGCAACAAGATCAGCGCCTACATCGCACGGCTCCTGTTTCTGTACAAATTCGCCGTAACAGTTATCAACCATAACGATCACATTCGGATTTTTTGCCTTTGCAACTTGCACAACTTTTTCTATTTCACTGATCAAAAGGCTCGGTCTAAGTTCATATCCGCGACTGCGCTGAATGTAGACCATCGTAACGGAATCATCCACTTGGCGGCCGATTGCGTCATAATCCAAACGTCCGTCTTTCAGCGGTACTTCATCATAAGCAATCCCAAAATCCTTAAGTGAACCCATACCCTCTCCGGATATACCGATTACATTATGTATAGTATCATACGGTGTGCCGGTAACGGAAAGTATTTTATCACCCGGGCGCAGAACGCCGAACAGAGCCGTGGCCAGCGTGTGTGTGCCGCATGTAAAATTATGGCGCACCAGCGCGTCTTCCGCGCCGAATACGTCTGCCCAGATCGCATCCAGCGTTTCCCTGCCGCGGTCACCATAGCCGTAACCTGTGGTAGACACAAAATGACTTTCTGAAACGCCGTGTTTAATAAACGCTCTGATTACTTTCTGCTGATTATATTCCGTAATTTCATCAATCGTTTCAAACTGTTTTTTTACTTTTTCCAGCGCCTGATCCGACGCTTTCAGAATTCTGCTGTCTATATCAAAAAAAGGGGTCATCTGTAAATTCTCCACTGATCTGTATTTTTAAATCCGAGTTCAAGATAAAACTGCTCATTTTTACTGTGCTCACGCATCAGATAGACCGTACCCGGCACCGTTTGGCACAGATACCGCACCAAAGCCGAGGCATACCCTCGGTTTCGGTAAGCCGGATCTGTTTTGACACCGCTTAAAACAGCGCAGCCGTTATGAACGGAAGACAATAGCGCGCTGGAAAGCATTCTGCCGTTTTCAAAAACCGCGCATGCTTTTGCGGTTGACTTGGCAATTCTTCGGTGAATATCCGCATACCACATATCAAAAGCACCGTCATACTCTAAAAAATCATAAAGGGCACGAAGCGGATCATAACTGTGCAAAGCGCAGATTGTCAAATTTGAATTTCCGGAATTTTTTTTATCGCGGGACGACATCACCGTACCCTGATCAAACGAGCGGTCTAAAAGAAATCCGGCACTGCAAAGCAGTGAAGTAAAGCCATGCAAATTAAAAAACTCTGCCAATTCCGGCACATCAGCCGAATCGGTATCTACCGCAAGCGTGATATCTGAATCCAAAATGCTGAATACGGCGGTGCATCTGCCTTGTTTCATCTGCCGGTAGAAAGCGGCAAAAGAATATCCGAAACCATACGTATCCACAAGAGATTTTATACGGATCGTATAAAGATCCACCGGCTTAAACGCATTTAATTTTTCAATATCGTTCAGTTTTTCAATCATAAAGTAAATTTAAAAATACCTTTAAAAACTTTCGGGTTTCGTCTATATCGCTTTTTTTAACAACACTGGAACCGGAATGAATGTAGCGGCACGGCAGAGAAACAGCACAGACGCGGCAACCGCCCGCAGCCGTCTGTATGGCGCCTGCATCATTTCCGCCTGCAATCTTTGTTTTTGTCTGCACGGGTATGCCGTTATCTTTGGCAACTTTAAATGCTTTTTGGTACAGATCACGGTCATAAACCGTTCTGCCGTCCATATAGGAAATGACAGGGCCATGCCCAAGCAAACAACAACGTTCAGCGCCGTGTACACCGTCTATATCCGACGCGGTTGTAGATTCCAGCACAACCGCAACATCCGGTTGCACTCGAAACGCAGTGCATGCCGCACCGCGCAGACCCACCTCTTCCTGCACCTGAAAACAAAAATAGGTATCGTATTCCAGATCACCTTGGATCAGCTCTATCAACAGCATGCAGCCGATCCTGTCATCAAGCGCTTTTGCTTTTAAAAGTCCGTTTCCAAACTCGCAATAATCCGAGATAAAATACACAAAATCACCGGACGCAGCAATCTTTTCTGCCTCTTCCCTGCTGTTTGCACCGATATCTATAAGAAATTCACTGAATTTAGGCGCAGAATCCTTTTCTTCACTACTCATCAGATGCACAGCTTTTGCGCCGACCACACCGATTCTGCCATTCACATTCAAACGGCGGGTCAGAACCACTTCCGGCTCAATACCGCCTACAGGGGCAAACTTGAAATAACCGTCTTCCGTAACGGATGTAATGATAAAACCGACTTCATCCATATGCGCGCTCAGCATAACCTTTTTATCCGGCGTTTTTCTGCCTTTTTTATAAGCAATCACAGAGCCGAGCGCATCCACCTTATATTCACATTTGCCTTTGATCTGATCAATGATATAGTTTCTTACTGCACTTTCATCGCCGGATGTTCCGTTTAAAAGGCACAATTCCTTAAGCATTCCACTCACCAGCCCTTTCCGAAATATACGCAGCAATCAGATCCGCCGTTGCCTCAACGTCTTTTACATCAATAACTTCAGACGGCGTATGCATATACCGAAGCGGTATAGAAATCAGACCACATTTCACTCCGCTTTTTGAAACAGTGATCACATCGGCATTTGTGCCTGTTTTTCCGTTCATAATTTCTTTTTGATACGGAATATGATTTTTTTCCGCGCACTTTACCAAAGAGCGGGAAATCTCTTGATCCAACACCGGCGAAAAGCCGATCATAGCGCCGCCGGAAACCATGCCGCAGTCCTCTTTGCTGCACTGCGGCGAATAGCCGAAAGACACATCCACGCAGATTGCCTCATCCGCATCAACGGAAAAGGCACCGGCCGTGGCACCTCGGGTGCCAACTTCCTCCTGTGCAGAAATCATAACCGTAATCTTTGCCGGAATCTTCTTTAACCTGTCAAGAGTAAGAAGGAGAGACGCTACACCGCACCGGTCATCCAGGCAGTTGGAGACGACTTTACTGCCGCAGAGTTCATCAAATTGATGATGAAACAGAATTCTGTCCCCCGGCTCAACCAATTTTTCCGCTTCATCCTTGCTAAAGCCGATATCCACGGCAAGGTCAGATATATCGTTAACCTTTTTTTCTTTATTCGATCTCAGATGCGGCGGAACGGAACAAATCACGCCGCGGAGCCGGCGCTTTCCAAGCACGGTTACTTCACTCGCCGGCAGAAAGCGCCTGTCCACACCACCGCTTGCGGAAAATTTCAGAAATCCGTCATCCGTTATCGAAGTTACGATCAGACCGATCTCGTCCATATGCGCGTCAAGCAAAAAATGCGGACCCTGCCCGAATGTGCAGAATATATTTTTCATGCCGTCCGTTCGCACTTCGCCATACTGTTCCAAAATCGTTCTCAAATCATTGTGCAGCGCGTCTTCACAACCGGAAAGCGCGCCAGCAGCCGTTAATTTTTTTAAAAGTTTCAGAGTATCCATTATTCTTTAAATCCATTCACAAGTTCTTTAAATCTTCTGCCCCTGTATTCAAACGTTTTAAACTGATCAAATGCCGGGCATGCCGGGCAAAGGGAAACGATATCCCCGCGCTTTGCGTTTTCTTTTGCAATCATCAGGGCATGTTCCATTGTATCTGTCTTTTCAATGATTAAACCGCTGTTTACATAATTTTCGTCAGCAACAACGGCATCATAAATCTTACCCGCCGTAGCGCCGTTGAGCACAAGCAGTTTCACTTTTTTTAAAATGAGCGGCACCATCTGGCTCATATCATTTCCTTTATCCGAACCGCCGCAAATCATAATGATCTTTTGCTGAAACGCGTTTAGCCCGCTGATCACACGTGAAGGCGATGTGGCGATCGAATCATTATAATACCGAACGCCTTTGTATTCACGCACGAATTCTATCCTGTGTTCTACACCGCCGAACGTTTCCGCCACTTTTTTCATATTTTCCGGCGAAACCAGCCCCCAGACTGCTGTTATTGCAGTGCAGTAATTTTCCACATTGTGCATACCGGGAATTTTAATGACGTCCTTATTAAAAAGAACGGTTTTCTCGCCATTTTCACAAAAAACGATATTACCGTTTTCATCAAGATAAGCACCGTTTTCAACAGGATGCTTAACGGAAAACTGATACAACCTGCCTCGTACATCGTAACGCATATCATGATAGACTCTGCCGCCGATGGAATAATCGCAATCCGCATTCAGCACAGCCTTGGAATCAGCAGACTGGTAAATCAGAATGTTTCGTTTTGCGTCCACATACTCGTCCAGGCTGATATGATGATCTTGATGCGTGATCTCAATATTTGTAACAACGGCAACATCAGGCCTGCTGACCATATTTCCCATGGTTAAAAGCTGAAAAGAAGACAGCTCCACAACTGCGATATCCTGCGCGGTAATCGTTTCCAGTTCCGGCATAAGCGCCTTGCCGATATTGCCGCCGAGATATACATTTCTTCCCTCAGCCTCCAGCATTTTTGCTATGATCGTTGTTGTAGTTGTTTTTCCGTTAGAACCGGTAACGCCGATGATCTTTGCCGGGCAGAATTTGAAAAACACTTCCATTTCAGAAGTGACTTTCTGCCCTCTTTCAATACATTCTCCGATCCATGGATTCTGAAACGGCAGTATGCCGTTGGAACGGAAGATCAGATCCATATCCGGCAATACGCTAAGGTAATCCTCACCAAGGCTGAATTTTACGCCTTGTTTTTCAAGGCGGGCGCAGATATCCGTGCCGATATAATCCTTATCCCTTTTGTCACAAGCATACACTTCTATTCCGTGTTTTGCCAACCATTCGGCACAAGGCACATTGGCAACACCCATACCTACAAACGCTACTTTTTTGCCTTTTAAGGACTCCAGATACGTTTTTACTTCATCCGTCATTCTAACACCTCTAATGCGCATAAAATGTACCATTCAGGTAATCTTTGATCGTAAAATCTTCCATATGTTTTTCAAGTTCTTTCTGGAAAGGAAGAATCTCTTTATATTTCAGCTCTTCGGGAATGGGTACACGGCTGTTCAAAATGTATTCCGCCGTCATCGCCTGTGTTTTCGTTTGCATATTGCCAAGAAAATAACAATTTTGCTTTTCAGGCTCCGCAATAGCGATAGCGAGCTTTAACTGCTCTTTTTTGCCGAATGTACAGATCATCTTAGACAGGGCAACAGCACCATCCTGCGCCTGATCTGTAACAAACACAAGCAGGCAGTTTCCTGCTCTTTTGAGACGGCGGACCGTGAGGTCATTCACAGCGCAGTCCAGATACGCGAGCACATCGTCTTTGGACAGATCATCCACGCCGCATATATAAAAGAATTCTTTTCTTTTAAAGGCAGTATAACTGAATTCAAGTCCATCATACTCTACATTGCTTTCAACGGCAAAACCGTCATTTTTTAATTTATCAAAAAGGTTGCCAAGATATTCTTCCGGCGCGGCGGGATCGCCGCTGATCTTATAATAGCCGCAGTCTTTGATCTCATGCTCAATTCTGGTTAAGAACGCATTTGTTTTGCCGTATTTCGAGTAATAGACAAGCGCAACGGCAAGACTGGCAACGATCAGCAGATCACTCAAATAACTTAAAACCAGCGCGATCGTTCTGCCCCATTCAGCAGTATAGGGCTGAATGCCGATATAAACTACAATATAAACAAGTGTTACAGCCACAAGAATCCTCATTGCCGTAAACAATACCTTCTGTTTTTTTCTGATTTCTTTCATAATCACCTCTGCCTTTCCGTGAACCGGAGAATACACACGTCTATTTTATCATCTCTTGAAACTGCGCTTCGCTGATCACTTCAACGCCGAGCGCATTTGCCTTTTCCAGTTTACTGCCGGCGGCATCGCCAGCCAAAACATAACTCGTTTTTTTAGATACGGATGAAGATGTCTTGCCGCCAAAGCCCTCAATGATCTTAGACGCTTGCGCACGCGTAAGCGAAGCAAGCGTACCGGTGAGCACAAAAGTTTTTCCGGAAAATCTTGAATCTGTAATCACAGAAAGGGAATTCATATTCACCCCGGCATCTTTCAGGCTTGCAATCAGACTTCTTGACTTTTCATTTTTGAAAAATTCAGATACGCTTTCCGCCATGATCTCTCCGAACCCGTCTATTTCCAGTATTTCTTCCACAGAGGCATTCACTATGCGATCCATTGTTCTAAAATGATCGGAAAGCAGTTTTCCCGCCTTGGCGCCCACATGCCTGATGCCCAGTGCGAAAATCAGTTTAGAAAGATCGTTATTCTTTGAATTTTCAATAGAAGTTATGATATTCGTAATGCTTTTGTCTTTAAATCCGTCCAGTCCCGCGGAATTGATCTTCTCAAAGGTTAAGGAATAAATATCTTCGGTTTTTTCAATGAGTCCGTAATTTACAAATGTTTCAAGAACAGCGGGGCCCAGACCTTCAATATCCATTGCATCGCGGGAACAAAAATGGATCAGATTTCTTAAAAGCTGTGCCGGGCAATCCGGGTTAATACACCGGATCGCAGCCTCTCCTTCTTCCCGGATCACTTCACTGCCGCAGCTTGGGCAGATTGCCGGGAATTTAAAATATCCGGCAGAACGATGCTCGTTGACGCACAACACTTCAGGAATAATATCCCCCGCTTTTCGAACGGTAACGACATCCCCGATGGCTATGCCCTTTTCAGCAATAAAATCCTGATTATGAAGTGTGGCTCTTGAAACCGTTGTGCCGGCAAGATGAACCGGTTCCAGAACGGCTGTAGGCGTGAGCACACCTGTTCTGCCGACTGCGATTTCAATATCCAGCAGTTTCGTTTGCTTTTCCTCCGGCGGGTATTTAAAAGCAACCGCCCATTTTGGGAATTTAGCCGTTGAGCCGAGTTCGCCACGCATGGCAAAATCATCCACTTTGATAACGGCGCCGTCAATGTCATACTCCAAACTGCCGCGGCTTTCACCGATTTGATCGATCCGGTTAAGTGCTTCTTCAATAGTGTCCACAAGAATATACCCGGGAATCGTGTGAAATCCAAGTTCTTTCAGGAAATCAAGGCTCTGCTTATGCGAAGTCAGCGTTACGCCCTCTACCTGCTGCACATTGAAAACAAAAATATCCAATCCGCGAGTGGCGGCAATTTCGCTGTCTTTCTGCCGAAGTGAGCCGGCAGCAGCGTTACGTGGGTTTTTAAACGGCTTTTCGCCGTTGATCAGTTGACGGTCAACAACCTTTTCAAAACTTTTTTTCGGCATATATACTTCGCCGCGCACTTCGATATAGGGTATATTCTGGCTTAATTTTAACGGAATATTGCGAATAACCCTTAAGTTGCCGCTTACATCCTCGCCTACATCGCCGTCTCCCCTCGTAGAGCCGCGGACAAACAAACCGTTTCTGTATTCCAGTGAAACGGAAAGTCCGTCAATCTTTGGCTCAACACAGTACTTCGGAGCGGAAACTACTTCTCTGACGCGTTTATCAAAATCACGGATCTCCTCTTTGGAAAAAGCATCCTGCAAGGATTCCATACGAACGGCGTGCACAACGCTTTCAAAACTGTTATCCGCCTTGCCGCCCACACGTTTTGTGGGGGAATCCGGGCTGTCATACTGCGGATATTGCTCCTCCAAGTTCTGAAGTTCCCGCATCATCATATCATATTCGTAATCCTCTATTTCCGGGGCATCGTCATTATAATACCTATCGCTGTGATAGCGAAGCGTTTTTCTTAAATCCTCAATTTTTTTCTGAATATCAGGCATAAAATCACCACTAATCATTATAACAAAAGCAGGCACCGTCTTCAATATTATATTTACAAAATCTTAGGTATTTAACCTTAAAAAGAAAAGACGGGATTCCCCGCCTTTTGCTTTATAAAACGAATTTTCTGTAAACCTTTTTGCCTTTTCTGATGATCACGCCGTTTTTCAGTTCTTCACCTGCAACAGAGGCATATGGATCCGTGATCTTTTCGTTATTTACGGTAATACCACCCTGCTGAACGAGTCTTCTGCCCTCGCCCTTAGACTTGATCATGCCGCCTTTCAACATAAGATCAATCACGCCCACTGAGCCGTTTTCATCCAAATCCGAATCTTCAACCGTTGTTGACGGCATATCGGAATCATCCGCTCCGCCGCCGAAAAGCGCCTTGGCAGCAGTTTGTGCCTTAACAGCATCGTCTTCGCTGTGAACAAGTTTCGTCAGTTCAAAAGCCAGTTTTTCTTTAGCGGCATTGAGTTCGGCGCCTTCAAGTTTTTCATATTCAGCAATCTCTTTCAAAGGCATGAATGTAAGAAGTTTCATGCACTTGATAACATCTGCGTCATCCACATTGCGCCAATACTGGTAAAACTCATAAGGCGTGGTTTTTTCAGGATCAAGCCACACTGCGCCTTTCTGCGTTTTGCCCATTTTTTTGCCCTCTGAATTGGTAAGCAGCGTAATGGTCATCGCATCCGCATTGCCGTTCAGTTTTTTCCGAATAAGCTCCATACCACCGATCATATTGGACCACTGATCGTCGCCGCCAAACTGCAGATTACAGCCATATTTCTGATAGAGCGCATAAAAATCGTAACTCTGCATGATCATATAGTTAAACTCAAGAAAAGAAAGCCCGCGCTCCATACGCTGCTTATAACATTCAAAGGTAAGCATACGGTTTACGGAAAAACAGGAACCGACTTCCCGCAAGAGTTCAATATAATTCAGGTCAAGAAGCCAATCCGCGTTATTGACCATAAGCGCTTTACCGTCAGAAAAATCTATAAATTTGGACATCTGCTTTTTAAAACAGTCGCAGTTGTGCTGAATCGTTTCCACAGTCATCATCTGGCGCATATCCGTTCTGCCGCTTGGGTCGCCGATCATCCCCGTTCCGCCGCCAATGAGCGCGATCGGTTTGTTGCCGGCTTCCTGCAATCTTTTCATGAGCGTAAGCGCCATAAAATGACCAACGTGAAGAGAATCAGCAGTTGGATCAAAGCCGATATAAAAGACCGCTTTTCCGTTATTTACAAGATCTCTGACACGTTCCTCATCCGTTACCTGCGCGATCAGCCCGCGTTCACGCAGTTCTTCATAAATTCCCATTTATATTATCCTCCTGTGCATTGTTCAGCATTTCCTCCGCGCTTTCCAGCAGGGCATCCGTAATATGCAGGCCGCCCATAATGCGCGCAAGTTCATATTTTCTTTTCTCGTGATCCAGCGGCGTAACATTCGTATATGTTCTGCCGTTTTCAAAATCCTTTGCGATCAGAAAATGTTCATCCGCAAAAGCGGCGATCTGCGCGGAATGCGTAACAGTTATAACCTGTGTATTTTTGGAAACTTCTTTCAGTTTCAAACCTATTTTTCCGCTTGCCCTGCCGGACACGCCTGTATCAATCTCATCAAAGATCAAAGTATCAACTGTATCATTATAGGCGATTATATTCTTGATTGCAAGCATGATTCGCGAAAGTTCACCGCCGGATGCGATCTTGGCCAAAGGTTTCGGCGGTTCTCCCGGATTGGTTGAGATCAGAAACTCAATTTTATCCGTACCCGTTGAAGAAAGAATACCTTTTTCAAAATCAACTATAAAGCGGATTTTCGGCATGTCCAAAAATTCAAGCTGCGCTTTAACATCGCTTTCAAATTTTAAAGCGGTTGTCTTTCTTAGATCTGAAAGTTTTTCGGCAAGTTCTTCTACTTGATCAAGGGCGGAATCATATTCCTGTGTCAGCCTTTCCAGTTCTTCCTCATCCGTATGGATCAGCGTTCTCTGCTTTTTTGCCTCTTCAAGACTTTTCAGCATATCCGCCTCTGAAGAACCATATTTTTTCCCAAGCCTGTAAAGAAAATCAAGCCGCTCCTCAATTCGCTCTTTTTCATTAGGGTCAAAATCAAGCGACTGGGCAGCATTTTCAACAAGCCCCTTTACCGTTTCCAGCTCATCGTCAATATTTTGCAGCAGCGAATACGCTTTTTCAGTATCCTCAGAAAACGAGGTAAATCTTTCCAGTTCTTTTGCTGCCGAAATCAAAGAGATCTGCGCGCCTGCATTTTCATCATCCCCCGCAATGACGGTCAACAGCGAACGATATGCCGCAAGCGCTTCATCAGCGCTGTCCAGCGCCTTTTTACGAGTTGACAAACATTCAATCTCGCCCTCTTTTATATCCGCGTCTTCCAATTCTTTGATCTGAAAATCCAAAAGTTCTGTGCTGTTATCATTTTTTTCCGCCTGCGCTGTTAATTGTTTCAGCCGGCGGCGAATGTGAATGAAAGCGGAAAAAGCGGCTTTATACTGCTCTAACAGCATATTGCCGCCTGAAAGCATATCTATAAACTGATAATGGTATTCCGGATTTAAAAGGGACTGACTATCATGCTGACCATGGATATTTACAAGTGTACCGCCGACTTCACGAAGAACGGAAACCGTAGCGGCATGCCCGTTTATACGGCACTGAGATTTACCGTCTCTGCTGATACGTCTGGTCAGCAAGAGTGAATCATCCTCCTCCGCTGAAAAACCCAGATCATTCAGTTTTGCTTTGACTGCCGGGTTGATCTCCGTAAACAGAGCAGATACAAACGCATAGTCAGAACCGCTGCGAACCAGTTCTCTGGAAGTCCGCTCACCAAGTATGGCGTTTATGGAATCCACAACAATGGATTTACCGGCGCCCGTTTCACCGGTCAGCACATTAAAACCGGACGAGAACTCGATCCGCGCCTTTTCAATTACTGCAATATTTTCGATATCAAGGGTTTTTAACATTTATAACTTTCTCCAAATTTGAAGTGAAAACACGTGCCGCCTTTTCGTTTCCGCACAGCACAAAGATCGTATCGTCCCCGGCAATGGTGCCCAAAACTCCGATCCACCTGGCAGAATCGATTGCCGCGCAAACCGCCCCGGCAGTGCCGGAACAACATTTGATGCAAACCATATTTACAGCATATTCCACGCTGATAATAGATTCATTTAAGATTCCGCTCATTCTGAAATCCGATTCGCCGCGCTGATCTCTTACTCCCGTTGAGTAAACGTAACGGCCCTCTTCGGAAAGTTCTTTCACAAGGCGCAGTTCTTTAATATCCCGGGAAATCGTTGCCTGCGTAACATCAAAGCCGCTCTCTTTCAAATATGCCTGCAATTCTTCCTGCGTTTCGATCTTATATGTTCCGATCAGTTCAATTATTTTTGCGAGCCTTCTTTTCTTCATAAACTATGAGCCTCTCTCAATGATCTTTTTTTTCACGATCTGATAAAAATTATCCGGTTTCACCTTAATCAGTTTGGCTTTATAATCCGATAAAGAAACCGATACAATACAATCTTGATCTATTTCTACCGGTTCTTCGCCGTCACAGGTAAGGATGGCGTTATTGGATACATCGCTTCTTACAGAGATGTTCAGCGTAAACTTGGAATTCACAACGATACTTCGGTCCATAAGCGAATGCGGGCATATGGATGTGATTACAAAGCAATTCAGATCCGGACTTAAGATCGGCCCGCCTGCGGCAAGCGAATATGCCGTGGAACCAGTTGGCGTTGAAATGATAACGCCGTCCGCGCGCACACGGAGCATATCCGCCTTATCTGACTTGATATCAATATCGATCAGGCGGGCAAAATCGCCTCTTGAAAGGACTGCGTCATTCAGGCAGTGGCTGGTACTGATGATTTTTCCGTTTTTAATAACGGAAGCCTCCAGCATGATTCTTTCATCCACTGCATATTCACCTTTTAAAACACTTTCCAAAAGGGAAAGTTCATTTCTTTCCACTGCGCTTAGGAAGCCCAGCCTGCCGCCGTTGATGCCAAGAGCAGGTTTCCCGTTAACAGCCGCGTTTTTCGCAACTTTCATGGTAGTGCCGTCTCCGCCGAGCACAACTGCGATATCGCACGCCTTATACATATCCGACTCGGTCATAAAACTACAGTTACCGCCCGAAAAACTGGTGGTGTATTTTTCATTAAACACCACTTTGTTCTGCTGCCCGGAAAGCATTTTTGACACTTCCTGCGCAAGCGCGCGAACATCTTTTTTATCCAGATTGCCGAAAACAGAAAATATCATTTTAATTCCTCATGTGATCTGCTGACCACGTCTTGTGCGTTAATTCCGTCAGTGATTTCCGGTGAAACAGCGGACGATAGAAACATCAGATACTCAATATTGCCCTCCGGGCCTTTTACCGGTGAATAATCCAGACCCAGAACCGAAAAGCCTGCGTCTACAGCCTCCTGCATTACCCGGTTCACTACTTCAAGATGGACGGAAATATCTCGGACAACGCCTTTTTTGCCGACTTTTTCCTTGCCGGCCTCGAACTGCGGTTTGATCAGGCATACGGCTTTTCCGCCCGGTTTCAAGAACTTTTTCAGATTCGGGAAGATCAATTTTAAAGAGATGAACGAAACATCAACACTGGCGAAATCAATTTTATCCGTGATATTGGTTTCGTCAACATATCTGAAATTGGTGCGTTCCAGATTGACAACTCTGTCATCACATCTTAATTTCCACGCAAGCTGACCGTAACCGACATCAATGGAATACACCTTGGACGCGCCGTTCATCAGCATACAATCCGTAAACCCGCCTGTAGACGCGCCGACATCCATGCAGATTTTTCCGCTAATATCTATCGGAAAGCACTGCATTGCCTTTTCCAGTTTTAAACCGCCGCGGCTGACATATTTAAGCGTATTTCCGCGAACCTCAAGCACATCGTCTTCTTTCAGTTCAAAACCTGCTTTATCCACTTTCTGGTTATTGACATAGACCTGACCTGCCATAATAACCGCTTTTGCCTTTTCTCTGCTGGGAGCATAGCCCTGTTCAAAGACAGCTATATCAAGCCTCTTTTTTTTGCTCACTCTTTACCACTTCCAAAACGCCCTGCGCATCCAGCCTATATTTTTTAAGCTGTGAACTTACCGGCGCCTGTTTTATAAATTCATCATTGACCGCAATGTGGCGGAAATTGACCGAAACGCGGTTTTCCTCCAGTCTGGAAGCAAAACTTTCGCCCACGCTTCCGGTTCGTATACTTTCTTCAAAGAAAAACACATTTTCCGCATTTTCGGCAAGCATGACGGTTTCATCACTGATTGGTTTGATCTTGTTCAGTTTAATGAGAAACGTATCCTGCAGCTGTTCATAGGCGCTGTAACATTCGCTGAATTCCCTGCCGTAAGCAACGATACAATTTTTGGCATGAACATCTCCGAACACGGCGGCGTCCTGCTTATCATATGTATAATTCTCCGGCATACTTCCCGCTTTTCCGCGCGGATATCTTACGGCAACCGCGCCGGAATCACGATAAATGCCTTTTACAAACATCAGCGCCATTTCCTCAAAATCCGACGGTGCATAGATCGTTAGATTCGGAACGCTGTTTAAATAAGCCGTATCAAAAACACCCTGATGCGATTCTCCGTCCTCGCCCACGAATCCGGCGCGGTCAATTCCGAAAATGACTTTCAGCCCCTGCATAGCCACATCATGAATCAGCTGATCATAGGAGCGCTGGAGAAAAGTGGAATAAACGGCAAAAATCGGGATCATGCCGTTTTTGGCAAGGCCGCTTGCAAACGTAACAGCATGCTGCTCCGCAATACCTACGTCAAAAAAGCGCTTCGGGTATTTTTTTCTGAAATCGGAAAGTCCTGTTCCTTCGGTCATTGCGGCAGTGATACAGCATATTCTGGAATCATTTGCCGCCAGATCACACACAATCTTTCCAAACGTGGAGGAAAACGTTTCTCCACTGGCTTTCGGCTCGCCCGTTTCAATATCAAACTGACCGATTCCGTGAAACTGGGTTGGATTTTTTTCTGCCGGGTTATAGCCCCTGCCTTTTACTGTGTTCACATGAACCAGAACCGAATGATTATGCGCTTTTGCAGTTTCCAGCGCGGCAACAAGCGATTCAATATCATGCCCGTCTATCGGGCCGTAATATCTGAAACCAAGATCTTCAAAGAAAGTTGCGTTATGATAAATTCTTCTTCTGAGGCAGCCGTTAAACGCCGTTAAAAATCGGTTGAGCTGTTTTCCGATCTTCGGAATATGAAACAGGGTTTTTCTGACACCCGATTTAAAGGTGGAATATTTTTTTGAAGTCCTGATATGCGTTAAATGTTTTGCCATGCTTCCAACATTTTGGCTGATCGACATCTTGTTATCATTCAGGATCACAATAAGATTGCTGTGATTATCGCACGCACAGTTATTGAGCGCCTCATAAGCAAGCCCGCCTGTGAGTGCGCCGTCGCCGATAACGGCAACCACTTTGCCTTTTTCGTTTTTGATCTGTTTTGCCTTTGCAAGCCCGATTGCCTCGCTGACGGAAACACTGGAATGGCCGCTGGAGAAAATGTCGTGTTCGCTTTCATTCGGCCTTGTAAATCCGCTTATGCCGTTTTCCGTTCTGAGCGTGTGAAACTGCTCTTTTCTGCCGGTGAGAATCTTATGCGTATAGCACTGATGACCCACATCAAAAACGATCTGATCTACAGGACTGTTAAAAACCTTATGGATCGCAACCGTCAGTTCCACCACACCCAGGTTGGAGGCGAGATGACCGCCGTTCTTTGAAACGGTGCTGATCATCAGCGCGCGGATTTCCGAGCACAGACGATCCAGTTCGTCATACGAAAGCTGTTTTAAATCTTTGGGGGAATTTATATGTTCAAGAACAGACACTCAATCAACTCTTTTCTCTTGAAATAATAGCACTTAACCGTAAAAAATTCAACTTTTGGAATTATTTGTTTCTGTTTACAAGATAAAGCGCAAGTGTCTTAAGAAAATCTGTATTTTCAAACGCACTAAGCCTGGAGACCGCTGCGGAAGTCAGCATCTCCACATCCTTTTGCGCATTTTCCATGCCTCTTACAGTAACGTAGGTTGTTTTGTTGTTCTCCGCATCTGAGCCAACCGGTTTTCCAAGCGCTTCGGTGCTGCCAACCACATCCAGAATATCATCTTTGATCTGAAACGCCACACCGAGATCATAGGCAAAGGCAGACGCGGCTGCAATCTTTTCATCATCAGCACCGGCAGCAATGCAGCCAAGCAGGCACGCTGCGGAGATCAGCGCACCGGTCTTGAGCCTGTGAACGGAAAGCAGCTGTTGAAGATCCGGCTTTTCACTTTCATACTTCAGGTCAATCACCTGGCCGCCCACCATGCCCTGCACGCCGGCATTCTGCGCAAGCAGACCGCAGGCAAGCGCGATCTTCTTATCATCAAGTTCTGCGCCGGCAAGGATCTGAAAAGCATGCGTCAGCAATGCATCGCCAGCCAAAAGAGCCGTGGCCTCGCCGAATTCTTTATGACAGCTCGGCTTTCCTCGGCGCATATCATCATCGTCCATACAGGGAAGATCATCGTGGATCAGGCTGTAAGTATGGATATATTCCACAGCGCAAGCAAAATCAAGCGCGTCAAATCTGTCTGCGCCGCATGCTCTTGCAAATTCAAGGCACAAAACCGGTCTCAGCCTTTTTCCGCCGTTGGAAAGGCTGTATTTCATTGCCTTAACCACTTCATCCTGGCCGTTTGCACATTCAGGAAGCAATTTGATCAAACGGTCTTCCACAATGGATATATCATTATTCAGTATATTTTCAAATTCAAGCTGTGTCATAGTTATAGATTGCCTTTCTCCGCGTAACAAAACAGCGGAATATTATTCGTTTTCTTTGGATAATTCCGTGATCTTCTGCTTTGCTTTTGAAAGTTTCTCGCTGCAAAACGCAGCCAGTTTTGTTCCCTCCTCAAACAGTTTGATACTGTCCTCAAGAGGAGTATCTTTCTTTTCAAGGCAGTTTACGATCTCTTCCAGCCGTTTCACCGCCTGCTCATAATTCATTTCTTTCTTGCTCATGATCCTGCCCTCCGCAAATCTTACAACTCAGTTCACCGTCTGCAAAAGCAACGGTCAAATATTTATTTCTATCCGCATCGGCAGCGCGTGTAATCACTCTGCCTGCCTGTTTTACGACCGCAAAACCCCTTTGCATAACAGCAAGAGGGCTCAGCGCGTTCAGCCTGCCAGCCAATGCGGAAAACCTGTGGAATTCGATCTCTGCTCTTTGCTCAAAAGAAGTATCCATTCGGTTTTTGAGGATCGTAAGCCTGTCCTCAAACGGAAGTAAAAGGGTATCCCCGTCAGCCAAAGCGGAAAAATCAGTAAGTTCGCTTAATTGCTGTGTAAGTTCTTCCACAAAAGCGCTGATATAAAGTTCTGCAGTATACTGCAGAGAGCGCACATGATTCAAAAGCGCATTCATATCCGGACACACAAGTTCCGCTGCAGCGCTTGGCGTTGGCGCGCGAAGGTCTGCAACAAAATCGCAAATCGTAAAATCGCTTTCATGGCCGACAGCGGATACCACCGGCGTTTGGCTAGCAATCACCGCGCGTGCAACTTCTTCCGTATTAAACGCCCACAGATCTTCTATAGAACCGCCTCCGCGGCCAACGATCATCACATCAATATCGCCGCGGCTGTCCAGCAATTGTATGGAGCGAACAATATCCGGCGCAGCTTTTTCCCCCTGCACCACCGTTGGCGCAATCACAAGTTCAGCAAGCGGATAGCGGCGAGACGTGATATTCTTGATATCCTGCACCGCCGCGCCGATTGCGGATGTTACAACGCCAATCTTATTCGGATATTCGGGCAGCGGCTTTTTCCTGTTCGGATCACAAACGCCTTCTTTGAACAGCTTTTCTTTTAACTGCTCATAGGCAAGATTGAGCGCGCCCACGCCTACAGGCTGCATATCTTCCGCATAAAGCTGATATTCGCCGCTTTTCTCATAGACGGAAATTCTGCCGCGGCAGATCACACGCATACCGTTTTCCGGAGTAAAACGAAGTTTATAAGCGCTGGAAGAAAACATAACGGCTTTCAACTGCGCTTTTTCATCTTTCAAGGTAAAATACATATGCCCGGACGGCTGATAAAGTTTATAATTAGAGATCTCCCCCTCAACGAAAAGATTTCTTAAAGGCTCACTGCCGTCAAGGAGCGCTTTTATATACGTATTTACCTGGGATACTTTCAAAGTGTTCATAATGATTTTAAAGCGGCGAACACCGAAGAGCCGGCAGCGTTATCTGAACTGAAACGCGGCTCCGCGAAATATGCGCCGTATTTTTCACTTACTGTTTTACGGATTGTTTTATTTGAGGATACGCCGCCGGCGAAAACAACGGGCAGACTGCCGTATTCCTGAAGCACTGCCGAAAGCATGGAATCCAAGGACACTCGCACGCTTTCCAGTGCAAATTTTGCGATATCGCATTTGCTTTCCCCGTTTGCTATCATGGTTTTCACTTTATTTTCAATTCCGGAAAAAGAGCAGTTGCAGCCTTGCATGGAGGCACGGATTTTAAAATCCCTGTTGCTTTTTTCAGCTTCTTTTTCCAGTTCTGCCCCGCACGGAAAACGCATGCCGAGCAAAACGCCGGTTCGGTCAATAGCCTGTCCGGCTTTCAGATCAATGCTTGCCGCAACAATATCCGCTTTAAGGATCTGTTCCCGATCAGGCGTTACCAAAACAGCCTCAGTCGTTCCGCCGGAAACATGAAATGCAAGAAACCGGTCTTTGATCAGATCCAGCTTCTCCGCAGAATAGAGAGCGGCAAGAATATGGCCTACCTGATGGGATGTCTCGTAACATTTACACCCGCAGAATGCCGCCGCTGCCTTTGCCGTGTTCAGCCCAACCAGAAAGCAGGGCATATAACTGCCGGCAGCATTGCGTGGCCTTGCGCTGACACCAACTGCCTTAACGTCTCTTAAATCAAAATCTTCAGCCATATCGGAAAGCAGATCCGGCATATTGACGGTATGCTGAAAAACGGCGTCGCTCTGCCGCAGTCCGCGCGCGTTTTCCGCAACAGACAGCATTTTTTTGTAATTTTTTATCGTGCTGTCACACATAACGGCGGCAGAAGTGGTGTAATTACTTGTATCGAAACCGGCAAACATTATTCTTTATCCCTCAGATAACTGCGAAGAACACCGTTTATAAAGGCGGGATCCTCACTGCCGGCATACTTTTTTGCAAGTTCAACAGCTTCGTTTACCGCAACGCCGGAAGGAACGGTATCCTCAAAAAGGATCTCATAAAAAGCAAGTCTTAATACGGCAAGATTCACTTTTGCGAGTCTGGCTATTTTCCAGCCTTTCAGGTATTTTTCAATATTGCCGTCTATCTCCTCCGTATGTAAAACGGTGTTTTCAAAAGCAGTTTTTGCGTACTCGCTCAGCGGCTGAACATTTTCATCAAAAATTTCTTCCACATCCGAACACGGCAGTTCTTTAAAAAATTCTTTTTCAAAGAGCAGTAGAAAAGCCTGCTCCCTCATTTGACTTCTGTTCATCATTTTATAATGCCTTTCCGATCAGGATATTCAAAATTGATATTGCAACGATTCGTTTATAAAAAAACGGCTGAAAAGTTTTCATTTTCAGCCGGATTTGAATTACTCTTCAGTTTCACAAGGTTCACTGTTTGTTTCAGGCTGCTGCAATTCAACGGAAGCAATAATAACATTAACTTTGGAAACAAGTTTTCCGGTCATGTTCTGAACGGCTTCCTTTACAACTTTCTGAACTTCCTCAGCAACCGGCTGAATTTTTTTACCGCTTGCTATATTGATATATATGCTGATATCAAGATCATCCCCGTCCTGAAAGACTCTGACCGGGCTCATGACCTTAAGGCTGCCTTTTTTTATAGTGGAAACAACATCATCCGGTTTATTGGAAAACCCGACAACACCGTTCACATCTTTTGCCGCATTGGTTGCTATAGAAGAAATAGCCTCCTCGGATATAACAACACTGCCGCCAGGCGAGTAATTTGATATTTCCATAATTTGACGCCTCCTTGCTTTTAGTATTTTAACACAACTTGCCGATTTATACAAGCATGAATTAAAATAATAAATTATGAACGATTCAGGAGGCGGATTGGATGATGGTTACATTTTCAAAGCCGCATTTCAATTGGGTTGTTGCAATTTCTTTTATCTGCAGTGCAAGATCATCGGAAAGCTCCTCACTGTCTATGATCACATCCACCCTTGTGCCGTCCTCGCTGATAACGGCAAGGCAGTTCTGCACACCCTTTGCCTCTACCAGTGTTTCAATCTTATTTTCAATCTCTATGTAAGAAGAGATCGCCGCGATCTGCTCCGCTGCAAGTTTATGCGCGTCCTCGCTTTCCTCAGGAGCGTCAATAACGGCCTGCAATTTTTCCAAAGCGGCATCCCTTGCCGTCTGCCTTTCTACTCTGGCGGACGAAAAATATTCGCTTTCGGCAGTTGTTGTAACCTCCGTAGTTGCGTCCACAAATGTTGCCTCGCCTAAGGTTTTGGCAGAAGAAGCAATCGAACTGATCTTAGCGGAGATATCACTGTTTTCCCAGTACCAGTTTCCGCCGATTCCGAGCGCAAGCAAGAGTACAAATACGGAAACCAGGATTTTTCTTTTTCTTGATTTGCGCTTTTTGACCTGCTCATCACTTGTTAAACCTTTTATCTCTATACCATTGTTTTTTTCATGAAGTTCTTCCATCAGTTACCACCCTTTGTATTTAATTTTGCAACAGAGACCCGGCTGGAAGAAATATTAAACAGCGCGCAAACGCAATCTATGATCTTTTCACGCACCGCTTCGCTGTCCCCGCCGGAACAAACAACTGCAACACCTGCTACCTGCGGCATCTCCTCTTTAAGCAAAAGAGGAGAATCTCCGTTTTCACTGTTATAAATAACATATTCATTATTTTGAGAATTAGAACTATCGGAGTTTGATGTTTCATTATTTTCAGCGTAAACGCTTTCCTTTGTATTTTTCAACGTAATCATGACCTTGCACGTGCCAACCCCGTCTATGCTGGAAATCACATTTGTCAGTTCATCATTGAGCGTGCTTACGTATTCGGCATAATCCCCGGTTTGCACGCTTTCCTCCGCTTGCGGGGATGAAAAATTCAGTTCTGAAAGCAGGATCAGGATCACACCGAGCGCTGCAGCGGCAATCAGCAGTTTGTTTCTTGCGTCTTTTGTTCTCATCAGATCCGAAAATTTTTCTTTTAATTTAAATTTCATACGCTTTCTGCCTTCCGGTGATAGGAAATAATTTATTTTAAAAAGGTTGTTTTTTATTGCCGACTTATATTTGCCGCAACTCCCGTTTCCTCCATAATGATCTGCTTCACCCGCTCTGGTTCATATTCATCAGGCAGAATGATCGTAACGTTTTCCACGCGGATCTCATCCGATTCCTGAAACACGGTGCATTCCACGCCGGCATTTTCTATCTGATTTTCAGTCAGCACGCTTTTTATAATGTTTTCCACCTGCATTTGAGCCAAATTCTCTTCAGTTGATTCAAATTCGCTCTCTATATCAAAATCTGAGTTAAACTCTTCAAAATCAAAATCCGAAAACGGATAAAGCAAAGAAACAAAGATAAAGACGGAAATAATGACTTTATAAAATCTGCCCATTGTGCCTTTTGGAGAAATCAGTGAAAAAACTGCGGAAAGAATGAGCGTAAGGCAAACGCTGATCGTCCAGCTTTTAATAAAATCCATCATGCACTTCCTTTTGCAGCAATTAAAATTCCTATGGAAATGATCGTGGTTACCATGGACAGGATCAAAATCACATTCATGATCAACAGCGCGTCCGTAAATGCTTTTAAAACGTTCGATACAGACGAATCCGAGAACATCTGCGACACCGTTGCGCAAAGACTGAGAAAAAGCCTCCAAAATGTGACTTCCAGGATGGACGGCAAAAACACCAAAGCAACGGCAATAATGCCCACCACGCCAACGCTGCTGCGTATCAGCGAGGAATATGCCTGAATAGACAAAAGCCCTTCACTGATCGCTCCCCCGATCACGGGAACAACAGAATTGATTGCAAACCTGACTGACCGAAGCCCGATGGCGTCCGCTCTTGCCGCCACCGCTGTTTTAAGGGAAAGTACGGAAACAAACGCCGTTGCACAAACAGAAATAGCGGTTATCAGATACTTTTTGCAGTTATTGATAAAAGCGCCGAGATTCAGTTCATTTCGGATTCCGGAGCAGATTCCGAGCGCAAGAAAGCAGTTGGAAAGCGGAATAAAAATGTTTTTTGATATAAAATTCAGAATTTGTGCCAAAGATAACAAAAGCGTATTTGTTGAAAATGCCGCAACCGTATTGCCGGATGCCGCAACAATGATGCAGAATGTAGGTATAAAAGCGTATACGAAATCCGCCGATACCGATATTGCCGCGCAAGCGGAAGACAGAGTGAGCCTGATCTTTGCAATCAAAATCAGAGCGACGGTTATGGCGCTGACTGTGGAAAGCGCTGATGCCATTCCGGAATTGCCGATCGTTTCCTTAAAACTCTGAAACAAAGCGGAAAGAAGGATAATTACCAATATGAGTGCTGTGGCTTCAAGCGGCGTCTGCGCGCTGCCTAAAACCGTATCCTTTACGGCATTCAAAAAATCCGTTACCGAAAAATCAACGATTTTGCTGTAATCGAAATCAGTCAGTCCCAGTTCATCAAGCAGATCCTTACTGGTGTTATCCAGTTCATCAAACGCCGAAAGATCATACTGTTCAAGAACTTTAGAATATTCCTCCTGATTCAGCTCGTCCTGCCCAAACGCGTAAACGGGAAACGCCAAACCGAAAATCAGCAGAAATAGTATAAACAGAATAACATATAATTTTAAATTTCTTTTCATGATGCAAGTCCCGTAATTACTTGAATAACAGCCTGTAACAGCGGCAGTATCAGGGATACAATAATGATTTTTGCCGCTACTTCCGTTTGCCCGGCAAGCGCGCTTTCGCCGCAGTCTCTGCACAGATCGGAGATGATCTGTGTGATCAGCGCAATTCCGAGCACCTTAAACATAATCTTGAGATATGCAGAAGTTTCTCCCATTCCGCTCGCCATATCCTTTAACGCGTCCATGATCTCATTAAGAGAAGATACACATTCAAAGAATACGGCAATACAGGCAAAAATAATGAGGATTAGAGAGACGGTTTTGTTGTGCTGGCGAAGAAAAAGCCCGAAAATAAGAGCAACTACTGAAATCCCGATAATCTGTATCATAGATCAAATAAAGTTCTTACTGTGGAAAACAGTTCGCTGATCTGCGGAATCAGCATCATCAGCACCACTACGATGCCGGCGAGCGTGGTAAGCATCGCCTGATCTTCCCTGCCGCTTCTTACAAGAACGGTATTCAGCACGGAAATAATGATTCCGATCGCCGCAATTTTAAAAATAAAATTAACATCCATTGAAAAGCTCCTATATAAGCACGATGGAAACGGCAAGGCCGCCGAGTATACCAAACGCCACAAAAAGCCTGCTGTGGCTCCTGCTGTATTCCGTATAACCTTTCAGGCTTGCCGAAATGCTTTCTTTAAACGAATTTATAATTTTCAACATGGATGAAACATCCGTGCTGCCAAGATTTCTGAAAAGCATGTTTACTTTTTCATCATCGGCCGGGTCAAGACCGGTTTTGATATCGATATTTTCAAGATCTATATCATTCAGAAATCCCAGTTTTGTAAGCGATTTTTCCTTTCTGAGCCGATTGATGATCTTTCTGGAATTATCTGCCGAAAAAGACAATTCAACAGACATCATATCCGCCATTTGAATCAGTTGCCGCGCCGTTTCACAGCGATCTTTTGTTTTCAGGGCGTAATATGCGCCCGTTGCGGCGCAGACCAGATTGATCAGTAAGATTCCTAAAATTTTCAAAACATTCAACTGACTTCCATAATTTCAAACTCGTTTGTATAATCCTTTAAAAGAACTACGTAACTGAATTCACGCGTTGCGATCAGATTTCGAACGATATGCTTATTCATAAGCTGTTCTTTTGATTTGGCGTGCACAGAAACGGCAAAAGCAGCTCCGGACAGGAACCCGTTTTTCATCGCCTCTATCTCTTCAACCGAAGAGATCTCATCACAGATGATCATTTCAGGCGCAAGCGTCCTGACCGCGATCTCAATACCTGCCGCTTTGGTAAAGCCGGTTATGACATCCGTATTGACGCCGAGATCGGCTGTGATGCAACCGTCATCTTTACAGGCGATTTCATTTCTTTCGTCTATAACTGCGGTCTTTACATAACAATTATTAAATCCGCCGGAAAGAAGCCTTGTAAAATCCCTTAAAAAAGTTGTTTTCCCGCCGGAGGGCGGCGACGCTACAATAATACTTGGGAAATCGTTTACATAAAGCAGGTTCAGAATCGGTTTGGCGCAGTCACGCACCTCTTTAGAGATCCGGATATTCAATGAAGTGATCTCTTTGACCGCCGTAACAACACCGTTTGTTTTTACAGCTGTGGAACAAACGCCCACCCGGTTTCCGCCTTTTACGGTTATGTATCCGTTTATAAGATTGTCTATTTCACAATGAACGGAATAATTGCAAAGCCGTCTGAACACCACATCAAATTCTTCCTCATCCACTCTGTATGCGTATTCGCTGCAGTGATTCAGGAGTTTTCCTTTGGCGGTTATAAAATAAACATTCCTGCCGGCGCACAAAACCAAAGGCAGATTCTTTCTTAATCGAATTTCCGTAAGCGCATTTAAAGCCGTCGCGCCCAACTGAGAAAGCGCTGCGTTGATACCGTCTGAGAGGCATGGAATAAGCGTATTGAGCGACATGATCTCACCTCAGTTAAGATATATGACAGGCTGTTTTCAAATATTACGATTTATTTTGTTGAACAATCCAAAACGATATGCTATATTATAATTAAAGACAGGAGGAAACTTATGGATATAACAATGTGCAGCAAGAAGCGGTATACAAATTCTTTTATGAATGGCGAGACCGTGAATTATGTGCTGTCTTTTTCATTTTCATTTTTATTTCTTATTGCTGTAAAACAACTGCTAAAAACATTTATAGGGCTTGATACAACTGTTTCCTGCGCTGTTGGTTTTGCCGCGTCAGAAATCGTTTTATTCGTTTTGCAGAAATATTTTGTTTACCGGGATAATGCATTAAATTCAACTTTACTCCAAATTCTCTATTCTGTTGTAAACGCGGCGGCGCACCTTGGGATCTTTGCTGCTTTTTCGGCTTTAATCAAGGCGCTGGGGCTTTTTGATTACACAGCATGGCTTGCAGTCTTTCTCTTTTTGCTGATACTGGATTACCCGGTTTCCAGAATTCTTATCTTTGACTGCGCCGAGCCGGCAGCCAAGTTCAAAAACGGCAGAATCTACAGATCTTTCTTTGCAAACCGATTTGTGTTTCTTTCCATGACAGTTGCCCTTATTCTAATGCTGTTCATTCTGCTGATCTTTCATTGTTTTCCGTTTGGAGATACAACCGTATTAAGAATGGATCTGTATCACCAGTACGGCCCGCTTTTTGTTGAACTATTTGACAGGGTTACAGGCGGAGAAAGTTTTCTGTACAGTTGGACATCCGGCGGAGGATCCAGTTTTCTTGGTAACTTTTTCAATTATCTTTCCAGTCCTTTTTCCGCAATCATTTTCTTATTTGACAGGGATGAGATGCCCCTTGCCATAACTGCGATCGTTACCGTGAAATGCGTTTTAAGCGCGGGAACGTTCACGTTTTATATCAAAAAAAGCCTGAACAGGCATTCGCCTGCTTCGGCTGCTTTTGGAGTATTCTATGCATTTTCCGCATATTTTCTTGCCTATTTCTGGAATGTGATGTGGCTGGATGGCATGATGATGCTGCCGATTCTTGCACTTGGCATTGAACGGATTGTAAACAAAGGAAAAGGCGCGCTTTATCTAATCACACTTGTTTATATTTTCTATTCCACATACTATATCGGATATATGTGCTGCATCTTTTCCGTTTTATATTTTCTGGCATATTTCTTTCTTGCAAAAGAACAGTCCAGATACGCAGACGGCTATACGCCGGCGGAAAAAAGAAACAGAATCAAAGATTTTTTCCATTTAAAGTTTGTAAACCGCGGGCTGCGCTTTGCCGCAAATTCTTTACTTGCAGGGCTGCTTTGTGCTTTCTTCCTGCTGCCTGTATATGCGATTCTTACCGGCAGCAGCGCCACATCGGATAATGCGCCGGACTCCGTACAAACTTACTTTTCTCTTGTTGATTTTATTGAAACACACTTTGCGGCATTAGAGACCACGATCCGTTCCAGCGGAAATGACGTTTTGCCGAACGTTTATACTTCCGTGCTTACGATTTTGCTGGTGCCGCTTTATATGATTAATCCAAAGATCAAATTCCGTGAAAAAGCCGTGTATGTGGTTTTGATCGCGTTTTTTCTTCTTTCCTTTAACAACAATTTTGTAAACTTCTTCTGGCATGCTTTTCATTTCCCGAACGACCTGCCATACAGATTTTCTTTTATGTACTCCTTCATCCTGCTCACCATTGCGTTTAAAGGGCTTATGCATATCCGGGGAATCGGAACAAAAGAGATCTTTATAACCGGAATCCTGTGGCTGGCTTTCATCGCGCTTTCAAGCGAGATGCAAACGGAAAAGATGAGCGAAATCACGATCTATGTAACGCTTGCCTTTATGTTGCTGTATGCCGGCATGCTTGTTCTGATTCGCAAAAACAGTCTTTCCAAACTGATCGCGGGCATTTTGATCACCGCGCTTGCTTTCTGTGAAGTGGTGATCTCCGATCCCAAAGCGTTTGGATTTAATCAGACGCAATCTGCTTACACGGCAAATTATACTACGTACAGGGATGCCATAAATTATATTGAAAACAGCGATGATTCAGACTACAGGACGGAGCTTTGCTCTCTGAATACACGTATGGACGCATGCCTGTACGGTTACAGCGGCATGAGCATTTTCTCCTCCATGGCTTATGAAGAATATTCCGGGCTGCAATACAGCCTTGGTATGTACGGAAACAGAATAAACAGTTACACCTATAACACGCAGACGCCTGTTTACAATATGATGTATAACATTAAATATCTAATTTACAGGGATGAAAAAACAAGACCGTCTACGGATCTATACACAAAATATTATGAAACGGAAAACGGAGAGGCAACCGTTTATCAGAACGATTACTATTTGCCCAAAGCATTTTGCGCAAACAGCTCCGTTGATGCTTGGAATACCACAGAAGGCGATCCGTTTGAAGTGCAGGAAAACTTCTTTTCCCTTGCTACGGGGTATTCCGGCGTGTTCACCCCTGTTAGATATGAAGGCACAAATTACACGGGAATGAGCGGTGAAATATTTGATGAAAGCGGGCTGCATTGGATAGAAAAATCCGAAGACACGTCTTACGCAGAAACGGCAATTACCATAACCACGCAGACCGACGGTAATCTTTATCTTTATGTTACTGCTGACGATCTAACAGATATCAGCGTTCTGCACGATGAAGATTCAAAATCTTTCAACATAGAAACGCCGTATATTTTGGATTTGGGCTATTATGACGCGGGTGAGACGCTTACAGTTTCGCTGGACTGCGCCGCGCTTGCCACTGGTGATGAAAACGTGGGCTTTTATGCTTACAGTATAAATAAGGATATTCTTGAAAAAGGATACGCAGAACTCGGAAAGGGGGCAATGCAGGTAACCGAGCATACGGATACAAAACTTACGGGAACTGTGACGGCACAGGAAAACAGCATTTTATATTCTTCTATTCCGTATGACGAGAGTTGGAGCGTGTATATTGATGGTGAAAAAGCAGAAACCTTTATGATCGGCGGCTGCCAGCTTGGCGTTATGATCAAGCCGGGCGAGCACACCGTAGAATATATTTACAGACCGAAGATGCTTGGATTGGGCGCCGGAATCAGCGCCGCAACGCTGATCTGCGCAGCGGCAGTTTCAGGGATCAAAATCAGAAAATCCAAGAAAAAAAGGCAATTCATAACAAATTCGTAAAAAGTTAAAAATCTGTATTTACAACAAGAAAATTATGTTGTAAAATACCACCGTAAAGCGCACAGGGCAGATTTTTAACGTTCTGCCCGCGCGCTTTCAAACGGAAAAGTAAGGAGAAGCAAAATGGCAAGATTAACAGCTCAGAATGTAGAAACCATACCATACGGACCGCTCGGAATTATAGCGATGCCGGGCTGTGAGGCATTTGCGGATAAGGTGGACAAATACCTTGTGGAATGGCGTAAAACGCAGGCTTTGGAACATCAGGGATCTATTGCGTTTTACGGTTATCAAAGAGAAACATACAAAATTGACATTTCCAACCCGCGTTTCGGCAGCGGTGAGGGAAAAGCCGTAATTAATGAAACTGTTCGCGGATATGATCTGTATATCGTTACAGACTGCTTTAATTACAGCGTTACTTACAAAATGTACGGAATGACCGTGCCGAAATCTCCAGATGATCATTATGCAGATCTGAAAAGAGTGATCTCGGCAGCGTCATCCAAAGCAAAAAGAATTTCTGTTATCATGCCAATGTTATATGAGGGCCGTCAGCACAAGCGCTCAAGCAGAGAATCGCTTGACTGCGCTATGGCTCTGCAGGAACTTGTAAATCTGGGTGTTGAAAACATTATTACCTTTGACGCCCATGATCAAAGAGTTCAAAACGCGATTCCGCATAAATCTTTTGAAAATGTTATGCCCACTTATCAGATGATCAAAGCAATTGTAAACACCATTGATGATCTGAATGTGGACAAAGATCACCTTATGATCATCTCGCCGGATGAAGGTGCAATGAACAGATGTATCTATTTTGCCACACAGCTTGGCGTGAATCTTGGAATGTTCTACAAGAGAAGAGATTACACCAAAGTTGTAAACGGCAGAAATCCAATCGTTGAGCACCAGTATCTTGGCGATTCTGTTAAAGGAAAAGATATCATCATTGTGGACGATATGATCTCCTCCGGTGAATCCATGCTTGAGGTTGCCAGCAAGTTAAAGGATTTGGGCGCTGCAAGAATATTTGTATGCACCACTTTTGGTCTTTTTGCAAACGGTTTGGATGTATTTGATAAAGCATATAAAGACGGCGTATTTGAAAAAGTATTTACAACAAACGGTGTATACCAACCGCCGGAGCTTTTGGAAAGAGAATGGTATCAGTCTGTGGAACTTTCAAAGTATGTTGCATATTTTCTGGATACGCTTAATCATGATCTTTCCGTTTCCACCCTGCTTGACTCCTCAGGCAAAATTGACGCTCTTTTAAGGAAAAAAGGGCTTAAATAAAGAATAAGTTAGGATCATAACATATTGATAAACGCTGGGCTCATATAAATAAAAGAGGCAGCAAATTTCTAAAAAGGGATGAACATCATGAGCAATAAAGATTTTGACGAAAAAGATCTTATGAAGGACATTGATGAACTGGATCAGACAGCGGAGAGTAAAAAAGACACCGTTGCGCTCGGTCATGAGGATCAAGATACCGTTAGTCTTGACAAAACAACTGTCAGCAGCGGGCTTTCCGACGCAGACCCAAGCGTTTTAACCGCATCAAAGGCAAAGGGCAAAAAGGTATTTACAACAAAGCAGGTTGTTTTACTTGTTGTGATTGCTGTTTTAGCTGTACTCGCAATCGGAACGGTTGTGATCTGCTCTGTTGCAAACGTAAATCCGGTTGCCTATATTGCGGGAGAAATGAGTAAAGATAAACTTGTAAACAAGTGGCAAAGCCAAACTGCACCGGGCCTTTCAGCCTATGAATTTTTTGATGACGGCACGTATACTTCCTATTTATCCACCTATTCTTTTGACGGCGAATATGAAGTAGACGGCGATAAACTGATCCTCAAAAATCCAAATTCCAATCAGAACGTGATCTATAAGTATTCCATCGTTGGTGACACGCTTACACTTACACTGACCGATTCAAACGGCACAGAGATGGACGGCAGAGAGCCAAATAAATTTGACAGAGTGGATTCGTTTAATCAAAAATCCATTCAGGATATTATTGATGAGTACAGAGCTTCCGCAGCGGAAGAGGAATCTCAGGCCGCGGAAAGTACCTCCGCTGAATCCACGTCAGCAGCACAGTAATTTATAAAAAACAGCGCGCAGATCGTTATCTGCGCGCTGTTTTTTTGATCAGATACTGAACCCGGACTTTTAAAAGAGGGTCCGCTTTTTGCGGTGGTGTTATTACGTCGTCAGGTTCAGTATCCGTAAGGGTTAGCGAGCGGCTGTAGCCGTTGCGATTTTATGTTAGCACATTCAAAATCAGAAATCTATATTCTGCCGGCATACAAATATAATTTTATAATTTAAATAATTTCTATTTACTTTTTCTTTTATAAATATTAAAATAAATTAAATGCAAAAAATAAGAAACGAGGCATAATATTGTCAAAAAAATGTAAAAACTGTGAGGCAGTTCTTCCTGATGAAGCGAACTACTGCCTTGAATGTATGACGGCTTTTGACAACTCAATAAAGGAAAGCAAAGATGCTCCGATTCCAAACGGAACATTTAAAGAACGTTTGCTCTCCCGATTGACGGGCTTGAAAAGCAGAGTTTCTTCTATGTCCAAACGACAGAAAGCAGCCTTGGTCTCTGCGCTGACAATGCTTCTTTTGCTTGTTCCGCTGAGCGTTTATTTGTTTTCCCCGGTTGACCCTATAGGCGGCGTTACGGCAGATACTGCCGCCGGAAACGATAATAACGGCAGCCGGCCGATCACACGCGTTGAGGCTTTGTTTGATGAAGTATTCGGTACGGAAAGCAATCCTAATGACCCGCTATCTGAAAACAGTTCTACGTCTGATACAGGCAGTGGATCCGGCAATAATTCTGTCTCAGAAACGGTCGGATCCGGTGCCGCAGCGGGAAATACAGAAGCGGCTGCACCGGGAAACGGCAATTCAACCTCAACCGGTTCCGGATCTTCATCCGGCTCAGATTCAAACGGCAACAATTCCACAGGTTCGTCCGAGCCTGTTCTGAATTATGATGACTGGGAATATATGATGGAAGACGGAGATCTCATTGTCACAAAATATACCGGCAATGATAAAAATGTTCTTGTACCTGATAAGATCAATGATATCAATATACATAAATTAGATAAACATACGTTTAAAGACAATTCAACATTAGAAACCGTTACATTTACAAACAGTGAAGATTACCATATATTATGGATCTCCAGCAGCACGTTTTACAACTGCAGTTCGCTGAAAAAAGTTGTTTTCCCTACAAACACTGATATGGGCATTTTCCCTACTTTCGCTGTAAAATGCCCAAACCTTACGGATATTGACGTAGATCACTGGCAATATAAATTTGAAAACGGCGCTCTGTATTACTATGATACAAAAAGATGGTTTCTATATGAGTATTGTGAAGGCAATACATCCTCATCTTACACAGTACCCGACTGGGTTACGGCCATCAACAATGCAAGCGATAATTTTTTGAACTGCAAGTATTTGAAAAAAATTTATTTAAACGATAAATGTTCCGGTCCGACTCCGAGAAGCAATTACAACCTGGAGGGAATCTATGTTGGAGATGCAAATCCAAGCGTAGCGGATTATGACGGCGTACTTTATACAAAATTTGAAGATTTTGTACAGTTTTCCATATATCCTGCCGGTAAAAAAGACAAATCCTTTACATTGCCGCAGGATTCATACAGTTACTTAAGGAATGCTAAAAACACATATCTTGAGACTTTAACCGTTCCGAAAACGGCAGAAGTACCGCAAAAGGCTTTGGAACATCTCTTAGAAAGTTTTCCAAATTTAAAAACAATAAAGATAGAAAAAGATCATCCGGATCTGTCCATGTTTCAAAGTTATCTAAATGATAAAGTGAACATCATTAAATACTAATCTGGGAGGAAATATGGCTAAGAAAACCGCAGAACTTTTAAACGAACTAAGTGATAAAAACACGGATTTGAAAGAATACTTTCGTGCCGACCCTTCCTCATTTACCAATACCAGCATAAAAGGTTTTTGGGAAAAGATGATCAAAAAAGCAGAAAAAACGAAATCCGATATTATTAACAAAGCGGATCTCAGTTACTGTTATTTTTATGATGTGATAAACGGGCGCAAAATTCCGAGTAAAGACAAGATCATCCGAATCGCACTTGCCATGGAACTGAATTTGGACGAATGCCAGGAAGCACTTCGCATTTCCGGCAAGTCAGCGCTTTACCCCAGAATTAAGCGGGACAGCGTGATCATTTTTGCAGTAAACCATGCGTATTCCGTGTATAAAACGAACGACCTGCTGGCAGAATACGGAGAGGAACTGTTAAAATGACTGAGACGCGAAACGAACTGTTTGATTATATAGACCGTTCCCTAAAAAACAACTTTGAAAAAACGGCTGTTTTGAAGGAATCTGAAAAGAGCTCTATTTATCTTTACACGCATACCAAAAGCGGAGAAAAGATCATAGAGCGGATATCCAAAAACAGAAACGATGAAGTATTCAGAGCGGTCAGAAACAAAGATATAGAAAATTTTGCCACGGTTCTGGAAGTGTGCTCAACCGATAACGCTTTAATCACGCTTGAAAAATATATTGAGGGTGAAAATCTGGAAGCCACCATATCAGACGGTATTCTGGATCTGAAAACAGCGTGCAGATACGCATATCAAATCTGCAACGCACTCAGCGGTCTGCACGCGCAAAATGTGATACACCGAGATATTAAGCCGGCAAACATCATTATCGGAAATGACGCAAACGCCTATTTGATTGACTTGAGTATTGCAAGGATGCAGAACGCGGAATCTGACCTGGATACGGAATCTCTCGGTACCGCAGGATATGCCGCGCCGGAGCAGTATGGCATCATACAGTCTAACCGCGCGACGGACATTTACGCGCTTGGGATTGTTTTAAACAAAATGCTTACCGGGGTGCACCCCTCCATTAAAATTCCCGGCGGACCGATCGGAAGAATCATTAAAAAAACAACATCCATTCAAATCTCAAAGCGTTTTTCTGATGCAAGGCAGCTGCAAAAGAAACTGAAACGTTTTATTTAGTTATTCACAATAAACGCTTGACAACGTTACCCGCGTATGATATGATAATTCAGTCAATAAGGAGAGGTATCGAAGCGGTCATAACGAGGCGGTCTTGAAAACCGTTTGGCCAAAAGCCACATGGGTTCGAATCCCATCCTCTCCGCCACAAAAAAGCAGCTGATGCAATATCTGCTGCTTTTTTATATTATTTTTCTTTGCCTATTGTTACGGTGCTCTGACCCCTATGGCGGATGATAGACTGCGTTGTGAACGATCCGTCCTCTTTAATATTGATCAGTTTGCCGCCCCGAAACGGAACGGCATAGATATTATGATCACAGGAAAGACCATATGTAAGACGAATACCTTTATAATTGACAGAATAATTGTTCATATGATCGTGGCCGACAAAGACGCCTTTTGTAGAGCCAAGTTCCAGCATAGTCTCAAACATTTGATCATCCACTGCCGGTGAACCTTCTTTTTCAAAACGGTATCCCCATATACGATCCGCCGTGCCTTTAGCCGCATCATATCCTGCTGTATATTCCTGCATCGGCACATGGAAAAACGCAAGAGACGGCACAACTTTGGATTCATCCCCGTTAACTTCTTTAGCGATGGATTTAATGGTGTTTTCGTACCATTCGATCTGATTGTCATGAAAATGATCATACCCCCCGTTTTCCTCATCATAACTGTGCGAATCCATAAAGATCAGTGAGGTCAGAACTTTGCCGTCTTTATCCGTTACATTATAGTAATAGTTCCCGGTTCCGTCCACATTCTCGTCACCCGCTTCATAGATGCAGTATTCAAGAGATTCCAGATAATCGCTTAACGTCTGCCTATCTGCAATTTTTTCCGGATCCAGCACTTCTCCGGGTTCATACGCGATATCAAGTCCCTCATGGTTGCCGAAAGTGAACGCCCACGGAATTTTAAACTTCTCCATAAACGAACAGAAACTTTTAAATGCCGTATAATTTTCTTTTTCACTGGTAATATCACCGGTAACGGTGATCAGATCAGGATTGGTTGTTTCAATCATTTCCGATATGGTTTTATAGGCTTTAGCATCTTTCTTTTCATCATTCAGAATATGCGGATCTGTAATCTGCAAAACAGTAAACGCCGTATCCGATGCGCGTTCATAATCTTTACCGTAAAACGTAACAGTCAAAGTTGCAGCACCTCCGATAAGAGCAAGGCATACAAGGATGCTGATAAAAATCTTTAAACCTTTTTTCACAAAAATCCCTCTTTCTCATTCATTCCGGCTTTTTCTCAGCAAAAAAATCTGCAACGATAAAATCAAACTGTTCAGGAACAACAACCTCTGCCGGATCTTCGCCATAAAGTTCTTTTCTGATTCCACGATAAAGGTTATCCAGAAAACGGTCGCCCTCTCTGGCATCCAGAAGATTCAGCCCGCCTTCATAATACAGGATCTTTTCCGCTTTCTCTGCATCCCCGCATTTAAAATATGCGTAGGAAAGATACATCATCAGTCTGGGAATCTTCTTTAGAGGATCATACAGGCTCTCATATTCCTGAATCAGATCAGCACAGGCATCTGCCTTAATCAGAAGTGAGAAAATGCTTTCCGCAAGGCAGTAACTTTCCCGGTTATGGCGCAGACTCTTTTTGGCAAAGTAAACACATTCCGGATCACCAAGCTGATAAAGAATATGCGCATACAGGTGGTTGTTATAAGCATTACTTTCCAGCAGCAAACTGCGGGAACAATGGTTTTGCGCAAGCTTGAAATCACGCCGGTCATATGCAATCAGCGCAAGCTGATAAGTAACATTCCAATTCGTAGAGTGAAATTGGGACAGCAACAGCTGTTCCATCCGCTCTCCGTATGCAAATGTTTTTGGGCATGCGGTTTCATCGCCGCTGCGCAGACGGATCCATTCGGCAACATCGCTGTTATCACAAAACGCAAGTTGCTGCGGAATCTTTGCGCCAAGCAAACCGTTAAGATACCCGAAACCGCTGCCTTTTAAAATCACTTTGCCTTTCTGAGAATTGATCTCTTTTGAAATAGAAGCCAAACGGCAATCCAGCCCTTGGCATCCGCCTAAGGAAGAGATCTGATCTTTTACGGCGTTCACAAGTTCATTATAACTGCCGCTGACCATTTCCCGGGGAATATCGGCAAGCGTATAACATTCTGAAAACGTCCATACACATTTGGGCGGCATAGGAATGCACTCATACTGCGTTTTTCCGAGTCCTGCCTGAATTTCCACATAATCCCCTGCCCGGTCGGTAAGCATGTTTTGCCAGTGGTGTGAACCTTTTCTGTGCCCCCAGGAAAACAGTTTTCTGCCTTTCAGATTAGAAGTGGAAAACTGCAGCAAGCCGAATCCATCCTGATCCACATTGGCAATAAACTTTTCTTCATCCGCAGGAATATCATAAAAATAATCGATCGTATTCGGAATATTTTCAGGATAGGAAACATCAATTTCGTTATCAAAGGGAATTTGGGATTTTTTAATACCCATTCCGTCTAAATTATTATAGGCGCTGCTTGCAGAAACAACAACTCTTCCCTTTTTGTATTCCGGCGTTGCCATATTGCTCCACCAATACATGGGAACAACCTGTGTATTTGGGTTTTCGATCCGCACGGCGGTTAATAATTTATTCTGCTCTAACCAAAAATCGATCTGATAATAAATGCCGCGCACCCTTTCGAATTCATAAAAACGCAGCACATCTTCTCCGTTTTTGCCCGTAACAAAAGCGCAATACATTTGCGAACAGGTAAACGGCGAATGCCCTATAACGCCGCAGTTCCATTCCACCCCGCCGGAAAACCAGGCATTTCTAATGCTGAGATTTCTGAAACGGATCACATCATTTGTGTAAACAACATCCTTTTGTTTTTTCTTATCAAACAGTTTCCACAGTCTGCCGCCGTACTCCGGCAGAAACTCCGCATATAGATACTCATTTTCAAGAACGGCAACAGTTATTTCCTGTTTCTTTTCTTCTGCATAAGCATTTTGCTGGGTGTACGGATACGAAGTTTCACGCCAGCCATAATCGATAAACAGACCTTCATAATCCTCTATATCGGATCTTGCCCTATGCGGCTCTTTTTCAAGGGACAGATGCGGAAGATCACTGCTTTGCGTGATAGAAGAAACGCGGTAGATCTTTTTTTCAAGCCTGGGCATGGTTACCCTCCTTTACTTCATAAGTATTTTTGTCTAAATCAACGGTAATAACGGTGCCGTCAGAATACGTTGTTTTCTGGCATCTGAGCGAGCCGAAAAACTCATGTTTTACCATTTCTTTATTATAGAGTTTCGCCTGAAGCTGCATAAGCGGTTTTACTCTTGCAATATCTTCTTTAAGTTTTGATTCATCCAGAAGTTCAAGTTCGGCACCCCTGCTGTCGCTCCCGATCTTTCGGACACCTGTGCCGAACGGATTGATATACGGCATTCCGGCATTGAGCGCACAATACAGATCGCCGTTATCCCCTTTCGGAATCCCCCAGTTATTAAACCAGTTCCACGGAATCAAAACACAGTCATGATAAACAAGATTTGCAAGCGGAACAGGTATTCCGACCGCTTTTCCGTTCTCCTGCGGTCTTAAAGTAAAGGGACCGTGGTGAACAAGCGCAATATGATTCAAGAGCTGCATCGCAGGCTCTTCGGAAGACATGATCATGCCTCTATCATTCAGCAGATCAAAGCATTTTGCACGGTATTCTATGCTCTGTTTTCTTGTAATCTTATGATCGGGATGAAAACATTCATCGCCGTTGACAACAGAAAAAACATCAAGATAAGCACCCTGCACATCCACGCCGTGTTTTTCAAGTTCATCATAGGTTTTCTGAACAAAGGCAGGCGCCTGTGAAGCGCAAAGGAAGGTATGCTCACCGCCGTCCCAAACCGAGCAGTAGGGGTGTGATCCGTCTATTTTAGTAACTGCTTTTTCCATATCAAAAACAGGAGAGGAATAATAGAAGTCACGGTATTGATCATGCAAAGCGAAGACATATCCGAGCTCCCGTGCTGTTTTTGAAAATTCTTTTAAGCCCGGCCATCCGCCTGCTGCCTCACACGGCGGCAGAATATACGGGTGATCATTATCATAGCCGTTTTTCCCCCACCCGTCTGTGTGGATATATAACTGATCTAGACCGGCGGCTTTAATCTTTTTTAGTTGCTCCGCGCGTTCATAGAAAGTAGCATAAAGGAATTCATTTGTAGCGTTTTTATCATAAAACTTTGATTTTTCGTTAATTTTTGTATAGATCTTATGATGCAGAACGGGGCAGCCGATCAGTTTTTTGATATTTTCGTTTTTACTGATCTTATCATCAATGGAAACGAACTGCCCTGTCTCCATAAGATACTTTCTGTAATCTTTGGCAGTGGTGTTGTAATCGCCGTTTTTATGGAAAATAAAACGTATCTTTCTTTCATACGAAAGCCTGCCTAACGAGGACATCCAGTGCACGGAGTTTACAAAAGCCTTGTGCTTTCCAAAAGAAGAAAACATGCAGGCGTCATACGGCGTTTCAACAATAGCGGTAAAAGAATCCCGGTCGCACACTCTGCCCCAGACCGGCATATAGCAATCGCCCGTATTGATCTTTCGTAAATAGTGGGCAAAGCCAAAGGTGGACAGAAAATTCTCCTGATACCCATCCGGCAACAGGAATCCCTGACGCATGGAATCGATATGATAGGATTTCTGCCCTTTCTTTTTGGAATTGAACGGCGCCGGAAAATAAACAGCCTGAATATCATACCCCGTTTCATTTTCCGCTTTTAAGGAGAACAGGACGGTATTTCCGCCGGTGATTTCTGCTTTTAACACCAGTTCAAAATCCAGTTTTTTCCCGAACGCAACAAAACCGGAAAGATGCGTAATGATGCTGTTCTTTTTATATTCGGTTTGTTTTTTTAACGCCGAACAGAGCGGTCTGTATGTACTGATATACTTGTTTCCCGCCTTTTTCCTGATGATAATATACGGTCGTCTGCCGTCACTAACCCAGGAAAAACCTTTATAGATAATTTCGTAATCACCTGTTAATTCACAGTATTGGATTCTAAGATCGTTATTTGCCATAGTTATTCTCCGAAAAATCAGTCTTCAAGCATATTTTTAATACTTTGCGGCTGTTTCAGCGCCGTAAAGCCGTAAAAGTTCTTTGCATTTTCAAAAAGAAACATATCTTTTTGAAGCGCAGAAAGCAGTTCTGATTTTACAATGAAATCAAAACTCATTTTATACGTTATTGCAACCATAGTGCGGGGATAATCGCTGCCCCACATCAGTTTTTCAAATCCGCAGATTTCTGCTGCTTCAAGGATGGAACGCACCGCTCCGTCAAACGGATAAAATTCACGGTTAAAGAGCCATGTGATCCCGCCGCTTTCTATCCTTACATTTTTATTGCGTGCCAGTTTGATTTGCTCTTTCCAGCCCGGCTTTGTAACCATACCGAAATGACCGATTGCAATACGAAGATCAGGATACTGCCGGATCATCTCTACCAAGGAAGCTGTCTGCCGGTCTCCGTCTGCCAGATCTACAGACACGAATTTCTGTTGCTGTGCCGCATATGCAAACACTTTATCATGTTTTGTAAGATCCTGTTCCCGGAGTCTGCCGGCGCAGATCTTAATTCCGTCAAATCCCTCAAGCGTATACGGCTTATTCTCTTCATACAGTGAACAGATCTTTAGCCTGTTTTGGAATCTTTTTTTAGCAGAAAGCAGATACTCGTCCTGATTACCGTCTATCTCTTCCTGCGTAATAACGGCGCCGCTTACGCCGGCATAATCCATATTCGCGATCAGCCTTTCCGCTGTATTTCTGCCGTCATCCATAAACGGCGGCATCATCTGCCTTACCTCGCCGCCGAAATCACTTTTTCCGCCTATAAGCGGCAGAACCGGACTTCCGTTCACCATTCCGTTTTGCGGATTCCACAAATGCGCATGCGCGTCTATGATCAAATCAAGCACCTGCCTAAATGAATGAATTTTCTTACCGTAATACTTTTTTTATTGCACCACGTATGCCAAGATCCAGAATATCGTTTAAACACATAAAAACAGTTTCAAATAAAAAGCCCAAATTTCTGCCCCACAATTTCTCATTCTCCAGTATATCTGAAAGATCGTTTTTTCGGATATAATCAACAAATGCAGGATCGTCGCAAACATCCTCATTTTTATAGTATAGGATGAGACATGCCAGAGAAAAGACAAGCGGTAACGGAAGACTGCCATTCAGTTTCAGATAATCCGTTATAGACGGCAGGACTCTTGCTCTGAATTTGCTGACGGAATTGAGCGAAATGGAACGCCACATATGCTTTATAAAAGGATTTGCAAACCGCTCAAGAACCGAGCCGGCAAAATGTATGCACTCTTTTGAATTGCCAAGCGACGGCAGAATGCACTGATCCAAACAGAGATTCAGAAAATCACGCAATTGCTCATCTTTCAGGCTTTCCCCTACCGTTTCTACACCGCAAAGCAAAGACGGAAAGACTAAAAACGTATGCGCGCCGTTTAAAACACGGACTTTCATTTTTTTATACGGCGCAACATCTTTGGACCAGATCACGTTAAGCCCTGCCGCCTTAAAGGGAAGTTCGTTTTCAAAATCGCCTTCAATGACCCAAAGATGATAAGGCTCTGCCGTATCTAACAGCGCATCCTCACAACCCAGTTCACGGAAAATACTTTCCGTTTCCCCTTTTGGGTAACCGGTAACGATTCTGTCCACAAGCGTATTGCAAAAACGATTTTCACGAAGGATCCACTCGGAAAAATCTTTGCCAAGGCGCCATTTATCCGCATAGCGCAAAACATATTCTTCTAATTTTTTGCCGTTATCATCAATCAGTTCACAGGCAAGAATAATAAACCCGTTTAAGTGATTTTTGTATCTTTCGAACAAAAACTGAGTCAGTTTGCCGGGAAAAGAAGACGCCGGGCTGTCTGAAAAAGCACAGGAATCATCAAATGCAATGCCGGACTCCGTTGTATTTGAGATGATGTAACGAAGATCCGGATCTTTGGCAAGCGCAAGAAATCCGCTGAAATCGCGGTAGGGATTTACAGCTCTGGAAACCGAGTCGATCCGTTTTGTTTCATACACCTCTTTGCCGCCGTCTATGCCCCGCAGAATAAGATGATATTTGCCATGCTGGGCATTGATCTTATCCGTATTTTTGGAATCCGTGGGAGAAACAATTACGATACTTCCGTCAAAAAGGTCTTTCTCATTAAGAACATCGATAAACTGATCTGCAAAGCCGCGCAAAAAATTGCCTGTTCCGAATTGGATGATTTTTTCTTTCATATCAATCACCGAATTTTATAAGAAGTTTTGTAAGCGAGCCGTCATTATGCGCAAGCGCCTGAAACGCGTCCGCAGCGTTTACAGCGTCATAAATTCCGCTTACCATTTTCATTATATCAACTTTTCGGCTCAGCGCAAGTTCAATCAGTTCCTCAAAATCCTTGGTATATGCGTTTCTGCTGCCGAAAAGATTGAGTTCTTTTTTCAGGATAACGGAGTGAACGAACGTGGTTTCCCGTTTACCATTACCGATCAGAATAACATTTGCACCCTGCGCAGCCTCGTTGATGCAAGACAGAAATGTTTCCGGGGCGCCGCAAGCCTCCACACAAACATCAAAGCCGTTTCCTGCTGTATAATCCAAAGCAGTTTTATGAAGATCTGTTTCATCCACATTCACAACACAGTCCGCTCCGTATTGCGCAACGGCAGTAAGACGGCTTTTGAGTTTATCCGCAACCATAACACGGGCACCCATGGATTTTGCTTTCAGTAAAGCAAAAAGGCCGATCGGGCCGGCACCGACGATTAAAAGATTGTCTCCGGGATTGACCGTTGCTCTTGAAAGCGCGTGGCAGCTAATGGAAAACGGTTCTATAAGCGCAAGTTCTTTCGCGCTAAGTCCCCTGCCGTTTATGATCCTTTCCACAGGCATGGTTATGTATTCCTGAAAACTGCCGTCACGCTGAACGCCCATCGTCTGATTATCCATGCATGCATTTACAAGGCCTTTTTTACATGCATAGCATTCTCCGCAATTGAAATACGGATTGCAGGTAACCACATCTCCCGCTTTAAGGCCTCTGTCATTTTGCGGTATCTGCTCAATTTTTGCTGAAAATTCATGCCCGGGTATTCTGGGATAGGTTGTAAACGGTTGATTTCCCGTAAAAGACGCAACATCTGCACCGCAGATTCCGCAATACAGCACCTTTAAAAGCGCTTCTCCGTCTTTTGGCACCGGTCTCTCTTTTTCAATGATTTCAACTGTACCCGGTTCTGCTATGATTACTGCTTTCATTTATTTCCCCTCATCCAAATACTTTTTATTCCAAATCACCGCTGTTTTAAGCGGCGCGCCTTTGCAAAAGATCCTGGTTTCATAGGCGCTGATCGGATCTGATAGGAACGTTTCTTTATCTATAAGGTCAACCAGTTCATCAAATCGGCTTTTTGCAAGGATTTGAATCGCTTCTTTCATATGCTTTTCAGTGAAATTAATGGAAGACAGGATCACCTGATTCTTAAAACCGAAAGGCATAGTATCGAATTCTACTGTAGGTCCGAGTGAAAAACTGTTATAGATACCGTTACAGCCGAGCGCACCATATTGAAACGCAACGCGATGTTCGGCGTCGTTTCCGCTTGTTCCTACAAATACGGAAGCAGTGCCGCCGAGCCTGCTGACAATATTTTCGGCGATCTCGTCTTCACGCAGATTGTCGGCGCAAAGATATTCAGCATCCACGGTTTGAACCGCAAACGCTGCCTTGGGCGAATCCGCCGCACTCCGCGCAACAAAAAGGATCTTTGCATTTTTATGGTTTCTTCGTATCTGATCGCCTATAAAAAGGCCTGTTGTGCCGAGGCCGTAGATCACTGTGCGGTTAAACGTTGCCTCTTTTGCAATCTCTATTGCCTGCTGCGCACTGCATTTTCTGTGTGCCATAACAATTCTGAAATTCTGCGCTGCGCCGATATCGCACATTCTTTCATGCTGGAATATGGCACAGGCATATGGGTCAGAAAACACAAGTTTTTTTGCAAGAGTCAACGGAAGTTTTTGTATGTATTCATATTCATCCGGCAGATGCAAAAGCATATCCGGATTAAAGTATCCCTGATCGCAGAATATGCCGTCTGCACCGTCGCACCCATATTCAAAATAGGTTTCATCCTCCGTAAACCGTGTGGGATCAAAACTATCTCCCCCGCGGATCAGCACGATAGCAAACCTGTTTTCAGAAGGCACCCAAACGACCCCTTCGTGGCCGTTGATCAAACGGTTCTGCCCGGATGGAAATTTTTTTGACAGCAAATGTTTTCTGCCCATATTCATCAGTTCATGATCTGTGCCGCAAAATCCGCAAAAAACAGGATAAGCCAGTACCCCCTCTTTGGCAGGCTCGCCCCGAAGACGCTGTCTTGCAGGATTGATCAGTTCTGTTTTGCCGTATCTTAAAGGAAATTTTTCATCATTTACAAAATAAGTGCCATAAGTATTCAAATTATTTCCGCCCTTTAAAACTCTTTTATTTCAAGATTAACATTATTTTTTTGATCCAGTGTAATCAAAAGACCGCCGAGTTCTTTAAAAGTAAAATTACAGTTATACGAACTTTTAGTGTAATAGCACATTTTTACGCCGTCATACTCGGTAATAAAGTTATTTAAATGATCATGGCCGGCAAACATGTGTGTTCCGCCGTTGTTTTTGAACGCTTCAAAAAAACCGTCGTTCACAGCGGCTGTGCAAGAGTCTTCCAGGCGAAGCCCCATTTCAAAATTATCCGTAAGTTCCTTGTATTCCGGAACCGGAACATGCATAAACGCCATATTCGGAACCTCCCTGCCGCTGGTTTGATTGATTCCGTTTACAGCCCATTTATACCATTCGATCTGGTTTTCACCAATACCGCCGTCCGTGATCTGACCATCCACAACACGGAACTGCCCGTCATCAAACAGGAACAGAGAATAAACCACTTCACCGTTTCTTGTTAAGTTTAAGATATAGTTGCCCATTCCGTTCATACCCTCAGGGCCGCTTTTAAACAGGCAGTGTTCACTTGCTTCATAGATTTCGGCAAGTTTGGCTTTATCTGCCCTGCCCTCATAATCATGATTTCCGAAAACGGGCGCCCAGGGTATTTCAAACTGATCCATAAAATCACAAAACTGCTGGGTGCATATATCGTTCCAAGCTGTTAAGACAGTATCTCCGCCGACAATGATCAGACCGGGATTGACCTCTTTGATCAATTGCTTAAGCTGAATCCTGCTCATGCCGTCCAAAATAAAATTCATTCCGAACTCTGCGGCAAATGTGGCGTGATTGCGGATATGCACATCCGTCAGGCAAAGAATTTTAAAATCATCGGAACCGGCATCGATCTCCTGGGCATAATCCGGTGTGTATACATCGTTGGGAGACCAAGGGTCGCATACAGCAATACCTTTTTGCTCCTTAAGCGCAACAGAGGCAAAAACAGCATTGCAAACCGCGGCAATTACAAGAATTGCCGCAATGACAGCAAGAATGATCTTGACAGCTTTAAACCCGAAAAATTTTTTAACCGCATTCATATCGATTCTCCTTTATTCATAAATAAAGTTTTATAACTGTTCAATCCGAAATGGTATGTATCCAGCGCATAAGCCCTGCCTAAAGTTTGAGACGCACTTTCATGATCTTTTTTGCCAAAAAGACCCAGCGCTTTCATAAACAGGCAGTGCACTTTATTTTGCTTGTTAAGATCTTCATCAAACACAAGAAAATCAGGAAGCGAAACAGCAAAATAGTCAATTTTGATCTCATCTTCCATATGCTGATCCGCGTATTCTATAAGCCGGTCAAAACGCAGATCCGCCTCTTTTGCTTTACCGAGTTTCAGCAAGGCAAGACCTTGGCAGAAAATGGTCTCCGGCGGCTGATCGTTGTAATAGACGGCGCTTTGCGGCTGAGAAAGGCCTGTAGAGGCTTTTACAAAATATTCGTTTGCCTTAGCCGGCTCTCCGGATCTTTCGTACGCTATACCAAGCAAAAGATTTTGAAGATTTTCCTGCGCACCGAATAATTTTCCTTCCCCGAGATTTTCGGGATAAGTAAAAGTTCTTTCCAAAAGGGCGATGGCATCGGCATACTCTTTGGAATCGATCTTTGCTTTAGCCATAGCGCAGAGCGCAAACACATACTGCCGCGGCGCTTTTCCTTCTCCGCCTTCCCAAGGGTGAAACTTATGATCCGCAAGCGCACTGAGTGCCTCTGCATATCTGCCCGTCAGGTTGAGCAGCGTGATATACTCAATATAAAGATCATCGCGTGCACAAACAAGATCCATATATTTCCCAAGAAAGGAGAGCCTTTGCTGCGGCGGCATCTGCATTTTTTTATGCAGTTGATCCAGTTCCATAAGTACTCTGCCGTCTGTTTTATCCAGCGCAAAGGCAGTTTCCAGTTCATTCAGCGCTTTTTGCGCGTTATGATGCTTATTGAAGTAAGCCAAACCCAGATTGCGGTGCGCGGAGGGAAATTCCGGCTTTAACTTTACAGTCTTTTCCCAGCAGGCAACGGCATCTTCATATCTCTTTTTATCATAATACAGGCAGCCAAGATAGTAATTTGCCATGGCGCTTTCTTTATATTCTGCCGCTTTTTCAAGGACGGTCATATCCGGCAATCTGTGCGGAAAACAAAGATAACTGCTTGCCGATTCTGCCTTTTCCGTATGAAGTTCAGCCTTTTCCTGATCACCAAGCAATCTGTAAAGATCCGCAAGATGATAATGAACCATCGGATGTTCTGTATCATCTTCCTCAAGAATGCGTATTGCATCTTCATAAAACCCGCCTGCCTTATATTCAAGCGCGATCTCGATTGCTGTATCTGTTCTGATTTGCGGCATTTTTCCGCAGATACGCAAACTGATCATATCCATAGGATCAAGGGATAGCGTTTCTTCGCAGCGTTTTACGGCCTCTTCTTGCTTGCCGAGTTTTTGAAGAATCAGCGCTTTGAGATCCATAGAACGGTAATTTCTTGCATTTTTAATCAGTGAATTTTCTATATGTTCAAGCGCTTTGCCGTACTCCCCTTTTTGGGCGCAAATGCATGCAAGGTGATAAAATGCAGATTCGGCGCAGGCACTGCTCCACGTTGCTTTATACAGAGCGTCATAGCTTTCGCTGAGTCTGCCCTGATAAAGCAGAGACACGCCGAGGTTCAGATACGGTTCGCTGTCATACGGGTTTGGATTAGAGCGGACGGACTTTTCGACCGCCTTTCTGAAATACGTTTCACTTTCGACAAACAAGCCTCTTTTGAGCAAAAGTTTTCCGTAAGCGTTATTGAGCCGTATATCTGTATCATCCCGCCTTAAGCCTTCCAGATAATAATCTTCTGCATTATAGGTTGCATGGCGGTACTGCTCAATATGCAATCCGTAAAGATAAAGATCTTCGCAGCTCTTGCAGTCTTTTGGCAGCGGAGGGCACACAGCCGGAGCGGTGGGCTCCTGCTTTTTGCCGTTTATAACATAATTCATGATAAGTCTATTATTTTTCAGTATTCTGATCTCATTTACGTGATCCGCGTTCTCGGCTTTGATCTCGGCAGCAGCGCAAGGGTGCATACAAAGGACTTCACGCTGCACACTGCCCTGATCGTGCACGATCTCTACCGTAATATCGCCGATGTCACTCGCAGCGCAAAGATGAACGGCTCCGTTTTCATAATTCATTGCAATATCTTTATTTGCATTATGAACCGTTCCGATAGATCTGTACGGCATGAAATACTGCGTAAACGTTTTTTCTTCCATAGGGCTTAAAAACGTAAAATCAGGCTGATTATCCGTATAGCAGCCAGTCATCAGTTCCACATAAGGGCCGTCTGAATCGGTAAGATTTCTGTCCCACGCTTTGCCGAAATCACCGCAGCCCCAGGTCCATTGCTTTTTACCCGGTGCAATATGATGATCGGCAACGTGAAGTATGCCGGCTCCAATGCCGTCATCATAACCGCCCACAAAATCATAATCGGATTTTGCCGCCATGTACGAAGTGGGAATGGGAATATTCTTATAACGCGAAATATCCACGCCTTTGCTGTAATCCACTTTATAATAGGTGCCGGTTGCTATCGGGAATGTGGACGACGCCCGCTTGCCGTGATCCATAACGGTTGTTACATCCGGCGGAAAGATCGTGCGGGTATGATCATTTACCGCAACCGCCGGATTTGCCCACCACAAAAAGGTCTGCGGCACAAAAGTACGGTTATAGACCTGCGCTTTGATCTCTATATACGCACTGTTCGGATACAGAGTGAAACGCACGGTGCCTTTCGTGCGAAACATAGTTTCGATCTCGCTCATAACAACGGTTGCCGAACCGTCAACATTTTTAAAGTATGTAAAATCAACAGGATCAAAAGTGCTTGGCCGGTGATGCTGCGGCCAGTTAAATTCAATTCCTCCGGATATCCAAGGACCGGCAAGGCCAACAAGCGCCGGTTTTATAACGTGATTATAATAAACAAAATCATAGCCGTTCGTTTTATCCGTTGCGCGCTGGATTCTGCCGCCGATCTCCGGCATCATCATCACCTTAATAAAATCATTTTCAAGAAAAACGCAGGTATACTCCTTATCGCTTTTTGTATCATAAATTTTATCTATAACAGGATGGGGATATACTTTACCGGAAGAGCCCTGATACACTCTTTTTTCAAGGAACATGGGATTCTTATCCGGTTTTCCCACGCCATATGTTGGGATCTTAACTTTTTCTTCCCAAACTTTAACATCTGAATATTTCTGCATAAAGCACCTCTGGTCACAGTTATTTATGGTTTAATTATATAATAAACAAGCATAAATTTATTGCGAAAAAGAACCGAATAATTTAGAAATTCTATCACAAGAAAAACAAAATCGCTGCATGATTATATAGTTGGATTTCTAAAGAAAAAAATAGATTTTAATAAATGCAAAAATAAAAAGTATGTTAGAATAAATATAAACAGTTGTCTTGTTTTGCGTTTGACAGGCATGTATGCTCTGCAAAAAAACGCGCTAATATCTAACAGACAAAATCCAAATATATAAGATCTATTTTTTTCAATCAAAGCCATGGGGAACATCATGAAAACAAAATCAATACATTTTAGCAACACAATAAAAAACTGGGATGAAGCGCTCCCTTTGGGGAACGGCGATATGGGCTGCCTTGTATGGAACAGCGCCGACAAACTCAGATTCAGCCTTGACAAGGGCGGAATATGGGACTGCTCTAATCCGCCCGAGAATCAGGAGAATTTTACATATGCAGATATTCAAAATGCAGTAAGAAAAGGAAAGCAAAAATATCTGAATAAAAAATATGACAAATGTTATAATAAACCGACCCCCACCAAACTGCCCGCAGGCAAAATGATTTTGAATTTAGGGGTTACAGATTCGGTTATTTCCGATCTGGATTTCAACACGGCAGAAGCACGCATAAGCGCAGGCACTGTTTTGCTGAGAACTTTTATTCACGCAGAATTTTGCTGCGGCATGATAGAGATAAACAAAACAGGGATTGATCTTACCGCTGAGAATCCTGCATACGGCAGTGAACGCAAACCAATTTTCAGTTTTATTTCACGCGGAACGGTTCAATCCCTGAAAAATCTGCATTACCCGAAGCCGGAACATCACATTGCAGCCGCAGGCGGAATCGTATACAAATATTTCATTCAGCAAACCAAAGACATCTTTTACGGAATCATAACGGCAAAAACGGAGATTAACGGAAAAACACTGATTGCGTTCACTGTTGGATCCGGCAAGAGCAAAGCGTTTATTAAAGAATGTTTAAAAACAGTTACCGGCGCAATAGAGGCAGGATATGACGAACGATTCAAAACGCACTGCGCCTGGTGGAAAACGTACTGGGAAAAAAGTTCTGTAACACTTCCTGATAAACATTTAGAAAAGCAGTGGTATCTAAATAATTATCTGCTTGCATCATGCAGCAGAAAAGGGCATTTTCCAATGCCATTGCAAGGGGTTTGGACAGCGGATAACGGCTCCTTGCCGCCGTGGAAAGGTGATTATCATCATGATCTGAACACAGAAATGTGTTATACGAGTTACTTAAAGGCAAACCATCTGGAACAGGGCGAGTGCTTTATAGACTATCTTTTGAGCCTGACTGACGCAGCTAAAAACTTTGCAGAGAAATTTTATAACGCAGACGGCCTGTGCCTGCCGTCCGTAATGGACATAGAAGGCCACGCCTTAGGCGGCTGGTGCCAGTATTCATTATCCCCTATCAATCAACTATGGCTGTGCAACATCATGGCGCGCCACTATTTTTATACAAAAAACCAAAATTATCTTGCAAAAATATATCCGTACCTAACGGAAACAGGTAAATTTCTGCGGAGTATTCTTACAGAAAAAGACGGAAAATATAAACTGCCGCTTTCTACCTCCCCGGAGATTCATGACAACTCCAAACAGGCGTGGCTGACGCCGAACTCCAATTATGATTTGGCTTTAATGCGCTGTTTTGCAAAAAACATGATCAACATCTGCACGCAGGCGAATGCTGCGCACGCCGCAGAAGAATGGAAGAATCATCTTTCAAAATTTGACGAACTTGCAGTAAACGAAAACGGCGTGTTAATGCTTAGTCCGGACGAAAGCCCATATGCATCGCACAGACACCATTCGCACTGTATGGCAATCTATCCGCTTAGGACCTTGGAATATACAACCGGGAAAAACCGCAGAACAATTGACAATACAATAAAAGATATTGAAAAGCACGGCAAAAGTGAGTGGGTTGGATATTCCGCCGCTTGGATGGCACAGTTTTACATTATTCAGCACAGAGGAGAAGACGCCTGCAATCTTCTTCATGATTTCTTTCATTATACATGCACAAAAAACGGATTTCACGTTAACGGAGACTACAAGCGAAAAACCGAATACAAATTGAAATACAGGCTGTTTACGCTTGAGGGAAATTTCTTAGCGTGCGACGCCATTCAGGAAATGCTCCTATATAGCGAATGGGGTAAGATCCGGTTATTCCCTGCCGTTCCGAAAGAATGGAAAGACGCCGAATTTGCAAATTTCAGAGCCTACGGCGGACTTTTGATAAGCGCAAAAATGCAAAACGGAAAAATAACTTATTTTAAGGCAAAAGCAACGGAGGATACAGAGTTTATTCTGGAAAATGATCTGACTTGCCTAAAATCCGATACGGTTATAACTGACAAGAAAATCACACTGCGAAAAGGAAAAACGCTTATAGCGCACATCTGATTTTACAAACATGTTACGAATCAAATCCCAAAGCGGCATAAAAAAAATCCACGGTAGGCAGGCCGTGGATCTTTTTTTACTGTTTATTTGGATTGAAACCGTCATAACCCTGAGAATAATACTTTTCATCAAAAGGAATATTGGTGGCGATCCAAGTTGTTCTTTCTTCCAACGTTTGCTCACCATGACCCGTGCCGAGTCCGCCGTGATCATTGGCAAACACCACAAGCCATTCCTCATTATAATTCTGTTCCCTTTCGCTGACAGCCTGAAGGATAGAATACGCATACATATCGCAGTTGATAACAGCGCCGGTATACTCCGTGCTTTCACCGAATCCGTAACTGTGGCCGGCTGAATCGATATTGTGGAATATGCCGCAGATAATATCGTCTCCTGCCTCCATTCTTTGCAGGATATAGTCCCGCATTCCGGTATCATAAGGCGAAGAAGAGGACGGCGTTTCAGGCGCAACATAATTATAAAGTTCCAGTGTTTGCGCGTTTGTTTTCTTTAACTTATCTGCTTTCGTGCGGTCTATATCACAAAAATGCATTGGCAGATCATTCTGCATAACATATTTGACTTCTTCTGCAAAATTTACATCAAAGAGCTGATCCCAATCAAACGCAAGTGACGTATCCAGCCCTTTTTCCGCAAATTCAAGCATATACGATTTATACTCCAGATTTTTCGCATCATCATTCGTTTTGATGCCGTGTTTGCTGCCCCAAACGCCGGTAAAATGAGAAGTCCAGCTGGCGGAAGTAGAAGTGGTCTGCTCCGTATCCGTACCCGTCTCTCCGCCGCAATACGCAACATACAGCCCGCCGGTTTTCATGAGTTCACCGATTCCGCTGACGCCCGTTTTTGCATTTCCGGAACCATCAAGCACATAAGGCAAAGCATCTATGCGCATACCGTCGAAACCAACAAACAAGACTTTTCTGATCTTCCCCTCGGGAGATACCGCATTGCCGTTTTCAACTTGGCAGGCATCCAAAAAATCATGAACATGATGATAGGTGTTGTATTCGGGAATTGCTGAATCCGTTGTATTTTTAAAATATGTATACTCAGATACCTTTTGCAGATACTGCGGATCACTTACCGGCTGATCATCCTTTTTACAAGCCGTTAGCGACACCGCCGCAACAGCAGCCGAAATCAGTATTGCTGACGCAGATACAAACCATTTTGAAAGTTTCACATAAATACCCCCTGCTCTTTTATGCTTTCATTGTACTATGATCAAATAAGCAAAAATTACGAAAAATGACGATGTTTTTTAGAAATCCGGCCATTTATGCATAAGATTGCCGCTATTACAATATTGCAAGAGCAGGAAAAAATTATTCTGACAGATCTGTCAGTTTTACATGTTCGCCTAAAAAGACATCATCACTTAGATGCAAACGATGCATTTTTATATCCTGATCACTGATAACCTCATAAACCTTTCCGTTTTGCCACTTAAAACTGATCTTCGCGCCGCCAACCAGCATATTTTTCACTTCGCCTTTTTGCGCAAAAAGAGCAGGCAGTGCAGGCAGCAGATCAATCACGCCGTTTTCCTCTGTAAGGAGCATTTCATTGATTCCCGCGGCAAAACCAAGATTGCCGTCAATCTGAAAATAATTCGGCGGATGAACGCAAAACAAATTTTCAAATACGCAGTGGGCAAACATATTGGTCATTACTGCCAAAAAGGTTTTGCTGTCCCGCAGACGGGCAGCAAGACACATTGCCCATGCCGCTGACCAGCCGATATGCTGCTGCGTAAAACGCAGACGGTGTTCAAATCGTTTTTGAACCGCAGCAGTATTTTTCTTATCTTCGTAAAATCCGATCAAATTTCCCGGGTAAAACGAATACAGCGGTGAAAAATGGCGATGCCCTTTTTCTGGGTACTCAAACTCTTTATGCCATTCACAAATACCGTTTTGACCGGTTTGAAACGCATACAACAGCGGCGCTTTTTGTTTAATATCGGAAACAAGCTGATCGTCCTCCGTGATCTCCAAAGCGTTTTTAAACACCTGTTTCACAAGGCCCATATCAAAGGCGGAACCAAAATCCAGTTTGCACTTTTTAGAATCATGATAAAAACTGTTTTCCGGCGAGACAGACGGACAAATCACATATGCACCTTCATGCATAACAAGGAAATCACAGGCAAATTTCGCCGCCTCTGTAACAATTACGCGAATCTTATCTTTATATTCTTCAAGACCGCCGTTTTTAAAGTGCGTATAGATCTCATTGGCAAGCCACACACCGCAAAGCGGCGCAAACATATAACTGGCACTGCCTTTTACAGGCGAAGTTTTGCGCCAAAGATCCACATTATGGTTGCATGCAAATCCGCGGCAGCCATAATTGACCTTTGCTGTTTTTTTGCCGTTTTGGACTGTTTCATATACCATTTCTATCAGCGGCTCAATACAGCCGGAAAGCCCCGATCTTGAAGCAAACCAATAATTCATCTGCGTATTGATATTGACTGTGTAATTACTGCTCCAAGGTGGGCGGAGGGAATCATTCCATATTCCCTGAAGATTCAGAGGCTGACCGCCTTTCCGGCTGCCGGAGATCATCATATATTTTGCGTAATTATATAACAGTTCAGCCAGATCTTTTATGTTTTCACCTGATCTAACTTTTTTTATCAGTTCTGTTGCTGTGCCTGTATACGTATTGCCGAACGAAACGCTTTGCGCGTTAAACAGTGCGTTGAAATCAGCGGTATGACGTTCTTTCAGAACCTCAAAATCTTTATGGACCTTTTGCATAGCCGTGATACACTTTTGCATAACTTTTGCCCTGTCTGCACACGGCATTTGATCAAATCCGTTAAACCCCGTTTCGGTAACAAAATACAAGGTGAGATCTCTTGCGCCATTTACAGTAACACTTTTTCTATTGTGTTTTACAACGCCGTCTGTTTTAATGCAGGTCTGAAGGCAGAAAGCCATGCCTTTCTTTTCGTTATATCGAATCGGGTAGAGCTCCCTGAAAAGATAATTCGGGGCAGCATAATCCGGCGCATTGCCTGATAAAAAGAGAGAATCGCCGTCAACAAAAACGCTGCTTTTAAGTTTGCTTTTTGCAGTGATCTTAACGGAAAACGGTTCCTTTGCCTTTATTCTGTAAACAGAGACACGATCCGGATTGGAAGAAAACGCCTCTGCTAAACAGCCGTCTGACGAAACAGTATGAATAGCGTTTTTCATATCCAGACTTCTTGCATAATGATTTTGATTTATATTTTTAAATTTCAGATCAATCTCTCCGAGCGGCATAAATGCCTCGCTGTAAAAACCCGTCAGTTTTTTCTCACACAGCAAATCCGCCTCACTGTTTCTGCCCTCGAAAATCAGTTTTCTAACCTCGTTCAGATATTTTAGACTTTCAGCAGAATCGTAATTTTTGGGGTAACCTGACCACAAAGTTCCGTCATTAAAACAAAGTTTTTCCTTTTGAAGCGAGCCGTAAATCATAGTGCCGGTAAATCCGTTTCCGATTGGCAGCGCTTCATTCCAGCGTTTTGCCGGAACATCATAATAAATCGTATACATACTATTCTCCGTTCAACAAAGGATATGTCTTTAAAAATTCCGCTTAACATTATGATCGGCGGTTACATGATTACAGTTTTTCATTTTCATAAACCCGTTTGCATACTGATTCTCTTCGAGAAAAATAGAATCCGCATTCTTTGCGCTGACAGCATGCCCGTTATATTTTTTAAAGCAGTTGCTTTTAATACGGATATTTTTGTGGACAGCGCCTTTATATTTTGCGTTTTCCGGTTTTATCAGAATAACATCTGCTCCGCAATAATCAAAATTATTGTTTTCAATCGTAACGTCGCGGCACGGCCCGCTTTCATACCAGCTTTTTGCGTCATCAGATAAAAGCACGCCGCTCATGGTTGTGCTGATAAAATGATTATTTTTGATGTTGACTTTGCCTCTTGTTGTGATCAATATTCCCCTGGTAATGATCCGGTTTACCGTGTTATTGACAAAATCAAAATCCGGACAGGCATCCGTATCCTCAATCACCATATCCGTTTTTGCATGAACACAGGTATCCAGCGTTAAACGGATTTCATAAGGATTGAGCAAATCAGAACTTTGGATCACTGCAGAACCGCTGCTAAGCAGGGTTTGCGGATCAACAAAAACAATTCTGTCCCCGGTTTTTAGAGGATTAAATCCGTAAGACTGCGGGTGCATAAAACGAACCGTTACCTGATTGTTGTTTGTTTTAACGATCTTGAAATGTATACCGTGCACATTTACACAATCATCGCCGGCGCCCTCAAACAAGTTATTTTCTACACGAACTTTTCCGCGGCACATGCAAATCTGCATAAAATCTGCCATAGAGGCAATTTTAAGCGGCCCGCTGCCCGGAGAAAATTCACAATTTTTCACGGTTAGATTACTGCTGCTCTGTGCAACAAAAGCAAGCGAGTAATTAAACCTTTGCTTAATATGATCCAGTATTACGGAGGAACATGTGTTTATAAATATTCCTGCATGCAAACGGCGTGCATCATAAATATAGAATCTGTCCCCCGCTTTAAACCTTGCCGTGCAGGGGAAATACGCCCGGATTCTGTTATTGCCCAGATCTTTGTAGCGGACAGCGGTAAACAACGGGTGCTGCGTTCGCTTTATTTGATTGGGAGTATTCTGCCTTACTAAGCCCGTCCAAAACGCTTTTGCGGCATTTTCATCCGCGCGCAGACGATAATCTGTTCCGCAAAAATAAGGCTTTCCACCGGCAAATTGAATGCTTGAATCCGTATCCGCCTGAAAGTCAACACGAAACATATCTTTTTTTAATACTTTAAGCTCATGCATATCGGGAGACTTGTGACGGATCTCTATATTTTTAATTGTTAAATTATCACAGCGTTCTGCCGCTATATTGGTAATTTTACCGTCTATAATCCATGTTGAGCCGGCGCCGTCCACAACAAGATCGCGGATATCAGATAAGTAAAACGCAACGGATTGCATGTGGGGCAATTCATGCTCTTTATATTCGGACTCTGAAACAGTATTCGTAATAAAAAGTTTATGCTTTTGGCATCTATCCGCTGTTATGTAATACTCCCCTTTTTCAAAAATAACAGTCTTTTCCCCTTCAATATTTTTTATATGATCAAAAAGGTCAATTAATTTTTCTGAAACATCAAAACCCGGTTTAATATCAAAATCCGCAGCAAATATTTTTTGCATAATTACCTCCCGCTACATAAAGAATCTTGAATTATTTTTTTCGAAAATTTGACATTGCCTGAATTTGATTATATAATGAATACCAGTTGAAAACATTAGAAAACGCATCTTGCTTTTTAGAAATCCTATCAGAGGGAGCGGTGATTTTGAAATCAAACGAACAAGGCGTTTTAAGAAAGTCGGAGGTCTATTTTTCCTCACCGTCGCAAACGGCAAAAAAACTTTATTACTATCCGATCAGCGCAGGGCATTTTTTTGTGTAAACGGGTATCATTTGATACGAAAAAACTATAACAGTCTTTTAATCACCCATATTTTGGATGGTAATTTTACATATGTTAAAAACGGCAAACATACAACGGCGCATAAAGGCGATACCGTTATTCTGGACTGCTATAATCCGCATGAATATTACACAGAAAACGGGTTTGAAACCATATGGATCCATGTAAGCGGCAGCAACTCTTATGAATTATTTGAAGAAATTGAAAAAAGCAACGGCACTTTGATCAAGTGCAAAGATATTCATTATGTTGAGAAACTGCTTTTCAGAATCTATGACAGTATTAAAGGCGATACCCCGCCGAGTGAGCTGAGACTATCTGTAGATATTTACAAGTTATTTGCCGAACTGCTTAATTTTCAGACCACAAAAAGTCTTGGTGAAAACAATTATGAAGATACTGTGCAGCAGATAAAAGAATATATTTCAGACCATTTAAGTGAAAATCTGACCGTTAATGAACTTGCCATGGCAGCGCATATGAGCGCATCTCACTTTTCCAGAATCTTCAAACAGCAAACAGGATTCTCCCCCTATGATTACGTATTAATCTTCCGGCTGAACAGGGCAAAATTTTTACTTAAAAATACGGATCTATCTGTTTCAACCGTAGCATATAAAACAGGTTTTAACAGCGAATCGAATTTTATATACTTTTTTACGGAAAATGTTGGCATTTCGCCCGGAAAATTCAGAAAACTCAAATTCTGATTCTGATTACCAATCCGTTAAAACGATCACTTCACAACAGTTAAGACCCTCATATGATTTCATTTTATCATATGAGGGTCTTTTTTTCTATACAAATTTCAAAGGAAGGGAAAAGCACTGCCGATTTCTCAGCAGCGCTTCCCAAATGGAGTAATTTTGACGAATTACCGATTACTCAGTAATTTTTTTCTTTGAAAACAGAACGATATATACAAGTGCCAGACCGGAAATAACGGCTAACATAGCGCTTGCCGCCGAAATAACGGCTACCATAGCGCTTGCCGCCGTTATAGAATCAGCGGTTCTGCCCGTATTCGGAAGATCCGGATTATTGGAGTTAACAGCCGGTAATTTGCCGTTAGTTGTTGTAGGCTCTTTGCTGCCTGTTGTGGGTTCATTTCCGGTTGTAGGCTCGTTGCCGGTGGTCGGCTCTTCAGGAGTCGGATCCGTGGTGGGATCTTCAGGAACAGGATCTTCTCTGCCAGCAAGAGTCTGCACCATATCCAGAAGTTCATAAGCCATATCATCGTTGCTCATGCTAAGCATCGGAATTACGGTAGCCTCAACATCTGACGGAATTTCAGTTTTGATAAGGGACTCAAGCAAACTAAACGCTGCGTCACCCTGAGGATCGTCGATCGCAACGGTAAGTGCGTTTTTGTTTTTGGAAATCAGTTCATAGAGCCAATCATAAACTGCCTTTACAAGATCGGCATTATCTTCTGTGTCAGCAACATGAGAAAGATCGATTTCAGGAATCGTGATTAGGCTTGTAACCGCGCCGGCACCCAAAGCATTAAAGATTTCGGGAATAGCAGCATTGAGGTCAACAAGTCCGTCCTCGCCCGGTGCAAGGCAGGCAACAGCCTTAGCGATTGTATCAATCGTTCCGCTGATTGAGCCAAGATCCAGGCCTAATGTGCTGGAAAGAACGGAAAGAATATCATTCAAATTGCTGAATATACCGTTCAAACCAGTGCAAAGCGTTGCAAAATTCTCGCCATCAAGCGCAGTGCGCAGCATGTCAAGAATATTGTTTACGGCATCATTATCTTCAAAAACAGCGTTTACGATGTTATGAACATAAGTTTCTGCGCCGGCTTCATCGCCCTGGAAGGTGGCAAAACCAAGAACATCCCCTGCAGTTCTCTCCTGTTCAATGCCAAGAGCGGCACAAACGCTGTCAAGACCGGCAGCAAGTTCGTTAGCCTGTTCGCCCATACCAAATAAAGGAATCATGATAAGCGTTTGCATTACGTTTGGCATCAGGATGAAATCAACAATGTGATTGAGCGCAGCTGCAAACTCGGACTGAGAAGAAATCTCGATCGGATTGTCGGCAAAGAATGCGTTAAGCGTATCCGCCGTAACCGTTCCGTCTTCCTCTGCATAATCCGGAAGATTTGCAAAGATTTCAGCATCGTAGTCAACATAGCACTGTGCCGTGTCTGAGCCGTTCTGGCCGCTTGTGTTAATGATTGAACTAAGCGCAGGCATTGCCGCCCAGATCATCTCAATTGTGTCTCCGGTAAGAACCGTGTTTAAAAGCGTATCTGCATCTTCAATCAGAAGAGCAAAATCTTCTTTCGGCGCTTTCTCACCGTAAGCAGGCTGATATGCAGCCTGGGCTGAGATGGTTGCAGTCATTGCGGAAAAAGCCATAACAACTGCAAGGATAAGACTTAACAGTCTTCTGCTTTTCTTTGTTTTCATATTATTTATCGCTCCTTTCAAAATATTAATATAAAAACAAATTCCGAATTGAAAATAAACCTAACAATATATAATCATCAAGTTTATTTTACTTCTATTTAAATATAGCACAAGCATATAGATTATTCTTTCGAAATCCCGCTATAGTATTTAGATATTCTATCATAATTGATAATTCTTTAACAATTTAATGTGAATGTCTACACCACATGGATCAGAGTTGCAAGTAAATTTTAACAAAACAGCTCGATTAAAATACTTGCTCTTTCTTTATTACGGAAGCCTTTTTCAGTTCCAGTTTATCTGAATGCAGCGGAATGATGATCTCATTATAAGCATTAGATATGCCGTGTTTTGTTTTCGGAGCCGTTCTGATGATCAGATCAGAGCCGTTTTCGATATATTGCTGATAATCACGCAAACACATTACAAGCTTGCGGTCTATATTAAAATAATCATTAATGAGCGTTTTGCCGCTAAACACCTGAAGATTCAGACCCGTAAAATAAAATTCAAGCATAATATCGAAATGCTCTTTTAAAATATCTTTCGGTATTTTGAGCCTGTAATAACTGCGCCTGCCGGTGGAATAAAGGTAAAAATTATGCGGCAGGGAAACTTTATCGCACTTGGTTAGGCTTAACTCATTTTTCAGATCCGTATCCGTAATCTTTTCGCAAAAAACAGTTTCGCCGTCTGCATAAACCGTGCCGTCTGATAGTATGGGCTTATGATGGATAAACCAAAACTTTTTTGCGTCCTCATACGAAAGAACGATCAGTTTAACATTGCCAAACTCCGTGCCGTTTTCCGAAAAATCAAGGGGATACTTTTTTCCGTTTACGGAAAACACAGGATCCAATCCCTCGCACTGCGCAAACCAGCAAACAATTTTGCCGTTCTCTTCATATTTAACAACGGGCTGCGCAAGGATATAATCAAAATCAACATCCCCTATTCGGATATTAAAGGGATAAAAGAACATGGAACCGGCTTTTATATCTACCGGCGGCAAATGCACGGTCTTTCCGCCGATCTCAAACGTTACACGCACATCGTGAAAATCTTTATATCTAAGCCCTTTTTCATATGTGCCGGAAAAGAAATAACCGCTTGCATTCTCATCAGCCCGAACAGAGCATTTCAGAAAAGAAATATCACAAGGATCATTACTTTTCCATTTTGGGAAATAAGCCTGTTTGGTGCAGATCTCACGATCAAAATCGGTGATGAAAAGATGCATCAGCCTAAGTCTGTCTCCATGATCACGGCAAATGCCATAACGGCTTAACGGCGCCTGAAAATCATAATCAATAACGGGCAGATCATTTGGATAACCGGTAATTCTGCTTTCCTGCAGCAAGCGGTCACTCGGATTTCTGCCGCCGCAGAACATATAGTAGCCAAGCCAGTTTACACCCGACGCAAATTTAGCGAATCCAACACCGTATCCGTCTTTTTCCGAAATAAACGGCCGCCTGTGCTGATCTGCCTGTACGCCAGGGCCGGTTTCGCAAGAGGCATACGGCACGTAATCATAAACGCTCTGATCCGCAACGTTGTTTTTATGCAGATCAGCGCCGATCTCATCTTCTGTTTTGCCGGGAGTGATGGCAAAGCGATTGTTTGGCTTAAGCGCATGCTTTCCCCTTGCCCAAGGTGCGTCCGGGTAGCCGCCCATCATGGGAAGAAAATCATCATCCGGTTTGCCGGACGGCCATGCCGTCATTGTAAAAAACGGCGTTTTAAAACCGATTTCTTCTGCGATTCGTCTTAAAGTTTTTATATGTTTGGTGGGGCCTGTGTATTCATTTTCAAGCTGAATACCGATCACCGTTTTCCCATCCATAAAATCTTTAACTTCCTGAAACAATCTTTTCCAGTAAATTCTGACCTGTTCCAGGTATTTTTTAGAATCCGTCCGCTTGCCCGGCATCAAATCGACAAAGAGCGGAAAACCGCCTCTTACCACCTCTCCGTGGCACCAAGGGCCGATACGAAGAATCACAGGCATATGCAGATCTTTGCATAGGGAAAG
>HF991816.1:110383-120232 GCA_000431535.1 Clostridium sp. CAG:678
CCGGTCTCCAGAAAAATCGTAAACGCCTTTTGCAGGATTATGATGATTCCAAAAAACATATGTAGAAATGGTATTCAACCCGCACGCACGCATTTTCAGTATGGTTTCGCGCCAGCGTTTCGCCGGTAATCTTGAAAAATGCGCTTCACCGGCAATAACGGTATATGGTTTGCCGTTTTTGGTAAAATACAGGGTATTCACACCATAACTGCTTTTTATATTTGAATAGTTAAAATTGCCGGATTTAACCGGTTTGGGTTCTGCTTTGATCGTAATATTCATATAGGCACCTATTCGATTCCGTTCATAACAATATGTTCAATATCCACAGCCTGATTTGCGCCGCTGCCGCTGATCGTTATCAACGTGCCGCCCGTTTCCTTTGCAAAATTCCACGGAACGGGCGACGGACCTGTTTTTAAGCCGTAAGTCATGGTAATGCCTTCATAGGTTATGCTTGCGTTATTCTCATGATCATGACCGCAAAACAGATACTTTGTTGAGCCGAGTTCCTTGCACTTATCAAAAAAGCCGGATCTCACAGGCGCAGCGCCGGGCAGATACGAACAGTAACCGAAACCATATTCCTCCGGGATCGTATAACTGCCGTCCTCCCCTTTTACGCCGTACATCTCCACCGCTTCACGGAATTCAGGCTGCGCAAAATGAGAGAATACCATAGACGGAACCGTTCTGCCTACGGATTCGGCAATTCCTTTAACGTTCCACTCATACCAGGCAATCTGCTCATAGCCCATATAAATCTCTTTTGTGGCGCCGTCATCATACTCCAGATACCTGCCGTTATCCAGCATAAATACGGAATAAACGGGATCGCCGTTTTCCGTTATATTGATCACATAATTTCCACAGCCGTAAAGATTGGACGGGCCTTTCTGCAGCAAGCAGTATTCGGATTCCATATACTGATCTGCCTGCCAGTTCAGGCTGTTTGAAGGAATCTCACTATCATGGTTGCCAAAGGTGGGCGCCCATGGAATCTGATAGGAATCCATATGACGGATAAAATTTTTAATGGAAAAGCGGCTTGCCATTGCGGAAAGATTATCACCTGGCAAAACGATCAGATCCGGATCCGTTTGCGCAACCAGCGCATCCATCTGATCATAGCATTCTTTGTTTTTAGAAAGATCCGCCCACAGCTGGGTATCGGTAAACATCAGAATCTTAAAATCATTTCGGTCTTTTTCAACAGTCTGCACCGTGGAAAGATCAAACGCATCTCCCGCGCTCCAGACCTGCACATGTTTTTTACCGGTTAGCGGGAAAAACAAAACGCCAACAATCACAAGCGCTAGGATTAATAATACGCAAACGGCGATCTTCATGCCTTTGATTACCTTTGATTTTGAACTCATAACAAGCACCTCACAAATCATACAAAATGAATCAATTTTATTTTACAATTAAAGAAACGAGAAAACTTAAGAAAAAAAATCAAATTATTTAGAAAAACTGCTATTAGCCAAAAGACAAACAAAAAAACAGCGCCCGAGTGATAATCACTCGGGCGCTGCCCTTTTTACTTAAAATTCCTGTTCATCAAGTGTTTGCACATCCCAAGGATCAACACCGGTATCCGGGTTTTCACTGGTTGTAGTTAAAACACTTTGCGTTTTAAACATTTCAATTTCAAAGGAAGGATCCATATAAAACTTTTTATTCATAACACACATCCTCCTTTTAGTTTACAGCCGTAACAACGCCGTTTTCACACTTGAAGATTCTTTCACAATACTCTACGTAAGGCACGCTGATGCTGCCGGGCTCGCCGTCAGAAATATAATCTTTCGCGTAACTTACATAAGCGCGCATATAATAGGTGCCGCTTGCGCTGTTATTCAGCGTCATTGTGTATGTGCCGGAAGAAGTGCTGTTATTGTTCCAATGCGCAATTCTGTTTGCAGGAACGGTGTATGCGCCTTCCTGCCCCTTGCGGAGCGTTTCATCTGTTGAAACATCATCCGTTCTGGAACAAATAATACCAGCTTCAAGAACGGTTACACCCTCCGGTGCGGAATAATCGCAGGATAAGGTAAACCTACCATTATTTTCCACGTCAGATTCGTCCTTAATGAAATATCCGGTGCCGTAAACAGCAGGAATATCTTCTGAAATCTGCTGTGCAATCTCAGCCGGCAGCGAACTCAGTTCACTTTGTGAGTACGCACGGTAATCCACAGATTCATTGGATGAGAAGTTTACAAAGTTTGCATCATAAGACGCAAGATAGATCTGACCGCCGACTACACGCGTCCAAACGCTGCCTTCCGGCGCCTCGAAATTCAGTTTTTCATTGAAGTACGGCGTTGCAAAGCTGTTTCTGTTATTTACAGTGCCTGCATCACTCAGAACCGTAAAGGTGTGGGTTTCGCCTGCATTCAGACTGCCATACTGGCTGATCTCCGTTGCTTCTGTAAGCTGATAGGAGCCGTCTTCCACGGACCAGCCTGTGAACGTATATTTCGGGTTTTCTTTCACAGTGGCTACCGTTACATCACCGATACGGATCGCATCGCCATAGACATCCACCTGGGTGCCGTCTACAGGATCAATATAGGCTGTGCCGATCACCGTGCCGTAATAATCTTTTACGGTCAGAACTGCATTTGTGTAGACCTCAACCTTGATCTCTGTATCTTCCTGAATCAGGATCGGGATCACATAATCAAAATCAGCCGCGTTATACGTTGTGGCGTCTTTTCCGCCGGTTTCCGAGGTAACCGTCATCTTAACGGTATACTGATCGGAAGCATACTGCGTAAGATCAATATGAGCAGTCTCGCCATAATGATACCTGCGCGTGCCAACACCTTGATTGGGTGTGCTTTCAGGGTCTTCTACTGGTTCAGTAACAGGCTGCTCTACGCCATCAACTGCCAAATTATAAGTAACATCGAACTGTTTAACCTGCGGTGAAGAAGCGCCGGAACCGATATTCATATTGGTAAGAAGCGCGGTTGTGTGGCTGTCAAGTTCAGCCTGACCTTCTGATGTAGAAGGCAGGTTTACATAATTCACGCCGTCATATTCTCTATAAATCGCTTGATCACCGGTATCAATGGTATGACCAATCTCAGCGCCGTTATCTTCATAAGCGGTCATATCGATCTTTTCAGACTCATCCTTAGCCGCTACATAAACATCATCGTCGGCAGCCGGAGCCAAGCCATTGAGCGCGCCGCGCAATGCGTCCGTAAGATTATCGATTCTTTCCTGAACATCCAGACGATACGCGTCTTTTTCTTCATCCGTATGGTCTGCACTCTGAATGATATCTACAACGCCGGGACCCATAATAGCGGACGGATCGCCCAGATCCGGGGTCATAACATAACCGGGCGTATCGTTGCGCTCATCTTCCGTGTCATAATCAGGTTCAGTGAAGATCTTCTGCGCATTTTCATACGCATTGATCAAAGCCTCATAACTATCCGGCGTATAATTGTTGCCATTTTCCAACACGATGCCGTTATCATATGCCGGGGTGCTGTCCTCAATCGCCTGCTGAAGCTGATCAAAATCTGCGCGCGGCTCCAGATAGCGGTAAGCAACATCGATCGTATCCTCGCCTTCATGCGTAAAGTAATCCGCGTAGGTATCGCCTTCTTGCGCAGTATAATCTCTTTCCGCAGAAGTGGTAAGCAATGTATAATTGTTCAGATATTCCTGACGGATCAGGAGCGCGTTCATATAGTTGTTCCAGGAAGAAGTGGTGTACCATGTGGATTTTTCCACACTGGCAACGGATTGATCATATGGCGTTCTTTCGTTTGTTTTATCACACATTCTGATCTCAAACGTAAGGCGCATATCGTTCCATGCACTAACTTTGCCTTCGCCGCCTTCCTGATAGCGCACGATGCCGCGCATGCTGGTGGTCTGGTTTGGCTGAACCGTGGTGGTGCACTGGATCGTTGCCGGCCGTTTCAGAGCAAGCAGCCCTTCCGTATCGCCAGGATTCGGAAGATAATATTTGCCCTGCGGACCATACTGGTATTCCTGATACGCAATCTCTCCCTCGCCGGAGAGCTTTTCAATACGGCTTCTTACGCCGCTGCCAGAGGGCGCGCCGATCACAATACTTCTATCCCAGTTGCCATCCGCTTCATATTCCGTATCCACAGGCATACGGGAAATCTGAACGGAAAACTGATTCGGATCAGACGGATCAGCCGTAACGCCTTCATTTTTCGGCGAACTCTTATCATAATAGTAATACGCAATCGTCGTATTATCTATATATTGATCCTCTAAATTGAACCATTCCTTGCTGCCGTTATTATTGTTATCCCAATAATGGGAATAAACGCCCGCCGCTTTAAATAAGTTGTTATTGTCTTGGTCGTGAAATACGGAAACATGGGCGGCGTTGCCGCTTTCATTTCCGTTGAACGACATAATACGGTCTGACGGGAACAGGCTGGTGGCATTGCCAACATAATATCTGCCGCCGAAATAATCATAGCTCAGATTGGTATTACCATAGGAGCCTTCCGCCAGAAGATACGTGGCAAGCGGAAGATTATAATAAGCCCAAAAGCCTTCATTTTCTGTAGTTCTGTTGCCGGTGATCACATGGCCAGGAACCGGGTTGGACGCCACATACAATCTATCCGTCTGCGTCCAGATCAAGCCGGTGCTTTCCTCGCGCACGGTTGTTTTCAGCGTTGCATAGGTGCCGGACTCAAAACTATTGTAAGTATCGTCATTTGCAAGCGGCAGTATACCGGAAAGGTGACCCGCAGACGCATCCTCTGCATTTGGCTGCGGCGTAATATCCGTATTTTCAAGCGGCTGATTATTCGCTGAATCCACAGCGTCTATAGAAATGATGGTAAATCCATCTTTCACTGTGTAATTGGTTATTTTTTCGCCTTCTGAAGATCCATCAGAAATATTGCTGCCAAACGATACAATATCCGATTCCTGATTGGCCACTGTACCGGCGTGGGTATAAATTACGGGATCATAGGAAACAACGCCGGAGATCTCTCTGGAGAAATCGGAAACTTCAATATTATAGGTATCCAGCCCAACTGCGATGGTGGTTGTGCCCGCCTGATGCGCAGTAACAATCATATCAAAACCGTCTTCCACATAATCCGCGTTGCCTTTAACGGTGTGGGTATAAACGTTATCCGGCTGGTAGGAAGGATACAAGAAGTAGAAAGAACCGCCGATATCGCAACCGATCAGGTATTTGCCGCCGTCTACAACACGGTCCACTTCCTTATAGCCGGGAACAGGATCATAATCGCCGCTTTCCTCACCCGGATTAGTTGGGCGGAACAGGCGGAACAATGTGCCTTCGCGGTCTGCATCCGGCGCGCCGCCGCTGTTTTCACCAAGCTCAGCGTCATAGGCTGTGGTTTGGTCAAACATGCCGATATTACCACCGGAGCGGTACATATAGAGCGCTTCGTTTAACTCATCCACAAACTGGAAGAAACCGTTTTCCGGATTCAGAACTTTAACAGGGGCTCTGTCCTTCGTGGAGGGCTGATTATCTTCCCCGATCGTGAGGTACACGCCCTGAGAAGCAATATACCACATATTGTTTGAAGTCTGCGTAAAGGTATACAGCGCATCCGTAAGCATAACGGGCTGGCCGCTGAAAGAAGAATCCGTGCCCGTATTCGCCGTTGAACTATAGTTGACTTCAAACTGCGGCGATGCAACCGCAGGATTTGTATTGGTGGACTCATTTGTGGAAACAGAGAAAGTCTGCTGATCATTTTTGATCATGGCAACATTATATGTGCGGGCAAGATCCGGGATGGTAAAGCCGGAAGTTGCTTCCAAATCATCAATAATGCTGAACGTAATCACAGCAGGATCTTCCACATTTTCAAACAGGATCGCAACCTGCCCGCCGGCCATTTCCGTTAAACAGGAATAGCCGAAAAAGCCCGTCCACATCTGGGTCTGCGTTGCGGCAACAAACTGATTGTTGGAATCCATAAGCAGGAAAGTCAGCGTGCCGTTTGATCTGCTGGTGCCGCCGCCGTTTGCGTGGGAAACGATCAAAACTTTATAATAGTTACCGTTATACAGAACCTGCTTGGAATACGGTATTACGGAATACTGATTATTTTCCGTGATGGTGAAATCATTTCCATACACATCCAAATCAAGGGAAACCGGATCACCGTTCCAAACATACCGTTCACCGTTCCAAACGGCATCTATGTAATTTATACGAGGCCTTGCATTACGCATAAAGAGACGAACCGTGCCGTCATCCAAAATAACCGGTTGGCATTCACTGGTCCATCTGCCATAAGGAAGCCAGATCATAAGCTGCGGCACATTTTCCATTCTCTGCCAGGTTTGACCGCCGTCTTTAGAATAAATAAAGGAAGACGCCTGAGAACTTTCCGAACCATTCCAGGAATAACAACCGAAAATGATTGTGCCGTCCGGAAGCGCTGCGCCGCGGCCGGGACCAACGCCGTAAAACTGCTCGCCGGAATTTTTAACGTTAAGCAGTTTCATCGGAGACCAGGTTCTGCCGCCGTCCGCCGAAGTGCGGAACACCAGAAACGTCGTTTTAACCGTCTGGAACTCGCAATCGCTGTAGAACAGCGTTTCATTTGTTTTGCTGCCGTTATTGTAAAGATAAAAATCATGGTCTACCGTATAGCCGGAAACCGGAGTGCCGTTGCTTTGATAGATCTGCGCACGGGCAGACGCATCATCCGATTCAAACGCACCCAAATAATAGTTATAACCGCTCTCGCCGGACCTTTGCAAAAGCAGGCGGCCCTGACTGTCAAACGCTTTATCACTTACAGGGCGGTTATTTGCGCTGGAGCTGTTAAGCGCAACGCCTGCCGGGAAAAATGTTGAGAGAGAATAAACATTTTTGCCGTCTGTTGCAAGGGCAGAGTCACAAATACTGGTTGAGGACGGATCAAACACATCGCCATTATCCGGATAATAGGTCAGCATCTGCCAATCCCAAGTTGCACCATTGTTTGTTGACACGGCGACCATGCTATCGTTACCGCCGCCGTCCATACCGCCGTTCCAGCGTGCGTCTGCCTGGGCAACCAAAGTACCGTCATCCAAGGTAACGAGGTTTGGAATACGAAACATCTGAGAGGGTTCTCCCGGAGTGAACGGGTTGCCTTCAACCGTGCCCGAAGCGCCGGCGTTGGTACCGGACTCAACCGTTGCAAACGCATACAGCGGAAACGCCGTTAACGCCATAACAAGCGCCATAAAGAACGCAAGCATTTTCTTTGTTTTAAAGTTTGCTGTTAATTTTTTCATAATTTTTACAAATTTCCCCTTCTATAATCAATTTTGTATTGTTAAAGAAGTTAGCCAACTGAAAAGCACATCTGACCCTGCGATATTAACAGTTAAACTATTACAAATACAAAGTAATTATATTCTTTTACCAAATGTTTGTCAATAATATTTGTAAATTTTTTATTAAAATGAAAGTAAGTGGTATAAATTAAACCCATATACTTACGTTTTAATCAAATTTTATAAATGTATATATTATTTTCATTAAATAACATATTTTGTGTGAACATATCATAAATTTACGATCGTTTCAGACTTTGGCGCAGAAAACAGCAAATCTTCAGTCATTGTATTTTTGCCTGAAATCTGCTATGATTGTGTTAGTAGTACAACTTTGCTAAGAACGTGTAAGCGGAAAGGGAAAAGATTTGAACGAAAACGAGAAGTATTTTGTTTTACTAATAGCCTCCTACTTAAATCAAGAAGAGCCGCCAACTGCCGGCAACAAGATCGATTGGGAGGAAATCTACCGGCTGAGCGCCATTCATAATGTTGCCGCCATAACGGCAAATCAGATCTTGCAGCTTAAGCATGGCAGCCTGCCGAATGACGAACTGTTGTCTAAATTCCGGCAACAGATCGGATACACGGTAATAGACACGGCCGAAAAAGAAGAAACCGTGGCATTCATAAAGGACCTGCTCTGCAATGCAGGGATAGATTTTCTATTTGTTAAAGGAGCGATTCTGAAAAAATACTACCCTATTCCAGAATTCCGTACCGGCAGTGACACGGATGTGATCATCCGAAACGAGGATATTAAAAAATGTGCGCAGGTATTCTGCGCAAAAAATTGTGTTGTTAAAACAGAAAGCACAAACGGATTTTCCGTTCTTTATAAAAAGCAGCATATTGAAGTTCACGGCACACAGGATTTCGACCACGCATTTTTTGCTGATATTTTTGACATGTGCACCAAAAACGGCAATGAATACAGGTTAAAAGCGGAGTATCATTTGCTTTATGTTTTATGCCATATCATAAAACACTTTAAAAACTGCGGCGCCGGGATCAAGATGTTTATGGATATTGACGTTTTGCTGCGCCGGGAAAAAGAACTTGACATTGCTTTATTTCGGAATCTGTGCACGAAACTGAATATTGAGACGTTTGCAAAGGCAAGTTTTGCATTATGCCATTACTGGTTTAAAACCCCCATAAAGCGTGAAACGGACGTTAAATTAGATCCGCAATTAAAAGAACTGTTTGAAACCGAGATCTTAAACAGCGGAAACTTCGGCTTTAACGCACGGGATCTTGGAGATTTCTACATAAATAAAGCAATCGGAAAGAGCGGCAAAAACGGGGCAAATGCCAAGATCAGGGCGATTTTCAAGATGCTATTTCCGCCGAAAAAGTATCTTGAGGACAAATACGGATACGTTAAAAAGCGTCCGTATTTACTGCCGCTTGCATGGATTTCAAGGCTTTGCGCCGCTGTTTTTAAGAGATCGGCACACTCCGCCTCAACCATACGCTCCATTTTGCATACCGGCACTGACGCCGAGCAATACAAAAAACTTTTAAACGAACTGGGAATCTAACAGGCAGGCAACGGGTTTGACCGTTACCTGCCTGTTTTACTTAAATATCCAGCAGGGATCACTCCCCGCTGTTACTCGAACTGTATTTTCTAAAGTATTGTAAGAACTGTTCACAATGATCCATCGGCAAAACGATTGTGTAGTTGTTAAAAAGACGCACGAGTACACATTCCTGATCATATCGGCCGTCCGCTATAGACGGAAAAATGTATGGTACCTCCGTCTTATGCCGAAAACCAATTTTACCTTTAAAAAATCTGATGTATCCATCCACATATTCTTATAAGCAATGCCCATATTTCTTTCCATTGTGTAAGGCACAGATATATAGCAATCTTTAATTTTACTATAAGGAATAAGCATGTCCTGCTTTGGAAAGATTCCTATGCCGTAATTTTCAAAACTACGTATGTGCAGCAGAATACCAGCACTACTAATGAAAACATACGGCTCTCTTTTTCGGAATTGGTTTAACAGGATAAAAACGAGCTGTGCAATCAACAACGAAACGATAAGAATACGCAAGCCTCTTTTAGCATTCGGAATTTCGTGAAACAAAACGGAAAAAAGAGTAGTAATCAATATCAATTGGGGTACATTGATCAATGTGCATTTCACAAGATCAAATATGACATTTATTAGATATAGCCGAAATATATTTTTTATTTTATTGGTTTTGTTATTATAAATTAATTTGCAATACATAACTCTAAATTCCTTAAACAGGGATACCTTTTTATCGTTCCTGTAGGATCCACAAACACTACAGGATTATTGGTGCAATAGATATAGGCATTGAATCCAAGGCGGGTAGAATTGTCTATGTAACTGAAATTGTCGGGAGAAATGAACCTGCCCCATTCGGGGTTGTAGTAGCGGCTCTGCAGATAATAGTAGCCTGTTTCCGTATCGTAGTAATAGCCGCGGTATCTGAGCGGGTTGATCTCCGCGATCTTTTTCTGCT
>HF991817.1:0-25487 GCA_000431535.1 Clostridium sp. CAG:678
GCGAGTTCGAGTCTCGTAATCCGCTCCATCGGGCACTAAGCGATTAGTGCCCATTATATTAGGCACCATAGCCAAGTGGTAAGGCAGAGCTCTGCAAAAGCTTTATGCCCCAGTTCAAATCTGGGTGGTGCCTCCATAAAGGGACTCATATAAATGAGTCCCTTTTTTAAAGAAAATAGGTAATTTATTAAAAAACTCGTAATATTTTACAGTTTATTCATATTTTTAATTACCAATTTTAATTTTTTTGTTGAAATTTGATTTTAATAATGTTATACTACCTTTAGACTTTGTAAGGAGGGTACTGCCTTGAGTAAGGAATCAAAGCTTGAAAAGAAAGAGGCAAAGGCAGCAAAAAAGGCTGCCAAAGCTGAAAAAGTTGCTCAGAAAGCCGCTGTTAAGGCTGATAAAAAGCATGAAAAAGAATACAATAAATTTGTAAAAGATGCAAATAAAAAGAATAGCAAGGGTGCAAATAAAGAGGGCTTTGTGCCAATTGTTATTCCGCCTATTGATGAGTTTCAGTCTAAGCGCGAAATCAAACTTGAAAAGGCAACAGACAAGGCATATGCTTCATATGTTAAAAAGATAGAAAAGAAAAACGCCAAAGCTGAAGCCAAATGTGCAAAGAAAGGCACGCCTTTCGTACCGATGGCGATTCCGAGCAGGGATGAATTCGTACTTCAGGAAAATAAATCCAGAAAAATCTTTGGAATGATCGTACTGATTCTTCTCCTTTGGCTGGTTATCTATTTCATCGTTATGTGGTTCCTTTACAGCCCGCTTACATTACCAACCAATGATGACGAAACCACTGCTGCCAGCGATGCTGTTTACGACTACGAGCCGTATTCAAATCCGCACGAAATCACTACTACACCGGATTACACGGTTGCGCAGGCTACGGATTTCTTAAGGCAGGTTATTCACGATAACTACAAAGTAATCGGTTATTCATCTGATGTAAGTAATACAACAATCTCTTACACAGGAAGAAAATCTGTTGTAAACAACGCAAACTGCTACATATTTACCTGCAGTGGTAAAACCTTTGCAGTGCCGATCAAACTTTCCGGATGCTATGTTTACAATAACGGTGAGTACCAGCCGCTTACTTTCAACAACACAGATTATCTTTGGTAATTCATAAGAAAAGCAGAGGATAGAGTTCAACGAACTTTATCCTCTTTTTTTGCGCAAAAAAACAAGCCCGAATGATCGGGCCTGTTGCGCTAAAATTTATTTAATTTTTCAAACTGTGCAGCGGAGCGGGAATCTTTCCGCCGCGGTTAATGAATTTAGCAGGGGATTTGGTATTGACTTTCATAACCGGACCGGAACCCAAAAGGCCGCCGAATTCCAGTTCATCGCCGATATTGCGTCCGATCGCCGGAATGACCCTGACAGCAGTGGTCTTTCCGTTTACCATACCGATCGCCGCTTCATCTGCAATAATACCGCTGATTGCCTCCGGTGTTGTATCTCCTGGGATTACAATCATATCCAGCCCTACTGAGCATACAGCCGTCATAGCCTCTAATTTCTCGATAGACAGTGCACCGGATCTTGCAGCATCAATCATGCCTCTGTCCTCAGAAACAGGAATAAACGCACCAGAGAGCCCTCCTACGCTGGATGAAGCCATCACGCCGCCTTTTTTAACCGCATCATTGAGCATGGCAAGGCAAGCCGTTGTGCCCGGTGCGCCGCACTGCTCCAATCCGATTTCCTCAAGTATATGAGCAACGGAATCGCCAACCGCAGGTGTTGGCGCAAGGGAAAGATCCACAATGCCAAACGGAACGCCAAGCCTTTTTGATGCTTCTGTACCTACCAACTGACCCATTCTGGTTACTTTAAACGCTGTTTTTTTGATCAGTTCGGCGATTTCATTAATACTGTATTCGGGATGCTTGGATACCGCTGCACGTACCACGCCGGGGCCTGATACGCCAACATTAATCACACAGTCCGGCTCAGAAACACCGTGGAAAGCGCCTGCCATAAATGGATTATCCTCAGGTGCGTTGCAGAATACAACCAGTTTGCCGGGCGCTATGCAGTTTTGGTCTTTCGTTAGTTCCGCCGCCTCTTTTACTTTTTGCCCCATTAATCTGACTGCATCCATGTTGATACCGGCTTTTGTGCTGCCGATATTTACGGATGAGCAGATATGTTCCGTCTGAGCCAGTGCCTGCGGAATAGAATGGATGAGTTCAAGATCTCCGGCTGAAAAGCCCTTTTGAACCAGAGCCGAATAACCGCCGATAAAGTTTACGCCGATCGACTGCGCCGCTTTTTCAAGAGCAAGCGCGTATTTTATTGGATCGCCGCCGCTGACACCTGCCATGATTGCGATCGGGGTTACGGAAACTCTTTTATGAATGATCGGAATGCCGTAATGCTTTTCAATATCCTCACCGGTAGAAACAAGCTTTTCAGCTTTTTTACAGATCTTGTCATAGATCTTGCCGCAAGCCTTGTCTATATCAGTATCCGCGCAGTCCAGAAGTGAGATGCCCATTGTAATGGTGCGGATATCCAGGCATTCGTCTTGGATCATATGTATGGTTTCAAGTATATCAGATGTATTGATCATATCGGATCACGCTCCTATATTCTGTGCATGGAATTAAAAATATCTTCGTTCATAACGTGTATCGACAGACCGTTCTTTTTACCGTAATCCGAAAGCTCATCGGAAAAATCAGAAAAAGGAATATTGCAAACGCTTACATCCGCCATCATAATCATGCAGAACATTTCGTCCAGTATCGACTGCGTTACTTCAGTAATATTCACTCCATGCCCGGCACATATAGAAGAAACACCTGCGAGAATGCCAACCATATCTTTGCCGACAACAGTAATTACCGCTTTCATCTTACATTACCTCCTACAGTTATTAAAAAGATTATAACAAAGTGGAAAATTTTTTTCAATAAAAAGTATAATAATATTTGATTTTGTGTCATAATGTGTTAAAATAGTTTGGCTTGGAAAGGACGAAACTATGAAGTATAAAAATTTTTATGATCTGCACACCCATTCCGAACATTCCTTTGACGGTCATCATTCCTGCTCATTAATGTGTGAAACTGCCGTTGAAAAAGGGCTGCAAGGCATTGCGCTGACAGATCACTGTGAAATTGATTCAAAGGATTGCGATTTTGATAAGTTATGCGGCAATCAGTTTTTTGACACATCAAAATGCGCGTACGTTTTTGAAAATTCCATAAAGGTGTTCCGAGGGATCGAAATGGGGCAGGCGATTTATAATAAGCCGCTTGCCGAAAGCATATTAAATAAATACAAATATGATTTTGTGCTCGGTTCCATTCATAATCTGGAAAATATGGAGGATTTCTTTTTTCTGGATTACAAAGATTATGATGTATATGAGCTTTTGCAAAAGTATTTTGAAACCATTTATAAGCTGTGCGAATGGAACAAATTTGATTCCTTGGCGCATCTGACCTATCCGCTCAGATATATAACCGGGAAATATAAAATTGATGTTGATCTTTCAAGATTCAAAGAAATCATTGATGAAATACTGGCGCTGCTGATCAAAAACGAAAAAGCGCTTGAGATCAATACATCCGGGTATTTTAACGAACTGAAAGATATTCTTCCGAATGCCGAAATCGTAAAGCGGTATAAGGAACTGGGCGGAAACTATATAACGATCGGCTCTGATTCTCATTTTTGCGATAAAATCGGCATGGGAATCGAGCAGGGAATGGATGCGGCGCTCAAATGCGGATTTACTCATATAACCGTTTATAAAAACAGACAGCCGCAGTTTATAGAAATAAAATAATTCACGGAGAACATTATGACTGATTTCACTGAAAAATTGCTACAGATTTTAGAGGAAAACGCAAGGCTTTCAAACAAGGATATTGCCGTTATGTTAAGCGTAAGCGAACAAGAAGTTTCTGATGAGATCAAACTTTTGGAGGACAGCGGCGTAATCAAGGGCTATAAGGCTTTTATAGACAGGGATAAAACGGATCATCAAACCGTAACCGCCCTTATTGAGTTAAAAATACAGCCTAAATACGGTCATGGATTTGATGACGTTGCGGAAAGAATTTCCAGACTGGAAGAAGTGGAATCCATCTATCTTATGAGCGGCGCATTTGATCTGACTGTGCTTGTGACGGATAAATCTTTTCATGAAGTGGCCATGTTTGTGGCGCAGCGGCTTTCACCTCTGGAAGGCGTTGTTTCAACGGCAACGCATTTTATTCTTAAAAAGTATAAGGAAAACGGTGTGTTCTTAACAGATGAACCGCGTGATGACAGGGGGAACATTTCCCTGTGATCCATTATGATAAATTTTTGAACAGCAGCATTAAAAATGTAAAGCCGAGCGGCATACGCAAGTTCTTTTCCATTGCCGAGGAAATGGATAACGTGATCTCACTTGGCGTAGGCGAGCCGGATTTTTTAACGCCCTGGCATATCCGAAATGTCGCCATAGATTATCTGGACAAAGGCGCCACCCGATATACGGCAAATGCCGGACTGATTGCGCTGAGGGAAGAAATCGCAAATTTTTACAGCAGAAAATACAATATTTCTTATGATCCGAAAAGTGAAGTTCTTGTAACTGTTGGCGGTTCTGAGGGGATTGATATGGCGATCAGAACCCTGATTGATCCTGGAGATGAAGTTCTTTTAGTGGAACCCTCCTTTGTTTGTTACAGACCGATTGCCGAGACCTGCGGGGCTAAAGTCATCAGTTTAACAACCAAGGCTGAAAACGGCTTTAAACTGATGCCGGATGAAATTGAAAACGCAGTTACGCCCAAAACGAAACTGCTTATACTGCCGTATCCCAACAATCCTACCGGAGCGGTGATGCGCAAAGAAGATCTGGAAAAAATTGCTGAAGTCATCAAAAAGCATGATCTTTTTGTTATATCGGACGAGATCTACAGCGAACTGACTTACGGAAAAAATACGCACTGCTCGATCGCATCCATCCAAGGCATGAAAGAGCGCACGATCGTGATTAATGGTTTTTCAAAAACCTATTCTATGACCGGATGGAGGCTTGGATATGCATTAGGGCCGGAGCCTGTTATTGCGCAAATGACAAAGTTGCATCAGTTTGCCATTATGAGCGCGCCCACCAATTCGCAGTACGCTGCTATTGACGCGCTGAAAAACGGTGACGCAGATATTGAAAAAATGAAACAGGATTACGATATGCGCCGCAGATACACCGTAAATCTCTTTAACGAGATGGGACTTACATGTTTTGAACCGGAAGGGGCTTTTTACGTTTTTCCGTCCATCCGTTCCACAGGCCTTTCCAGTGAGGCGTTTTGCGAAAAACTGATTCTTGCCAAACGTGTCGCCGTAGTGCCCGGAAATGCTTTCGGAGACTGCGGAGAGGGTTATATACGTGTATCATACTGCTACTCCATAGACAATATCAGAAAAGCTGCAGAAAAAATTAAAGAATTTATTGATGAATTGGGATAAAGAATTATGGAAGTTAAAGTAAACGCATATGCAAAGATCAATCTGATGCTGGATATCATTGCAAAGAGAACAGACAGTTATCACGACCTGTTTATGGTTATGCAGAGCGTAAGCACGCATGATATCGTTACGGTTTCGGAAAACAGATCCAAAACAATCACAATCTCTTGCAAAACCGAGGGGATCCCGCTTGATGAAAAAAATATTTGTTGGAAAGCGGCTCAGGCCTTTTTTAAATACACAAAAACGAAAAATAAAGGGATTCACATTGATATAAAAAAAAGAATTCCGCACGCCGCGGGGCTTGCTGGCGGAAGCGCGGATGGCGCTGCCGTTATAACCGCGCTTAACCGGATTTATAAAACGAATCTTACGGATAAGGAACTGTGTGAGATTGGTGTTCAGATCGGCGCAGACCTCCCGTTCTGTCTTACCGGCGGAACCTTGCTCGCGCAGGGAATCGGCGATAAATTAAGCAGAGTCCGCCCGCTAAAACAGTGTTTCATTGTTCTGGCGAAACCGGATTTTGATGTGAATACCGGGTATGCTTATCGGCAGTTTGATACGTTCGGAAAAACAAGAACTCCGGATAAATTCGGCATGCTCTGCGCTGTGGAATCCGGAAGTCTGGAACAGATCAGCGCAAAAATGGAAAATGTTTTTGAGCAGTTCATAGAAGTACCGAAACGCGTGGATATAAAAGAAATCTTAAAAGAAGAGGGCGCGTTAGGCGTCTGTATGAGCGGAAGTGGGCCAACCGTATTCGGTATATTTGATAAAAAAGAAAACGCACAAAGCGCAGCGGAAAACTTAAAAGATCTGGCAAAAGAGATTGACGTATGTACTCCTGTGCGTCACGGCTGCAAAATAACAAAAATCACTGAATAAAAAAATTTAAACCTGCCTATACTCTTTGCGAAAGGCAGGTTTTTTTATGAACAAAAGCATCAAAATTTTCGTTCCCTTGTTCTTGGTTTTTGCGTTTTTATTTTCCTATATAACCCCGTTTATTAATACCAGTGAACAGATTTCAGAGGAAGTGTTCCGGCTCCATATCCTTGCCAATTCAGACAGCAGGGAAGACCAGGAACTAAAGCTGAAAGTACGTGACGATATACTGGCTGCGGGCGAAAAACTGTTTAAAACATCAAGCTCCCTGGATGAAACGATTGAGCTTTGCAAAAAGAATTTAGATTTCTTTCAGAACACTGCGAAAAACTGCCTGAAAGAAAACGGCAGTGCTTACGGCGTTAAAGTTTATGTGGATAAAGAATATTTCAATACAAGAGAATACGAGGAATTCACTCTGCCAAGCGGCATATATAATGCGCTTAAGATTGAGATAGGGCAGGGGAAAGGTCACAACTGGTGGTGTGTTATGTTCCCGGCAATCTGCCTCTCAGGCGTTACGGACGATGAATTAAATAATTATCTCTCTGAAGATGAGCAAAAACTGATTTACTCAGACAGCAAATATGAAATTCGCTTTAAAATCGTTGAACTTTACGAAAAAATAAAAAGCAAATTGCTATATGAATAAACAAAAATACGCTGTGAGATTCACAGCGTATTTTTGTTAGAGAAATGCTCTGACTTCGTTCGCGAGTTTATTTTCGGAAGTGATGATGCGCTTTGCAATGTCCTTGGAGCTTTCATCGGCAGCCTGATATTCATTCAGATACTTGCTTAAAGATTTAACGCCCATATTACAACCGTCCGTCATCAGATCAGCGATTACGGAATCAGACTCATTCACACTGAGCATAACATTCGTTTTGATCCAACTCATGCCTTTGGCAATGGGATTGGGATTCTTGCCGTCGTCAGAGTACCTATTCAGCAGGTTTTGCATTTCGCCGGCAAATTTCTCGTGTTCTGCCTTACATTCGCTTAAACAGCTTTTCAGGCGGTCAGAATGCACGTAGTCCATAACTTCGTTAATAGAGGAAAGTCCCATCTTAACGCCTGCGTCGCACTCCCGCAGAAGTCTTATTGTATCCTGTTCAATCATATGATAATCACCCTTAATAGTATTGCAGATAATGAATTAAATATTAAAAAAGCCGCCCGAAATCGGGCGGCAAAACATAATCTTAATTAAATGCCTTTTTTAACTTCTTCAAATTCCTGCTGAATCTCTTTGGACGGTGCCGGAGTAAGCAGTGAAACCACAACAATACAGACGCAGGAGAAGATAAACGCCGGCAACAATTCATAAACATCCCAAATGCCGCCGAGCGGACGAATGGCAAGGTTCCAAACGAAAACCATAACGCCGCCGCCGATCATGCCGGCAATCGCACCCCAGCGGTTGATGCGTTTCCAGAATAGGCTCATCAGCATAAGCGGACCGAATGTGGCACCGAATCCCGCCCAGGCAAAGCTTACGATATTGAAGATTACACTGTTTTCATCCAACGCAATGATGATGGCAACACCTGTAATCGCAAGAAGTGTAATACGAGAAATGACAAGCACTTGTTTATCTGACGCTTTCTTGTGAATGAGTCCTTGAAAAATATTTTTAGAGAAAGCGGACGCGGCAATCAGCAAATAAGAATCGGACGAACTGATCGTTGCCGCAAGAATGCCCGCCATAACAAGGCCTGCAAGAACAGCCGGAAGAAGATTTGTAGCAAGCAGGATAAACACGTTTTCCGCTTCGGAAGAAGTTGTTAACGCAGTGGGATAAAGCACTCTGCCGATCACACCGATAAATACGGCGATTACAAGAGAGATCAGGCACCAAACCGTTGCGATGCGGCGGCTGCTTTTCAGCTCTTTTTCAGAACGGATCGCCATGAATCTTAAAAGCACCTGCGGCATGCCAAAATAGCCAAGACCCCACGCAAGGCAGGAAACAACACTGAGCACACCATAGGTTCCGGCTTCCCCGAAAAGCGGCTGACCGTTTAAAGACTGCTGAACACCGTTTGCGTCTGTTACCGGATTTGCAATACCAAAGAATTCAAAGAAACCGGGAATGGACTTCGCGTTGTCAACAACAGCATCAAGACCACCGGCAGCAACCGTACCGGTAACTACAATAACGATCAGTGCAATCACCATTACGATCGCCTGCATAAAATCAGAAGCACTTTCGGCAAGAAAACCGCCGATGATCGTATAGATCAGAACAAAAACAGCCCCAACAATCATCATCGGCACATAATCAAAACCGAAGAGCGTTGAAAACAGTTTTCCGCAGGTAACAAGACAGCTTGCAGCATAAACCGTAAAGAAAATTAGGATAAACAGTGCAGCAACCGTCATAATGATCTTGCTTTTTTCATGAAAACGGTTAGAAAAGAATTCCGGCAATGTGATTGCATTTGCTTTTTCGCTGTATCTGCGCAGCCGTTTTGATGTAATCAGCCAGTTTACATATGTACCGAGCGCAAGACCTATGGCAGTCCACGCAGCGTCAGCAATGCCGCACCAGTACGCCACACCCGGAAGACCCATTAAAAGCCATCCGCTCATATCCGACGCCTCGGCGCTCATTGCCGTAACCCACGGTCCGAGTGTTCTACCGCCCAAAAAATAGGAATCTGTATTCTTATTCGCTTTTTTAGCAAAAGCAATTCCGATAATGATAACGATTGCCATGTAGGCGATCATCGTGATCATGATCTGAATCTGTGATGAATCGTGCATAATACGCCTCCAAATTATAACAATATGCTGGTATTATACATGAATTGTATACCGAAATCAAGAATAATACGTCATTTGCAATGAAAATGTAAAAAAAATTGACTGATAATTCAGTCAGATAAATCCATAATGAAAACAAAAGAATTGTAGAAAATGCAGAAACCACATTAAAAAATAAATAGAGCGAAACAGAAAGTATACCATGTTGTGCGTTATATTGAAAAAATATCCTCAATCAGCCAGTCTGCAAGGCAAAAGAAAAAGCTGAACCTGAACGAAATTTACGTTTCAGGTTCAGCCTGGTGCCGGCGGCGGGGGTCGAACCCGCACCCTGTCGCCAGGACCGGATTTTGAGTCCGGCACGTCTGCCAATTCCATCACGCCGGCAAACTGCAATAAGTATTATACAAAATAGCAGCCGCAAAGTCAATAACTTTTAAAACTGCAATTCAATCGTTTAAAAAATTTTGTATGCAATCTTACTAAGAAGTATAAAAAGAACTGAACCCGCAGCAAAACTGTGCGCAGGTTCAGCCAAATGGTGCTGGTGACCGGACTTGAACCGGTACGGTATTGCTACCGAGGGATTTTAAGTCCCTTGCGTCTGCCGATTTCGCCACACCAGCGAACACAAAATATAATACATTAAATCCGATGCATTGTCAATATTCAATTCACTTTATTTTGTGATTTTCCGGCAAGATAGCATTCTATATTTCTATCCAGTATGGAAAGCAATCTTGCCCTGGTTTCCTTTGCCGCCCATGCTATATGCGGCGTGATTATGCAGTTTTTTGCATTCAGTAAAGGATTCTCAGAATCCGCAGGCTCTTTTTTGAGCACATCAAGCGCCGCGCCTGCAATCTTTCCAGTATTTAGTGCATTTGCAAGTGCATTTTCATCTACAACAGGTCCTCTTGAAGTGTTGATCAGAACTGCGCTGCTTTTCATTTTGGAAAGGGAATCCGCGTTAATCAGATTTTCGGTCTCCGCTGTCAGAGGGCAGTGGCAGGTTATAAAATCAGAAACGGAAAATAACTCATCTTTTTTAACCTGACGGGCATTTTTAAAACCACGGAGATCTTTGTGAGAACGAGAGTGTATCAGTATCTGCATATCAAATGACTCCGCTATTTGTGCAACACGTTTTCCGATTGAACCAAACCCAATTATGCCAATCGTTTTTCCGCTGAGTTCAGCAAGAGGGGAGAGGGTGTAACAAAAATCAGGGCATTTGCACCAATCCCCGTTGTGCACCGATTCAGAATGTAATTCCACCTGGTTTGTAAAATGCAGAATAAACGCAAACACCTGCTGTGCTACCGCATTGGTGGAATAAGACGGAATATTGCAAACGGTTATTCCAAGTTGTGTGGCAGTTTTTAGATCAACAACATTATACCCTGTGGACTGCAAGCCAATGTATCTCAGTTCAGGCGAAAGCTTTTGGAGAATATCACAGGTGAGCACGGTTTTATTAATGATGAGGATATCGGCCCCTTTTGCCCGTGCAACAACGTCATCCTCCGATGTTCTGTCATATACAGTAACATCATCCGTATATTTTTTTAAAAAATCCCAACTCAGATCTCCGGGATTGGTTGTATATCCGTCAAGATTCACGATTTTCATATTCAAGACCACCATTCAATCTGTTTTACTAAATTATAGCCGCACCGGCCGTTTTTTGCAATAATTTATTGAAAGTTATTGTTATTTCATATATAATGATGCATAGAAATTATTGGTGGTAATATGAAAAAATCACTGATGATTTTTCTGGTCTTGATCTTTACATTTGTATCCTGCTTTTGTTTGAACAGCTTTCTATCTGATAAAAAGGCAGTGAATTCTGAAATGAAAGCAGGGCAGAGATGCATTGTAATTGATGCCGGGCACGGCGGGGTAGACGCCGGCACTTCTTCTGCAGACGGTACTGCGGAAAAAGATATAAATCTTGCTATCGCGCTTGATCTGTATGATTTCTTGAATATCTGCGGTATAGATTGTAAACTGATCCGGGAGGATGACACAGAATTTTACCCGAACGGGGAAGACAGAAGCCGTTCCGATCTTTACAACAGGCTCGATTACGTAAACAGCATAGAGAATGCAGTTCTTGTTTCCATTCATCAAAATCATTTTTCGGATTCCGGTGAGTGGGGCATGCAGGTTTGGTATACGGCAAATGTTCCGTCAAGCAAAAAACTCGCGGACAATATTCTAAACAACACAAAAATGTTTATTCAGCCCGATAATACCCGAAACAACAAACAGTCTGACGACAGTTACTATATTTTATATAAAGCGAGTGTGCCGTCCGTTATGGTGGAATGCGGTTTTATGAGCAATCCGCAGGAAGTTTCAAATCTGGAATCGTCAGCTTACAGAAAACGCCTTGCGTGTACCATAACGCTTGGCATTACGCAGTATTTAAATGAAGGCGAATATTAATTTGATTCAAAAGTAAAAGGAAAGGCAGAAAAAATGGCAAAATCTAAATCCTTATACATATGTTCCGAATGCGGGTATGAAAGTGCCAAATGGTACGGAAAATGCCCCGGTTGCGGCGAGTGGAATACGATGAATGAACAGGTAGTCAGTGTTTCCGCCGGTTCCTCGAAAGCAAAAAGAAACAGCGGCGCATATGCCGCAAAAGTCATGCGTCTTAACGAGATCAGTGGTGATATTGAACGTAGGATCTCTACAGGCGTTTCAGAATTTGACAGAGTGCTCGGCGGCGGCATAGTGGAGGGCAGTTTGGTTTTAATCAGCGGAGATCCCGGAATCGGCAAATCCACAATACTTCTTCAGATCTGCGAACATCTCGGAAAATCAAGAAACGTGTTGTATGTAAGCGGAGAAGAATCCGCAAGCCAAATAAAACTGCGCGCTGGCAGACTTGGCGTTACAACAGAAAATTTAGGTATTTTGGCTGAAACGGATATTGGGGTAATAGTTGAAACCATAAAGACAAGCAAACCCGATGTTGTTATAATAGATTCTATCCAAACAATGGTATATGATGAAATCTCCTCAACAGCCGGCTCCATTACACAGGTACGCGAATGCACAAATATTCTAATGCATCTTGCGAAATCGCTTGAAATTCCTATTTTGGTAGTAGGTCATGTAAATAAAGATGGCGCAATAGCAGGACCGAAAGTTCTTGAACATATTGTTGACACAGTTCTTTATTTTGAGGGTGAGCGCAATTATTCTTACAGAATATTGCGAGGTGTAAAAAACCGCTTTGGCTCAACAAATGAAATCGGTGTGTTCGAAATGAAGCAAAACGGATTGCAGGAAGTAGAAAATCCGTCTTTATTAATGCTTTCCGGCAGACCAAAAAATGTCAGCGGCACTTGTGTAGCATGTGTTATGGAAGGATCCAGACCAATCTTGGCAGAAGTACAGGGGCTGGTCACTGCAACAGGATTCGGCACACCGCGCAGAATGAGCACAGGTTTTGATTACAACAGAATGGCAATGATTCTTGCCGTGTTGGAAAAAAGAGCCGGTTACTATTTTAATTCCATGGATACGTATATCAATGTTATAGGCGGCTTAAGACTCGACGAACCGGCAGCTGATCTGACAGTTGCCATGGCTCTTGTTTCCTCTCTGAAAGATATTGTGGTAAAAGATGATATCATCGCTTTTGGAGAAATTGGGCTGGCAGGGGAAATCCGTGCAGTAAATAACTGCGAACAAAGAATCTCTGAATCCGTTCGTCTCGGATTTGATAAATGTATTATTCCGTTTCATAATTACAAAGGATTATCGAAAAATATAAAAGTATCCGCAGATATTGTTCCTGTGCGTTCTGTGAGAGAGGCTTTTAACGCAATCACAGAATAATAATAGAGAATATACCTAAAAGGCAGTTCAAAAAAGAACTGCCTTTTTTCTTAAAATTCGAATAGGTAATAGCTTATGTTCGCTATTGACAATAATAAAAAAACTTGCTACAATTATACAAAATTAATGTTTTGTGTAATTAAGGGGAGAGAAAATTATAAAATGACGTGCAATACACAAAACATACAAGCAATATAACAATCAGGGGGCTTGAGTTTGATAAATGTATCATTCCGTATTAAGCCGGATGCTGATTCAATTCAAAATACATATATCTAATTTGTAAATCATGTTAAATTTGTAATATGAATATACGGCATTTCAAAACTAAATCTAAACACAGCAAATTATACCGACCTGAAATAACACGGCATCCGTTATTTTAGATTCACAATATACCGTGTCAGAATTACTTATTCCATATTATTTTGGGATTCTGATAGTAATTTTGATCAGATATATTGGCTGCTTTATTTATCAATACACATTTGATAAACCAGAAAAAAGATAAATGATTAGATTCAGGCAGTGTTCCCTGCTCTGAATTTAAAAAAACAAATCGTGAAACAGTTTCACAGTAAGGAGAATAAATAATGAGAAAAGAAGAATTTACTGCTCTGCCTTTACTTGTTCAGCAATATCTGCTTTATCTTGAAGCAATTAAAGGCCATTCTGAGCTTTCCGTTTTAGAATACGCCTCTGATCTGCGAACATTCTTTAGATTTATGGCAAGATATAAAGGGATGGTAAAATCAGACATTCCGGATGAAGAAATCGATATCTCCCCAATTGATATAGACTTTATAAAAAAAATAACGCTGAATGACGCATATTCATATTTAATCTATTTAAAAAACGAACGCAAAAACAATGAAACTACACGTGCAAGGCGTGTCATATCCATCAGAAGATTTTTTATTTATCTAACAGATAATTTGGGACTTTTGGAAAGCAACCCAATGAAAAATCTGGATATTCCGAAAACAAAAAAATCTTTGCCTAAGTATCTGACATTAGAAGAATCCGAAAAACTATTATCTGTTATTGATGGACCTTATAAAGAACGTGATTACGCGATCATAACGCTCTTTCTAAACTGCGGAATGCGCCTTGCAGAACTGGTTTCCATTGATTATAACGATATAAAAGACGACGGCAGCCTGGTAATTACGGGGAAAGGAAACAAAGAACGCGTCATATACTTAAATAACGCCTGTATCAAAGCGATTGCAGATTACATGAAAAAGCGGCCGAATGACGGCGTAAAAGATAAAGCGTTATTTTTAAGCAGCAGAAATAAGCGCATCAGTCCGAAAACCGTGCAGCACATCGTTTACACAAATCTGGATAAAGCAGGTCTTGGTGACAGAGGCTTGTCCGTGCACAAACTGCGGCACACCGCGGCTACGCTGATGTACCAATACGGCAACGTAGATCTGTTGCTTCTCAAAGAGGTATTAGGCCATGAAAATCTTGGCACAACGGAGATTTACACACACACAACTGCGGACGCGGCTAAAAAAGCAATTGCTTCCAACCCGCTCAACAATGAATCTAAAAAATAAAGGTGTATTTCATCCAATTGTAATAATTCCGCTCAGCGCCGCAGTGATTCCGGAATTAACAAGAGCCACAATGACTATCATAATCGCGTATAGAAGATATTTTTTCATATATTTTTTGTATTCAATTTTCTCCGCCGCATCCTTTTTGCCGATGGTAAGATCATAAATTTTTCTGCTTAATTCCGAACTTAGCGAGACGGTATAAACAATTACGGTTAAGAATGAGCTGACAAACGGCGCAATCATTAAAATACAGTAGCCAAAGCCTTTAAATCCAAAATTCAGATAATAGTACGCAATTTCAAGACCTGCCTGAACACCAATGATTAAAGGCACGGCGTTGATGATTGGAAAACCAACAAGACATATACCGAGAAGAACCGTCAGTGCAAATACCAGAAAATAGAACCCCAGATTATTTATAAACAGATTAAGAAAATCATTTCCGGCAGCTGTTTTTATAATTTCATCCAGCGCATCCGTTCTGCAGTTTTTATAAAGCAGTGCGCCGCAAAGTAAACCTGCGGCAAAAAACACGGACGAATAGATCATAGTTTTATATTCCGTAAAGATTTCATATAAACTCTTTTTCTCTTTTCTTATTTCCGCTTTCTCTGTTTTATCAGACTTTTTTTGTAACAATTCCGCATTTTTCATTTTTTTACCCTTATTTTCTTAGATTTTTTTACCGAGTATGCACCCATAAAACCGGCAACAAGAATCACAAGCACCAGTTTCAGAAAAAACAGCCACACCGTATTGTGATTTGCGATAAGATTAACCAATGAGTAAATAATAAGCGGAACGGCGGAAACAGCGCCAACAAGAAAACCGCTGTTTTTAAATGAATGCGCACAGATATACGCGGTAAGCCCGCCTGAGATCACCATAATAACTGCTGAAAAATACTGCGCGGATTCAAACCCGATATCAAACTGATAAAAAAATGCTGCTATAACTGCCGAAAAAAGCGCACAAAACACTGCGGAAAAAAAGACGGATTTAACTATAAAACTCAAAAGCAATTTTCTATCCAGAGAAGACTTAATTTTTTTCATAAAAAAACTCCTTTGCTTATCCATTAAAGGATATTCAAAGGAGTTCTTCTTTATTACTCTATAAAGCGGATTATTTTTCTTCTTTCTTTTCGCTGCTTTCCTCTGCTTTTTCAGTTTTGCCTTTCACAGCCTTACCTTTTGCTGCAGCCTTTTCTTCCTTTTTCTTTTTAGCAGCCTCTTTTGCAGCCTCAACTTCTTTTCTGTGCTGTTCCATCTTAGTCTTGTTGGTGTTTACAGCCCAGCGCTGTATTTTCATTTTCGTTCTGTCCGCGCCGGTTTCAATCACAAGATCTTCTTCTCTTATGGTTACAACTTTACCAACGATGCCGCCGATCGTGATGATCTCATCACCGATCTCAAGAGAATTTCTCATCTCCTGCTCTTCTTTCTGGCGTTTTCTCTGCGGACGTATGGTAACGAAATACATAACCACAAACAAAACAACCATCAGAATGATGAAAGAATAAGAATTGCCGGTTCCGGTAGTTGAGCCAGAGGCAGCACCGGAAGATAACTGAAGTAAGGTTTCTATCATGAATTTTACCCTCCAAATTTTACTAACAGTGATTTATATTATATAGACATTATTAAAAAAATGCAAGAACTTTTTTATATTCGTGTATCAAGTTTTACACAATATTCATTTTTGTAATCTTCAAAACTTCCGTTTTCAATGTGGTAACGTATTTCCGTCATTAGATTGTTGTAAAAATAAAGATTGTGCATAACGGCAAGGCGCATACCAAGCATCTCGTTTGCTTTCATCAGGTGGCGGATATATCCCCTGCTGTATCTTTGGCAAACCGGGCAGGAGCAATCCACGTCAATCGGTGATTCGTCAAGCATATACTTGGAATTATTAATATTGATAATGCCCTGCTTTGTAAACAAATGTCCGTGACGCGCGTTTCTGCTTGGCATTACACAGTCGAACAGATCCACGCCCCTGCTAACGCCCTCTAAAATATTACCAGGCGTTCCGACACCCATAAGATAGCGCGGCTTGTTTTCAGGCGCATAGGGTGTAACTGCGCTGATGATCCGATACATATCCTCTTTCGGTTCGCCGACAGCCAAACCGCCGATTGCATAACCGTCCAAATCCATTTTGGCGATCTCTTTCATATGCTCCACACGCAGATCGTCATAAGTGCACCCCTGATTGATTCCGAAGAGCAATTGCTCTTTATTGATGGTTTCCGGACGGGCATTCAGCCTGTCCATTTCTATTTTGCATCGCTCCAGCCAACGCAAAGTTCTTTCGCAGGAGGCTTTTGCATAATCGTATGGCGCAGGATTTTCCACGCATTCGTCAAACGCCATTGCAATCGTAGAGGCAAGACGGCTCTGAATCTGCATAGATTCTTCCGGGCCCATAAAGATTTTTCTGCCGTCTATATGGGAACGGAAAGTAACGCCCTCTTCCCGAATCTTATTCAGTTTTGCAAGGGAAAACACCTGAAAGCCGCCGCTATCCGTTAAAATCGGCTTTTTCCATGTTGTGAACTTATGCAATCCGCCCAAATCATAAACGATAGAATCGCCCGGACGTACATGCAAATGATACGTGTTACAAAGCATGACCTGTGCGCCGATGTTTTCCAGATCTCCCGCAGAAAGCGCGCCTTTAATTGCCGCAACGGTTGCAACATTCATAAAAGCAGGCGTTTGAACAGTACCATGCACGGTTTCAAAGATGCCCCGCCTTGCATTGCCTTCTTTTTTTATTACAGTAAATTTCATATTCAATCCTCAATAAACATCGCATCGCCAAAACTGAAAAATCTGTATTTCTCTTGTACGGCGGTTTTATATGCGTTCATTATGGTATCATAACCGGCAAAAGCGGAAACCAGCATAATAAGCGTACTTTCGGGCAAATGAAAATTTGTGATCAGCGCATCCATACATTTAAATTCAAATCCGGGATAAATAAAAATGGATGTATCATCCTCGTCTGCGCAAATGCAGCCGTTTTTTGCGGCGACGGATTCGATCGTGCGGCAAGAAGTTGTACCAACGGCAATCACACGTCCGCCTTTTTTCTTAGTATCGTTAATAATATCAGCAGCTTCCTGCGGCATAATATAGTGCTCCGTGTGCATTTTATGTTTTGTAACGTCATCTACCTTGACCGGCCTGAAAGTGCCGAGACCGACATGAAGCGTGATTTCTGCGATCTGCACGCCTTTTGCCTTAATCTCCTCCAGCATTTTCGGTGTGAAATGAAGACCTGCAGTCGGCGCAGCGGCAGAACCGAGTTCTTTGCTGTATACCGTTTGATACCGTTCATTATCTTTAAGTTTTTCTTTTATGTACGGCGGCAGAGGCATGGAGCCAATCTCATCCAAAACCGCATAAATACTGCCGTTACAGGAAAATTTTACAAAACGATTTCCTTCCTCGCTGTCCACATCCACAACTTCGCCAAAGAGTTTTCCCTCTCCAAAAGAGAATTTTGTTCCAATCTTTGCGCGTTTTCCGGGCTTGCAAAGACACTCCCAAACATCGTTTTCTTTCTGAGACAGCAACAAAAACTCAACGACCGCGCCCGTTTCCTCCTTAACGCCGTATATTCTTGCCGGAATAACACGTGTGTCGTTGATAACCAGGCAGTCTCCGGGGTTTAAATATTCCGTAAGATCTTTAAATATACGGTGTTCCATGCTGCCGTCTTTTCTGTGCAGAATCATAAGGCGGGAAGCATTTCTCGGTTCAACGGGGCTTTGCGCAATCAAGTTTTCGGGCAGATCATAATAAAAGTCAGAAGTTTTCATAAAGTCTCCATAATTTTTGTTTGACATATATATAGAATAAGTGATATTATATCATAAAGATACGGCAAACGCCGTCTAATATTATATTCTATTGTATATATTTTTACAAGGATTATTTTTTATTAAAAACAGATAGGAGAATCATTATGGCAAAACAATACAATGTTGGCGTAGTCGGCGCGACGGGTATGGTAGGCCAGCGTTTTATTACGCTGCTTGCAAACCATCCTTGGTTTAATATCACAAGTCTTGCGGCTTCCTCAAGATCCGCAGGAAAAAAATACGAAGACGCAGTCGGTAAAAAATGGTGTATGGATACGGAAATACCCGAAAAAGTAAAAGACATGATCGTTAGAGACGCAACTGCGGATATTGACAAGATCACGGCAGAAGTGGATTTTGTTTTCTGCGCAGTGGATATGAAAAAAGACGAGATCAAAAAACTGGAAGAGGAATACGCAAAGCATGAATGCCCTGTTGTTTCTAATAACAGCGCGCACCGTTTTACACCTGATGTTCCCATGGTTGTTCCGGAACTCAATGCCGAACATATCAAGATTATTCCATCCCAAAGGAAACGTCTTGGCACAAAACGCGGATTCATCGCCGTTAAATCCAATTGTTCTCTTCAGTCCTACGTTCCGGCACTCTTCCCGCTTCATGACAAATTCGGGGTAAAAGATGTGCTTGTGTGCACGTATCAGGCAATCAGCGGAGCAGGCAAAACGTTTGCTACCTGGCCTGAAATGATAGACAATGTTATTCCCTATATCGGCGGAGAAGAGGAAAAAAGTGAAAAAGAACCTCTGAAACTCTGGGGTAAAATCGAAGGCGATGAGATTAAACTGGCTGACAGCCCGAATTTTACGGCGCAGTGCATTCGTGTGCCCGTTTCCAACGGCCACCTTGGCGCAGTATTTGTTAACTTTGAGAAGAAACCCACTATAGAGGAAATGAAAGAGATCTGGAAGAGTTTCAAGGGCCGCGCGCAGGAACTTGACCTCCCCTCAGCTCCGAAACAGTTTTTAAATTACTTTGAAGAGGACGACAGACCTCAGATAAAATCCGAGAGAATGCTGGAAAACGGTATGGCAATCTCTATCGGAAGACTCAGAGAAGATACACAGTATCAGTATAAGTTTGTATGCCTTTCACACAACACGCTTCGCGGTGCAGCCGGCGGCGCAGTGCTTCTTGCCGAGTTGCTTTGCGCGGAAGGTTATATGGATTAATCCTAAACGAAATGATTTTTGAATAAGGAGAGTGTTTATCTATGAAAGAACCGATCTTTACAGGAGCCGCCGTTGCCATTATTACGCCAATGAATGAAGACGGATCCGTAAATTATGAAGAATTCGGAAGATTCATTGACTGGCAGATAGAAAACGGAACAGACGCCATTGTTGTTTGCGGAACAACCGGTGAAAGTTCAACACTGGAAGTGGAAGAACATTCCAAATGTATTAAATGGTGTGTGGACTATGTTGCCGGAAGATGCGTGGTGATCGCAGGCACAGGTTCAAACTCCACAAGAAGCGCAATTGAGTTGAGCACAGAGGCGTGCAAAGACGGCGCTGACGCATTGTTGCTGGTTACGCCTTATTATAACAAAACAAGCCAAAGAGGTCTTATCGCGCATTACAAGGCGATTCATGACGCTACAGATAAGCCGATCATTCTTTATAACGTGCCTTCAAGAACCGGTATGAATATTCTGCCTGAGACAGCAGCGGAACTTGCCAAGCTGCCGAGGATCAATGGTGTTAAGGAAGCAAGCGGAAATTTGGATCAGATTGCGAAGATCCATGAACTCTGCGGAGATGAACTGAACATATGGAGCGGTAATGATGATCAGATCTATGACGTTTTGGAAAGAGGCGGTCTGGGCGTGATCAGCGTTCTTTCCAATGTTTGCCCGCAGGAGACGCATGATATCGTTGCTAAGTATTTGAACGGCGATAAAGACGGATCAAAAGCAATGATGGATAAATATATGAAACTTGCAAAAGCACTGTTTTGCGACGTTAACCCCATTCCGGTTAAAGAAGCAGTAAATCTTTTGGGTTACAAGGCAGGTCATTGCAGGCTTCCTCTGATTGACATGACCGAGGAAAACAAAGCCATGCTGAGAGACGTTATGAAAGAATACGACCTGATAAAATAATTTTGGCAAAGGAAGTTTAAAATGACAAATATTATTTTATGCGGCGCAAACGGAAAAATGGGCCATGTTATCCAAAGCGTGGTAAACGGCAGAGACGACTGCAAGATCGTTGCCGGCGTGGATCTGAATACAGACAGTTCTGCTTTTCCCGTATACAGTTCGTTTGATGAAATCAAAGAAAACGCCGATGTGATCATAGACTTTTCAAATCCTGCCCTTTTGGATTCCCTGCTTGCTTATTCCAAGCAAAACAAAGTGCCGGTCGTGATTGCAACAACCGGTTATGATGACACGCAGAAAGCAGAAATTGAAAACGCAGCTAAAGAAACGGCTGTATTTTTCACCTATAATATGAGTATGGGAATCAATTTGCTTGCCACGCTTGCAAAAAAGGCCACCGCTGTTTTGGGCAAAGAGTTTGACATTGAGATCGTTGAAAAGCATCATAATCAGAAAATCGATGCTCCGAGCGGTACAGCGCTTATGCTGGCGGACGCCATATGTGAAGAGATCGATGACAACATGAAATATGAATATGACAGACACAGCAAACGTGAAAAACGCAGTAAAAACGAGATCGGCATCCACTCTGTGAGAGGCGGTACGATCGTTGGCGAACACGAGATCATTTTTGCCGGCCGGGATGAGATCATCACCCTTTCTCATTCTGCAAGAAGTAAAGAGATTTTTGCCGTGGGCGCGGTCAACGCAGCTGTGTTTATGTCCGGAAAAGATAGTGGCATGTATTCAATGAAAGATTTAATTGACTAAGATTTGGCTGTCTGGATAAAAACAGACAGCCATTTTTATTTATAAAAGCTTACATACAAAAATCTGACTTGAATTTTGTTTTCAAGCCAGATTCCTATTTAAGGAGGTAATTTTGAAGGAAGAAAATAAGTTTATCAAGGAATTAAAAAAAATCAAGTTTTCCAATTTTGTATTTCTGTTCATCGCAGGCATTATCAACTCTATAGGTGTTACCTTATTTTTGGCACCTGCCTCTCTATATGACAGCGGCATTTCCGGTACATCCATGCTCTTCTGGCAGCTGACGCCGGATCAGTTTACCCTTTCCCTGTTTTTGGTTGTTTTAAACATACCGTTATTTTTGATAGGGCTGAAAAAACAGGGAATCAATTTTACGATCTATTCCATATTTACCGTAATCATATATTCCGTTTCCTCTTATATCATCAATTACATATTACCGATCGACAATATGAGTGCATCGCCGTTTGCAGGGCACGATCTGCTGCTTTGCGCAATTTTCGGCGGATTGATCTCCGGTATCGGCAGCGGGCTGGCAATACGGCATGGCGGCGCCATGGACGGAATTGAGGTTCTTGCCGTTATTTTTTCAAAAAAGATCGGAATAACGGTAGGCACATTCGTAATGGCATATAATGTTATTCTTTACATATGCGTAGGTTTGCTTACAAACAGTTATATTCTTCCACTTTATTCAATTATTGCCTACACCGCGGGGCTTAAAGCGGTGGATTTCATTGTGGAAGGTTTAGACAAAACGAAGGCGGCAATGATCATAACCGCTGAGGAAGAGAAAGTCTGCCAAGCGCTTTCTGAGCAATTTGGGCACGGAATCACCCAGCTCAATGCAACCGGTTACTATGAAAAACAAAAACTTTGCGCCGTTTATTTCGTTGTAAACCGATTTCAGATACCAAAGCTGAAAAGCATTGTTAAAGAAACAGATCCCGGCGCTTTTGTAACCATAACGGAAGTGAGCGATTTTATGGGCAGCAGCATCAAGAAAAAATAGAACACAGACATATAAAGGAGAAGAATATGAAAAAATTTTTTGAAGAGTTTAAGCAGTTTGCTTTAAAAGGCAATATGTTTGACATGGCAGTCGGCATCATCATAGGCGGCGCGTTTACGGGTGTTGTAAATTCGCTTACGGATAATTTTATAAATCCGCTGCTGAAATTTCTAACCGGAGCCGCAACATACAGCACACAGGAACTATTGGGCTATCTCTCCTCTTTTTTATCCGCTTTTTTGAATTTCATTATTATGGCGTTCGTTCTGTTCTGCCTATTAAAAGTGATCAATAAGATTATGACTTTAGGGCGAAAGAATGAAAAAGATGAAACGCCAACAACAAAAAAATGCCCGTATTGTATGAGCGAGATTGATATAAATGCCAAACGCTGCCCCCACTGCACTTCTGTTCTTGAAACAGCAGAAAATGCCGGGGACAATAATACAGCAAAAGATTCCGTTTAAATAATTATCTTGGAAAAGAAAAGACCGTAAAGCACAGGATGGATTTTGTGCCTTACGGTCTTTCTGCTTTTATGAATCACAATTATTCTTTTGTCCACGTAACACCCTGGGGTGTATCTTTCAGAATGATGCCGCGGGCTTTGAGGTCATCGCGGATCTGATCCGCAGTTGCCCAGTCTTTATTCTTTCTCGCCGTTTCTCGTTTTTCGATCAGCGCCTCAATATCGTCGCTCAAGTCGTTGCTTTTTCTGTTATAAAGCAGACCCAGCACATCACACAACTCATCAAAGATTCGGGCGGCTTGCTCACATACATTTTTTGACACTTTCTTTGATAAGATATGGGTATTAATATCTTTGGTCAGTTCAAACAAAGCAGCAATTCCATCCGCCGTATTCAAATCATCATCCATTGCCGTAATGAATTCGTTTTTACGGCTTTCAAACAGGCTGATCAGTTGATCATCATTCTCACAAGGTTCGTTTTCAGCATTTTTAAGCGCAAAATCAAGGCTGTCACGGCAGGTATAGAGCCTTTCCAGCGCGCTTTTGCACTGCTCGATTATATCAATATTATAATTGATCGGTGAACGGTAATGCGCGCTGATGAGGAAATACCTAATCACTTCATAGCCGTAAACATCAGCAATCTCACGAACCGTTTTAAAATTACCGAGCGATTTGCTCATTTTAACGTTATCCACATTAATATAGCCGTTATGCATCCAGTATCTTGCAAACGTGCAGCCGTTTGCGCATTCGCTTTGCGCAATCTCATTTTCGTGGTGCGGAAAAACAAGATCTTTACCGCCGCAGTGGATATCGATCGTGTTCCCGAGATATTTTCTGTTCATGGCAGAGCATTCAATATGCCAGCCGGGTCTTCCCTTCCCCCAAGGGGAATCCCAGTACGGCTCGCCGGGTTTTGCTCCTTTCCAAAGCGCAAAATCAAGCGGATCTTCTTTCACTTCGCCGATCGCGATCCTTGCGCCGCTTTCCAGATCTTCAATCGGCTGATGAGAAAGTTTTCCGTATTCCTTGAACTTCAGTGTTCTGAAATAAACGTCTCCCCCAGCCTCATAAGCATAGCCTTTCTCCACAAGAGACTGAATAATGCTGATAATTTCATCAATATTCTCAGTTGCTTTCGGATGCACGGTTGCATGCTTAAAATTAAGTCCGTCCGCGTCCGTCCAGAATTCCTGAATATATTTTTCCGATATTTTATCGTATGTGGTGCCCTCTTCGTTGGCTCTTTTAATGATCTTATCATCAATATCCGTAAAATTCTGCACGAATTTAACATGGTATCCTCTATATTCCAGATAACGCCGCAACACATCAAACACGCAAAGCGGCCGTGCATTTCCGATATGGATATAGTTATATACCGTTGGCCCGCAGGCATAGATCTTGACCTCATTTTTATCAAGGGGTACAAATTCTTCTTTTTGCCTTGTCATTGTATTATAGATCTTCATTTGGAAACCTCCTCAAGTTTTTCAATCTCTTTTTCCAGTTCTTCAATTTTACGCTTATTCTCCGTAATCGCAGTCATAACAGGGTCCGGGATGTGGATCTGATCCAAATCATCCACCCGTTCCCCGTCAATTCGCACTACTTCACCGGGAACACCGACAACCGTGCAGTTCGGATCTACGTCTTTAACCACAACAGCTCCTGCGGCTACTTTTGCATTTCTGCCGATCGTGATCGGCCCAAGAACCTTTGCGCCGGCGCCGATCATAACGCCGCTTTCCACGGTTGGGTGCCTTTTACCTATATCTTTGCCCGTTCCGCCAAGCGTAACGCCCTGATAGATCATGACATCATCCCCAACTTCTGCAGTTTCGCCAATAACAACGCCATGCCCGTGGTCAATACAAACACGCTTTCCGATCGTAGCACCGGGATGTATCTCAATCCCTGTTTTATGTGCGCTTCTCTGGCTGATATAGCGTGCAATAAACGGCATATTATGCCGGAAAAACCAGTTTGCCGTTTTGTGGCTTCTGAGCGCTTTAAATCCGGGATAAAGAAAAATGATCTCAAACGGGCTTTTCGCCGCCGGGTCGTGCTCCATAAATGCTTTTACGGACTCTCTAAATTCATTAAACATAAGTAAACACCTTACAAAAATAAATGCCCCTGTCCTGCGACAGAGGCAATAAAAACTGCGGTTCCACTCTTCTTTATACTTGACTGCTCTAACAGCCCTGCTTTTAACGGAGCAAACCGTTCCGAAATACTGAATTTCCTTCGGAAAACTCCGGAGTGCATTTCACTGCCTGCTAAATACACACATTTCACCATAAAGTGCGCTCTCTGAAAAAAGCAAAAACAGTTACTTCTCTCCATCAAAGTTTTTCACTATTAATATTATTATATACAAAAATACGGATTTTGCAACTATTATTTTGTTTTAATAAGATGCCAGCCGTCTTTTGCGTAAACAATGCCGCTGAGCATGGTTATAATGCCCACGATCCAAAATGCAACCGTGCAGTAAATATTGAGCCACTGCGTATTCATATCTATATCCGCAGGGCCCTCGCCGATGGCAAGGAAAAGAAATGCAAGACCGGTTGTTGCCATTTGCAAAAACGTTTTTGCTTTTCCAAAAGCGTTTGCCGCAATGACCTCGCCCGTAGTGGCGG
>HF991817.1:25513-49277 GCA_000431535.1 Clostridium sp. CAG:678
CAGCCATTCGGATTCCCGCAACAAGGAATTCGCGTGCCAGCATGATCATGATCACAATATCCGTATGCCAGCCGAGATCAAATAAAATGATATAAGCGGCAAAAACAAGTGTTTTATCCGAAAGCGGATCCATCAGTTTGCCGAAATCCGTAACAATACCGGATTTTCTTGCAATGATGCCGTCTGCCTTATCGCTCATACAGGCAATAAAATAAATGATCAGCGTTGCAACCCAGTGGTATTTAAACTCAATAAACGCGCATGCCATCAGTGCGGGCACACAGCAAAACCGGAAAACCGTTATTTTATTTGGCAAATTCATTCTACTTTCTCTCCTATCAGATCATAACCGTTATAGTCAGTGATTTTAACTTTAATATAATCGCCGGCATAAAGTTTTTCATTTGATGAAATAATAATACCGCTGTCTATCTCAGGTGCGTCCAGATAACTCCTGCCAATATATTTGCCGTTTTCCTCATAATCCACAACTGCGTCATATATCTTTCCAACGCGCGCCTGATTCGCCTCCTGCGTAACGGAATACTGAATATCCATCAGCACTTCTTCGCGGCGTACCTTTACATCGTCGTCAATCTGATCCGTCATATCAAACGCAGGGGTATCCTCTTCCGGTGAAAACCGGAAACAGCCCATTTTATCAAACTTCATTTCCTTTACAAAATGACAAAGTTCTTCAAACTGCTCGTCGGTTTCTCCCGGGAAACCAACCATAAGGGTCGTTCTGAGAGAAAGACCGGGAATTCGATTTTTCATTTTAAAGATCAGGTCTTTAAGTTCGGAATAATTACCGCTGCGGTTCATTTTTTTGAGCAGCGCACCGCTGCAGTGCTGGAGCGGAATATCAATATAGGAACAAACCTTATCTTCGCGCGCAATCGTATCGATCAGTTCATCTGTAACCTTATCCGGATAGCAGTAAAATAATCTGATCCAGCGAAGATCCTCGATCTTACAAAGTTCTTTTAACAGTGCGGCAAGTTTGTATTCACCGTATAACGACATGCCGTATTTCGTTGTATCCTGTGCAACAAGAACGATCTCTTTAACCCCACGGGAAACAAGCTGTTTTGCCTCAGCAACAATGCTTTCCATATCACGTTCTCTATATTTGCCGCGTATACCCGGTATAGCGCAATAAGAGCATCGGTTGTCACAGCCGTCAGAAAGTTTAAGGTATGCCCAATGCGGCGGTGTAAAAAGCGTTCTTTCTCCGCTGAGCGGCAACAGATCCTTAGACGGAAAAAAGTTTGTTGTAACGCCGCTGAGCGCCTTTAGACATATCTTAGCAATATCACTGTCTGCTCCAATGCCCACCGCCGCATCTATCTCCGGCATCTCTTTCATGACTTCATTCTGATAACGCTCCGTCAGGCATCCGGTAACAATTATTGCGGAAATGATCCCTGCCTTTTTATACGCAGATACTTCAAGGATGGTTTCGATCGCCTCTGTTTTCGCGTCCTCAATAAACGCACAGGTATTGATCAAAACAGCGTCTGCATCCTCAATCTGCTCCGCAATATGAAAACCGGAGGCAGTCAATTTATGCGCCATCATCTCACAGTCTACCTGATTTTTCGGGCAGCCGAGAGAAATTATATAAATACTGTAATTATTCTTCATTCTCTATCCTGTTTAATGCTGTTTTTATATCTGAATAGGAAAATCCTTTTCTCATCAAAGCGGCGATCACCTTTTCCCTACCGCCGTCTTCAGAAAGTTTTTTGAAATAGCGCTTGTTAACAATATAAATTATGGAATCCAAAGGATCCGTTTCATTATGTGAAAGCACACGATTGATAATCTCTTTATCAATACCTCGTTTATACAATTCTGAACGAACATTTCTTTCGGAATAATTTTTTACCTTAAAAAGGTGCTCCGCAAGTTCGGCAGCAAATGCCTCGTCATTCAAATAACCGAGTTCGAGGAATTTTTCAACAGCCCTTTCGGCAGAAGCAGGATCACATGTACGCATGATTTTGCTCTTTAACTCATACACGGAGTGGCTGCGTCTGGAAAGCAGATCCGCGCCCTTATTCAGCGCTTTTCTGTAATTCATATCGTTTTTCAACAATTCCCATTCCTGATCGCTGATCTCCGTGCCGTCTGCAACCCCGTATTCAGACCAAAAATCTATATCCGTAGTGATCTGATATTCGCCGTCAAGCAGTATATGTACCTTTTTTCCACGCCCTTTTTGAGCTTGAATGATCATCAGTCTTCGTCATCTTCCACTGCAATATCCAGTTTAGCCCTGGCAGCGGCCCTTGTCTGTTTCGCGGTATTTTCCGTTTTTTCCTCAGGTTCTGTATCCGCTTTCGGAATCGATTTACCCTGAAATTTCTGCGAGGCAGATTCCTGAATCTCCGCCATTTTTGCCTTGATTTTCTTTTCCAGTTCCTCTGCAAAAGCAGGATCTTTCTGAATCATATCCTTTACTTTATCACGGCCCTGCCCAAGGCGCTCATCGCCGTAAGAGAACCAAGAACCGCTCTTCTTGATGATATCGTATTCAACCGCCATATCCAGGATCTCGCCCGTTTTGCTGATACCTGTGCCGTACATGATATCAAATTCTGCCTGTTTAAACGGCGGTGCAAGTTTGTTTTTCACTATTTTTGCCTTTGTTCTGTTTCCGATAAACTCATTGCCCGGGCCTTTGATCGTTTCTATTCTTCTGACATCAATACGCATGGAAGCATAGAATTTAAGAGCGCGGCCGCCGGTAGTAACTTCTGGATTACCGTACATAACGCCTACTTTTTCACGAAGCTGGTTGATGAAAATAATCAGGCAGTTGCTCTTGTTGATCGCGCCGGTAAGTTTTCTGAGCGCCTGGCTCATTAGCCTTGCGTGGAGTCCAACATGGGAATCGCCCATATCGCCGTCAATTTCGGATCTTGGAACCAATGCGGCAACGGAGTCCACAACTATGATTTCCACAGCGCCGGAACGAACCAGCTGTTCCGTGATCTCAAGCGCCTGCTCGCCGTAATCCGGCTGAGATACCAGAAGAGAATCAATATCAACGCCGAGATTTGCCGCATAAATTGGATCAAGGGCATGCTCCGCGTCCACAAATGCGGCTACTCCGCCTTTTTTCTGGCACTCTGCAATGCAGTGCAGCGCAAGCGTTGTTTTACCTGAAGATTCAGGGCCATATATCTCAACAATCCTGCCACGCGGCAGCCCGCCGATACCGGTTGCAATATCAAGCGTAAGCGAACCTGTGGAAATTGCGTCAACATTAAGATGAGGATTTTCACCAAGACGCATTACCGTGCCGGGGCCGTATTGCTTTTCAAGCTGTTTCAGGGCATTTTCAAGCGCAACTTTTTTATCTTGTGTAGCATTTTTCTTATCTGCTGCCATATATCTGAACCTCCGAAAAAATAATTGTAAAGTAATTTAAGATATTATAATAAATAATATAAATAAAATCAACCGAAAGCAAAAAAATTAACAGAAACTTTCGCTTATTAAAAAATTATATAAAAAATGCTTGCATTTTGCTGAGATATGTGGTAGTATTTATGCGTTCGAAAATTACAAGGAGGTGTTCGCTAATGGCAAAATGTGAATACTGTGGAAAAGAAATGACATTCGGAATCAAGGTCTCCCATTCTCACAGACGTTCCAATAGAACTTGGAAGCCTAATGTTAAAAGAGTAAAGGCTATTGTTAACGGCTCTCCTAAAAGAGTATATGTTTGCACAAGATGCCTTCGCTCAGGCAAAGTAGAAAGAGCATAAGTAAAAAAATATCTTGCTATTTAAAGCCGCCTGTTAGGGCGGCTTTTTTACTTTATTTTGCAAAAAAAAAGCGCCCTTTAGGGCACCCTCGATAAAGAGGGTGCCCTAAAACTTTTTAAACAGCCAAAATGATTTGATTGCAGGTTATAAGAAAATAATTTTTGTGGAGGAAAAGCAATGAAATCATTAATGGAAGAAATGGGTATCGGATACAGACAGGTTGGAGAAGTACAAATTCTGAACCTTGTTGTAACAGACACCAATTACCCCATAGGCATATGGGGACAAAGACATAAAGATTATCTGTTAGAAAACCACAGACTTTTTTACTACAATCTTTTGACAACAGGCAAGCTCAATTCATATCTTCACGATATAGATGTCAGTGCCAAAGAAATGTACGACCGACTAATAAAACAAATTGCCAAACAAGAAGGCATAACTGAACAACTAAAAGCAGATAATCAAATGCTGTGGGTTCAGCAAATGAACAATATAGCAAATCGAGCAAGAGAGATTGTATATAACGAGATAATTTATCAATTATAAATTTAAAGGGCAGGATAATCCTGCCCTTTAAATTTTACATTATTGTGTTTAGTGTGGTTCTAATGTATAATCAAATTGTATAATATAAGAATCTGTTTTGTGTTTAGAGGTGGTAATATGGAAAGTAAATATGACCATTCTAATATGTTGGATGTTTTAAAAGATATGACATTGGCTTAATGGATAATTTTCGCAGAACTATATTGACTTGCGATTTAGATAAAAAGTTGTATAATCAGCCCCTTGGTAAACATATTTATCATGCGATGTATTGGTTTGACTATTGGTGCTGTACTCCTCAAAATTTTGTAGGTGCTGATTTCCATTGTGATAATTTAGATTCACTTGATATTGAGTCAACTTTTGAATTTACACAAGAAAACTTGCTTAGTTATTTTGAATCTATAAAATCTAAGACTATTAGTTATCTCGAAAATCTAACAGAAGATAACCTAAATGATATAGTAGAAAATTGTGATAACAAGTCTAGATTTGAATGTGTATTAGGGCAGTTTCGCCATGTTTCTTTTCATCTTGGCAATGTAAATGCAATGACAATAGAAGATACGGGAAAATGGCCGTATGTTTCGGCAAGAGAAAAAGATTATATACAAGGTTTGTTTGAATGATCAATTGGAAAATAAGCACTAACGACTGCCATTATAAGAAAATTTAAATTTTTATTTGTGGCGTTTTGTTGATAGAGAGGAAAAACATTATGTTATATTTTCGAGGTATTTGCTCGGTGCAATTAAACGACAACAGATTGTATCAAGTTAAAATTATTTAAGTGTTGTCGATAATTGCACCTTATATGTTATTGAATTACAATATTAAGGAGTAGTTATAATGAATAAATATTTGAAAAACATAAACAGAATAGAATTTGTAGTTACTATGGCTTGCACAGGCAAGTGCAAACATTGCTCACAAGGCAGTCATATTTCAAATGAGCACATCGACGGAGAAATAGCTGAAAAAGCAATTTACGATATTTTCAAGCATTATAAAATCAATTCTCTTATGACTTTTGGCGGTGAGCCGTTGCTATATCCTAAAACAGTTTGTAAAATTCATTCTGCTGCGAAAGAAATGAATATCCCTAACAGAGAATTGATTACAAACGGATATTTCAGCAAAGATATTAACAGGATTAAAAATGTTGCACACATGCTTGCTGAAAGCGGGGTGAATAGTGTTATGCTTTCAGTTGACGCATTTCATCAGGAAACAATTCCTATTGAATATGTTAAGACATTTGCCAAAGCGGTGCTTGATGAAAGAATATCTATTTACACACATCCCGCTTGGCTTGTCAGTATTGACGATGATAACAAGTATAATTTGCAGACAAGAAAAATTTTAAAAGAGTTTGATGCACTTGGAATCGAGCAATCAAGCGGTAATGTTATTTTCCCCAGTGGTAATGCATTAAAGTATTTGGGTGAATATTTCAAAGAGAATGTTGAATACAACAATCCGTATATTGAAAATCCAAAGGATATGAAAACAGTTAGTTTTTCTGCTAACGGTGATGTGCTTAATGGGAATATATATGAGAATTCTATTTTGGATATAATGAATTCATATACAGTATGAATAAAGGGCAGGATTATCCTGCCCTTTATCAAATTTCTTTACTTTTATTGAGCTTTGACCCAAATTATTGTATAATCAAATTAGTACAAGAAAGGATTAAATTTATGTTGTATTTTGCCGATAATGATTTTAAATTAACAGAAAAAAATCCTTTTACAAATGAGCCATACAATGATAATTGGCTTATGTATGAACTAACCGATTCTCATGATTACGAGTTCTTTTGCGGTAAGGTCAACGGATCAATTTATTGTATAAGAGCAAGTAAGCATAGTAGCAATTGGCAAATGTCTTTAGGAGATTTTATAGATTTTAACAAAGAAAAGAATATAATTCTTGTTATAACTCGTGATGAATATAAGCAAAGTTTATTTATGTATAGACATCATAATTGCCAAGATTGTTTTTTGAGAAAATATGAATCAAAAGTTCTTGTTCATAGTACGACTTATGATAATTGGTGTTTAATCAAAAACTATAATTTGTTAAAAAGTTTCAATTCTATTTGTAACAATTGCAGTGAACCTATAGGAAAATTACTTGGTGATCCTGATGAATTTCAAGATTATATAATGTTTTCAAATGGAAATGTTGCAGGAGAGATAGTTGTTGCATCTAAAGAAAATAATAAGATTTCTATGGATGTAAACGCTCCATACATAACTGGTGCAAGACTTTATTTTGATGCAAGAAAAATAGCAGAAGACGGATTGTTGATAAGGGATGGTATACACATGAAAGTTAAGGACGAGTTGCCACTGTATCCTTATTTGTTATGGGTTGCGACTTATAAAAATACAGGATTAAAAAGCCGTGTTTCTACACCAAAAGAATTCACTGAAAAATCTAATTCGAAATTTTGTGAGATGTTTAAAGAATATGGTAGTTGTTTTTGATTTAGGCGGAACATTAATGGAATTCAGGGGAATGCCGCCTGTATGGATGGATTATTATAAAAATGGTTTTGAATATATTAATAATAAATTTAATCTTGATTTAACTGAAGAGAAAATAGATAAGTCTGTAGATATTATGAAATCTTATAACGCAAGAATTAGTTATAGGGAACAAGAAATTTCTCCTTTCGAAATTTTTAAAAATGCAACAGATAATTGGAACAGTAAAATAGATTTAGAAAAGATTGTTGACAGTTTTTTCGATGGGATTAATTTAGAGCCAATTATTTATGATTATTCTTTCGATCTATTAGAAAAGTATAAGTCTGATGGATATTTAATTGCGTGTCTAACTGACTTGCCAAGTGGTATGCCTGATTACATTTTTAAAAAACCTTTAAATAAGCTCATTGATAAACTCGATTTATATGTTTCATCTCAAAGCTGTGGTTACAGAAAACCCAATAGATTTGGTTTGGATTATATTGCTGATCATTTCAACATTGATGTAACAAAACTGCTGTTTATTGGTGACGAGGAAAAAGACAAACAGGCGGCAGAGAATGCTGGGTGCGAATTTAAATTTATAGAGGATGTATTAAAATAAACAAGAGAAAAGATAACAGAAAGAATAAAGATGGTGATTTAGAATGAGGCATTATGAAAATTAAAATAGCATTAGTACAATCCAATAAGATACAGGATAGTGTAAATGATACATTATTAAAAGGTTTAGAATATTGCAAAAGAGCAAAAAAATGGGGGCAGATATAGTTGTGTTCCCTGAAATGTGGAATATCGGATATATGCCTCCGTTTGAATATGCTTGGGATTATCCTGACGAAAAGGGACACGAAAAAGAAATTGAACATTGGAAGTCCTTAGCCATTGATAACAACTCGCAGTATATAAAAGAATTTTGTAAATGTGCTAAAGAGTTCGGTATTGCAATACTTATTACATATTTGAAAAAAGGAAAAGACAAGCCTTTTAATTCTTCCGCTTTAATTGATATTAATGGAAAAATAGTGCAGAATTATTCAAAGGTTCACACTTGTGATTTTTCTATGGAAAAACATTGTCAATCAGGTGATGGTTTCTTTGCAAGCGATTTGCAAACACAAAAAGGAATTGTAAAAACAGGTGTGATGATTTGCTTTGACAGAGAATTTCCTGAAAGTGCAAGAACTCTTGCGCTAAAAGGCGCAGAACTTATTTTAGTACCAAACAGTTGTCCTATTGATGAGAACAGAAGATCTCAACTGAGAAGCAGAGCTTTTGAAAATATGACTGCTATCGCTATGGCTAACTACACCGATGATAACGGTCATTCAATGATTTTCGACGGAATTGCTTACACCAAAGACGGCAAATACAGAGATATGAAAGTTTTAGAATTGGACAATAGTGAACAAATAGGTATTGCAGAAATAGATTTTGACGAATTACGAAATTACAGAAACAGTGAAGTTTGGGGAACAAAATACAGAAAACCCAACACTTATGTATAGAACAGCATAAAGATGATGTTAGTTGATAGGAGAATAAAATATGAAATCTCTTGATAATAGCGATAAGTATTTGTTGCCGTTGTTACCCAAAATTATTCTTGAAAAAACTAACAAAAAAGCAGAAAAGATAAAATTCATCGGCGGCGGAAGTTTCGGCAGGGTTTACAAAGCCGAACTTTCAAATGGCGAGACGATTGCGATTAAGGCTTACAGAATTCAAGGTTCTCAATACGAAGAAGCTAACCAGCTTAATCTTCTTTCTAAAAATACAAGTGTAAAGACGCCAAAAGTAATTTTTACATATGAAGATGAAAATACTGCAATTTTGGCGATGACATTCGTTGAAGGGAAAAATGTATTAAATCCTTTGTTTTTATTCAAAAGTAAAAAACAAAAACAACTTTTTGCCAATGATGTTGTTGACGGCATGCTCCAGTGGCACAGCGTAACAGGAGAGAAATTCGGTGCTTTATCAAACCCCACTTATGACAGCTGGTATGAGTATTATAAAACGGTTAACCAAGAACTTTGGCTAAAGGATCTGGCAAAGTTAGCTAAAAATGGTAAGTTCAGCAAGAAAAGAATGCAGCTGCTTTATGATGCAACAGAAATATTCAATAAACTTCCTGAAGAAACAACAGCTCCTGTACTTATTCACAGCGACCTTAACATAATGAACATAATGGCTGACCCTAAAACATTAAAGTTAACCGCCTTTATTGACCCGTGTACAAGTATATGGGCGGACAGAGAATACGATTTGTTTCAGCTTCGTAATATGTGGGGAGATGCCTATGGCTTGTACGAAACCTATAAGAAAAAGTACAAATTATCAAAATATGCAGATTTCAGAGTAGCTTATTACGGCGCAATGCTGGAAGCATCAATGAGGCTGAAAGGCGGTCTTATTCTGCCTTTCTGGGAAGACTTAACCATGATGCGATTAAAAAAAGAAATAAAAATGCTTAATAATTTGTAACGAAATAGGAGAATGATATGGGTACATATACAGGTTGCATAATTGAAGAAAGCTTGAAAGATAAAACTATACTTGATGAGTTTAATATACTTGAAACAAGAGAAGATGATGGAGTCAGTTATATTGTTGAGATAGAAGACAGCAAGGTTGAAAAAATTCTGCCAAAACTGAAACAATCAATGGTTGATGAGCCTATCTGGTATATAGATTTGAAAAACTACGATTACCATTACATAATTTTCAACGATAAGATATTCAAAGTCGACCGTGATTATCCTGAACAATACGAAGAAACAAAAGAATATGGCTTAAAAAGAGGTATTCTTGAAGAATATTTACCTAATGCATCTTGGGCAAAGTAAATTCAAATGTTACTAATAAACCTGCTAAAATCAATTTAATGATTGCAACAGTTTTTCAATTATTATGGAATTTAGCACCAAGTTATGATAATATGTAATTATAATATATTTTTAAGTTTAAAATACATAATGTTTTCGTGAAAAAAGCAGTCCGGATTCTGAGCTTATTTGTGGCGTTTTATAGTAATTGCCTGCTAACAGGTTTAATAATTAATATAACAAATCTTATATTACAAAAGATAATTCATTGATATGAATTGCTTTTATGAATAGAATTGAATTTTTAATTTATTTATGTTGCTATTTGCATTTTAATAAATTATATTTAATTATATAGAATTACTACTTTTAACTGAAAAATGAAATCTTGCAATTGAAATTTAAATACATTCTAAAAATGTTTTAAATTATAATTAATAAATTTGTTGCAAGTTAAGGAATGGTATTATGTTGAATAACGATGAAATCAAAAGAGCTATTAAACAAAAAGAAATCGAACTTAAAATTTCTTTTTATCTCAAAGATGGTAAAATCTTACAATATGAAAAAGAAAAAGATTTTTTATCAAGCCCCTTAAAAAACAACTTATACTCAGACAGGATAAAATTAACCATGGGGCCAATTGTAAAAGTTTTGAATAAGAAAAGGATTAATTCAAAATATCGATTTAATGGGAAGAAAGATCTTTATGACCTAAGAAAATCTAATAACAAGTATTTAATTAGTCCTGGAGAGTCAATCATAATTCTAACTAATGAAAGAATCAAATTAAATGGAAATTATGCGTGTATAATAGTTCCAAGGATATCTTTGTCTGATGTTGGAGTTGTTGTAACTACAGCATATGTTGATCCGTTTTATAATGGCGTCATGAGACTTCATCTATCAAATTTATCAGATAAAACATTTGAACTTTCGACTCTTGAGGCAATTGCACAATGCTTTTTCTTTAGACTATCAGATTCTGTATCTATAGAGTTTAAAGACGATTTTCCAACCAAAAGTGTATTTTTTGGTCAAACTTGGTCAGAAATACTTGATAGCAATAGAACACCTTTTCCTATAAAAAAAGATTCAAGTAATGTTGATAAATTTTCAAATTTAAAATATCAACTTAGTATTATATGTGCTTTTTTAAAAAAACACTCTATTATTTTTATAATAATTACAAACATTGTTGCAATTGCTTGTGGCTATGCAGTATTTAAACAACAATTTAAGGAATATACTTATGTTGCAACGCAAATTCAAGACATATTAAAACCTACATCAAGCGAAATTGTTATTCTTCCAGGTGAAACATATGGCGAAAAAGAAATAGTCATTGAGCATTCTAAATCGGAAATAATATCTGTATTGTGTAACAATGATGATATAAATTATAAAATTATAAGTGGAAATAAAGAAAATGAAACTAAAATAATATTTTCGATTTCATTATCATCTGCACCAGTAAATAAATATGAGATTAATTTTAGTTATATTGTTGTTAGGAGTATTGAATAATGAGTTACTATTATAAATCATTGAATTTTGGGAAGATACAAATTGAAAAACTAACAACTTCATATTGTACAAATCATAGCAATGAGTTGTTAAAACTAATTAATATAATACCGTATATCCATAGTGGCGTTGATGATTTATTATGTCAAAAAGAAGATTATTTTAAAAACAAATGGAATTACAGTTATGTAATTAAAAATAGTCAAAACAAAATTATTGGCGTTTTAATTGCATATTTTAGACTAGCTGACAAGAAACATATCTTTGATTCGTTATATATACATAGATTTGCAATTTCTCCAGAATATCAAAATATAGGTATTGGAACAGTGGTCCTAAAATATTTTATTAATAAAACATTTAAGGAAATTCCTTGGCTTTTGAACATAACTGTTCAAACTAATAATGATTGTGAAAATAATTCAGTAATACAATTTTATAAGAATAATGGTTTCAAATACATGTATAGTATTCCATATGAAAATAAAACAGATTTATTACTCTTATTAGAAAGAAAAAATTATGCTTGTCCTAAAATTTTAAATTTTGAATTTGAAGAATTAAATCTAAAACATCCACGTTTGAATGTTTCAAGTGATTTTTTTGATTCTAAAAATGTTTTACCAATCATTTATTTTGCATCAACAAATGAAAAGAAAAAGGAAATAGTCAAGTTTATTTTTCACAATTACAATATTGATGTAAATTTTGTTAAATCTCCAATTGAATTGACTGAACCCCAAGTTGAAAAACCAGAGTTAGAAGAAGAAAGAAAATTAGTCAGTTTACCACTTAAATCAATTTCAAGATTTATAAATAAAAACATGGTCCCGTATACTATTGAAGATACAATGTTATTTGTAGAATTTTTTAATCGTAATGGAAATCAATGGGAGTTACCAGGACTTGATACAAAAAGATGGTTACGGCAAATGGGATTAGACGGATTTTTAGAGATAATGGGAAATACAAGTAAGAGAAGAGCTAAATTTGTGTCTCAGACAGGTGCTTATGTAAAAGCGAAGGAGTATTGTTATGGACGCGGAGAAGTATATGGAACAATATCATATAAAAAATCCGAAATAATGCAACCAAAGTATGGTACATATCCATATTTTTTTCATTTATTATTTATACCAGATGGTGCTGACAAAACATTGGCAGAGATGGATATGTATGAATATGCGCAATATGACTATATGAGAATAAGTATAGTTCAACTAATAAAAAACCTATCAGATTTTGAACCACTACAAAGGCAATACACTGTGTTTGATTATACCGAGGAGAATAATTAATTTATGATAATTATATCAGGGCCGTCAACAATTGGAAAAAATCCTTTAATATATAAAATATGTGAAACATATGATTTTAAATATGTGAAACCTTGTACAACAAGAACAATAAGAAGTGAAGAAGTAAATGGAAGGGACTATGATTTTTTTACTCAGTTAGAATTTCAATCAAAAATTAAAAGCAAAGAAATTATTGAGTGGGATTATTGTTTAGAAAATTATTATGGATATATGTTTAGATTTCCAGGAAAAGAAAATCAAATTACTCATGGGCTATCTCGTATGGCTCTTAGAATTAAATCTAAATACCCAAATGAGATTACTACAATTTTTTTAATGCCAAAAGATTCAGAGGGTATATTTAATACTATAAAAAAAATATATAGTGGAAAAGCGTTAGTTTTGAGGCAGTCTTTAATTGAAGAAGAAATCTGTCATTCATTTCTTTTTGATGAGGTTTTTACAGTAAATAATTCGGTTTTCGATTTGTTAAATGATAAAAGAATGATAGAAATACTATCTCGAAAGAAAAAATAGTAGACAATGCTATTTACCTAGTTATTTTTATTATATAAGAGTTTATAGGTATAACTTAACTTATATGTTGTGATTTTGCAATATATTGTTAACTATGACTATTTCAGTTTGGGCTTGAATCCTTAAGAGGAGAAAATTTAATGCTTGAGTACAATAATTATCTTTGACTGTTTAAAAAGTACTTGTATATTTTTCCTATATTGGCACAAATGGAGAATTCATTATGGATTGTCCATTTCCTTTTTTGCATATTTTCACTATTTAATGTGCTTTTTTCTTTTGTTTTTAATGAAAATGTGACATTAAAGTGCCACTAAAATCAAACTCCAACTGCATAAAATAGCCAAATCAATCCAACAAAATTGCAGACGCTTGAAAGACATTGCAAAGGTTAATATTATTGAATTAATTCATTATTATGGTATAAATAAAATGCAGAGTATCGTTTATAAATATCAAATTAACAGGAATGATTATAATGATAAAACCACAAAAACTTTGTGTTGGAGATACTGTAGCGACTATCAGTCCGTCTTGGGGATGTGCAGGAGATCCTAGTTTTAAATGGCAATATGACTTAGGCGTTAAAAGGCTGCAAGAAATAGGTCTTAATGTGATTTCTGCTCCTAACTCGATGAAAGGAACGAGATATTTAGCTGATAATCCTAAGGCAAGAGCAGAAGATTTAATGTGGGCGTTTGAAAATAATAATGTCAAAGCTGTAATTGCAAACATTGGTGGAAATGATTCAGTTAAGCTCATTCCGTATTTGAAAGATAATTCTATTATAAGCAATCCTAAAATATTGTGTGGATATTCTGATGTTATTTCTTTGCATTTGTATTGCTATAAATTAGGTTTGTCTACATTTTACGGAGACAATCTTTTAACTACTATAGCAGAGGTTGGACAGTGGCATCCATACAGTAAATATTGGTTTAAAAAAGCATTTTTTGATAATTCTCCAATTGGCACGATTGAACCTTCGGCTGATTGTACATATGAAGATATAAAATATGCAGATCCTAATTTCATACGAAAGTACATACCTAATAAAGGCTATTATCGTGTTCAGGGTAGCGGAACCGTAAGAGGAAGACTTTTTGGCGGTAATGGAAATTTAATGGAATATGAAAAGGAACATATTTTTAATTTAAGAAAATCTGATTTTAAGGATTCTATATTGTTTTTTGAAGAAATACCCGAAATATGTAATACTCAGTATATTGTAGAATTTTTTGATTGGTTAGGTACTAATGGATATTTACAGGAAATAAACGGGATTATCATTGGTAAAATGCGTTCTTGTGAGAGTTTCAAACCTTTTGCAGATGAAATACGAAAAATTGTTACTTACAAATATAATTTGCCGCTTTTGCCTATTAATGGGAGGACTTAATTTTGGACATACATCACCTCTGTTGGTTATTCCTTACGGAGCAGAGGCTGATCTCAATGTTGATAATCTTGAATTTTCTATTTTAGAAAATGGTGTAGAATAAATTTCATTTTTTGAAAATCAGCAATACAAAAACACAATTTAATACACATAAATAATGCTTTTTTGAAAGCAAAATGTGACTTTAATCAAGTCGTTTACATATTAAATTAACCCACCGAGAGTGAGTTGATTTATGTAAACGGCTTTGTTTTTTGCTTGAAAATATGTGAATAGATTAATAATTTTCGCCTGCTTATTCAGTAATATAGTGAGGATAGGTAGCACTAAAATACTTGCTTGTCAAGTCCTTTGTTTCACGATACCGTGAAGCTGTTCGCTTGAAAAAGCGGTGAATAAGTCTGTAAAATTGAGATGTAAAATTGATACTTGAGCAGTAGAAAATACCTCTTTTACCAACCGAAGAAATATCAAAGTTGTGTCCAAATATTCCAGTGTTCAACCCGTTGCTTTGTCATAACCAGCAGACTGTTTGTAATTACAAATTCCAAACAGTGCTTGTCAGGGACACCCTGAAACCCGATTGAAAGGAGCATAAAATGATTAAACTTTATCTGACAAAAAGTGAATACGATTATGTCAATGAACTTATGAGAAATCAAATAGAAAAGCTAAAGAAAATGTCACCGAACGAAAGAATAAATTGGTATAACTCTTCTCTTTTTAACAACCCTATCAACTTTACTAAAGAAATAGACAACACAATCTATACAGTCAATACACATTTCAACGAAAACTCAACAGAGAGTATTGAAGAAAAGACAGTCCGTATTTTAGAACAGACAGAAAAGTAATATCAAAATTACACTTTAAAGTGTTGAAGTACAACAGAGAATATGTTATTATTCAGTTAACCTGCAATCAAACATATTCGGCTGTGGAAAGGAGAATAGTTTGAATAATAGAACAGACCGAATTACTGCACTGTACTGCCGTCTTTCAAGAGATGATGAACAGGACGGTTTATCAGGCAGTATTAAAAATCAACAATCAATATTAGAAAAATATGCAAAAGACAACGGTTTTACTAACTGCAAGGTATTCATTGATGACGGTTGGTCTGGTACGAATTTTGCAAGACCTGCATTTATGGAAATAATGGAACTTGCAGAACAAGGCAGAATAGAAAACCTAATAGTAAAAGACCATTCAAGGCTTGGTAGAAACAGACTTGTTGTAGGACAGTTGCTTGAAGAAGATTTTGACAGACTTGGCGTTAGGTATATAGCCATTATGGATAACATTGATACTGCAAAAGGTATAAGCGACCTTGTACCTATGCAGGACTTGTTTAACGAATGGCACGCAAAGAACACAAGTCAAAAGGTAAGAAATGTTTTCAAGAACAAAGGTAATTCAGGAGTACCCCTTACAACCAATCCACCATTCGGATATACAAGGGACTGGCAGATTGATGAACCTGCGGCAGAGGTAGTAAAGAAGATATTTAATCTTTGTATTAAAGGGTACGGACCGACTCAAATTGCAAGGCAGTTAAGAGAGGCAAAGGTAATGACGCCTTGTGAGTATTGGACAAGTATAGGCAGAAATTGCAGTACACCGCCTGCAAAACCTTTTAACTGGTGCGGAGATACAGTTTCACGCATACTTGCAAAACAGGAGTATATCGGAGATACAGTTAATTTTAGAACTACAAGAAAATCCTTTAAGAACAAGAAAACAATTGATAATCCTAAAGAGAAATGGAAGGTATTTAAAAATACTCATCCTGCCATTATCAGTGAAGAAGATTTCAGGCTTGTTCAGGAGCTGCGCAAAAACAAACGCAGACCTAACAGGACAGGAGAAATCAGTATGTTTTCAGGACTTGTATACTGTGCTGACTGTGGGAAAAAGATGTACTATTCTTCAACCAACAACTACAAGCACGAACAGGCAAACTTCTTTTGCTCAAGTTTCAGAAAAGACACCGATGTATGTTCAATGCACTACATTCGTGAAAAGGTAATATATGATCTTGTACTTGAAAATATGAGGAGAGTGTTCTATTTTTTGACCGCATACGAGAAAGAATTTGCGATGTTTCAGTTAGATGCTTTTACAGCTCAAAGAGAGAAAGAGTTAACAGCAAAGAAACAAGAGCTTGAGGAATCAAAAAAGCGCATTAAAGAAATTGATACACTCATACAGAAGCTATATGAAGATAATGCTAAAGGCAAGATTTCCGACGACAGATTTGCAACACTTTCACTATCTCTTGAAGCAGAGCAAAAAACACTAAAAGAAACATTACCCACATTAGAACAAGAACTCAATACAGAAATAAGTAAAATTGACAGTCTGCAATCCTTTATTATGAATGTCAAAAAGGTAACACAGCCAAATGAACTGACGCCTGAGCTTGTTCACGAATTTATTGAAAAGATTGTTGTATCAGCGCCAAAAAAGATAAACGGCAAACGGTATCAACAAGTTGATATTTATTATAACGGTGTTGGCATAATCAAAGAGCCAACCGCTGAAGAATGGGAACAAAACTTTAAACAAAAGTACTTAAAAGAAAAAACAGCATAGCCTAAACTATGCTGTAATCATTGAAGCCCTGCGAGCACCCTCTTTATCAAGGGTGCTCACAGGCGCGCTTTTTGTTCAAAGCAATATTATTTAATGTGGTTAAGACCGGTTTGTCTTTTCTTTACAGCATGCCTTGCTTTTTGCGCAATTTTGATCAGAACCAAGCATACGGGCACACCGATTACGGCGCCCAGCGTATTGTAAAACAAATCTGCAAACTGAAAGGTTCCGGCTTTTAGAAAAATTTGGGATATTTCGATTCCTGCGCTGAGCAGAAAGCCCACACTGCCGCAGATAATCAAAAGCGTTTTGATTGTATATTTCTTTTTTAATGCGTATTTTAAAAACCATATCAAAAACAGGCAAAGCGGGATAAACATAAAAATGTTCAGCAAGGCAGAAAAATCGTAATAAAAAGTCATATCCTCTATGAGCCAGCCGCCGTATGGGTTTGAAAACGGGTCGTATTCCGGCATGGAAAGCCGGTTGAGCACCGTTGCGTAATATAGAATGGTTATGTAAAATAAAAGCGCGCTTGCGGAAAACACCGCAGGCGCGGATCTTTTTAAAGCATCTTTACTATTCACGCCCTTTTTATACGCGCGGATCGCGCATATGGCAAACAGCGCTGCCGCAAGAACTGCCGCCGCGGCAATCGCCGGCGGCAGATATCCGGTTATCACATCCGACAGATTGGTCACGATCGAGTGCAAGATCTTTTTCATAAGCCGTTTACTGTGCCGCAGCGGTTGCCGGCGCAGTCGTTTCCGGCGGGGCTGTGGTGGTTTCTATTTCGCCGTAGACCTGGATGATAACCGTTTCACCCTTTGCAACGGAGGATCCTGCCTCCGGCGCAATGCCGTCGTCACTTTTAACATTGCCGGCGGTGTATGTTCCATCGTTATACACATAAACAGTTTCTACTTTAAAGCCAAGATCTTCCAGCTGCTTTTTTGCGTCCGCTTCCGGCAGTCCGCCAACATCGGGAATATCCACCATCTGTGTGCCGCGGCTCACGGTAAGCACAATCGCGCTGCCCTCCTGCACCTGCTGCCCGGCAGGAACGCTCTGCTGAAAGACGATGCCGGCGTCATAATCGGGGGAAAACGCGTATTCAAAGGTGATCCGAAACTGTTCATTCCAGGAACCGCTGTTTCGGATATCGGATTCGGTGTAGCCAACGCTGCTGAAATCCGGCACGGTTACCTGCGCCAGCGTGGTGATCTCCGTTTCTTCTTCTTTTTCAAGCAGACCGGAAAAGCCAAAGATATAAACGGCAGCGGCAATTACCGCCAGCACAACAATCACGATCGCTGCGATCTGGCCTTTGTTCAGCCCTTTTTTCTTTTGCGGCGGGCGTGTTTCGCGCACCGGGGTGTTCTCCGGTGTTTGAGGAACTGTTTCTCGTTCTTCCACTGCCTGAATATCCGCCGCTTTTGCCACCACGGATGGCGCGGCGTTTAAAAGTTCCCTGTAATCGTAAACATTCTGTATTCTTCTTTCGGGATAGATCTGAAGACCCGCGCCCAGCGCCTTGATCACGTATGCCGGGATCGTTTCCGCAATTCGGTTTGGAATCATCAGGCGGTCATTCGTTTCTCTGGAAAGCGCGCTCGGCGGATTCGTGCCCACAAGCGCTCTGTAAATGCAGGCGGAAAAGGCATAGATATCCGTTGCCGGGCAGATTTTGTGGTTGTTGTCATACTGCTCCAGCGCGGTGTAGCCCTCGTGCTCGTTAAATTCCAGTTCGCTGTTTGCCGTGTTGCATTCGCTGATGCAGAATCCGGCAAGGCGCACTTTTCCGTCGCCGCAGAGCACAAGATTGTCCGGGTATATACCGCCGTGGATAATGCCGTGCTCATGCAGGTTTTCCAGTGTGGTCAGCACGGGCATGAACATCAGCCTTGCTTTGTCCCACGGAATATTGTTGTTTTCATTGCGGATTAGGAAATCCCTGAGCGATACGGTTGCCATCCATTCCGAAACGGCATAAACTGTTTCGTTTTCCTCAAACACGTCTATAACGGGGATTACGGCGGAAAGCGCGTTCAGGCTCTTCAGCGTTCGCCAAAGCTGTGTAAACGATTTCTTGTAATCCTCAAAATTCTTTTTGTATCTTTCGCGTATATGAACGTCCGGGTTGCCCTCCAGCCGGTTTGCAATTCCTTTCGGCAAAAGCTCCCGAATCGTGATCACGGATTCTCTTTCCGTGTCATATCCCATATAGGTTACGGCGTCGCTTTCGTGCGAAATATCCTTGCCCACAACATATCGGTTTGCAAGCAGCGTTTTTCTCGGCAAAAGCAGCATGTCAGCAGGCGAATCATTATCAAATCCGCATTTGCGGCAGATGCTGCCGTCCGTCAGTCTTTCAAAGCAGTTCATGCATAAATTATCAAAAGTCAATTTGTTGCCCCCAAGCAAGATCAGTCTTTATTATAACCCTATTATAGTAATTAATATATATCCATAGTTTAGCAATCTAAACATAATTTGTCAAGAACACGGCGGCAAATATAACAATTGGTTCGTTTTCATTGATAAAAATTTAAAATTAGTATATAATTGATTCATCAAAAGGAAACAGAGGTATGCTCCATGAATTTCAAACCGCTTCAAAACGGCCTGTGCGACGGGTTCGTTCTTATAAAAAAATGCGAGGTCAAAAAAACAAAAAACGGTTCGTCTTATCTGGATCTGGTGATCGGGGATAAAGACGGCGAAATGCCCGCAAAATACTGGGATTTTAACGGCGGGGATCTTTTTGAGGAGGAATCCGTTGTAAAAGTTCGAGGCGCTGTTGAGCAGTATAACGGCAGAGATCAGTTTCGGATCCAGCAGATACGCCCCGCGGCAGAAACGGATCAGTATAATCTTTCGGATCTTGTGCCGTCCTCCGCAGTGGGCGGCAGGCAGATCTATGATATGATGATGAAAAAGGTTTCCGCCTTTCAGGATCAGGATCTTAAAGCGCTCGTTACAGATATTATGGAAAGTAAAAAAGAAATCCTGGTTACCAGCCCCGCTGCGTTCAGGCTTCACCATGCAATGGTCGGCGGCCTTATGCTGCACACCATGTCCATTGTTCGTATGGCGGAACAGATCTGCAAGATCTATCCGAATATCAACCGGGAACTTCTCCTTTCCGGCGCAATCCTGCACGATGTGGCAAAAACGTGGGAATTTACTTTTTCTAAAACAGGGCTTGTCAAAGGCTATTCGGAGGGCGGCGAACTCATCGGCCACCTTGTGGAGGGCGCCATGTGGGTGGATTCCGCGGCAAAGCGCCTTGGTGTTCCGCAGGAAAAGGCGCAGCTTGTGGAGCATATGATTCTGAGCCACCATGGTGTGCCGGAATTCGGATCACCCGTTCGCCCCATGTTTGTGGAGGCGCAGATCCTGTCCGCGCTGGATACTTTGGATGCGCAGATTTTTGAATTTCACAGCGCAACTTCCAAGGTGGAGCCCGGCAAGTTTACAGACCGGCAGTGGTCGCTTGAAAACAGAAAACTCTTTAATCACGGCCTTTCCGGCACGGAACATATTGTGAATTTAGAGGATTGATAAGGAGGCGCGGCAATGGCAGATCAGTTGCAGCAGGACTGGACGGAGATTCAGGTTTCCGTTCCCGCCGAAAAGATCGAAACGGCAGGCAATATAGCAAATATGACGGTGCCTTACGGCATTTATATAGAGGATTATTCTGATGTTGTGGAGGAAACGCTGCAGATTGCGCATGTGGATCTGATTTCGGAGGAACTCCTTGGCAAGGATCGCACAAAGGGCATTATCCACATCTATATCAGCCCGGAGGAGAACCCGGCGGAGGCCGTTTCGTTTCTGGAAGAACGGCTGAACGCGGAGCAGATAGAACACAAAATCACGATCGACGCGTGCAAAACGGAAGATTGGATCAATAACTGGAAAAAATATTGGCACCCCGTGCCCGTCGGAAAAAAACTGCTGATCAAGCCGGAGTGGGAGCAGGTGGACGATACCCATGGCAGGGCGGTTTTGGAACTGGAACCCGGCCTTGCGTTCGGCACCGGCAGCCATCCCACCACCCGTCTTTGCCTTGAGATCATGGAAGATTATATTCATCCGGCGTCCACGGTGCTGGATGTCGGCTGCGGCAGCGGCATTCTTTCCATTGCCGCGCTGCTGCTGGGCGCAAAAAGCGCATTCGGCGTGGATATTGATAAACTTGCCGTGAAAACGGCGCTTGCCAACGCAGAAAAAAACGGCTTTACACCGCCTGTTTTTGATGCGGTCAGCGGAGATCTTTCGGAAAACGTCAGCGGCAGATACAGCGTTGTGATCGCTAATATCGTTGCGGACGTTATTATGAAACTGACGCCGCAGGCAGCAAACCTGCTCAAGGAAAACGGTGTGTTTATTACCGGCGGGATCATAGATCCCAGAAAAGACGAAGTGGAAGCCTGTTTTGCAAAAAACGGGTTTGAGATTTTGGAACACCGTGAATCCAAAGGCTGGCACGTGTTTGTGTGTGAAAGAAAATGAAAGCTTTGATAATAATCGTTTGCGTTGCCGCGGCAGTCGTATTGATTCTGTTCGCGATCTGCGCCCTGATAGTAAATCAGCTTATATCGCTTAAAACAATACCAATACCGAAATTTATTTATTCCCTTGTTGCCGGTAATGACGGGCCGAATCAGTTTGAAGAAGAGGCAAGATCCGCAGAGCGGCATTTTAAAACGCTGCCACTTGAACAAGTAAAGATGAAATCCGGCGGCAACACGCTCCGGGCGGAACTTCTGCTGCCCGAAAAAAGCAACGGCATTTTGCTGATCGCCTGCCACGGAGCCAGGAGTTCAGGCCTCGGCGAGTTCGCTTTTGAGGCGGATTATTTTTACGGCGGCGGTTTTACTGTTCTTATGCCGGAACACCGCGGCTGTGGTATCAGCGACGGGAATTTTATGGGCTACGGCACGCATGAATCGAAAGATACGCTGCTATGGCTAAGTTATGCAAAACAGCGTTTCCCGAATCTGCAGATTTTCCTGCTGGGCGTTTCCATGGGCGCGGCTACCGTGCTGATGATGAGCGATCAGATCTTGCCGCAGGACGTTAAAGGTATCATTGCGGATTGCGCGTATACAAGCGCTTGGGATGAATTTAAATACCAGCTCAAAACCTCGTTTCACCTGCCGGCGTTTCCTATACTTCATATCTGCGATCTGCTTTGCAGGCTGTATGCGCATTACTCATTTAAAGACGCGTCTCCTGTGGATCACGTGAAACATGCAAAAGTTCCTGTTCTTTTTATCCACGGCAAAGAGGACGATTTTGTGCCGTTTTATATGGAAAAGGAACTTTATGACGCCTGCGGCAGCGAGAAAACGCTGCTTGCCGTTGACGGCGCGGTTCACGCGCGCAGTTATCACCGGAACAGCGCGTTGTATGAAAAAACGCTGCATTCGTTTTTTGAAAAATACAGCCGTGTGTTTTCCGAACGGAAATAAAACAAGAGCCGGACTCCGTAAAGGCGTCCGGCTCTTTTCTGCCTGTATTGCATTTTACAGCGCTCTGCTATTTATTTCTTTTTCTATCTTTTCAATAAATTCGTCAAGGTTGCACGCACCCTGTTCGCCGTCTTTGCGAGAGCGAACGGAAACCGTGTTGTTTTCTATATCCTTATCGCCCGCAACCAGCATATAGGGCACCTTTTCCAGCTGTGCACTGCGGATCTTGAAACCGATCTTTTCAGATCTGTCGTCGATCTCACAGCGGATGCCGTGCCTTTCAAGGCGCTCTTTTACGGCGTTCAGATAACTGAAATGTCTGTCCGCAATGGGCAGCAGTTTTACCTGCACGGGCGCCAGCCAGGTTGGGAACGCGCCGGCAAAATGCTCCGTAAGGATGCCGATAAATCTTTCAATGCTGCCGAACACAACGCGGTGTATCATGATCGGGCGGTGTTTGTTTCCGTCCGCGCCGATATATTCCAGTTCAAAACGTTCCGGCAGCTGGAAATCAAGCTGTATTGTTCCGCACTGCCATGTTCTGCCAAGGCAGTCCGTAAGGTGGAAATCCAGTTTCGGGCCGTAGAAAGCGCCGTCTCCCTCGTTTACTTCAAAATCGTAGCCGAGTTCCGTTACGGCGTCACGCAGCGCGTCCGTAGCGATCTCCCAGTCCTCTTCACTGCCCATGGAATCATCCGGCTTGGTGGAAAGTTCAATGTGGTATTCAAAACCAAACGTGTTGTAAACTTTGTCTATCAGTTTCACAACGCCTTTGATCTCGTCTTTGATCTGCTCGCGCGTCATAAAGATGTGGGCGTCATCCTGCGTAAAGCATCTTACACGCATCAGCCCGTGCAGCGCGCCGGAAAGCTCGTGGCGGTGCACCAAACCGAGTTCGCCCATTCTGAGCGGCAGGTCTTTGTAGGAATGCATTTTTGTCTTGTAAACCAGTATTCCGCCGGGGCAGTTCATCGGTTTGATAGCGTAATCTTCGCCGTCGATCACCGTGGTATACATATTCTGCTTGTAATGATCCCAGTGCCCGCTCCTTTCCCAAAGCGCGCGGTTGAGGATCATAGGCGTCTGTATCTCATAATAACCGGCTTTTTGGTGTATTTCACGCCAGTAATCGATCAGCGTGTTTTTCAGCGTCATGCCCTTTGGCAGGAAAAACGGGAATCCCGGGCCTTCTTCCATAATGGTAAACAGTTCCAGTTCCTTGCCGATCTTTCTGTGGTCGCGTTTCTTTGCCTCTTCCAACATCGCCATGT
>HF991817.1:49296-97397 GCA_000431535.1 Clostridium sp. CAG:678
CATGTGCTCTTCCAGCATAGAGGCTTTCGGGAAAGCGGTGCCGTATACGCGGCACAGCATCTTGTTTTTCGCATCGCCGCGCCAGTAGGCGCCCGTGCAGTTTGTCAGCTTGAATGCCTTAACGGGTTTAACATCCATCAGGTGCGGCCCGGCGCAGAGTTCCGTGAATTCGCCCTGCTTGTAAAAACTGATGTTTTCGCCTTTGCCTGCGTGTTCTTCAATGAGCTCTACTTTGTATGGCTCATCCTTTTCTTTCATCAGTTGGATAGCGTCCTGCGGCGGAAGTTCAAATCTTTCAAGCGCCAGACCTTCCTTTACGATCTTTTTCATCTCCGCCTCTATTTTTTCAAGATCTTCGGGAGAGAACGGCGTTTCTGTGTCAAAATCGTAATAGAACCCGTCGTGAATGGCGGGGCCGATCGTCAGTTTCACATCGGGATAAAGCCTTTTTACCGCCTGCGCCATAATGTGGGATGCCGTGTGGTTAAACGTTTTTTTCCCGTCTTCATCATCAAAGGTCAGTATTTCCAAAGCGCAGTCCTCGCTGATCACGGTGCGCAGGTCTTTCACTTCGCCGTTTATCTTGCAGGAACAAGCGTTTCTGTAAAGGCCCATGGAAATGTCTTTGGCAATATCCGCCGCGCGCATAGCGCCGTCATATTGCTTAACAGAGCCGTCTTTAAGCGTGATTTTCATAGTTTTTCCTCCATATTTAATAGGTTTTCCGGCATTTCTGCCTTAAAATGGTTTGGGTAAATAAAAAACGCCCCGTGCATCGTGTGCACAGGGTGAATAAAATCCACGGTTCCACCTGAATTGCGCAAAAAGCGCCGCTCATTGTGCCCTTAACGCAGGCGTGCGGCTGGGATTGGCAGCACTCCGGGGCGGTGGCTTGCGCGCGGTTGTGCGCCGCTTTCAGCATTCGGGCGCTCTCTGCAACAACGTAAAACGCAGTCTTATCCCCATCAAAGTTTTAATTTATCTGTGATTTACCTATATTATAGCATTAATTTTTTTCTTGTCAACACCCGCTTTTTCCCTTTTTTGAGCCGTTTTCCGGCCGCGTTTTTTAACGATTGGGGCAAATCGTAAGCCCTAAGCCTTGACATCTACAACATATAGGTGTATTATATTTGTTATGAACTATATGAAGTTTATATAGTGTTTATATAAATTTTACAGCATTTATATAGCATTATTACCGAATTTTTCAGGTTTATATTAAAACTGTACCTTTTCTGATGATGATTTAAAAAACAAAAATTATGAACAGAAGGAGGTGCTATTGATTCTCATGATGTCTACAACCATCGCCGTTGTCATAGCGGTAGTGTGCGCTGTTGTGTTTGCCGTTATCGGTTTCGTTCTCGGCTCTGTTTTCAGGCAGAAAGCAAATGAAAAAGAGATCGGTTCCGCAACACAGGAAGCCACCAAGATCATTAATGATGCGCTTCAGGAGGCTGAAACAACCAAAAAGACCAGCCTGATTGAAGCAAAAGACGAAATTCATAGACTTCGCTCGGATGCGGATAAAGAGATCCGTGAAAGAAGAAGCGAGGTGCAAAAACTTGAAAACCGCCTGAATCAAAGGGAAGAATACCTGGATAAAAGAGCGGATTCCATTGAGGCTAAAAATGAATCCTTGAGCGCAAAACTTAAGGAAGCGGACAACAAATTAATTGAAATCGATAGCATCAAGAAAAGCCAGTTTGATATGCTGGAAAAAATTTCGGGACTTTCACAGGAAGAGGCTAAAAAGCATCTTTTGGCATCTCTTGAAGAGGAACTGGATACCGAAAAGAGCAAAAAGATCCTTGAGTATGAGCAGATGACCCGCGATCAGAGCGAAGTGATTGCCAAAGAGATCATTGCCACTGCCATTCAGCGCTGCGCGGCAGACCATACCGCGGAAACCACGGTTTCCGTTGTTGCGCTGCCAAACGATGATATGAAGGGCAGAATCATAGGCAGAGAGGGCAGAAACATCCGCTCTATCGAAACCATAACGGGTGTGGAACTGATTATTGATGATACGCCGGAGGCAATCACGATCAGCTCTTTTGATCCTGTAAGAAGAGAGATTGCCAGGCTTACGCTGGAGCGTTTGATTCAGGACGGGCGTATCCATCCCACGAAGATCGAGGAAATGTTTGAGAAGTCTACCCGCGAGGTAAACGCCACCATCAAGCAGGAGGGCGAAAAAGCCGTTCTTGCGGCAAACTGCGGCCCGGTTCATCCGGAACTTGTCAAACTGCTCGGCAAACTGAAATACCGCACCTCTTACGGGCAGAATGTACTTAAGCACAGCCTGGAGGTGTGCTATATCGCCGGCCTTATGGCGGCGGAACTCGGCGCAAATGAAAAACTTGCCCGCCGTGCAGGTCTTTTGCACGATATCGGCAAGGCGCTTGACCATGAAATGGAAGGTTCCCATATTGCGCTTGGCGTAGAGTATGCCCGCAAATATAAGGAAAGCGAAGATGTGATTCATGCCATTCAGGCGCACCACGGTGATGTGGAGTGCAAAACGGTTGTTGCCTGCCTTGTGCAGGCGGCGGACGCGGTTTCCGCAGCAAGACCGGGCGCAAGACGTGAGAATATTGAAAACTATATCAAACGTCTTCAGCAGCTTGAGGAGATCTCAAAGAGCTTTCCCGGCGTTAAAAGCGCTTATGCCATTCAGGCAGGCAGGGAAGTGCGCGTAATGGTCTGCCCAGAGACGGTTTCCGATGAAAAAATGCCGTATATCGCGCATGAGATCGCTAAAAAGATTGAAAGCGAACTTGAATATCCCGGTCAGATCAAGGTGAATATTATCCGCGAATCCCGGGTAAGCGATGTGGCAAAATAACAGATCTTAACGGTATCCGGTTTCGGATACCGTTTTTTATATTGTGTTTTGGAGGTAGATACTATGGTAAAACATATCGTGTGTTTTAAACTGAAAGACAACAGCCCGACCGCGAAAGAAGAAGCGAAGCGGAGATTGCTGTCCATGCAAGGGAACGTGCCGGTTATAAAGGAAATAGAAGTGGGAACTGATTTCTTGGGCTCGGAAAGGAGTTATGATGTTATTCTGCTGGTAACGCTTGCAAACAGGCAGGCGCTGGAAGCATATCAAAATGATCCGTATCACTGCGCCTATGTTAAGCCGTATATGCACGAAAAGAGGTCTGCTTCCGTTTCTGTGGATTATGAATTTTAGTGATATTTTGGGAAATGTTTGCTATATAAATATAAAAAACGGAATAAATTTATGAATTATGAACAAAGATACCAGTATTTTATTGGTATCTTTTACTTTTATAATTGCCTTTTTTAAGTTGATAAGGAAAGTGTTATGTGATATAATTTACTTATATATAATTAATTTATATTTATTATATTAAAAATTGACCTGCAGATTACGGAGGATGAAAAGTGAACGAGCAAAGAGAGATCGAGATAGATTTAAGAAAAGTTTTTTCCATGCTGAAAAAACGAATCCTATATATAATTTTAGGAACTCTGATCACAGCGGTGCTTGCCGGGTGTATAACAGAGTTTTTTATCACCCCCACCTATACCGCATCCTGCACGCTGTATGTTTACAGTAATACGGATCGTGTCAGCACGGATTCTTCCATCGGGCAAAACGAGATCACTGCGTCACAGCAGCTTGTAAACACCTATATCGTTGTGCTGGAAAGTGATCGTGTGCTTGAGGAAGTTGTGCAGAATCTGGATCTGGATATGACCGTTTCCCAGCTGCGTTCCATGATCTCATGCGCGCAGATCAACGAAACGGAGATTTTTAACGTAACCGTAACCAGTGCCAGCCCCGCCCTTGCAGCGGATATTGCCAATTCTATTGCCGATGTGGCGCCGGATGCCATTGTGGATACGATTAAAGCCGGCGGCGTAAGCGTGATCGATTATGCCAAGGTGCCGAGTTCGCCCTCTTCGCCGGATTTCAAGCTGAATATTTTGATCGGCGCTCTTGTTGGGCTGGTAGTTACATTCCTTATCTTCTTTATCCGCGAACTGTTTGATACCACCGTTACGGAAGAGGCGGATCTGGAAAGAGAATTTGAAAATATCCCCGTTATCGGAACCATACCCCGGCTGATCCCGTCCGCCGCTAAGATGGAGGAGTCATCCGGCGGCGAAAATAAGCCGCGTACTGAGATCGGGAAAGGAGGCAGAAAATAATGGCTCTTTTCGGGAAAAATAAAAAAGCAAATCAAAAAAGTAAATCTTTTTCAAGGGAAGACCCTAAAAAAGTTTTAAATGCAGAATCCCCGTTTGTTGTGAAAGAGGCGTATTCCGCCATCCGAACCAATCTGCTCTTTATGCAAAAAGGGGAAAAATGCCCCGTTTTTGTTATAACCAGTCCTACTGCCAATAACGGCAAAACGATCAACAGCATCAATCTTGCCATCTCTTTTGCCCAGATGGGTAAAAAGACTTTGCTGATCGACGGGGATATGAGAAATCCCACCATTCACCGCATGTTTTCCATACCGGTTAAGAACGGCCTTTCGGAGATCCTTGCAGGGCTTACGGATAATATCACCGTTTCAAAAACGGAGATCGAAAATCTCTCCGTCCTGACCGGCGGAAAGATCCCGCCGAATCCGGCGGAACTCGTTTCCTCCTCCAGAATGGATAAACTGCTTGAATTTGTAAAAGAGCATTATGATTGTGTGTTTATTGATACGCCGCCTGTGAATCTTGTTACGGACGCAACCGTTTTCGCCCAAAAGACCACAGGTTATATCCTGATCATTAAAGCGAATATGACGGATATTGCGGAAGTAAAAACCGCCGTTTCCAATCTGGATAATATAGGCGGAAATATCCTTGGGTTCATTTTGAATGACGTTACTTCCGGCAGGCATAAATATTATTCTTATTACAAGAAATACGATTATAAATATAAATATTCTTACGGCTATGGTTACGGCTACGGCTATAAATAAACCGCTGGCGTAAAGGCTAAATTTCTTTTTAAGGGTTGCGAGAATTATGAATAAAAGAAAGGCTACTCAGCTGCTTGTGGAATTTTCGGTGGACCTTTCGTCTCTTCTGTTTGCAAATCTGATTTCTTTTTTGCTGTGCACGGCGATCCATAAGATCCCAAATCTTACAAAGCAGTCCGCATGGATCTATGTGATCTGCCTTGTACTGTCTTTTTGCGTCATCTTTTTCGGCTTTTCGGTATCTCTGGATCTGTCGGTCAGAAACAGGTTGCGTGAATTTATTGCGGTTGTCAGAAACTGCCTTTTAACGTATATGACCCTTTCCGTAGCGCTCGTTCTTACAAGAAGTGATCTCGTAAACGGCAGGTATATGTTTCTGATCTCGCTGTTCCTTTTCATTTCGTTTTCCTGTATCAACAGGTATTTTACCAAGCGCCTTCTGATTCGCCATTTTTCGCATTCCGGGCTGGTAAATCTTGCGGGCGTCATTACGGTTGGCAGAAGGGCAGAAGATTTTGTTTCAAACCTTCAGCAGGACTGGACAAGGCATATCAAAGGCGTTGCCGTGATCGACGCCGAATATCAAAACGGAAATTACGTTTTTTCCGATGCTTTGAAATCTTCCGGCGGAAATGCCGTTGCGGCAAAACCAAAAGCAATAAAATATGTTTCTTCGGTTCCGGTTGTTGCCAATCTGGATAATGTGATCGACTGGGTCAAAAGGGAATCTCTGGACGAAGTCTATATCAATGTACCCTATGAGTATGAAAGCAAAATAGCGCAACTTGCCGAAGAGATCGAAAGCATGGGCATTATGGTTCACATTAATCTTCCCACGCTTGAAAAATTGGTGGAAAACAGCGAATTTGATAACGTGGAATGCACCATGGTGGCAGGCTACCCAACGGCAACGCTTACGGCTGCGCGCCAGCTGCCGCTTTCCGCCGTTATCTTTAAAAGAATTGTGGATATTATCGGCGGCTTTTTAGGCAGCCTGATTTCCTTGCCGGTCATACTTGTTGTTGCCGTGCCGCTGCTGATCGAATCCCGCGGTCCGCTCATTTTTAAGCAGCCGCGCGTTGGAAAAAACGGCAGGGTGTTCAATATTTATAAACTGCGTTCCATGTATGTGGACGCGGAAGAGAGAAAAAAAGAACTGCTGGCTAAAAATGAAATGAACGGTTATATGTTTAAAATGGATAATGACCCCAGAATCACAAAAGTCGGCAGATTTATACGCAGAACCAGCATTGATGAACTGCCCCAGTTCTGGAATGTACTGAAAGGGGATATGAGCCTTGTGGGCACAAGGCCTCCCACGCTGGATGAATTTTCAAAATATGAAAGCCACCATAAACGCCGCCTTTCCATGCGGCCGGGTATAACCGGCATGTGGCAGGTCAGCGGGCGTTCAAAAATCAATAATTTTGAGGATGTTGTAAAACTGGATTGTGAATACATAGATAACTGGAGCGCCTGGCTGGATCTGAAGATCATGTTCAAAACCGTGGGCGTTGTACTCAGGGGGATCGGCGCGGAATGAAAAACGATTCGCATCTTAAGATCGCCATGATCGGGCATAAGCGGATCCCGTCGCGTGAGGGCGGCGTGGAGATCGTGGTTTACGAACTGTCCAGTTTCTTGGCAAAAGCCGGCAACCGGGTGGATGTCTATAACCGGGGCGGCAGTCATGTTTCCGGCAGCAGGTTCAAAAGCGAGGATATGCCGCTTGATCCGAAGGTTAAGATCATCACCGTGCCCACCCCGAAATCAAAAACGTTAAACGCTTTTGTTTACAGCTTTTTTGCGTCGCTCCGGGCGCTTTTCGGCGGATATGACGTTATCCATTTCCATGCCGAAGGCCCGGCGGTCATGTGCTTTTTGCCAAAACTTTTCGGCATACGCACGGTTGCAACGATTCACGGGCTGGACTGGCAACGGTCAAAATGGGGCGGTTTTGCTTCAAAATATCTTAAATTCGGTGAAAAAACGGCGGCTAAATATGCAGATGAGATCATTGTGCTCTCCCGCTCCGTTCAGGATTATTTTAAAAAGGAATACGGCAGGGAGACCGTTTATATTCCAAACGGCGTTCGTGCGCCGCAAATCCGGTCTCTTTCCTTGCTTGCAGAGAAATACGGCCTGAAAAAAGACGGGTATCTTCTTTATCTCGGCAGGATCGTTCCGGAAAAAGGCATTCACTATTTGATAGACGCCTATTCCGCGCTGCATACGGAAATGCCGCTTGTGATCGCCGGCGGATCCAGTCATTCACAGGCGTATTTTGAAGAACTGAAAGTAAAAGCGCAGGGCAAAAAGATCGTGTTTACGGATTTTGTGCAGGGAAGGGAATTGGAAGAACTGTATTCCAATGCGTATCTTTATGTTTTGCCCAGCGATCTTGAGGGAATGCCCATCAGCCTGCTGGAGGCAATGAGTTATTCCAACTGCTGCCTGACTTCGGATATAGAGGAATGCACGCAGGTGTGCGGCGATAACGCCGTTTACTTTAAAAAGAGCAATGTGAAAGATCTTAAAAACAAACTGGAATTTTTGCTCGGCAGCAGAGATGCTGTAGAAAACTATAAACAGCGCGCGGCGCAATATGTCCTTTCCCGCTACAGCTGGGAAAATGCCGGCAAAAAAACGCTTGCGCTTTACAGGGGTGAACCGCTTGAAGATACTGATCGTAAATAAATTTTTATATCCGAACGGCGGTTCCGAGACCTATATTTTTAAAATCGGCGAGCAGTTGCAAAAATGCGGTCATGAAGTGCAGTATTTCGGCATGGAGCACAGCGGCAGGATCGTGGGCAATCAGCTTGGTCTTTATACGAAAGATATGGATTTTCATACCGGATCCCTGCTTTCCAAATTTACATATCCCGTAAAAACGATCTATTCTTCCGATGCAAAGCGAAAGATGCTTGCCGTTTTAAAAGATTTTCAGCCGGATGCGGTTCATCTGAACAATTTTAACTATCAGCTTACCCCCACCGTGATCCTTGCCGTTAAGCAATATGAAAAAGAATCCGGCAGGCGTGTCAGGCTCGTTTATACAGCACATGATTATCAGCTTGTGTGCCCCAATCATATGATGATGACGCCGTCCGGGCAGATCTGCGAGAAGTGCGCGGGCGGTCATTCTATAAACTGCTTTAAAAATTCCTGCATCCATTCTTCAAAACTGAAAAGCATTATCGGCGCCGCGGAGGGCTGTTTCTGGCATTCCAAAAAGGTTTACAGATGGATAGATACCGTTATCTGCCCAACGGCTTTTATGGCGTCTAAAATCAATCAGGATCCCGTGTTCCGCGGTAAAACAAAAGTGCTGTATAATTTTATTGACAAGGTGGATAAAACGCCTGTTCAGAAAGAGGATTACGTTCTGTTTTTCGGCAGGTTCAGCGCCGAAAAAGGTATGGAAACGCTGATTGCCGCAAAGGATATTGACTTTGTTTGCGCGGGGAGCGGCCCTATGGAAGATGCGGTCAATCATTCTGCGAACATTAGAAATGTTGGCTTTAAAACCGGTAAAGAACTGGAAGAACTGATAAAAAAAGCGGCTTGCTCCGTTTATCCCAGTATTTGGTATGAAAACTGCCCGTTTTCCGTTATGGAAAGCATCTCTTACGGCACCCCGGTTGTTGGCGCAGCCATCGGCGGCATACCGGAGCTGATTGATGACGGCAAAACGGGCTTTCTCTTTGCGCCCGGGAATGTAAAAGACTTTTCGGATAAAGTAAAGGCGCTTCTCGGCAACAAACAGCTTGCTTTAGAAATGCATAAAAACTGCCTGAATAAAAAGTTTATGACGGTAGATCAGTATTGTGAAAAGCTCTTGGAGATCTATAGTTAAAACGCGGATCCCATTTATAAAAAACAGATTTTGTAAAGAAGGTAAATCATGTCTAAAAAATTAAACGGCACGGTCATCGTTACCTACCGCTGCAACGCCAGGTGCAATATGTGCAGCAGGTATAAACGGCCGTCTTCACCGGATGAGGAGATCAGTCTTGATACAATAAAAAAACTGCCGCGGATGTATTTTACCAATATCACCGGTGGTGAGCCGTTTATCAGAACGGATCTTAAGGATATTGTGCGCGAACTGTATAAAAAGAGCGACAGAATCGTGATCTCCACAAACGGCTTTTTTACAGACAGAATTATAGACCTGTGCAAAGCGTTTCCGAATGTGGGCATTCGTATCTCTATTGAAGGTCTGGAGGAAACGAATAACGCGATCCGCGGCCTTCCGGACGGATTTAACCGCGGCTATGCCACGCTGAAGAAATTGGTGGAGATGAAACATCCGGATGTTGGTTTCGGCATGACGGTGCAGGACGCAAATGCAAAGGATCTGGTTCCGCTTTACGAGCTTTCAAATGAGCTTGATATGGAATTTGCAACCGCTTCGCTGCACAATTCTTTTTATTTTGTTGAGGCGAGAAATATTATTAAAGACAGACCTATGGTGGCGCAGAATTTTGAGGATCTCATCAATGAACTGCTAAAGAGCAACAGCCCTAAAAAGTGGTTTCGCGCCTATTTTAATCACGGCCTGATCAATTACATATACGGCCAGAAACGTCTTTTGCCATGCGATATGGCGTTTGATACGTTCTTTATTGATCCGTATGGGGATGTTATGCCCTGCAACGGAACAAAAGAAAAAGAGGTCATGGGCAACCTTAACGAACAGAGCTGGGACGAACTGTGGAACAGCGCGCAGGCGGATACTGTGCGCAAAAAGGTTAGAAACTGCAGCAGAAACTGCTGGATGATCGGTTCCGTTTCGCCCGCTATGCACAAATATATCTGGGTGCCTGCCGCATGGGTTATCAAGCATAAGTTTCTCAACTTCTTTAAAGATAAAAAATACAGTATGTACGAACTGCCGATCGTGCGCGATTACAGGGACGGTAAAGTTACCAAAGCAGAACTTGACGCGCTTTCCACATGCGATATGCATGCCGATGTGAACGACGGCCTTTCTGAAAAGTCCAAAAAAGCGCTTGTGGGCACCAGCGGCGAGGAAATTGTAGATGCTGATATCCAAAACCAGATGAACAGGTACTGATATGGCTGAACTGACCATTTTAACTCCGTCTTTTAACAGGAAAAAAGAGCTTCATGTTTTATTTGACTCCCTTTGCTGTCAGTCAGATAAAGATTTTGAATGGGTCATCGTGGATGACGGTAGTACGGACGGTACTTTTGAAACCGCACAGGTATTCAGGGCGCATGCGGATTTTCAGGTTAAGTATTATCAAAAAGAAAACGGCGGAAAACATACGGCGCTCAACTTTGCTTTAAAAAGGATCAATACGCCGCTTGTGTTTATTGTGGATAGCGATGACCGGCTTACTGAGAATGCGGTGAGAATCATACATGAAAAATACCGCGCATATAAGCATGAAACAGATCTTTGCGGCTTTAGTTTTCTGCGTCAAAGGGCAAACGGAGCCGGATACCTGACGAAACCTCTGCAAAAAGACAATATAAAATCTACCTATTGCGAACGGCTAAATCACGGTCTGGAGGGCGATATGGCAGAAGTGTGGTATACAGAGAAACTGCGTGCTTTTCCGTTTCCGGAATTTAAGGGAGAAAAATTTTTGGGTGAGGATACGGTTTGGGTCAAACTTTCCGGCAAATATAAGATACGCTTTTTTAATCAGGCGGTGTATATTTCAGATTATTTAAACAGCGGTCTTACCCTGAACCGCCGCCGCCATAATATTCAGTCGCCAAATGGATGTGTGGCGCGTGCACAGGCTTTTTTGGATTCAGATGTGGATTTTAAACATAAAATCAAAGCCATGCTGCAGTATTTTATTTACGGCAGATTTGCCGGCAGATCACAGGCAGATCTTTTTAAAGCCACACAATACAAAAAACTTGCCTTGCTTTGTGCCGTGCCGGCGCAGTTCCTTTTTGAAATTTGGAAAAGAAAGTTTAAAACAGTTAAAAAATAAAAAGATTCGGTAGTGCTGTCTATGATCCCATTCAAACAAAAACTCCATAATGCTTTGCGTGATTTTTCTGATAATAATGCGGCTTTTCACAGAATCTATCTTTTTTACAGGTATGTTCAATTTTCCTTTCAGGGGGCGGTTGTAAATACCAAAAGATTTTTCAGAAAGCACGGCGTCGGCGGTGGAAAATACAAAAAACTTTTGCCTTATAAAGACATTCATAACGGTGAAAGGTGTTTTATCATTGCAACCGGCCCGTCGCTTACGATGCAGGATCTGGAAAACCTTAAAAATGAAAAGACCATCAGCATGAATTCCATCTGCAAGCTTTATGATCAAACGGACTGGCGACCGACTTATTTTGCCGTGCAGGATGATAAAGTGTTTGAAACCTTGCAGGAGATCATCAGAGCGCATAGCGAAGTGCCGGTGTTTATCAGTGATAATGTGCCGTCAAGGTTTAAGCGCGAAAAAGCGTGGGTCGAATTTCCAACAGATACCAAGTATCATTCTTATGACATTTTAAAGCAGAAGTATTATGCCAGATTCAGCGATGACGCTTATGATATCGTCTATGACGGCTATTCCATAGCCTATTCCTGTATTGAACTTGCCGTATATATGGGCTTTAAGGAGATCTATCTGCTCGGCGCGGACTGCACTTATCTTGGAGAAAAAGAGCACTTTGTGGACAGCGGTGTTGAGGACCGTTCCAGAAAATACGCCACGCCAAAACTGATCGTGGGCTATGAAAAAGTGAAAGAATATGCGGATTCCCACGGAATCAAAGTGTTTAACGCCACACGCGGCGGCGTGCTTGAGGTGTTCCCCCGCGTTGATCTGGATGCTGTTTTAAAGGAGAAAAGCAGAGCATGAAAATCGTTGCCATAGTTCCCATGAAATTGAATAACACAAGACTGCCGCAGAAAAACACCAAGGCTTTTACAAACGGCAAACCGCTTTGTTATTACATTTTGAATACGCTGCTTAAAATAGACAGGATAGATGAAGTTTATGTTTACTGCAGCAATGAAAAGATTAAAGAGTACATTCCAAAAGACGTAAAATTTTTGAAACGTTCTCCGTCGCTGGATACGGATTCTACCTTAATGAATGAAGTGCTCAAAGCCTTTGCAGAGGATGTGTTTGCGGATATCTATGTTATGACCCACACCACGGCGCCTTTTGTTTCGGCAGAAAGCATAGAAAAGGGGCTGGACGCGGTTTTGAGCGGCATGAACGATTCGGCGTTCGCTGCTAAAAAACTTCAGGATTTCCTTTGGAAAAACGGAACGCCGTTTAATTATTCGCTGGAAAATATTCCGCGCACGCAGGATCTGGATCCGCTTTATGAGGAAACAAGCGGTTTTTATATCTATGAAAGATATGTGATCACCGAAATGGGCAGGCGCATCGGCCAGAATCCGTTTATTGTGGAGGTCAACGAGATCGAAGCGGTGGATATAGACGAAAAAGAAGATTTTGAGATTGCGGATGCAATCTATAATCATATTTACAGAAAGCGTGGCGCGGATGAATAAAATACTTGAGGATTTCAGAACCAAACTGAATCGGGATGAATGTGTTTACGGCATTTTTATGAAAACCGGCGATCCCATGTTCGTTGAGGCGGCAAGCCTCGGCGGATTTGATTATGTGATCTTGGATACGGAGCACGGCCCCGTTTCCATAGAAAATCAGCAAAATAATATTCGTGCGGCAGAAGCGCGCGGCGCCGTGCCGATTATCCGGCTGAAGGATTCCGGCGAAAACACTGTGGGCAAAGCGTTGGATATAGGCGCTTACGGCATACAGGTGCCGCAGATTAATTCTGCGAAAGACGCGGAAAAAGTAGTAAAATTTGCAAAATTCTATCCTTACGGAATGCGCGGCGTGTGCCGTTTTGTGCGTGCTGCCGATTATTCCGCTATGGATCGGTATGAATATTTTGAGGATTCAAAAAACCTGCTTATCATCCTCCAGCTGGAGGGGGTTCAGGCGATTGAAAATCTGGATGAGATCCTTGAGGTGGATGGGGTGGATATCCTGTTCATCGGCCCTTATGATCTTTCGCAGTCCCTTGGCATTCCGGGGCAGGTAAATAACCCGAAAGTTGTGCAAGAGATGAAAAAGATCGTTGCCAAGGCAAAAAAGAAGAATAAAGTGATCGGCACTTTTGTGGATACGCCGCAGGATCTTGTGATGTGGCGTGATCTCGGTGTGAAATATTTAAGTTATTCGGTAGATGTCGGCATTTTTCTGGACGCGTGCCGAGATCTGAACAGATCTTTTGAGAAATAATTTTATGCTAAAACAAACTTTTGCTGCTGATATATCATGAATATGCCGGTGCAGCCGGCAGAAAATTCGGAAAAGAGAGGTGAAACAGGCGCGTGAAGTTTAAATTAAAACTGAATTTTACATTAAGTGTTTATGATATTTACGCCGTTCTCATTCTCCTTTTTCCCATCTGTTTCTCTATAGGCGGCATTTTCGGATATTATGACGAGATGATAGGGGCGGTTTCCTTCGTTTTTGTATGGTTTCTTATGATCACAAAGCGGCTTGACCGAAACAGCCGGCAGATTATGATCGCGATTGCCGCCGTTTCCGTGATCGGGCTGGTCTCCAATCTGGTCAGCAAACTCATTACGCAGCCGTTTCCCGTCTTGGTCGATCTTTTGTGGCTTTGGAAAACGTTTGCGCCGTTTATTGCTTCTGTTTATCTAATGCGTAAAGATCATGTTCGCCGCCGCGTTGTAAGTGCTCTTGTTATGCCGTCAAAACTTGCCATTGTTGTGTTTTTTCTGCTTTCATTGGTTGGTCAGGTTGTGGATATCGGTTTTATACCGTCCGATTCTTTGTTCGGGCTCAGGATATTCGGTATCTCATGGATGCGCGGCATCTCGTTTGGCTGGGTTGTATTTTGCTGTGTTGTGATCCTTGCGCTTTCTGAGATCAGTTCAAGATCTTTCTTTTTGTATACTGCCTTGGCGTGTGTTCCTATGATCTTAACACAGGCGGCGCTTGTATATTGCTTTGTGTTCTGCGTAATCTTTATGGCAATTATGTTCCGCAAGCAGGATAAGTTTAAACTGCGCTATGTTATTCCTATCGTGGCGGTTGTGGTCTTGTTTACATGGCGGGATATCCAGCAATATCTAATTTCTGATTCGATCCGAAAAACGCTGATCATCTACGGCGGCAGAGTGGCAAATATGTATTTTCCGCTCGGTTCCGGCTTTGCTACCTATGGTTCCGAAATGGCGCAGAGGTATTATTCACAGCTGTATGATCTGTTTGGCTGGCGTAATTCCTGGGGCTTTGGGCCTGACAGTACATTCCTCAACGATAATTTCTTCGCCAGCATTATCGGGCAGTTCGGCTGGATCGGCTTTGCCGTGTATCTTTACGCCATGTTCCGCCTGTTTATGATGGTGAATTCCAAACTCGTTAAAAAGAGAATTAAAATAACCGGCATTGCCACTGTGCTCACCATGCTTGCTGTTATGATCGGCAGTGCCTCCGTAAAATCCATGATGGGTATCTGCACCTTTGTTGTGCTTGGGCTCGTTGCAGCAGAAGTGCAGTCAAAGGCAAATGCGCAGAGTCAATTATTAAAGCAAGAGGGCGAATGATATGATCTCTGTGATCGTACCTGTGTATAACGTTGAAAACTATCTTGATAAATGTCTTGGCAGCATTGCTTCACAAACCGTAACGGATCTGGAGGTCATCCTTGTGGATGACGGCTCATCCGATATGTCGGGAATGATCTGTGATGCATGGGCAAAGAAAGATGCAAGATTTCGTGTGATGCACCGCCAAAACGACGGCGTAAGCAGTGCGCGAAATGCAGCGCTCCAAGCCGCTAAAGGCGATTTTATTGCGTTTGTGGATGCGGACGACTATATAAATAAAGATATGTTTCGGCTTTTGCTGAATGCTTTGGCAGAGGATGCCGATATAGCTGTATGCGGGTTTAACACGGTGGAACAGGGCACGGTTTCTCAGGTGCTGTGTGATGAAAAAATGTGTGTGAACAGTGCCCAAGCCGCACGTCTTTGTATTCAAAAGGGCGAATGGGGTCTTGTGATCTGGAATAAACTTTTCCGGCGCAGTGTGGTCTTTTCCGGCGCAGAGCCGGTCAGATTCCCGGAAGATATATTCATCGGGGAGGATGCATTGTGGCTCATTGAAGTTTGCTGCAGATCCCAAAAGGCGGTATATGTGCCTGAAGCGTGTTATTATTACATAAAACGGCAAAACAGCGCGGTGTATAAAAGCAAGCGGGAAAGGCTTGTGGAAAGCAGCGCGTCAAGATATGCATCTGCTGTTCGGGGTTATGAAATATTAAAAAACGCGGGAAATTCCTGCGCTTTTCTGATGTTTAGGCGCGGCGTTTTTTCCGCAAGGGATATTGCCTGCGCAGCTTACTGCGAATCAAATGAAAAAGTGTATCGAGAATGGATAAAAAAATTTCATTCGGCGCTTTCGGATTATAAAAAAATGGTTGGCAAAGGCAAAGATATTCTGTTTCTGTTGAAAAATGATATACTTTATTACGCCATGCAGTTTCATTTTCCAAAGAAATGGGTGCAAAAACTGCTTCAGTTTAAATAAACCGCGCGGTGCAGCAGGGGAAGGGGTCTGTGTATGAAAGTCGGCATCATCACGTTTCAAAGGGCGGATAATTACGGCTCTTTGCTGCAATGCTATGCGTTGTACAAAAGCGTTGAGAGTTTCGGAGTAGATGTAGAGGTTGTGGATTACAGAAACCCGTATATTGAAAGGGCATATGTTGGGCTGCCGAATTTCAGAAAAAATTTTATCGTCTGGGGAAAACAGGCGTATACCCGTTTCTCCAATTACTCCAATGTTCTGAAAAAACATGCGGCTTTTGAAAAACTCATTGGCAGCATGCACTTTTCCGAAGGGTTAAAAAAGAAAGATATCTTACATAACGGTTTGGAGTATGACCTAATCTTTACTGGCAGTGATCAGATCTGGAACCCGGTCATGACAAACGGTTTTGACGATGTGTATTACCTGAATTTTCCCGGAAATTTTTTCAGATGTTCCTATGCGGCAAGCCTTGGAAATTCCAAAAGTAAAAAACTGGATCCTCAAAAGCTTAAAACCAGAATAGACCGAATGGATAGGATATCCGTTAGGGAGCAAAGCGCATGCGAAACGATTTACGCGCTCACCGGTAAAAATGCGCAGGTATGTGTGGATCCCACGCTGCTGCTCAGCAGAACAGAGTGGGAAGCCCTTTGTGAAAAAGCGGATATCGATACAGAGGAACGGTATATTCTGCTTTATTATCTGGATGATAATAAGGATTTGGTTAAAATTGCACAGTCACTTGCAAAAAAGCATTCTGCAAAGATCATCTGCTGCAACAAAAACCCGGTCTCCGGTGAAAATATTCAGTGGATCGGCGACCTTGGCCCTGTGGATTTTGTTAAATTGGTGAAAGATGCAGCGGCCGTTGTGGCGTCATCCTTTCACGCCGCTGTCTTTTCCGTAATATTCGGCAAGGCGCTATATGCCATCCCGCATCCCGAAACGGGCGAAAGAGTGAAAACGCTGGCAGCGCTTTGCGGGTTTTCAGACGGATTTTATAAGTCCTTTGAAGATTTTGAAAGCCGAAACGGCGCCTCATTGCCTGTTTCCTATGATTATACGAATCTTCAGAAAGCCGTTGCGGAATCCAAAGATTTTATCAACAATGCTGTTGAAACGGCAAAACGCCGAAACCAAGTTCCCGAAAGGTAGTGTTGATTTGAGCAGAGGCAAAGAACTTGCTAAAAATACCGCAATTCTTACATTTGGTAAGGTCTGCACCCAGTTTATCAGTTTTTTCCTTCTTCCGCTGTATACTGCCATTCTGGATACGGCGGAATACGGCACCTATGATCTTCTTATCACTTATGCAACGCTGCTTTTGCCGCTGTTTAACTGGCAGTTGGATCAGGGCGTTTTTCGGTTTATGCTGGAGGTAAGAGATAACCGTGCGGGGCAGACAAAATTGTTTTCTACCATTTTTACTGCCAATACCGCGCAGTCGGCAGCCTATGTGGCGATTCTGCTTCTGGTTTCCAAATTTGTGGATCTGCCAAATGTTTGGTTCCTCGCGGCGTATGTTGTTGTACTCATTTATCTTAATCTGCTCCTCCAGTTTGCAAGAGGGCAGGGCAGAAACGTGGTTTATGCCGTTGCCGGCTTTATTTCGGCGTCCGCCACCGTTGTGTTTAATGTGATCACGCTTGTTGTGCTGAAACTGGGTCTTAACGGCCTTTACATATCTACGCTTGCCGCGTATTTTCTGGCAGTTGCTTATCTCTTTTTCGCTTTGAAACCGTGGAGATATTTAAGAATTAAGCAGGTTAAACTTTCTGTTTTAAAAACCGTCTGCCGTTATTCTTTGCCGCTCATTCCGAATAATCTTGCCTGGTGGGTCGTTAATGTGTCAGACAGGCTGATCGTTTCTCACATTCTGGGCGTGGGGCAAAACGGCATTTATACCGTTGCAAATAAATTTTCAAATGTTTTTATCTCCTTTTATAATATTTTTAATCTGTCTTGGACGGAATCCGTTTCTCTGCATTATCAGGATGAGGACAGGGATCGGTTTCTGAGCGAAACGATCACTACGCTGTATAAACTGTTTTCGTGCGCCTGCCTTGGAATCGTAGCGCTGATGCCGTTTATTTTCCCGATTCTGATCAATGAAAGTTACGGCGAGGCATATCCTCAGGTGCCGATCCTGATGTATGCCATGCTGATGCGTGTAATCGTGGGCCTCTACAGCTGTATCTACATCGCCATGAAAAACACCAAAAAAGTTGCTTACACTTCCGCCGCTGCGGCAGTGATCAATATCGTGGTGCATCTGCTGCTTATCAATAAGATCGGTCTTTTTGCAGCCTCCATTTCCACTTTTGTTGCGTTTGGAAGCATGGCGGTCATCCGCTATATAGATGTAAACCGGTATGTAAAAATGAAGATCTCAACCCCCGTGCTTGTATCTTCTTTTGTGCTGGGTATCGCGCTGATGATATCGTATTATCAGCAGAATACAGCGCTTGATGTGATTTTCCTGATCATCGTTTGCGTTTATGCCGTTGCAATGAACTGGAAATTCGGCCTTAAATGCCTTGCCGAGGCAAAAGAACTGCTGCTTAAATTTAAAAACAAAAAACAGCAGTAAATACTGAAAAGTAAAACAGCCAAAGCAAAGCGCTTTGGCTGTTTTTTATGGCTTGATCCGGGCACAACCTGTTTAATTGGAAACAGAGTTTCTAAACAGATCCGAAATACGGTTTGCCAGCGCTTTGTATTTCGGCAGATCCAGATTGAAGTCCTCTGCCAGAATCCGGTCTGCGCACTGCCGGCATTTTTTCAGCGTTTCCATATCTTCCAGCATATCGGCAATTTTCAGATCCGGCAGCCCGTGCTGGCGGTTTCCGAAGAAATCGCCCGGCCCGCGCAGTTTCAGATCCTCATCGGCAATCTTAAATCCGTCGCTGTATTTTTTCATCGTCTTAAGTCTTTGCATTGCCGTGTCGCTTTTGCTGTCTGATACCAGTATGCAGTAGGACTGGGCTTTGCCGCGTCCGACCCTGCCGCGCAACTGGTGCAGCTGGGATAGCCCAAACCGCTCCGCGTTTTCAATCACCATAACCGTGGCGGCAGGCACGTCAACGCCCACTTCAATCACGGTGGTTGCCACAAGCAGTTTGATATCTCCGTCCGCAAAGGCACGCATCACGTTCTCTTTTTGCGCCGGTTTCATTTTTCCGTGCAAAAGCCCTATATTTATGCCTTTAAAATCGCCGTTTGCAAGTTCTTCGGCGTATTTTTCGGCAGAGATCATATCTGTGTTTTCGCCCTCTTCTACCAGCGGGCAGACTATGTATGCCTGATTACCGGCAGCGATCTGCTTTTTTATAAAGGCGTAGATCCTTTTGTGATAGCGCGAGTCTACCACATCCGTGCGCACCGTTTGTCTGCCCGGCGGCAGTTCATCCAATACGGAAATATCCAGATCGCCGTAGATCATGAGCGCAAGGGTGCGCGGTATCGGGGTGGCACTCATAACCAGGGTGTGCACCTCCTCGCCTTTCATGGCAAGGTTTGCCCGCTGGTTTACACCGAACCGGTGCTGTTCATCCGTGATCACAAGACCTAAATTTTTAAATTCCACATCGTTTTGAATCAGCGCGTGCGTGCCGATTACCAAATCGGTCTCGCCGTCGATCAGTGCCTCTTTGATCCGGCGCTTTTCTTTTTTTGAGGTGCTGCCGGTCAGCAGATCGGTTTTGATTCCGGCGCTGCCCAGCATCTCAAGCAGGGTCTCGGCGTGCTGCGCGGCAAGGATCTCCGTTGGCGCCATCAGCGCGCACTGGTATCCGTTTTTTACAGCGGTGTAAATGATGCCGGCGGCAACAGCAGTCTTGCCGCTGCCCACATCTCCCTGAAGCAGCCGGTTCATCGGGTAGCCGCTTGCCATATCCGCGCAGCATTCCCGCATGGCTCTTTCCTGCGCGCCCGTGGGTTTGAACGGCAAAAGTTTTAAGAACGCGTCAGTGTGATCGGTTTTCAGAACGGCTTTTGTGCGCACTTTACGTCTGCCTTTCAGTTTCAGCAGACCGAGTTGCAGTGCCAGCAGTTCTTCAAAGATCAGCCGGTCACGCGCTTTTTCAAGGCTCTCTCTATCCTGCGGAAAATGAATCTGGCGAATCGCAAAATCCAGTGAAACCAGTTTGTATTCCAGCCGGATTTCTGCCGGGAGCGTTTCCTCAAACCGATCCGAATTTTCCAGCGCGGTTTTTATTACCTTTTCGATCGCTTTGGAATTCAGCCTGCCTGTGGCGTGATATACAGGCCGGATGGCATCGCTGTTTTCTGCCTTTTCAATTTCTGGAGAAGCCATAGATGCGCTGGTCAGCGTCCGCTCTATCTTGCCGTAGAGAATGTAATTGCCATACAGTTTCAGCGCGGCGGCGAGATATTTGTTGTTGAATAGGGTAACGTGTATCACAGTATGTCCGTCGGTGAAATCGCATTTATAAAGCGTCATTCCTTTGCGCACAAAATGTTCCTTCACCTGGGAGATCATCGTAGCTTCAATGCACGCCACAGACCCGCTTTCGCACTGTAAAACGGTTTTTTTATCCGATCTGTCCTCATAGGTTCTCGGGTAATGCTCTATAAGATCCCGCACGCTGAAAATGCCGAGCTTATGAAAAAGCCCGGCTTTTTTTTCTCCCACACCTTTTATATACTGAATACTGCTGTTTAGATCAAGCATTTTACTCCACAGAAATAATAAAATAGTATATCGGCTGTCCGCCGTTTACAACACTGATCTCTATATCACCGAATTTATCTTCCAGTTTTTTTCTAAGGTTTTCTGCGTCGTTTTCGTCCGCGTCTTCACCATAGATCAGCGTTACGATCCCGCCGTCATATTTTTTGATCAGTCTGGATGCCGCTTTAAAAGCGATGTCCACTTTATCGGCGCCCACATATCTGATCTTGCCGTTGCAAAGGCCCATGATCTCGCCCTGCTTAACGGGGATGCCTTCCACTTCGCTGTCTCTTGCGGCAAAGGTTACCAGAGCGGTGGAAACATTTTCAGCCGCCTGCGTCATCTCAAGGGCGTTTTCATCCGTGCTTGCCTCTTCGTCAAACATCAGCATGGCGGAAATGCCCTGCGGGATCGTTTTGGTTTGCAGCACTTTCACTTTGCGCCCGTCGGCCAGACGCGCCGCCTGCTCGGCAGCCATAATTATGTTTTTGTTGTTTGGCAGCACAAACACCGTCTTTGCCGGCGTGGCGTTAATGGCGTTCAGAATATCATCTGTGGACGGGTTCATTGTTTGCCCGCCGCTTACCACAATATCCGCGCCGATATCTTTAAACAGTTCCGTGAGCCCGTTGCCGGCACATACAGCCACAAAGCCGTATTCGTTTACAGGATCGGCAGGAACCAGTGCTGCCTTGTTATCGTTTTCGTTTTCACTGATTCCCTCCTGCGCGTTTCGGTGCTGATAGCGCATATTGTCAATTTTAATATTGATCAGCTGGCCATATTTCAGCGCCGCTTGGATCACATTGCCCGGCTCGTTGGAATGCACATGTACCTTGATAATGTCATTGTCGTCCACCACAACAACGCAGTCGCCGATGGATTCAAGAAACGCCCTCAGTTTCAGCGGATCTTTTTCTTTGGCATTTTTAGATTTTTCTATTAAAAATTCAGAGCAGTAGCCGAATTGAATATCGTCCGATGCATTGGCAACCGTGTTTTTCGGTTCTTCTTTCGGCGCTTGTTCCGGCGCCTCAAGCGGCTGCACAATCACATTGTTCGCAAACACGCTGTGGAATCCCTCAAAAATCAGCACAAGGCCCTGACCGCCTGCATCCACTACTCCCGCCTGTTTTAAAACGGGCAGTTGCTCCGGCGTTTCGGCAAGCGCTTCTTTTGCCGCCATCATAGCGGCAAAGGCAACCTCCATTGGATCGTCCACCGTTTTTGCCAGTTCCGTTGCGGCCTCGCTCGCTTTTCTAACAACGGTTAGAATTGTGCCCTCTGTGGGTTTCATTACGGCTTTGTATGCTGCTTTTACGCCAAGTTCAAAGGCTTTTGCAACATCTTTGCCGTTTGCCTCGTCCAGTTCTTTAAAGCCTTTGGAAAATCCCCTGAAAATCAGGGAAAGGATAACGCCGCTGTTGCCGCGCGCCCCTCTTAAAAGCGCCGAGGCACATTTGGATGCCGCCTCGCCTATGGAACAGCTGTCCGGCAAAACGGCCATTTCTTTTGCCGCCGCGCCGATCGTCATGCTCATATTTGTGCCGGTATCGCCGTCCGGAACCGGGAAAATATTGAGTGCGTCAACGGATTTGCGGTTGTTTGAAATATGATTTGCTGCGGAAATTACTCCGTCGCGAAACATTTTACCTGTAAGCATTTCAGAATAATCTCCTTTAGTTGATTGCGTCTACATAAACGTTGATTTTTGAGACTTTCAGATCGGTAACCGTCTCAACGCTGTATCGAACTTTGTTTGTTATGCTGCTGGCGATCGCGTTGATATTTACGCCGTAGGAAACAGCGATATGCAGGTCGATCACCAGGCCGCCGTTTATGCTTTTCACGCTTACGCCGCGGTTATAATTCTCTTTATCCGCTTTGCTGGAAATGATCGCTTTCAAACTCTGCATCGGGCTGGAATTTACCATTCCCGTAACGCCGAAACAGGATTGCGCAACCTGCCCCACCAGTTTTTCAAAATAGTTGTTCGTGATTTCTATATATCCGTTCGGATTCTCAAATTTGATCATAACAAACCTCCGTTCGTTTCTGCCACTTGCCTGGTCCATTCATGATTATAATATATTTTACCCGCCTTATCAAGGCAAATCACACGCTTTGTGCAAAAGTTACACGCTTTTGCACGGTTCATTTTGAAAGCGGTTAATCCGCCTCAAAATACCAGTCTTCTATATTGGAAAAGCAGTCGTAATAATTGCCCTGCACGTCTCCGTTCATCGTTTTGGTAAAGCAAATCATCGCGCGCCTGTAAACAAGCGGTATAAAGGGCATTTCATCGGAAAATTTCAGCAGAAAATCACCGATCTGGCCGCTGCCGTCCATATATGCATGATAGGCTGCGGCGCTTGCGCTCCCTGCCGGGTCAATGCCGTAGCGCGCGCTTCCGTCGCTGTCAAAAAACGGTCTCAGGCTCATATCCGGCGGCAATTTGATCTCCCCTATATAAAGGTTAAACTGCTCTTTGGAGATCCTGTCAAAATATCTGGCGTCGTCCTCTTCATAGATCGTAACGTCGAACCCCGCCTCTTCTAATTGCTGCTCAATCAGTTTCGCGCAGGCAGTTCTTTCCGCGTTGGAGGAATTGACTACAATGGAAATATCGTTGCCTGAAACGCCGCTTGTCTGCAGAATCTGCCTTGCGGCATCGGCGTCGCCCTCCTCAGCAAACAACTGCGTTTCGGAAAGTTCAAACTGCGGGTTAAAGATGCCGGTGGATGCCTGCGCAAATCCGCCGTAAGCGCTTCTCGCAAGCGTGCCGCGGTCAATGGCAAGCGAAATCGCGCGCCGCACATCGGCGTTGGCGGTGATTCCGCTCTTATTATTTACGCCTATAAATACCAGATTATTCATATTGATCAGCCTTTTATTGGCAGTGATCCTGCGAGAGGAATTGCTGCTCAGGTCCCGAAATGCAAAACTGATATTGCCGATATTCACCGCGTTGTCTATGGAATCCTCGGATGCAATATTTTCCAGATGAATCACCGTGATATGCGGTTGAAATCCGTTTTGCGTGTTTGCTTTCAGCACGGTTTCGCCGTTTTCATCGGCATAGTAGTATCTTCCGTTCCCGATCGGGTAATTACCCGAACTTTCGGAACTGACGATCGGAAAAACCAGCAGATTGTGCGCATACGGATCCGGTGCGTTCAGGCTGAAAACGATCTCTGATTCGGAACGTGCCCTGCAGGAGTCGATCTCTCCAAGTGAAGATCCCCAGTAAGCGGAATCTTTTGCGGCGTTGAAAGAACTGACTACATCGTCTGCCGTCAGCACGGTGCCGTCCGTAAACTGCAGGCCTGCCGTTATGCCCACAACAAGCGTTTTGCGGTCTTCATATTCATAACTGGAGGCAATGTTAAGACTTGCCTTGAAATTTTCATCAAGGTCAAACAAACTCTCAAAAACAAGCTGGCTCAGCACCTGGTTATTTAGCGTCCGTGCTGCAAAAGGATCCAGGCTGTCCGCCTGTGTGTAACTCAGTTTAAAGGTGCTGTTGTCTTCGCGTATAACGGTTTCCTGTTCTATAATAGCGGGATTTGTCTGCGTTTCGCCGCTTTCCGATTCGGAGCAGGCGGTAAGGCAAAGGGCAAGGATAACCGCCGCAAGAATCATAGCCGTAATTCTTTTTGCCATGTTTACCTCCTGAATCCTTCTGTATAAACGGTCTTCCCGGTCTTATCGTCTATTTCAAAAAAGCAGCCTTCGCAGGTGCATTCCCCGCTTGGGTTCTTGAATCGAACCGGCAGGTTTGTGCGCATCTTTCTTATGGCGCATTCCGGCTCAACGCCTAAAACGGATTGCAGCGGGCCGGTCATTCCCAAGTCGGTAATATATCCTGTGCCGTTCGGCAGAATCTGATTGTCCGATGTCTGCACATGCGTGTGCGTGCCGAACAGCGCGCTGATTCGCCCGTCCAGATAAAAACCCAGCGCTCTTTTTTCGCTCGTTGCCTCAGCGTGAAAATCAATAATAATGAGTTTTGCTCCCTCCGCTTTGGCTTTTTCAATCATTTCATCTGCCGCGTCAAACGGGTTTTTTATGGGGTCAAGATAAACAACCCCCTGCAAATTGATCACAGCGGCTTTGATATAGCCTTTGTCTATGATTACCATTCCGTGCCCCGGCGCGCTGCCATGGTAATTTGCCGGGCGGATGATAAATTCATTTTCTTCCAGATAATCGCTTATTTCCGGGCGTTTCAGGCTGTGGTTCCCAAGTGTTATCACATCTGCGCCCGCGTCAAACACGGCGTTTGCCGATTTTGGCGTGATCCCGTTGCCAACAGCGGAATTTTCAGCGTTCACAATCGTCAGATCGCTTTTGTAATTTCTCTTCAGCCCGGGCAGAACTTCGCGCAGATAGTCGCACCCGGCGGCAGATACAACATCGCCTATTGTAAGTATTTTCAAATTTACACCGATTCTATACTTTAATTTTTAATTATTATACAATATCCTGCCGGCAAAAACAATATATAGCAAATTGTTTATTTTTAATTTACACACTTTTAAAATTTCAAAATAAAACTTGACAAATTGTTTTTATAGGTTATAATAGTAAACGCATTGATTGTGCAGATCATTATATAGAGGTATAGTGTAACGGTAACACACCGGACTCTGACTCCGTTATTTAAGGTTCGAATCCTTATACCTCTGCCAAAAGAGAAAGAACACTCGCGCAGTGTTCTTTTTTCTTTTTGTAAAATTGTAAAAGGATTCGAAGAATCCTTTAGCCGAGGGCAATTTAATGCCCGAACGCCGAGGTTCTGCCTTGCATTTGCAAGGCAGGTTCTCATACCTCTGCCATAAAGCGTTACCAAAAAAGATATAACGCTGAAAAAGCCCGATTTATCGGGCTTTTTTTATTGCCATTAAGCAGAATATTATTTTACAAAATCATAGATGTTTTTATAGTCATTTCTAAAACTGCAAGGATTTGAACCTTAAATCATAAGTATTAAATATTCGGTATAGCACACCTCTATTAGCTTGTGGTTGCTAGTTTGAGTTTAACTTGGGGTGCTATAAGACCACAAGTGAACATACCAAAAGAATTATATATTATATAGCAGAAGAAAAAGTATTAGGTATCTATATTATTAAAAATTTTGTCATCAAAAAAATCTTTTATTGAAATACCAAAACCACTACATATTTTTTTGATTGTTCCAAAACTTGGATTTTTACTTTTTTCACCAATAACACTATAAATAGTAGTTGCTATAAGTCCACTAAGAGCTGCTAACTCATTAATTGTTATTTTATTTTCTGCACATAAATTTAATATTCTTGTTTTTATTGCATCATTGATTTCCATTTTTTTATTTTGTGATAAATTATTATTACGATGTAACGTAATAATTGTTGTTTATAAGTATGATATTATGAAGGTAGAAAAAACATGTTGTTTTCAAAACATAGAAATATTTCAGCTAAAGAATATGAAGAAATACAAAGCATTCAAGTGTTTGGTTCATATAACGAAACTGGAGATAGTAATATCTTGTTTCATTATAATTATAATACCACGATAAGCAATAGAATTTATATTTTTAATTTATGCGTCCTGTTTCCGACGGCACATTTCCTGCATATCGGTTTTGATTCCAGGCAACTCATAACGGAAATACTGTGCCTTACTTTTGAATTCTATTGGTTAACGGTTTTCTGTATGTTGTGTTTTAGAATCGGATTCAAAAAATATACGAAATGCCGTGGGCAGCGCATAGGTGGTTTGAATCTCCTGTGTGGTTGCCCAAGTGAAAGCAGGCGATTTTTCGGCGCACAGAATATGGTAACAGGTCATCTGCCATTTTATGTGTGTAAAAATGTGCACACGGTGCATTTGTCTGCAAAGTTCAACAGGCTGAATACCGAAGTTGCCGGCGGCTTGCAGTGCTTGGTTTGCATCTAATTTTCCGGGAACATTGGGCAACTGCCACAACCCGGCAAGCAGACCGCCTTCGGTGCGTTTTGTTAAGGCGTAACGGTCTGCGCATTGCAGTAAAAAGACGGTGCGTTCTTCCAATCGTTTCTCCTTTTTTGGCAGCTTTACCGGATATTTCTGCACGGTTGCGCTCGCATATGCCCGGCAGAAGTCCTTTGCCGGGCAAACAGCGCATTTGGGCGATTTGGGCGTGCAGATCGTTGCGCCCAACTCCATCAGCGCCTGTGTAAATTGCCCGCAGTGTTCTTTGGGATAGATCTGTTCCAGTTTTTTTGCAATTTCATTCTTTGTTTGCGCGCGGTCGATCGGTGCGTCATTTGCCGTCATGCGCGTGATAATGCGCAGCACATTGCCATCCACGGCAGCGTGCGGCAGATTGAAACAGATGGAAGCAATGGCGCCGGCGGTGTACGGCCCTATGCCGGGCAGCGCGCGGATATCCTCATAACGGCTTGGAAAGCTGCCGCCGTATTGCGTTTCAATGACGCGTGCCGCTTTTTGCAGATTTCGTGCGCGGTTATAATAACCCAGCCCCTCCCACAGTTTGAGCAGTTGGCTTTCCGGCGCCTGTGCCAGTACGCGGATGCTGGGGAGTTGTTCTAAAAAACGAATGTAGTATGCCCGTACAGCCTCCACACGCGTTTGCTGCAGCATGATCTCCGAGAGCCAAACGTGGTAAGGCTCCGTATCCTGCCGCCAGGGCAGGGCGCGCGCGTTCTGTTTATACCAGGGCAGCAGGGTGTCCGGTAATTGTTTGTAAATGGAATCGGTCGTTTTCAAGAGAACCTCCTTTATACGGATGAAAGCATTGCGAAACGGGTTGACCATTAAGAGCGCAGCGTCAGTGCATAGATATCGGCATGCACTGCATTCACTGCGGAGCCGATTCGCATACAGGGAACGGCGAGCGTATTTCGGCAGTTTCTGTATTTCCCCGGAATCTGTAGTTGCAGATCCGTTGCGGCGCGTTCTCCTGTTTTTTTGTTTTCTGTTAAAAAAGAAAGTGTAACCGTGCAGTCGGTCAATGGTGTGCGGATGTGCATATTGTCGTCAATCACCTGAGGGCGATCTGTGCCTGTAAAATGGATTTTGTAATCCTTTGAGGCCTGAACAGTTACAAGATCTTCTCATAAGTGCAGCTGTATATTTGCCGGATTTTCTTTTTTGTGATTAAACATGATTTGGCCCTTTCTTCTTAGCAGTTATTTTCTACCTATTATTATATATAAATTTTCCGTTTTTTCAATTCAAAAGAAAATTGGATTCTTCATATATCGCGCAGACGGCAGGTTGCCAAAAAGGCGGCGATGTAGTATTATGAAACCAAAGAAAGGTTCGGCGGTGATGTTATGAGCGCAAAAATACTGCTTTGTGAGGATGATGAATTTTTGCGCAGCGGGCTGGAGGAAATGCTGCAAAAACAAGGCTATGCAGTCTGTGCGGCAGATTCCTGCGCAGCGGCGGAAAAACGGATTGCATCGGGAAGTTTTGATCTGATCATTTTGGATGTGATGCTGCCGGACGGAAACGGCTTTGATCTCTGCTGCCGGATTCGGGATGCGGGCATTGCCTCGCCTGTGTTGTTTTTAACTGCCTGTGATGAGGAAATACAGATCGTTCGCGGGCTGGATGCGGGCGCGGATGATTATGTTACAAAGCCGTTTCGGCTGCTGGAACTCTTATCCCGTGTGCGGGCGCTGCTGCGGCGCAGTGCCAAAACCATTCCCGCCACAGGGAATATTGTTGTGAATGAGGAAAATATGACCTGTAAAGTGAACGGCAAAAAAGTGTATCTCACGCCGACGGAATATCATATTTTATGCGTCCTGCTCAGAAACCGGGGCGTAATCGTTACACGTGATTCCCTGCTGCAGAGTATTTGGGACTGTGAGGGCGCATATGTGGATGACAATACCCTTTCCGTGCATATCAGCCGTTTACGGGAAAAGATCGGTGCTGAAAATATAAAAACGGTACGCGGTGTTGGTTACCGGTGGGAGGGTGCGAAATGAATACCACTGTTGTGCTCAGCGTGCTCTGCGCTGTGCTTGCCGTTTGTGTGATTGTGCTTGCCTGCGTGTTTGCCAAGCGGAAAAAGCGGATTCGTACATTAACAAAAAGTATTGATCAATATCTGGAAACGGGAGCGGTTACTGATTTCAGCACGCGGGATGATCTTCTTGCACAGCTTCAGAATGCCGTGTTTGATCTGGAAAGCCGATTGGAGCGCGAAAAGCAAAACACCAAGGAGCGATCCAGGCAGAATACGGAATTTATTTCAGATGTTTCCCATCAGTTAAAAACGCCGCTTGCCGGTCTGCGCCTGTATTGTGAGATGGAGCATGCGGCAAATCCGTCCGACCATACGCAAAAGGAACTTGCCTTGGTGGAAAAGATGGAAGATCTGATTGCCCGCCTTCTTCGGCTGGAAAAAATACGCACGGACGCCTATGCTATGAATTTTCAAACGTATGACGCGGCGGATCTGATTGATCCGCTGATTGCGCAGTTCCGGCATCTGTTTCCGAAAAAGCAGTATTCTGTTACTGCCTGCGGCAAAGTCAGATGCGATCAGGAATGGCTTGGAGAGGCGATGGGCAACCTCATCAAAAACGCAAGCGAACATACGGCGCCGGATGGCTGTGTTGCCGTTTCGGTGCAGGAGAAAAACGGCGCGGCGCAGATCACCGTGCAGGATAACGGCGGCGGTGTTCCAAAACAAGATTTGCCCCTGCTTTTCACCCGCTTTCACAAAGCGCAAAATGCTTTGCCGTCCAGCGCAGGGATCGGGCTTGCCATAACGAAAGCGGTGGTTGAAAAGCACCACGGCACCGTGAGCGCAGAGAATAAAAACGGCGGGCTTTGTGTGGTGATCTGCCTGCCGCATATAGACGGATCTGTTGCAATTTAAAAGCGCTAAGCGGCTTAACAGTGCTGCTGTGCGCTTTTTTTCTTACGATTTCTTAAGACGAATTTCACCCAAATGAAAGAAACACGGTTTATAATAAAGAGCAGCAGGAGGGAGTATCCCTGAAAAGATATATCTATCCTTCGTTTGTTAAACCTCAGATAAAGGAGTGATCCCATGAGCATTCTTTCGTGTAAAGACCTTACAAAAGAATACATGAGCGGGGAAAATGTTGTGAAAGCCGTTGACCATGTTACGGTCTCGTTTGAGCAGGGCGAATTCTGCGCCGTAACGGGCCCGAGCGGCTCCGGCAAATCCACTTTGCTGCATCTTTTAAGTTCGCTGGAAAGCCCCACTTCCGGTGAGGTCGTTTACAGCGGCAAAGCCCTTTCCTCTTATAACGATAACCAGCTTTCCATTCTGCGGCGCCGGCGGTTTGGCTTTGTGTTTCAGGCGTATAATCTTGTGCAGGAACTTACAGGTTATGAAAATATCATCCTGCCCGTTATGCTGGATAAGAAAAAGCCGGATGAGGAATATATCTCAAAGATCATTTCCATTTTGGGGATCGGGAACAGGCTTTCACATCTGCCGTCCGCGCTTTCCGGCGGCCAGCAGCAGAGGATCGCTATTGCCCGCGCGCTTGCTAACAAGCCGTCCGTTCTGTTTGCGGATGAGCCTACGGGCAATCTGGACGCGGCAAGCGGCAGGGAAGTGCTTTCCCTGCTGAAATATACGGGCAGGGAACTCGGTATCACGCTGATCCTTGTTACGCACGATCTGCATGTTGCGGAGCAGGCGGAAAGGATCCTTACCATTGAGGACGGAAAGATCGTTTCCGACACAAAAGCGCAGGAGGGATGAGCCGTGAAACAGAGATTAACGGTAAATACCCTTGCCCTCGGCAATCTGAAAAAACGGAAAAAGCAGTATACTTCTCTGATCCTCGGCATCATTCTTGCCATGGTGTTTTCCTCCTCCGTGCTGCTTATGGTTTCCAGCATGGTGGAATCCACCCGCAAGATGGAGCAGGATACATATGGAAAGCAAAACGGCATCTATTTTAATGCCACGCGGCAGATGTTTGCGGATGCAGCAGGCAAAAAAGCGGTGGACGAATATGCTTTTGCTGCTGTATTGGGCCAGGCGGTTTCCGAAAGCGGCGTGCATTACCCCGCGGCTGTATATGACGATGCGTGCGCGGCGCTTGCCAATATAGAATTTACACAGGGCGCGTATCCGCAAAAGGAAAATGAAATTGCAATGGAAAGCGCCACCATGGCAAAACTGGGCATCAAAGCAAATGTCGGCGACAGCGTTACCCTTGATTTTGCTGTTCAAAACGGGGCGGATGCTTTTGATAAAACAGAGAAAAAGACGTTTGTTTTAAGCGGCATAGCGCAGAATAAAGCCTCAAATATTGCCGCCATTTCAACAACTTACGGATTTGCGCCGTCTGTTTTCCTTGCGCAGGGCACGGTTGTTGAGCCGGGCGGCAAAGCGCAGCTTGTTTGTTATTTTACGTATTCCGAAGAATCCCTTAAGCTGAATCAGGGCGGATATACTGTTTTTTCTGATTATCTGGAAAGCGCGGGGTATGATCCTTCAAACTGGATTCCGGCGGACGGAAATATGTTTGCCGTTAACGCTTTGGGCAATGGCATCTATACGGCAAGTATGTTTATCATCTTTTTTGTATGCGTGCTGCTTGGGGCGTCCTGCCTCGGAATCGTGAACGCCTTTTCCAACAACTTAAATGAACGCAGGCGGCAGATCGGCATGCTGCGCACGGTGGGCGCAACCAAGCGGCAGATCGTTCTGATCTTCGGCAGAGAGGCGTTTTTGATCAGCCTGATCTGCGCTCCGATAAGCGTGGCGCTGTCCTGCCTGATCGTGAAAACCGGGCTGCTGATCTTGGGAGAAAAATTTGTTTTTGCCGCCAACATTTGGGTGCTGCTCCTCAGCGTGGCGGTAGGTGTGGCGTGCGTTATGCTGGCGGCGCTGATCCCGCTTTTGAAAGCGGCAAACGTAACGCCTGTGCAAACGGTGCGCAATATCACCATGACCCGCAGGGCGGTTCGCAGAAAGATCAAAAGCAAAAAACTGTATGATCCGTCCAAACTGATCGCGCAGAGAAATCTGCTTTTCAACGGCAAAGCCAGAGCGGCGGCAAGCCTTATACTGGTGATCACCATTGTTGGTTCCTGCTACGGCTTTTCCGTTTTGGATGAGATCAATAGCCAAAAGTTTTCATCTAAATATGAATATGAGATGTATGCACAGCCGCTCGGCGTATCGCCGGTGAATTATAGCGGTTCGGATTCCGGATTTACGGATTCTCAGTTGGGGGAAGTGAGGTCCATCCCATACGCGGGCAATGTGAATGCCTCAAAATCGTGCAAGGGGTTTCTTGTGTCCGATAAACTCAGCGATTATCAAAAAGCACTGCTTTGTAACGACGGTGTATTTTGGGCTTTTGATCCTTCCAATTTGAAAGAGGGGAATGCCGGTAATATCGACAGCCTTTTATATTCAAATTTTACGCCGGAATATAAAAATATAAGCGCGTTCTGCGGTGGTAAAGAGATCATCTCCGTTTCTGTGGCTGCACTGGAAAACAGCGTTTTGGAAGAACTTGCTGAAAGCGTTGTTTCCGGCGATATAGATATCCGTGCGCTGGATTCCGGTAGGGAAGTGCTTGTGGTTGCCCCGCGTGAGATCGGCATTTATGCCGAATTTGGAAACGATGGCAGTTGGTCATGGGGAGCGGATAAAAATGCAAATGTCCAAAACAATAAAACGTATATCAAACGAGCTGAATGTGATATCAAAGTCGGTCAGCCGATTGATCTCAATATCTTGTTCAGTGACGCATTATCCCCATCTGAAAATTATCTGGTCCACTATGAAGATGCCACAGATTCTTATTCTGATGTTTCCGCATGGAGCAAAACGGATCACACCGCAAAGGTGGGTGCGCTGGTTACAGAACTTCCGGACGGATATTATGAAGAGTGCGGCGGACTCACTTCAGGCAGCATATTGATTCTCACAACGCTGAACGGCATGCAGCATTTTTATGATACGGAGTATTACAGCAATATCAATTTTAATCTTAATACTGACGGTACTGATGAAATAGACGCAGAGGTTACTCAAAATCTTCAAAATATAGTGGATTCGGTCGATTCCTCGTATTGCGGATTTACATCGTATTATACCATAACCAGCCATGAAAAACAGCAGAATGCGGCGCTGCTTGTGTCTCTGCTGGCGATTCTTGTGTTGTTTTTAAGCATCTGCGCAAGCATCATCAATAATTCGCTCACGGCGCAGATCCGTGAGGGCAGGCGCGAGATCGGCACGTTAAGAGCGGTAGGCGCGTCTGTGCGCGAACTTTTCCGTTCTTATGTCCGCCAGCTCCTTTGGGTATTTGCCGTCAGTTATGCCGCAGGGTTCGGGCTGTTTGCCGTTTCGTATTTCATAGCGCGTGCCGTGATTGTTAACTCGGAATATTACGAATGGTTCCTTAAATTTAATATCTGGCAAACGGGGATCGCCTGCGTCGTGCTCTTTGCCGTCTGCGCCGCAAATCTGTGGCTGAAGATCAGAAAAGAAATGAAACACAGCGTAATCGATAATATCAGGGAACTATAAGGGGGCGCAAATTTTGAAACAAAACTTCATGATCCTGCTGGTCTGCGTGCTGTGCCTTGCCTGGGCATTTCCCGCCATGGCGCAGGAGAATCCTGAAACGGCAGAGGTGCAAACAGATACGGCGGCAGATCTTAATTTATCCGAAACACAGGCGCAAAACGCATCCCAGCCGCGCCTGATGGTCAGCGAATACCATTGCGGCATTCTGACCCCGGATCAGGAAAGCACGGTTGAGATCGTTTTTAAAAATTACAGCAGCACGAAAGCAGTTTATAACATAAAACTCTCCGCCGCCGATGAAAGCGGAGATATCAGACCCGCCGGGGTCGGCACAAACTATGTGGATCGGATCAAAGCCGGCGGCACATATATATGGAAACTGCCCGTTACCGTTGCAAAAACAGCAGCGCAGGGTGAACATAAACTGAGCGTTGCGGCGGAATATGAGGATGAATATTATACAGCGTATTCTTCTGCTGATACGCTCCCCGTTACGGTTATGCAGTCCGTCAGCCTGGATTACAGCGGGCTTGCACTTCCGCAAAATGTGACCCAAGGGCAAACGGCAAGTATGGATGTCAGTTTTATGAATACGGGCAAAAGCGTGATCCGAAACTGTACGGTGCAGTTTGAGATCAGCGGCTTGCAAACGGGCGGCGTTCTGTTTATCGGGGAGATCCCGGCGGGCGAGAGTCTGGATGGCACAGCCAATTTTAATGTAAGCAAAGATATGCTGGGGGAAACTTCCGGAACGGCAACCATCCGTTATGAGGATGAACTCGGCAATTCTTATTCCGAAACCGCGGATCTTTCTACTGTTATAAAAGAACCGCCGCCGCAGGAGGCGCAAAATGACTCCGAAAAAGATACAAAATACCCCCTGTGGTGGCTGTTTTTGCTTATCGGCGTTGCAGCAGGCGGCGCGGCTGGATTTGCCATTCCCACTGCGGTTCATGCCAGAAAGCAACGGCTGGAGGATGAAAAACGCCTGTAAACCGGCCCTACACGGAATTTGCCGTGCAGCAACGCGAATGCGTTGCCGCGCGGTATTTTTAGTTTCAATTTGTTGAAACAAACGCCTTGTTGAAACAAACGCCGCTGCGTGCTATACTTTATTCAGATCTTTTATTTATCAAGAGGCTTTTATGTTAAAAATACTTTTTGTTTGTCACGGCAATATCTGCCGTTCGCCGATGGCGGAATTCATTTTTAAAGATATGGCGCAAAAAGCAGGTGTTGCAAACGAGTTTTATATTGCGTCCGCCGCAACCAGCGGGGAGGAGATATGGGGCGGTGTCGGCAATCCGGTTTATCCGCCCACAAAGCGTGAACTCGCAAGGCACGGCATATCCTGCGGCGGAAAGCGCGCGGTGCGCCTAAAAAAAGATGATTATGAAAAATATGATTACATAATCGGAATGGATCATGAAAATATGCAGAATATGCTGCGCCTCTTCGGCGGTGATAAGCAGGCAAAACTGTTTAAACTTATGCGTTTTGCCGGCAGCGGAAAAGATGTTTCCGATCCGTGGTACACAGGTGATTTTTCAGCGGCTTATTCAGATATAGAAACAGGGTGTAAGGCTCTTTTTACGCGCCTTGAAAATAAACTTAAGGAGAAATGAGATATGGAATACAAAAGGTTTGAAAACACGGTTTTCGCAAGGATTGATAAAGGCGAGGAGATCGTTGAAACGCTTAAAACAATATGCGAAAAGGAAGATATAACGCTTGCTTACGTTAACGCGATCGGCGCGGTAGGGGACTTTACCGTCGGCGTGTTTAAAACGGCGGAAAAGCAGTATGATTCCAACCGTTTTCAGGGTGATTTTGAGATCGTTTCGCTCTCCGGCTCGGTAACGCAGATGAACGGCGCGCACTATTCCCACCTGCATATGAGCGCCGGGGACGAAAACGGGCATGTGTTCGGCGGGCATCTCAATAAAGCCGTTGTGAGCGCAACGTGTGAAATGGTGATCTGTATTGCAAACGGCGCTGTAGACCGCCGGTTCAGCGAGGAGATCGGTCTGAATCTTTTTGCGTTTTAAAACGGTTTTTATCTAACAATTTTGTAATGAACCCGTCACGGATCCGTAACAAAATTATGGTATTGTATTTTTGAAAGGATGATCCTTATGTCTGCAATCGGAAATATTTTGTGGTTTCTTTTCGGCGGCTTTTTCAGCGGGCTCAGCTGGCTGCTGGTCGGCTGCCTTTGGTGCATTACTATAGTGGGTATTCCGGTCGGCACCCAGTGTTTTAAAATGGCGGGCGTCAGCTTTTTCCCGTTTAAAAAAGAGATCGTTTACGGCGGCGGAGCAGGCTCTGCCATCCTGAATTTTATCTGGATGATCTTTTCGGGCATTCCGCTTGCGCTGGAGCATTTCCTGTGGGGCTTGCTGCTTTGTATCACCATTATTGGCATACCGTTCGGAAAGCAGCATTTTAAACTTGCCAAACTTGCGCTCTGCCCGTTCGGCGCGGATGTGATAACCCGGTAAAAACCGCCTATAATATAAAAGAATGAAAGGCAAAAGAAACAAGCGCCGCGGCGCGGAAAGGTGAAATACCATGCTGGAATATAAATATGACACACAACTTCTGATAGAGGGCCATGATCTGGATGAGGACGAGATCAACGATTATTTTGAGGAAAATTTTAAGGGCGACTGCCTGCTTGCTGTTGGGGATGAGGAACTGATCAAGATCCATTATCATACCAACGAACCTTGGAAAGTGCTGGAATACTGCGCCTCTCTTGGGGAGATATTCGATATCGTAATAGAGGATATGGACAGGCAGGCAAGAGGCCTGAAAGGCTGATCCGTATTTGAAATCAGAAACACCCGGTGTAACTTTAGCGTTACATCGGGTGTTTTATGCTTTTGATCTATTTTATAGATGCGCCAAGATCGTATGCCTTTTGAAGACAGGGGCTGCCTTTGATTTCGCCGGGTTTAAAGAAACCGCCGGCAAGAACGCTGCCCAGATCTTTCCAGCGAAGATGATCTGCCAGATGGCTGTAGTAAAGAGAAACATCGTCAAATCCGTGCCCCTCGGCGGCCATGAGCAGAGCACATGAACGCCCGTTTCCCCTTAGCAGGTTTTCGCCGCCCTCTTCCAGAGCAAAAAGCCGGTCTGTAACGGTTCTGATCTGCCCTCTCATATGTCAGTAGTAAAGCGGTGAGGCAAAAACAACCACATCGCTCTTTTTGATTGCAGGATACAGTTTCGTCATATCGTCTTTTTGAACGCAGGGGCATTCCCGCGCGCTGTTTCCGCCGAAACAGCCTTTACAGCCGTGAATATCCATCTCATTTATAAAAAATTCCGTTACGCTGTTTCCGGCTTATTCGGCGCCCTTTGTAAATGCGCTTACAAGGGCGGAGGTGTTTCCGTTTCGGTGCGGACTGTCTGTAATTACAGCGATTTTTTGCCCAATTGAATTTCTCCTTCCTCGGCGGAATTGACTTTTCCGCTGTTTACAATATAATTTTATCTTGTATGATAATAAAAAACAAGTACGCACATTTAAGTGCAGTACTAACCTATAAGTTATATACTATACTAAAGGAGAGCTAACGATATGAACGGCAACTGCATTCAGATGAATTCATGGGAGAAACGGGGTTCAGTTATACCCTTTCTTTAATCAACGGCAAATATAAAATGACGATCCTTTATACTTTAATGCGTTTCGGCGTGGTGCGCTTTAATGAAATGAAAAAGTATATTGGCTCTATTTCCTATAAGACGCTCAGTTCCACTTTAAAAGAACTGGAGGCGGATAAATTGATTAACCGCAGGGAATATCCCCAGATTCCACCAAAAGTGGAGTACAGCCTTACCGAGCGCGGTAAGTCGCTTATCCCTATCCTTGATATGATGTGCGACTGGGGCGAACAGAACAGGCTGTAATGAAAACTGCCCAAAATGGTTTGTTTATTGCCTCAAGGTTTACCGGCAATTCAAATTTTGCGGGTGAACGATCCTGATTCATAAAAAGAACGCGGCTTTGCTTGCCGCGTTCTTTTTATTTTATTTTGCGGAACGGTAAAGGCATCCGTCGCCGCCCATCAGCGCGGTCATTTCCTCTATCCGCTCCAGCGGAAAAGGCGGCTGTGAAAGCGGCTTCATGGCTATGGACATCAGTTTCATGGGGTTATCGTCTGCGGCAACGCGGTTAGAACTCAAATGGCCGCATCTGCGGCAGCGGTGTATAATTGCCCATTCGCCGTTTTTTCTTACCCAAACGCCAACGGGATCCATAATTCCTCCGCAGTCAGACTGTCTGTCTCCCGGCTCAATATCAAGATGCAGGCTGCTCAGGCAGTTTGGGCAGTGGTTCCGGTGATCGCTCCCCGCGCCGGCAGATACAACGGGCCGCCCGCAGACTTTACAGGTAAAACTGTCCTTATATGCATGGGTTTTGTAATAGCCTTTTTCATACAGTTTTCTTTTATTCTCTCTGTTCATAAATACTTTCTCCTTGGATTCGGCGCTTTGCTATACTATGGTTTTCAAATATTTTTTCAGCGCGTCACGGTATTTTTCTGTCAGTCTCAAATATTCCTGCTGTTCCTCCGGTGTCCATTCCTGCCAGATTTTGTTTTCTATTTCAAACAGCGGTTTTATTTTTTGCGAAGCGTATTTTTCCCCTTTTTCCGAAAAACAAACGATGGTGTTTCTGCCTTTGCCCTGTTTCAGGTATACAATATCCTCTTTTTCCAGTTTTCGGATCGCGGAATTTATGGTTTGCCGGCTGATTCCCGTCAGTTTGCTGATTTCGCTTTGCAGGCAGTTTCCGCCTTTTTCATATATAACATATAAAATATTTTGTATGCTGTCTGAGATGCCCGCTTTTACTGCCGCTTCGTGATACAGTGCGTTGATCTCTCCTGCAAGATAAGTGTATTGCTGCGTTTTTAAATAGTGCATAATTCATCTCCTTGTACGATATCGTACATTTATATTATATACGAAATCGTACATATGTCAATAGAAAATTTTATTTTTCGGTTTTTTCTTTGCTTGGATCCCAATGCGCACAAAAAAATCCCGGTAATACATCAAGTATTACCGGGATCTTTTGCTACTGTACACTGAAAATCCATGTGTTAAAACGGCTTTTGCGAAAGGAGGCTTTATAAAGTGCCGCCTTAGCAGAAACCTTTTTCTTTATCTCTTATTTCAGCAGCGATTTATACATTTTAATGTATTCGTTGGCGGATTTGCCCCAGCTCATATCGCAGCGCAGTGCGCGCTCCACAAGCGTTGGCCAGTATTCCTGATTGTTGTAAGCGTCAACCGCTCTGTAGATGGCGCCAAGCATATCGTAAGCGTCATACGTTTTAAACGTAAAGCCGTTGCCTTCGCCGTCGCCGCTGTCTGAAACGGAATCTCTGAGTCCGCCGGTCTCGCGTACGATCGGCACAGTGCCGTATCGCAGCGCCACCATTTGGGAAAGTCCGCACGGCTCGCTTTTGCTCGGCATCAAAAACAGGTCTGCGCCGGCATAGATCTTTCGTGCAAGATCCGGCACAAAGCCAAGCCTTAAGCCCACTTTATCGGGGTATTTATCGTGCAGTTCGCGGAAGTAACTTTCATACTGCCATTCACCGGAACCGAGCACAACATACTGGACATCCCGTTCCCAAAGGCTCTTTTCAAGCACTTCACGCATCAGGTCCACACCCTTGTGCCCCACAAGTCTTGTAACGATGCCAACAAGCGGCGTATCCGGTCTTACGGCAAGGCCCATCATCTTTTGCAGTTCTTCCTTGTTCTTCGGCTTGTTTGAAAAATCGTCTGCATTGTAGTTAGCCCAGATCGCCTGATCGGTCTCCGGGTTATAACTGTCCGTATCAATGCCGTTTAAAATGCCGCAGAGTTTCCAGGAGCGCTGGTTAAGTATGGGATCCAGTCCGTAGGAATACCATGGGTCAAGGATCTCTTTGGCGTAAGACGGGGATACGGTCGTCACTTTATTGGCGCATTCAATGCCGGCTTTCATAAAGTTTACCAGGCCGTCATATTGAATCAGATCATAGTGCTCGGGGCCGATCCCCAGCACATCTTCCAGCAGTTCGTTTCCGTATTTGCCCTGATACTGAATGTTGTGGATCGTGAAAACCGTCTTAATGTTTTCATATCCCATCCGGGTTGCGTAATAACAGCTGTAATAAAGCGGCGTCAGCGCCGTCTGCCAGTCATTGCAGTGGATGATATCCGGTTTCCAGTCTATGGCAGGGATAATCTCCAGGATCGCTCTTGCGAAAAACGCGAACCGTTCCGCGTCGTCATAGTGGCCGTAGATCCCGTCTCTTTTAAAATAATACTGGTTGTCAAGAAAATAGAAGATAACGCCGTTAAGTTTCGTTTCAAAAATGCCGCAGTATTGTCTTCTCCAGCTTACGGGAACAGAAATGGAAGTGATAAACTTCATTTTATCCTTATATTCCTGTTTGATCGAATCATAAAGCGGCATAACCACACGGCAGCCGATCAGTCTTTTTCTGAGCGCGATGGGCAAAGAACCTGCCACATCTCCCAAACCTCCGGAAGCCATAAACGGATTGGCTTCGGACGCGGCATATAAAACTTTCATAATTTTACCTCCCTACTCTCAGATCCTGGTGCCCTTGCTCAGGGTAACAGGGAAGGTGGGAGCGCCTGAAAGCTCCACGCCGTTTTTGATGTTAACGTTTTTATCAGCGATTACGTAACTGAGCGTTGCGTTTTCACCCACTACGGTATCCTGCATCAAAATGGAATTTTTCACAACGGCGCCTTTTGCTATTTTGGCGCCCTTGAAAATGATGGAGTTTTCCACTGTGCCGTCAATGATGCAGCCGTCCGCAACCAGGGAATTCGTCAGGTGGGATTCCGCGCCGTAAAGCGCCGGCATGTCATCCCTTTCTTTTGTATAGATCGGGAAATCAGCGTTAAAGAGCTTATCCCTGTTTTCTTTTTCAAGCAGTTTCATGGAAACGTCATAGTAAGCCTGCACGCTGGATATGGTGCCAACGAAAGAATCGGTGGCGTCATAGGCATAGATCTTCAGGCTCTTTACATTTGCCATAAGCACGTTCCGCTGGAAAGAGATCTCGTTTTTGGAATGCGCTGTGGTGATCAGGGATTCCAGCAGATATTTTTTCATGATCACAATATTTACACTATGGAAGATCTCTGCCGCATCATGTCTGTCAAGGCTCATCTCTGTAATGCGGCCGTCTTCCTCTACCTTGTCAAAGCAAAGGATAGATCCGATCTTATCCGGCATCGGCGCTTTTACGCCAACCACGGTGATGTCCGCGCCGCTTTCCTCATGCCTGTCAAACAGCGCCTCGTAATCCAGAGAGAGCACGTTGTTGCAGTCGCACATGGCAACATAAGTCTGGTTGCTCTGTTCCAGAAAACCCATATTGCCGTATATGGCGTCTATCCTGTTGCCCCACATTGTGGCGCTGCCTACGTTAAACGGCGGCAGAATGAAAAGGCCGTCATTTTTTCGGCTCAGATCCCACGGTTTGCCCGTGCCAACATGATCCATAAGAGACTGAAAATTGGCGTTCGTTATAACGCCTACTTTGGTAACGCCGCTTTCCACCATGTTGGAAAGCGGAAAATCGATCAGCCTGTATCTTGAGCAAAACGGAACAGAGCCCATCGTTCTCATAGCGGTAAGGCTGTCTAATGTGCCCTCGTGAATATTTGCAAAGATCATACCCATCACTTTTTTGCCGTTCATGCTCACACCTCCTTGCCGGATTCGATCATTACGCCCGGCTCCACTTTGGAATCACTCTTTACCGTTGCGCCTGTACCCACTACCGAAACGCCCCATTCCTCGGGGTTTTTCAGCAGTTCGGGAATTTCGCCGACCTGCGCGCCTGCTTCAATCACTGCGTTCTCCGCCACAATGGAATAATACACTTTTGCGCCTTTTTTAATAACGGCGCCCGGCATGATCACGCTGTATCGGATATCGGCGTCTTCTTCTATCTTAACATTGCTGGAGATCACGCTGTAATCCACATTGCCCTCAATCTCGCATCCCTCGGAAACAGAGGAAAGCTCCACGTTTGCCTTTTTGCCGATGTAGTGCGGCGGGCTTACCGGGTTTCGGCTGTAGATCTTCCAGCTCGGGTCGCTCAGGTCCAGATCCACATTTGGGTTAATGATGTCCAGATTTGCCTCCCAGAGGGAGTCGATCGTGCCAACGTCTTTCCAGTACCCCTCAAATGGGAACGCAAACAGCCTTTCACCCTCCGCCAGCATGGTGGGGATGATGTTTTTGCCGAAGTCGTTGGAGGATCCGGGCGTGTTTTCGTCTTGAATCAGATATTTTTTCAACTTGTCCCAACTGAATACATAAACGCCCATGGAGGCCTTGTTGGATTTCGGTTTTGCCGGCTTTTCGGCAAATTCATAGATCTGATTGTTTTCGTCCGTTGCCAAGATACCGAAGCGGGAAGCCTCTTCCCACGGAACCTCCAGCACGGCTATGGTGCAGTCCGCCTTGTTTTTCTCGTGAAAGTCAACCATTTTTGCGTAATTCATTTTATAGATATGGTCGCCGGAGAGCACAACTACGTATTCGGGGTCATATTTTTCAATAAAGTTTATGTTTTGATAGATCGCGTTTGCCGTGCCTTTGTACCATTCCTTGCTGCCGATCGCCTCGTAAGGGGAAAGCACATGCACGCCGCCGTTTTGCCGGTCCAGATCCCACGGCTGACCGTTTCCGATATAATCATTCAGTTCCAGCGGCTGATACTGGGTGAGCACCCCAACCGTGTATATGCCGCTGTTTACGCAGTTGGAAAGCGGGAAATCAATAATCCTGTAGTTTCCGCCGTAAGGAACAGCGGGTTTCGCAATATTCTTGGTCAGAACGCCAAGTCTGCTTCCCTGCCCGCCGGCAAGCAGCATTGCAACAATGTTTGCTTTATGTGCCATAAACACATTCCTCCTTATTTGGACTTTTCAATAAATAACGCGTTTAGGCCGCCCAGTTTGACGCCTATACTTTGGTCAAATCCGTGCATTGGCTTTTTCGCGGTTTTGTATGTTCCGGAAAGTCTTGCTTTGTTGCCGCCGTATTTTTTCAGGTTGGAATCAAAGATCACCTTATAGGTGCCCGGTTCAGGAACGCCGATGCGGTATTCCTTGTGCTCGTTCGGCGTAAAGTTAAAGATCCCGATGATCTCGCTGCCGGTCTTGCTGATGCGCCGGAAAGCGATCGTGGAATTGGCGTTGTCATCGCTGGAAATCCAGCTGAACCCTTCCCAGCTGTAATCGATCTCCCAAAATTCCGGGTGGTCTTTATAAAAATGGTTTAGTTCCTTTGAAAATCCCAGCAGCTTTCTGTGTTTGTCATAATCAAGCAGCATCCAGTCCAGTCCGTCTTCATATGCCCATTCCTTAAACTGGCCGAATTCCTGCCCCATAAACAGCAGCTTTTTGCCCGGGTGCGCCGCCATGTAGGATAAAAACAGGCGCATGCCCTCAAATTTCATATCATAGTCGCCCGGCATTTTGTTGATCAGGCTGCATTTGCCGTGCACCACTTCATCATGGCTGATCGGCAGAATGAAATTCTCGGAGAATGCATAGAAGAAACTGAATGTAATACAGTTGTGGTTGCCTTTTCGGAACAGCGGATCCATAGAGGTATAGCGCAGCATATCGTTCATCCAGCCCATGTTCCATTTAAAATTGAACCCAAGGCCGCCAACATCGGGCGGCATGGTGATCATGGGCCACGCTGTGGATTCCTCCGCGATCATCATGATCGCCGGGTGCTCTTTAAACATGGCGCTGTTCAGTTCCTTGAAAAAGGCAACTGCCTCCAGATTTTCATTGGAGCCGTATTTGTTGGCAACCCATTCTCCCGCCTGTCTGCCGTAATCCAGATACAGCATAGAGGCAACCGCGTCCACGCGCAGCCCGTCAAAATGGTACATATCCGCCCAGTACATGGCGGAGGAGATCAAAAAACTTTTCACTTCGTTTCTGCCGTAGTCAAAAACTCTTGTGCCCCATTCCTTGTGTTCGCCCTTTCGCATATCGGAATATTCGTAAAGCGGTTTGCCGTCAAATTCATAAAGGCCGTGGGCGTCTTTGGGGAAGTGGGCGGGCACCCAGTCCAGTATTACGCCGATCCCTTCCTGGTGGCATCTGTCCACAAAATACATGAGGTCGTCCGGTGTGCCATAGCGCGAAGTGGGCGCAAAATAGCCGGTTACCTGATACCCCCAGGAGCCGTCAAACGGGTACTCCATCAGCGGCATCATCTCTATGTGCGTGTATCCCATATCCGTAACATAGGGCAAAAGCTCGTCTGCCATTTCACGGTAGGAATAGTAATCGCCGTTTTCTTTCTTTTTCCAAGAGCCGAAATGAATCTCGTAAATATTTACGGGTTTTTCCAGAATACTGCCCTGCAGGCTGTCTTTCTGCCATTTTGCGTCTTTCCACTTGTAGTTGCCAAGTTCGTACACTTTAGACGCCGTGCCCGGCCTTGTCTCGCAGTGAAATCCGTAAGGATCCGCTTTGTAAAGCAACCGTCCGTCCTCGGCGGTGATTACATATTTATAGCAGTCATAAATATTTACGCCGCCGATCACAGCCTCCCATATCCCGGGAGAGATCTGCTCCATTTTATCTGTCTGTTCCTCCCAGGCATTGAAATCTCCGGCAACGGAAACGCAAACCGCATTCGGCGCCCAAACGCGAAACGCAAACGTATCTCCTTTAATTCTATGACAGCCGAAAAACGCATATGCCCTGTAATTTTCGCCTTTGTTGAAAATGTATATCGGAAACTCATATTCTTTCTTTAATTTTTTCATAAATCTGCTCCTCTTGAGAAGGCTGTTGCATGCAGGCATGATCCATTAAAAAACGGTGTGCCGCATTTTTATTTTATATGCATTTACATTGTATCATCTCACTGAGAAACAATCAAGTGTTTTTTTGTTTACTTTGTTACAAGAATTTTTTATATAAAGTTAATTATTGTGCAATTTGTTACAAAATTTTTGATATTTTTGGTAAAAGTAAATCAAAAGGCTGAAAACATGGCAAAAACCGCCCTTTTGCGGTATTCCCGCCGGTATGCACCGACCGCTTTTCAGCGTATTTCAACATATTTAATAATTTTTCGTATTTTAATAAAAGAAAATTTATATTTATTTTTCTATTGATTGCATATGGTTTAATATGGTATAATTGTTACCGGTGTTTTAACGCCGCCGCACAGTGCAGAGTAAATACTGCCGGGGGAGATGTAAATTTGAAGGATATTATCGTTGTTTATCCTAAAAAAGAAACAGCGCTTTCAATTCGGTCTCTGATCGAAAAAAGCGGCTTTCACGTTTCCCATGTCTGCGCGCTCGGTTCTTCCGCGCTGGAGATCGCGCAGGAAAAGCAAAACGGAGTCATCGTTTGCCCGTTTGTGATGAGAGATATATCTGCCGCGGAACTTGCAGAGCAGGTGCCGCAGGGGTTTGATATCATCGCGCTCTCCAACAGCGGCTCAGAGCAGTATATGGGCAATCTGATCACACTTCCCGTCCCGATGGACAGAAATGATTTTCTGAACACCGTTCATATGCTTGCCAGCAGCAGATCCAGTTTTACAAGAAGAACGGGGGCGGACGGCGAATATATATCCAAAGCAAAAGAGGCGCTCATCAGTTTAAAGGGCATGAGCGAGAGCCAGGCGCATAAGTTTTTGCAGCAGGAGAGCATGAAGAGCGGCAAAAAGATATCCGCCGTTGCGATGGATATTTTAGACAGGCTTACCTGAAAACGGCTTTGCCGAAATCAAATACAAAGGCTTGTGATTATTATGAAATTTATAAAAATGCAGGGCTGCGGCAACGATTATGTTTATATCGACTGCCTGAAAGAACAGGTGGAAAATGAAAAAGACGCCGCCGTTCTGCTTTCCAACCGCCATTTCGGCGTGGGATCAGACGGATTGATCCTGATCAAAAAAGGCAGGTCCGCCGATTTTGAGATGGTGATGTATAATCCGGATGGCTCCCGCGGCGCCATGTGCGGAAACGGTATCCGCTGTGTTGCCAGATATGTTTATGACCAAGGCTATATTGCCTCGGATCGCTTTACGGTGGAATCCATGGGCAGCGTTAAAAATATAGAACTTTCTTTAAGCGGCAATACGGTTGAATCCGTGCGCGTGGATATGGGCGCGCCGGTGATCAACGCGGCGGATATACCTGTTGTTTCCGATTCAAAACAGGTGATCAGCAGGGCGGTAACGCTCGGCGGCAGGGATTTTGAGATGACCTGCGTTTCCATGGGCAATCCGCACGCCGTTATGTTCATACAGGAAAATCCGCGGGATTTTGCGCTGGAAACATTCGGCCCGCTGTTTGAAAACGATGCAATGTTTCCGGATCGTGTGAACGCGGAGTTTGCGCGTGTTCTCAACAAAAAAGAGATCGAAATGCGCGTTTGGGAGCGCGGCACGGGCGAAACGCTTGCCTGCGGAACGGGCGCGTGCGCCACGGGTGTTGCGGCGATTCTTAACGGGTATACGGAAAAGGAAGTTACCGTTCATCTGCTCGGCGGGGATCTTAAAATCGGCTGGAGCGGCGCAATGAACGATCCGGTTTATATGACCGGCCCGGCAGAATATGTTTTCACCGGGGAGATTGCTCTGCAGAAAATCAGGAGGTTTAATATATGAAGGTAAATGAAAATTTTTTAAAGCTGGAAGGCTCTTATCTGTTTTCAACCGTTGCAAAAAAGCAGAGAGAATATCAGCAGGCACACCCGGATAAGGAAGTGATCCGCCTTTCCATCGGCGATGTAACAAAGCCGCTTGTTCCCGCTGTGATCGATGCCATGCACAAGGCGGTGGACGAAATGGCAAACGAGGATACTTTCCGCGGCTATCCGCCGGAGCATGGCTATGATTTTCTTATTGACGCTATTCAAAAGCACGATTATGCGGACAGAGGCCTTGCCATTGAAAAGGATGAGATCTTTGTTTCGGACGGCGCTAAATCCGATTGCGGCAATATCGGCGATATCTTCAGCACGGAAAATAAAGTTGCCATCTGCGATCCGGTCTATCCCGTTTATCTGGATTCCAATGTTATGAGCGGCAGAACGGATATCATTTATCTGCCCTGCACGGCGGAAAACGGCTTTATGCCGCAGCTGCCGGAGGAAGTTGTGGATGTGATCTATCTCTGTTTCCCGAATAATCCGATCGGTGTTGCGGCAAGCAAAGAGCAGCTGAAAGTTTGGGTGGATTACGCAAATGCGCACGGCTCGCTGATTCTTTATGATTCCGCGTATGAGGCGTTCGTAACGGACGGTTCGGTCAGATCAATCTATGAGGTAGAGGGCGCAAAGACCTGCGCCATAGAATTCCGTTCGTTTTCTAAAACAGCGGGCTTTACCGGCGTTCGCTGCGGCTATACCGTTGTGCCTAAGGAACTGGAATTCGGCGGTGTCAGCCTGAATCCGCTCTGGGCACGCCGTCAGGCAACGAAGTTTAACGGCGTAAGCTATATAACCCAGCGCGCCGCAGAGGCGGTTTACAGCGAAGAGGGTCAGAAACAGATCAAGGAGACGCTTGCTTATTACCAGAGAAACGCCAAGGCGATTTTTGACGGCCTGACCGAAGCGGGCTTTACCTGCTACGGCGCTGTAAATTCCCCGTATGTATGGCTCACCGTTCCGGCAGGTATGACTTCTTGGGAGTTCTTTGATGATCTGTTGGATAAATGCCAGGTGGTCGGCACGCCCGGCTCCGGTTTCGGCAAATGCGGCGAGGGCTATCTGCGTTTGACCGGTTTCGGAAACTATGAAAAAACGCTTGAGGCGATTGACCGCATCAAGCGCGTATATGGCAAATAAGTCAGTATTTTTAGAAGTTTGGAGGATATAGAAATGACTAAGACAGAGCAGCTCTATGAGGGCAAGGCAAAAAAAGTTTGGGCAACTGAAGATCCCGATGTTGTGATTGTGGATTACAAGGATGATGCCACGGCTTTTAACGGCAAAAAGAAAGGCACGATCGTAGGCAAGGGTGTTGTCAACAATAAGATGACAAACTATCTGATGCAGATCCTTGAAAAACACGGCGTGCCAACGCATTTCATTCAGGAACTTTCAGACAGGGAAACCGCTGTTAAAAAAGTAACAATCATCCCGCTTGAGGTTATCATCCGCAACCGTGCTGCCGGCTCTATCTGCAAAAGGCTCGGCTTGGAAGAGGGCATGGATTTCGTTGCGCCGTCTATTGAGTTTTCCTATAAATGCGATGAACTCGATGATCCGCTGATTTCAGAATATCACGCGATCTCCTGCGGCTTTTCCACCAGGGAAGAGATCGATACGATCAAAGAGATGGCGTTTAAGGTAAATAACGTCCTGAAAGAGTATTTTGCTTCTATCGGCGTAGAACTTATAGATTTTAAACTGGAATTCGGCAAAACGTCTGACGGCAAGATCGTGCTTGCCGATGAGATCAGCCCGGATACCTGCCGCTTCTGGGATATTAAAACACATGAGAAACTGGACAAGGATCGTTTCCGCCGTGATCTCGGCGGCGTAGAGGACGCTTATGCGGAGATGATGAAGAGAACGGGGTTGGACTGATGCCGAACGATACTTATAATTCACCGTTTAATGCGCGTTATGCCAGCAAAGAGATGCAGTATATCTATTCTCCCGATTTCAAGTTCAGAACCTGGCGCAAACTCTGGATCGCGCTTGCGGAATCAGAACGTGAACTCGGGCTGAATATCACGCAGGAGCAGATTGATGAATTAAAGGCGCACGCCGAGGATATCAATTACGAGGCGGCCGCTGCTTATGAAAAGGAATTCCGCCACGATGTTATGGCGCACGTTCACGCTTACGGCGATCAGTGCCCCAAGGCGGAGCCGATCATCCATCTGGGCGCAACCAGCTGCTATGTTGGCGATAATACCGATGTGATCACGATGCGCGAGGCGCTGCGCCTGATCAGGAAAAAACTGGTAAACGCCATTGCAGGCGTTGCGGCTTTTGCTGATAAATATAAGGACATGCCTTGCCTCGGCTTTACGCATTTTCAGCCGGCGCAGCCCACAACCGTGGGCAAGCGCGCAACGCTTTGGCTTATGGATCTCGTTTTGGATTACCATGAGGTAGAGCATGTGCTGGATACGCTGATGCTGCTCGGCTCAAAGGGCACTACCGGCACGCAGGCGTCTTTCCTGGAACTCTTTAACGGAGATCACGAAAAATGCAAGGAACTGGATCGG
>HF991817.1:97430-166117 GCA_000431535.1 Clostridium sp. CAG:678
CGCACAGAAAATGGGCTTCAAATCCTGCTTTCCGGTCAGCGGGCAGACCTATGCCAGAAAACTGGATACGATCGTGTGCAACTGCCTTGCGCTGATCGCGCAGTCCTGCTGTAAGTTCTCCAACGATCTCAGGCTTTTGCAAAATCTGAAAGAGATTGAAGAACCGTTTGAAAAGCATCAGATCGGCTCTTCGGCAATGGCTTATAAGAGAAATCCGATGCGCAGTGAAAGGATTGCGTCTCTCTCCCGCTATGTTATGATAGATGCTTTAAACCCGGCGTGGACGGCGTCTGCTCAGTGGTTTGAAAGAACGCTGGACGACAGTGCCAACAAGCGTGTGTCTATCGCGGAGGCATTCCTTGCAACGGACGGAATCCTTGATCTTTATATTAATGTTACAAGCGGACTCGTTGTTTACCCGAAGGTAATACATGCAAGGCTTATGAGCGAGCTTCCGTTTATGGCAACGGAAAATATTCTTATGGATGCCGTTAAAAAGGGCGGCGACAGGCAGGAACTGCACGAACGGATCCGCGTGCACTCCATGGCTGCCGCGGCAGTCGTAAAACAGGACGGCGGTAAAAACGATCTGATAGACCGCATTGCCGCAGATCCCGCTTTTATGATGACCAAAGAAGAGATTCTTGCCACAATGAAACCCGAAAACTTCGTGGGCAGGGCGCCGCAGCAAACAGCGGATTTCCTGAGTGAAGTGATTAAACCGATACTTGATTCCAACAAAGATCTGCTTGGGATCAATGTTGAAATAAATGTATAACCGGAGGTTAAAATGGTACAGTTAAGCGTTTTAGACACGTTTGCCGATCTGTTTTCCAATTTCGGAAATATTGAATGGCAGCAAATCGTTATGATCGCGATCGGCGGACTTCTTGTTTTCCTTGCGATCAAAAAAGAAATGGAACCCACACTGCTTCTTCCCATGGGTTTTGGTACAATCCTGGTCAATCTGCCGCTTTCGGGCGCGATTACCCAGGCGGGGTCGGATGAGGCAGGCCCCATCACGGTGCTGTTTGATGCAGGTATTGCAAATGAGCTTTTCCCGCTCCTGCTGTTTATCGGCATCGGCGCCATGATCGATTTTGGCCCGCTGCTTAAAAATCCGTGGCTTATGCTGTTTGGCGCAGCGGCGCAGTTCGGTATCTTCTTTACGTTCTTTATCGCATCATTCTTCTTTGATTTCAGGGATGCGGCATCCATCGCCATTATCGGCGCGGCGGACGGCCCCACTTCCATTTTTGTTGCGCAGGAACTGGATTCCGCGTATCTCGGCCCCATTATGGTTGCGGCATATTCCTACATGGCGCTCGTTCCCATTATTCAGCCGCCGGTAATCAAACTCTGCACAACCAAGAAAGAACGCCTGATCCGCATGAAATATCAGCCGGGCGAGGTTTCCAAACTTACAAAGATCCTGTTCCCGATCATCATCACCGTTGTTGCCGGCCTGGTTGCTCCCAAGTCTGTAGCACTGGTTGGTTTCCTGATGTTCGGTAATCTGATTCGTGAATGCGGCGTGTTGAATGCGCTTTCGGAAACTGCCCAGAATTCCCTTGCAAATATCATTACCATTCTGCTTGGCCTTACTGTTGCGTCAAGAATGTATTATGAAGATTTCCTGCAGTGGCAGACTCTGCTTATCCTTGCGCTTGGTCTTGTAGCTTTCATATTCGATACAGCAGGCGGTGTATTCTTTGCAAAACTGCTTAATATCTTCCTTCCGAAGGGCAAAAAGATCAACCCAATGATCGGCGCGGCAGGTATCTCTGCATTCCCGATGAGCGGCCGTGTTGTAAACCAAATGGGTCTGAAAGAGGATAATCAGAACTTCCTTCTTATGCAGTCGATCAGTGTAAACGTTTCAGGGCAGATCGCGTCTGTTATTGCAGGCGGTCTTATCCTCACCCTTGTTGAAGAGATCATTTAAGGAGGTACAGATATGTTGAATTTACTTGCAAAATTAGGCGCGATCTCCATGGCGCTTGAACTTCACCCGGATTCATGGAAAGAAACACTGCCTATCATGGTAATCGGCATGGTCGGCATCTTCCTTGTTATCGGTGTAATCATTCTGATCACTTACGGCCTCAACAAACTTTCCCAAAACGGAAAAAAGAAAGGCAAGAAAAAAGAGGATAAATAATCAGATTCAGGATCCGCTTTTCCGTTTCGGAAAGGCGGATCTTTTTATACCTATATTTATAATATGTATTCCGTCTGCCCGCGTAAGCGGGCTTTTTTTTAAGCCTTTTTGCACCGCTCTGTCTGTTAACCAAGTCGTAATTTTACTCGCGAAAAAACAAATTCTGATTTAGCAGTGGTTCTTTTTCGGTTCGCGAAATTTACAAAACCTGTTATGGAAACGGATCGGATCCGTTTTTCGCGAAATTTACAAATTCTGTTTTGAAACGGTTTCCCTCCCGTTTCGCGAAAAAAACATCTCCTTTTTTGAGCCCTGCACGGAAGTTTTCAAGGAACAATTCCCGTGAACCGGCGCTCTATACTTGTCCGAACGAATCTATCATAATAGGAAAGGAGACAGACAGATGAGGGAGAATTATACAGGTATGGACTTAGATAAAATCAAATGTGAAGATCTCTTTGGTACATACCGTGAAATCGCAAGCCTGCTGGGTGTGAATACGGCAGTGGCGCTTTATCACACATACAGGGGGCAGCAGATCAACTTTCCGGTAAAATTCTTCAGCAGTGATTATATTGCGGATTGTATTGTTGCGGATTCCAAAAACCAGTCCGTAAAACAGCTTGCCACCAAATACGGTTACAGCGAAAAATGGGTGCGCAAGATCATCAAAGAAAATAAAAAATAGATCTGTGATCAGGCGTTGGTAAATCAAAAACCACCGTTCTGATCAGAAACAGAAATAAGCGGCGCCAGAAAAGAGGTTAAAACATTTTGCGTTCGGATATTTTAAAAGAAATCAAAAAACTGAATTTCACGGCGCCGCCCGTGATCGCGCAAACGGAAAACTGGAAAGAAACCGTGCGTGAGGTTAAGTCCTTCATAGAGCGAAGGCCGGATGAGTCCCTTGTGCAGAGGGACTCATCCGAATTTCAACTTCAAAGCAGCGAACTGCCCCCAAGCAGATTTTATACGGATATCCGCACCGCGCATATGGAGTGCTTTTTCAAAAAAGGAAGTCTGGATTATCTTGTGGTGTTCTTCTCCGGCGCGCGCACACGTGCCGGCGGCAGGCTGGCGCCGTACCCCACCTTCTCAAGCTGGTCGTGGTATAAGGATATCAACGCGTCGGTCTTGTGCATAGACGATCCCATGTATAAAACCTTTCCCAAAATGGAGATTGGCTGGTATTACGGCACGCAGACGGAGGATTACAGATACGATATATCCCTGCTAATAAAGAAAATTGCGGCGCTGCTCGGCGTGCCGAACCGGCATATCATTCTATACGGCCGTTCCGGCGGAGGAACGGCGGCGATTGCAGTATCGAATTATATAAAGGGTTCGTGTGTGTGTTCCGTAAACGCCCAGATTGATCTGCAAAAATATCCGCATTATGCAGATCAGTTTTCAGAGCATATGGGCATAGACATTTATACATCTGAGGATTTCAAAAAAAGAAATGATTTTGCCGGCGTGATCAAAAAGAATCCTGATAATACATATCTGCTGATCACGAATATCTTTTCCCCGTCAGATGCCCAGAGAAGTATTCCTTATTTTCTGAAACATTTTGATCTGGAACTCAAATACGGCATTTCTTCCTGCCAAAATTTGCATTCCTGGATCTATGCCGCGTGGGGTGTTTCCAATGCCCATAATTCGTTTGACAGCGTGCCACTTTTTAAAATGATTTTGGAAGTGATCATCGCGCTTTCAAACGGTGCTGCGGATGAAGATGTAAATATTTTAGCCGCCTCTGCAAATGCGTATTGGTTTGAGCACTATAATCATATCATCAAGCAGGATCAGTATGAAAAGAAACTTCGCGCCGCCGGCAAAGCACCGCCGGCAGGCCACAAAATATGGACTGCCCTTAAACAGCGCTTTCCCAAACTGTTTTCTTTGCTAAAAAAAATATTAAAAAGATTTTGAAAGCATTTTTATATACAAATTCTTTGCACTCAATTCTTCCCACCAAAGCGATTGTCAAAATAAAAAAGTGAATAACATTGCAGAAAATTAATTTCTGTGATAGTATATAAGGGGATTGGTTTTAAAATATTCGGCTATCGAAAATGCAGTTTTATTTTTTGATGGAAAGGGATTAATAAAATGGAAAAGTCTAAGTTTGATATATCGGAAAAGGCAAAAGAGGCTGGAAAGAAAGCCTCTAAGATTTTAAATAAGACCAAGGTGGTTTTAACACGTGCCGCCGATCAAAATGATGACGGTAAATTTGATAAAGAGGATGTGGCGCAGGTTGCCAATCTCATTAAGGAAAGTGCGGATGAAAAAGCAAAACAGCTTGAATTTAAAATATTACAGCCTGTTTTTCCGCAAGATATTGACGGCGGGGATTTTTTGATCCCCAAATTTATCAGAGTTGCAGATAGAGACCGAAGACGGGCAGAAAGTGCGGTCTGCAAAGGCTCAATCGGCTATTTTACAAATCACAAGGGCAATCGTGTGCTGAATCTTTTCAGGGACAGCGTAGATATCTTCGGGCTTGCATTTTACCCTGATTGCAGAAGCGAATTTTATTATGTTGATCCGAGCGATAGGGATAGGTATATTGCGCTTGACGATTATTTTAGCTATCTTAAAATGGAAAGGGTAAGTGAATTGCAAAGAATTGCGCAGGATCTTGGCGCTAAGCATTTCCGAATTACCTATTTGGAAGAGCAGTCTTCTTTTTCAAAAAAACAGGCAAATTCCAAAATGAACGCTGCCGATGTTGTTACCGCAGAGGCAGAGCATAATATTTCTGAAAAAAAGTTTTCCACCATTGAGATTGCCGCAGAAATGAAATGTGCCGGCCATGACCCTATAAGACCTAAATTGAAATATTTGCTGCGGGATCCGAGTATTCAGGCTTTGGTTTCCATGCGAATGGATAAGAAAGCGCCATTGACTTATCAGAAATTTATGATCAAACTCAGCAATTCCTCCGGCATAAAAGAAAGCGACGCAGTAAAAATAGACGCAATTTTAAAAAGCATGAAGATTGCCGGAAATACCACGGTTACAAGCGAAGCAATCAACGAAGCCAGGCGGTATTTGGAATACGAAATTGATTTTTGAACAAAGGGATTGCGCGCAAAAAATACTGTTTTACCATATTATATATCTTATAAAAAGGCTGCCTTGTTTTTGAGACAGCCTTTTTTTCATGCTGTCTCAGCATTTTCTTTTTCGGTTTTCCAGATCAAAGATCAGAACGGCGCAACCGAGCAGCATCAGTATGGAAAGCGCGGCGTTAACGCTTGTTGGGCGAACGATGGTTTGTGAATAGTTTGAAAAAACGGCGCTGTCCTCAGGAAAGATTTGCAGGATCGCGGCGCAGACCGCGCTGCTGATCACGCCGTTTATGCCGCGCCAAAGCAGGAAATCTGCGTATCTCATTCCGGTTTCCTTAATGATCGTGAATAATTGCAGGTGGATACAGAATCCTCCGAACGCCAAATAAAATGCCGTGGCATAAAGCGGCATTTCCGTAGCGCACTGCGCCGTGCCGCTTGTGATCTCAATCAGCGGCGCGAGCAGAGCGGGTATCTGTATATTTCCCTGCACAGCGCAAAACAGCACGATATATGCCGCCATGTTGATCACGCTCCGGGCAGACTGCTCTACGCTTTTATTGAGCGCGTCAGCAACGGGCAGAGATAAATAACTGCTTTCTCCCTCTTCCGCTTTTCCCCACAGGAATCCGCCGAGCAAGGCGCTGATCAGAGCTGCTGCCGTTACGCTTGTGAAAAGAATGACGCCCTGTTCTCTGTTTTTCAGAATTCCTGTTCCGAGTGCGGTGATAATAAACCCTGCGCCGCCGCTGAAAGCAAAACGCAGCAGACGTTTTGCGCAGGCGCAGTCGATATCGGAATTCCTGTAAAGATTGGCAGTCAGCAGCGCGCCGGTGGGATAACCGCCGATCAGCCCCAGAAAAACGGCCGGGCCGGCGCATTTCGGCAGTCGCAACACTTTGCAGGTTATGGGGCTTAACATCGTTTCAAGCGCTCTGCCGGCGGCGCTGTGCTGAACAAAATTAAACAGGATCAAAAGCGGCAGCAAACTCGGGATGATTACCCTTTGGGCAAGTGCGGCGCCGTACAGCGCGCCCTCTTTTGCCTCTGACGAGCAAACGATCAGCACTCCGGAAAGAGCAAGCGCGGCAAAAAGCAAAAACGAATCTTTATTTATTTTCATAGAACCACCCATTACATTCATATAAATAAACGGTGATTTTATGAGAAAAAAATTATCCAGAAGCAACACGGATATTCCGGCAGGGCTGTTTACCGGTGAGCCGCATTTAGAAATGTACGGCTGTTCGCAGTGTGTGGTGGACGGTTTGGAATCGGTTTTGGAGTATTCGGCGCAGCAAATCAAACTTGCCGTGGGCAAAAAGAAAGTTACTTTTCACGGGGATGATCTCCATATAGATTCATTCACGCCGCAGGGCGCGGTTGTGGAGGGTATGATTGTGAGCGTGGATTTTTCTGATGCTGATTAAATTTTTTAACTGGTTTTTCGGTTATGTGGTTTTTACGTTTTCCGGCGGTTTTACAGACGGTTTTATCAACCGCTGCTATCATGAAAAAATAAATATCAAAGATATCTCCGCCGAAAACGGTGTGCTTACCGCAAGATGCAGTATAGGCGCGTATAAACGCCTGCACAAAATTGCGTTCAGATCGGGCGGCAAAGTCAAACTCGTAAAAAAGCGCGGTCTGCCGTTTCTTCTGCATCCGCTCAAGGGCAGGTGGGGCGTTTTTTGCGGCATGCTGTTTTTTGTTTTGCTTGTTTCCTTTATGGGCGGATTTATCTGGAATATAACGGTGATCGGCAATCAAACGCTGGAGACTTCTAAGATTGTGGATTATCTTGCGCAAAACGGGTTTAAAACCGGCGTGCGTTGGTCTGAAACCGATAAGGAAAATCTTGAATTCGCGGTTATGGCGGATTTTGATCGGGTTGCCTGGATCTCCATAAACCGTATCGGCTGTCTCGCGCAGGTGGAGATCCGAGAGACGACGCCCAAGCCGGAGATTGAAAACAACAATCTTATCACGAATGTTACCGCAAAGAAAGACGGCGTGATCGTAAAAGTCACGGCGCTCGGCGGCTGGCCGGCTGTTCAGGCAGGGGACGCTGTTACAACAGGCGATCTGCTGATTTCCGGCGTTTATGAGCCGGAAGAATATTCGCAGCCGCAGAAAAACCATTTCGCAAGGGCGCACGGCAGTGTAATCGCAAAAACAAACAGCCGGATCACCGTCAATATTCCGCGCGAGCAGAGTGAAAAGATCTGCACCAGTGAAAAGCAGTATAAAACCCTGTATTTTTTCGGGCTGGAGATACCGCTGTCCATAAAAAAAGAGGAGGAAAACACCGTTTGTGAATATCAGAAAAAATATATTGTGTTCCATGATTTCCGCCTGCCGATCGGTATTTATACGGAAATACGCAGAAGTTACACCGATACGAAACGCAGTATTTCGGATGATGAACTGCGCGCGGCGGCAAAAAAAGAATTGCTGGAAAGGGAAAAAGAGGAACTTGCCGGGTGTGAGATCATCGGCAAGACTGAAAAGGAGGAGATCACGGACGGCGGCATTGTGTATATAGCCGAATATTCACTGCTGGAGGATATCGGCGCGGAGCAGGAAATTATTTTTTCCGATACGGATAAGGATAATTCTTGAAACGCTTTGTAATGTGTGCTAAAATGTGATAAACAATACATCAAAACAAGGAGGGCTGATCTATGCAGATGACGTTTCGCTGGTTTGGGGATAAGTTGGATACTGTTACCCTTCAGCAGATCAGGCAGATCCCGAATGTTACCGGCGTTGTTCCTGCACTTCATGACCTGCCTGCCGGCGAGGCGTGGAGCGAAGAACGTGTGCAGGCAATGTATGAGGAGATCACTGCCGCCGGGCTGACTATGGAATGCATAGAAAGCGTAAACGTGCATGAGGATATCAAACTCGGCCTGCCGGCGCGTGAAAAATGGATCGAAAATTACAAAATTTCCATCAGAAATCTTGCAAAGGTGGGCGTAAAATGCATTTGCTACAACTTTATGCCTGTTTTTGATTGGACCCGCACCGATCTTTATATGCCCCTGCCGGATGGTTCCACCTGCCTTTCTTATGACGGCAAGCAGGTAGAGGGCAAATCGCCGGAGGATATGTTCCGTGAGATCGATGATCATTCAAACGGCTATGCAATGCCCGGCTGGGAGCCGGACAGAATGGGTGAGATCAAAGAACTTTTTGAAAAATACAAAGGTATAACGGAAGAGGATCTTTGGCGCAATCTGAAATATTTTCTGGAATCGATCATGCCGGTCTGCGAGGAATGCGGCGTGAAAATGGCGATCCACCCGGATGATCCGCCGTGGGGTATTTTCGGTCTGCCCCGTATCATTACGGGCAAGGAGGCGCTGCTGAAACTCGTCAGGATGGTGCCCAGCAAATATAACGGCATCACACTTTGCACGGGATCCCTCGGCGCAAGCCCCAAAAATGATATTCCCGATATTATCCGCACGCCGGAAATCGGGGAAAGGATCTATTTTGCGCATCTGCGAAATGTTTCCATCAATGACAGATGGTTTAACGAAACCGCACATGAAAGCAGCGCCGGCTCGCTGGATATGTATGAGATTGTAAAAGCGCTGCAGGAGATCGGTTTTGACGGCTATGTTCGCCCTGACCACGGCAGAATGATCTGGGGCGAGGTGGCAAGGCCCGGTTACGGTCTGTTTGACCGCGCGCTCGGCGTTTGCTATTTGAATGGGCTTTGGGAAGCCGTTGAAAAAAGCAGAAAAGAAAAAGACTGAGTTTTAAAACAGGAAGGTAAATAGAATGACACATGAGAATTTAAAAGGCAGGGTTGCGGTTGTAACCGGCGGCGGCGGTGTGCTTTGCGGCGCTTTTGCAAAAACGCTGGCGGCGCAGGGCTGCAAGGTTGCTGTTTTGGATCTGAATAAAGACGCGGCGCAGAAATGCGCGGATGAGATCATTGCAAGCGGCGGAGAGGCAATCGCCGTTGCGTGCAATGTGCTGGAACCGGAATCCATGCAGCGCGCCAGGGAGGAAGTAAATGAACTGCTCGGCACCTGCGATATCCTCCTCAACGGCGCGGGCGGAAACAATCCGAAAGGCACAACAACAAAAGACACGCTTGAAAAGATAGATCTTGTTCAGAAAGATGAAAACATCAAAACTTTCTTTGATCTGGACCCAAGCGGCATCAGCTTTGTTTTTAACCTCAATTTTCTCGGCACGCTGATTCCAACGCAGGTGTTTGCGCGCGATATGGTTGAAAAAGCGCATTCCTGTATTGTTATGATTACGTCTATGAACGCTTACAGACCGCTTACCAGGATCCCGGCTTATTCGGCGGCAAAAGCGGCAGTAAAGAATTTTACGGAATGGATGGCGGTGCATTTTGCGCCTATGGGCATTCGTGTAAATGCAATTGCGCCGGGATTCTTCTCCACCAAGCAAAACAAAACGCTGCTCTGGAATGAGGACGGCACGCCTACGGAGCGCACAGGCAAGATTCTTGCGGCTACACCGATGAAACGTTTCGGCGAACCGGAAGAACTGGACGGCACCCTGCTTTTCCTTTGCGATGAGGAATACAGCGGTTTCATTACAGGTGTGAGCATTCCGGTGGACGGCGGATTTAATGCATATTCGGGTGTTTGATACGAATCGTTCAAACCTTGCGGCGGGAAATATTTCCCGCCGTTTTTCTGTTTTTGCAAACATAAATTTCTTGCATATTCCGTTTCTGTATGTTAAAGTAAAATTGAAATCATAGTAAGGGAGGAATCAGGATGGCAGCAGGCACAATCGCGGCAATTATTATTGCCGCCGTGATCGTTTTGATCATTCTTATTTTGGGTATTTATACGGGAGCAACGTACAATTCTCTTATCAATCTCAGAAACACGGTGGAGGAAGCGTTCGCTACCATGGATGTTTACCTCAAAAAAAGATGGGATCTGATCCCGAATATTGTTGAAAGCGTAAAAGGCTATGCCAAGCATGAGGCTCAAACGCTGCAAAATGTAATTTCCGCCAGAAACGGAAATTATAACAGCATGAGCGCAGAGCAGAAAATGCAGGCAAATTCAGAACTTTCCAGAAGTTTAGCAGGGTTCAATATTCTTGCGGAACAGTATCCGGATCTGAAAGCAAACCAGAATTTTCTGGATCTGAATAATCAGCTTCAGCGAACGGAAGAGGATATTGCAAACGCAAGAAAATATTATAATGCCGTTGTAAAGGGCTACAACAATAAAATTGAAATGTTTCCGTCCTCCATTATTGCAAAACTGTTTAAATTCGGTAAAAAGCAGATGTTTGCCATTGAAAACGAAGCGGAAAAGCAGGTTGTAAAGGTAGATTTTTCATGAAGATTCTAAAAAGATCGCTGCCGGTTTTTGTTTTGCTTGCCTTGCTTTTTTGCGCTTTTCCGTCTTTTGGCGCCGCGCACACATATGAGCCTTATTATATCACGGCTTATGATGTGGAAATCCATGTTGCAGAAGATAATGTGCTGCGTGTAACGGAAAATATAGACGTGCATTTTAATGAGGCGCGCCACGGCATCTACCGGTATATTCCGCTCAGAAATCAGGTTGAGCGCGCGGACGGCTCTACTGCCGTTACCCGCGCAAAAGTCAATGCTATACACTGCAGCGACAGTTATTCAAAATCCACGGAAAATTCCCAGCTCGTTTTGCAGATCGGCGATGAAGACACTACGTTAACCGGCGATCATCACTACACGATCTCTTATAACTATGCCCTTGGGCAGGATGTTGTAAACGGTTCAGATGAGCTATATTATAACATTATCGGCTCCGGTTGGGATACTTATATTGATAACGTGACGTTCCGTATCGCCATGCCAAAGGATTTCAATGCTGATCTTCTTGGTTTTTCTGCCGGCAGTTACGGGTTTGAGGGCACAAGCAGTATTGAATATTATGTAAACGGTTTGGAGATCACTGGCAGGCTCACGCGTGAACTCGGCCCGTATGAGGCGTTCACCGTAAGGCTGGAACTGCCGGACGGGTACTTCTATTTTGACACTGCCGCACATATCGCAAAACTCTGCGCCATGGTGGGCATTCCGATCATCTGCCTGCTTATTGTGGCGCTGATTTGGCGCAGATTCGGCAAGGATAAAAAAGTTGTTAAAATCGTGGAATTTTATCCGCCGGAGGGCATGAGCAGCACGGATGTTGCCTATTGGTACAAAGGCGCGCTTTCCAATGAGGATATGGTGCCGCTGTTGATTGAACTTGCAAACGAGGGCTATATTGCGATCAACGAATCCAAAAGCAGCGAATATTATGACGGCGCGGATTATGTGATTGAGCGCAGAAAGACCTATAACGGTCCAGATCGTAACAAAAAGATCTTTTTTGACGGCTTGTTTGAAAGCGGCAAGAGCCGTATTACGAATGAGGATCTTGAAAATGTTTTCTATAAACACTTAAATCAGATCGCGGCAAATTACAATACCATGAGCAACAGAAGAAAGGTGTTTTCCAATACTTCACTGATCATGCGCGTAGTATGCCTTGCGCTGGTTGCCGCCAGTCTTGCGGCGGATATCTTGATCTTTAACCGCACATTCGGCGCAGGCGAAAGATATGCTGCTTTTATTGCCGGAATTGTTATCCTCGCCGCGGCGTTCATTCTCTCTTTCTTTGTAAGAAAAAGAACGGATCAGGGGCATCAGATCCTGCAAAAGATAGAGGGCTTTAAACTGTTTCTTGAAACGGCGGAAAAAGACAGGCTTGAAAAACTTGTGTTTGATGATCCAAAATATTTTTACAATATTCTGCCGTATGCCTATGTGCTTGGAGTGTCCGATGCCTGGGTCAAAAAATTTGAGGATATTGCCGTTGAACCACCGGATTGGTATTACGGTTCAGGCACGTTCCATACTTATATGATGTGGCATTTTATGAGCAGCACGATGCACAGCGCTGCCCAGGCAATGACTTCCGCGCCGCAGACTTCCTCCGGCGGCGGAGGCGGGTTTGCGGGCGGCGGCTCCGGAGGCGGAGGCGGCGGAAGCTGGTAAACCGGTAGATGGCAATAAAAAACGGAGCGGATTTTTCCGCTCCTGTTTTTTTTACCGGTGTCAAATGGATCATCCGAAATTCCCGGCAGGTTTTTATTTGTCGTCCTCTTTCAGGTCATACCGCAGTTTCTGCACGTCAACGGCTTTGCCCCTGTACGCTTCCAAATCGTCCAGCAGGGCGTTCGCGTCATCAAATACTTTGATCAGATCAAGAGAGGCTTGATTCATAAATTTTTCGTTTACGGTGTGTTTCAGCATTTCCAGCATTTGGTCATAATAGCCATATGGGTTGAATACGGCGATCGCCTTATCGTGCCGCCCAAGCTGTTTTAATGTGTAGACCTCAAAGAATTCCTCATAAGTGCCGATTCCGCCGGGCGCAATGATAAAGGCGTCCGCATGGTCTTCCATAAATGTTTTTCTTTCCGCCATGGTTTTGGTGTGCTTGAATTTTGTGCAGTGTTCAAAAAACACATTATATTCTATCATGAATTCAGGTGCAACGCCGTACACAAATCCGCCGTTGTCATAAACAGCCTGCGCCGTGGCGCCCATAACGCCTTTTCCGCCGCCGCCGAAGATCAGCCCGTGGCCTCGTTTTGCCATCTCGGCGGCAAGGTCATACGCCGCCTTTACATATTTTTCCTCTATAATATCGCTGGAAGCGCCAAAAATACAGATGTTCACAAAATCACCCTTTGTTATAGTCTACAGATATCCGCCGGCGGTGCAAAGACGCCATTTGCCGTTGCCGCCAGCATGATGCATTTATTATAGCAGTTATGGTGTTATTATTCAATAATTTAATTTTATTATATGAAGTTCCTGCTTGAAATGCCACTGCGTAAAGTATATAATAAGACTGTAAATTTTATGTAAATCGGAAGGCGATAGTTTGGAAACATTTATGGGTAAAGATTTTTTGCTGGATACCGATACGGCAAAAGATCTGTTTTTTCATTGCTGCGCAGATATGCCGATCTGTGATTATCACTGCCATTTAAGCCCCAAAGAGATCTATGAGAATGAGACTCCCTCTGATATTTCTCAGCTCTGGCTTGCCGGGGATCATTATAAGTGGCGCGCTATGCGTTCCTGCGGCGTGGCGGAGGAATACTGCACCGGGAATAAAAGCGGTCGTGAAAAGTTTGAAAAATTCGCGTATGCCCTGCAATATGCCATCGGCAACCCGCTTTATCACTGGGCGCATCTGGAATTGCAGCGGTACTTTGGCATAGATACACCGCTCAGCGCCAAAACGGCGGATGAAATTTATGACCGCGCGAACGCAAAAATAAAAGACGGCGATTTCAGGCCGCAGAGCCTGATCAAAAATTCCAATGTTAAGATCGTGTGCACAACGGACGACCCGGCGGACAGCCTGGAATATCACGCGCTGCTTGCCCAAGCGGATTTTGGCTGCCGTGTGCTGCCCGGATTCAGGCCGGATAAAGCGCTGTCTGTTGAGGCGCCGGGTTTTGCGGATTATATTCAAACGCTTGCCAAAGCGGCGGATATGAAGATCTGTTCTTACAAAGATGTCATTTCGGCGCTGCTGAAAAGGGCGGATCATTTCAACAATTACGGCTGCCGTGTCAGCGATCACGCGTTTGATCATATGCCGTATGCTCCTGCGTCGGAGCAGGAGATTGAATCTGTTTTCCAAAAGGCAATGAACGGCGGCACGGTTACGGAACAAGAGCGCGATATGTATAAAACGGCCGTTATGACTGCCCTTGGCGAAAAGTATTATGAACTCGGCTGGGCAATGGAAATCCATCTCGGCGCCATGCGTAACAACAACACAGCAAAATTTAAACTGCTCGGCGCGGATACCGGGTTTGATTCCGTGGGCGATGATCAGACCGCCTATACCCTGAGCCGTTTTCTGGATTCGCTTGAAGTTAAGGGCAAACTGCCGAAAACAGTTTTGTTTAACCTGAATAATAAAGACAATATCGTTCTTGCAACCATGCTGGGCAACTTCCAAAGCAGTGAAACGGAATCCAAGATTCAGTTCGGGCCGGCGTGGTGGTTTTTGGATACGATGGACGGTATGACCGATCAGCTCAAAACGCTTGCAAATCTTGGCATTCTTGGCAAATTTATCGGCATGGAAACAGATTCTCGTTCGTTCACTTCCTATGCAAGGCACGAGTATTTCAGGCGGATTTTGTGCCGTCTGATCGGCAGATGGGTAGAGGACGGCTGGTACGCAAATGACAGTGAAATGCTTAAAGAGATCGTTTGCGGCATATCTTATAATAACGCAGTTCAGTATTTTAACTTTGAATGATACGGAGGTAAGGTTATGGATCTTAAGTTAAGACCAAAAGAGGAATGTATGTTTGATGAGATTTCCCTTGGCGAGATCATGCTTCGACTGGACCCCGGCGAGGGCAGAATCAAAACCGCCCGCTCTTTCAGAGCATGGGAAGGCGGCGGAGAATATAACGTGGCACGTGGACTTCGGCGCTGCTTTGGCATGAAGACCGGTGTGGTTACCGCTTTTGCGGAAAATGAGGTTGGCTATCTGCTGGAGGATCTGATCTTTCAGGGCGGTGTGGATACTTCCCTTATCAAATGGGTAAAGTATGACGGTATCGGCAGAACAACCAGAAACGGAATCAACTTTACCGAACGCGGATTCGGCATACGCGGCGCGGTTGGCACTTCAGACAGGGGTCATACGGCAATCAGCCAGCTGAAACCCGGAGAAATAGACTGGGATCATATTTTTGGCGATCTCGGCGTGCGCTGGCTCCACACCGGCGGCATTTACGCTGCACTTTCGGAAAACTCCGCGGCCGTTGTTATAGAGGCGGTTAAAGCAGCAAAAAAATACGGCACGGTCGTTTCCTATGATCTGAACTACCGCCCCTCCCTTTGGAATGATATCGGCGGCGTTAAAAAAGCGCAGGAAGTGAACCGCGAACTTGCAAAATATGTGGATGTTATGATCGGCAATGAGGAGGATTTTACAGCCTGCCTCGGTTTTGAGGTAGAGGGTAATGACGCGGATCTGAAAGAGCTGAATATGGACGGCTACGTAAAAATGCTTGGCGAGGTCTGCAAGGCATATCCGAATTTCAAGGTAATCGCAACCACGCTCAGAACCGTCATAACGGCAACCGTCAATTCCTGGAAGGCGATCTGCTATGCAGACGGCAAGATTTATCATTCCATTGAATTTCCGGCGCTGGAGATTTTGGATCGCGTCGGCGGCGGAGACAGTTTTGCCTCCGGCCTAATTTACGGGCTGATGACTTATGAAGACGCGCAGAAAGCCGTTAATTACGGCGCTGTTCACGGCGCGCTCGCCATGACCACACCCGGCGATACTTCCATGGCATCCCTGAAAGAAGTAGAGGCAAAGGTAAACGGCGGTTCGGCAAGAGTGCAAAGATAATGCAGCAAACTACGGAGGTAAATAAAAATGGCAAATAAAATTGAAACACTTGCAAAAATCCATGAAGTGGGTATCGTTGCAGTTGTAAGAGCCACTTCTGTGGAAGAGGCGGAAAAAATTACGGATGCCTGCATCAAAGGCGGCGTTGCGGCAATCGAACTCACGTTCACCGTTCCGCATGCGGATAAGCTGATTGAAGAAATGAAGGCAAAATACAACAACGGTGAGATCATTATCGGTGCAGGTACGGTTATGGACGCCGCAACCGCAAGAATCGCGATCCTTGCCGGCGCGGAATATATCGTTTCCCCTTATTTTGATCCGGAAACCGTTAAATGCTGCAACCGTTACGGCATTCCGTCCATGCCCGGCATTTATACGCCTACAGAGGCGGTTGCCGCCATGGAGTGCGGCGCGGATGTGCTTAAGGTATTCCCCGGCGATATTGCCGGCCCGGCGTTTATTAAAGATATGCACGGCCCGATACCAAATGCGGTTATGATGCCGTCCGGCGGCGTGAATGTGGATAACGTAAAAGACTGGATCAAAGCAGGCGCGTTTGCCTGTGGCGCAGGTTCTTCACTGATTGCCGGTGCAAAAACAGGCGATTATGAAAAGATCACGCAAACGGGTAAACTTTTTGTGGAAAGAATCAAAGAGGCAAGAGCCGAAATGGCGAAGTAAAGTATCTTTGCGGGCAGACGCCAAGGCGTTCTGCCCGCTTTGCATTGCCTTTGCTGAAGCGACAATAAAAAAGCCATAGCGGTCAGATACCGCTATGGCTTTTTTTTATGCACCGTTCAGTCAACAGAATATACTCTGTGTTCTTTTCTTTCGGCAGGGGAGGGGGCGTCGCCGTCTGCGTAGCCGATGATGCAGTGCCCGATTCCCTCATATTCGTCTTCTATGCCAAGAGATTTCAGCAATTCCCTGCCCTCCGGCAGTTCAAATTCCTCTTTTGCGCGGTGAATCCAGCAGCTGCCAAGCCCCAGCTCATGCGCGGCAAGCATCAGATTCTGCATAACAAGGCTGCCGTCATAAATTCCGGTGGGGCAGTCCTTTTTGGCAAGCACAATCAGCACTGCCGGCGCGCCGTAAAACGGATCCGTATCCGTACCCATGATCCGGGCATTCAGTTTGGAAAGCTGATCCCGTACCTCTTTGTTGGCAACGGAAAGAATGATCGTTGCCTGTCTTCCCATGCCGCTCGGCGCGTACAGACCCGCGTCTATAATTTTGTTCAGCAGTTCCTGCGGCACCGGGTCGCTTTTATATTTTCTGATGCTGCGTCTTGTTTTTATGGATTCCAGTGTATTCATTATTATAACACCTCTTGTTTTGTAGGTAAGCGGCGGTAAGAATAGATCACCGCTTTGTATGTTCGTCCAGCGTAAGGTAATATGCAGGCAAAAATTCTTTTTTAAAGTATTCCACTTCCGGCATATCAATCTCTTCTATCAGTTTTTCCTGCGCCTCCAGTGCTTTTTCAAATTCGCGGTTTCCCATTCTCGTTTCATTGATACACTTGATCAGCGCGTCGATCTTATCCGCGGCTTTCACGATCTTCCAAAGTTCCCTGTCCTGCGCCTTTTTGTTAAAGAGAGGATCATATTCGTCTTTGAACTCCGGCGGCAGCATATCCAGCAGCCGGTTTCCGGCAAGGGATTCCACGTTTTTATACACGTTTTTCATCTCGTCGCTGCCGTATTTTACCGGGGTGGGCATATCGCCTGTGATGACTTCGGGTGTGTCGTGATAAATAGCAAGCAGGGCGCAACGTTCCGCATTATACGCCTTGCCGAATTTTTGATTGCCGATCACGCAAAGCGCGTGCGCAAGAACCGCCACATTGTGGCTGTGCTCGGCAATGTTTTCCTCCGCCGTGTTCTGCATAAGCGCCCAGCGGTTTATGAGCCGCATGCGGCTTACCATAGCAAAAAAATTACTCATGGTTCTTTTTCTCCGTATCCGCTATCTTTATACCGAGTTCATCAAGCTGGATGTCATCAATATAGGTGGGCGCACCGCTCATCAGTTCGCTTGCGTTTTGCACTTTCGGGAATGCCGTAACGTCTCGCAGGCTGTCCGCACCGCAGATCAGCATGGCAAGCCTGTCCAGCCCTATGCCCATTCCGCCGTGCGGGGGAGCAGCATATTTGTATGCTTCAACCAAGAAACCGAATTTCGCGTCTATCTCTTCCTGCGTCATGCCAAGCAGTTCAAACATTTTGTTTTGCAGTTCGCAATCCGTAATTCTCATGGAGCCGGAGGAAAGTTCTGTGCCGTTTAAAACCAGGTCAAACGCCTTGGCGCGCACATTGGCTTTATCGCTGTCCAGATATGGAATGCACGCTTCCATCGGCATGGTAAACGGATGGTGCATTGCCACCCATTCGCCGCTTTCCTCATCGTATTCAAAAAACGGCATTTCGGTTATCCACAGGTAATTCCATTTGCCCTCGGGAATCCTATCAAGTTCTTTTGCAACTGCAAGTCTAAGAGCGCCGAGCACGGAAAGCGTAAGCGCCGTTTTTCCGCTTATGATGAATACGCAGTCGCCTTTTTCTGCGCTCAGGGAACCCAGCAGTTCCTCAAGTTCGCCGTCTTTCAGGAATTTCGCAAAAGAGCAGTTCGGTGTTTCATCGGCCCAGCGCACATAAGCAAGGCCTTTTGCGCCGATGCCCTTTACATATTCAGTAAGTTTGTCTATTTTTTTTCTGCTGTAAACAGACGCGGCGTTCTTAGCAACAATGCATTTCACGCAGCCGCCGTCCTCAACGGCGCCTTTGAAAACGGCAAAATCGGTCTTTGCCGCCCAGTCGCTGATATCCTGAATCAGCATATCAAAGCGGGTATCCGGTTTATCAGAGCCGTATTTGTTCATAGCGTCTGCATAGGTCATTTTCGGCAGGGGCGTGGGGATTTCTATATTCAGCGTTTCTTTCATCAGCTTTTTGATGAACCCTTCCGCCGTTTCCATGATGTCTTCTGTATCCACAAAACTCATTTCCAGGTCGATCTGCGTAAATTCCGGCTGGCGGTCGGCACGCAGATCCTCATCCCTAAAGCATCTGGCAAGCTGGATATATCTGTCAAATCCCGCAATCATCAGCAGCTGCTTATAGATCTGCGGACTCTGGGGCAGCGCATAGAATTTGCCGTTGTGGATTCTGCTGGGCACAACATAGTCCCTTGCGCCTTCCGGTGTAGATTTGATCATCATCGGCGTTTCAATTTCAATAAAGCCGTTGTCATAAAAATATTCGCGCGCGATTTTTGCAATCTTGTGGCGCATCAGCATATTTTTGGTGAGCTTTTCGTTTCTTAAGGCAAGATATCTGTATTTGAGGGTGGTTTCATCGCCGACTTCATCCGCCTTGGAAATCTCAAAGGGCGGTGTCTGCGCCTTGCTGATGATGCGCAGTTCAAAAACCTCTATCTCGATTTCTCCCGTGGGCAGTTCCGGGTTCTTGCTTTCCCGTTCCACCACTTTGCCTTTTACGGCAAGCACATATTCGCTGCGTACTGCCGCGGCTTTCTCAAAAGTTTCCCTGCTTGTTTTATCGCTGAATGAAAGCTGCACGATCCCGGTTCTGTCTCTCATATCAATAAAGATAAGATTGCCCAAATCCCGCTGGCGCTGTGCCCAGCCAAACAAGGTAACTTCTCTGCCGCAGTCTTTGATGTTGAGATCGCCGCAGTAATCTGTTCTCTTAAGTCCTTTTATCGTTTCCATTTGTCTGTCTCCGCAAATATATCAGTCTTTATTTTCAACCCCAAACAGGGATTTAAAGTCAAATTCCTCACCGTTTATAGTCAGGTCGTCCAGTTCTTTTTCCAGAGAGATGCTGTAAAATCCGCTGACGAACGTTTGCAAAGCAATTTCAGTTTCTTCGCCGCTCTCCATATTCTTGAGTTTGGCAATGCCGCTTTCCACTTCATCGTCACCCAGCACGATTGTGTATTTTGCGCCCAGTTTGTTTGCGTATTTCATCTGCGCCCTCAGACCTCTGCCGTTTACGTCATACAGGCAGGTAAAGCCTTCTTCACGCATGTCGTTGGCAATCTCCACCGCTTTTAACTGCGCTTTTTCGCCGAGCGCGGCAATAAACAGATCCGGCATGCTCTCTTTTGGAAATTCACAGCCCTGCGCCTCCATCAGCAGCATAAGCCGTTCAATTCCGAGCCCAAAACCAAGCGACGGCGTTTTCTGCCCGCCGAGTTCTTCAATCAGTCCGTCATACCGCCCGCCGCCGCAGACGGTTCCCTGCGCGCCGATGGATTCGGAAATGAATTCAAACACGGTCTTGGTATAATAATCCAGCCCTCTGACGATTCTGGGATTTACTTTGAATGCAATGTTCTGCGCATTCAGATAAGATTTTACTTTTTCAAAATGCTCTCTGCACTCGTCGCAAAGATAATCCAGCACAACGGGCGCGTCTTTGGCGATCTCGCTGCAAACCGGGGATTTGCAGTCCAGAATGCGCATGGGGTTTTTTTCCAGCCTGTCTTTGCACGTGTCGCAGAGTTCGTCCTTTCTGCCTTCAAAATAGGTTTTCAGCGCCTTGTGGTATTCCGCGCGGCAGGTGGGGCAGCCGATGGAATTGATTTCCAGTGTAAGGTCTTTTACGCCGAGTTCCTTAAAAAAGGTGTTTGCAAGCGAAATGATCTCCGCGTCTGCAAGCGGGGACTGCGCGCCGAAACATTCCACACCGAACTGGTGAAATTCACGCAGCCTGCCTGCCTGCGGCTTTTCATAGCGGTAGCAGGAGGTCAGGTAGCAAACTTTCTGCGGCAGCGTTTCGTTGCAAAGCCCGTTTTCCAGAAAACTCCTTGCAGCGCCTGCCGTTCCCTCCGGGCGCAGCGTTATGCTTCTGCCGCCCTTGTCATCAAACGTATACATCTCTTTTTGCACAACATCCGTTGTGTCTCCCACACCGCGCTGAAAAAGCTCCGTGTGTTCAAACACCGGTGTGCGGATCTCTTTAAAACCGAATCTTTCGGCAACATCCAGCGCCGTGCTTTCAATATACTGGGTCTTGTAAATTTCACCGGGTAAAACATCTTTTGTACCCTTAACTGCTTTGGTTATCAGTGCCATAAAATAATCTCCGTTCAGAAAAAACAGGGCGGGTTTGCACCTGCCCGTTGTTTTAAGAATTATAGCGCGGATTTACGATCTCGCGCCATTCGAAATCGCCGCGTTCCACACCCCTGATCAGCGCTTCTGCGGTTGCAATATTTGTTGCATAGGGAATGTTGTGAACGTCGCAGAGTCTTAAAAGGTCGTTGTCATTCGGCTCATGCGGCTTGGGGCTGAGCGGATCCCGAAAAAAGATAAGCAGATCGATCTCGTTGCACGCAATGCGGCTTGCAACCTGCTGACCTCCGCCTTGACTGCCTGAAAGGAAACAGTTTATCTTAAGCCCGGTTGCGTCATGAACGAGTTTACCGGTTGTGCCGGTGGCGCACAGTTCGTGGCGGCTCATGATTCCGCAGTAGGCAATACAAAACTGCACAAGCAGTTCTTTTTTTGCATCGTGCGCGATAAGTGCAATATTCATATAATACCTCTCTCAAGTGTTGCATCAATTCCTAAAGCCGTTTTTATTCAGCATTAAAATCATACCATAAAATGTATATAGATTCAATAATTATTTACGAAATTCCTGTCAGTTCAGCAGTATGCCTGTGTTTTGGGCAGGCTGTTCATCCGTGTTGTTTGAATAGTAGTATTCAATAATGGAAGCAGTCAGTTCGGCAGTGGAAGTACCCGAACCGGCAAAATCAATTTCAGTTGCTATGGATATCTCCGGATTATCGTAGGGCGCAAAGGTGATCAGGAAACCGTTGTTCGTTTCCTTGCCGTTACGGATAACCTGTGATGTACCGGTTTTGCAGGCAACGTCCACACCGGAACTGCGGAAAATGGAATTCAGCGTATATTGCTGTGCAACCATTCGCATACCTTCGTGCACAATGTTAAACGTGCCTTCCGAGATCGGCAATTCTTCCGCAACGGTTGCGCCGGTCTCCTCGATCGATCCGTTTGAAGTGTTGATCACGGATTTTACAAAGTGCATGTCATATCTTGTTCCGCTGTTGGCAACCGTAGCGCAGTAGTTTGCAAGCTGCAGCGGGGTAAACAGATGGTCTGACTGGCCTATGGCAGCCTGAATGGTATCGCCCATCTGCCATGTTCTGTTGTATCGTTCTGCGCTTGCTGGGCCGGCAAGTACACCGGATGCCTCGCTGATCTCAACACCGGTCTTTTCCCCAAGACCAAACATGGACGCGTATTCATCTATTTTGGAGATTCCCATTCTGTCTGCGCAGTTATAAAAGAAGATGTTGCAGGAATCCCGGAGCGCCTCACGCACGTTTTCTGAGCCGTGCGCGCGCCCGTTCAGGCACTGGAATCTTACATCGTAGTATTGCCAGGTTCCGCGGCAGGTGAAAGTGGTGCTCTGGTTGATGATTCCTTCTTCCAGTGCGGCGCATGCCATAGCCGGCTTGAATGTGGAACCGGGGGCGTATGTGCCCAGCGCGAACCGGCTGAACAGCGGCTGCCTTTCATCGGAGGCAAGGGAAGAGTAATCGTCATAATAGTCCTGCAGATCATAGGTTGGGTAAGACGCCGCCGCAAGGATGGCTCCGGTGTGAATATCCTCCACAACAACAGCGCCCGCGCCCTCAGACTGGTTTACTTCGTCGCAGGTTTCTTTCAGCTTCTCCTGTGCAAGGCGCTGCAGGTCGCGGTCAATTGTCAGCACAACGGTGTTGCCCTGAATCGGTTCTTTCGTGATCTCTTCCGTAACATTTCCGTTTGCGTCAATCTTGATGGTCAGTTCACCCGGCGTTCCGCGCAGTTCGCTCTCCATAGCGGCCTCTATGCCGCTTTCACCTATGGTGTCGTTTATGCCGTATCCCTGGTCTTTGAGTTTTGCGTATTCCTCCGCGTTGATCTTTCGGATGGTACCCAGTATGTGCGGCGCAAGGGTGGAATCGGCATATTCCCTGTATGCAACGGGCTGAACGTCCGCCCCCAGATAATCCTGCCGGTCCTCTTTTATCGTAGCAACGGTTTCGTCGCTTACGTCATCAGCAATTGTAACCGGGTTTTCAATAGAAAAAAGCAGCCGGGTCAGTTCGTATCGGATGGCGCCCACTTTAAGCGCAGTCTCGGTGTCATACCCCTCCAGGCCGTATTTCTCAACCATGGCGTCAAAACAGTTCTGTGCCGTGGCGTAATTTTGAAGATCAAACATATCGCGGCTCTTCATTGTGGCAACGGCGTCCTCATCTTCCGTGAATTCAATGCCGCCGGTGCCGATCCTAAGCGGCAGGTTATTTACATATTCTTCGCCGTTTTTTTCAAAAAGGCGGATCAGATTGATGATTACGGCGTTTCTGGCAGCGTTGTCACTGCTGGAGGGAAAATAGGCAGCGTCCAGTATGATGGAATTACCCTGCCGGTTTGTAACCAGCGGATTCCCGTTTCTGTCCACGATCTCGCCCCTTGCCGCCTCAATGGAAACGGTATAGGTGTCCACCGCGCTGTTCTGCGCGCGGTAATATTCGCCGTTTACGATCTGAATATCATAAAGCGTGTAGCCAAAAGTGCAAACAAGCGCGATCACAAGAATGATCGCAATAAGGCTCCTGCCGCTGAAATGTCTGCTCTTCAAGTTTGATTGCTCCTTTTAATTTAGTGTTTTGATCGGCTTATTCAGCGCGCGTTTTATCGGCTTCAGGCTGAAGTAGATCACAGGGGTTGCCAGAATCGTGTAGAGCGCGCTGGGCAGGTAAAAAGTAAACAGGCTCAGTTCCGCGCCGCGCACGTCTTTTATGATGATGAAAAACAGCCAGTAAAGAAAACAGTATAAAAGAATAAAAACCGTGCTGAATATAAAGTTGGTGATAAAAGTGTTTCGGATAATGTATGTGATGAGCGCCGCGCCGAAAAAGCACATGATGCACATGTATATGGCGTTGAACCCAAGGTGCACGGCGGAACTCAGATCCCACAGCATGCCGCCGATCAGCGCCGTTACCGCGGCGAATCTCTCATCTTCTCCCGCGCCGAGGATCATGCATACGGGCAGCAAAAGAAAACATCTTGCTCCGCCGATCTCCAGTGTCAGGCCTGCCGTGTTCTGAATCAACGCCGCACCGGCGGTCAAAAGCAGGTATACTGCGATTTTGAGCGTGCGCTGTTTATAGGAAAGATCCATTACTGTGCCTCGCTTTCATAACCGGTCAGCACAAGGCATTCAGAAATGTTGTTTACATCTACTCCGGGCTGAATGACCGCATAGGATGCAACGGAAGCCGTGTCTTCTTGTATTTCTTCCACAGTGCCGATGATCAGTCCCTCCGGAATCTTTCCGCTGATACCGGCAGTGGCAATGATCGAGCCGTATGTAACGGCAGTGGAGGAATCCAGGTTCGCCATGATGCATTTGCCCTCCGGCGCAAGCTCGGCGCGCCCCGTAACATAGGAGATCTCACCTGAAACGATCTCGTAGGCGGAAACGGAAAAATCCGGATCCAGTATGGTCTTTACCACGCTGTATGTGGGGTAAGCCCTGTCGATAATCCCAACGATATAATTGCCGTAAAGCACGGCATCCCCGTCTTTGATTCCGCTTGCCGAGCCTTTGTTGATCGTGTAGGATCCAAAAATGTCAGCAGCGTCTCTGCTGATTGCCTTTGCCTCCACAAACGTGTAATCCGGGTTTTCCTCTTTCAGCTCAAGCGCGTCTTTATACAGTTCGTTTTGTTTTTTTAAATTTTCATAATCCGCAAGCTGATCCTGAAGGGAACCCACTTGGTTTTCCAGTTCGTCTATTCGGTTCAGGTATTCTTCATTGCCGGTTGCCTCGCCGAAAACATAGGTGATTCCGTCAGAAATTTTGGAGGCAAGCCAGTTCGCCGGTGTGAATACCGTGCCGATAATGCCGGACTGTGCTGTCTCTCCGCGGCCGTTTGCGGCGCAGATCAGCGCGCCCACAAGCAGCAGCGCAATAATGCCCGCAATTACTTTAAACCGCCTGCTCTTAAAAAGCTGTTTCATTGTTATCGTGCCCTTCTGAGTTTAACTGATGTTCCGATCGCCACAACGTCCATTGGGTTTTCCGGCAGGTGAACGGCGATCTTCGTTTCTTTTGCGATCAGTTCGGGCAGCCCTCTCAAAAGCGCTGTGCCGCCGGTTAAGTAAATGCCTCTGTCCAGTATATCGGCGGCAAGTTCGGGCAGGGTTACTTCCAGCGTTTCCCGTATGGCGTCAACGATCTCGCTGATTGGTTCGGAAAGCACGCCCCGGATCTCTTCGCTTGTGATCTCAATGGAATTCGGCAGTCCGTCCGTCAGATTGCGGCCGCGTACTTCCATTGCGCCCTCGCCGTCATATTCGGAAACGGAGCCGATCTTGATCTTTATGTCTTCTGCCGTAACGTCGCCGATCATCAGATTGTGCGCTCTTTTCATATGGTTAATGATGGCTTCGTTCAGCGCGTTGCCTGCAATTTTAACGCTTTTTCTTGCCGCAATGCCGCCAAGGCTCATGACGGCAATATCACAGGTGCCGCCGCCGATATCCACAACCATGGATCCGGATGCCTCAAACACCGGCAGACCCGCGCCGAGCGCCGCCGCCATAGGCTCTTCTATCAGTTCCACTTCCTGCGCGCCGGCAGCTCTTGCCGCGTCTTCAACAGCGCGCCGTTCCACTTCTGTTACGCCGCTCGGAACGGTGATGATCACTCTGGTTTTGGTAAACATGGAGGTCTTTGACGAGCGGTATATAAAGTTGTGCAGCATATCTGCGGTCATGTCAAAGTCCGCAATAACGCCGTCTTTCAGCGGCTTTACCGCAATGATGGAACCGGGCGTGCGGCCGATCATTGCCTTTGCCTCATTCCCCGTTGCAAGCACGCGGCGGGATTTTACGTCCACCGCAACAACGGAGGGCTCTCTGATCAGAATTCTGCCTTTTCTGTCGCAAATTAAGGTGTTTTCGGTTCCGAGATCGATTCCTATATCTTTTGTTAAAATCATTTATAATTCTCTCACTTTCGAAACAAGCGGTGAAAAGTCCGCATAATTTTCAGATATAAAGTATTATATATTAAATAAGAATTTATAACAATAGCAATTTGCAAATTTAACAAATTTTTCAACAAAAAATATGCTTTGCTCCGGCTATAAAAAACGGCAGTGTAAAAACACTGCCGTTTTCATCATAACTCTGTTGTAAATTCATAGCCCTGTGTGCGGATATCGTCTATCACTCTGCCCAGAATGTTTGCGTTCGTTTCGCAAACGGCGTGCAGCAGCATGATTTCCCCGTCATGCGTGGAAGAAGTTATCTTCTCAAACGCCGTGTTTTCATCGGGCGGATTTTCTGTATCCCAGTCCTCATAAGCAAAACTCCAGAATACGCTCCTGTATCCCAGTTCGGCGGTCAGCGCCAGCGTCTGTTCGCTGAAAACCCCTTCGGGAAACCGGAAATAACCCATGGAATAGTTGAACGTTTCCTCCACGTAATCATGCATCAGCGTGATTTCTTCCTCTGCCGTTTCCAGATCAATTTCCGTCATGTTGTAGTGTGAATAACTGTGGTTTGCAAGAATATGGCCTTCGTTAATCATGCGAAGCACAAGATCGGGATTGTCTTTTACATAGTCATAGGTGCAAAAGAAGATTGCTTTTACGTTTTTTTCTGCCAAAGTGTCCAGTATCTGCGCCGTGTAGCCGTTTTCATACCCTTCGTCAAATGTGAGACAAATGGTCTTGTCCTCCGGAAGCAGCCACTGCGCGCTCATTTCGCTGTATTTGTTTTGCAGTTTTTCCGGATCCGCCGGTCTGGCGTGGTCTTTGATATTGCCGGGGCCCCAGATGACCGGTTCAGCACTGTAATCCACCACATCCAGTTTGCTGCCGTTTGCCGCGTCTGCCTCCAGCGTTGTGTCCGCTACATTGGTTGTGTTTTGCGCCGTTGTTCCCGGCACGGTCTGTTCGTCAGGTGTGTCCACCTCAACAGAGCAGGCGCTGAACATCGCTGCGATTGCCATGAAAAGCGGGATCGCTCTGTGAATGATTCTTTTTTTATTCATAAAAAACTCCTCCTGCAATTATTTTTTACAAAAGGAGTTTTAATAGAAGTGGAAGTTTTTTTAATTCTTTTCCGCCTCTTCTACGCTTTTTTGTTTTAAATAAGCGTTGATAAAGCCGTCTATATCGCCGTCCATAACCGCGTTGATATTGCCCATTTCAAAGCCGGTTCTGTGGTCTTTTACCATTGTGTACGGCATAAATACGTAAGAGCGGATCTGGCTGCCCCAGGCAATCTCTTTTTGATCGCCTTTTATGTCTTCTATTTTTTCAAGGTTTTCGCGCTCTTTGATCTCAACCAACTTGGATTTCAGCATGCGCATGGCAACTTCTCTGTTTTGGTGTTGTGAACGCTCGATCTGGCAGGAAACCACAATTCCTGTTGGAATATGTGTCAGCCGAACTGCCGATGAAGTCTTGTTTACTTTCTGACCGCCCGCGCCGGACGCTCTGTAAACATCCATTTTGATATCCTCTTCACGGATCTCTATGTTGACGTCGTCATCGATCTCCGGCATAACTTCTACGGATGCGAAAGACGTGTGCCGCCTGCCGGAAGAGTCAAACGGAGAAACACGCACAAGGCGGTGTATGCCCATTTCCCCTTTCAGGTAGCCGTAGGCGTTTTCGCCTTCAATCAGGATCGTTGCGCTTTTCAGCCCGGCAACATCACCGTCCAGGTAATCCAGAGTGGATACTTTGTAGCCGTGCCGCTCGCCCCAGCGGTTATACATTCTAAACAGCATTTCCGCCCAGTCCATCGCCTCGGTTCCGCCCGCGCCGGCATGAAACGTAAGCAGCGCGTTTTTGGAATCATACTCGCCGTTGAGCAGGGTAGTCAGTGTAAGCTCGTCAACGCGTTTTTCAATATCCTCAACGGAACTGCGGCAATCGTCCACCATGCTCTCGTCATTTTCTTCGTTTGCCAGTTCAATCATCATCAGGGTGTCTTCATAATCATTTTTCAAGTGGTTATAACTTTCCAATTTTGCTTTTAAGGCGCCCGTCTTTTTCAAAATCTTTTGGCTCTCCTCTGCATTGTCCCAAAATCCCGGTGCCGCCGCCTGCTGTTCAAGTTCTTCCACTTCTTTCTGCACGTGGTCTATGGCAAGCGCTTCTCTTAAATTTTTTATCGGTTGTTCGGATTCAAGCAGCCTAAGTCTTAAATCATCAAATTCTACCATATCGTTTCCTCTGCTCTCTTTTATTCTCGGTTTTATTAAGAAAAATATAAAAGGTTAAAATTGTAAAAACAGTATATGATATTATATACAACTTTATTGTTGATTTCAAGTGCTGCCGTTAAAAATATATTTACTTAATTTTAATCAAATTATTGATTTTTTGTGTTATTTTAATGTATAATTAAATGAAATATCTGCTAAGGAGTATTTTATGTCCCTTTATGAAAACCAAAAATGCCCCGTTTGCGGCGTTGCTTTCAAAAGCGGGGATGATATTGTTACCTGCCCGGAGTGCGGCACGCCGCATCACAGGCAGTGTTATGAAAAAGTAGGTAAATGCGCAAACGCCGAACTGCACAGATCGGGTTTTGTTTATAATCGGCATCAGAATGAAAACACGCAGAAACAGCCGCAGGAGGCACAGTCCGCTGCGCAGCAGGGCAATCCGTATTTCATTCCGCCAAATGCGGAGCAAACGGAGCACAGCGCGGATCCTGCGCAGAAACAGACCGGTGCTTATACGCACATTCCCATGCAAAACGGTAAAGAGCCTGCGTCCAAAACGGCATTCGTTTTTAAAAATGATGAAAAAATAGACGGCGTTCTTCTTTCCGATATCATTACGGTCATCGGCGGGAATTTTATCAAATTCATAACCAAATTTAAAAAGAATAAAAAACTCAGTTGGAACTGGAGCGCCTTTATTTTTGGCCCGTATTATCTTTTTTTCAGAAAGATGTATGGGCCGGGCACACTGTTTCTGGCGCTGGAATTTGCGGCAAGGTTCATCATCAGCATGGTGTTTTCCAAGCAGCTTACCGCTTTTTCAAACGGCGCGATGGCTTTGATGCAGGACACTTCGGTTTCACCGGCGGAATATTATTCCGGTTTAAGTTCGCTGATGGAATCCTCCGGCGTTTTAACGGCGTATCTGATTTTAATTGCCGTTTTACTGGTAATTCATCTTTTGATCGCAGTGATTGCAGACCGGCTCTACAGGCATAAAGTTTTTTCCCTGATTGCCGATGTGGATAAAAAACTGGATTCCGGCGCAACGATCGCTCCGTCGCCGTTCGCCATGCAGAATGAGGCGGAAATGTCTCAGGCGGAGATCCGCAAACTGTTTCTCGCCGGCAGGGGAGGCATCAGTTTCTTTGCACCGTGCATTGCGTTTTTGGTGCTCAGTTTCGTAACGGATATTATTGCATATCTTTAAAAATGTTTTTAAAATCAATTTTATCAATATTTTTTCATTTTGGAGGATAATATTATGAAAGTAAGAAAAGCAATTATCCCGGCAGCAGGCATGGGAACAAGAGTTTTACCGGCGTCAAAGGCAGTTCCGAAAGAAATGCTCAACATTGTGGATAAACCCGCAATCCAGTATATTGTTGAGGAGGCTTTTGCATCCGGCATTGAGGAAGTGCTGATTATCACAAACAGAAACAAAGGCGCGATCGAAGATCATTTTGATCATTCTTATGAACTTGAGGATAAACTCAAGGGTAACGAGAGTAAAAAGAAGATCTATGAGGATGTGCTTGCCTGCTCAAATTTCGGAAACATTTATTTCCTTCGCCAGAAAGAAACAAAAGGTCTTGGCCATGCCGTTCTCTGCGCGAAAAACTTTGTAGGCAACGAACCGTTTGCCGTGCTTTACGGGGATGATGTTATTCTTTCCGAAACGCCGTGCACCAAACAGCTTTGCGACGCGTATGAAAAATACGGCAAAGGCGTGGTTGGTGTAAAAGAGGTGCCCGGCATGGCAATCACCAAATACTGCTCTCTTAAAACGGAGCCGCTTGAGGGAAATTGCTATACCTGCACGGATATGATCGAAAAACCGAAGCCGGAAGAGATCATGGGCAACTTTTCTATCCTTGGCAGAGTTGTTCTGCCGCCGCAGATTTTTGATATTTTGGAAAATACGCCGCTCGGCGCGGGTAATGAGCTTCAGCTTACGGATGCCATGAAGACGCTTGCGCAGACAGACGGTGTTGTTGCCGTGGATTATGAGGGTGTCCGCTACGATATGGGCAATAAATTCGGCATACTTCAGGCAAATATAGAAGTGGGTCTTAAACACCCCGAAACCAGGGAAGAACTCAAAGCTTACTTAAAGAAACTTGCCGCAGATCTTGATTAATTTTGATTTGAGGGATTTATTTGAACGAATATTATAATCCTGATCCTTACCGTAATTCCAACGGGCAGAATGTGAATCCGGATCACCAGCCTCAAAACGATGCTTACCGCGGCTCCAATGCGTATCAGCAGCCGGGCGGTAACGCCGGGTATACTCACGGAGACACGCCATACAACCATTCTAATCCGCAGTATCATGCGCAGCAGCCGGGCGGCTATCCGCCTTATCAAAACGGATATCAGCAGTATTCCAACGGCTATTCGCCTTACTACAATAACGGCAATGCGCAGTATCAGCCGGGTTATAATAATCAGGAGTATTACAGGCAAAACCTTTATTATCAGGCGAAGGCAAAGGAGGAAAGACGGGAGATCCGAAAGATCGGCAATATGATGGGGCTTTGCGTTATTGCGTTTATAGCCGTTCAGTTGATTTCATCCGCTTTGTTGCTCAGCAATGATGCACTGTATGATCTTTATTCCACTTCGTCCGTATTTCAAAACAGTTTCGGCATAATTTTTGTTGAACTGCTTGCTGTTGCCGCGCCGTTCGGCGTTATGGCGCTCATAAACAAAAACAAGTATGAGACTCCGCTGATACCCAATCAGCGCCTGAAATTTTCTTCGCTGTGCCTTTGGGTCGGCTTCGGAATGCTTTGCTGTGTGGCGGCGGATTATATCGTCGCATTTATGATGACGGTTTCCGAATCCATGGGTTATGAACTTACACAGGGTGAGAACCCGGATCCCGAAAACGCTTTTGCTTGTATTATCACCGCGCTCGCAACGGCAGTTGTTCCCGCAGTTTGCGAGGAGTTTGCTATGCGTTGCTGTTCGCTGGGGCTTCTTAAAAAATATGGCAAAGCGCTCGGCGTTGTGGGTGTTTCCCTCGTTTTCGGTCTGCTCCACGGCAATCTGATCCAGTTTGTGTTTGCCACGCTTGTGGGTCTGATCCTCGGCTTTGTTACCGTTAAAACAGACAGTGTTGTCCCGGCAGTGCTGATCCATGCGTTCAATAACGGTATGAGCGTGCTGACTTTGATTGTGGAATATTGTTTCGGCACAGACGCAAGCAATTATTCCGGCACGGCAGTATTTGTTTTCTGGATCGTTGCAGGTATTGTAAGCACGGTGATCCTTGCCGTCAAGCATCAGCTCAGTTTTAAACTGGATGCGCCGCAGGCCATGCCATTTGGAAATACCACTGCCAAGAAACTCGGCGCTTTCCTGTCGTCTCCTGTGCTGATCCTGTCCAGCCTCTATCTTATCGTTTCCGTTTTGTTAAGCATTCAGAAAGTCTAATATGAATCCGTTTATGAAAGAGGCTTTGCGCCTTGCAAAACTGAGCTTTGATGAGGGGGAAGTCCCGGTCGGCGCCGTTGTTGTGAAAGACGGCGTTGTGGTCGGCAGGGGCAGAAACAGGCGTGAAAACGGCAAAAATGCGCTTTTGCATGCGGAAATCTCCGCTATTGACGAGGCGTGTAAAACCCTCGGCGGCTGGCGATTGTGGCAGTGTGAGATGTATGTAACACTGGAACCATGCCCGATGTGCGCCGGTGCCGTGATCAATGCCAGAATCAAAAAAGTAACCTTCGGCGCCTATGACAAAAAAGCAGGGTCATTCGGCTCGGTGGTTGATTTCAACAGTCTGCCCTATAATCATAAGCCGGAGATCATCGGCGGTGTGGATGAAAGCGAATGCGCAGAACTGCTGTCACATTTTTTTGAAAAATTAAGGGAAAAGCAAAGAAAGAATAAACGCAGAACGAATGCGCAAACTGCCGCTTCCTGCAAAAAGGAAACGCATTAATTTCATAAAAAACAGGCTGCACCCGCTATTGCAGGCGCAGCCCTTTTTGTTTTTGAAAATCAGGACCGCCTTGTCAGGCGGCCAGCTCCTGTCGGAGCGCAGGTTAACACCCGCACAGCTTATTTCATAGATTCCTCATAAGCCTTGATCATCTTTTTAACCATCTGACCGCCTACAGAACCGGCCTGCTTGGAAGTAAGGTCACCGTTGTAACCCTGCTTAAGATTTACACCAACCTCAGAAGCGGCTTCCATCTTAAATCTGTTAAGAGCTTCTTTAGCCTCAGGTACTACATTCTTCATTAATTTACACACCTCTTTTGCATTTTAATTGCGTTTGCAAAAGTATTGTATGAATTTATCCGCCGCTTATGATTGAAAAATTTTTACAATTTTGAATGCAGTTCCACTCGTTTTGATCGGGTTGTGTATGGATTTGACTTAGATTATCATTGCTTTTTATGAAACTCTATTTTACCCCGTTAAGTTTGTTTATGCCGTTCGGGATAGCTTTTTTGCATTTGTTTTGTCTTTGTCCGATGCACGCTTGAATAAAGGCGGTGTTTTTTACAACCGCAACGATTTGTTGAACGGGATAAAACTGCGGTTTTGCAAACCTCTTTTTAATTTAAATAAATTATTGCACATATTATATTAATGTGATAGAATATATAAAAATTCTTTTGGCAATCTTTATATAATGTTTTTAATTTATAAACGCCGTTTAAGGGGGCTCTTCTCTTGGTAAAGGATATAGACGGCATCAATGTTCATTATGAGGTAAAAGGCAGCGGAAAATACGTGTTTATCCTGCACGGCTGGGGCGCAAATATAAGCGTTTACCGGTCCGTTGCGGATCTGCTTTCTCAGAAATTCTCAGTCGTTTCACTGGATTTTCCGGGTTTCGGCGGCACTGCCGAACCGCCCGAGGTGTGGAGCGTTTCCGATTATGCGGCGTTTACGGTGAAATTCATCGCTTCTTTCGGAGTGAAAGAGGTGATCCTGTTCGGTCATTCTTTCGGCGGCAGAGTCATTATTAAAATGGCGTCCATGCAGGATCTGCCGTTTGATATCAGCAAGATCATTTTTGCAGACAGCGCCGGTGTGATGCCCGTTCGGAGCAAAAAACAGAATTTCAGAACACGCATCTATAAGATCGGTAAGTGTATTCTTAGCTTTTACCCTATCAGAAAACTGTTTCCGCAGGCGCTTGAGGCGCTTAGAAAAAAGTTTTCTTCGGCGGATTATGCAAATGCGTCCGCTCTGATGCGCGGGGTGCTTGTTAAAACGGTAAATGAAGATCTGACCCCGCTTTTAAAAAATATAAAATGCCAAACGCTGCTGATCTGGGGTGTAAACGATACGGCAACGCCGTTGTCCGACGCGCTGATCTTTGAACGGGAAATCGCTTCTTCCGGCACGGATGTTGGCCTTTGCAAGATACAGAACGCGGGTCATTACTCCTTCCTTGACCAGCCTTATGTGTTTCAGAATATATTAAGATCTTTCCTTAAAATAGGAGAATAACATGCTTTTAACATTAAATATTATTTGCCTGATTCTTGCGGCGGTGTCCAGTGTTTTTTGTGTGATTCGCACAACGCATATGTTTCAGCTTAATTCCTATAAACCTGCCGTGCAATTCAAATGGATGCGCCAGAATTTTAAGCATTATAGCATCAATCTGATTCTGCTTGCGCTTTCCGTTGCGGCGGCGTTTACCAATGACGTTAGGTGGCTCTATATTGTGTTCTATCTTTTTGCCGTTATTTTCGCGATGGTGAACCGGCCCATGAAAAACGCGAAAAAACCGCTGGTTTATACGGCACGAGTAAAACGCATGCTGGTTACCGATTTGATCGTATGGCTTGCGGCATTTGCCGCGGCGTTCATTGCCGGCGGCGACCGATTTGCGCTGTTTGGTATGGGGGTCGCGCTTGCACTTGTTCCGGTTCTTCCTTTGATCGGCAATCTAATTAATGCTCCGATCGAGAAAGCGATCCGCCAGTATTATATTAATGACGCAAAAAAAATGCTGAAAGCATGCCCAAATCTCAAAGTGATCGGCATTACGGGCAGTTACGGTAAAACCAGTGTGAAGTATTATCTTTCCACCGTGCTCAAAGCAAAATACAATGTTTTAATGACGCCGGAAAGTTACAATACCCCCATGGGCGTGGTAAAAACGATCCGGGAACAGCTGCGCCCCACGCACGAGATCTTTGTTTGTGAAATGGGTGCCCGTCATGTGGGCGATATCAAAGAGATCTGCGATATCGTATTTCCCGAATACGGTATTATCACATCGGTAGGCGAGCAGCACCTTGAAACATTTAAATCCATAGAGAACATCATCAAAACAAAGTTTGAACTTTATGATGCCGTTTCGGATAAATCCAAGATGTTTTTAAACGGAGATAATGAAAACATTTCCGGGAATCTTGCAAAAAAAACAGATGCAGGCTATCATACCTATGGCTTGGGCAATCAGAATGAGACCTATGCTTATGACATCAGCGTTTCAAAAAAAGGCACGCATTTTTCTGTGTGCTGCTGCGGGCAGAAGATAGAAAATCTGCAGACCCCGCTGATCGGCGAGCACAATGTTACGAATCTGACCGGTGTGATTGCCGTTTGCGTTGCGCTCGGTGTGCCGGCGGAGGATATTAAACTGTATGTGCGCAAACTTTCCTCACCGCCGCATAGGCTTCAGCTTACCCGCAGAGGCGATACCGCCATCATAGATGACGCGTATAATTCCAATCCGGCAGGGTGCGAGGCGGCACTGAAAACGCTTTCCCTGTTTGAGGGCACCAAGATCCTGATCACACCCGGAATGGTAGAACTCGGCAGCATGCAGGATGAATGCAATTATGCATTCGGAAGATCCGCAGCCGGCGTGTGTGATCTGGTCTATCTTGTTGGCAAAAAGCAGACGCAGGCGATCCATCAGGGGTTGAAAGACGCCGGCTATGATGAAAACAAGATCACGGTCTGTGAAAGTTTTATGGATGCATATAATCAGGCGTCCGCCGTTTCCGGCGGGCAGAAGATCATTCTGATCGAAAACGATCTGCCCGATAATTATTGATAGTTGGAGGAACAAAATGAAGATTCATGTTGCGGTGCTCTTTGGCGGAAAAAGTGTGGAGCACGAGGTTTCCGTTATCTCGGCGCTTCAGGCAATACAGAGCATGAATAAGGATAAATACGCTGTTTACCCTATTTATATCACAAAGAAAAACGAACTGTATTGGGGCGAGGATCTGGATAAGATTGAGGAGTATAAGAATATTCCCGCGCTTCTTCAGAAAAGCACAAAAATCAATATCGTAACAGACGGCAGCAAAACATATCTTGTGCCCCAGCAGCAAAAGCGCTTTTCAAAGGCAAAGCCAATCGCCTGCATTGATGTTGCATTTCCGATTGTTCACGGCACCAATGTGGAGGACGGCGCCTTACAGGGCTTTTTGAAAACTCTGAATCTGCCGTTTGTTGGCTGCGATGTGCTTGCCAGCGCGATCTGCATGGATAAGTTTGCCATGAAGATCATGCTGAAAGAGGCGGGTTTCCCTGTTTTGGACGGAATCCGTTTTACCGCACAGGATTATAAAAATGAAGAAAAGATCCTTGCAGATACGGAAAGCAGATTCGGTTATCCCGTAATTGTAAAGCCGGTGGATCTCGGCTCCAGCGTGGGCATCAGCAAGGCGGAAAACAGGCAGGAACTGGAAGACGCCCTGGAACTGGCATTTCAGTTTGCGGATAAGATCCTGATTGAGCCTGCCGTTGTGAATCTGAAAGAGATCAACTGCTCCGTTCTTGGCGATTACACGGCGGCTGAGGCGTCCGAACTGGAAGAGCCGATCTCCGCGGATAAGATCCTCTCCTATAAAGACAAATATATGGACGGCGGTAAAAAGACCGGCGGCAGTAAAGGCATGAGCAGCCTGAAACGAAAGATCCCGGCTGAGATCCCTGCCGAAACGGCGGAAAAGATCAAAGAGATCGCCGTAAACGCATTCAAATATCTGGATTGCAATGGTGTGGTTAGAATTGATTTTCTGATGGATTCCAAAACCGGCGAGTTTTGGATCAATGAATTCAACACCATTCCCGGCTCGCTTGCGTTTTATCTTTGGGAGCCGAAAGGCGTCAGCTATACCAACCTGCTCGACAGGCTGATTTCTCTTGCTCTCAAGCGCCAGCGCAGCAATGAAGAGATCACGTATTCGTTTGATACGAATATTCTTTCCTCTGCCTCTTTCGGAGGCGCAAAAGGCTCCAAGGGCGCAAAAAGATAAATAGAAAAAACAGGATACTTACGGGGCGGATCTCATCCGCCCTTTTGATTCTTATTAAAAGGTAAATCTTATGGATGCTGAAAATCTGGTTATACGTGCCTATGAAACGGCGGATCTTCCGCAAATGATACATATCTGGAATGAAGTGGTTCGGGAGGGAAATGCTTTTCCGCAGACCGATCTTCTGGATGAAAAAAGCGCAAAAAGTTTTTTTGCGTCGCAGACGGTGAGCGCCGTTGCGCAGGATAAGCGCAGCGGCAGGATCGCAGGGCTCTATATTCTGCACCCAAACAATATCGGCAGGTGCGGCCATATCGCAAACGCAAGTTATGCTGTCTCTTCCGATCTGCGCGGATCTCATATAGGCGAAAAACTGGTTACAGACTGCCTGAAAAGAGCAAAGCGCAGCGGTTTCCGTTTGCTTCAGTTCAACGCCGTTGTGGAATCCAATCTGCACGCGCGGCATCTTTATGAGCGCCTTGGTTTTACCTGCCTTGGCAGAATACCGGGCGGATTCAGAAACCGGGCTGATATATATGAAAATATTTTTATATACTATAAAGAACTGTAATAGAAAAAAGGCGGCAGGGATGTTTCGGCATCCCTGCCGCCTTTTACAGTTCTATGGTTTTTGCGCCTATTGCGTTTCGAAACGTCTCGTCATGCTCTGCAAATACGATGGTCGGCGAGGCGCTGTTGATCAGTTCTTCTAACTGTATGCGCGAATAGATGTCTATAAAGTTCAGCGGCTCATCCCATATATAAAGGTGCGCGCGTTCGCACAGGCTTTTTGCCAGCAGCACTTTTTTCTTTTGCCCGTCAGACAGATTCTGCATATCTTTTTCAAACTGGATCTTATGGAGCCCAAGTTTGCTCAGCAGTGTTTTCAACAGGCTTTCCTCTATGCCGCCTTTCCGGGCAAGGTCACGAAGGCTGCCCTGCACGCCGGATGCGTCCTGCGGCACATAGGATAGAATCATGCCGGATCCCGTTGTCATCTTTCCGCTGTGCTCTATGGTTTGCCCGGCAAGCAGTTTCAGCAGGCTGCTTTTGCCGCTGCCGTTTTTGCCGCAAAGGGCGATCCGGTCCCCTTTATTTATGGTAAAGGAAACGGGACCGCAGATGATTTTGCCGTTTCGGTAAATACAAACATCTGAAAATTCGGCAATCTTATCAGAACGGTATTCCAGCGGCAAAATCTTAAGACGCTCCTGATTTTCTACGTTTTTCAAAAGTTTCTGTTTCTCTTCCAAAGCACGTTTTTGCCTTGTTTCTATACTTTTGGAGCGTTTCATCATCTTTGCCGCCTTGTGGCCAACATAACCTTTGTCCGCCGCACCGGTCTTTGATTTCTCCACACGGTCAGACCATGCCGCCGTCTGCTCGCCGGCGCGGCGCAGCCGTTTAATATCCTTTTGCAGTTTTTCATTTTTTGCCGTTTCGGAGTCCTGTACGCGCTTGAAATTTTCATAAAAAGAAGAAAAATTGCCGCTTTGCACTTCGATATCCGCTTTGTTTATGGATAAAATATGGTCAACGCAGGCATCCAGAAAAGCCCGGTCGTGCGATACCAGTATAAACCCCTTTTTTCGGCGCAGGTATTTTGCAACAGACGCCCTTGCATCCGCATCCAAATGGTTTGTGGGCTCGTCTATCAGTAAAAAGCGGCCTTTGTTCAGAAACAGCGCCGCCAGCAGAATCTTAGTCTGCTCACCGTTTGAGAGTGTGGCAAACGGCCGGTAAAGCACATCGGGGCGAACCGCGAGCAGCGAGAGTTCCCGATGCATTTCCCATTCTTCACAGGCGGGGCAGATCTGTTCAAAAACGGCGTGCGTTAAAAGGCTTTTATCCTGAATCGGATACGGAAAATAATCAAATTCCACCGAGTGCAGGATCTTGCCTGTGTATTCGTATTCCCCCATAAGCAATTTTAAAAGGGTGGTTTTTCCTTTTCCGTTTCTGCCGATCAGGCCGAGTTTCCAGTTGGAATCGATCTGAAAATCTACATTTTCAAATACATTGTCATAACTGCCGGGATAGGCAAAGGTCAGATCTTGAACTTTGATGATGGACATATAGAATCCCTCCTTATTTTCTGCTTTTTCAAAACATTTTTAAGCCGGGATATAGCCGTTTGGGAAATCAATAAAAGCCGCGGAAAGCAGTTTCCGCGGCTTAAAAAACGCCATTCTGCCGCAAATGGCGGCAAAAGTGAAAAACGGATAACTTTCCTGCAAACGGGTGCAGCAATGCCCAAAAGGCAGTCACTGCTGATGAATCCGGCTTATTTGCAAGAAATGTTATACATCTTTTCACCTCTTTCTTAAATTCTGAAAAGAATATAGCACAGATCAAAGCATCCGTCAAGCAAAAGATTTCAGCTTTGCTTAATCTGCTTTATGTATTGCGCCTGCCGGTTTTGCATCCTCGGGTAGGGATCGCATGAAAACAAGCACAAACGGAGCGGTAACCACCGCCGCAATCACGTAGGCGATCGGCTGTGCCGCCTCGATTCCATATATGCCCATGAATTCAGGCAGGAGCAGCACAAGCGGAATAAAAAACAGCCCGTTTTGCGTCAGCGCAAGGAAGAATGCTCTGCCGCTTTTTCCGATGCTCTGAAACGTCATATTTCCGATCATAACCGTGGGCAGAACAACCAGTGACGCGCACAGCATCCGCAGCGCCAGAGTGCCTACCTCAACCACTTCTGTTTCATGCCGGAACATCGTTACGATTTGCGGCGCGAAAATAAAGCAGACAAGGGAAAGCACAAAGATCACAATTGTGGAGAAACCCCAGGTGAAACGGATGCCTTTTTTTACCCTGGAATATTTGCCGGCGCCGTAGTTAAAAGAGGAAACCGGCTGGAATCCCTGCCCGATCCCCACACATACGGAAAACAGCAGATTGGATACCTTGGCAACAATGCTCATTGCGGCTATACAGGCGTCTCCGAACGGCGCCGCCTGTATGTTCAGCACCATGTTGGATACGCTGTTGAGACCCTGCCGCACCAGGCTCGGCAGACCGGTTGCGATGATCTCCCAAACAAATTTCGGCTTCAGGGTAATAAACCGCATCTTCATTTTGCTCTGTGCGGCGCCGCGGTAGTACATGATCAGCAGTATCGCAAGGCTGATATACTGTGAGACAGCCGTAGAAAGACCCGCGCCGGCAATGCCCATGTCACAGGCAAAGATCAGGATGGGATCCAGAATGATATTCAAAATGCCGCCGGATGTAAGCCCAACCATGGCAAGCGCCGCCATGCCTTCATATCGGAGAATGTTATTGATCACGCAGCCTGCCGTCATCGCCGGGCCGGAGAGCAAAATGTAAAATCCATAATTACGGGCGTAGGGGAGGATGGTTTCCGTGCTGCCCAGAAAGGTCATAAGCGGGTCTATAAAGAGCAGGCCGAGCACCATGATGATCGCGCCGGCAATCAGGGAAAGAAAGAACCCCGTGGAAGAATAGCGCTTGGCTTTTTCTATATCCTGCGCACCCAAATGGCGGCTGATGCAGCTGCCTGAACCGTGGCCAAACATAAAGCCAAACGCCTGCAGAATCGCCATCAGGCTGAATACAACGCCTGTTGCGCCGCTTGCCGCAATGCTGATCTTGGAAACGAAATATGTATCTGTGGCATTATAGATGTTTGTGATCAGCATGCTGATTACGGTCGGTACGGACAGGGAGGCAATCAGTTTGTTGATCGGCGTTTCGGTCATTTTTCTAAACTGCGCTCCGGCGGTATCTGCGCCGTTTTTTTTGCTGAAAAGTTCTTTTATCATTTTACACGCCCTTCTTTGTTACATGCCCTTTTTCAAGATCGATAAACATAAGCGCAAAAGGAATCAGCAGGATTCCTGCCGCTGCAAGTGCTGCTTTGATTCCCAGCGCGCGCGTAACATATGCGCCGATGATTGCGCCGGCTATGAAAAAGCCGATGATCATAAAATATTTTAAAGACTTTTTTAGCGAATTTCCGTCTTTTTTTGAAACGGCGGCAAATAAAGTTTCCGATGCGCTGCGCAGATTTCCGGTGCACATCGTGGTGGTCAGTGAAACTCCGCTGATGATGCGGAAACTCTGTACCTGAAGCGACGCCGCAAACGCCACCAGCGCGTTTGTGTAAATGTTGTTTGCGTCGTTTGACGGCACAAAGGAGATCGCAGCCAGCACGGCGATTTCCAGCGCAACGGTGATCTGGCGCCAGTGCAATATGGCGCTTGTTTTAAATTTCTTTTTCACAAGTTCGCTTGCCAGCACGCCGCATGCGAACGCCGTTATGGGAATCAGATAGTGCAGCGCATTTCTGAAATTGCCGTCTGCAAGCTCCAGTCCCATTAAAACGATGTTTCCCGTTTCCGCGTTGGCAAAAACGCCGCCGCGCCCGATGTATGTATAGGCGTCCAGAAAGCCGCCGGCAAGCGCAAGGATCGCACCAAGTAAAAAGGATTCGGACATTTGCCCAGTTTTTTTCATAGATATCACCGAAATTGTTTTGTTGGTACAATTCTATCACTTGCCGCGGCGGTTGTAAATGTGAATAATTTATAAATTAATACACAATTCCATTCAGAATTATATATATTTTTATATGCCGGCGTTTTATTGCTGCTCAATGGCGTTTACGGGGCAGGATTCCATTGCCTCTGCCGCGCTGCCTTCCTGCTCCGGCGGCACGTCGTCCTCTATTGCAACGGAAACACCGTTGTCATTCAGGCTGAACACCTCCGGGCAGATCTCTGTGCAGAGCCCGCAGCCAATGCAGTTTTCATTTACAAAATACTTCATAGTAAACCATCCTTTCCCACTTATTATATCTGGATTTTTCCGTTTTATGATTCACTTTCTTTCATAAGTGTAAAATATAAACAATTTTGTAACCTCATTTTGACATGGATTTGACATAAAAACCGCAATTTCTTGATGAATGGTTGTTATTATCAAAACGCAATAAAAGAAAAGTGTAAAAAAACGGAGAAAGCGAAATGAGTATTTATTCCATATTTTCTTTGTTTGGCGGTCTTGCCCTGTTCCTTTACGGCATGAATATGATGGGGGATGGGCTTGAAAAGATCTCCGGCGGCAAGCTTGAGCAGATCCTTGAAAAAATGACGGATAAAACGTATAAAGGCGTGCTTCTCGGCTGCGCCGTTACGGCTGTTATCCAATCCTCTTCCGCCGTAACCGTAATGGTGGTGGGCTTTGTCAATTCCGGCATTATGGAACTGTCGCGCGCCATAGGCGTGATCATGGGCGCCAATATCGGCACAACGGCAACGGCGTGGATCCTTTCCCTGACCGGGATAGACGGGGACAGCCTCATCGTAAATCTTCTGAAGCCGTCTTCCTTTGCGCCTGTACTGGCTGTTATCGGTGTTTTTCTGCTTATGTTTTCCAAAAGTGACAAGCGCAAAAATATCGGCGGGATCATAGCGGGATTCGGCATTCTGATGATGGGTATGGAATTTATGAGCGATTCCATGAGCGGTCTGGCAGATAACCAGCAGTTCACCTCCATACTTTTGAAATTCAGTAACCCTGTTTTAGGCATTCTTACGGGTATGATCCTTACGGCAATCATTCAATCGTCCAGCGCGTCCGTAGGCATTTTGCAGGCGCTCTCCCTCACGGGTGCAGTCTCGTTCGGCACAGCGTTTCCAATCGTTCTGGGGCAGAATATAGGCACGTGCGTTACCGCTTTGATCGCTTCGGTCGGCACAAATAAAAATGCAAAACGTGCGGCTATGGCGCATCTTTATTTTAATATTATCGGCGTTGTGCTTGCCGTTGCTTTGTTTTACGGCGGAAATGCCATTTTCCAGTTTGATTTTCTGCAAAACACGGTTACGCCGTCTCAGATCGCGATCATCCATTCCGTATTTAATATCTTTTCCACTTTGGTTATGCTGCCGTTTACCAAGCAGCTTGAAAAACTTGCCTATATGACCATTAAAGACGGTAAAAAAGGCAAAGAAGATGCCCCGGTTCTTTTGGACGAGCGTTTCCTTCTGACCCCCTCTTATGCTGTGGAGAAAAGCAGGGAAGTAACCGTTCAGATGGCGGATCTGGTTGAAAAAACGGCAATGACTGCTTTTTCGCTTCTAAAAAATTATAAAAGTGAAAAAGCAAGCAAAATCTCCGAAAATGAAAAGAAAACGGATAAATATGAGGAAATGCTGGAAACGTACCTTGTGAAAGTCAGCGCACTGCAGCTTTCGGATGAGGACAGTAAAAATGTTTTTATCCTGCACCACGCGATCGAAGATCTTGAAAAGATCTCCGATTACTGTGAAGATATTTTAAAGATCAAAAAAAATATCAATAAAAAGAATATTATCTTTTCCGAAAAGGCGAAGTATGACCTTTCCGTTATGCTGGCGGCGGTCACCAAGATCATCAACCTTACGGTTGAGGCATTTAAAATGAACGATATCACCAAAGCGAGGGAGATTGAACCGCTGGAAGAGGTGATAGACAAACTTAAAAAAGAACTGAAAAACCGCCACCTGAAACGGATCGAGGACGGCTCCTGCTCCGTGGATCAGGGCTTTGTATTTCTGGATGTGATCAATGCGCTCGAGCGGATCGCGGATCACTGCGCCAGCCTTGCCGTTTCCATGATAGAACTGGAAAGCGGTGAATATAACGTGCACGAATACACGCGGGAACTGAAAGAAAGCGATAAGGAATTTGTTGAAAATCTGGATTCTTATCTTGAAAAATATTCTTTGAACTGAGATAATGATAGGGGAGGTGTGCCAGATGCCGCTTATTTATATTTTAGAAGATGACAACAGTGTGCGCGAACTGGAATCTTATGCGCTTCAGGGCAACGGATACGAGGTGCGTGGATTTGATCAGCCAAAGCCGTTTTATGAGGAACTGAAAAAAGAAAAACCGGATCTGATTGTGATTGATGTGATGCTGCCGGGCGAGGATGGACTCACAATAACAAAAAAACTGCGCGCAAGTTCGGATTTCAAACATGTGCCCATCGTTATGGTAACGGCAAAGGATTCGGAGATAGACGCAATCAAAGGGCTGGACAGCGGCGCCGATGATTATATCACAAAACCGTTTTCGGTTATGATCTTCCTTTCCAGAATCAAGGCTGTTTTACGGCGCTCCGGGGAACGGGACGAACGTAAAAATTATACCTATAAGTCTATCACACTGGATGATAAAAAACATAAAGTTTTCTCGTTTAATAAAGAAGTGGAACTCACTTTTAAGGAATACGAGATTCTAAAATATCTGATTCTCAACAAGGGCATTGCCGTTACCAGGGAGCAGCTTTTGAATAAAGTGTGGGGGTATGACAGTGAAAGCGAATCCCGCACAGTGGACAGCCATATTCTTACCCTCAGAAAAAAACTCGGCGAAAGCGGTTCGCTGATTGAAACGATCCGCCACGTCGGATATAAGTTAGGTGATTGATTTTGACCGGCAGAATGACAGGTAAACTCTTTAATACGATCTTGATAGCGGCGGTGAGTTCCGTTTTGGTGACCATTGCCGCTTTCGGCATTTTTTATGCCGTGTATCTGAAAAACGAGATCGGCGCAGACGGAAAAGAGGTGCTGCTGTTTTCCGTGGTAACGGCGATCCCCGTGCTGGCGGTTACGCTGATCATCTCCTTTGCCGCGGCGTTTATTCTTTCAAAAATCCTGTGCGCGGATATTGAAAAAATGGGCGATGATATTGAGCACATCAGCAAAAACTGCCGCTATAACGAATTAAAACCGTTTGCGGATAAGATTCAGATACAGCTGGATGAAAAAGAAAAACTGCTGAATATGAAAAAACGCTTTACGGCAAATGTTTCCCATGAATTAAAAACGCCGCTGACCTCCATCTCCGGCTATGGGGAGATGCTGCAGAGCAATATGGTGCTGCCAAAGGATGTGCCGGAGATCGGCGGTATCATCTATAAGGAATCCCAGCGCCTGATCAATCTTACACATGATATTATTCAGCTTTCCCAGTTGGAGGAATACGATTATAAACCGATCATTGATTATGTGGATCTGATGCCGGTTGTGAATTACTGCGTGGAGGCGCTTTCCGTAAAAGCCAAAAAGAAAAACGTAAGCATTCGGGTCAGCGGTGAGGAATGCCGTGTAAAGGGCACAAAATCGCTGATTGAAGAACTGGTTTATAATGTTGTGGAAAACGCAATAAAATATAACGTGGAAAACGGCAGCGTGGACGTGCAGGTGCAAAACGGTGAAACGTCCGTTTCCCTTTTGGTAAAGGATACAGGTATAGGTATACCTGAAAAATATCTTGACCGCGTGTTTGAACGGTTTTTCAGGGTGGATAAATCCCGCTCCAAAGCAACGGGCGGCACGGGGCTCGGCCTTGCAATTGTAAAGCATACTGCGGAATATCTGGGCGGCAGTGTATCTATCAAAAGCCGTGAAAATGAGGGCACGCAGGTTACAATAGAACTTGCGAAATAAATATTTAATAATTCCGTCAGGCAACTGCACTTGAAATCCTGCTTTAAATTTTGTATAATAGGCATTGTTTTGAATCAGGATCGAAGGGGAACGGATATGTCGATAAAACAGGGCGATTACTTAAAAAAGTTAAGAACGGAAAATCATCTAAGTCAGGAAAAACTTGCGGAAAAGCTGGGCGTTTCCAGGCAGTCCATTTCAAAATGGGAGCAGGGATATGCCGTGCCGGATACGGATAATGTGTTTAAACTTTCCAAACTTTACGGCCTGTCTGTGGATACGATCCTAAACTGCGGCGAAACAGACGGAATAAAAACAGATGCGCCTGCTGAAAATTCAGGCACGGTGGATTCTGCCAATACCAATGCTGCTTTTGCCGAAGAAAAGGCAGAGGAACCTCCAAAAAGGAAAAGGCGTTCCTGGATCTTTGCCGCCTATCCGTTTATTGCCGTGTTCGTTATGGTGGCGCTTGGCGTTCTCAACAGCAGTTTGTGGAAATCATCGTGGATATGCCTGCTTACGATTCCGCTGTTTTACACCGGGATCTTCGCTTATGAAAAGAAAAATCTGCTGATCTTTTGTTATCCTGTAGTTGTGCTGATCCTGTTTTTTATCGGCGGTTTCCATTTTGGTCTGTGGCATCCTTTATGGATTTTGTTCCTTACGATACCGATTTATTACATCGGCGCGGCAGTTTCGGTTAAAAATAAGAAACATAAACATTAAAAAAGCGCTGCTTGGAGCAGGACGGAATAGATTGTTTAAAAGTGAATACATATATAAAGACAAAAATCGCTTGGAGAGGGAAACGATTTTCCGCATAACCAGGCGTTTTTTCTATTTGTTTTGCTGTGTAAACCCAAGTTGCGGCAGGTGTAAATCAAAGTTTCTTGTTTTTGCGGCACGGCTTTGGTAGGATGGGATCGCAGCAAAGCAAAACGGCTGAAAACACATTTTTGATTACTTTATAGGAGAGCGAGAACAATGTCTGTTTATAAAAAAGAAACATTTGGAATTGCAAGAAAAATCGTGTCCAACATGACTGCCCAAAGCTGGGAGGAGATCCCGCACATCACCTCAAGTTATGAGGCGGATGTTACGGAATTGATGCCGTATTATAAAAAACTGAATGAAGGCGTAACAGATCATAACGACAAAATCACTATCAATACCGTGGTGCTTAAAATTATATGCGAAGGGCTGAAAGCCGCGCCTAAAATGAATACCACGCTTGAATTTAACCGAAAACTTGTGCGCGGCACATTGGTGTATCACAGTCAGATCGATGTTTCCATGCCGATGATCCTGAAAACGGGCGAGATGATGACGGTCAATATGCACAATCTTGGCAATAAATCTCTTTTGGAGATTGCCCACGCGGTCAACGATACGGCAAGGCGTGCAAACAACAGCAATATGAACGAGGCGATGTATGAAGTTTCGCTGGACAATACGTTACAGGGGCTGAAAGAAGGAAAGATCGCGCAGGCAATATGCCGCCTTTACGGCTCCAAGATGCCGGGTAAACATCAGGTGCACAATCTTACCGGTAAGGCAAAAAGAGAGTATTACAGCATTTCCGCAAAGGATCGGCTTACAAAACATGATATTGAGCAGGGCACAACAACGATCTCCAATTTCGGTTCCGTTTACCGCGGGCAGAAAGGCGAATGTTTCCTGCTGGAGATCATACCGCCGCAAACCACTGCTTTTGCCGTAAGCGCTGTGCAGGATAGACCTATGGTGGTAAAGGATGAAAACGGCAATAAAAAGATAGAGATCCGGCAGGTTATGCCGATCACCGTGGCAATAGACCACCGCGCGCTGGATTTCGGGGATTGCAAACCGTTTTTTGAAAGGCTGGATGCAATCTTTGCGGATCCCAAAATCATTCTGAAATGGCGCGAGAACGCATAGCGGAATATGTAAAAACACGGCGCAGATGCTCTGCACCGTGTTTTTTTTATTCTATCTGAAAATGGATGAGACTGCGGCTGCAATCTGATCTGCTGCGGATGCAGCGGTAGGCAGATTTTGAATGCTGTCATAAGCATTCGGTATGACAACGCCCACAACTATAAAAAACACAACATAGATCAATACGACTAAAACAACGTTGATAATAAAACTCGCAAGCGCGCATTTGCCGCATGCTTTTGCTGTTTTTGGTTTCGTGTCTTTTTCCGTTAGGTAAATCACAAGCCCTGCAAGCGGTATAAACCAGGAAAGCACGGCAAGCCCCGCGTTTGCTTTTTGTTCTACCGGCGGGTAGGGTGGATAATAGGGTGGATAAGGCGGATAATACTGCGGCGGCACGTTCCCATAATTCGGCGGCATAGTATATCCGTTTTGCGGCGGAACATTGCCGTAAGGCTGCTGCGCATAAAAATTCGCGTCCGGCGGAACATTGCTGCCGGATTGTGCACGGTGGTATTGCCTTTGATCAGGCGGTATGTTTTGTGCCTGCTGCGTTTGTTGCGGCGGCACATTCTGCGCTTGCTGCGCAGTGCTTTGAAAATCGGTTTGCGTATTTTTTACCTGTTCGTTATCCGGTGTGTAATATTCATCTGCCATAATACCAAAGCCTCCTTTTGCTTTTTAATTTGATTTAGGATGTTTTTAAAAGATAAAGCGGCACTGTAATTTACAGAGCCGCTTTGTAAATTTAAATTTGCATTATTATTTTATTCGTAAAATTCGTAATATGTATCATCATATGAGTAATCATATGAATCATCGTAATCATAAAAATCACTGTAATATGAATCGTCTTCATATGAATAATCGTCAGCAGCTGAGAATAATGCCGCGCCTGCAAAAGCATAAGATGCTATTATTATGATGATGTTTAAAATAAAACTTACAAGCGCGCAGATACCGCTTGTTTTAGCGGTTTTCGGCCTTTTATCCTTCTGGGTAAGAAAGATGATGAGGCCGGCAAGCGGAATGAGAAAAGAAAGTATGGCAAATCCAACGCTTGCTTTCTGTTCCTGAGGGGGTTGGTAAGGCGGATAAAACGGCTGGTTCGGCGCCTGCTGATTATACGGCTGCTGGTAGCCCTGCTGCGGCGGAGCTTGGTAATTTTGCTGCTGATAATTCTGCTGCGGCGGAGCCTGATAGTTTTGCTGCTGATAGCCCTGCTGCGGCGGAGTCTGGTAACTCTGCTGCTGGTAGTTCTGCTGTTGCGCATCCGCGTTTGGAGCCTGCTGATCCTGCGGTGCGTTTTGCTGCGGTTTGGGCTCGTTTTGAGGTATGTTTTGGTTGTTATATTCGTCTGCCATGATTTTGCAAACCTCCTCTCATTAATGTAATTTCATAATAACATATATATGTTGTTACTGTCAATACAATGTATGATAAAAAAATAACAAAACGGCGCAAAGTGTATCAAAAAAAGCACGGTTCATTTGAACCGCGCCTTTTCAATCTTTATTTTACAGTAAAGATTATTTTGTCATCAGACCAGAAACTGGTTTCCATTTCCATTTCTATATTTTTCGCATTCTCCGGTACTTCAAAGTAAACAATGGCTTTAAAAGTTCTGTTTGGAGATATCGTTTCAAGAGTTGGTGATGCGTAATCATCCGCGCCGTAATATATTTCACATTTTGCGCCGTCTGCATAGCAGTCAAAATTAGAAAGAGAACAGTCTGTGTCTGAAACATTTTTAAATTCAAATTCTGCTCTGATGATTTTGTTGCCGTCGGCAGGCGGAACATATTCATTGTAATCTGTGTAATCCGCATTGCAGGAAATATAAGAGATTTCAAGCCCATCTGCTGTAACGGATGTGCCGGCTTCTATTACGGACGGAATGTCCGTATCGTTTTCCGTATTGCCGGAATCAGTAACCGTTTGTGTATTGCCGTCTGTTGCTTGCGTATCGGAATCGCCGCCGAATGCACTGCCGATAACAATAAAAGCAACAATAACGATGATCAGCCAGAACCACCACTTTTTGTATATGGGCTTTTTAACTTTCTGCGGCGGCATATTGTACGGCGGTGCCGGATTGTTCTGCGGCGCGCTGTAAGGCGTTTGCTGGTTTCCCTGTGCCTGCGGATCAAACTGATTTTGCTGTGGATCGTTTTGGGATGCGTAATTGTTGTTTTCCATTTAAGATTCTCCTTTTTTGTGATCTTGTATTTCAATAATAACACATAAGTATTCATAATGTCAACATATGTATTCATAAATGCGCAAAAAAAATACTACACTCTTAGTAACGAACAATTAGGAGTGCAGCTATGTATATACCAACACTGGATCCGAAAATCGTGGGCGAGGTCATTGCCGATTTCAGAAAAAAGAAACAACTCAGTCAGGAAGTGCTCAGCGGGCTTGCCGATATAGGCAGAACCCATCTGAGCGCGATAGAAAGGGGAGAGCGCAAACCTACCCTGGAAACGCTTTACCGGATCTTCTGCGCGCTGGATATAAAGATGAGCACCATTGTTGCCGAGATCGAAAACCGGATTACACCGTAAAATTTTGCGCTTTTAGCACTATTCAAAAGTGCAATCTAAAAAGCGCCGTCCTGAAGGACGGTGATTTACTCTTTTAAGCACTTTGTTAGTTTTCCGTGTCCAGTGTGCCGGCAAATTTTGCGTCATCTATTTCATACGGTTCATAATTGGAATTCTGCCAAACTTTAACGTAATCCACCAGAAATTCGCTTTTGTTCTCTGTGTCAAACGCGCCGATCTTCTGGCCGTGCGGACCCCATTCATCTCCTGCGTCTATCTCACAGGTCAGGCGCAGAAATTCTTTTACATGGGAAACGCCGCCTGCGGTTGTTGCCCATGTTGGGTTGCCGTCAATATAAAATACATAGTATTCGGGAGTCCATTTCAGCGCGTAAGTATGCCAGCCGTCATACAGATCCTGTTCCAGATCCGTGATGTATGCCTCTGAGTCGGCAAAGTTGCCGTAGCCGTTCCATAAAAGCGCGTGCCCCATTTTGCTGGTTTTGCTGCGCCTGAACGCGCTTTCAAACACATCGATCTCTGTTCCGTCCACGCCTGCCGCCGCCGGTTTCCTCATGTTGGAGGATTGCAGCCAAAACGCAGACCACATGCCGTCAGCGTCTGGCAGTTTGGCGCGCACTTCAAAATAGCCGAATGCCTGCGCAAACAGCAGTTCGTCGCTTTGCCCTTTGTTGCTGTTTTGGTCGCCCACAACGCGGCGTGTTTCAATGCCGCCGGTAAAGCGGCCCTCTGCAGGGCAGTCTCCGCCGCAGGAATGGTTGTTTTCATATTGTGAGGTCACCACCAGATTACCGTCTCTGATGGATACGGCGTTCGGGCACCACCAGCAGGATTCTTCCGGCTTATCAGGGTCATTGCTCTCCCATCTGATCGCGTGCGGCGAAGTGGTCCAGATCTCACGGCTGCCGCTGTAATTTTCGCCGAATTGTATACCTTCGTTCAGTTGGCTGCCGTCAAATCCGTCCTCAAACACTATATACCAGCCGTCTTCGCCAAGTTTCGGCAAAGACAGATCAAAGCCTTTGTCTTTCCATCCTGTGTCCTGCTTTTCGGCAGCGCAGGAGCACAGCATCAGCGCTGTCATCCCAAACGCAAGAGCGCCGCTCAGAACCTTTACAAATCGTTTCATAATACCCTCTCCTTTATTATAAAACTATAAAATTGTATTTCAAAAAGCCGGTTTTCAGCTCATTGAATATATATCCTTTCCGCTTACAAGGCCTATGCCGGCAGGGCCGATCTCCTTGTTAAGCGCGCTGTAAAACATATAATATCTGCCGTTTGCATACAGCAGGGAAGAGCGGTAAAGCCCCATATTGTCAAACGCGTTTGGTGCATCAGAGTGTGCAAAGATTTTTTGCGCGTCAGAGTAATGGATATTGTCTGCCGAAAAAACGTAGTACAGATCCATATGCCTGTATTTTTCCTTGGATTTCGGGTCATAAGCGGAAATCAGCGCCTCATATCCTTTGGCTGTGTGGATCACGTCAACATGCCAGTTTTTCAGTTTTTTGTTGCTGTAGTTGATTTTTATGCTGCGTATCTTTTTCCAGTTTTTACCGTCCTTACTTTCCCGGTAATCCAGCGCGTGGCCGGCATTCTGGTCCACAGACCACATTTTGTAGACGCCGTTTTCATAGATCAGCGCAGGGCTCAGGAAATCGCATTTTCCAATCTCGCCGGTCAGCATATCTTCTGCTTTGCTCCAGTGCACGCCGTCTTTGGTTGTTTTTCTGCGCAAAACGGTTCGGCAGTTTGGCTTGTCATAAAACCGCCACCAGCATTCCAACTGCTTTGTATCTGTATTGTATACCAATTCCGTATCGGAATTATAAACTTTATAAGGCGCGTGATTTTCCGGCTTTGGCTCCAGCGGATTGGAAAAGCCTTTCGGCGCGCACCATGTTTTGAGGTCGTTGCTGACTTCTATATGCGGATTTTCCCAGCAGTCTTCGCTGTCTTTATACGGCGTATACGCGCACCAGTATTTATAGCCGTTAAACCCCTTTTCAAAATATACAACAGAGGGATGATAATTGTATAAATTACCATATACGTTTTTAAGATCCAGCGGTTTGGAGGCGTTTTTATTGGCGTTTTGTATGTAAATACGGCAGTTTGCCCAGGTGCCGTTTGCTCTTGCGGTTATGATTGCCGCGCCGGCAGATTCGGCTTTGATGATGCCGTTTTTTACGGAAACGGTTTTCTGGTCGCTCGTTTCCCACTGCACCTTTGTACTTTTGCTTTTTAGTTTTTTGCTCAGATCCAGGGACTCGCCCGTATTCAAAGTATAGCTCGGTTCTTCAAAAGCAAAGTTCTCCTCCGTTTCTATGGCGGTGATCTTTAAGGTTTTGCTGCATTTTCCGGCGGTTACGGTGATCTGCGCATTCCCGCTTTTCAGTATACAGATCTTTCCGTCCTGCACTTTTGCCACGGATTCATCACTGCTTGTGATCTGCACGGGGTCTGTGGAATTGAAAGGAAAAACGCGGGCGTTCAGTTCTATGCTTTCTCCCGCTTTTGCGGTAATGCTGTTCCTGTCCAGTTCTATGGATTGTGCGCTGATCTTCTCTTCGCCGATATCGCGCAGGGAATCTTTCTTTACAAACCCGGTCTTGAGTTTGCCGTTTTCACTGTACATGATCTTTACCCAGCCGCTTTTTTCCGCCAGAATGATCACTTTTTGATCTTTTGCCAGTTTCCCGCCATAAAGTGAGAGATAAAAGGGGTAATCCAAGGCGTTTTCACTGTTTGTGATATACGCTTCTTCCCGTTTTTCGCTGCCTGCCTGAATGGTGTTGTAACTTTGCAGTTCAAAATGTACACAGGCAAAGGCGCTTACAGCGCCCGCTATAAGCAAGGCGCAGCCTATTGCCGCTGCCGTTTTTACCCCGCTTTTTTTGCGCCATTTTACTTTCCTTTTCATTATATTCCTTCCTTTGCTGCTTTACAAGTTAAAAGATTGCCCGAACGGCAAGATCATCTATGACCCATTTGTTGTTTTCATATAGGAATTTTACAGAGGCATAACCGGTATCATCCCTGTTTTCAGAGGTGTTTTCGAATGTGTTGGAGATTTTGTAAGTATAGTCAAACGAAAAGTTTACCGCGCATTCGCCGCCGGAATTATATGCTGTTTCACTGCCTTCGCCGTAACTGCTTTTTAATTCGGCGCCCATAATACCAAAATCGCTTACCTTTACATATTCCCCGCAGCAGGCAAGGCTGCTGCTGATTTCATCATACAGCGCATTTATGCCGTTTTGCCCGAAATCAGAGGAAAGAAGTGCCCGGTCGATTCCGTTGCCCGTGCCGCATGCGTGGTCGTACAGCGCGCCAACGGCGCTTTTTGCCGTTTCAAACAAAGCCTGAAACGCGTCTTCGCTGATCTTGTATGAGATGTAAAAATCCTCGTTTTCACTGTTTACGGAAATGGTTTGGGTATACTCCTGAAATCCGCTGCACTGCGCCTGGATTTCATATTCCCCGGCGATCATATAATCTGAATCAAATACGGCATAAGAGACTTCTTTTCCCGTTTTCGGATCCATCCCTTTTTCACTGCCGGCAGATGCCACTTCAACCGAGTTGATAAACAGTTTTGTGCCCTCGGGGGCGCAGATGTGCGCCCGGCAGATCAGTTTTTCACTGGGTATGATACGATAGGTGTCATACTTCCAAAAGCCGTCTTTCATTCTCTTCACTTTAAAACCGGCGGTCTGCCAGTTTCCGCTGCCGTCCAGATAATCGGCGGTGTAATACAGCATGTCTCCGTCTGCTTTTGCCGGCTCAATGAGAATGCTTTTTGCCTCAGCGCCGGCAAGTGGTATGTCATCCGGATGCGCGGATATGTATTCATAAAATGCCTCGCGGGTGATGTAGGGCGAATCAAACGCGGGTAAAAATTCAAAAGCGCTGTCCCAGTCCTGTTCGGATACGGCTTCGGCGTAACGCTTTACAAATTTTTCCGGGTTGTGTTTTACGGAAACCAAAGGGTACACCGTTAGCGTAACAACGGCCGCAATCAGGATAGCCGCGGCGATTCCGGCAATCAGGCACAGTTTTTTCTTTTTTCCTATTTTGTTTTCTTTCTCAAAACCGCCGTTTTGCGGCGCCGAGTTTTTTTCGTTATTAAGGTGTTTTTCCGCCTCAAAAATATCAAAATTAATTTGTGTATCTGCCATAAAGATCCCTGATATCTACTTTTTTTTGCATAAACCGGTAAATCCGTTATGCAATTTTCATCATAATATATAAACCGCCTTTTTTCAACTTGGTGATTAAGTTTTAATACAATCTTAATACAATCTTAATAATTGCGCAAACCGGTGCATATGCAATTGAATTTTTATTTTTTTCTGCTATAATAATTAATAATTCAATTCGTTTGAAAGGGGGCTTTGAAAATGAGTTCAAAAGAATATTTTATCTATCTGCTTTCCTGCTGGCTCAATAAAGAAAAGCCCCGCGGCAGCGAGGAAACGAAGTGGGCGGAGATCCTTGCCCTTGCCGAGCGCCACGGCGTTACCGCTGTAATTGCAGGCAAGATAAAAGAACTCCCGCACGGAAGCAGGCCCAAGGGCAAACTGCTGTCTGCTTTTGAAGATCGCCTTGCCGATTCTTACCGGGATTATGAGATCAAAATGCGCGCAATGACCCGCCTTATTGAAACGCTTTCACAGGCGGGAATCGATCATTTGCTTGTAAAAGGCGCGGTGCTGCGCTTTTTGTACCCCTCCCCTCAGTTGCGAACCAGTGGGGATACGGATGTTGTGGTGCGCCCCCATGAATATGAAAATGCAATTGAAGCGCTAAAAAGCGCAGGTTTCCGAATTGATTTTGTAAAGCAGTATTTTTCTCAGATTGCCTATGGCGGTGAACTTTTTGACCTGCATACGGAATTGGAAAGCATTAATGTGCAAAGTAAGATCTACTATTCCACCCCGTTTGAGGATATAAGTGAAAATACCGGCCACACTTATAAGCTGAAGCCGATCTATCATCTGCTTTATATTATCACCCATATTGCCTACCATCTGAAAAACGGGGGAGCCGGTGTGCGCATGATTATGGATGTGGATGCGCTTTTGCGCTATTACCCGAATATGGATATGGCAAGATTTACAGCGCTTTGCGATAATATCAAAATTAAAAACACGGCGCAGGCGCTGATTGCCCTTTCCAAAAAATGGTTTAAAACGCCCGTTGCTGTGGATTATACTTTTGAGGATACGGATGAGCAATCTCTTTATCAATACCTTTCGGGTGTTCTTTTATCCGGCGGCATTTTCGGTGATCCGCTCGGCAGTGATGCGCGGGATCCGGCTCAAAACGGGGAGGAAGGCATAAACACCGGAAATAAACCTTCCGCAAAATCATTCTTGAAACGCTTTATCGGGCGTTTGTCCTCTGCGAAAAAGGCAAACGGCAACAGCTTTGAAAAGCAGGAGATGTCTTTTCGGTATTCAGAAATCCTGTCTGAACTTCAGATAGAGGAAAATCACCATTATGATTAGAAATAACGTAAAATAACAGAAAAACGCCTGAACGGTTGCGCAGGCGTTTTTATTTTATGTTTTATTTTATATAGATTAATTACTACTTATAATCGTGTATAGTTCTTCCGGGCTGTTCGCCGTAAAATCCGCGCCGGCGTTTTCCAGTTCTCCGGGGGACGCGTATCCGTAAAGAACGCCTATAGATCTTAATCCGGTTTTCTTGGCGCCTTTTATATCGTGTTCCCGGTCGCCGATCATCACAGCATGTGCACGGTCGAGTATGCCAAGCGTTTCAAGCGCGTATTCAATGACCTGTGCTTTTTTGCTGCGGGTGTTGTCCAAATTAGAACCGGCAATCAGGTCAAAATAGGAATCTATTTCAAAATGTTCTGCAATCTGAACGGCAAATGTCTCCGGTTTGGAGGTGGCAATAATCAGCGTTTTGCCGTCTGCTTTCAGTTTTTGCAGTAATTTAGGTATTCCGCTGTAAACTTCGTTTTCAAATATGCCGTGCGGCACAAAATATTCCCTGTAATATTCAACCGCCTTTTGCGCCTTTTCTTTTGAAAATCCGTAGAATTCCATAAAAGATGATATAAGCGGAGGCCCTAAAAATTTTCTGAGTTTATTATCGTCGGTTTCATCTATGCCGAATTTTGACAGCGCGTATTTTACGGAATTTGTAATTCCCGGCGCGGCGTCCGTCAGCGTGCCGTCCAGATCAAAAAGAATAGATTGGAACATAATTTACCTCATTTTAAAACTGATCAGTGCATGTCTTCCAGCACGGCGTGGGCGCATTTAATTCCGTCAACGGCGGCGGAAACTATGCCGCCCGCGTATCCCGCGCCCTCACCGCACGGATATACACCCCTCACGTTGCACTGGCAGAATTCATCCCGCAGGATGCGGACGCTGCTGGAACTTCTGGTTTCCGGTGCGGTCAATACCGCGTCATACAGATTGAATCCGTTCAGTTTTTTATCCATTTCCACAATGGCGCTTTGCATCGTTGCCGTTACTTTCTGCGGCAGGCATTCCCTTATGTCCGTAAGCGTAACGCCCGTGGGGCAGGTGGGTTCCACGTTTCCCAGCTTTCTGCTCTCTTTCCCGGCAAGAAAATCGCCAACCAGCTGTGCCGGCGCTCTGTAATCGCTGCCGCCCAGCAAAAACGCTTTGTGCTCAATCTCTTTCTGGTAATAGATCCCTGCAAGCGGATGATCGCTTGGAAAATCTTTTGGTTCAATGCCAACCAAAAGCGCGCTGTTTGCGTTTTTGCCGTCACGCGCAAGGGAACTCATGCCGTTTACTATTACGCCGCCTTTTTCGCTTGCCGCCGCAACCACGGTGCCGCCGGGGCACATGCAGAATGTGTATGCGCCGCGCTCGTGCAGACCGTGGCAGGAAAGTTTATAGTCCGCCGCTCCGAGCTTGGGGTGCCCTGCAAATTTTCCGTACTGCGCTTTGTTGATCAGGCTTTGCGGATGTTCTATTCTTGCGCCCACGGAAAACGGCTTTTGTATGATCTCAATGCCAAGGTTATACAGCATTTCCACCGTATCTCTCGCGCTGTGGCCGATTGCCATAATAACGCTGTCCGCCTCCATATCAAAGGTTTCCCCATGGTGCGTGTATGTTATGCCCTGAATGAATTTGTTGTAAACGATCAGTTTTTCCACCCGGCATTCCAAGCGTACTTCGCCGCCCAGGGATTCGATCTTTTTGCGAATATTTTTTACAACAATGGCAAGCCGGTCCGTGCCGATGTGCGGCTTGGAGGAATAAAGGATCTCCTCCGGCGCGCCGGCTTCGTAAAGTTCCAGCAGCACTTTGCGTATAAACGGGCTTTTGATTCCCGTTGTCAGTTTTCCGTCTGAAAAAGTTCCGGCGCCGCCTTCGCCGAACTGTACGTTGGATTCCTCGTTCAGCACCCGGTCTTTCCAAAATTTATCCACGTCTTTCTGCCTTGCCTCTATTGCTTTGCCGCGCTCAAAGATAATGGGGCGCAGCCCTGCTTCGGCAAGGATCAGTCCGGCAAGCATCCCCGCCGGCCCGAATCCCACAATGACCGGGCGGAATTCGGAAACACGCCCGTTTTCCGGCATTTCGTAGTGATACGGCTTTACAAGAGAAACTTTGTTTGATCTGCATTTGGATACGATCTGTTCTTCGTCCAGCGTGATCTCGCAGTCCACGCTGTAAGAAAAATGGATATCTTCTTTTTTCCGCGCGTCAACGCTTTTTTTGTATATTGCCAGGTTTTTAATATATTTTTTATTTATTTTCAAAATTTTTGCCGCTTTGGCTTTTAAAAGTTCTTCACTGTCATCCAGTTCCAGCCTTATCTCGTTAATTCTTATCATTTTAAACACACTTTCGCTATATCGTTTGCGGCTGTCAGCCCGCTGTGCCAGGCAAAATCCAGATTAAATCCGCCGCACGCAAACTGCCTGTCCAGAAGTTCACCGCAAATATAAAGTCCTTTCACCTTTTTGGATTCAAAACTGCGCTCCACTTCGCTTAAGGGGATTCCGCCGCTTGTGATCTGCGCAAAGTCAAAGCCTTTTGTGCCTGTCAGGATCAACTGCCAGTTTTTGGCTGTGTGCGCCTGCATCTGCGCATTGCCGTTTGCCTGTTTCTCCGTAATGGCGGAAAGTTTTGTGCCGAGTATGCCTTTCAGATCGCCGAATCGGCGGATGTGCGCCAGCACTTCGCTTTCGCTCAGTTCCGGGATCAGATCAAGCACGGCAAGGCATTTCGGCTGTTTTCCGCCGGCAAACGCTTTGGAAACGGTTTCGGAAACATTCATCACCGCAATCCCGGAAAGTCCGTAATCTGTAAACAGCACTTCGCCGTATTCCGCCGCTGTTTCTTTGCCGTTTATAAGAATTTTGATGCCGCACCTTGTTCGCGTGCCCTTTAAAGTCCGCGGATATTTGCTTGATGAAGTTAGTTGCACAAGGGCAGGAGAAAGCGGCGTAATACTGTGCCCGAGCGTCTTTAATAAAGCGTAGCCGCTGCCGTCCGAGCCAAGCGCGCTCTGCGCCTTTCCTCCCGCCGCCGCAACAACAAAGTCCGCCTTGAAATCGCCTTTTGCGGTTTTTATCAGAAATCCGCTTTCGCTTTTGGTTATGGATTCCGCCCGGCAGTCCGTTAGGATCTCCACACCCAGCCTTTTACAGGCGTCAAGCAGAACGCTCAGCACCGTTTCCGCTTTCAGGGAATAGGGATATACTCTGCCTTCCTCAAGTTCTTTCAGCATAAGACCAAGGCTTTCAAAAAAACTTTTCACTTCCGCGTAATGCTCTGTGGCAGTGTTGGTTATGTTGCACCGCCCGTTTCCCGTGGCAAGTATCTTTTTGCCCGGCTTTTCAAGGCGCTCCAAAATATAAACTTCTGTATCTTTGCTTTTCTGTTTTAATTTTATTGCGCACGCAAGCCCTGATGCGCCCGCGCCTATAATGATTACTCTTGTGTTCATAGCGGCTCCGATACACTGTATATATGTGTCTTGTTATTTGTTCGTAAATATAATATATTAAATTAATCATAAATGCAAACTTTTTTTGCGTTTGTACTTGACTGTTGCCTTAAGTTGTGGTATAGTAGCAATACCTCAAAAAGGGGTTAATTTTTTTGCCCTTTTTTAATGCGGCGCTGTTCTTACCGCAAGAGGGAGATTTAATATCGAAAGAAAAACGGAGGTGCTCAAATGAGAGTTAAAGTTACTTTAGCTTGCACTGAATGCAAACAACGCAATTACAACACAATGAAAAACAAAAAGAACACACCGGACAGACTGGAAATGAATAAGTACTGCCCGTTCTGTAAAAAGCATACGCTTCACAGAGAAACCAAGTAACGGAGGATTAAAATGGCTGATAAAAAGACTTCAAATGCCGAGGAGAATAAAAACGTTAAGGCTGAAAAAGCTGACAGCGCTAAAAAATCTTCCGCCAAGGCAGAAAAGAAAAAGTCAAAGAAAAAGAATCCGTTTAAATCCGCCGGCAAGTTTTTCAAAAGCGTAAACGCAGAGCGTAAAAAGGTGGTTTGGCCCAAGGCAAAAGAAACGTTAAGGAATTCGCTTATCGTTCTTGTTGTTGTTATCATCGTAGGCGTTGCGATCTATGCAGTGGATTCACTGCTGGCGCTCGGCCTTAGGGAAACCAAGCAGCTTGCAGAACCTTCAACTTCTGTTTCGGAAACGGTAGAGGATACCACCGCTGCGGCAGATACCGATACTTCGGCTGATACCACAGCTGCATCCGAAACACAGGCGGCTGAATAATGCCGGAATTCAATTTTCGGAGGCTCATTTAATGGAAGAAGCAAAATGGTATGTTGCCCATACTTTTTCAGGATATGAAAATAAAGTTGCAAGCAATATAGAGACCGTTGTGGAAAACAGAAATCTCCACGATCTGATTCAGGAAGTCTCTGTTCCCACCGAAACGGTTGTAGAGATCAAGGATGACGGCACCAAGAAAGAAGTGGAAAGAAAGATCTTTCCCGGTTACGTTCTTGTGAAAATGGTTATGACGGACGATACTTGGTATGTTGTCAGAAACATCAGGGGCTGCACGGGTTTTGTAGGCCCGGAAAGCAAACCTGTTCCGCTTACGGAAGAAGAAGTGCGCAAACTCGGCGTAGAAAAGGTAAGCGTAAAGGTCAATTATGCTGCCGGAGATATGGTCAATGTAATAGACGGCCCGCTGGAGGGCTATTCCGGAACTGTTGAAAGCGTGGATGTGCCCAACAACAGCGTTCGTGTGCTGATCTCCATGTTTGGCAGGGAAACCTCTGTTGAATTTGAACTTGACCAGCTTGAAAAGGCAGAAGACTGATCATTAATTAAGGTAATTCGCGGCAGTGCCGCTGATTATGCGCCGCAAGGCGCGTGGGAGGGGAGCGTTTCCCCGCCATACCACAATTTTTAGGAGGAAAAAATAATGGCTCAAAAGGTAGTAGGTTTAATTAAACTTCAGATCCCCGCAGGCAAAGCAACTCCGGCGCCGCCGGTTGGCCCTGCACTTGGTCAGCACGGTGTGAATATCCCGGCGTTCACAAAGGAGTTTAACGAAAGAACAAAGAATGACGCCGGCCTTATCATTCCCGTTGTAATCACGGTTTATGATGACCGTTCTTTTACTTTCGTAACGAAAACACCGCCCGCAGCAGTTCTTATCAAAAAGGCATGCGGCATTGAAAAGGCTTCCGGTGTTCCCAATAAGGATAAGGTTGCCACAATCACAAAAGCACAGGTCCAGCAGATTGCTGAAACAAAAATGCCGGATCTTAACGCGGCTTCCCTTGAAGCGGCAATGAGCATGGTTGCAGGCACAGCCCGCAGCATGGGTATAGTAGTAGAAGACTGATTCCCTTGTGGGAGGAAAAATCCGATCAACCACTGGAGGTAATTGATTATGAAACACGGAAAAAAATATTCTGACGGTGCTAAACTGATAGACCGTAATACATTATATGAAAGCGCAGACGCGCTTGATCTTGCAGTGCAGACTGCAAAGGCAAAGTTTGATGAAACCATCGAAGTGCATGTTCGTTTGGGTGTGGATTCACGTCACGCAGACCAGCAGGTTCGCGGCGCCGTAGTTCTTCCGAACGGAACGGGTAAAGACGTAAGAGTTGCCGTATTCGCAAAAGGCGATCTTGCAAAGGCTGCAGAGGCTGCCGGTGCAGATGTTGTCGGCGATGCGGATCTTGTTCAGAAGATCCAGAGCGGCTGGATGGAATTTGATGTTGCCATCGCAAGCCCGGATATGATGGGATTTGTCGGCCGTTTAGGTAAGGTGCTCGGACCCCGCGGTCTTATGCCGTCTCCGAAAGCAGGCACGGTAACCACAGATGTTGCCAAGGCAGTTGCAGAGGCTAAGGCCGGTAAGATCGAATACCGTCTTGATAAATCCAATATTATTCACTGTCCGATCGGCAAGGCTTCTTTCGGCAAGGAGAAACTGCTTGAAAACTTCAACGCGCTTCTTGACGCGATCATTAAGGCGAAGCCCGCCGCTGCAAAAGGTCAGTACATCAGATCCTGTGCAGTTGCTGCAACGATGGGCCCCGGCATTCGTATCAACCCCAATAAGGTTGGCACTGCCGCTGCTGAATAATTTTCTTTTGGGTATTGACAAGGGCGCTGTCCTTGTGTTAAAATACTTTCGCTGTTCAACCAAAGACAGCAGGTGCCGCAAGGCGTAAGATAGATTGTTATCGCCTGCCGAGGAATGGGCATTTATGTTGATATACAGTGCGTTTCGCATTTTGTATGAAATGGATAAATGTTGTGCATTCCGTCTTTGCGGAATGCACTTTTTGTTTGGTAAACAGCCTTTAAAGTCCGCTTTTGCGGCAAATAATTTAGGAGGTACAGTTTATTCATGCCAAGCACAGTAGTTCTTGAAAAGAAAAAAGCGCAGGTTGAAGCGTTGGCTGAAAGAATCAAGGGCTCAGTAGCCGGTGTTGTTGTGGATTACAAAGGTATCAATGTAGAAGATGACACTAAGCTGCGTAAAGAGCTTCGCGAGGCGGGAATAGAGTATACCGTTGTTAAAAACTCTATTCTTAAAAGAGCCGCGGATGCTGCCGGACTTTCCGGAATGGATCCCGTTCTTGAAGGCACAACCGCTATTGCAACAAGCGCTGAGGATTATGTAGCATCAGCCCGCATTCTTCAGAAATATGCTGACGCTCATGATTTCTTTAATGTAAAGTCAGGCTATCTTGATGGTGAAGTGATCGAGCTTTCAAAGATCGAAGCACTTGCAAAACTTCCGTCAAGAGAAGTTCTTCTTGCAACAGTCTGCAACGTGTTCAATGCACCTATTGCTGCATTTGCGCGCGCGGTTCAGGCAATTGTTGACAAGGGCGGCGTTGAGGCCTGCGAGGGCGGAAACACCGAGGAGGCTGCTGCCGAAACAGAGGCCGCAGCAGAGGAAGCGCCTGCAGCAGATGCTCCTGAAGCAAACGAAGCAGAATAATCACATTTTAACTTTTCACTAAAATTTAATTCGGAGGAAATGAAAATGGCATCAGAAAATGTAACGAAAATCGTTGAAGAGCTTAAAACTCTTACTGTTCTTGAACTTTCAGAACTCGTATCCGCAGTTGAGGAAGAATTCGGCGTAAGCGCAGCCGCAGCAGTTGCTGTTGCCGCTCCTGCAGACGGCGGTGCCGCTGCAGCAGAAGAAAAGACCGAATTTGATGTTGTTCTTACAGATGTTGGCCCGAACAAGATTCAGGTTGTTAAGGCTGTTAAGGAAGCAACAGGTCTCGGCCTGAAAGAGGCAAAAGAGATCGTTGACTCTGCTCCCAAGACCATCAAAGAGGCTGTTCCCACTGCTGACGCAGAGGCTCTCAAGGCTAAGATCGAGGAAACAGGCGCAACTGTTGAACTCAAATAATTGTACCATCCAAAAGCAAAGCGGCATGCGTAAGCATGCCGCTTTTTTTGTTTTATGCCTAAATGGAAAAGGCCCCGGTTTGTGTTGCGCAAGCCGGAGCCTTTTTGTCTGCTGATTGAACAGTATGCTGCGTTGTTTCGACGCACGATCCCATGCGCCTTAACCTGCTGTCATAATCCGGATCAGCGCGTCCAGATCTTCTGCAGGAACGCCTGTGTCCACCAGGCAGTTATACGTTTTTTCACTTAAAGTGCTGCCCTTGGTCTGCACGATCGTATTGTAATAATCCGATTCAAGCAGGTTTTCTACCGGCCTTTTTCCGCCGATGTTTCCAAAGTTAGAAAAAACATAGTCCTTTTGCAGTTCTTCTTCAGGCACGCCAAGCAGCGCGTTGATCATAAAGGCAAGCATGCCGGTGCGGTCTGTTCCTATATTGCAGTGGATAAAAAGCGGGTAATTTTCCTCCTTGGCAAGAACGGAAAAAACTTTTACAACCTGTTCTTTGTTATCCGCCAGCATATTGCCGTCCCATTCCATCGGAATGCTTATGTAGGCAACGCTTTCTCCGAGCGGGCTGTATGTGATACCGCCGTTTTCACTGTCGTCCACGAGGCGCACGTCGATTTCGGTTTTGATGCCAAGCTCCTCCAGCATCACGTGTTTTCCGCTCTCCGTGATCTCAATGTTTACATGATTAATATTGCTTTCATTCAAACGCCCTGTGCGGAAGATCATGCCCTGTTTCGTAACGGTTCCGTTTTCCGTCTCACGGCCGCCAAGATCCCTTGCATTGGTCACACCGTCTATGTAAAGATTTCTCGGCGCACTGGAATCGGTGGAAAAAGATGCAATTTCGCTTTCCTGCTCCCCGTCGCTGACCGTCCAGTAGTATTCCGTGCCGATCTTTAAATTGTACACAGAGTATTCTGTTTCGTTTGTAGAATAGGAAATAGCATCTGTCATATCCGCGTTTTCGCTGATGGAAAGCGTGAACTGTGCGTCGTCTTTGCCGTTGTAATCCCATTCAAACGCAATAGGTTTCGGCCTGCTTTTTTCGCTTTGGCCGTAAGCGTAAATGCCCACCATGGATGCGGATCCGTTGAGAAACATACGCTGGCTGAATGTGTGTATGCCAACCGTTTCTTCAACCGGTGAAACTGCCTTGATCATGGCAGGTTCGTTTTTACCCGCCGCACAGCCTGTAAGGAGGCAAAAAATCAATATGCTTGCTGCCGCCGCGCTGATTACTTTTTTCAAATCATCGCCACTCTTTCTGTATAGAACTTGCTTTCATTATATCAGATCTAAAATAAATTGCAATCCCTAGCAGTGCCGGCAAAAGAAAAGAGATCCTCAAACGTATATTGGATCTCTTTTCAGTTCTATTTGATTTCAGAGGGATCATCCGTCCTGCCCAAGATGTAATCCACGCTCGTTTTGTAAAAATCCGCAAGCGCAATCAGAATTTCGGGCGGAACGCTTCTTTCGCCGCGTTCGTAGTAGGAATATAGCCTTTGCGATATCCCAATGCTTTTGCCCACTTTCATCTGTGTCAAATCATGATCCTCGCGTAGGTCTTTTATTCTTTTAATGAGCATAACCAACACCTCTGCCTGTTTTCATTATTATATGACAGCTGTTTCAACACTATTGACGCGAGGAACAAATTGTTCTCTAATTATTTAAATTTAATATATTAAATTGCATTTTTATAAAATGCTTTTGTATTATTTCTTATTACTACAAATTTTTTGAGGGCAGGTCATTATAATATCCGTTGTGCGGGGTGATTGGGTGAAACATAATATTTTTAAAAATGAAAAGGATTACTTGTTTTGCGTGGAAAAGCAAAGCAAAGACGGCTTTTATTTTGAGGCTAAGGCAAGAAGTCTTCACTCCGGCGATTTTTACGATGTTCGCTTTGAGGGTAAGAAAAAATATCTCTTTTTTATCTTTAAAAATCATCAGTGGCATGTATATTTTATGGAAAACGATCTGAATTATCATCCTTCCGTGTTTAAAAGTGCGGAGGATCTGCTTCGCCTGGAAAGCGATATTCAAAGCGGCAGAGCGCAGCCGGATCGTTTTGTTTACGGCGCAAAGGTAAAAAAGTTCCGTTCACGCGGCGGTGCAAGAATTGATCTGCCGGATCCGCCGTTCCTGTTTCGTGGCGAAGCGAATACCCTGCGTTCTCTGCATTCGGATTTTCTAAAAGGCAGATATCAGTATACTGCGGCGCCCAAATATCTTGTTGCCGCGCGGAAAACAAAATATGCCAAGCCGGAATCGGCAAACAGCCTGTATCTTTTTGGATGCAATAAGGACAGCGTTTATAAAAATATTTCTTCCGGCGTTCCGATCTGTGTTACCCATACCTATGAAAATGAAAAGGCGGTTGCGGTGCTGAAAAATAAAAACAGGTATGATATCATTCCGCTGCAGCATTGCTTAAGTGTTTTGTAGATCCGTTTTCTTTCTGTTTGTTGCATATTTTTGCGTTCCTTGCTATAATACTTAGTTGAGGTGATCGTTTTGAAACAGATCAATATTTGTGATCTTAAGGAAAATGCAGTGAAACTGATTCGTGATGACTGGGCACTTCTGACCGCCGCGGATGAAAACAAAGGCTCCTGTAATCCGATGACGGTTTCTTGGGGCGGAATCGGCGAACTCTGGGGCAAAGATACGGCAACCGTTTATGTTCGGGAAAGCCGGTATACCAAAACGCTGATAGATAAGGAAAATTATTTTTCACTTTGCTTTTTTGAACCGGAATTTAAAAAAGCGCTCAGTTTCTGCGGTTCGCACAGCGGACGCGATTGTGATAAGATCAAAGAAACGGGTCTTACGCCTGTTTATGATGAAAAGGCACCGTATTTTAAAGAAGCAAAGATCGTGCTGATCTGCAAAAAAGAGGCATGCCTTTATCTGGATGAAAAAAGTTTTATTGATAAAGAAATCATGCCAAAATGGTATTCAGATCATGATATGCATTATATATATTTTTCCGAGATAGAAAAAGTGTTGATTTCAGAATCGTTTTAGTATATAATATATATGCAACAGAAAGCGGTTGCATTTTTAGCGTAGCGTATGGGCCCTGTGCGACGGGATGCTACGAACCTTGTCAGGCGGGGAACCGAGCAGCAATAAGTGGATTATTCTGTGCGCCGCAGACAAGTCTGTACGTTACGTTAAGAATGCAACCGTGTTTTTTGTATGGATGAAAGGATGGTGTTATATGTATCAGGCGCTTTACAGAAAGTACAGGCCCAAGGTGTTTGCCGATGTGTGCGGGCAGGATCATATAACGTCCACCTTGCTCAATGAAATACGTGAGGGGCGTGTGTCCCACGCGTATCTTTTTACCGGATCAAGAGGCACGGGCAAAACCACATGCGCCAAAATACTGGCTAAAGCGGTAAACTGCGAAAACAGTCAGAACGGCGAGCCGTGTAACGAATGTGAAATGTGCCGCGGACTGGATGACGGCACGATCTACGATGTTGTGGAGATTGACGCCGCCTCAAATAACGGCGTGGATAATATCCGCGAACTGCGAGAGGAGGCAAATTATACGCCCTCCCGCGGCAAATACCGCGTTTATATCATAGATGAGGTACATATGCTCTCCCAGGGTGCGTTCAACGCACTGCTCAAAACGCTGGAAGAGCCGCCGGCACACGTGATCTTCATCCTTGCCACAACGGAAGTGCATAAACTTCCCGCAACGATCCTTTCCCGCTGCCAGCGGTTTGATTTTAAACGCATCCAGCCGGAAACCATGGCAAAACGCCTGGAAGAAGTTGCCGGAATGGAAAACATTTCTCTTACGCCGGAAGCGGCTGTTCTGATTGCAAGAATTGCGGACGGCGGTATGCGGGACGCGCTTTCTATTTTGGATCAGTGCGCCGGGCGGGATGAGGAAGTCAGTGAAAAACTTGTTTCCGAGGTTGCCGGCATAGCAGGGCGTGAATCGCTTTATGAGCTTTCGAGTGCGGTTGCGGATAAAAACAGCGGCAATGCGCTGAATATTATAGCGGCACTGCATCAAAACAGTTATGATATGGAGCGCCTTTGTGTGGAAATGATCAACCATTTCCGCAATTTTCTGATCGTTAAAACGGTGAGCAAAAGCAGGGAACTGATTATCTGCACGGATGATGAATATGAGCGTATCCGGCAGAATGCCGCGCGCTTTTCTTTGCCTGCCGTGATCCATGCGCTCGATCTGTTTCAGGATACGCTTGTCAAGATCAAAGGCGGCGCGAATGCCAGAATCGAAATGGAAATGAGTTTCATCAAACTCTGTGAACCGAAGTTGGATGAATCTTCGGATTCCGTGCTGGAAAGGATCGCAGCGCTTGAAAACACTTTGAAGAACGGCGTGCCCGTTCGCAGGGATCCCGCTTTGCAGGAAATGCCGCAGCCTGTTGCCGCGCAGCCCGCAGAAGAAGAGAATATACCGCAGGCACCGGCGGAACGCGTAAACGATTCTGCACCTCAGGATTCGGATCCGGTGCAGACCGGTGCGGATATGCCGGATCATGATAATGCAAAGGATGTGCCTGACCGGCAGGAAAATGCCGTTGCAAAGCAACAGGCCGTGCAGCCTCCGGCAGGGCAGGCGCAAAGGCAGCCGGCGCTTTCTTCCGAGCAAAGGGAATTTTCGCAGTGGGCGGATTTCATGGAGGAGATCTATAAAAAAGATATTGCGCTTTACGGCGTCCTGAGCGGTTCTGCCGGCTATACGCGCGGCGAGTATTTCCTGATAGACAGTAAAAATCCCGCGCTCAGGGAATTTATTAGGATCCCCACGCATTCCAAAACCATTAAGCAGGCGCTTTATGATGTAACGGGCGTTCATTATAAACTCGGTCTGTTTAAGCATAAAACAGAAGAAAGTAAAAAACGCGACCCGCTGGAGGATCTGATCCTGAAAGCCAAGGGCAGCGTGGATATAGATATTAATGATTAATAAATAAGGAGAAACTTATGAAAGCAAGACTTCCAAAGGGTATGGGCGGCGGCCCGCAGAATATGCAGGCGATGCTTAAGCAGGCGCAGCAGATGCAGGAAAATATTGAAAAGAAAAAAGCCGAACTTGAGGAAAAGGATTATGTTGTTTCCTCCGGCGGCGGCATGGTGGAAGTAACCGTTTCCGGCAAGCATGAGATCAAGGCAATCGGTATCAATCCTGAAGTGGTTGATCCGGATGATGTGGAAATGCTGGAGGATATGCTGATGGCGGCTCTTAATGAGGCAATGCGTAAAATAGACGAGGACGAGGAAAGAGAACTGTCCGCAGTGACCGGCGGCCTGAATATTCCCGGCCTTTAATAACAGGTGTTAATATATGGCATATAATTTGGCGCCTTTGCAAAATCTGATCGATCAGTTTGAACGTATGCCGGGAATCGGTCATAAAACCGCCCAGAGAATGGCGTTTTATGTTCTTGGATTAACGAAGGACGAGGCCAACGGATTCGCAAAGGCTATAACGGACGCGCATACAAAAATAAGGCAGTGCAGAATCTGCTGCGATCTTGCAGACGATGAACTCTGCCCCATCTGTAAGAGTGAAACAAGAGATAAAAGCATCATCTGCGTGGTGGAGGATCCGCGCGATGTTGCCGCAATAGAGCGCACGCACGAGTATAACGGTACCTATCATGTTCTGCACGGCGCTATATCGCCTATGGATAATATCGGTCCGGATCAGATCAAGATAAAAGAATTGCTTGCGCGCCTGAACGACGGCACGGTGGATGAAGTTATCATGGCAACGAACCCCACAGTTGAGGGCGAGGCAACGGCTATGTATATCAGCCGCCTTTTAAAGCCGATGGGAATCACCGTTTCGCGCCTTGCTTATGGCGTACCCGTCGGGGCGGATCTTGAATATGCGGACGAGGTAACGCTTTCCCGCGCCCTGGAAGGCAGAAGCGTGATCTGACGCATTTTAAAATGAAAGGAGTGACAGGCTTTGGATCCAAAAAAAGATACCATACAGGTTATAGCAAGAAACAAAAAAGCCTATCACGACTATTTTGTTTTGGATACGTATGAGGCGGGCATAGAGCTTTACGGCACGGAGATCAAATCCATCCGCCGCGGCAGGGTAAATCTGAAAGATTCCTATTGCGGCGTGGATAATGGGGAAATGTTTGCTCTGGGGATGCATATTTCGCCCTATGAGCAGGGAAATAGATTTAACAGGGATCCTATGCGCCGTAAGCGTCTTTTGCTCCATAAAAGGGAGATTTTGCGCCTGTTTCAGCAAAGCCAGCAGCAGGGTCTCAGCATCGTGCCGCTGGAGCTCTATATTAAAAACGGCAGGGCAAAACTGCAGATCGGGCTTTGTAAAGGTAAAAAACTTCACGATAAGCGTGAAACCGCCGCTAAAAAAGATGCGCAGCGCGCAATTGAACGCGCCATGAAAGAGCAAAGATAAATACGGGGATGAAAGGATTTCGACTGGGGCAAGGAGTCTTGGTAAGCATGCAGAGGAACTGCACCGCTTTAAAAGCAGTACCTTAAAATTAACTGACAACAATAGAT